>CAVUIU010000019.1:0-697589 GCA_963741615.1 uncultured Actinomycetes bacterium
TAAACGCTCGCACTACTGATCCCCGGCGGCCTTTCGTCTTGGGCTAGGGGGACCTAGGTCTCTACTGGTGTGGAGTGTGCCCGGGGCAGGTTGGTTACCGGCTGTCTGCGCAGGCGGGGGCACGAGTAATTGGGGTGGGTGGACGATGAGCGAGCCGTCCAAGGGCACGATTAGCGCCGGTGAACGGGGCGGGCCGGAGGCGCTGCCCGGTGGGCGGGCCGGATCTGGCGGCCCGCCGGGCAAGCCGG
Source organism: uncultured Actinomycetes bacterium (assembly GCA_963741615.1). Classification (GTDB taxonomy): domain Bacteria; phylum Actinomycetota; class Actinomycetes; order Streptosporangiales; family Streptosporangiaceae; genus UBA9676. The sequence goes on from CAVUIU010000019.1 coordinate 249, forward strand.
TCCGGCGGCGGAGAGGCTGGCGGACGCCGGTTGCGGTGCTGCTGATCGTTATCGGCTGTGTGCTGGCGCCGCTGTCGGTGGTGGCGGTGTGGACGGCGAACCAGGTCTCTGACACCAGCCGGTATGTCGCCAATGTGGAGCCGCTGATCAAGGACCCGGCCATCCAGAACGCCCTCACCACCAAGCTCACCAGCGAGATCGTCACCAAGATCGATGTCAAGGGGCTGACCGATCAGGTGGCGGCCGAGCTGACGGCAAAGGGCCTGCCCAAGATCAGCACGCTGCTGAAGGGCGTGTCGGGGTCGCTGGCCAGCGGGGTCGCCGGGTTCGTGCACAGCAGCATCCACAAGATCATCACCGGCCCGCGGATGGCGAACGCGTGGGTGCAGGTGAACCGGGTGGCCAGCCAGCAGCTCGTCGCGGTCCTGTCCGGTAGCGGCGGCAAAAACGGCGCTGTCGGCGTCAAGAACGGCCAGGTCACCCTCGACATCGCGCCGCTGGAGGCCGTCGCCAAGCAGGACCTGGTCGCGCGCGGGCTGACGATCGCGGGCAAGATCCCCATCGTCCATGCCACGGTCGCGCTGTTCCCGTCCAAGAACCTGGTCAAGGCGCAGAAGGCCTACCGGCTCATCAACGACGTGAAAATCGTGCTGCCCATCGTGACCCTCGTCCTGCTCGGCCTGGGCGTGTTTATCGCGCGGCGCCCCCGGCGGGCACTGATCGGCGCCGGGCTCGGGTTCGCCGCGTCCATGCTGGTGCTCGGTGCCGGCCTGCTGATCGCCCGCAACCTCTACCTGAACAGCGTGCCCGCCAGCGTGCCGGCGGACGCGGCTGCCGCCGCGTTCGACATCTTGGTCCGGTTCATCAAGACCGCGCTGCGCACCCTGCTCGTGGTGGGCCTGGTCGTGGCGGTGGGCGCGTTCTTCACCGGCCCATCCGCCGCAGCGGTCCGGACACGCTCGGCGTTTTCTTCCGGCCTCGGCCGGCTGCGCGGCCGCGGACAATCCGGCCGGCCAGCCGGTGGACCTACGCACACCGGCACGCGCTGCGTATCGGGGCCGTCGCGCTGGCCGCGCTGATCTTTGTCTTCTGGGGCCAGCCGACCGCCGCTGTCGTCATCGTGATCGCCGTCCTGCTGCTGGTCGTCCTCGGCCTCATCGAAGTGATCGGCAGGCCACCCACCCAGCCAAGCCCACCGCCCCCCGCCCCGGCCCGGTGACCCCCGCCCACACACGAACGGCGGCATCGAGGTCCGGCGCGACCGGCGCGGATCACCCCGCCGGGCTGAATGCTCCTGCCTGCAGTCCAGAGCCCGGCCAGCCAGGAGTCAATCCGGCGGCCCCGGCGCCCGGCGCGCCCGCCGCCCCCTGGAAGGCACTGGCCACGGCCCGATGCGTGGCTTGGGCGGCGCGGGCGGTCGCGCCGGGTTCATCTCTATGTCGCGTCCGGTTCATCCCTATCGGGTGATGTTCCCCTCCCCGCGGCGCGGCAGGATAGGGCTAACGGGAGCGCAAGAGAGGGGCCGCCGTTTCTCGGTGCCCTGGTCTGGCCTTGGCCGTGCACGGGGAGCGCGCTCGCGGACCCGGCGCCGGACGGCGTCGTTCAGGACGGGAGGTGGGCCGGATGGCCGTGCGGAAGATCGCGCATCCGAGCGTGGCGGATCGCAAAGCCAGGGGTTTGGAGGCCCGGGACCGGGCGCATCCGTCAAGCCATGCGAAGTGGCGCCCGGCTGCCGACCGGCCGGATCCGGTCGGCCTGCTGGGGGAGCAGAATACGACCCGGGAGCAGGACCTGGTGCCGGTGCGTCATGGCCGGATGATGGTTTCGCCGTTCACCTTCTACCGGGGTGCGGCCAAGATCATGGCCGCGGACCTGAAGGACACACCGGTGGCCGGGCTTGGCGTCCAGCTGTGCGGCGATGCCCATCTGTCGAATTTCGGCCTGTTTGCCTCGCCGGAGCGGGTGCTGCTGTTCGATTTGAACGATTTCGACGAGACGCTGCCGGGGCCGTTCGAGTACGACGTGAAGCGGATGGCGGCGAGCTTCATGATCGCGGGCCGCAACAACGGGTTCTCCAAGGCAGAGGCGCGGGCAGCGACGCTCGCGTCGGCGCGGGCCTATCGGGACGCTATGGCCGACTTCGCGCAGATGGGCACCATGGACATCTGGTACGCCCACCTGGACGAGGGCGAGCTGAGGGGCGCCATCCGCAGCACGGTGGCCGCGACGAGGAAAGAGGCCAAGGGGGCGAAGAAGGGGAAGCAGGAGCAGAAGCTGGCCAAGCTGGCGGAGAAGCGGGCGGAGAAGACGGCCGCGAAGGCGCATACGCGCGACAGCATGCAGGCACTGTCCAAGCTCGGCGAGCAGGTCGATGGCAGGTACCGGATCGTCAGCCAGCCGCCGGTTATCGTCCCGGCGCGCGATCTGGCCGCTACCTACGGCCTGTCCCCGGACCAGGTCATGCCGGTGATCCATGATCAGTTCCGCGCCTACCGGGCCACCCTGCAAGACGACCGGCGCCACCTGCTGGAGCGTTTCGAGATCGTCGATGCCGCCCGCAAGGTGGTCGGCGTGGGCAGTGTCGGCACCAGGGCGTTCATCGTCCTGCTGCAGGGACGCGACGCGCAGGACCCGCTGTTCCTGCAGATCAAGGAGGCGACGGCGTCGGTGCTTGAGCCCTACGTGGGCAAGAGCCGGTACCGCCAGCACGGCGAGCGGGTGGTGCAGGGGCAGCGGATGATGCAGGCCGCCAGCGACATCTACCTCGGCTGGACGAAGGGGCTGGACGTGCGCCGCCACTTCTACTGGCGCCAGCTTCGCGACATGAAAGGGTCGGCCCTGGTCGAGACGATGACGCCGGTCGGGCTCACGTTCTACGCACGCATCTGCGGGTGGACACTGGCGCGGGCCCACGCCCGGTCCGGCGACCCGGTCGCCATCTCCGAGTACCTGGGCGACAGCGACGCGTTCGACGAATCGATCACCGACTTCTCGCAGCGCTACGCCGATCAGAACGAGCTGGACTTTGAGGAGTTCACGAAGGCGGTCCGGTCCGGGCGCCTGGAAGCAGTCGAAGGCGTCTGAGGGATCCTTGCGTCGCACGGCTGCCAGCGTCCGCATCAGCAGGCTCAGGCCCCTGTCGTCAGCCGGGTGACGACGATGTTGGGACGTTAGGGTGCGGTAGGGCCGTGCCGGCGATAGACGTCACCCGGCGCAGGTGACCCGCCGCTGCCCCGGCAGGCGCGAGGATGGGTCGATGGGAATGCCCGCAAACCACCCGGATCCGGCTCCGCGCCCCGCCCAGGGCGCTCCGGGCGCCCAGGGCGCTCCGGGTTCGCCGGGGGCGCCGGGGCCACCGGGCCCGCCGGACCCCGTGGCCCTGTTGCGCAGCCGGAGTTATGTGATGCTGCTGGCTCTGGCGGCGATCCTGGGTGTGCCCATCTCTGCTGCCGCCTACGGTTTCCTGGCCCTGGTCAGTTATCTGCAGAAGGAGATCTTCACGCACCTGCCGCATGGGCTCGGTTTCGCCACCGAGCCGGTGTGGTGGCCGCTGCCGGTGCTGGCCGTGGGTGGCGTGCTGGCGGGCCTGGCGATCCAGTACCTGCCGGGCAGGGGCGGGGTCTCACCGGCCGGCGGCTTCGCCGTTCATGGCGCGCCGGGCCCGGTCCAGCTTCCCGGCGTCATCTTCGCGGCGCTGGCGACGCTGATCTTTGGTGCCGTGCTCGGCCCTGAGATGCCGCTGATCGCCATGGGCGGCGGCCTGGCGGTGCTGGCCACCCGTGCCGCCCGGCGGCGGCCGGTGCCCGCCCAGGGGGTCCAGGTGCTGGCGAGCGCGGGGAGCTTCGCGGCCATCGCCACGCTGCTGGGTTCGCCCATCACGGGCGCGTTCCTGCTGATGGAGGCGTCCGGGCTGGGCGGCCCGATCCTGGGGGTGGTGCTGCTGCCGGGCCTGCTGGCGGCGGGAATCGGCTCGCTCATCTTCATCGGCCTGGACAACGTGACCGGGCTGGGCACGTTCTCGCTGGCCCTTCCCGGCCTGCCCAGTTTCAGCCAGCCGACCGTGGCCGAGTTCGGCTGGGCGGTGGTGATCGGCCTGGCCGCCGCCCTGGTCGGTCCCGGTATCCGGTGGCTGGCGCGTTTCCTGCAGCCCTATGCCGACAAGTGGACCATGCTCGTCGTGCCGCTGGCGGGAGTGGCGGTCGGCGCGCTCGCGATCGTCTACGCGGAGGCGACCGGCAAGGCGACATCGGACGTGCTCTTCTCCGGGCAAGATGCGCTCGACCCGCTCATCACCCACGCCGCCAGCTACTCCGTGGGCGCGCTGGTGCTGCTTGTCGTCTGCAAGGGGCTCGCCTACGGGGTGTCGCTGAGCAGCTTCCGGGGCGGGCCCATCTTCCCGGCCATGTTCATCGGCGGGGCCGGGGGCATCGCCCTGTCTCACCTGCCCGGGCTACCGCTGGTACCCGGTGTCGCGATGGGCATCGGCGCGATGGCCGTGGTGATGCTCACCCTGCCGCTCACTTCGGTCCTGCTCGCTACGCTGCTGCTGGCATCGGACGGCCTGGCCGTCATGCCGCTGGTGATCGTGGCGGTGGTCGTCGCCCACGTCGCCGCCGCCCGGATCGCGCCCCGCCCAGCCGCCCACCCGGCGGGAAGCGAACATGCGGGCAGCGGTGCTCACGCGGCTACCCCCCGCTGATCACCAATGCCGGAAGGCTGCGGGAACTCAAAGCACCGCAAGCTCATGCGCCGCGGACACCGGGCTCCACTGACTGAGAAAGGGGAAGCAATGGAGCCCTGCTGGGTCGGCAGGCATACAGAAACGCCGGATCTGAGCGGCAGCCACGCCCACAGGGCACACCCGCTGCCCGCGCCAGAACGGCGGGTAGGCGTGCGCGGCGGCACTAAGCCTCGGCCACGCTCCGTGACCAAAATGGCCGTCTCCGCGCAGTAGCGCATGAGCACCAGTGGGCAAATCCCGGCGACTGCCTACATTCAGACGCTGGCCCGGGCACTGATCCTCCGGTGGCGGGCTGGTGAATTGGCTGACCCATTCAGGGCGGACGTCCCGCCGGGCCGGAAGGCACGCGAGACGTCCTGTGATTGCGCGCGCAGTGCCGCCAGCGGCCAGGTCGGGACATCGAGCGCCAGGGCTAGATCGTCTAGCTTGCTGGTGACGCGGGTGCTCGCCTCGATCGCATCGTCGTACGAGGCCAGGATCTCATCTACCCGAGATGGGGAGGCGGGCCGGTAGCGGCGGCGGACCACGGCCGCGTTGGTCCGTGTGAATGCTGGCACGTACAGGCGGTGGTCGGCGGCGGCGGTGCGTACCGCTTCGCGGTCCTCAGCGGCGATGCGGGTAATGGCGTCGGCGGCGGTGTGGACCGCGGCCACCACAGAGGTGATGTCACCGGGGGCGGGGGCCAGGTCTGCCGGGTTGCGGGTGTAGCTGGCGTGGGCGCGGGCTGGCGTCCAGTGCTGGTTGCGGTAGGCGAGCCGTCCGATCCGCAGTACCAGGTCCCCGAATTCAGCGGCCACCGGGGTGGGGCCGGCGGCCCGGTGGATGCCGGTGCTGACGATGTCGAAGTGGTGAGCGATGGCTCGCCACTTCGGCCAGGCCTGGTTCGTTGCGTCGGCCGCGCTTTGCAGCTGCGTGTAGATCGCTGGGGCGACGGCGAGTTGCGTGGCTCGTTCGGTGAGGCCGCGCAGGATGAACTCGCTGGCGTGGCCGGTGATCGCTGACGCCAGGGCGTCTTTTCGCCATGAGGTGGAGGTAGTGGCCGGTGACCAGCGGGCGTGGCGCGCGAATGCCAGGGCCGCATGACGCAGCCGTTCTGCAGTGACAACGGCACCGTGACATAGGTCGCGTACCTGCTCGTCGTCAGATGGCACCCCGCTGGGGTGGGGGGAAGTTGGCCGGGATGGCGCTGAGCAGCCTGAACGCCTCGGGTGGCGGGGGGTGGCTGCGTTGCGCCGCCTGCACGGTCGCTCCCGCGACCCACGCGCAGTGGCTGGCGGTGAGCAGCGCCAGGCATGTGGCTGCCGGGGCGTCTCGTCCCATGGTCTCTGTCACTGACAGGCGCGCCGTCCAGGGCGCCAGCCGGAGCGCGCAGCTCGCGAGTTCGCCGAGCAGGGCAGCGGTCACCGGCCGCGAGGTGATGACTGGCGCCCAGTATGAGCGACCTTCCTGGGCGCCGGCAGGACCGTTGGCGAAATGGGTTTGCAGCAGGTCCCGCCCTGCTGACAGGAAGTCGGCGGCGGCTGACAGGTGCTGGGCGGCGGGGTGGGCATCATCGATGACCGCATCCCCCAGCGTGTTCATGGCATGCCGCAGGCTCTGCGCACCCCGGCGCAGTGCGATCCGGGCATCGAGGACGGTCTGCGCCTCGGGGCTCAGCGACTGCCCCATCGCGGCCTCGAACTCGTCCGGCACCGGGAGGTCGCCCAGGTAGCGCACGAACGTGGAGAGCAACCGGCCAAATTGCCGGACCACCCCCAACGTGGCCTCAGCGGTAAGTTCCTGCTGGATCGAGACAGCGGCAGCGATGTGCTGACCAGCCGGGCGAAGGAAGTCATCTAATACGGCGGTCATCGTCATCACGAGCCATCAGCCGATGGATCCGCCGTCCGGCCTGGGCGGCCTCTTCACACGCGGCGCGGTCGCCTGGTATGTGTGCGCGGTTCGCAGCATCAGTCAGGCGCTCATCGAGCAGCCCGCCCAGCGCCGCTATGGCGTCGGTGATCGTCTTGATCTCGGCATCCGCGGCCGGCGGGCTGGCGGGTAGCGTGCCGCTGGGTGCCGGGGACATCGAGGGGGCGATGGTGATGGCTTCCCTGCCGTCAACCGCAGCGTCAGCGGCCATCATGAACGCAGCGAACAGCCATGGCACCGTGTCTTCGCTGCGGCGGGCGAAAACGCGGATCGCTTCGAACGCCTCGAAGCTCACCGCCAGCAGCTCGGGCAGGGAGCATGCTTCCCGCAGCCGGGTCGCGAGCGCTTCGACGTCTTGTACGCCGTCCACTTTCCTCGTCTGAGACCCGGCTGAATGCTGCGCTGGAGGGTCAGCCACGGGCCCATTTGCCTGCGAGCTCATGCCGCCCGGCCCGTGGCCAGCCAAACGCTCTGCGCAATCCGGTGGAGGTGATCGTTGGGGAACCGGTGCCCACGCAGGCGCAACTGCCGGGCCAGGGCCCGCTGGCTGAGCCGTTCTCCCCGAGCGGCGGCGTGCTGGTAGATGGCAATAGCGTCTCGCAGCAAGCCAGGATTCGCGACGGCTCCGTCGCGCTCGCCGTGCCCTGGCGGGTCGTCTGGCGCGGTTGACCACATGACCGCAGGCACGCTGCGAGCTGAGGACGAACCCGTGCCGGGTGCGCGTGCCGCGAGCATCAGTGTGGCGTTGGCATCCGATCCCTGTGGACGGCCGCTGGCTCGCTGGCGGGTCATTTTCAGCACCAGCAGCCCGACCGACAGGCCCGCGAACGCGGCGATCGGGCTGGTGGCCGCGGTCAGCCGGTCGGCGAGGATCACCGGCTGACCAGGTTCAGCCTGGATGTGGCCGATGTTCCCGGCGACGCTGACCGCCAGCCCGATCAGGGCCGTGGCCCACGGCCAGATCCGCCAGCGCGCTGGCCAGTCATCCAGGTAGGCGACGTAGAGGGCAAGCTCCCCCACGGCCAGGAACACATCGATCTCAGCCGGCCACGATTTGGCCTGCCACCCGGTCAGCCGGTGATGGACCGCCCACTCATACAGCCCGGCGTAGCTGTGCGCCAGCGCGTTCACGCTCGCCAGGATCGCGATCGCCCCGATCGCATACAGCGCAACCCGCCGCGTCCGTGGATTCACGCTGACCGTCCTTTCCCGCGGTTACGGATTTTGCTGAAAGCATCCAGCGCGGTGTCATCCGCATCAGGGAGCGCGTGCAGATACCTTTGCGTTGTTGATATGTCGGAATGCCCGAGCCGTTCTTTTACGACCGCGAGATCGGCGCCACCGGCGAGAAGCCACGAGGCATGCGCGTGACGCAGATCATGAACCCTGACATGGATTCCCAGGTCCGCGGTTTTGAGCGCCGGCATCCAGACGTGCTCGCGGAACCACCTGCGGGGAATATGCCCATCGGTGTCGGTGATTCTCGGCTGCCGGGGCTCGTCCTTCCCAGCGGCCCGGCGTTGAGCCCGGTAGACAGCAAACGCTCCTTTGCAGTGGGCGCACCGGCAGTGGCCGGCGTTGTAACCGCTGAGCGTGCCGTGTGAATACCGGCGGCCAGCGTGGTTCGGTTCGGTCAGCCCGAGCTGTGCAGGGTTCGGGATGACTTTCAGACGGGGCATGACCTGGGCCTCGGGAACCATCGTGAAGAACCGGTCGTCCGGGCCGAGGTGGTTGTGCCGTGCGTGGGCGGTGAGCTTGGCAACGACCTGGCGGCTGAGCTTCAGGCGGCGGTGTTTCTTTCCTTTCGGGTAGTCCTTGACCAGGAACCGCTGCCCGTCGGGGTGGAACTTGGGGTTGACCTCGACCAGGACCCGGCTGACGGTGAGCATGCAGGTGGCGGGGTTCAGGTCCCGTGGCCGGAGCTCGGTGAGTTCTCCCCACCGCAGGCCGCTTTCGATGGCGGTCTCCACCAGCAGCTGGGCGTCACCGCCCGGGAGTGCCTGGTAGAGGATGTCGAACTGCTCGGGCGTGACGACGGTTAGCAGCCGGGGCGGGACGGTCGGGGTCCTGACTCCCTTGCACGGGTGCAAGAAGGTGACCTGGTCGTTCAGCGTGGTCGTGAAGACCGCACTGAGGATGCTCTTCAGAGTGCGGATGTTCGTCGCGCTGACCCCGGCCTGGGTCAGGTGCTTGACCCATTCGCGGACGTCGGCGGGCATGACCTGGTTCATCCGCAGGGGGCCAAACCACGGCATGATGTGCTTGCCGATCGAGTAGGTGTAGCCCTCCCGCGTGGTCACCTCGATCACGTGGTTGGGCAGCCACTCCCCCTCCACGTACCGCTGGAACGTCTGTCTCCCGCGCCGTGGGTCACCCAGGCGGCCCTCAGCCTGCCGGACCTCCGCGGTCTTCCACGCACCGTCGGCGTCCTTCCGATTAGTGAAGGTCCCGGCGACGCAGGTCTTCCCGCGGGCGTCACGGTAGTAGGCGGTGTACCGGTCCTTTCCGTTCTGGCCGGAGCGTTTCCGCGACCATCCCATAAAGATCACACCCATCAAGATCTTCTGACCGCACCTTGACCGCAAACAACGCGTCACATGCTGACATCGCGCGGCATTCGACGTCACTCGAAATAGTGCTCTGACCAGGAGCTTAGCCGATAATTGCGACGTCGGGATAATGGCGTTTGAACGCGGATACGCGACTGGGGGTCAAGGGGTCGCCGGTTCAAATCCGGCCGTCCCGACGCAGGTCAGGGGCTTGTCCAGAATCTTGGATCGGCCCTGGGGACCACGTCGATCTTCCTCCGGCGTTTCTGGCGCATCTTGACCGCTGGTCGTTGAGGTACCACGACCGAGCAGCGAACCCGGTGGAATCTCACGTGTCTCCTCGAACGGGAACTGGTCGAGCCCTTCTCGCCGGACTACGGCAACTTGATCGAGCAGGCGTAGGCACGTCTGCGGGACGAGGAGTGACAGGGCAACTCCCAACTGTCGCAGGGATCCCGTAGCGTGCCAGCAGCGAGCCGACCTGCGCCTTGCTTGCTCCTCGAGACGAGAGGCGGCAGGGCTGGATGGAGTGATCGGTGCCTCTGAAGGTCCGTGAGATAATCAAGCTGATCGAGGCTGACGGCTGGTACCTGGTCATCACCACAGGAAGCCACCGGCAGTACAAGCATCCGCTCAAGCCTGGGCGGGTGACAATAGCTGGCAAGCCAAGCGCCGAATTGCCACCTGGTACCGAGCGAAGCATCCTGAGGCAGGCAGGGCTGGACCGGAGGACTCCATGACCAGCTACGCGGTCGTGATCGAACGAGCCAGCGACGGCGGATACGGCGCATGGTGCCCGGACTTGCCCGGCTGTGTCGCACTGGCAGATACCGAGGACGCAGTCCTGGCCGAGATGCGGCAGGCCATCGAGTTGCACCTTGCCGGGCTCCGCGAAGACGGCCAGCCAATCCCTCATCCCTCGACGGTGGCGGCAACCGTTATCACTCTCGACGCAGCCTGACCCGCTGCGTCCGCCCTGTGCGAAGGTGATCAGCTCTTCGGTTTCGCGTGCTTCGTTGGGGACCGCTTGGGGACCACACGGTATCCATGCGGCCGAACGACCCGCAGGTGGCCACCCGTCATGTGCGGCAGGCTGAACGCCTCTGAGCTGCGATGACGCCTACTCCCCCGTTTTGGGGGTCAAGGGGTCGCCGGTTCAAATCCGGCCGTCCCGACGCAGGTCAGAAGGCTGATCCCAGATTCAGGGTCGGCCTTCTGCCGTTTGGGGACCAAGATCAAGCTCGCGAAGCGTCTCGTCGTCTTTTGACCGCTGGCCAAGTCTGTCACCATGCCGACGAAGCCAGGTCCAGCGCTTCGCCATGGCTGACCGACCTTGAACTCGGGCGGCACACCGTCCAGGATTGAGAATCGGCCAATGGAGGGGCAAGAGGCCCGTGGCCAACGCTTACAGAGCTTGAAAGGCGAGGGTCTGGCCCGAGTTGGGCCAGGTTACGTAGTGCGCACCCCAACTCCCCAGAAAGGGTCCCCGGCTACGGCGCCAGCAGCGACCAGAACACCTGCACGTCGAAATCTCCGCTCGACGGGTCGGGATCGCCGTAGATCTCCCAGCGAGGGCCGGCCGGCCGGTACCCGTTCGCCTTGCTCCACTCGCACACCACCTGATGAGTGTCGCCGATCTCGGCGATCGGGCCGGTGTGGGTCGCGGTGGCGACGAGCCCGCCCGGAAGCGTTGACGCGACAACATCCCCGGCGGGATCGAATGAGCCGCTGACCTGAACGCCGACTTCGACGTTGGGGACATCGTCTTTGTACAGCATGATGTTGTGTCCCTGCTGGTAGAGCCCCGCCGGAGCGCCGCCGCGAAGAAAGCCCCACACCTTGTCCAGCATCGGGCCCCACATCGTCGGGAAGTCCGCCCACGTGGTCGCCGCCATTACTGCCGCCGTCGGTGTCGGTCCGACGGTCTTCACGGTCACCTCGACAGCCATGGCGCAAAGCGTACGCCGCAGCCCTGACCAGCGCAGGTGCCACCCACTGGAGCCTCTGGTCGCGACATGGATTACAGAGCTTGAAATGGGTCTGGTCATGGCGGTTCTGTTCGAGGCTCAGTCCGGTCTGGCCGAGGAACCCGGTGATGAGCGCGGGCTGCCCTCTCTGCCAAGCTGACGTGAGGCACCCGCCCCCCGAGAATTACTGACCCCGAGGGCGGGGATGGAGACACCCTGACGTGAGTGTGACCCTCGACGGCCGGCTGGTTGCCGCCGATGCTGGACAGGTGGCTGACGGCGAACCGGGACGGCCGGATCCGGAGGTGCCCGAGCGGGCCCGCCGGCGGAGCTTCACGGCGAAGTACAAGCTGGAGGTCCTGGCCGCCTATGACGCGGCTGAGCCGGGTGAGAAGGGCGCGATCTTGCGCCGGGAGGGCCTGTACTCCAGTCACATCGTGGAGTGGCGGCGGGCTCGCGACGCCGGGGCGCTGGCCGGCCTGGCCCGGCCCCGCGGGCGGCCCGCTCCCGATCCCCGGGACGCGCGGATCGCCCGGCTGCAAAAGGAGAAGGCGCGGCTGGAGCAGGAGCTGGCCAAGGCCCGCTTCGTGGTGGACGTGCAGGCAAAACTGCAGGCGCTCTTGGAGACGCTCTCCGAGAGCGCGGGCACCGATCCGAAGTCGGCGCCGTGACCGACGAGGCCATCGCCACGCTGACGCCGCGGACCGGCACCCGGGCAGCCTGCGCCGCGGTGGGCGCACCGCAGGCCAGCTATTACCGCAGGCACCGGGCCAGCCTGCCGCCGCCGCGGCCAGCCCCCGTCCCGCACGCCGGGCGGGTGCAGCCCCGCGCCCTGAGCCAGGCCGAGCGCCAGGAGATCCTCGGCACGCTGCACTGCGAGCGGTTCGCTGACCTTGCCCCGGCCGAAGTGTGGGCGACCCTGCTGGACGAGGGGATCTACCTGGGGTCGGTGTCCACCTTCTACCGGGTCTTGCGCGAGGCCGGGGAGAGCAAGGAACGGCGCCGCCAGGCCACCCACCCCGCCCCGGTCAAGCCCGAGCTGATGGCAGCCGCGCCGAACCAGGTGTGGAGCTGGGACATCACCAAACTGCACGGCCCGGCCAAGTGGACCTGCTACTACCTGTACGTGATCTTGGACATCTTCAGCCGGTACGCCACTGGCTGGATGGCCGCCACCCGCGAGTCCGCCGTCCTCGCCGGGAAGCTGATCGCCGCCACCTGCGCCAAGCAGCACATCAGCCCAAGGCAGCTGGCCATCCACGCCGACCGCGGCTCCTCGATGACCTCCAAGCCGGTCGCGTTCCTGCTCGCCGACCTCGGCGTCACCCAATCCCACTCCCGGCCGCACGTGAGCAACGACAATCCCTACTCCGAGAGCCAGTTCAAGACGCTGAAGTACCGGCCGGACTTCCCCCGCCGCTTCGCCTCGATCGAGGCCGCCCGGGCGCACTGCCAGGTCTTCTTCCCCTGGTACAACCAGCAACACCGCCATACCGGGCTGGGCCTGCACACCGCCGCCGACATCCACTACGGCCGCGCCCACGCCGTCCAGGCCGCCCGGGCGCACGTGCTCACCGCCGCCTACATCGCCCACCCCGAACGGTTCGTCCGCCAGCCTCCGGCACCGCCACAACTGCCGGCCGCCTCGTGGATCAACCGCCCCGATCAGAAGGAGACCTGCACTCAGTAAAAGCCGCCCGATGGTGCCTCATTCAGGTTGACAGGTTCCGCTGTCGCTAGATGCTGTCCAGTTGGTGCCGTATCGCGGCGGCGAGCTGGTCTGCGGGCCGCTAGTTGTGACTTTGCTCGCTAAGTGGCGGGAGATGACGTGACAGAGGATCGGCGGGCGGTCGGGCTGGTCGTGATCGTCGCCGAGCAAGGTTATGTCCCTCAGCGCCGCGAGATCCAGGTTCGACAGCCGCAGTACGGCGATGATTCTAGAGGTCGAGGCAGGTCTGCCTTGCAGCGATGTCACCTATGGGGAGGGATCGAGCGATATGGCGCGACCGCAGGACGACCACCTGTGGGCGCTGGCGCACGCCGAGCGCGCCGCGCTGGCCAAAGATCTAGCAGGCCTCGGCGCGGAGCAGTGGCGGCATGACACCCTGTGCGGGGAATGGGACGTCGAGCAGGTCGTCGCCCACCTCACCGCTGCGGCGAGCCTCAACCAGTGGCAGTGGCTGCGCAGCATGCTCAGCGCGCGTTTCCGCCCTGACGTGCACAACCAGCGGCGGCTGGCCGAGCACCGCGGCAGCACCCCCACTGAGACGCTTGACCGGTTTCGCGCCGTCATCACCAGCACTACCGCACCCTCACGCCACACCCCGGCCTACCTCGGCGAGGTCGTTGTGCATGCCCAAGACATCCGCCAGCCGCTGGGGCTGGCGCGGACACCGAGCGTCAACGCGCTGACGCCCGTGGCCGGCTTCTTCGCCCGGCGCGACTTCACCGTTGCCAGCCGTACCCATGTAGCCGATCTGCAGCTGCGGGCAGACGACGGGCCGTTTGCCACCGGCACCGGTCCCCTTGTCACCGGATCGAGCCTCGCGCTCGTGATGAGCATGGCTGGCCGCGTATCGTATCTGGCCGAGCTTGACGGCCCAGGCGTGCCGACCCTGCGGTCACGTCTCCAAGCCACCGCAGCCTGAACCGCCGCTCATCCGGTCGAACCCGTTCCCGACGCTGATCCGGACGAGGCCGCCGTCGCCGCAGCCGCCCTCCGGGAATACCGGGAGTGGGTCGCCAAGGGCCGCCCGGGTGCGGTCTCGCATGAGGAGGCGATGGCCGAACTGCTCGGCGACGCTCAGTGAGGGTCGAGTGGCTGCCGACGGCACGAGCGTCGGCACGCCACCGGTGAGCCTGAGCGCAACGGCCGAAGGTCCGGTCATCGGGTTGCGGGCGCGGGGCGAGGTTTGCCGGGAGCTACAGTGCGGGCCAGGATCCCCAGCGTGGCCCGCAGTGCGCTTTCTGGGATCACCGGGAAGATGGCGGCATCCTTCCAGGCCTGCTCGGCGCCAGACCAGTCGTAGTAGGACGTCACGAGCGTGCCCTCCTCGATGGGCTCCAGCTGGTAGCCATACACGTGGCCGAGGTCCAGCTCGCCGTGCACCGTCCAGGCGATTTCCCGGTCAGGCGCGAACATGACGATCTCGACGGTGACGTCGTAAAGACCGAGGGGATAGTCGTTGAGCGCTTCCCGGTCCATATGCACGACGAAGGTGTCTCCCACGGTGGCGACGACGTCCCCGCTGGCCTCCATCAACATGCCGGAGCTGTCAATGGCAACATGCCCCCTGGGATCGGTGAGCACGGCGAAGATCTCGCCCGCTGAGGCGGCCACCGCCCGCTGCACCTCAAGTCGCTCCGGCATGCGCCGATTGTCGCACCCCGCTGAGGCGGCGCCGACCCCGCCGACCAGTACCGGGATGTGCTGCCAGCGAAATCGGAGCTTGCGGGTGGTTGCCGGTTCGTAGGCTGAGCTATGGCCGAGCGCGCGAGAGTTTACCGGTTGCTGCAAGAGCCATCACCGACCCGGCAGTGTCAGGAGCTACAGCCTCAGGAACCGCTGTGGCGGGAGGTGCTTGGGCAGCGGTTGCGAGCGCTTCGCTTGGACCAGCGGGAAACACTGTCACAGACGGCGGCCCGGGCTGGCATATCGCCGCAGTACCTTTCCGAGGTCGAACGGGGGCGCAAGGAACCGTCGAGTGAGATGATCGCGGCGCTCGCGGGGGCGTTGGGAATCACGCTCATCGGGCTGACCGAGCAGGTGGTCGGCGATTTGCGCCGCCAGCAAGGCGGTGCCGCCTCGCGCGCATCCGGCCCGGTCATGCTCGCCCTGGCGGCGTGAGGCTCGGGCTCAAGCGGCTGGGGAGCCGGCTCCGCTGGGATTCGCCAGCCGTTGCCCCAGCACCTGGTCGACGATCCCATATTCCCGCGCCGCCTGCGCCGTGAGGACCCGGTCGCGATCTGTGTCGGCCCGCAGCGTCTGCACGGACCGGCCCGTGTGCACGGAGAGGATCGCCTCGATCTCGGCGCGCATGCGCACGACTTCGTCCGCTTGCAGAATCAAGTCCGGGATCGCCCCCTGGCCGCGTCCAGCGGGCTGATGCAGCACCACCCGCGCATGCGGCAGCACGGCACGCCGACCAGCGGTTCCGGCCGCGAGCAGCACAGCGCCGACGCCGATTGCCTGGCCTACGCAGGTGGTGGCGACTGGCGCCTGGATGTACTGCATGCTGTCGTACACGGCGAGCATGGACGGCAGGTCGCCGCCCTCGCAGTTGATGTACAGGTTGATCTCCTGCTCAGGACTTTCCGCCTCCAGATGCAGCAGCTGGGCGATGAGCACGTTGGCGACGCCGGGATCGATCGCGGTGCCAAGGTAGACGATCCGCTCGGTTAGCAGGTGCGAGTACACGTCCATGATCCGCTCGCCGCGGGAATGCTGAGCGATGACGTTCGGGATGGGGTAGCTGCTCATGATTCACCCGTCAGTCCGACCCGGTGCCTTCTTACCGGCATGACCTGGCCGAACGAGTTGACGATCTCATCGATGAAGCCGTAGTGCCTGGCCTCAGCGGCGGTGTACCAGTGGTCATGCAGCGAGTCGTCGAAGATGCGCTCGACCGGCTGGCCGGTGTCCTCCGCGATGAGGCCGAGCACAGTGTCCACCATGTGCCGCAGATCGTTGGCCTGGACTTCGATATCGGCGGCGCTGCCGCCGATACCAGCCGAGCCCCGGTGCATGAGGATGCGGGCGTGCGGCAGCGCGAATCGCTTGCCCTTGGCGCCGGCCGAGAGCAAGAACTGCCCGGCGCTGCAGGCAAGCCCGAGCACCAAGGTTGACACCTCACACGGCACGAGCCGCATGACATCGCGGATCGCGAGCATAGACGGCACCGATCCCCCGGGCGAGTGGATCCACAAGGCGACATCGGCGGCGGGATCCTCCGCGGCGAGCGTCAGCAGCTGCGTCGAGAGCAGTACCCCGTTGTCGTCGTCGAGTACCCCGTCGAGCACGAGTACCCGCCGCAACAGCAGTTGCTCCCGCACGCGCTCGCTAAAGAGCGGATTCTTTTCGTCGTGAGCCATATTGCCAGCCTGCGGCCTGGCCGCCCGGAAATGCGCCACACGCTGCTGTGGGCAGATCTGCCCACAGCAGCGTGGTCCTTGGCTAAGACCCACCGGTCCCCGTTTTAGCCGGGCACCGCCTCACCCCGCACCCGGCCGGCTCGGGCAACGGACGCCAGGACTAGGCGACGTTCATCGGCCGGGCGTCGGCAGCGCGTTGATAGTGAAGATCAGCTGTCGCGGTCCGTCTATGGCTCACCTGGTGGGTGCCCACGCCTCCTGAGCTCGCGGGTAGCGGCCAGGATCCGTTGCTGCAGGTCGTTGAGCGGATGATCGCCGTTCGTGGGCTGGGCTGCGGTCTGCCCGCCCCGCGCCGTGGCTTGGCGCAGCAAGGCGTCGCGTGGTGGAGCGGCCCGGGGCGTGGTGCGGGTCAGCAGTTCGCCGAGATGGCTGGCATGGGCCACCCGCATGCCCGGGTATTGCGGGCCCAGGCCCAGCTTGGCCCGGCTTCCTTTGGCCGGCTGCGGCTCGTGCAGGGCCTGCGGGCAGAACCGGGAAAGGATCGTTTTGATGATCGCGGTGTGATCGAACACGGTGTGCGACACGATGCGCGGTTCGATCCACGGCGAGACGATGATCGCTGGCACGCGCACGCCGTAGCGGCCGAACATCTCCGGCTCATCGTCAGCGGCCTGCGGTGGCGGGACGTGATCGTAGAAGCCGCCGTGTTCGTCGTAGACGATGACCAGCAGCGAGCTCTCCCACTGCGGGCTCGCGGCGAGCGCATCGTAGACGGCCAGCACCAGGTCCTGGCCGTCTTTGATGTCGGCCATGGGGTGGTCGTCGTTGACGGGGAAGCCGAGCGGGTTGAAGTTGGTGAACGCCGGGTCGATCCATGACACCGACCGCAGCGTGCCGGCCGCGGCGTCTTCAAGGAAACTGGGGATCTTCGGGTTGCAGCTGACGTCGAAAACGCTCTTCCACGGCAGGCCGGTCTTGCTGAAGTAGCCGAACCGCTGATGATGCCCCAGCAGGTAGTGGGCATCGGCCAGGCGAAGCGTCCCGGGGTCGAAGGAATACCAGCGCCAGGAAATGCTGTGAGCGTCCAGGTGACGGACGAATGAGGGCTGGTGGTACAGGGGAGGCACATGGCCCGGCCGGTCATCTCGGCTGCCGGCCGCCACCCCGCACAGCGCATACAGGCGGTTGGGCAGCGTCGAGCCGGGCACTGAGGCGAACCAGCGGTCGCAGACCGCGAACTCCTCCGCCAGGTGATCGTAGACCGGCACGTCGGCGCCGTCGTAGTAGCCCATGACGCAGCCCGGGTCGCCGTCCTCGATTCCGTGCGCGGCCAGGGTCGCGGCCGCGCTGGCCACGAAACCGGTCATGTCCCCGCCGGCGACCTGCCGGTCGATCGCGCCCGCGGAATGGTCAGGGTCCACCCCCAGGGCCGTCGCGCCCAGGTGGTGCACCGGGTGGGTGCGCCCCTGATACTGATTGGCCAGGCCCGGGCGCAGGCCGTCGATCTCCGGGCGCCTACCGCCAAGGGACAGGTATCCCAGCATGTGATCGAAGGACCGGTTCTCCAGCATCACGACCACGACATGGTCGACCTTCGCCAGGTTGGCGGCGCCGGCTGGATCGCTCTCGTGAACTTCCACCGCTCCTCCGCCGCTCGCCAAGGGGGAAAGGGAACCGTGAGTGGGCGCCTCGCCGTTACGCTGGCAATGCCCGCTCGCAATCCGCCAGCTGCGCAGACCGCCCGCGTAGCTGTTCGTTTCCAGCATTAATGGCCGCTAACCGTGGTCATCGTGCTGAGGCTGATGCCACGCAAGGCGCAGGGCCGCCTCAGCGGCTCCCGGCAGCCACCTTGGCCTGTCCTGCGGTCCCCCCGCGGGGCTCGCCGCTGACCTTGTGCATGGTCTTGGTCAGCGGGACCGGTACCAGGCTACGGTCTGCTGCACCGCGTCGCGGTGCGGGGTGGGCTCGAGGGGGCCCAAGGCGGCCTGGAACTTGCTGGCGTCGATGACGAAGGGCGCGCGGAACTGATAGGTCGTCTCGCGCATCTCGCGGAGCAAGGGCGAGAAGATGCCAGCGACCGCAAGCAGGGCCGGGCTGGCGATGCTGACGTGAACCGGCACCGGCTGCCCGGCGGCGGTGGCGATCAGGTCGAAGAATTGCTGGGCAGTCAGCGGCATAGCCGCTGGCAGATGCCAGACTTGCCCGTCGGCTTCCTGGCGGTCGGCCAGGACCAGCAGCCCACGGGCGATGTCCGGCAGGTAGTGGAAGGTATGCGGTTGGTCCAGACGGCCGGTCCACTGGGGCTTCTTGCCGGCCAGGATCCGCCCGAACACCGTCTCGCCCGCGGTCGAGGCGGTCCCGTGCGGGCCGTAGTAGTCGGAGGCTCGCCCGATGACGACCCGAGCCCGGCCCGCACGGTGCGCGGCGAGCAGCTGGGCGGCCATCTCGGCGCGGACCCGGCCCTTGGGGCCACGCGCGGCGGCAAGCAGGTCCTCGCGCAATGGCCCGGCGACCGGCCCGTAGGCGTACAGGTTGTCGGCGAAGACCAGCTTGGCGCCGCTGGTTTCGGCTGCGCCCAGGATCGAGCCGGTCAGCGTGGGAAACAGCTCGCGCCATTGGGTATACGGCGGGCTCGCGCAGTGATAGATGACAGACGCGCCGGCCACCGCCCGGGCCGCCTGGGCCCGGTCTGACGCGTCGGCCGCCACTCCCTGTGCGCCATCGGGCGCCTGGCCGCCGCGGCTGACCGCCCGCACCTGGCGGCCAGCGCGCACCAATGCACCCACGACGGCGCCGCCGATGGCGCCCGTTGCGCCGAAGACCACGTGCCAGGAACCACCCGGATCCGTCATCGCGATGCTCCTTCTCCTGCACCCAGGATGCCGGGCGCCGGGCATCCCGCGAAGTCATGTCAACACGCGGGGAGGACCAGTACATCGTTTCCCGGCCGATCCCATGCGGCTATGTGAGCATGACGGTATGGCGGCCAAGAAGGGTCCGGCGATGCGCCGAACCGAGGCATCGGTGGCGGCGTTTCTGGCCGCCGTGCCCGATGAACAGCGGCGCGAGGATGCGAACCGGTTGTGCGCGATGATGCAGGAGATCACCGGTGAGCCGCCGGCGATGTGGGGAACCAGCATCATCGGTTTCGGCACCTACCACTACCGGTACGCCAGCGGCCATGAGGGCGACGCGCCGCTGGCAGGTTTCTCACCTCGCCGCCAGCACCTGGCCATCTATCTGGTCGGCGAGTTCGGAAACCGGTACCAGTCGGTGCTGGCGCGGCTGGGCCCGCACCAGACCGGGAAGGGCTGCCTGTACCTCAAGCGCCTCGACGACGTGGACCCTGATGCGCTGCGTGAACTGATCGGCCGTTCCGCCCGGGTACACAAGGGCATCGACCGAGCTGCTACCTAACCCTGAACGGGGCGGGCTTGCGGCGGAAGGCCGCGCGCTCCCGCGATGAGCAGGAGGTTCCGTCTGCGCGGCGCCCTCTACTTGGCGGCGCTGCCCGGCCAGTTGGAGTTGCGCACCAGCTCGGGGTGTGCGCCGGTGAACGCGGTGGCTGCGGTCGGGTCGCTGCGGAGCTGGTAGGCGAGCCAAGCGGTCGGGTAGCCGAGTTCGCCGCCCGGGTTCCCGCCGTACGCTGGGTCGTTGATGGAGGCATGGTCGGCTGCCTTGCCGTCGGATTCGAGGATGATGCCCAGCGCGGCGGGGACGGTGAGGGTGTCGTAGAAGATGCGCTCGATCAGCGGAGGAGCGATGACCGAGTCCCAGATCCCGTGAGTGGAGGTGAGGAAGGCAGGCCGGGTCAGCCGGGCGATACTGGGCCCATTGAGCCAATACGTGACGGGCAGTGAGAACGTCAGCAGCGTCTTGATCAGCGCTGGATTGTTCAGCGCTGCCTGGGTCGCGCCACCTGCCCCCTGGGAGTGACCAACTGCGGCGACGCGGTTGACGTCGAGGTTGCCATAGAAGACGCTGCCTGGGGTGCCAGCCTGGGCGACCAGGTAGTGAGCGGCTTCGCCGATCTCCACCCCACTTCCGGTTTCCTCCGAGGTCGTGCCGATGACGGTAAACCCGTAGGAAGCCAGATGGCCCAGCAGCGTCGAGTACTGCGTCGGTATGCCGAGGGTCCCGTTGCCCCAGGTGATGAGCGGGCTCGTGAACCCCAGGCTGGCATAATCCGCCGGGTAGTACAGGTCGTAGATCGCATTGCCAGTGGCGTCGGTGACTGCGCTCGTTGTCGTGGCATACGGACCGGGCTGCGTGTATGCGGCCTCAACCGGATACCGGGCATGATGCGCCTCGGCGGCCTGGGCCGCGGCGAGCGATTCCGCCGTAACGCTGAGCTCATCATCAGGCATTGTGCGGACTCCCTTGGACGCTGCCATCCCGCCAGCCGCCGGGCGGATGACCCGGCCATTGCCGCTTGAGGTCCCGGGCCTCATTTGATGACGATGCTGCTGAGCTCATTTTCGCCGACCGCGCGAGTTTCCACCACACCTGCCTTCCACCCTGCGGCCAACGACGCGAAGAGCTCTTGATAACCGCGCGCCAAGCCGCCCATCTGGGCGGCAGCCTGATTGCCAGCGTGGCTGCCCCGGAGGTGGGGCCAGTACGCCTGTTGTGTGCATGCCAGCACCGTTGATGGCTGGCTTTGGCCGTGGCTGAATGGGTCCGTGCCCTTTGTGCGCAGGCCAGGCGGTGGTGGCCCTGGTGAGCTGGCGCGGCCGGCGGCCCGGGGCGCGGTGCTGCGGGTTGCCTGGCTGGTACTGCGTGCCGAGCTGCGGACCCGATGGAGGACGTGGCTGGCGCTGGCGCTGGTGGTGGGCGTGGCTGGCGGGGTGGTGCTGACCGCGGCTGCGGGGGCGCAGCGGACCGGGACGGCATTCACGCGCTTGCTGCAGGCCAGCCGGGCAGCAGATGTGGCCGTGGTGGTGAACGCCAGCGGGCGGGGCTATGACCAGGCGCTGGCCCGCCTGCCCGGGGTGGCCGGGGAGGCGGGGGTACTGCTGGGTGAGGTCGGGAACCTGGCGCTGGTCCGTCCCGGCGGGACCCGGGTTCCCTCGATCGGCGCGGACGTCTACCTGGACCGGGTCTTCGGCACCTCGGTCGATCGGTTCAAGGTGCTGGCGGGCCGGATGTACCACCCGGGCCGCGCGAACGAGGTGGTCATCGATTCCCAGCTGGCCACCGGCTACGGCCTGCGCCCGGGCAGCGCACTGCGCCTGGCCATGGCACCGACGGGCGCGGGGGGCAAGCCCGATTTCAGCCGAGCGGTCCAGCTCCGGTTGCGGGTGGCTGGCGTGGTCGTGTTCGACAACCAGATCGTCCCGGTCACCCCGAGCGACCATTTTCCCATGCTGGCGCTGACCCCTGCGTTCTACCGTAGCCGCCAGGGCAGGTCGTTCCCCGTCGCCAACGAGGAGGCGCTGGTGCGGCTGCGGCCGGGAACCAATGTGGGGGACTTCGCCCGCCGGGCGGGCGGGCTGGCCCGCCGCTACCCCGCCACCCAGGGTGTCCAGGTGACTAACCTCGCTGATCAGCAGGCGAAGGTCGGGCAGGCGATCCAGCCGCAGGCGGACGCGCTGGCCCTGTTCGCCGCGCTGGCCGGCCTGGCAGTCCTGGTCGTCATCGGCCAGCTGCTCAGCCGCCAGCTGGTCACCGGCGCTTCGGACTATCCCGTCCTGAGCGCCCTGGGGACGGACCGGCGGCAGCTTTTCTGGCTGGCGATGGCGCGCGCGGGCATCGTCTCCGCGGCCGGGGGCTGCGTCGCGGTTGCGGTTGCCGTGGCTGCGTCTCCGTTGATGCCGATCGGGCCTGCCCGGCTAGCCGAACCCGATCCGGGCGTGCAGGTCAACCTGGCCATCTTCGGCATCGGGCTGGCCGCCGTGGCTGTCCTGCCGGTCCTGGTGATCGCGCCGGTAGCCTGGCATGCCGCCCGGGCTGGCAGCAGGGGGGGTTCCGGGCAGCCAGCGCCGGCGGCCCGGTCGTGGCTGGCCGCGGCGCTGGCCGGCCTGGGCGGGGTGCCCACCGCGGCGATCGGTGCCCGGATGGCCTTCGAGCCGGGGCGGGGCCGCGGCGCGGTGCCGGTGCGCAGCGCGCTGGGCGGGACGGCGGTCGCGGTCGCCGCGGTGGTGGCCGCACTGGTCTTCGCCGCCAGCCTGGTCCGGCTGGTTGACACGCCCCGGCTCTATGGCCAGGACTGGACCCTCGGGCTCAGCCTGGGATTCGGCTCGGTCCCCGCCTCGGGACCCCGAGGTGCTGCCTCATTCCTGACCAGGGTTCCCGGCGTGGCGGCCTATGCGGGCGGCAACTTGGGCCAGATCAGCGTCAACGGCCAGCAGGTCGCCGCCGTCGCGATCCGCCCCCTGCACGGGAACGCGTTTCCCACGCTGATCGAAGGCGCGCCCCCGGCCAGCCGCAGCCAGATCGTCCTGGGGGCCCGGACCCTGCGAGGGCTCGGCAAGCAGGTAGGTGACTTCGTCTCGGTGCAGACGGCACCTGGCGCGCGGCCTGCCGACATGCGGATCGTCGGAGAGGCGATCTTCCCCTCGTTCGGCGTCGGCAACCTCACGCCCACCGGCCTCGGCGATGGCGCAGCCGTCTTCGCACCGCTGATCCCAGCCAACAGCGTCGGCGGCTGTTCCCGGGACTGCTACGACTTCTACCTCCTCCGCTTCCGGCCCGGGACCCCCCGAGCGGACATATCCGCCCTGGGCCGCCGTTTCGTGTCCACGCTGACCGCCGCCGGGTGCCCCGCCGGGACATGCCAGGCGCTCACCGCCGCACAGCCCGCCGCGATCAGCAACTACTCCCGGGTCCGGACCACACCGCTGGTACTCGGCGGGCTGCTGGCGCTGCTCGCCGCCGCCCTGACCGCCCAGGCGCTGCTCACTACCATCCGGCGCCGACGACGGGAATTCGCGGTCGTCAAGACACTGGGATTCCTGCGGTGGCAGGTATCGGCCGCCGTCGCCTGGGAGGCGACCGCGCTCACCGCCGCGGCACTGCTGGCCGGCCTGCCCCTCGGGGTGGCGGGCGGGCGCTGGGCCTGGGCACTGTTCGCCGGATCGGTCGGCGTCGGCTCCAGCGCCACGGTCCCCCTCAGCGCGCTGCTACTCATCATCCCCACCGCGCTGATTCTCGCCAACGTCATCGCAGCCTCCCCCGGATGGGCGGCCGCCCGGACCAAGCCCGCCATCACGCTACGAAACGAGTGACCCATTGCGCGGGGTGCTGGCATCCGGGCCCAGCGGGGGCTAGGCCGGCCCGAAGATGGCGGGCACCACCCTGGCAGCGGTGCGCGCTGGCGGCGAGCATGGTGTCATGCGTTACGAGAGCTCAGTCATCTCGGACAGCTCGGGCCGGATCACCGGGGTGCGGCTGCGGATGCGGCGGCGGCCCTACGTGCCGTGGAACGCGCCGCTGGCCTGTACGACTTTGTCGCTGACGCTGCACGCCGACGGCCGCGCCGGGCCCGCGCGGCCTGGTGAGCGGAGCTGATAACCGTGAGACGAAAGATCGTCATCATCGGTGGCGGGATCGGTGGGCTGACGACCGCCGTCGCGCTGGCCCGCCGGGGCCTGGCCGCCGAGGTCTACGAGCAGGCACCCGAGCTCAAAGAGGTCGGGGCCGGGCTGGGCCTGTGGGCCAACGCCCTGTGGGCGCTGGAGCCGATCGGGCTGGCCGGTGAGGTGGTGCGGCTGGGCGAGCGGGTTGCCAGGCAGGGCGTCAAGCGCCCGGACGGCACCTGGCTGATGTGCTATCCCGAAGAAGCCCTGGAGAAACGGTGGGGGGCCGGATTCGCCGCGGTCCAGCGGGCCGACCTCCAGCGCCTGCTGGCCAGCCAGCTCGACCCGGCGGCCATCCACCTCGGCGCCCGCTGCACCGGCTTCCAGGACACCCCCGAGGCCGTGACCGTGCACTTTGCGGACGGCCGTGAGGTGAAAGCCGACGTCCTCATCGGTGCCGACGGGGTGCACTCGGCCGTGCGGGCCCGGCTGCTCGGGGCCGCCCCACTGCGGTACCGCGGTTACACCGGGGTGAGATCACTCACGCCCGCCGGATCGGTTCCGCTGCCCGGCGACGGGATCGAGACCTGGGGCCGGGGCGCACGCTTCGGCGTCGCCCCCGCACCCGGCGAACGGATCATCTGGTACGCGACCTGGAACTCCCCGGCCGGAGAGGAACCCGCCGACGGCATGCGGGCGCACCTGCGCGCACTGTTCGGCGCCTGGCACGACCCGATCCCCGCCGTGATCGAGGCGACCCCGGAAGGCGCGATCGTCCGCAACGACATCTACGACCGGCGCCCAGCCAGGACCTGGACCCGGGGCCGGGTGGCGCTGGTCGGCGATGCCATCCACCCCATGACCCCCGATCTCGCCCAGGGCGCCTGCCAGGCGATCGTCGATGCGACCACGCTGGCCGGGTGCCTGGCCGAGGCGGGCGGCCCCCAAGCAGCACTGCGCGAATACCAGCGGCGACGGTGGCGCAACGCCGCCCGCACAACCTTGCTAGCGCGCAGCTCCGGCAGCATGGGCCAATGGGACGGGCGCCTCATCTGCGCCGCCCGCGATGCGGTGCTCGCAGCGATGCCCCTGTCCCTGCAGCTACGCCAGCTCGACCTAGTGGTAGGCCACCGCGCCAAGGTGCGATGACGACCACCAGGCCTTCTCCAGCCACGTCGTGCCCTACGCCGTCTGGCGGCCCTGGGGTCAGCGGATCAGCGACCGTCGTAGTCGCTTCCGGCGGCGAATGACATGCGCGATGAGGTAGCCGAGGAATAGCAGGCTCGATAGAGAATGCCATCCAATGAAGAGATGGATGCCAGGCAACGGGACGCGGGTGTTTCGTCCTGTCGCGAGGTCATAGATGCCCGAGGCCAGGACGTTTACGACGAGGAACGCAAAGATCGCGTCGGAGATGGCCAGCCGCCTCCCCTTTATCCGTGAGCCGACTCGGGCGAGCCGGGCGATCAGCCTCGTGAGCGTGTGGCGGCGCTGCGCGAGGTGGACGATGACCAGCCCCAAGAACACGCAGGCGATAACGACGTGCACCGTCACCCGGGGATTGACGCCGAACAGGAGCAGCGGCGCCAACGCCACGATGACCGTGATCAACAAGGCCAGATGGACCGCCCACCGAGAGCGTGCACGACCGGAGGCGTGGCTCTGGTCGGCAACGGCATCATGGTGACTCACGAGTGAGGCTGGCTCGTCTTTGCTGGAATTCATCGGGGCCGGTTCACGCGGTCTGGGCCGCCGGTCGTCAGCTGCGCTGCCGGGGGCGCAAGAGTCGCTGCCACCACCGAGGCTGGTACCACCACGGCCATGGGCGCAAGCTTGCGAGGGTTCTTCATTCCATGGCCTCAGTTTCGGTTCCGCACGGGTGGGACGGCCCAGCACGATCTGCCGACCCGGGGCAGGACAGCTCGCCTATGGCTTGTCTATCGCTTCCCGGTGGGTAACGGTATGGGGCTGACCGGCGTGACGGAGGTGGACCTAGGTCCACCCCGGATCGGGATTCAGCGCTACTGCTGGCCAGGTGGCCCCGCCGATGCTGGCAAATTACGTCGTTATACGATGTAATTTGCCAGCCGCGACGGATCTTCCCAGCGGCGGCACGAAGGATGGCTGGAGGCGGTGGGCGTGCAGGTCAACGTGACCAAGCAGCTGTGCCCCTCTTTCGTGCTGCAGCCCGACGCCGGGGATTCCACCCGTTCATCCACTTTCGGGTGACGCCTGTCGCATTGCCGCCTCATAGGGTCCGGGCAGGTCTCGTCACCGAGAAGGAGCATACGATGCGGATTTTGGTCGCCGACGTGGTCGTACCCGGCCAGCGACCGGCGCGGGTGTGGCGGGTGTGGCGGCGGTTCGCGGGCGGTTGCTGATGCCGGTCGGGTACTGGTTTGCGGTCGCGCTCTATTCCTGGGGCGTGGTGTGCGCGCTGACCCGGTGGCGCAGGCTCGGCTCGTTGTCCGCCATCCCCGCGCTGCTCGTCAGCGAGCTGCCGTTCATCGTGGGGTATCTGCTGATCGCGTCAACCGTGCTCGCGCTGGCCGACGGCGACCTCGGCTCGCCGGGCGGCGCCGCCGGCGCCGCGGTCGCGCTGCTCGCCCTGGCCGGGCTGATGGTGATAGTGCGCCGCGCGATGCGCGCGCACGGGGCGTTGCGCAACGCCGCAAAGCCAGCACGGCCGTGGGGCCGCATCCTGCGCGCCCCCTTCTTCCCGGGCCGGCCCGGCGTGGTCCGGGTGCGCGGCCTTGCCTACGGCGACGGGCCGCGCCGCACGCTGGAGGTGTACCACCGCCGCGACCGGCCGGCCAGCGCGCCGGTCCTGCTGCACTTCCATGGCGGCGGTTTTTCCTCCGGCAACAAGACCCGCGAAGCGCGGCCGTTGATCCGGCACCTGGCCAGCCGCCGCGGCTTCGTCTGCGTGAGCGCGAACTACCGGCTGCAGCCGCACGTGAGCCTCGCCGGCCAGGTGGCCGACGTGCGCGGCGCGATCGCCTGGGTACGGGCCCACGCCGCGGACTTCGGCGCCGAACCCGGCACGCTGTTCCTCACCGGCAGTTCGGCCGGCGCGCACCTGGCGATCCAGGCGGTGTGCGAGGGCGAGACCGGGATCGCGGGCCTGATCTGCCGCTACGGCTACTACGGCAACCTCGCCCCGGTCGGCGACATGCCACCCATGCTCGTGGTGCACGGCCAGAACGACATGCTGATACCCGCATCGGACGCGCGCGCCTTCGCCGACCGGGTACGCGCGGTCTCCAGCCACCCGGTCATCTACGCCGAGCTACCCGGCGCCCACCACGACTTCGACATGTTCGAATCCATCCGCTCCGCCGCGGTCAACCAGGCAGTGGACCAGTTCATCACCAGAGAGATGCGGTGAGTGACACCGGGCGCGTAGCCACCGGGAACGGCCCGGCCAGCTCGCCGGGCCCGGCGATCTCCAGGGCCCGCCGTCAGCGCCGCCCGACCGGTGCGCCGCCGCCGCTGCCGCACCCGGTCACCATTACCACGACCGCATGGCTGGTCCTCGCGGCCGTGATTCTGATCGCTGCGTTCGTGGCCTCGCAGCCCACGCGGTGGCTCGGGATGGATGACCGGGTCAGCACGCGGGTGCTGCTCTTGCTGGCGTGGGCACGGACGCCGTGGCTGACCGATGTGGCCAATGGGATCAATACGGCGGGCTCGGGCTGGGGGGTCACCGTGCTGGGCGTGTCGGTGGTAGCCCTGATCATGACGTTCCGGCGCTGGCGGCACCTGCTGGTGTTCCTGTGCAGCCTCGGTTTCCTCCAGATTGCCGGGACGTTCATCTACCTCGGGCTGTCGCGGCCACGCCCGTACGGCGTGCCGACCATCGCCGGCTGGGGCGGGTATTCGGGCGGGTCGCCGCCGGTGGTGTTGCTGACGATCTTCCTGATGGGCATCGTCTATTGCCTGGCCGTTCCGGGCCGCATCCGCACCTGCACCAAGACGGCGGTGGCCCTCGTGATCGCCGTGTTCTGTCTGGCTCGCCTGTACCTGGGTGTCGATCACCCGGGCGATGTGCTGCTCGGCGCGGCGTTCGCGGTGGCTATCGCGGTCACCGGGTTCCAATTCTTCACCCCGAACGCGGTGTTCCCCGTCGTCTACCGCCGGGGCAAGACCGCTCACGTGGACGTCACCGGCCGGCGGGGCTCGGCGATCCGGACGGCCATCCATGACCAGCTCGGGCTGACCGTGCTCGAGATCAAGCCGGTCGGCCTGGAGTCGTCAGCCGGCTCCACCCCGCTGCGGCTGCGGGTCGAGGGTGGCCCGGATGAGTTCCTGTTCGCCAAGCTTTACACCAGGGATCATGTCCGCGCGGACCGCTGGTACAAGCTGGGGCGGACCATCCTGTACGGCTCGCTGGAGGATGAGTCTCCCTTCCAGACGGTGCGGCGCCTGGTCGAGTACGAGGACTATGCCGCGCGCCTGCTGCAGGACATCGGGGTCCGCACCGCCACGCCGCACGGCATCGTGGAGATCACGCCCGAGCGCGAGTACCTGCTGGTCACTGAGTTCTTCGCCGGTGCCGTCGAGATCGGCGAAGCCGACGTTGACGACGATGTGATCGACCAGGGGGTGCTGCTGATCCGCAAGCTGTGGGACGCCGGGATCGCCCACCGCGACGTCAAGCCGGGCAACCTGATGGTCCGCTCCGGGGAACTGCTGCTGATCGACGTGGCCTTCGCCCAGGTGCGCCCGTCGCCCTGGCGGCAGGCGGTCGACCTGGGCAACATGATGCTGGTGCTCGCCGTGCGCACCGACCCGGAGCGGGTCTACCGGCGGGCGCTGCGTTACTTCACGCCGGACGAGCTGTCTGAGGCTTTTGCCGCCACCCGCGGGGTGGCGAGCCCGACCCAGCTGCGCGCATTCATGAAACGGGACCCGCGTGACCTCCTTGCCGCGTTCCGCGCCCTCGCCCCGCAGCGACCGCCGATTGTGCTGCAGCGCTGGAGCGTCAAACGGGTCGCCCTGGCCGCAGCGCTGCTCGCCATCGCCACCGTCAGCGGGTTTTCTGACGTGAGGGCCTTCTCCCCGGCCGATGACCTGGGCGCCTATGCCCCCCGCTGTGGCACCGGCCACTCCATGATCCTGGCCGCCCAGGCGGTCCCATCAGCGGCCAAGCTGCCCTGCGTCGCCGCGCTCCCCTCGGGCTGGAGCATCGGCGGTGCCAGCATCGCCAGCGGGCACGCCAGGTTCTGGCTGAACTCTGACCGCGCCGGGCCGGGCGCCATCACCGTGACCCTGACTACGGCCTGCGACACCTCGGGCGCCCGGCAGATCCCATCCGACCAGCCCGGCACACGGCGGTTCGAGCACCCACTCAGCCTGGCCCCGCAATACTCCGACGTCCGCTTCTACACCTTCCCCGGCGGCTGCGCCACCTACCGGTTCGCCTTCGCGGCCGGCGCATCCCCACTCCTCGGCATCCCCGTTGACACCGCGGTGGCCTTCGTGCCCCGGTCGGCGCTGGTCGATTTTGTCCAGCGCACCGAGGGCCTTGCCCTGTGCGGGCGAGATGCCAGATGCCCACGATGAGCCGGCCGGCGGGGGCCGGGGGCAAGGGTCACTCCCCCGCGTCGCTGCTGCCCGATATGCGGGCGATCACACGGCAGACGGTACGGTAGAACGCTTCCGCGCCGAGCCGCAGATGCTCCTCGGGAGTGTCCTCCTCCCGGGCGTGGGAGATTCCCTTGGTGGACGAAGCGAACAGCATCGCCGTCGGGACCGCCCCCGCCATGGAGGTCGCGTCGTGCAGCGCCCAGGATGGCAGTACCCGCTCCTGCCCGGTGAGTTCGGTGCAGACCCCGCGCACCACGTCCACGAGCTCGTCGGCGAACGGCTGCGGGCGCGCCCGGAACACCGGCTCCCACCTGACGGCGCATGCCTCAGCCCTGGCCGCCTCCTCGGACGCACGCCGGACCTCCCCCAGCATGGCTGCCAGCGCACCGGCGTCCGGGTGACGCTGATCCACGAGGATGGCCGTTTCCCCGGCCACCGCGGTGACGATGCCAGGCCGCAACCGGGCCGCACCCACCGTTCCCACGCCCCGGTGGCGGACTGCCGACTCGCGGACGGCCAGCGCCGTGCCCGCCGCGGCCAGGAACGCGTCCCGGCGCATGTCCATCGGGGTCGAACCCGAGTGCGCCGTCTGCCCGCTGAAGGTCACCCGGTGGCGCTCGACGCCCGCAGTTCCCGACACCGCGCTGATCGGCAGGCCCTCCCTTTCCAGCACCGGCCCCTGCTCGATGTGCGCCTCCAGGTAAGCCCGGGCACCGCGGATCTCCTGCCGCGCCTCGTCCAGCCGATCGAGGTGGACACCGTGCCCGGCGACCACGTCACCGAGCCGCGAGCCGCTGGCATCGGCAAGCTCGCGGACTTCGGCCACGTTCAGCGTTCCCGCCACGGCAGCAGAGCCGAACAGGCTGTGCCCGAACCTGGCGCCCTCCTCGTCCGCCCATTCCACCAAAGCCAGCGTGCACGGCAGCGGCCCACGCGCCGCCAGGCTGCGGAGAACCTCCACCGCACACATGACGCCATAGGCGCCGTCGAGCCACCCGCCGTCCGGGACCGAGTCCAGATGGGAGCCGATGATCACCATCCCGCTGCCGCCTCCGGGCAGCCGTGCCCACTGGTTGCCCGCCGCATCCGTCCGGACAGTCACCGGGAGCCCCCGCAGTTGCTCCCGCAAGAACGCGCGCGCCGTTTGCCAGACACCGGTCCAGGCGACCCGCTGGGCGCCCGCCTCGTCGCTTGTCAGCTCCGCCAGCCTGCGCAGCATCGCCACGACGCGGGCCCCGTCCAGGCCGGCGTCCGGGAGAAGACCAGAACTCGCCATTGCCAGAGCTTCTCCCCGAACCGCGCACCCGCACAACAGCCCCAGCCGAAGTCCGCCCAGATGACCGCCAAGGCGGCGGCAGCTCCGGACATCTAACCTCACCCCTGGAAGGGTGAGGAATACGTGGCGCGCCTGCAACATGTTCAACGGCATGGCCCACGGTTCTCAACAGCGCGGGGATAAGGCAGACGCACCCCCAGTGCCGCAGCGGGCCCGAGGGCAAGAGCAACGACGCAAGAGGAAGGGAAAGGCCATGGCTGATCTGATCGCCATCGGATACCCGGACGAGACGACCGCGACGGCCGCCGCCGACGAGGCGCGGCGGCTGGCCCAGGACCTGATCATCCAGCCGGACGCGATCGCGGTGATCATCCGGGACAAGGACGGCAGCTACCGCGTCCAGACCAACCATCACATGGTCGGCGCCGGGGCGACCTGGGGCATGTTCTGGGGGTTGCTGTTCGGGCTGCTGTTCTTCATCCCGGTGTTCGGGATGGCGATCGGCGCCGGCATGGGCGCGCTGATGGGCAAGCTCACCAAGTCCAGCATCGACAAACAGTTCCATGAGCAGGTCCGCGACATGCTCAAGCCGGGCACCTCGGCGTTGTTCCTGATGCTGGAGAAGGTGACCCCGGACAAGGCCGTCGAGGCGATGAGCAGGTACGGCGGCACGGTCCTGAAGACATCGCTGTCCAAGGACGACGAGAAGGAACTCCAGGACGCCCTGCACGGCGGAGGTCAGGCGGCCACCGGGTAGCCGCGTACGGCGAGCACCTTGAGCAGCACCCGCAGCGGGCTCCGGATTCACGACTTTCCCCCCGATGCGCGTGGAGATCGGTGAGACTGAGACGGCTGCGCCAGGGGCGATGGAGCGAAGAGCACGTCCCTGGTCGAGCGCCGAAAGCGCGTGACTGTGGGGGGACCTGCTATGACAGGCGAGTCTGGCACCATCGCTCCCGGGCTGGCCAAGGGAGACCGCAGGCTGGCCGTCCTGCTGGCGATGGCGATGTTCGTCCTGGTCGTCAACACATCTGTGATGAACGTGTCCATCGCATCGGTCGTTCACGACCTGCACACGACCGTCAGCGGGGTTCAATCCGCGATCGCGCTTGAGGCGCTGGTGTCGGCGGCGTTCATCCTGATCGGCAGCAAGGTGGGCGATCTGATCGGGCGCAAGCGCGCATATGTGCTGGGCCTGCTCGGCTACGCGATCGGGGCCCTGGCCATGACGCTCGCACAGGGCCTGACCGCCGTCATCGTCTTCTGGGCGATCGTGGGCGGGATCGGCGCATCGCTGCTGCTGCCGGCGATGCAGTCACTGATCCACGGCAACTTCGAGGGCGGGGCGCAGCGGCAGGCCTATGCGCTGGTCGGGGCCGCGGCCGCGATCGCCGCCGCCGTCGGCCCGCTGCTGGGAGGGTTCATCACGACCTACCTGTCGTGGCGGATCGCGTTTCTGCTTGAGGACGTCATCATCGCGGTCGTGCTGTCGGGCATCAGGCTGGTCCGCGACGTGCCATACACCGGCTCCCGGCGGGTGGATGTCGTGGGTGCCGTCCTTTCCGTCCTGGGCATGGGCGGCATCGTGCTGGGCATCCTCGTCTGGCAAGAAGGCGGCGAAGCGGTCGGCCTGCTGCTGGCGCTCGGGGCGGTCTCGCTCGGGACCCTGGCGTGGTGGCTGGTGCGGCGCAAGCGTGCGGGCAAGGCGGTATTGCTGGACCCGGACCTGTTCAAGGCCAAGCTGTTCAGGTTCGGGGTCTCAGGGCAGCTGCTTCAGCAGATCGGCCTCGGCGGCACGATGATCGCGCTGCCGATCTACCTGCAGATCGTGCTCGAATACAGCGCCATGGGAGCAGGCCTGTCCATCGCCCCGCTCTCGCTCAGCATGTTCGCCGTGGCCCTGGCCGCCGGAAAGAGAGCAGGAAAGCGGCGTCCGGCCAGCCTCATCCGGGCGGGGTTCGCACTGTTCACGATCGGGATGGTCGCCGTAGAGCCGATCGTGCCCCGGGCGACCTCAGGCTGGTACCTGGCGGTGCCGTTGATAATCGCGGGATCGGGGCTGGGCCTGCTGGTCTCCCAGCTCAACAACTACACGCTGGCCCCGATCTCCGAGGAACGCGTCAGCGAGGCTGCCGGGGTGAACTCGGCAGGCGGGTCGTTCGGCCTGTCGTTCGGGCTGGCCTTCGCCGGCGCCATCCTGCTGGCGGCGCTGTCCGTTGGCTTCACCAGCATGGCCCAGTCGAGCACCGTGCTCTCCGGGGCCGAACAGCAGCAGGTCGCCAAGGTCTTGGAGCATGACGCCGAAGTGGTCAGCAACACCCAGCTCCAGAAGCAGCTCGCCGGCGAACCGCAGAAGACGCAGGACGAGATCATCAGGATCAACACCCAGGCCAGGCACCTCGCCCTCCAAGTGGCGCTCCTGGTTCCCATCCTCGCCGGCCTGGCCGGGCTGCTCATCTCGTTCCGCATGATGCGCCAGCCAGATCCCCAGCAGTCGGGCCCCGGCGAACAAGTGGTCTTGGGCTGACTCCTGGGCAGTCTGCCAGGCCTGCCCGCCGCCGATTCAGCCTTCGGCGGGGAACGCGAGATTCTCGCGAGGCTGGGGGCAGTCGGGCTCGCGTCAGGAGCGCCTCAGAGCAGGCGCAGATCGACCGCCCGCTCGATGGCTTCCGAGCGTGACGCCACTCCGAGCTTCTGGTAGACCGACCGGAGATGGGTCTTGACCGTGTTCCGTGAGATGTAGAGCGTGGCGGCGATCTGCAGGTAGGTGCTGGTCGGCAGGAGCCGCAGGATGCGCATCTCGGCGTCGGTCAGGGGTTCGACCGGGGGACGATGAGACGTTGGCGCGACTGGCTGCGCCGCACGCATGTCGAGAGCCGCCCCGATCAGCTGCTCCACGAACGGATCCGCCCGCATCTGCTGACCGTGCTCGATCAGGTAGGACGTCACCTGAGGTGCCGTCGTGATGACCGTGCTGAAGAACCCCCCGCTGCGGGCTGTCTGAATCGCCCCGCTCACGATGCCTCCGGTCAGGGGGTCGCCGCGCGCGATCGCGGCGGCCGCCAGCAGTATCTGGCGGACCAGCGTGCGCCGCGGCGTCAGATCACCCACCGCCACTGACTGCAGGTGTTCCTGCGCGGCGTGATGATTGCCCGATTCAAGCGCGATTCTGGCCAGCAGCAGGCCCCGGCGGGCGGCGGACAGCCTGCTTGCCAGTTCGGCAGCGGCGCGCGGGTCGCCGAGCGAGAGGCGCAGCAGCGCCTCCAGCTCATCTGCCCGGGCTACCAGCGCTGGCCCGGGCCCGGCCAGGACGAGCCGCGCCGCTTCGACAGAGGCCAGCGCCTCGCGGATCTGCCCGCGGGCCGCCCAGATTCCCGCCCGGTCGAGCAGCGTGAGGAACTCAAACAGTGGCCGCCGCCGTTCGGTTATCGACAGCGCCTGCTCGGTGAGCTGCTCCGCAGTGTCCAGGTCCGCCCGCTCCAGCGCGAGGCCTGCCAGCACGCGCAGGTAGTCGACGGCGAAGAAATGCTGGCTGAAACCGAGCCGCCGCGCACCGGCCTCGGCCGCTTCGGCGGCCTCGGTGGCCTCAGCCAGCCGGCCGGACCCGAACCATGCCAGCGCTTGCGCGCCAGGCACCAGCACCAGTCTGGCTGGCTCAGGCAGTGCGGGCATCGCCAGCGTCGCGGCTGCCTCACGATGAATCGCCGCGAAATCTTCCAGGCAGTTATAGACGCGCAGCAGGATCAGCGGAACAGCGGCGTCCCACTCGTCGGCGAGCAGCGCACGCTGCTGGATGGCCCGCGCGGTGAGGGCGTCAGCCACGGCCTCGTCCAGCTGGCCGGCCAGCGCGGAGCGGAAGGCCCGCATCGCCGCGAACCGGGCCGCCAGCCCCGATTCGGGCAGGATCGACGGCTCGGCGCGCTCCAGCAGGTCAAGGTATTCGCCGCCGCGAGCCAGATCACCCTCCAGCAGCAGGTCGGTGGCGAGGCCCAGCAGCTGGTCGGGGGCATCGGCGAGCAGCGAGGGTGGAACCATGCTGAGATCGAGCGCAGCCGGCTGCCCCGGCTGGTGCAGGAAGTCGGGCACGACCCGGTCCTGCAGGAGGGCCAGCGCCCGGTCGGCCTGCTGTGCCGCGAGAAAGTGGCGGGCCGCGCGCCGCCGGTCGGTGGACGCGAACCATTCGCCGGCGCACAGCTGGAGCTCTTGCTCCCGCGCCCGGTCCCTGGCACGCAGTTCGGCCCGCAGCACCTGACGGACCAGATGGTGGTACCGGAAGATGGTCCGGTCATCATCGACGGCCACCAGGAACAGGTTGGCCGCGTCGATGGTGTGCAGCAGCGCCGCCGCGTCCTGCCTGCCGGTGATGGCCGAGCACACGTCCGCGGTCAGCTTGGTGAGGATGGACGTGTCGAGCATGAACTGGGCGACTTCGGGTGGCTGCTGGTCGAGGACCTCGGCGATGAAGTACTCGGCGATGTCGTGGCTGCGGACCTCAAGCGCCCGCGCCAGCCGCGCCTGGTCCGGGATGGCGCGCAGCGACAGCGCCACCATCTGCAGGGCCGCGGCCCAGCCCTCGCTTCGTTCATGGAGCACCGCCAGGTCAGCGGCGGCGACGTGGACGCCGAAGTTCGCCAGCAGGTCGTGGCTCTCTGCCAGCGAGAAATAAAGGTCACGGTCGCGGAGCTCGCACAACTCGCCCGCCATCCGCAGCCGGTGCAGCCGCAGCGGGGGATCGGAGCGGCTCGCGAGCACCAACTGCGCGGTCCCGGTCGGCCAGCACTCGACAAGGTCGGTCATGTCCCTGGAGACCGCGGGCGCCGCGCTCTGGAAGTCGTCAACAATGATCGCCGACCCGATAGGCAACTTCGCGGCATCGTTGGCGATCGCCGCGGTGACATCGGCCGACATGGCGCCGTCCATCGCGAGCAAGTCGGCGGCATCGGCGCCGAAACCTGGCGCAACAACCCGGGGAGCCTCGATGAATCCCGCCCAGAAACGGACCGGGTCAGCGTCGGCCCTACCGCAGGAGAACCAGGAAGTACTGCCAGGTAGCCGGGCCGCAGCCCAGCTCGACAGCAGCACGCTCTTGCCGGCGCCAGCAGACCCCACCACGACCGTCAGCCGCTTGCCAGCCCCCGCGGCCAGCCGGTCATGCAGCAGCGGCCGGGTGATCAGCGTGGCGGGCAGCGTCGTCGGCCGGAACTTCGTCAGCGGAAGGCGCGGCCCCGGTGACCTGAGTTCAGCTGCATCGACTTCAGCCACACCTGTCCCTTGCAACCCCCGCTGTCCCGCGACGATAGGTACAGGCAACCACAAGTGATGCTCAACCGCCAGCAAAAGGAGCTCCGCTGGCGACGTCGCGGCGCCAGTCCGGTGGCCTTCACCCGGTGTGCCGGCCGCACGGCATCCCCCGCGTCACCACCCGTCGGCTAGAACGGGGTGGGGATGTAGTGCAGGGGCAGTTGCGGCTCGGTGTAGCCGCCGGGCCGTTGCCGTTTGGGGAGGGAGATGTCGCGGTGGGCGAGCGGCTGGTAGGGGACCTGGCTGAGCAGGTGGTGGATGATGTTGAGACGCCCGCGCTTCTTGTCGTCGGTGTGCGCGATGTACCAGGGCGCCCACGCGGTGTCGGTGGCGGCGAACATCGCGTCCCGGGCCCGGGAGTAGTCATACCAGCGGCTGTAGGACTTCAGGTCCATCTCCGACAGCTTCCAGACCTTCCGCGGGTCATCGATCCGGCTCTCCAGCCGCCGGGTCTGCTCATCCGCGCTGACCTCCAGCCAGTACTTCAGCAGCACGATCCCCGAATCGGCCATCGCCTTCTCGGTCCCGGGCACCAGCTCCAGGAACCGCTCGCTCTCCTGCCGGGTGCAGAACCCCATCACCGGCTCCACTCCCGCCCGGTTGTACCAGCTGCGGTCGAAGATCACCACTTCACCGGCGGCCGGGAAGTGCGTGATGTACCGCTGGATGTACATCTGCGACTTCTCCCGCTCGGTCGGCGCCGGCAGCGCCACGACACGGAACACCCGCGGGCTCACCCGCTCGGTGATCCGCTTGATCGTTCCTCCCTTCCCGGCGGTGTCGCGGCCCTCGAACACGATGCAGATCTTGGCCCCCGATTCCTTCACCCACTCCTGCATGGCCACCAGCTCACCATGCAAAACCCGCATCTGACGCTCATACGGCTTACGCTTCAACTTCGGCAGCGAACCCGCCGCGCCCTCCCGCCCCGCCACCGCCGGCGACACCCCCGCCTCCGCATCATGCCGCTTGCGCTTGTCCTTCTTCTTCGCCATGCCGCTACCTCCCGTGGGGTCCGGTGCCGCGAGTGCCATGTCTGCGGTTCGCGGGGCGATTCCCGGTCGGACGCCCACCCTAGGGCATCAGGAGCCTCGCCGAGCCGCAACAGTTGGTGGCCTAGGCGGTCATGTTCTGGCGGCTGCCGTAGACGCACAGCCCATAGAGGACGACCACGTTGACCGCGATGATCGTCAGGGACCAGAAGGGGTAGGCGGGGATGAAGAACATCTGGCCGATGGCGTTGAGGCCGACTACGGCCACCGCGAACCAGCGGGCCAGCTGGTTGCCGACCAGGATCCCAGCCGCCGCGAGGAGCTGCAGGGCACCGAGGATGAGGGCGATCCAGCCCCAGGTGCGCACGTCGCCGAACACGAACTGCGCGTTGCCGATGAATACGTGCGAGCGGGCGACGGCGGCAATGCCGTCGATCAGGTTGAAGCAGGCGAGAACCAGTAGCAGGACCGCTGCGAAGAGGATCAGGCCGTGGCCTTCGGCACGGCGTTCGCTGGAGGGCTTCATGGTTGCCGACGTCATCTTGGCCTCCTATGCCAGGTGCGCCGGGCGTTCGCCATGACCGCCCGGCCGCTGTTCCAGATCATGTCCGGGCGGCCTTGGGGTGTCGTCACCCTTCCAAGGGTGATCTGCGACGCCCCGACGTGCGGCAACCGGCGTGCTGGCTACTGTTCGGGTGATGCCGGTGGCACGTTCAGGTGATCCGGCGCGGCCGGGCTGCTCGCCTGGCCGGTGGCGGCCCATTGGCTGCCGGTCTCCTGGCGGAATGCGGTGACGGCGGATCCGATAGTCGGGAAGAAGTGGTGTGGGTCGATGGTGCGGGTGAGCCCGTACCGTTCGATCTTGGCCCGGACCGGGTCCTTGAGCTCGGCGAAGACCAGGCTGATGCCCTGCGCGTTCAGCGCCTCGTCGAGTTCTTCCAGCACGTCGGAGGCGGTGGTGTCCACGTCGGTTATCGGCTCGGCGGCGATCAGGATCCAGGTGGGTGGCGGGTCGGCCTTGGCCAGCCGCCGGACCTCCTCGCGGAAGGTCTTGGCGTTGGCGAAGAACAGCGGCCCGTCGAACCGGTAGATCACCAGGCCGGGCAGTTGCTCGGCCTGTGGGTAGGAGTGCATGTCGTGGTAGCCCGCCAGCCCTTCCACCCGCCCGAGCTCGGTGTCGTACGGCCACCACGCGCGCCGGAAGACGTTGAGGATGGACAGGCCGACCGCGATCGCGATCCCCGGCAGCACACCGAGCAGCACCACCCCCAGGAAGGCCGCGATCGACAGGGCGAACTCCACCTTGCGCTGCCGCCACAGCCGCACCGTGCCCGGGATGTCGGCCAGCGACAGCGACGCGGTGATCACCACCGCGGCCAGCGCCGGCTGGGGCAGGTTCCGGAACAAGCCGGGGATGAACACGATCATGAGGATGATCAGGACGGCCCCGGTGACCCCGGTGAGCTGTGTCTTCGCCCCGGACCGTTCCGCCACCGCGGTCCTCGACCCGCTCGTGCTCACCGGGAAACCCTGGAACAGGCCGGCGAACAGGTTCGCGGCGCCGATGCCGATCATCTCGCCGTTGCCGTTGATCTCCTGCCCGGTGCGGGCCGCGAACGCCGACGCCGTGGAGATGGTGTCGGCGAGAGAGACCAGCGCGATCCCCAGCGCCCCCGCGAACAAGGGCGCCAGGTCGGATGCGTGGACGTCGGGGATCGTCAGCGGCGGGAACCCCTTGGGCAGCACCCCGACCAGGCTGACACCGTGCGCCGCAAGGTCGAAAACCACGGTCGCGGCGATCGCGAGCACCACCATGATCAGCACCGCCGGGACCTTCGGCAGCCACCGCTGGAGCACCAGGATCACCACGATCCCGGCGATCCCGACCGCGGCCGCGGCAGCCACCGCCTCACCGTTGGCCAGGCCCTTGACGAACCCGGTGACCTCGCCGATAAAGCCATCGGCCTCGACCTTGAACCCGAACAGCTTCGGCAGCTGCCCGACCAGGATCGTCAGCGCCAGACCGTTCATGTAACCGATCATCGTCGGCTTGGAGATCAGGTCGGCGATGAAGCCGAGCTTCGCGACGGCCGCCAGAATCATGATCGCCGCGACCATGAGCGCGAGCAGCGACGCCAGCGCGATCGCCCGCTCCTCGCTGCCATCGGCGGCCATCAGCGGCAGGATCGTCGCCGCGATCATCGGCCCGAGCGAGGAATCCGGGCCCAGCACCAGGATCCGCGACGGCCCGAACACCGCATAACCGA
The DNA here is from genome assembly GCA_963741615.1 of uncultured Actinomycetes bacterium. Classification (GTDB taxonomy): domain Bacteria; phylum Actinomycetota; class Actinomycetes; order Streptosporangiales; family Streptosporangiaceae; genus UBA9676. The sequence continues at coordinate 39,450 of CAVUIU010000019.1, forward strand.
GCAGGCACATGATGGACGTGTACAGGCCCGTGATCGGCGGCAGCCCGGCCAGTTCCGCGTACGCCATACCCTGCGGGACCAGCAGGGTGGTCAGCACCACCCCGGCGACGATGTCCCTGGCCAGCCACTCGCGCCGGTAGGACGAGATCGCCGCCAGCCCCGGCACCCAGCGGAACACGTCAGGCTGCCATGCCGGTCAGGTGCTGGCCTGCGGCGCCCGGGACGCCCGGCTGGCCGCGGCCCGCCGGGCGATCAGCTTGCCGACTTCCCACAGCACCAGCAGCGCGACGGCCGGCACCAGCGCCCAGCCGAACTGGCGCAGGTTGATATCGACCGTCCCGAGCAGGCGATGGAAGACGTCCATCTGGGTCACCAGCACCGCGAGCACGAACTCGCCGATCATCGCCCAGTTCATCTGCTTGCTGTCGAAGGTGTCCACCGTCAGGACGGATTCGGTCTGGCTGCGGCACTCGACCGCGGCCACGATCAGGCACAGCGCGAACGAGGTGAAGGCGATCGAGTTGCCGATCTGCTCGCTGCCGAAGTGGGTGGTGCCGTACCGGATGAGCGAGAGCAGGCCGATGGTGACGGCCAGCCCGGCCAGCCCGACCGTAACGATCACCGGCCTGGTCAGCACCGACTCGCCCCGCGGCCGCGGCCTGCGGCCCATCAGCCCCGGGGTTTCCCGGTCGAAGCCGAGCGCGAAGCCGAACGGGGCGTTGACAATGAAGTGGATCCACAGCACCTGCGCCGGGTTGAAGGGTTCCCCGTTGGCGATGTTGAACAAGCTCGCACCGAGGAACGTCAGGACGAAGACAACCAGCAAGATAAGCACGAAACGGATGTACTTGGTGAGGTTGTCATAGATCTTGCGGCCCTGCTCCACCGCGAAGACGATCGTGGCGAAGTTGTCGTCGGACAGGATCATCCGGCCGGCGTTCTTGGCTACCTCGGTGCCGGAGCCCATGGCGATCCCGATGTCGGCCGCCTTGATGGCCGGCGCGTCGTTGACGCCGTCGCCGGTCATCGCCACCACGTAGCCCTTTTTCTTGAGCGTGTCGGCGAGGAGCACCTTGTGCTCGGGGGCGACCCGGCCGACCACCCCGATGCTGTCGATGCGGGCCAGCCGCTCCTCTTCCGTCAGGTCGGCGAACTCCGCGCCCAGGATGGCCTCGCCCGGGATCCCGACCTGCTTGGCGATGGCCGCGCCAGTGATCACGTCGTCCCCGGTCACCATGCGGACCTGGATGTGGGCCGCCTGGGCGCTGGCGACGGCGTCCTTGGACTCCTCCCGCGCCGGGTCGACCATCCCGACCAGGCTGGTCAGCTGCAGCTCGGTAACGTAACTGAGCAGGTCGCCGTGCGGGTCGAACCCGGACGGATCGAGGTCGCGGGTAGCGGCGGCCATCACGCGTCGGCCCTCGCCCTCCATGCGCTCCATGTGCGCTGTGTGCTGCTCGTTCAGGTCGGCATCCCACCGGATGCTGGTGCCGCCAGATAGCGCGGTGGCCGTCCGCGCCATCACCGCCGGTGCCGCGCCCTTGACGAAGCAGTGCACGACCGCCCGGCCCGCCGCGTCGGTGGCCGAGTTGAAGGTGGCCATCAGCTTGTAGGTCGGGTCGAACGGCAGCGTGGCCAGCCGGGGCAGCCGCTCGCGGGTCTCGTCGATGTCCATCCCGGCCTTGTAGCCCAGCACGAGCAGGGCACCCTCGGTGGGATCGCCCACGACCTTGCCGTCGACGAGCTTGGCGTCGCTGGCTACCAGATAGGGCAGGATCGCCTCATCGATGCGGTCCGCGGAACCGGCGGCGTGATGGACCTTGCCCTCCAGGCCGTAGCCGATGCCCGAGATCGTGTAGCGGTCGGTCGGGTTGACCACCTCGACGGCGGTCATCTGGTTCATCGTCAGGGTGCCGGTCTTGTCGGAGTTGATCGCCGAGGTGAACCCCAGCGTCTCGACCGAGGGCAGGTCCTTCACGATGGCGTTGCGCTTGGCCAGGTCGACGCCGCCGATCGACAGGATCGTCTGCGACACCGTGGGCAGCGCCTCGGGGATGGCCGCGATGGCGAGCGATACGGCGCTGACGAACAGCGCGTCCCACGCCAGGCCACGCTGACGGCCGAGGACGAACATCACGATCATGGTCAGGCCGGCCGCCGCCGCGATCCAGAGGGTGAGCCGGTTGAGCTCCTTCGTGAGCGGTGACTCCTCGGTGGCCGTGGCCGCCAGCATCCCGGAGATCTTCCCCAGCTCGGTGCCGGCGCCCGTCCCGGTGACGATCACGGTGCCGCTGCCGTGCGTGACCGGCGTGTTCATGAACGCCATGTTCGTCTGGTCGCCGGGGCCCAGCTCGCCGCCGGACAGCGTCCCGGTGTCCTTGGCCGCGGGCACGCTCTCCCCGGTCAGCGCCGACTCGTCGATCTGCAGGGCGCTGGCCGCGATGATGCGGCCGTCGGCCGGCACCTCGTCCCCGGCGGCGATGAGCACCACGTCGCCGACGACCACCTGTTCGGCCGGGATCTGGGACTCCGTCCCGTCGCGCCGCACCCGGGCGGTCGCCTTCATCATCGACTTGAGGGCATTCATGGCACTCTCGGCCTTGCCCTCCTGGCGGACCCCGATCACCGCGTTCAGCACCGTCAGCGCCAGCAGCAGGACAGCGGTGCTCCACTCCTTGACCAGCAGGGACACCACCGCGGCGACGATCAGGATGATCTGCATATACGTGCGGTACTGATCCAGGAACCGGCGCCAGCCCGGCTCCGGCTTCTCCTCCGGCAGCGCGTTCGGGCCGTTCGCGGCCAGCCGCTCGGCCGCCCGCGCAGCGGTCAGCCCCACGGCCGGGTCAACGTCCAGTGCGGTGGTGACCTCATCCGTTGAGCGCGCATACCAGTTCCGGCCCGCCGTGGCCGGCTGTCCCGCGGCGTCGGCTTGCACCGCCATGTCCATTCCTCCGATCCGGGCTGGCCATTGGCCTGGGTCCCGCTTGTCCTGCGGCCCGCCTCGCCGGCCCCGGGTGGTCGCACCGCCGCGGGCCCGGCTCGCCCGCGCCGGCTGACCCCATTGTCGGCCCCGCCGGGCCGCTGCCCGTCGCCGGCCGCCTGGCCGGCCGAGGCCCCCGTGAGCACGCCTTCTGGTTGTCGCACCATCGGCCGCGTTCCCGCATGCCGGCCACCGGGAACTTCCTGTTCTTCGCCGGCACGTCGATCCGCTGGAAGAACCGGATTCGCGGCTCCTCCGCGTGTTCCTCGCCTCCTCACCGAGCGCGGCGGCCGCCTCATAGCCGGCGAAGGCCGTAATGCTGTCGATCATCGCATTCGTGATGTCGGTGAGCCGACCGTTCGGCGACGACGCCGGAGCGAGGGCCGCAACCGAGCGGTGCGCCGGCCCGATGGCCGGCATCCCGATGAACGTGAGCGCCATGAGCGCGAAGACGGCCAGATAGGCCCAGGCGCCGGACTGTGTCATTGCCTGGGCGGTGGCGCCACCCGCTGCAGGTGGAGGAGTTCCAGCCCCAGGCCGCTGATCCGGAGCATCAGCCCGGACAGGGCGGCCTGATCGGGCAGCTCGGCGCGCAGGGTTGTCGTGCCCAGACCCACGGTGACCTCACAGTCGTCAAATTCCGCGCGCAGTGCGCTGCCTGCCTCACCCGTGAAAGTGATCTCATACGTCTGTGATCGCACCTGGTCACGCCTCGCGTTTGCTGGTTCTGTCCGTGCCGACAGCGTGCCCAGCGGCTGGGCCGGTGTCATCACCCCCCCGAGGGTGACATGGCATCCGGCCTGAAGATCGCGCCGGCAGCCGCGGCCGCCTGGACGCCAGATTTCACCCTCCGGAGGGTGACGACGCCCATGGCGATCCAGCCGAACCTGAAGAGGTCCTGAACAGGAACGTGCAGCAGACGGCGCTCGCGCGCCGCCCTCGGCCCGGCTAGGGGTGAGCTATGGCAGACCAGCCAGCTCCGGCGCAGGGCTGGTGGCGGTTTGTGCCCATGGCCGGATGGATCCGGTCGTATGAGCGCCGCTGGCTCAGGGGTGATCTCATCGCCGGGGTCGCCGTCGCTGCCCTGATCGTGCCGAAGAATCTCGGCTATGCGGGGATCGCGGGGATCCCGCTGCAGAACGGCCTGTACGCGGCGGCCGCCGGCGCGATCCTGTATGCGGTCTTCGGGACGAGCCGGCAGATCTCGACCGGGCCGAGCTCGGGATTGGCGGCGGTGGCCGCGAGCGCCGTCGCGGTGGCCGGGATCACGGGGGTCCAGGACGTGGCGTCCTTCGTGGCGTTGATCACCCTCGTTTCTGGCGTGCTGTTCCTGGTCCTGGCGGTCCTCAAGATGGGGTGGATCGCGCAGTTCCTCTCCCGGGCCGTCGTCACGGGCTTCCTGTTCGGCGCCGCGATCGATGTGGTGATCGGCGAGCTTCCCAAGCTCACCGGGACGAAGGCCACCGGCTCGAACCCGCTCCAGGAGCTGTGGTCCTGGTTCGGGACGCTCGGCGATGCCCATCTGCTGACCGTGGCCGTCGGCGCCGTCGCGCTGGTGGTGGTGTTCGGGGTGAGGGTGATCGCGCCGCGCATCCCCGGCGCCCTGGTCCTGGTCGTCGGTGGCCTGCTGGCGTCGTGGCTTTTCGATCTCGGCGCCCACGGCGTGGCCTTGGTCGGTGAGGTGCCCAGGGGCCTGCCGTCGCTGCACGTGCCTCCCCCTCGGCTGCTGGGTGATCACGCGGGCACGATCGCGCTGGCGGCGGTGGCGCTGGTCGTGATCGGGTTCTCCCAGACCGCCGGCGATGCGAGGACGTTCGCGGCCCGGCACCACTACCGCATCGACATCAACCAGGAATCGGCCGCGCAGGGCATGGCGAACGCCGGCGCGGGCCTGTTCCAGGGGATGCCGGTGTCCACCAGCTTGTCCGCGAGTTCACTGAACGATCACTCCGGTGCGCGCACCGGTCTGGCATCGCTCACCTCCGGTGTGATCGTCCTGCTCACGCTGCTCGTGCTGGCGCCGGTCTTTTCGGTTCTGCCCAAGCCCGTGCTGGCCGCCCTGATCATCGAGGCCGTGGTCATGGGGATGATGGACGTGCCCGAGATGCGCCGCCTGGCCAGGGTGGCGCGGTTTGACTTCTGGATCGCGGTCGCGGCGATCATCGCGACGTTGCTGGTCGGTGTGCTCGCCGGGGTGATGATCGGGATCGGGCTCTCGCTGATCTGGCTCATCTCGGTGGCTACCCGGCCCCGCATGCCCCTGATGGGACGCGAGCCAGGCACCCACGTCTTCCGGGAGCTGGACGAGCATCCCGGCGACGAGCAGTATCCCGGTGTGGTGGTTCTCCGGCTGGACGGCGGCCTGTTCTTCGCCACCTCCGATGCCCTGGAGGACCGGGTCCGGGAGGTCGCCCTGTCCATGCCCGGCATCACCGGGATCGTGCTCGATTGCGAGGGAATCGACTTCATCGACTCGCAGGGCTCGGCAAAGATGCGCGAGATCCACGAGCTCGCCGGGCAAGCCGGCTTGACCCTGCGGCTTGCCCGGCTCAAGCCGTCCGTCCGCGAACTGCTCACGCGCGACGGCATCCTCGGCCGCATCGGCGAGGAGAACATCCACGGAAACGTCGATCACGCCGTGAAGGCACAAGTCGCCGCCCAAGGAGGCAGCCGTGCCGACCGGTGACAAGCCCCCCTTGGGTACCGGCGGCATGCCGTCCCTGCTTTCGCGGTGATGGGTGAACCCATGAAGGCCGGCCGCTGCTTCGCGCAGGCCGTGGCGGTGCTGGCCGTGTTCGCCGTAGCGCGCTCGTTCGGGCTCCTGGGCCCGGCGGTGATATCTGTCAGTCTTCTCACCGCAGTACTGATCCTGATCGCCTGGCGGGCGGGCCTAACGCACGCCGACCTCGGCCTTGGCCGGGCCGATATGCGCGCGGGCCTGCTGTACGGTGCCGGTGCCTTCGGGGCCGTCCTGCTGGTGCTGGTGGTGGCGGCCGTGATCCCGGCGGCGGACGGGTTCCTCCACGATTCGCGGGCGCAGATCGGTGGCGGGCGGCTGCTGTACGAGCTGGGGGTGTCGATCGTGCTGCTGACGGCGATCCCGGAGGAGTTCGCCTTCCGCGGCGTCTTGCTGGGGTCGGCGCTGAGGCTGTGGGGCCCATGGCGTGCGAGCCTGATCACGTCCGCCCTGTTCGGCCTCTGGCACATCGCGCCGACCCTGCACACCATGTCGGACAACAGCGTGGTCCGCGGTGTCACCGCAAGTACCGGCGGGCGAGTGCTGGTGGTGCTTGGCTCGGTTGCGGTGACGTTCGCCGCCGGCCTGGTCTTCTGCTGGCTAAGGCTGCGGTCCAGGAGCCTGATCGCCCCGGTCATGGCGCACGTCGCGACCAACGGGCTCGCGCTCACCGTCGCGTGGTTCACGGTCCACTAGGGCACCCTGCTGGCCCCGCCCGGCAGGCTCTTACCTCACCTCCGAGATGATTTTCCGCAGGCTGGCCAGGTCTTGGGAGGTCATGCCGGCGGGCCGCATGATGGCATTCCACCCATCGACATACTCGGCCGAGTACCGGTGGCCGTGGCCGTCCGGAACGCCGGTGGCGAACGGCAGGTCGGCGGTGACCTGCCAGAAGGTGATGAACGGCATCCAGAACATGCCCGTGAGCACGTCCTTGCCGGGGGGCTCGCTGATCCAGTCCGGCCGGCTGAAGATCAGATGCGGGCTCCACCAGACGATCGGGTCGGACGGGTGCATCATGTACAGGACCCGGCTGCCTTCCCAGGGCTGGCCCTGCGGGGGGATGCCCGTGGTCGTGTCATTGGCGAACCGCACGATCCGGCCGTCCTGGTAGATGGGCTGGACCTCGGGGCTGCCGGCGTCGCGGTTGTCGCTGAACTCCCGGAACAGCGTGTTGAAGTTGGGCGGCCCCGCGAACAGCGCCCCGGAGGTGCGGTTGGCCAGGTCGTTCTGGCCGGTAAAGGCCGCCTCGCCGCCAAACGACCCCAGGCTTTCCCCGGCCACATACAGCCGGGGGCGCTGGCCTGCGGGCAGCTTCGCCCACACCCCGTAGACGGCGTCGAAGAGCGCACGGCCGGCCGCGAGGGCCTTCGACTGGTCGACCAGGTAGGAAAGCCACGATGGCAGGTAGGAGTACTGGATCGCCACGGTCGCGCAGTCGCCGCCGCTGAGGTACTCGACCGTGTCGACCAGGGCCGGGTTAACCCAGCCGCTGCCGGTCGTCGTCACCACGACCAGGTTCTTGCGGCCGAAACCGCCCGCGCGCCGGAGGTCGTCGACCGCCAGCGCGGCCTGGGCCTGCGGCCCATTGGCTGATGCCAGCCCGGCGTAGATCCGGATCGGCTCCATGGCCGGCTGGTGGGTGAATTTCTCGATGTCACTCACCGACGGGCCCTTGCCGATGAAGTTGCGGCCCTGGTACCCGAGCGAATCCCACCGCACGAGCGAACCCGGTCCCCCCGAACGCAGGCTGGTCGTCGGCTGGTGCACCCCTTCGGCGGTCGTCGTGTCGCGCACCGAATATGCCTGGTTCATGAGGCTGACGAAGCCGTTGAGCAGCAGGCCGCTGACAACCACATAGGTAAGGCCGACCACCAGGACCCAGCCGACCGCCTTCGCCGCGCGCCGCCCGATCCAGCGGCTGAGCAGCTTCGCGAGCCAGCGGTACAGGCCGTGCAGACCGCGCCCGATCAGCAGCAGCACGCAGAAGATCAGCGCGGCGATGAATGGCGACGCGACGACCAGCGGGATGTTGTAGTCCGTCACCCCCATCAGCTTGCGGATCTCATGCTGCCAGTACTGCCCGAACCCGAAGGCCACCGCGATCAGGACACCACCGATGATGAAGAAGGTGAGCCAGGCCCAGCGCCGCGGGCGCCGCGGGTCACGATCGGTGAAAGCCCGCCAGACCCACGCGGCGAGCACACCCAGCCCATAGCCGATGGCCGCGGTGATGCCCCAGACCAGGCCCTGGACCACCCCGCCGCGCGGGAGCAGCGACGGCGTGAAGGACAGGCACGCGAAGATGAGCGCACCCCAGCAGCCGGGAAGTGTGACATAGAGCAGCTTCCGGCGTTTCCGGGGCTCCGGCGGCGGCTGACGGCCTTCAGCCGCCGGGGCCGGTGGGGGCGTTTCGACGGCTACGGGCGGCTGATCGGTCCCGGCCGGATCGGCGGCACGCTGGGCCGCCGCCTCTGGATGCTCGCCCGGTGATTGACTGGGCGGCTCCCCCGGCGTGTCCAGCGCCATGGCTACCTCCTCCTTGACGATCGGCCGGCGGCTATCCGGCGACAGGAACGCACGTCGCCGCCGACCGGGCCGGTACGAGCTGATGACGGTCGCGGGTCGGCATCACTATGTCCTGCTTCATGCATGTCCTGCTTCATGCCGCGGGGGCGGTATCGGCGTCTGCTGGTCCGGTGGCCTCGATCGGCCGGCGGGGGATGAGAACGCCGAGGACGAGGCCGATCAGGGTGAACACCAGCATCATCGTGAGGGCGACGGCGAAGGGCTTCCCGGCGGGCAGCTTGACGGCCACCAGGACCGAGCCGACCAGGGCGGTGCCGAACGACGATCCCAGGTTGGAGACGCTGCGGGACAGCCCGGAGATATCACCCTGGTCGCTGTCGGGCCAGCTGGACTGGACGACGTTGACGGACGAGGTCAGCATGACCCCAATCCCGGCGCCGAAAAGGAACAGCCCCGGTATCCAGGTCCAGACGCCGGAATGCGCCCTGACCAGGGCCAGCAGCAAGGCCATGCCGACGGTGGTGATCAGGAAACCGGCGATGATCAGCCACCGCTGCGGATGGCGCCGGGCGAACCGGTCGGCCCCGGCGGAGGCGATAAGGATCCCGATCGTGCCCGGGGTGAGTATCAGGCCGGTCTTGATGGCGTTGTACTTCCAGACCTCTTGCAGGTAGACCGAGATGACGAAGAACGACCCCTGCAGGATCAGCCACTGGATGGTCTGGGTCCCCAGCCCCAGGTTGGAGACCTTATTACGGAACAGCCGCAGTGGGAGCAGCACCGCCTTGCCTTTTCTCTCGCCGGCGTGGACGTGCAGGAAGAACCACAGCAGGAACAGCGCGCCGATGGCCACAAACAGCCACACCGGGGAGATCGAGCCCTTCGGGATGACAACGGTGTTCCCGATGGTGAAATCCGCCCGCGACTTGCCGAAGCCGTAGGTTCGCGACTGCAGCAGCCCGAGCACCACGAAGAACAGGCCCAGCGCCGACAAGACCGCCCCGGTCAGGTCGAATCGCGGCCGTGGCTCCGCCGGGCCCGGGTCGGCGATCTTGCGGCCGAGCCAGATGATCCAGGCGACCACCAGCACCTGCAGCCCGAACGACGCCCGCCAGCTGATCGCGCTGGTCAACACCCCGCCGATCAGCGGGCCGGCGGCCGCGCCCAGCCCACCGGCGCCGCTGACCACGCCGAAGTAGCGGGCGCGCGCCTTCACGTCGGGAAAGGCCACGGTCACCAGGATGTAGATGGGCGGGATCATCAGCGCCGAGCCCACGCCCTCGAACACCGAGTACCCGACGATCAGCAGCGGCAGCCCCTGCGCCAGCAGCGCCAGAACCCCGCCTACCCCGTAGATGATCAAGCCGAGGATGAAGCACCGCTTGCGGCCCCAGATGTTGGTCAGCTTGCTGCCGGGGATCATCAGCGCCGCCATCGTCAGCGTGAACAGCGTGATCGCCGTCTGCACGCCGGCCACCGTCGTGCCCAGGTCCTTGGCGATCGCGCTGATGGCCACGTTCATGTTCGTGGCCGCGTAGCTGGCGATGAACTGAGCCAGCGCCAGCGGCAGGACCATCGCCCGGGCCGCGGCGCGCGCCGACGGCGCGGTCATGTCGGTCACGTCTTCCCCTTCCCGCCCGCCTCCCACCGGCGCAGGCGGACGTCCGGTCGCACCGTGATCCAGGCTGCCCGCCCGGCCCTGGCCCGGTCGTCACCCCTGAAGGGGTGATTCTCCTGCATCGCGCCTTCGTCAGCCACGCCGGGCAGATCCCGGGCTGGGCAAGGCCTGAGCACACCGGGCACAACGGAACCTGGCGCGGCACTGGATAGAGTCGCGAGGTGCCGCAGATCCATATCGCCCGCCTGGGGCGAGCGCAGCTGAGAATCGCCGAGGCTGGCGTGGACGCCGCGCTGATCACCAGCCCAGCCAACGTCCGGTACCTGACTGGCCTGGTGAGCTCGAACGCTGCGGTCTTGCTGCCAGCCGGCGGGGTGGCTGTGCTGGAAACCGACTCACGCTACGCCGAGACCGCCGAGCGCGACTGCCCGGACGTGGAGCTGGTTACCGGGTATGAGATCGAGCCTGCGCTGGCCCGGCTGGCGGCCGCGCGGGGATGGCGCACGCTGGCCGTCGAGGCGCAGGAGATGACGATCGAACGGTACGGCGAGCTGTCCGAGCTGGACGGCGGCCCACGGCTGGTGCGGCTGGGCCGGGTCGTCGAACAGCTCAGGATGGTGAAGGACGAGACCGAGATCGCGCTGCTCGCCCGGGCCTGCGCCATTACCTGTGCGGCGTTCGCAGGCGTGCTGCCCAGCATCGTGCCGGGCCGGTCTGAGCGAGAACTGGCCGTCTTGCTGGAACGGGCGATGGTCGATCGTGGCGCCGAGGCAGCAGCCTTTCCCACCATCGTGGCCAGCGGGCCGAACGGCGCCATCCCGCATCACTCGCCGGGGGAACGAGCGTTCGCGGCTGGCGACCTGATCACCATTGACTGCGGTGCCCGGTACGGCGGCTACCACGCGGACATGGCCAGGACGGTCGCGCTGGGCGAACCGGCCAGCTGGCAGCGCGAGATATACGAGCTGGTGGCCGCGGCGCAGCTGGCAGGCGTGGCGGCCGCGATACCAGGTGCCGACGTGGAAGATGTTGACGCCACGGCCAGGGACATCATCGAGGCCGCCGGCTACGGCGGCCATTTCCAGCAGGCGCTCGGCCACGGCGTGGGCCTGGAGGTGCACGAAGCGCCGATCATCGGGTACGGCCGGATGGGCAGGCTGACCAGGCGGGTTCCCATCACCATCGAGCCAGGGATCCACCTGCCCGGCATGGGCGGAGTCAGCATCGAGGACACCCTCGTTGTCCGCGCGGGCCCCGAGTCCGCCGGGTCGGCGGAGATACTCACCACGACCACCAAGGAACTGATCGTGCTATGACGCGGGCGGGCAACCGCCCGGGATTGAGCGCTGTGTTCTACTGGGAAGGTGGCTCGCCAGCGCCTGCGCAATGCCATCACGCGGCCCGGCCGACCCAGTGAGGCGGCTTCCGGTGCCCTGACCGCCGAGCGGACCGAGGAGGTGCGGGCCAGGGTCCGGCTGATGATCGAGATTACGGCCCGGGAAGGCGCGTACCGTAAAGGCCTGCTGGCCGCCGCCGGACACCTCAGCCCCGAGGAAGCGGCCATCATTTCCGACCTGGAGGGGCACGGCCTGCAGGTATCGCAGCTGCATGACGTGCTATGCGGCGGCCATGTCCTGATCGACGACCCGGGGCTGTACGAGGACTGGCGCTTTACCCAGGTCAGCCATCTGCGCCTTTCCAGTCACCACCGCGACATCGACAAGGCGCTCTATCCCGACATCGGGATGCGGGGGGCGGTGGTCAGGGAGAAGCTGCACGGGCGGACGCAACAGGGCACCTGGGTGCAGCTGGAGAAGACCCCGGCCGCCTTCGGCAAGCGCAAGCTGCCCAGCCTGACCGACATCCGGCACCTGATGGACTACGTGGTCTACCGGGTGACCCGCAGCAATGTCGGCCCGTGGGGTCTGTCGCAGCTGACCGAGCGGCGCCCGATGTACCTGTCGCCTGATCTGGCCGTCCCCACGTCGCTGCCGCCGCCGGTCGCCGAGTCGCTGGCGCTGGCGCTGCGCCGGATCTCGGCCGCCGACGACGCGACCGCCGTGTCGCAGGACCTGGCAGGCCGGTTCCCGCCGCCGGGCCAGGCGGACCCGGCGAACGACCTCGGCCAGGCACTGACTGGCCAGGCCGGGCGGGGCCTGTTCGGCAACTCCAAGGTGTGGGTCACCGAAACGCCATCCCGCGGGGCCGCCGCGATCCTGGGCCAGCTCCGTGAGCAGCGACCGGTGGTGATGCCGTGGGCGGAAGGGGGGTCGTCATGAGTGACGCCGACGCGAATGGTCCCGCGCCGGGCCTCAGCGAGGCGTCCGTGCCGGAAGGGCTCGTTTCGGCCGTCGTGAACCTGGTCAACACCGGGCCGGTGCTGCTGGGCGCCTACACCATTGCCGAGCTCACCGCGGTTGATGCGATCGTGGACTTCCTGGAGGCCCGGCCATCGGACGAGGCACTCACCGAGGCCGTCCGCTCGCTTGCGGCCCGCCAGCTCATCGTGGCGGGGCCCCCGGGAGAGCAGGTGCAGGTACGGGGGGATCTCGGCATCGCGGTGGCGTTCGAGCAGCGGGCCCGGATGGTCCTGGATGCACGCTCGACAGGAACGGACGCCGGTGAGCCGTGGCGGATCCTGCTGCTCCCCCAGCCGGAGCGGATCTGCCTGATGTTCCGCATCGACACCTTCGGCGTCCATCAGATCGGCCTGTACAAGCTCGACGAAGCCGTCAGGCTTCTCACCGCCTGGCTGCCCCGGGGACCCCGGGCGGACCCTCATCCGGCCGTCGAGTCCGATGGCATGCTCGCCTCGTCGGAGCGTTCCGCGCTGGTCACCGTCACCCACTACACCACCCAGGGATCGGCTGAGATCGCCGGCGCCAGCACCGACCTGATCCTCGCCCGTCACGACGGACGGCTGCACCTGTTTTCCCGGGACCCGGACGACCGGGCCAAGCTGGTGCCCGGCCCACGGGATGGCAAGGACGTTCACGACACGCTCGTGGACATGCTGACGTTATCCGCGGCTCCATCACGCAGGCAGCAGCCCCTGGCGCTTCGCCCGGCGCGGCCCGGGCCGTTGTCCAGGCCAGCCACGACCTGCTCGACCGCGCGGGCGGGTAACGGGGCGCCAGGGACCGCCCGGTAGGGCGGATCCGTGCCTGGCGGCGATGCTGGCGGGTGCCGGGCTGCTGCGGCCCGGAGCTTGCGGGCAGGATAGGGGGATGGCTCGTCCCGCGCCGCGTCATGATCGTGACGCTGGCGGCCCTGCCGATGTGCTGGCCGCGAAGGCCGCCCTGCGGCAGGAGGTGTGGTCGCGGATGCGGGCGGCGAGGGTGGCCCGGTTCCCGGGCGCAGCGGGACGCATCCCGAACTTCACCGGCGCCGAGGCAGCCGCCGAGCGGCTTCGCGCCTCGCCCGTGTGGCAGGCCGCCAGCACCCTGAAGGCCAACCCGGACTCCGCGCAGTTGCCGGTGCGCCAGCGCGCGCTGGCGGACGGCAAGACCGTGTACATGGCCGTCCCGCGCCTGGCCGGGCGGGAGCCGTTCTTCGCCCTCGAACCGGGCCACCTGAGCGAGCCGCCCCGCAAGGCGGCCTCGATCAGCGGCGCGGCCCGTTCCGCCCGGCGGGTCACCCTCGCTGAGCTGTCCCCGGTGGACCTGGTGGTGATGGGCTGTGTCGCGGCCGGCGAGGACGGCGCACGGCTGGGCAAGGGCGGCGGGTTCGCCGACCTGGAATTCGCGCTGGCCACCGCGGCGGGCCTGATCGGACCGCACACCGTGTCCGTGACGACCGTTCATGAACTCCAGGTACACGCGGCCGGGACGATCCCGCTGACCGGCCACGATGTGCCAGTGGACTTCATCATCACACCCGAGCGCGTCATCGACTGCCGCTCCCGGCACGGGCCACGGCCGGCCGCCAGCATCTGCTGGGAGGACCTGACCGAAGAGAAAATCGCGGCAATACCCCTGCTCGCGGCGCAGCGACCCGGCCGGCGGTAGACCCGGACGCTCGCACGCCGCCCGGCCCGCGAGAGTCCCGGGCCGCCAGCGGCCCGCAGGCACACCTGGCCTTGATCGCCGCCAGCGCGGTACCCGGCCGGGCTGGCCGGGTACGGGACTGGTGGGACCGCTTGCCCGGGGAGCTGATCATGTTCGTGCTGATCCTGGCCGATGTGGCGCTGTGTGCTGCCCTGGTCATGGTGGCTGCCTTCGTCATGGTGATGCGGCGGCGGCGCCGGAGCGGCGCTCAGCCCCCGGGACCCGGGCGGCAGCGGCACGGGGCAGTGGCGGGGCCGGCTGATGGGGGGATGGCCCAGCGCGGGACAGCTGTCGTGCCCGGGTTCAGCCCGGACATCGTGGAGCCAGACTTTGGCGCACATGCGCCTGCCGCGCCGGAGCAGGCAGCCGAATCGCAGATCAGCGGGGTGGCCGATCCGCAGCCCGGCCCCCATCGGCCAGCCGCGAAGCCGGACAGGCAGCGGGCCCCCGCCACGGAACCGGACGGGCAGCGGGCCCCCGCCACGGAACCAGACGGGCAGCGGGCCTCCCCCGCGGAACCAGACGGGCAGCGGGCCCCCGCCACGGAACCAGACGGGCAGCGGGCCCCCGCCACGGAACCAGACGGGCAGCGGGCCCCCGCCACGGAACCAGACGGGCAGCGGGCCCCCGCCACGGAACCAGACGGGCAGCGGGCTTCCGCCGCGGAACCGGACGGGCAGGCCGCCGCTGGCGCCATCACCAGCAGCGAGCGGATAGGCAGCTACTACGAGGCGGCCGACCGGCCGATAGCCGACTACCTCGCGGCACATGGCTGGACCGAGGAGCCGGGGACGCACGACCCCGGGTAGCGGATGCGCGCGGATCCGGCGTCAGCGCAAGCCGCCGCGGGCAGCGTTCCTAGAGCGCCGGTCAAGTAATGGGGGTCGGGTTTCGGTGTTGCGCGGGTCTGCTGCTTGGCGGTGTGTTAGGCCCTGTGCGTAGCGGGTGGTGAGCATCTGGCTATGACCAGGGAGGAACTTGCGATGCGTCCTGAGATGTGGCGTCCGCCGGTGGAGCCGTCGCCGGCGGAACAGGTGGTGATCAAGGCGGTGCGGCGGGCGAAGCTGTTTGCGTTCTTACGCCAGCATCGGCACGAGCTGTTTGATGAGGAGTTCCAGGCCGAGCTGGCGCGGGTTTATGTGGACAGCCCGAAGGGGCAGCCGCCGGTGCCGCCGGCGCAGTTAGCTTTGGCGACGGTCCTGCAGGCCTATGCCGGGGTGTCCGATGATGAGGTCATCGAGGCGACGGTGATGGACCGGCGCTGGCAGCTGGTGCTCGATTGCCTGGATGCCGATCGGCCGCCGTTTGCTAAGGGCACCTTGGTCGGGTTCCGCGGCCGGCTGATCGCCGCCGACCTGGACCGGCGGCTGATCGAGCGGACCGTGGCGCTGGCGGCGCGCACGAAGGGTTTCGGCGCTCGGGCGCTGCGGGCGGCGCTGGATTCGTCCCCGTTATGGGGGGCGGGCCGGGTGGAGGACACGATCAACTTGATGGGACACGCCCTGCGCAAGGCCCTGGGTGTGATCGCGGCCGTGCAGGGGTGGGGGCAGGCCGCTGGAACCGCCGCACTGGCAGTACAGGCAGGAGCGCCGCAGCTGGGCGCCTCGAGCCTGAAGGCCGCGCTGGACCGGGACTGGGACGATCCCGCCGCCCGGGATGAGGCCCTGGTCCAGGTGCTGGGCTTGCTGGAGCGGGTGGAAGGGCTCATCGCCGCCGCGGCGGGCAGCGACGCCGCCCACGCCTGCCTGAAGGTGGCCCGCCAGGTCCGGGACCAGGACGTGGATTCCTCCGGCCCGGCGCCGGCGCTGCGCCGCGGCGTGGCCCGCGACCGGCGGATCAGCGTCGAAGACGGCGACATGCGCCACGGCCGTAAGACCCGCTCGGTGCGCTTCGACGGCTACAAGCGGCACGTGCTGCGCGACCTGGACACCGGCCTGGTCGTAGCGGCGGGCATCACCCCCGCCAACAAGCCGGAGGCGAGCGTCACCGGCGGCATCGCCGCCGACCTGGACGCCGCTGGGCTGACGCTGGCCGAGCTGCACATCGACCGGGCCTACCTATCTTCTGCCCTCGTCCGCGACCGCAGCCCGGACTTGGCGATCTTCTGCAAGGCGTGGCGGGTGCGCAACACAACCGGCCGCTACGCCAAGACCGACTTCACCCTCGACTTCACCGCCGGGCAGCTGACCTGCCCGGCCGGGGTGAGCATGGCCTTCCAGCCCGGCAAGACCGTGCGCTTCCCGAAAACCACCTGCGCCACCTGCCCGCTGCGGCGGCGCTGCACCCAAAGCCCGTCCGGGCGCAGCGTGTCCATCCACCCCGACGAGGCGCTGCTGGCCGAACTCCGCGACTACCAGGCCACCCCAGCCGGGCGCGCCAAGCTCCGCGAACGCGTCAAGGTCGAGCACGCCCTGGCCCACGTCGGGCACTGGCAAGGCCGCCGCGCCCGCTACCGCGGCACCCGCAAGAACCTGTTCGACCTGCGCCGGGTCGCCGTGGTCCACAATCTCCACATCATCGCCCGCCAGGAACCCGCCAACCAGGCGGCCGCCTGATCGACTACCTGACCGGCGCTCTAGGCTATGGCGTCGTAGATCGCCTGCCCGTAAGCGGCGCTCCGGTCGGAGCCGACGATTCCCGGTCCCATCTTGTTCATCATGTAGGAGATCGTCATGCGGCGGCCCGCATCCATAACGATCATGGAGCCGCCCCAGCCACCCCAGAAGCAGATCTTCTCGTCGGGGATCCAGGGCAGGGCCTCGGGCTGGGGCAGCCCGTAGCCGATGCCCCAGCGCAGCGGGACACCAAGCACCAGATCGACGCCGTTGAGCTGCTCATGGAAGATCAGGTCGATGGTTTCCCGGCTGAGCAGGCGGACCCCGTCAACCTCACCGCCGCGGGCGACCACCGACATGACCCGGGCCACCGAACGCGCGTTCCCGTGCCCGTTCACCGCACCGAGGTCGGCGCGCCGCCAGCCAGGCGTGTTGGCGATCCCGGCTTCGATGAAAGGCCCGGTCAGCGTCTTGACCGTCGGGCTGTCCGGGTCGAGCGCGGCCAGGTCGAACGGCAGTGGCGGTGGCGGGACCACGTCCGCGATCCGCCCCCAGTCGCTTTCCGCGGCACCGATCTGGAAATCGGCACCCAGCGGCCCGGTGATCTCCTCGGCGACGAACTGCTTGAGCGGCTTGCCGCTGATCCGCCGCACCACCTCGCCGACCAGGTGCCCGTAGTTGAGCGCGTGGTAGCCCGACGCGGTCCCCGGCTCCCACCATGGCGCCTGGGCTGCCATCCGGGAGGTGGCCTTCTGCCAGTCGTACAGATCCTCAACCACGGCGGGCTGGTCCAGCCCGGAAACCCCGGAGGAGTGCGACATGACATGGCGGACCTTGATGTCCTGCTTGCCGTTGGCGGCGAACTCCGGCCAGTACCTGGCGACCGGCGCGCCAACATCCAGCTCACCACGATCGACCAGCATCAGCGCGGCCAGGCTGGTCACCGTCTTGGTCGACGACCAGACGTTGGTGATGGTGTGCTCCGACCACGGGACCGCCCGGGCCTCGTCGCGGAAGCCGCCCCACAGGTCGATGACGAGATCGCCATCCATGTCCACGACAAGCGAGGCGCCCAGCTCCTCGCCCGAGTCCAGGTTCCGCGCCAGCGCACTCCGCACCGCCCCGAACCGCTCATCACACCTGCCATGCAAGTCCGCCACGGTCATCGTTCTCCTCGTCGTCGAGGGTCAGCGCCCAGCTGCCGGATGCGCGGGCGGCCCGGGAGTGATGCTGACGCCAGGGTCGTGGCGCCGTGGCCAGTATGCACGCTGCCCTGGCCAGCACCCGGCGTGCGGCACCGCCCTTATCAGACGTCTCCCACGTCGATCAGCAGCTCCCGGCCGTCCGGCAGGATGACGCCCAGCGAGTAAATGATCCCGTCGGGCAGGTCAAGCTGGCCGAGGATCTCGATGTTGACGACCTCAGGATGGGCGATCAGAAGGCGGCACAGCACGCTGCCCGCGTGATCGGCCGGAATCGCCTCCGGCCTGGCGGCGTCATTCGGGGACGTCATGCGACCCTTCGATCGACCAGATTCACGGCCGTCAGTGTTGTCCGCGACCGCAACGGCCTTCTCTCGCTGTAGCCGGTCAGCCCGGCGCGTGGCGTCGGGCCAGACAATCGCGACGGGTCACAGCGGACTGCACATCCGAACACATTTTCATATGGTAACGCAGCGTTAACACCAGACCCGGGAATGAGATGCAAACACATGGCATGGCGTGTCGCATGAGCTGGATCTGATCACCCGTGAACGGAGATACGGATGGGCCACGGACCGGGGTGGCCGGGCTTATTCCGGCTCGGGCGCGCCGCCGATGACCTCGGTGTGGACGCGGCATACCTCTGTCAGGGCGTCATGGTGGTGGCAGCAACTCACCGGCTGTGCCGGATAGGCGCACAGCAAAGAGAACGGGTACTGGCCGGCCATCTCATTCCACATCGCCTCGACCTCGATGGCGGCATTGGCAAGACCGGTCTCCCACAGCAGCGAGACCATCTCGCCGAAGACGCGGACCGGCTGCCCGGCCCCGGCCGCCTGCCGGAGCAGGGGGCTCATGACCCGCCAGAAACCAGCCGGATCTGGCCAGTCGCCGACCATGAACGCGCGGATGGTCTCGCTTGGGTCAAGGGCCACATAAGAGCCGGGCGCGGCCGCCACGTTGACGCCGGCGTCGGCCAGGCGTTCTTCGAAGGACCGGCGGTGATCCGGGGCGGCAATCACGATTGCCAGGCCACCGTCCCGGAGTGCCGGAAGAAGATGCTCACTCACCCGCTCGGCGAGTTCCCGCTCGTCCCGGTAGAACAGAACGACATGCTCGCCACGACCAGCATTGAGGACCTCGGTCCCAGTAGCCACGCGAGCGCCTCCACCAGACAGGATCCGGAATTTCCCCCCCATAGTACGCAAGCGGGTCAGCCGGGGGGGTGACCGCACCTGCCCGGGGGCCGTGATCGTGATTGTGATCGGCACAGACGCAGACCCGGACTCTGGGCAGTCTTGTGGCGCCCGGCGGCCGACCACGGCATCTTCCGTGGATACTCATCCGCTCATCCACATCATTTCGGGGCGTTGGATCCCTCGCTTTCCGGCAGGCCCGGGAATTCTGCCGGTTGCGGGCATCGCCATGTTCTTATGCTCAGTCACGGGAGTAACGACAGCGAATCAGCTGGCCTCCGCTAGTGGACGAGGCAGCTTGGCCGCTGGCTGCCAGGGCCGGTGGACGGAGTGCTGGCCGCCGGGCCGGGCTGGGGGAAAGCGGAGGCGAGCGCACGGGCTATCCGGTGGGCGCGCGCGGCGTACCCGCGGGAGGTGTAATGGATGCCATCGGAGATGAACCAGCTGTTCTTGGCTGCCGCAGCCCAGTCATACACCCGCATGTCCGGGTACCTGGCGCAGGCCTGGATCAGGGCACGATTCCACTGCAGCATGTTGCCCTCGGCGTATGGCCCGCTGGCGAGCAGCGACCTGACGTTGACCCACATGACCGGCTGCCTGCCGATCACCGACATCATCTGCCGGATCCGGGCGGCCAGGCTGACCGGCGAGCCTACGTAGACGTCCGCGGTGTCGTTGGTTCCCAGGGCAAGCACCCAGCAGCCCCGGTATCCGTCTCGGATCAGCTGCTGCGCGACCGTGTAGGCGTTGGGCTGGTTGTCGTGGGTTTCGACGATCGACCGGGCACCGGAGATCTCCGGGATCACCTTGGTCACGCCCACCCGCGCGTACTGCGCGGGGATCCGCCGCCTGGGGTTGGGCAGGTAAGCGGGCGAGACGAGGCCATCTGAGGTGGAGTCGCCGATGTGCACCACGGCCCGGCACGCGGTGCGGGCCGGCCCGCTGGCGGCCGCCCGGGACGGGGGCGGGCTGCTGGTGGCGGTGTCCGCCGGCTGCCGGCTGGCAGCGGAGGTGGCCGATGGCGGAGGCTGGGTGCCCACGGCCGGGCTCGGCGACGGCCGCACGACCCCGGTCAGGCCGCAGCTGGCCAGCGCGACCACCAGGACGGCCGCCACGGCCGCGACCCGGGTCTGCCGTCCCCCGGTCCCCAGCTGCCATCCGGTTGACCTCGCCTGGGCCCGCCACCGGCTGATGGCACCACGGCGGACCGGCTCCTCGATGAACCGCCAGGACAGAGCGGCGGCAACAACGGCCACGGTGACCTGCAGGGTGCCGCGAGCCAGGCTGTCCCGGCCGTCGGCCGGGGTCGTCAGCACGATGATGGGGTAGTGCCACAGGTAGATGCCATAGGACCGGACGCCCAGCCAGCGCAGCGGCCGCCAGCCGAGCACCCGGCCGAACCTGCTGGCCGGCGACGCGGCCGATGCCACCATCAGCGCGGTTCCGGCCGAGAGCAGGACCATCCCGCCCCGGTACAGGAACGCCGAGTACTCGCTGGTGCGCCAGACCAGCACGGCAACAACGGCGAGCCCGGCGGCTCCCACGCCGTCGATGCCCCACCGGGCAGCCTTGGTGGCGTCGCTGCCCAGGTAACGGCTGGGCCAGACGAAGGCCAGTGCCGCGCCGATCAGCACGGCAAAGGCCCGGGTATCGGTGCCGTCATAGATCCGCGTCGGGTCATATCCGGGCCGGTAAAGCAGGGCCATCGCCACCGCGGAGACGGTGGCGAGCAGCAGGGTCGCCGCCACCAGCCCCCCGGGGCCCGCGGATCGCCTGCGCTGCCAGCGCAGCCCGAGCCACAGGAGCCACGGCCAGACCAGGTAGAACTGTTCCTCCACGGCCAGCGACCACAGGTGGCCCAATGGCGAGGGCGGGCCGAACTGAGCGAAGTAGGAACTGTGCTGGGCGATCAGCCACCAGTTGCTCACATAGCCCGCCGACGCGGCGACCGCCCCGCGGATATCCGGAAGCTGCGGCCGGTCCAGCAGCGTGACCCAGGCGACGACCACCGCGAGCATCACGAACAGCGCCGGAAGCAGCCGCCTGGCCCGGCGCAGCCAGAAATCGACCAGCTGCAGCCGGCCGGCCGCCTCCCACTGGCCGAGCAGCAGATCGGTAATGAGATAGTGTGCTGCGCCTGAAGTTCTGATGATTAAAGTTGCCTGTTTACGGGGTCAGCTGTCCCGAGCTTGGCGAGGTAGTCAGCCAGGGAATTCAAGATCTCGTCGGCGGTCTTGGTCCAGGTGAACGGCCGGGGGTTGTCGTTCCAGGTGGCGATCCAGTCCCTGATGTCGTTCTCCAGGGCCTGCACGGAGGTGTGGACGCCGCGGCGGATCAGCTTGTCGGTCAGCAGGCCGAACCACCGCTCGACCTGGTTCATCCAGGACGAGCCGGTCGGGGTGAAGTGGACGTGGAAGCGGGGGCGGCGGGCCAGCCAGGCCCGGATCTCGGCGGTGTTGTGGGTGGCGTAGTTGTCGCAGACCAGGTGCACGTCCAGGTCGGCGGGCACGGCCTTGTCGATGGCGGTCAGGAACTTGCGGAACTCGATCGCCCGGTGGCGGCGGTGCAGTTCGCTGATGACGGTGCCGTCGGCGATGTTGAAGGCGGCGAACAAGCTGGTGATGCCGTGCCGCAGGTAGTCATGGGTGCGCCGCTCGGGCATGCCCGGCATCATCGGCAGCACCGGCTGGGACCGGTCCAGCGCCTGGATCTGGCTCTTCTCATCGACGCACAGCACCACTGCGCGCTCGGGCGGGTTGTGGTAGAGCCCGGCAACGTTGACGACCTTGTCCACAAATAGCGGGTCGGTGGACAGCTTGAAGGAGTCCTGCAGGTGGGGCTTGAGATCGAACTTCTTCCAGATCCGGCCGATCGTTGACTTCGACAGGCCGGTCCGGGCGGCCATCGAGGCCCGCGACCAGTGCGTGTCCTTGCCCGGCGTGGACTCCAAGGTCGCCACGATGACGTCCTCGACCTGATCCAGCAGGATCGACGGCGGCCGGCCCGGCCGCGGCTCATCGGCCAGGCCGTCCAGGCGCCGGGCGACGAACCTCGCCCGCCAGCGGTCCACAGTGGACTCATCGACCCCCAGATCGGCCGCGGCCTGCTTGTTCGTCCCGCCCTCCGCGCAGCGCAACACGATCTTCGCCCGCAGCGCCAGGTACTGGGCGGTCTTCGCACGCCTGGCCCAGGCGATCAGCTGGGCCCGCTCCGCCCCGGTCAAGACCAGCTCAGCTTTCCGGCGGCCGACCGGCGCAGCGTCCTCCAGCCCGGCCAGCCGCTCCGCCACGAACTGACGCCGCCACTTCGACACCGACTTGACCGCCACCCCCAAAGCCCGCGCAGCCCCGGCATTCGACATCCCCTCGGCACACGCCAGGATGATCCGGGCCCGGTCAGCCCGCCAGCGCCCCGGCCCTCCTGCCCGGCGCACCAGCTCAGCCCGCTCATCTCCAGACAGCACGATCGGCACAGCAGAAGGACCCGGATGCGACATAGCCGCAGACTAACGGCTAGTAAACGTAACCCTTAGGATTTCAGGCGCGACACAATAGCCGCTCAGCGTGAAAAAAACGCCAACTCCGAGCAGGCCACCCTGGGCCCAGCCAAGACCCAGGTGATACGCGACGACGGCCAGTACGGCGAGAGCACGCAGCCCGTCAAGACCCGGGAGATAGCGCTGGCTATTACGGACTGGCTCAGGCATGGCCCCCCTCTAACCTGCCAGTCAATGACAGGGCCGAGTCGGGATAATACCCACCGAAACGCCCGGCATCACGCAGGCTCGCGGCCCGCCCGCGATACCTTTACTGGCCGGTTATGCACCACGGAACTGCCCCCGATCCGCCGGGCCAGTTCATCGGTGAACATCACATTGGCCAGGTTGGACTGGTTATAGGCCTTCGCTGCGGAGCACCTTCTCCCGCCGGGCAGACCGTCAGAAGTGATTTACCCATCGGCTCGGCTTTCAGCGCGACGGCGATGATCCAGGTGGAAACGGAGCTCAGCGTGCCGCCGCTAGCTGATCATGCCGCTCGCCGCGGTGATCACCGCGAGCAGGAACGTGACCAGGGCGCCCAGGCCGTGACTGAGCGGTATCAATGCCGCCAGATGTCCTCGGGGCTTTCTGGCGCCCCGGGAAGGGTCTGCCCGGACACCGGCGAGTACCTCCTCGACGAGCCTGCGCATGAGCACCTCATCGGTGGCCGCGCTCGCCAGTACCCGGTCGGTGAGCTTGTCGGCCAGCGCATCTGCCGACGGCGGGGCGAGCATGCCGCCAGGAAAGCTGGTGCCGCGGGCGCCGGTGAGCGGGCTGGCCCCCGGCGCGGGGTCGGTGTCGGTGTCGGGGTAGGGAGTCCACAGGGTCACCGTGGAGATGCCGAGCCCGATCCCCGGGATGAGCAAGCCAACCGCCGGCCAGGCCAGCGTGACCCATCCGGTCACCAGGTAGCCGACCCAGACAGCCAGCCCGGTGAGGGCCAGGCTGAAATGCCCGAACAGGACCGCTGGGGAAAGACCGTCCTTGCGGGCCCGCTGCCCGCGCAGGCCGTCGTGGGCGATCAGCCTGCTCAGCATGTAGGCACCGATACTCGCGGTGAACAGCCACGCGATCAGCGTGGCGATGCCCAGCGCCCGGCTGTGCACGACAGCGGCCCCGGCAGGCACCGGCGCCCCTATCCGCCTGCCGGGGAGCCAGCGGCCAGGAGTCGCCAGGAGCCAGCCTTCCCGGCATCGGTCATCTCCCAATGATCGCCCCGCCCCTGGGTCCGCACCAGCCCTGGCGGCGTCCGGTGAAGCCCCGGCCGGAGCGGGCACGCGACTGGCCGGTGGGCTGCCTGGTTCCTGGCCCCCGTGCCGTTGCCCTGTCAATGACCCGGCGTCAGCCGGTTACCGCAGGTAGGAGGCGCCGTTGAGGTCAAGGATGGTGCCGCTCGCCCACTCGGCTTCCGGCGATGCGAGGTACAGCACTGCCGCCGCGACCTCGCCGGGATGAGCGACCCGGCCGAACGGGCTTTGCGCCCTGATCTCGTCGCCCCGCGGCCCGTCAAGGTGCCTGGCCGCCATGTCCGTGTCCACGTAGCCCGGTGCCACCGAGACGACCGCGATCCCGTGCGGGGCCAGGTCCCTGGCCAGTGACTGGCCGAACGCGTTCAGCCCCGCCTTGCTCGCCCCATAGGCGGGCTGGCCCGGCTCGCCGCGGAAGGCGCCACGGGAAGATACATTGATGATCCGCCCGCCACCTTGGGCGATCATGTGCTGGACCGCGCACCAGGTCACGTTGGCGGCGCCGGTGAGGTTGACGGCGAGCGTGGCCTGCCATGCCGCCTGCCACTGCTCGTACGACACGTCGGTGATCGGGTGGGGGGTGAAGATGCCCGCGTTGTTCACCAGCACGTCCAGGCCACCGAGCGCCGCGCGGGCCTGGTCCACCATCCGGCGCACCGCCTGCGGGTCGGCCAGATCGGCCTGCACCACCGCGTGCCCGGTGCCGGGCAGGCCCGCGAGCACCCCCGCGGCCAGCGCGGCCGAATGGCCATGGTGAATGGCGACCCGGTCGCCCTGCCCGGCAAAAGCCTGCGCGATGGCACGGCCGATCCCCCGGCCCGCGCCGGTGACCAAGATCGCTCGCCCGCTCATCTGACCGACCTTAACCTTCCGCCGACCGCCTTGCCGGCCCCGGCCGGCCCCCACCGGCCCCCACCGTCCCGCGCGGTCACCTGCCGGGCTGGCACCCCCCGCGGGGCTGCCGCCACGGAGCGGACCGCTACGGTGAGCGGCGGGGGGCAGCGGAGGAGGCCATGGACATTACCCAGCTGATCCTGGATGACCATCACGAGCAGCGCCGGCTCTTCGCGATCTTGGAGGAGGTGGACCGTGCCGATACCAGAACCCTCGAGACGATATGGGCACGGCTCTCGGTGCTCCTGGAGGTGCACGCCGCCGCGGAGGAGGAGATCTTCTATCCCGAACTGCTGCGGGTGGGCATGAGCACGGGCGGCGCGGGAGGCGCCGAGGAGGAAACGCTGGACGCGATCCATGACCACAACGACATCCGGGACGCCATCGCAGCGGTCGCCGGACACCAGACCGGCGGCGGCGGATGGTTCGCGGCTGTCGCCGCGGTGAATCTGGCGAACGGCGATCACATGGCTGAGGAAGAACGCGAAGGTCTCACCGACTTCCGCCGCCGCGCCGATCTTCAGCTGCGCCACCGGCTGGCGGTCGCCTTCGCCGCCTTCGAGGCGAGGCATTTCGCGGGCGTGCCGGTAGTGGACAAGGATCCGGAGGCCTATGTGCGCGAGGCCGAGCGGGATGCCGCTGCCCCCAGCAGCGTGGGCAGACCGGACGGATCGCTCGGCATCGGCAGCCTCGGGGAAAGGCCGGCCTGACACCTGCCCGGCTGGCGGGGCGGCCCGCGTCCAGGCCGCCACGCTCATTGCTGGCAAGGTAGGGAAACGCGGCTTGGCGCCGGTCAGCGCAAACCCGGTGCCGCATCCGCCCTGGGAGCGTGTCATGGACCAGATCACTGAGGCCGAGCTCATCGACGCGGGCCGGAGCGGGGCCGCCGTCAACGCGGCGGCGGATGGCGTGAGGCGTGCCGTGCCGGCCGCCCTGCTGCGCAGGTGCTGTCATGAGCTCAAGGACCAGATCGATCCCCGTGGGCTGCGGCTGACCAACGCGGTCGTGGCCGGCTGCCTGGATCTGGCCGGCCTGGTGGTGCCGTTCCCGCTCCGCTTCGACGGATGCGAGTTCGACTCCGCGCCGGTGGTGGAGGGCGCTGAGCTGTTCGAGCTGTCACTGACCGGCTGCCCGCGGCTGCCTGGCCTGCTGGGCAACGGGCTGCGGCTGCGCCGCGACCTTGACCTGTCCCGCTCCCATGTGGCCGGCGCGCACTGGACGAGCGCGAGCACGTCCAAGCGGGCGGCGATCTGGCTGTGCGAATCAGAAATAGGCGGCCGCCTGCTCTGCGTCAACACCACGATCGACGGCCAGGGCGACCGCTCGATCCAGGCGGACCGGCTCCATGTGGGCGGTGCCGTCCGGCTGATCCACCAGTTCAGGTCGCGGGGGGAAATCAGGCTGATCGGCGCCCGGGTAGACGGGTCGCTCGACCTCACCGGGGCACAGATCGAGACATCGGACGGCCCCGCCATCGATCTGGCGGACGCGATCATCGAGAGCAGCGTGTTCCTGATCGAGGACACATCCGGGCGCAGGCCGGTCATCCGCGGGCGCTTCGACCTGGGGAGCGCCCGCGTCTCCGGGCGGCTCCTGATCCGCAACGCGACCATCGAGACTCGTGACGACGTGCCCGCGGGCAGCATCTACGTCAGGTCCAGCGCGGCCGGCACCGCGCTCAGCGCCGCCCGGCTGTGGGTCGGCGACGAGGTGACGCTGGCGGGACGCTGCGAGGTGACAGGCCGCATCGATATGTCCATGGGCGACATGAGCAGCGTGTCCATCGGCGAGAACTGCGTGCTGCGGGCACCGGGCCGCACGGCGCTGGACCTGACCAACGCCGAGATCCGCGCCCTTTTCAGGCTCGACGAAGGAGCGGCGGTCCAGGGGACCATCCGGCTGGCCGGCGCGGTCATCCACGGTAATCTCGCGCTGCACGGCGAGATGAGCCACCCGGAGCACGGGTCTTTGGTCGGCGGGAGCGCGATGACCGTCGACGGCGACGTCTACCTGGACGGCCTGCGGACGGACGGCGGACGGGTCAACTTCCGCGGTGCCACCATGGGCAGCCTCACCGCCCACGGCGCGCGACTGCACAATCCCGACGGATACTCGCTCCGCCTCAGCCAGACCATCGTCAAGGGATCCGTTCTGCTGATGGACGGCTTCACCTCCACCGGGCTGGTCGCGCTCAACCGGAGCACCATCGAGGGCAGGCTGCAGTTCACCGGCGGGTCGTTCGGCTGTCCCGCCGCGGCGCCGTACAACGAGCACGGGCACGCCATCGAGGCGATATCCACCACCGTCCGCGGTGGCATCGACCTGGGCTGGGCCGCGGTCTCGCCGAGCGTGGACTTCACCGACGCGGTCACCACGTTCCTCGCCGACGATCCGGCGACCTGGCCGGAGCGCTTCACCATCGCCGGCCTGACCTACGAGCGCTTCGAGAAACCCCAGGGCGCACAGCTGAAGCAGATCTGGGATCAGGCCGCACGGTGTGCCTGGCTGAGCCGCCAGACGGAGTTCGACTCCGGCCCGTATGAGCAGGCAGCGAGGGTGTTCCGGCAGCACGGGTACACCAGGGAGGCCGAGCACGTCCTCATAGCCCAGCGCAGGCATGCCCGGCAGGTCGGCCGGTCCAGCGCGACCTGGCCGCGACGCGCCGTCGACGCCATCTACGCGACCGTCGGCTACGGGTACCGGCCGTCGCGCGTCCTGTGGCTGCTCGCCGTGCTGCTGGTGCTCGTCGCCGCCTCGCTCGAACTGCCCGCGAGCCAGGCCACGCTGCGGGCGACGACCGGCAACGGGGACGTGTACTCGACCGGCGGCCTGCTGACACCCTCCGCCAGCGCCGTGGCGCCGGCCCCGGGAGCCCGCGGCAGGTCACCGCGCGCCGACTCCTGCGGCGACGGCGAGGTGCGCTGCTTCAGCCCGGTACTGTACGCGATCGACACCGTGGTCCCGCTGATCTCACTCGATCAGCGGGCGACCTGGTACCCCGACCCGAACGTGCGCGGCGGCCAGCTCATGCTGTGGTGGCTCAACCTCGCGACGCTGCTCGGCTGGCTGCTGTCATCGATCTTCGTCCTGTCGCTCGCCCGGCTGTCCCGGAACCCCTGACCGGGTGCCCGGGCGCCGTTCTCCCGGGCCGGTCAGGCGGGCGTGCCGGTGAGCTCGGCACCGGCGGGCGCGACGGCCCCGTCGACGTAGGTGACGGTGTTGGTGTGCGTGGCGGGCACGCGGGGGCCCGGGAGCACGATCCCGGTGAGGTTGAGCGGGTCGGCCGCGGAGAGCTGGACGGTTTCGCCGGTGTGCCGCTGCTTCCTGACGGTCTTCAGGAGGTCCACGGCATCGGGGTGGGCGAACTGTTCGCCGCTGAACCCGGCCACGAACCTGCCGCCGCGGATGGTCCCGCGGGCTTCCATGCGCCGCAGGGCCCAGAGCACCTCGCGCCAGGGGACGGCGAGGTTCTCACGCCGGACGAGGTCGCGGAAGACCACGCCCCAGCGGGCGGTGAGCTGCTCGGCGACGGCTTCGGCGAGCTCGTCCGGGTCGCCGGGCGGTGCCGGGGGGAGCAGCAGCGTCCACCGGCCGGCCGGGCCGGTACCCGACCTGTCCAGCCCGCGCCGCAGCCCGCGGCGTTCGGGGAGCCTGGTGCGGCCGGGGCGGCGCAGCAGGGACCGGACGGCGCGGAATCCGTCGGCGGTGACCAGGCCGCGGGCGACCCCGTCCCACAGTGCCTCGTCGACCTCGCTGGGCAGGCGGCCGCTCCGGGCGGCAAGATCCGGCCTGAACAGGGCCCCGTGCTGGCCGAGCGCGTCGAGAATGTCGCGGGTCCGGCCCGGCCCCGGCTCGGGGGGGGTGAGGTCGCCGCGTGCGGCCCGCAGCAGCCAGGGCAGGTCGTCACGGATGGTGAGGGTGATCGGGGTGGCCCGGGAGGGGGTGAGGCCGCTGCGCCGGACGGGCCGGGCGGGCTGCGTGGGCTGGGCGGGCTGCGTGGGCTGGGCGGCGGGATCGGGCTCGCTGTCGCGCACGGACAGCCGCCCCCAGGCGACCTGGCCCGACAGGCACACCTCGTCCAGCCACTCACGCCGGTACCCGTCCACCCGGGCGGAGAGCACGGCACTCTCCCACGCGCCGGCGGCCAGCTCGAAACCTTGCAGCTGCTCGACGACGGCCAGCACGCCGAATCTGCCTTCGCGCCTGGCGCCGGGGGCCACGTGCTGCCATCGCAGCAGGAACCGCATGAAGTCCCGGGCGGTCACCGGCTCGATCTCCCGCCGCTGCCGCTGGCGGGTGTAGGCGTGAATGCGGGCAAGCAACCGGCGGGCGCAGAACTCCATGCCGCCTGGCTCCGACCCGCCTGGCTCCGACCCGCCTGGCTCCGACCCGCCTGGCTCCGACCCGCCTGCCGGGGTGAAATGCCCGCGGAGGGCGAAACCCTCGGCTTCCAGGCGGGCCAGCCCGCGCGCCGTCAGGTCTTCGGGCAGCCCGCTGATCTGGGCCAGGCTTGCCACGGTCAACGGGCCGCGGTACTCCAGGTGCCCGCGGAGCATGTCCGCGGCGGCGATGTCCTGGTCGGGCGGCTCTGCCGGGACCGGGCAGGGATGATCGGGCACGATCGCGGCGCCGGGGAACAGCGCCTCGATGGCGGGACGGCGTTCGGCCGCGCCCCACATCTCCCCCGCAGGGGCACGCACGGACACGGCCCGGCGGCCCGCCGCCAGGGTGGCGAACCAGGGCCGCCAGGCCTGCACCGGGCGGTGTGCCACGACGGTCATCAGCAGGTCGTGGAGCTCGTCGGGGTCGCGCGGGTCTGGCCGGACCTGCTCGCTGACCCGCTCGATCGCGGCCGGGTCGAGCCGACCGAGCTCGTGGGCCTCGACGGGCAGCCCCCGGGGCAGGGGTATCGCGCGGCTGCGGCGTTCTTCCAGCGGGGCGTCGTCGAGGAAGGTGAACGGCCGGCCGCCCAGGATCTCGTGGGCGAGAACCGACGGCTCGGTGGTGTCGCACACCACGACGGCGACCCGGCCGGACTCGATGCCCGCGATGAGCTCCCTGAGGCCGTCGATGTCCATGGCCTCGCGCAGGCAGTCCTCCAGCGTCTGGCGCACCAGCGGATGGCTGGGGATGTCCAGCGGGCCCGGGGCGACGTTTTCCTGGCAGGCGGCCAGGGTGGGGAACACCGCCGCCATCAGGTCGTCGGCTTCCATCCGCTGGATCGCGGGCGGGTTCTTCCTGCCGCCGCGCATCCGGAGCACCGCCAGGGACCGGTTCAGGTTCCACCGCCACCGCGCGGCGAACATGGGCGAGGTCAGGACCGCCTGGCGGACGACATCCTCGACCGTCGCCGACGCCAGGAACCTCGGGACCGCGTCGAGCGGGAAGCTGTGCTGCGGGCCCAGCGACAGCAGGATCGCGTCGTCGCTGGCCGCGGCCTGGAGCTCGAAGTCGAAGGTGACGCAGAACCGCTTGCGCAGCGCCAGCCCGAGCGCCCGGTTCACCCGCGCGCCGAACGGGGCGTGCCCGACCAGCTGCATCCCCCCGGCGTCGTCGAAGAAGCGTTCCAGCACGATGGTGTCCATGGTCGGCAGCACCCCGAGCTGTTTCAGCCCGGCAGCCAGGTAGGCCACGATCGTCTCGGCCGCCGCGGGGCCGAGCCCCGCCTCGGCCGCCAGCCACCCGGCGGCAGCGGCGGGCTGGCCGGCACCGACCCGCCCGGCGACCGCCGACCGGATGGCGCACACCTCCTCGGACAGCTCGCGGGTGCGGCCCGGGGCCTCGCCGAGCCAGAACGGCACCGACGGTGGCGCGCCACGGGCGTCTTCCACCCGGACGATGCCCGGTTCCACCCGGCGGATCCGCCAGGAGGTGGTGCCGAGCAGGAACACATCCCCGGCCATGGACTCGATCGCCCAGTCCTCGTTCACCGTCCCGACCAGGGTCCCCTCCGGCTCGGCAAGCACCCGGTAGTCGCCCTGCTCGGGGATCGCCCCGCCGGAGGTCAGCGCGGCCAGGCGGGCCCCGCGCCGGCCCCGCAGCCGGCCGCTCACCCGGTCGCGGTGCAGCCACGCGGCGCGCCGGCCGCGGCCGGTGCGGATGCCCTCCGACACCAGCTCGGCGACCTCGTCGAAATCCTCCTGCGACAGGGCGGAGAACGGGGCGGCCCGCCGGGCCAGGGCCAGCAGTTCGTCCTCCGCCCAGTCCGCCGCGGCGCACTCGGCGACGACCTGCTGCGCCAGGATATCCAGCGGCCCGGCCGGGACCTGCAGCGCGTCCAGCCGCCCGGACCGCACCCCCCGCAGCAGCGCCGCGCACTCCACCAGCTCGTCCCGCGACGTCGGGTACAGCCGCCCGGCGGGTGTCCCGCTGCGGGTGTGGTTCGACCGGCCGACCCGCTGCAGGAAGGTGGCGAAGCTGCGTGGCGAGCCGATCTGGCACACCAGCTCGACCGGCCCGATGTCGATCCCCAGCTCCAGCGAGGCGGTCGCCACCAGCGCCTTGAGGTCACCCGAGCGCAGCCGGGATTCCACCCGCTGCCGCCGGTCCTTCGACAGGCTGCCGTGGTGGGCCGCCACCTGCTCCTCCCCCAGCCGCTCGCCCAGCTGGTGCGCGACCCGCTCGGACATCCGCCGGGTATTGACGAACACCAGCGTCGTCCGGTGACGCTTCACGTGCCCGGCGATCAGGTCCAGGACCTGGGCCATCTGCTCCGCGGTCGCCACCGCGCCCAGTTCATCGTCGGGCAGCTCCAGGGCCAGGTCGAGCTCGCGGCGGTGCCCGGCGTCCACGACCGCGCACCTCGGTGATCCATCAGCGTGCGAACGGCCGGCACCGGCACCGACGAGCAGCCGGGCAACGGTCTCGATGGGACGCTGGGTCGCCGAGAGCCCGACCCGCTGCACCGGCTGCGCGGCCACATGCTCCAGCCGCTCCAGGGTCACCGCCAGGTGCGAACCTCGCTTGTTCCCCGCGACCGCGTGGATCTCATCGACGATCACCGTCCGCGCGCCGTGCAGCATCGCCCGCCCCCGCTCCGCGGTCAGCAGCAGGTAGAGCGACTCGGGGGTGGTGATCAGGAAGTCCGGCGGGCGCTTCAACATCGCCGACCGCTCCGCCGCGGCCGTGTCCCCGGTCCGCACGGCGACCCTGATGTCCGGCGCGGGCAGGCCAAGCTCCGCGGCGGCCGCTGCGATCTCCGACAGCGGACGTTCCAGGTTCTGCCAGATGTTGACCGCCAGCGCCTTCAGTGGCGATACATACACCACCTGGGGCCCGGCAGCGCGCTCGCCGCCCGCCTCGTGGGCCCGGTAGATCCGGTCGATGCACACCAGGAACGCCGCCAGCGTCTTCCCGGACCCCGTCGGCGCCGCGATCAGTGTGTGGCCCCCGGCCGCAATCTCCGGCCAGCCCTGGGCCTGCGGCACGGTCGGGCCGGCCGGGAAGCGGCGGGCAAACCAGACGCGGATCGCCGGGTGGAACGACTCCAGCACCTTGCCACGGTAACCCGGCCCTCCGACATCGTGTGCCCGCCGGGGCCCACCGTGCCAGCCGCCGGTGCCTGGCCAGGCACCATGGAGGTCATGGACCCTGATCTGCCGGACGTGGCTCGCGCGGGGAAAACGGGCATGCCCCGCGCGGGGAAATACGCGCGGATCGAGCGGGAGAGGCGCTTCCTGCTGGCGGATCTGCCGGTCATGGCCGCCGCCGTCACTCCCAGCCGGATCACCGACCGTTACCTGACGGGGACGCGGCTTCGTCTCCGGCGCGTCGAGCACCAGGACGGCGGCGGCTGCGTCTACAAGCTCACCCAGAAGATCCCGGCCAGGCCCGGCCCCATCCAGGGACTGATCACGAACACCTACCTGTCACGCGCGGAACACGACCTGCTCGCCACGCTTCCCGCCGCCGTGCTGTCCAAGGCCCGTTACCCCGCTCCCCCGCTGGGCATCGACGTCTTTGGCCCGCCGCTGCAGGGCCTGATCCTCGCGGAGGCCGAGTTCAGCACCGACCAGGCGGCACGCTCGTTCCAGCCGCCCCGGGGATGCATCGCCGAGGTCACCGACGACAGCCGCTTCACCGGCGGCGTCCTTGCCCGCACCCGCCGCCCTGACCTGCTCGCCTGGCTCGGCGAGTACGGGATCGGCCCGGCCCCGGGCCCCGGCTGACCCGTGCCGCTGCTGATCCGTGCCGGATCCGGGATAAGTCGCCGGTGACGCCGTCGATCTGCTCGCGGAGGATGTCGGCGTGGCCGTTGTGGCGCGCGTACTCCTCGATCATGTGAACGTAGATCCAGCGCAGATCCATGGTGCCCAGCTGCGTGTGCTGGAACGTGTCATCCAGCGACCGGCCGGCGGCGGCCTCGCGGGCCAGGGCGCACTCGGCCGCGAACGCGGCGAAGTCAGCCTCGGCGCCGGCGCCATCGGCGAAGTCGAAGTCCCCATCCGGGTGCTGCTCGCTGCAGAACAGGTAACCGAGCTCAGCCTCGCCGGCGAAGCGGCGCCGGAACCAGGCGCGTTCCACCTCCGCCATGTGCCGGACCAGCCCGAGCAGCGACAGCGACGATGGCCCGACCGCACGCCGGGCAAGCTGGTCGCCGGTCAGGCCCTGGCACTTGTACAGCAAGGTCGCGCGGTGGTAGTCCAGCCAGCTCTCCACCGCCCGGCGCTCCCCCGCCACCGTCGGCGGGTCGGCCCGGGCGACCTCAGGCGCGGTCCATGTCACCGGGACATCGTGCCCCAGCGCGATGGGGCCCGCAAGTGCCTTCCGGCCGGCCCGGATCGCCGGCACCCTGACCGCACGCCGCCGCCGCGCGGGTGCCCGGCTCTACAGGTAGCCCGCGAGCCAGGCGTGCACCTCCCCCAGGTGGTGCTCGATCAATGTCAGGTGCCCGTCGTCGTCGAGCAGCCTGGCCTCGACGCCAGGAATGTGCGCGGCGAGCCACTGGCCGTGCCCGAACGGGACGAACCTGTCCTGCCTGCCGTGCATCAGCAGCACGGGAACGGAGATGGCGGCCAGGTCGAACCCCCACGGGCCGGCCTCGGCGTTGCCGTCCGCCCACCATCCCTCGCCGCCCGGCGCGAGCCCCTCGTGCATCGAGTAGATCATGTACTCGGCCAGCTCACCGGTGAGAACCGCGGCGTCGGTGGGGGTGAGCAGCGACTTCATCCCCTCGTTCAGGTCGCTCGCCGATGCCGCCAGGTACTCCTCCCTGTCCTTGTCCAGCTTGCGGCGCGCGCCGCCGGGGTCGCTGAGCAGCAGGCGGAAGTCGTCGACGTTCTCCTGGCCCATGTCGGCGAACCAGTCGAGCCCGTCCGCGCCGTACGGGGCGGGCGACGCCAGCGCCGCGGCGGCCACGACAAGATCGGGCAGCAGCGCGGCGCACGCCAGCACGTGAGGTCCGCCACCCGAGATGCCCCAGGTCGCCAGCCTGTCGATCCCAAGTGCCGCGCAGATGGCCCGCACATCCGCGGCGCAGTCGGCGACGGCCCGCCCCGGGTGGGGTGATGAGCCGCCGTAGCCGGGCCGGTCGTAGCTGATGATCCGCAGGCCGCGCCCGGCGGCATCGGCTGCGATGGGGCCGTAGATGTGCCGGGAATTGGGGGTGCCGTTGTGGACGAGCACCGGGCGGCCGGCCAGGTCACCGCCTTCCTCGACGGCCAGCGCCCGGCCGTCGCCAGTCTGGACAACCCGTTCCATGTCTGCCTCCCATCGCGGGCGTCCGCCCCTGCGCGGGCCCAGCCCGAACGCTACGCGCCGTCGCGCCGTAAGGCATCCGAACAAGCGCCGGCCGCCATCCGCGACAGGCCCGTCGGCGTGATCTTCGGCAGGGGCCGCGTCCCGTCGATCTCCAGCCTGCCGCGCGCGTGCGCTAGAGTCGCGCCGTGACAGACAGCAATGACTGGCGCGTGACGATCTCGCTGACCGACCCGGCCGATGCCGACCGGGCGAAGCGATCCTTTTCCGGCCATGAGGTCGATGACGATGTCCGCCGCCGGCTCGGCCGGAACGTCGCCGTCGGTGCGGGTGACTCGCAGATCTTCCTGTACGCGGGCACCGAGGCCGCCGCCGGGGAGGCCGAGCAGATCTCCCGCGAGGTCCTGGCCCGCCAGGGCATCGCGGCGGAATTCGCGCTGCACCGCTGGCACCCGGTCGAAGAGACCTGGGAGAGCCCGGACGTCGCGATGCCGCGGACCGAGGCCGAGGTCCAGGCGGAGCATCAGCGGCTTGAGGACGCCGAAACCGCCGAGTCCGTCTCGACCGGGATCGCCCAGTGGGAGGCCAGGGCCGAGTTTCCGTCGCACCGCGAGGCGGTCGAGCTGGCGAGGAAGCTGCGCAGCGAAGGCCGGACGGTGGTGCGCCGCTGGAAGTTCCTGGTCGTCGGCGCCAACAACGAGGACGACGCCCGCGAGCTCGCCGAGCAGATCAGGCGCGAGGCGCCGCCGGACACCACGGTCAGCGCCGAGCACTCCGGGGTGCGCCTGCCGTTCATCCCGTTCTGACCGCTGGCGTTTCCGGTGTGTGAGGCTGTGGAAGTATCCGTCCAGAGGCAGGAGGCCTGCATGGCTGACAAGGCGTCAGACCCGGAAAGGTCTGAGGACGTGGTGCGTCCCGGCGGCGATGCGAGTTCCGAGGACGAGGTGAAACGCAAGTTCCGGGAGGCCCTGGACCGCAAGCGCGCCAAGGAAGCCGACCCGGGCGCCGCGCACCGGGGCAAGGACACCGGGAAGATCCACGGCGCTCACGGCCCGGCCCGCAGACGCCGTTCGTTCCGCCGCAAGAGCGGCGGCTGAGCCGCCGCGGTACGCCGATCCGGTGCTGCCCGGGCCACGCCTACCCTGAGGAGGATGCCCGGGGGCCGGGCTGGTGCTTGCCGTCGACGACCAGCTCAGCCCGTTCGGAGTAGAAGCACATGAGCCCGGCGATTCCCTGGGCTTGCGGGATCGGTGTCTCGTAGCTCCAGACGAGATCTTTGTGGACTTCACCGCCGACCTCGGCCGACCAGTACGACGCCCTGCCCTTGAAGGGGCAGGTCGTCCGGTGGCTGGTGGGCCGCAGCAATTCGGTGCGCACGTCCTCGCGCGGGAAGTAGTAGCGGGTGGGCAGCCCTGTCTCGTCGAGCAGGACGACCCGGTCGGACTCGGCCAGCTTCTCGCCGCCGAGCCTGACCTCGACATGAAGCTGGGCGGGGGTGATGGTGATCCGGTGCCCTGCAGCCATACCTGCCGTAACCGCCCGGCTGCCCCGATGATTCCGGCCCGCCGGCTCGTGCCCAGGGCAGACTTGCTCACGCCAGGGGCCAGCTGCCCGCGTGACCGCCTGCGCGGCAGCTGCGGGCGTGGCCATCATCCCGGGGCCGGGCTACCGTGAGGGTAGGCCGAGCGCCTCGGGATGCGCCCGCTGGTAATGCGCGGTCAGGACCTCGCTCGCCTTGCCGGGCCGGTAGGCGACGGTGCGGTGGCAGATCTGGCAGCGCATGACCGGCAGACGGGTAACGGTCACCGGGAAGCGGCGGGAACTCGGCTTGGTCATCAGATCTCATAATGCCAGCCCGGCGGCACCAAGGCGAAGCCGTCGGCGGTTTCCTGCGGCATTGACCCTCATCGCGCGTGGCGCCGGGATCTGCCCGGCTTGCCGGGACCGCCGCAATATGCATAACGGCTTGCGTGAACCGGCCGCCCCCGGATTGCAATAGAGATGCGATGGACGACGACGAGCTGATCGCGGGGGTCGCTACCGGCGATGACACCGCGCTGCGGGAGCTGTTCTCCCGGCATGCGCCGTGGCTGGCGGCCCGGCTGCGCGCGGTGCTGCCGGCCGCCGAGGTGGAGGACGTCCTGCAGGAGACGTTCCTCGCGGTCTGGCGCGGCGCCGGTGGCTACCGGCCGGGCGGCGCGGCGGGGGGATGGCTGTGGGGCATCGCCCGCAGGCAGGCCGCCCTGCTGCTGCGCCGCCGTGGGCCCGCCGCTGTCGTGCTGCCTGACGGGGGCGCGGCCGGCCCGCTGCCCGCGGGTGATCCGGCGGAGGTGGCGCTGTCGCGGGCGGACCTGGAAACCGCGGTCGCCGCGCTCGGGCCGCCGGGGGGCCCGGAACGCGAGGTATGGCGGTTGCTGTATGAGGAGGACCGCCCGGTGGCGGAGGTGGCGGTGATGCTGGGGGTCCCGCCGGGCACGGTGAAAAGCCGTGCCCACCGGGCCCGGCGGCTGCTGCGGGCGGCGCTGCGCGACGGCGCGGCGGCGGAGGGAGGGTCGCGATGAGCGACATGGATGCGGGCTGGCCGCCCGGGGCATCGCCGCCGTCGGGCACGGTGCCCGCCGACGTCAACCTGGGCCGGGTGTGGACCGGGGTGGCGGCGGAGGTGTGGCGCCGCCGACCGGGCCCGCTGGAGCGGGCTGCCGCGCGGCTGCTGCGCTCGCCCGGCCTGGCCCGGGCGCTGGTGGCCACGCCGTCGCTGCTGCTCGCGTGGATCATCGCCACCGTGGTGGTGCTGTTTACCGGGGCCGCCACCACCCTCCTGACCGGGACGCCGTACGTGGCGCTGCTCGCGCCGGCGGTCGCGGCGGCGGGTATCGCCTATGCCTACGGGCCGGGCATCGATCCGGCCTGGGAGCTGTCGCAGAGCCTGGCCGTCAGCGACCGGATGGTGCTGCTGGTCCGGGCGCTGGCGGTATTCGGCCTGAACGCGGCGCTGGGGCTGGCCGCATCGGCCGTGTCGGGGGCCGCGGCCGCACTCACGTTCGGCTGGCTGGTCCCGATGACCGCGGTCTGCGCGCTGGCGCTGGCCGTCGCGACGGTGGCCCGCTCGGCGATCGTGGGCGTGGCCGTGGGGGTGGGCGGCTGGGTGATCACGGTGCTGTCCGGCGCCGCCGCCAGCGGCCGGTACACAACGGCGGTCACCGACTCGGCCCTGGTCCTTCCCTACCTGGCCTTCGCCGCCTGCTGCGGCGCGGTCGTGCTGTACGCGACCCGGACACCGAGAGGAACGTCATGAACGTCAACATCACCGACCTGACCCGCCGGTTCGGCCGGACCCAGGCCGTGGCCGGGGTGAGCCTGCAGGCCGGCGCGGGAGTGTTCGGGCTGCTGGGCCCCAACGGGGCGGGCAAGACGTCGCTGCTGCGGATGATGGCCACGGCGCTGCCGCCGACCTCGGGCCGGCTGCGGCTGCTCGGCCGTGACCCACGCTCCTACGCCCCGCGGCGAGAGATCCGGCGGCGGCTGGGGTACCTGCCGCAGAACCTCGGCTACTACCCGGGCTTCACGGTCGCGGAGTTCGTCGAGTACTTCGCGCTGCTCAAGGACATGCCCCCCGGGCAGGTGCCGCGGGCGGTGGCGGCCGCGGTCGAGCACGTCGGCCTCGGTGACAGGGCCCGCACCAAGCTGCGCACCCTGTCGGGCGGGATGCTGCGCCGGGTGGGGATCGCGCAGGCGATCGTGAACGGGCCGGAGCTGCTGCTGCTGGACGAGCCGACCGCCGGGCTGGACCCCGAGCAGCGGGTGGCCTTCCGCGCCCTGCTGCGCGACCTCGGCCAGCGGGCCACCGTGATCGTCTCCACCCACCTGGTCGAGGACGTGGGCGCCGCCTGCACCGAGGTGGCGCTGATGGACGCGGGGAAGATCGTATTCCATGGCACCCCCGGTGAGCTGACCGCCCGGGGCGAGGGCACCGGCGCGGCGGGCGACGCCCCGCTGGAGCGTGGCTACAGCGCGGTGCTGGCGGCAGCGCGGTCGGTGGCGGCGGCCCGGCCATGACCGCCACCACCGACGCCCCGGTGCGGCAGCGGACGCCGCACACCGCGCGCGCGGTCCCGCTGACCGCCGCCCGGCTGCTGCGGATCGAACTGCGCCGCAGCCCGATGCCGTGGATCCTGCCGCTGATCGCCGCGCTGTTCTGGTTCGACTCCTACCGGCCCAGCATCGGCCAGCCGCCGATCTATGTGCTGCGCACGTTCTGGAACATGGGCCAGGGTCACACCATCATCGACTTCGGGCCGTTCGTCGCGGGCATGGCCGCCTGGATCGGGTCGCGGGACGGCCGGCGTGGCATGGCCGACCTGGTGACGGGCACCTCCCGGCCGCGCTGGGCGGCCCAGCTCGTCACCTGGGCCGCGGCCGCCATCTGGGCGGTGGGGGGCTATCTGGTCTTCGTGGGCGTCATGTTCGGGGTCTACGCGCATCAGGGCGTTGGTGGCTCGCCGCCGTGGTGGTGGGTGGCGGTCGGCGCGGTGGCCGTGGCCGCGTTCAGCGCGGCGGGGTTCGCTGTCGGCGTCTTCTTCCCCAGCCGGTTCGCCGCGCCGCTGGCCGCGTTCGGCGGGTTCGTGGTCATGGTGATGTCGTCACAGACCGGGTTCAAGGACCAGAGCGGTTGGGCGCTCATCCTGCCGACCAACTCCAACGGCAACTACGAGCCCGTGTCCGGGGTCTTCTACCGCTACCTGCCCGATCTGCCGATCGCCCGGGTGATGTTCCTGGCCGGGATCGCGGTCACGGTGCTGGGCCTGTTCGGCCTGCCCTCGGGGGCGGGCGGGCCGGGGCTGCGGCGGGCCGCCGCGGTGGTAACGCTGGCCGGGGTGGCCGCGGCCGGGACCGCGATCGGGCTGGCCGACACCGCCTGGCGCGGGCCGCACGGCATCGTGATTCCCGCCCTGCACGACGCGGCCAACGACCGGCCAATCCCCTATACCCCGGCCTGCGGACGGGCCGACGGGGTCCCGGTGTGTCTGAACCCGGCCTACCGCCGCTATCTCCCAGACGTGACGGCCGCGCTGCGGCCTCTGCTCACCGAGGTGGCCGGCCTGCCCGGCGCGCCGGCCCGCGCCACCCAGGTGCCCGGGACCTACACGAGCAGCGCGGGCGAGGCCAACCCGGTGGTGACGATCAGCGGCCGTTCGCCGGTGCTCCGCGTGCCGCTCGACGCGCTCGCCACGCTGCCGGGCTACACCGGCTTCACCGGTGCGCCAGAGACCGGGGCACAGTTCGCTGACCAGTTGCGGGTGCTGTCCGTGCACGCGTTCGTCGGCGCGGGCAACGGCATCGGGACGCCGGCCCAGGTGGCCGTCCAGGCCGCCCTGCTGCAGGGCGGCGGCGTGCCGTTCGCCGCGCAGGTCAAGCTGATGGACGCCGGGAACTCGCAGGGGCCACCAGCCGGGCTGGACCCCGGGCCGGCCTACGCCGCGGCCCGCCGACTGGCCGCACTGCCGTCCGCCGCCCGGCACGTCTGGCTCGCCGCCCACCTGGGCGCGCTGCGGTCCGGGCAACTGACCCTGGCGCAGCTGCCATGACCGCCGCCGGCGTTCAGAGCTCACCGCCCGGAGCCGTCCCGGCCCCGGCGGCGCCGCGGCCCGCCGTCGCCCTGGTGAGGCTGGCCTGGCTGTACGCGGTCAGCCGCCGCGTCCCGGCTGCGCTCGGGCTGCTGGCGGCGCTCGGCTGCCTGCTGTGGGCGGCGCTGCACTGGCGGTGGAACATCGCCGGCGGCCCGGCCGCCCGGCAGTTCTTCTCGCTGTCAATCGAGACCGGGGCCGCCGCCGTCATCGCGGTCACCACCTACGGCCCGTTCGGGGAGCCGGAACGCGCCACCGGCCGGTGGCTGCCCTGGCTGCGGCTGGCCGCGGCCCTGGCCCTCACCGCAGCCGCGTTCGGCGCGCTGGCCGCAGGGGCCACGGGCGGGGCGCTGCCCGGCGGCACAGCGGCCCTGCTCCGCGACCTGGCCGGCCTTACCGGCACCGGCCTGCTGACCGCGGCCGTCCTGGGCGGCGCATTCGGCTGGGCGGGCCCGATGGCCTACCTGCTGATCACCTTGACCGCGCTCAGCCAGGGCTGGACCACGCCCTGGATCTGGCCGGCCCGGCCCCCCCACGACCTCGGCGCGGCGCTGTGCGCGTGCGCCGTGTTCGCCGCCGGGGTCGTGGCCGTCACGATTCTCGGCGCCCGCGACCCGGGCCGCCGGTAGCCGGCGGCACCGGGCCGGTCAGGCCCGGGCCGCGCCGTAGCCGAGCAGGGCGGCGAGGCCGAGCGCGCTGCGCGGCGCGTACGCGATCCGCCACAGCCCGCCGGGCGCGGCCTGATGCGCCTCGTCCTGCCACGGATGGGCGTGCGCCGGGCCGCCGCCGGTGTTCAGGTCGTGCACGAGCAGCGCGGCCATGAGGACCGTGGTCGTGGCGGGCTCGAAGACCTCCACCCCGAACCGGTGCGCGCCCGCGTACGCCGCGGCGAGCACCCGGTTCTGCACCACCGACTTGGTGCGCGTCGGCGGGGCGACGTTCAGCGACACCGTGGCCCCGCCGTCGCGGGCGAGCGCGGCCCGCCACCGCTGCAGCCGTTTGGCCAGCGCGTAGTTGGGGCCCTGCTGGGCGACCAGGCTGTCGTTGATGCCGGGGTCGGCGCCGGGCAGGTAGGCGCGGCGCAGCAGCCGCCCGCCCGACAGCGTCCGCAGCGGACGGCCGGCCAGCTTCGCGCCGCGGGAGCGGGACGCGTAGGCGCGGGCCGACTGCGCGACCGCGTCGGCGCTCACCGCGAACACGTCGGTCGGCGTGGCCAGGAACGCGAGCGCCAGGTCGTCCCGCGCGGCCTGGAGCCGCATGGTGAGCGCATCCACGGCGGCAGAAACCCGCACGTTCGCCGCGCCGTCGGCGTAAACGTAGTTGCCCAGCACCAGCGGGCCGCCGATGCCCGCGAGCCAGTCCGCGGCGGCGGGGATGGCACCCACCAGATCGAGGCCGCTCCGCTCCCGCAGGGACTCGCCGCCCCCCGCGTCCTGCGCTCCCCCGGCGGTCCCCGCGTCCCGCTCGCCGGGTGCTTCGCGGGCGGCCGGCGGCGCCGCGACCGGCACCAGCAACGTCCCTCCGCTGCCCTGCGCGGTCCGCAGGACGCGGTCCCACAGGGCTGGCCGCGGCAGGTCGACCCCGGCCACCCGCACCCCCCAGCCGAGCAGGACCGGCAGCGGCCCGATCTCGGCGTCTGCGCCGAGTACGGCCACCGTCTTGCCGGGCAAACAGAGCCACTCCGGATGGGCCGCGACCATCCGGATCGCGTCGGCGCAGGTCGGCTCGATGATCCCGGCGGTCACCCAGGCGTCCAGCCTTCGCGCCAGCGCGTCCCCCCGCAGCCGCTCGCCGCGGTAGGGCAGCGAGAACTCGCGCTCCGCCTCGCCGGTGCCGTGCACGGTGGCCGTGACGAACCGTTGCCGCGCGGGGGCGGTCAGCAGGGAGCTGAGGGCGGCCTCGTCCCCGCCGGGCGCCGCGACCCGCATCCGCGCATGCAGCGAGCCGAGCCCGTCGTGGGCGATCGCCAGCCAGGCCTCCTGTGAGGCCAGGCCCGCTTCGATGAGCCGCCGGAAGTGCACGAGGTACCCCGAGCGCCAGTTGGTCTCGTGTTCGGCGCCGAGCGCCCCGGCCGGGTTGACCGTACGGAGCGCGTCGGCAACCACCGCGCGGCCCAGCGCTGACGTGCTCCGGCGCCCGTCCGCCGATGCCGGGAACACCACCCCGGCACTCTCGCCGCTGCCGGTCGTGCTGCTGCTCATCCCAGGCCTGGCCGGTCAGCCGCTCCTGCCGCGGCGCCCTCGAAGAAACGGCGCGGATTCTCGACGAGCATCGTGGTGATCTCGTCCTCGGTCACGCCACGGTCGCGGATGTAGGGCAGCACCTCATCACCGATGTGCAGGTAGTGCCACTGGGCGAGGAAGGGCATGACCGCCGGGTCGATCCAGTCGAGGTAGCACGACGCGTCGTGGG
Source organism: uncultured Actinomycetes bacterium (assembly GCA_963741615.1). Classification (GTDB taxonomy): domain Bacteria; phylum Actinomycetota; class Actinomycetes; order Streptosporangiales; family Streptosporangiaceae; genus UBA9676. The sequence goes on from CAVUIU010000019.1 coordinate 81,727, forward strand.
ACAGCACCATGCTGGCCGCGTACCCGCGGCGGCACATCTCCACCAGCGTGTCCGCCCGGGCCTCGAACGTCGTCTCGACGTTGAGCCCGAACCTGTCCATCCCGAGCAGGAAGCCCGCGTCGGCCAGCCCGGCCAGGTGATCACAGTCGGTGGTGTCACCGCTGTGGCCGAGCACGACCCGGTGCGGATCCACTCCCCCGGAATCGCACAGCACCCGCTTGACCTCCAGTCCCGTCCGTGATCCGGGATAGGTGTGCACGGTGACGGGCGCGCCGGTCCGGTGGTGGGCCACGGCGACGGCGCGCATGACCCGCTCGACCCCCGGGGTCAGGCCGGCGGCGTCGATGGCGCACTTGAGCATGCCCGCCTTCACCCCGGTGCCCGCGATGCCTTCGGTGATGTCAAGGACGAACATGTCGGCCATCGGCTCCGGCACCTCGGTGCCCAGCAGCTGGCTCAGCGCGGGGCCCCGGTGCCGGAAGAAGAACGGCACGCTGTCGTAGGTGTACAGGCCGGTGGCCACGATGATGTTCAGCTCCGGCACCTGCTCCGCGACCCGCTGGATCCGGGGAATGTAGCGGCCGAGCCCGACCACGGTGGGATCGACGATCGTGCGGACCCCCTGGGCGGCGAGCGCGCGCAGTTTGCCCGCCGCGTCGGCGACGCGGGCCTGTTCGTCCCCCCACTCCTGCGGGTAGTTCTGCTGCACATCCGCGGTGAGCGTGAAGATGTGCTCGTGCATGTAGGCCGGTCCCAGATCAGCGGTGTGGACGGGACCCCGCACGGTCGGTACCTGGCTCATCGGCGAGGCCTCCCCGGAGGCTTGCGATCGCGGGCAACGAGGTTGGGTGGCAGCCCACCCGCCGCTCCCCGGCCCCTCAGCGGTCCAGGATGCGCAGCCGTTGCGGATCATACAGCGGCGCGATCTGCAGCCGGGCCGGGACGTCACCGGCCGGGGTCCGCACACGGAAGTCGGCCTCCTTGAGCCACTGGCTGGTGACGCCGTCGTCGCTGGCTACCTGTGCCAGCGCGACCGGCCCGCCGACCGTGTAGCCGTAGGCGGCGGCCCGGACGTAGCCGGCCCACGCGCCGCCGGCCAGCACCGGCTCGTTGCCGAACAGGTCGGCCGCCGGGTCCTCGACGACCAGGCTGACGACCCGGCGGCGCGGCGGCCCCTGCGCCCGCGCCTCGAGCAGCGCGTCACGGCCGATGAACCCGCCGGGCTTGTCCCACGCCACGGCGAACCCGAGGCCCGCTTCCATGGGGTTGTCGGTGTTGTCGATGTTGACCCCCATGTCGCGGTACCCCTTCTCCAGCCGCAGGCCCGACATGGCCTGCAGGCCGATCGGCCGGAAGCCGAGATCGGCGCCGGCCGCCATCAGGTCGTCGTACACGCCGAGTGCGTATTCGGCCTGGCACGTGCAGTTCCCAGCCGAGCTCGCCGACGTAGGTGACACGGATGGCGAGCACGGGCGCGTAACCGATGTAGATCTGCTGCGCGGTCAGGTACCCGAACGACTCGTTGGACAGGTCGGCGTCGGTCAGCCGCCCGATCAGCTCCCGCGACGCCGGGCCCTGCACCGACAGCAGCGTCGTGCCGGACGTGACGTCGGTGACGGTGACCACCTCGCCCGCGCGGGCCGCCCGCCTGATCAGTGGCTCGACCCGGCGGTGGATGATGTCGCTCGCAATGACCAGGAACTTCTCATCCTCCAGCCAGGTCACCGTGAGGTCGGCGACGATCCCGCCTGCCTTGTTGAGCCACGGGGTGTAGACGATCCGCCCCGGCGCGAGGGTCACGTCGTTGGCCGAGAGCCGGCTGAGCACGGCGGCGGCGTCCGGCCCCTGCACGATCAGCTTCGCCATGAGGCTCATGTCGAGCACGCCCACCGCCTCGCGCACCGCACGGTGCTCGCGCCCGACGATCTCGTGCGAGCCCTGACGGCGGTAGTCCAGGCTGGCCGCTGGCGCCTCGTCGGGGGCGTGCGGGCCGGCGAACCACTCGGCGAACTCCCAGCCGGCCGAGACACCGAAGTGCCCGCCCGCCGCGACCAGCCGTTCGTGCAGGACCGACCGGCGCACGTTGCGCGCGGTCGACGGCTTCCATGACGGCCAGACCGCGTCGCCGAACAGCACCCCGAGCTGCTCGACCGTGCGCTCGGCCCGGAACCGGCGGGATGTCTCATACAGCGCGGTCCGGTCGATGGCCACGGCGGTCGCGTTGACCGGCGGCACCCCGTCGACGATCCAGTGCGCGAGCATGCTGCCCACCCCGCCGCCGGACAAGATGCCGAGGGAGTTCAGGCCCGCCGCGACGAAGTAGCCCTCCAGCTCGGGCGCGGGCCCGAGCAGCGGCCGGACGTCGGAGGTAAAAGACTCCGGGCCGCAGAAGAACATCCGTACCCCGGTCTCGGCCAGCGACGGTATCCGGTCCAGCGCCGGGCCGAGGAACGGCTCCATCCGCTCCCAGTCCGGTGGCAGCTTGCCAAACGAGAAGTCCCGGGGGACCCCGTCCAGCGACCATGGCGCGCCGACCGGCTCGAACAGGCCGACCAGCATCCCGTCGCCCTCGGGCCGGTAATAGCCGTAGTTGTCCGGGTCCTCGATCACCGGCAGGTCGGCGTCCATCCCGGGCACGGTATCGGTGAGCAGGTAGTAGTGCTCGGCCGCCTGCAGCGGCACGGACACCCCGGCCAGCGCGCCGAACTGCCGCGCCCACATGCCCGCGGCGTTCACGACGATCTCGGTCTCGATCGGGCCGACCTCGGTGAGGACGGCGACGACCCGCCGGCCCCGGGTCTGCACGCCGGTCGCCGCCACGCCCTCGATCACCCGCACGCCCAGCTGCCGGGCGCCCTTCGCCAGCGAGGTGGCCACGCCCACCGGGTCGGCCCGGCCCTCGTCGGCGACGTAGAAGGCCGACAGCACGTCGTCGGTGCGGGCCAGCGGCCAGATGTCCGCGAGCTCGGCCGCCGAGATCTCGGTGTCCTCGACGCCGAACCCATGCATCCAGGCGGCCTCGCGGCGCAGCGCGGCCTGCCGGGCGCCGCTGGTGGCCAGCGAGATGTGCCCGACCGCGCGGAAGCCGGTGGAGTGCCCGGTCTCGGCCTCCAGCCTGGCATACAGGTCACGCGAGTACCGGCTGAAGAAAAGCGCCGTTTCGTCGGTCATCCCGGCCGAGGTGATCAGCCCGGCAGCGTGCCATGTCGTGCCCGCGGTCAGCTGGTGCTGTTCGAGCAGCACCACATCGGTCCAGCCCAGGTGCGCGAGGTGATAGGCGATGCTGCAGCCGGTCACCCCGCCGCCGACAATCACCACCTGGGCCCGGCCCGGAACAGTCCCACTGGTCACAGCGTCGGTCGTCACGTTGTACCGTCCATCACGAGTAAGTAATGACCAGAGACATCCCTAACACGCGGTCGCCCGGCCGGTCCAGCGCGCAGGTCCGCAGCGCCAAGCAGGCCGTCTACACCGTCTTCATCGGCCACGGGTTCATTTTCGCCAGCTGGGCCGCCCGCATCCCGCAGGTGCGCGACGGGCTGCGGGTCTCCCCCGGCGTGCTCGGGCTCATCCTGCTGTGCGCCGCGGCCGGCTCGACCATCGCCACGCCGCTGTCGGGGCTGGTCATCACCTGGCTCGGGGACTCTCGCACCGTGGCCGTGATGGCGCTGACCGCGGCGGCTGGCGTGGCCACCGTCGGGGTCGGCTACCGGTATGGCATCCCGCCGGTGGCGGCCGGACTGTTCCTGTTCGGCTTCAGCACCGGCACCTGGGATGTGGCGATGAACGTGCAGGGCGCCGCGGTCGAGCAGGCGCTGGGCCGGACGATCATGTCCAGGTTCCACGCCGGGTGGAGCATCGGCACGGTGGCCGGGGCCGGCGTCGGCGCGGCCATGGTCGCCCTCGGCGTGCCGGTCACCGTGCACCTGCTCGCGGCCGCGCTCGCGGTCGCGGTCACCGTGCCCATCGCAGCCCGCCGTTTCCTCCCCCACACCCGGGCCCCCGTGCCTACCAGCACCGGGCAGCGGGACGGGACGGCGGTCCGGCGCAGCCCGTTCAGAGCGTGGAGTGAGCCCCGGACCCTGCTCATCGGCCTGTTCGTGCTGTGCATGGCCTTCACCGAGGGCACCAGCAACGACTGGCTCAGCCTCGCGGTCATCGGTGGCTACCACACCGCGGCCGCCCTCGGCACCCTGACGTTCGCCGCCTTTCTGGCCGCGATGACCACCGGCCGCTGGTTCGGCCCCGCCTTCATCGACCGGTACGGCCGGGTCCGGGTCCTGCGGGTCTGTGCCGCCACCGCCCTCGGGGGCCTGCTCCTGATCGAGGCCGGCGGGGTACTGGCGGCGGCGCTGGCCGGAGCGGTGCTGCTGGGGCTGGGGACGTCACTGGGATTCCCGACCGGGATCAGCGCCGCCGCCGACGATCCCCGCTACGCGGCCGGCCGGGTGAGCACCGCCGCCTCGATCGGTTACCTGGCCTTCCTCGCCGGGCCCCCGGTCATCGGGTTCCTCGCCGACCACGTCGGCGTCCTGCACGGCCTGACCATCGCTGGTGTGCTGCTCGTCGTCGCCTTCATCCTCTGCCCCGCCACCGCGCCCCTCAGCCCGCCCACCGGGCCCCTCAGCCCGCCCACCGGGCCCCTCAGCCCGCCCACCGGGCCGCCCGGCGAGCCATCTGGCCGGTAACCGGGCGCCCGCCCCGCCAGCCGGACCGGACCGGACCGGCCGCGGCCCTGCCGGGTGGCGGCGATGACCCGTCACTCAGCCAGGAAGGATGTACCGGGCGCGGGCCCGGATCGCGTCATGGTCGCGATGGCCGGGCACCCATTGCTCGGGTTCCCCGATCGTCAGCTCGAACCGGCCATCCGGCGTCTGCTCAGCACCTGGCGGGGGCCCGCCGAGCCGCTCTAGTTGAGCCGCGGACAGCACCTGGTACCACATCGGGCCGGCCTCAGACTCGTCCTGCGCCACCTTCGGCACGTAGACGTTCGGCGCACGCCGCGAGGCGGCGTGCGAGGTGACACCCGCCCAGCCCACTTCGGTGGCGATCCCGCGGATCCTGGACCGCAGGTCCCGCATCTGGTCGGCAACCCGGTCCGGCGACCAGCCCACGCCGGCGGCGGCCAGTGATATTCCCCGGTCCGCGAACGTGCCGAGCACAGCGGTGGCCGCACGGGTCGCGAGATCGCTCACAATCAGCGTGGTGTACCCACCGGACCTGAGCACCCTCTCTACCACCGGGCGCAGGTTGTCCCAGGTGACCGGCACCCCGGTCGCGATCACCAGGTCCAGCAGCTCCATCCCGGGGGCATACTGGCTCCGCAGCCATCCCGTCGCAACGTCGAGCAGCCGGGCGGCGGGCGGTACCCGCAGGAACCCCCCGGGGGGATAGCGGCCCACCGGGGCACGCATGCCCCCGCGCGCCACGGGTGTGAATGACCCGAGGATGCCGTACCGCTGTTCGCTCAGCTCAGGCGCCAGGCTGATCTGCGCGTCCTGCACCCCGGCCGCATGCAGGTGGACCATGAGGATGGCGGGTGTCAGCCGGCTCATCCGCTGCGGGGTGGACGAGTAATCGATCACCAGCAACTGCCCGCCGGGTATCGTCACCGGCGTGGCCACGTACGAGGGCCGCTCTATCTCGGCCAGCACGTGGTCGCTCGCCCATTCCCGGTCCGTGGGGCGCCACCGCGTCCCGTCATGCCTGGTGACCTCCCCGGCGATCACCTCCTCCCTGGTGGCCACGATCACCCCGGTCCCGTAGATGTCCGGCACCGCGGCATGGACCGCCGCCGCTACCCGCTCGGGCGGGTCGTCCGAGCGGATCAGCAGGACGACCCTGTCCCCCAGGCGCCGCTCCACATCAGGCGCCACCGTCACCGCCATGCGGCCCTCCGTTCGTGTGCCCTACCCGGGGATGACTCCCGCGGCGGCGGGCACGGGATCCAGCTCACCGGATCCGCCGGAGTACCGGTGCCGGGCGCCGGCGGCTCCGGCCGCGGGGACCTGGTGCCGCGTCAGAGCCGACCGGGAACCAGCGGGCCGGCCGACGTCACGGTGAAGTTCTCCGAGGGCAGCGCCAGTCCCGGGCCGGGGGATGCCGTGGGTGAGGTGGGTGCCGGTGAACGCGTCGGCTGACCGCGTGGGGAGGGAGGGTCCTGGCGGCGGCATCACGGTTCCCTGTCCGCGGCTCTGTGTCCGGGCATGTCGCCGTCTGGCATGTCGCCGCGATCGCGTCCGCTCCCTCTTCGTTGAGGTTAGGCACGTAGTTACCCGCGGACAACCGATTCGGCGGGAAACCACGGCCCAGCGGGCCCAGCTTCCATGATCGTGGTGGTTTGTATGCGTATGAGGCAGAACCCACCACGATCATGGAAAGCCGTGACGTCCGCGATTATTTAACTTGACAGCTAACTAACCAGATGGTGAAATAATCGCGTGAGCCAGCTCGATGGCACCTTTACCGCCCTGGCGGACCCGACCCGCCGGGCGATCGTGGCCCGCCTGGCACGGGGCGACGCCACCGTGAACGAACTGGCCGCGCCGTTCGAGATGACCCTTCCGGGGATCTCCAAGCACCTCAAGGTGCTCGAACGCGCCGGGCTCATCTCGCGCACCCGGCACGCCCAGTTCCGGCCCTGCCACCTCGAGCGGGAGGCACTCGACGCGGCCATGAGCTGGATCGAGGAGAACATGCGGATCTGGGCGCAGCGGTTCGACAAGCTCGACGCGCATCTGCACGACATCCAGCAGCCACCTCCCCCGGGGAGGATCGGCTCCCCCGGGAGCGGACCGGGACGGGCAGCCCCACCGGAACGGAGAGGACACGACGATGAGTGACCAGGCCCCGGCGGCGGCCGAGCTCAGCTACACCCGGGTTTTCGATGCTCCGAGGGAACTCGTCTTCCGCTGCATGACCCAGCCGGAGCACCTGACTCATTTCTGGGGCCCGGCCGGCGTGAGCACCCCCTTGGCGAACATCAAGGTGGACGCGCGCCCGGGTGGGGCCTTCGAGACCGTCATGGTCAACGACGCCGACGGCAGCCGGTACCAGATGCGGGCGGTCTATATCGAGGTGGTGGAGCCGGAAAGGCTCGTGTGGACCGAGCCAGCCACCGGGGTGACGACGACCTCGACCCTCTCGGATCTCGGCGGCGCCCGGACCGAGGTCCGGATCCGGCAGACGAACGTGCCGGAGGCATTCCGCAGCCCCGAAGCACAGGCCGGCTTCTCGACCTCGCTCGACCGGTTTGCCGCTTACCTGCGAACCCTTTCCAGCGATGCGTGAAGGAGACAACCATGGACATCGTCAGTTCACCCGATGGCACGAAGATCGCCTACGACAAGCTGGGCGAAGGGCCTGCCCTGATCCTGGTCGACGGCGCCATGTGCACCCGTTCATCCGGCTCCAAGCCGGAGCTGGCCAGTGTGCTCTCGGCGCACTTCACGGTGTACAGCTACGACCGCCGGGGCCGCGGCGACAGCGGGGACACCCAGCCCTATGCGGTCGAACGGGAGATCGAGGACATCCAGGCGCTGATCGAGGATGCCGGCGGGAGCGCTTACCTGTTCGGTCACTCCTCGGGGGGAGCCCTGGCTCTGGAAGCGGCGGCCAGGCCCGGCACCGGGGTCGCGAAACTCGCCATCTACGAGGCGCCCTACAACGACGACCCGTCGGCCCGGCAGGCGTGGCGGACGTACACCGGGCAGCTGACCGAAGCCCTGGCGGCCGGTCGCCGCGGCGACGCGGTGGCCCTGTTCATGGGATACGTCGGGATGCCGGAGAGCCAGATCAACGGGATGCGCCAGACGCCCTTCTGGCCGTCCGCCGAGGCCATCGCGCCGACACTGGCCTATGACCACGCCGGCGTCATGGGTGAGGACGCTTCGGTGCCCACCGGGCTGGCAGCACACGTCACGGCGCCGGCCCTGGTGCTGGCAGGTGACGCGAGCTTCCCCTTCATGCTCGACACCGCCGCAGCGCTCAGCCGGGCGATGCCGGATGCACAGCTCCGCATCCTGGCAGGCCAGACACACGACATGAGCCCGGCGGTGCTGGGTCCCGTCCTGGTGGAGTTCTTCGCCTCGTGACGCACCCGCGGCAGCGCGGCTCAGATCCCCGGTCCGCCGTCCTGCCGCGCGTCCAGTTCCGCCCATATGGCCTTGCCGATCGTGGCCTCGCGAACTCCCCACTTGTCGGCCATGGCCTCGACGAGCACGAACCCGAAGCCCGACCCGTCGAGCCCACCCGGCGTGCGCGGCTCGGGCACGCGGGGGTCAGCGTCATGAACCTCGATCCGCAGCCAGGGTCCCGCCGTTTCCAGCCGCAGGACCATGGCTGACCCACCGGTGTGCGCGTGCCGCACCACGTTGGTGACCAGCTCGGAGACGAGCAGCACCGCCGTCTCCTCCAGATGGGCCATCTGCCACGAGGCCAGCGCCTCGTGGGTGGCCCGCCGCGCCAGCCCGGCCGCCCGCGCGGTCGGGGCGAGCGTCAACTGCCGGGCGCGGCTCGATCCGGCCGCCCCGGGCCATGTGTGAGGACCAGTGGATTCGTCCACGTAACCTGCTAGCATCTGCCTGCCTCGATCCGCTTTCCGCCGGGCCTGCCCGGAATTCCCCCACGGCGGATACGTTTGCGGCACTCCGGCCCGCGGCCGCACATCATGAACAGCGACCCCTGGCGTGCGTCTTGGACGTGTTTCCCCGTGTTGTACACCTTCGAGGATCAGAAACGAATCTGAAGGAAAACTGAGAGAGCACTGATAGTGAGCTGATACCTCGCTGACTGCCAGCCCCGTGCTCTCACGGCGGCCCCGCTCCCGGCCCATCCCCCCTCCCGGCCCATCCCCGCTCCCCGCCCGTCCCCGCTCCCCGCGCGCCGGCCGGTGCGCCCGCGGCGCCGGCCACCACCGGACGCCGATGGCATGATGCGAGGGGCGGTAGACCACCGGTGACCCCGGCGCCGCATCTCGGGCGGCCTGGGCAGGGAAGGTGAGAGCGTGACGGCGGTGATGGCCGGATGACCACGGCCCGCCTTCCGGCCGGGGTCCTGCAGCGGGCCGGACTGCCCGCGGCGGATGTCGAGGACTGGGCACGGTCGTCGCCGGGCGTTCAGCCCGCGTTCCCGGCCGCCGCCGACGCGGTCAGCGCCTTCCTGGGCCGTGGCCAGGCGCTCATCGGGCGCCTGCCCGCGCCAGCCGCCTGCACCAGCGACGAGCGCGCTGCCCGGGAGGCGATCGGCGGGATCATGACCGGCGCCCGCGAGCACTTCCTGCGCCTGCATGCGGCCGCTCTCTACGACGCGCTCACCGCGGGGCGCACCAGGTCGCTCAGGCTCGACGCGCTCGTCCGCGAGGCCGCCGAGCTGGTCCCCGGCCTGGTGCCATCCCCGGCCGAGATGGATGCCGAACGCGCCCGGGCGCTGCCGGACAAGGAAGGCATCGAGCTCGCCCACGGCCTGCTGATCTCGCACGTCCTCGCCCTGCCGGGGCCCGGCCGGCACCTGATCGGCGCGATGCTCGAGCCCACCCCCGCGGCGTTCGAGCGCCTGGACGAGCTGCGGGCCAGCGGCACGGCCGACCTCGGGCCCGTCCGCGTGGTGCGCCGCGGGCGGGCGGGCATCCTCGAGCTGAGCAACCCACGGCATCTCAACGCCGAAGACGAAACGACACTCGCCGCGACCGAGTGCGGCATCGACCTGATCCTGCTCGACCCGGCCATCGAAGTCGGGGTCTTCCGCGGTGGCGTCGCGCACCACCCGCGTTACCCGGGGCGGGTCTTCGGGTCTGGCATCAACCTCACCCACCTCTATCGCGGGCGCATCGACTTCCTGTTCTACCTGCTGCGCGACCTCGGCTACGTCAACAAGATCTACCGCGGCATCGTGCCCGCCGGGCAGGACGCGGACGCCTGGGAGGATGGCTCCGGCGGCCAAGGCGGCGCGGTCGAAAAGCTGTGGGTGGCCGCGGTGGAGTGCTTCGCGATCGGTGGTGCCTGCCAGCTCCTGCATGTGGTGGACCATGTGATCGCCACCCGCGGGTCGCGCCTGTTCCTGCCGGCCCGCAAGGAAGGGATCATCCCGGGGGCGTCGAATCTGCGCCTGCCCCGGTTCGTCGGGGACCGTGCCGCCCGCCAGGCGATTCTCTCGGGCCGGGAGTGGACAGCCGGCGACCCGGACGCGGCGCTCCTGTGCGACGAGGTGGTGGAACCCGGGGAGATGGACGGGGCGATCGAGACACGGGTCGCGGCCCTGACCGACTCCGGCCTCGCGAACGCGACCGCCAACCGGCGCGCCCTGCGGGCCGGCCAGGAGCCGATTGATCTGTTCCGCGCGTACATGGCGGCCTACGCCCGCGATCAGGCGAGCTGCCACCTGAGCCCGGCGCTGGTTCACAATCTGGAGATGCACTGGCATGCTCAGAGGCGGACCATATGACAACAGAGGGGGGATTGTGATGGCTGATGCGCCATTCGTGTGGGAAGACCTCGGGAAGTACAAGGCCGAGGGCACCTTCCTCGATGGCTATCCCGACGACGAGAGGACGTTCTTCGCTCCACGGGACGATGTCCACGGCCTGCTGGTCGCGCTGCTGGGCAGCGCCCAGCACTCCATCGTGGTCAACATGTTCGGCTACGACGACGACGAGCTCAACAAGATCATCCAGAGCAAGCTCGCCGACGAGAAGATCTACGTGCAGATGAGCCTGGACCGCAGCCAGTCCACCGGCGCGCACGAGAAGCAGATCCTGGCCTCGTGGAGCAACGACGCCTTCGGTAACAGCATCGCCATCGGCACCAGTTCGGTGCACAACGCGATCTCGCACCTGAAGATCGTGATCGTCAACGGCGTCTACACGGTGAAGGGCTCCACCAACTGGTCCCTTTCGGGCGAGCAGCAGCAGGACAACGAGCTCAGCCTGAACCGGAACGCGGTGATCGCCGCCGAGACCCGCGCGATCCTCGACCTCAACCACGACTTCATGCTCAAGCAGATGGTCGGCACCAAGCTTGATGTGAAGACGCTCGCGGCCCCGCAGACCCCGAGCGCGATGCCCCCGATGCCACCCGACCCGTCAGCGGCCAAACCCGCAGCCTGACCGCGTTGACCGGACCGGCCGGAGGCGGGAGGCTTATACCGGCCTGAGCAGGCCGCAAGGAAACCGCGCCGACGCGGGATCAGCGCTGGAAGCCAGCGTTCCCGCACGGCCGCAGGCGGGAGAGACCGTGCCGACGTCGCGCCTGACACAGCATGTGCCGCTGGGCTGGCGGGCGGCCCACCGTACCCGCCTGCCCGATACCGGTTCCCGTGGCATCCGTTCCCCCGGTACCCGCCCGCAGGATGACGGCCGTCGCCCCGGCGCGGTCCCCCCCGACGGCGGCCCCCGCACCACGGCCCCCGGCAATGCCCCTTCACGCACAACGGGACTGCGCCACGTGGCCCTGGCACGCTGGCGTCAGGCGACCCGGTGGTCGCGCTCGACCTGGGTGGACATCGCCTGGGTCGGGTTCGTCGCGCTCAACCTGGCCGCGATGCGGCTGCTCCCCTCCTGGCAGACCATCCCGTTCCTGGCCATCTGGGTCAGCCTGACCGCGATCTACGGCTTCCGGCTGTGGCGGCTTCAGCCCACGATCTTGACCCTCGCCGCGGTGACGCTCGCGACCGGCGGCATCATCTTCGTGCAGGTGCTCAAGGGTCAGCAGGACACCGACTATCTCGCCGAAGTCCCGCTGATCGCCCTGATGTTCATCGTGATGGTCTGGCACGGCCGCAGGCGGCTGGCGGCGACGGCGGAGCGGCTGGCGGCAATGGAGGAGGTGCAGCGGGTCTCGCAGGAGAACCTGCGCCTGCTGAAGCAGCAGCGGCGGTTCCTGCAGGACGCCTCCCATGAGCTTGGCACGCCGATCACGGTGGCGCTCGGGCACGCGGAACTGATCGAGCGCGCGGTCACGAACACGGCGGTCGCCGAGGACGCCCATGTCGTCACCGACGAGCTCATGCGGCTGCGGCGGCTGGCCACCCGGATGCTGCTGCTGGCCTCGGCGGGCAGCCCGGACTTCCTGCACCTGGAGCCGGTCGCGATGGAGTCGGTGGCGGTCAACGCGCTCGACCGGTGGGGCCACGCCCCGCGCCGGTGGCGGCTGGACGCGGTAGCCGATGCGACCGTCCTCGTCGACCGCGACCGGCTCGCGCTCGCGGTCAACGCCCTGCTCGAGAACGCCATCGCCCACACCACGGCGGGCGACCTCATCGAGGTCAGCGCCCGCCGTGAGGACGGCCATGTCATCTTGGCGGTGGCGGACTCGGGCTGCGGCATCCCGGTGGCGGACCTCGAACGGATCTTCCACCGCTTCGCCCGGTCCGACCCGCACCGGACCCGCGAGGCCGGCGGGTTCGGGCTCGGCCTGGCCATCGTGCAGGCGATCGCCGAGGCCCATCACGGCTCGGCCCGGGCCAGGAGCACGCCCGGCCACGGCTCGGTGTTCGAGGTGCTGCTGCCGCTCAACCCCGCGCCGTCGTCCCCGGAGACGCCGGTCTCGGCCGGGCTCGTGACGGCCCCGGCGTCGCCACCTGGCGCGGAACTTCGCGCCTGACAGCCGGGTGGGCCGGCGCCGGCGAAGCACCGGGAAGGAAGGACCTTCGGCGTCCGGGCAGGACGGTTGGCCTCTGCCAGCACGTGCCGGGCCGGTTGACACTCTGTGTCAGGGGTAGGCACCGGGCCGGGACGTGACCTGCCACGGTGGCCGCCCGCAGGGAGTGACCCGACCGGCCCGCGACCTGGGCAGCCAGGTCACCACCAGGATCGGAGTGTGACATGCCCGGTCATCCGACTGATCACGCTGGGCTTGAGACACTGCCTTTCGACGTGTGCCTGCGCCTGCTCGCCTCGGTTCCGATCGGGCGGGTCGGCTTCTACGCGGACGGCGAAGTGGTGCTTCTGCCGGTGAACCATGCCATGGACGGCCAGGACGTGGTCTTCCGCACAGCCAGCGGGTCCAAGCTCACCGCGGCCGAGGAACAAGACCTGGTCGCCTTCGAGGCCGACGACTATGACCTGCAGACCCGGTCTGGGTGGAGCGTCCTGGTCACCGGCCGTGCCACCGTCGTCTACGACGAAGCCGAGGTCCAGCGGCTCAGCCGCCTCAACCTGCATCCGTGGGCGGCCAACGCGGAACATCCGTTCTGGGTACGGATCCACCCCACCTCGGTGACCGGGCGGCGTACACCCGGGCCCGCGGCCTAGGCCCCCGGCCCGCCGTTCCACCCGGGGATCGTGGCCCCGGGCAGGACGCTCCAGCGGAAGACGTAGTCGCGCTGGCGGCCGTGCCAGTAGCGGAGCCCCATCCGGGAGAAGTACCGGACGCCGTCGCGGGCGGTCACGCCCCAGAAAGTGACCCGGGCGCTGTAGGTCCGGTAGTGCCCCGCCGCACAGTTGGGAGTGCACGTGTTCACCCACAGTTCCCCGCTGGTGTGGGCGGACGAGCCCGACCAACCGGACCAGTGCGGGGTGCGCACGAAGACGTTCGACTCCCCGATGTAGATGACCGGCAGCCGGGCCTTGCCCTGGTGCCAGCCGTCCGCGCCGTTGTACGCGACCGGCAGCGTCATGGACGCGGGCGCCGCGCCCGCGGTCCTGAACGTGAGCGCGGCAGCGCCCAGCCCCACGCCGACCGCGAGCACGGCCGCGGCCAAGGCGATGACGAAGTTCCCCTTCACGGTGCTCCCCTCCGTGCGGTGATACCCAGCTTAGTAAGTGCGTGACAAGCAGTGGGCGCGGCTGTTTGCCGCGGGTTGTGACTGATCTGTTGCGTTCTGCCCGGGCCATGGTGATGGCCTGATGACCCCAGTCCAGCCGGCTGGAAGGGGCACGCTGGCCAGCTTCGTCACTATGTGAACATATAGAATTACTTGAAGTTACCAGAGTTGCCCACGCTGCCTTCCGGAAGAACGCGCCAGGTGCCCGAACGTCTCTCCGCCCGCACCCGCCCGCCCGCCGTCTGCCACCGCTCGTCACCGACGTCGCTGTCGTGGTGGCCGCGCTGCTGATCCTGGGGGTCGGCCGTTTCCTCAGCCTGGCGGCCCCGGGCGGGCCGGGCGGCCCCAGGCGGACTCGGGCGGGCTGGGCGGGCCGGACCCAGGTCCAGGCCACTAAACGGCCGGGCAGGGGCGGGCGGGGGGTACCCGCGGCAGGCCGCTGAGCCGTCCCTGGGCGGCCGCCGCGACTCCGCTGGCGACTTGCTCCCAGCCGAACCCAGCCTGCGCGATCTGTGTCAGTGACGCCCGGGTCTGCCGCCAGGCGTCCGGTGTCTTCGTCGCGAACGTCAGCCAGGAGGCAAGATCGCTGGCGATCTCCGGCACCGCCCCGGGGCCAAGCTCGAAGGACAGCAGCGGGCTCCGGCGCTGCCCCACCGCGGGCACGAGCACCTGCGTGACTTCCGCGAGCCCGGAGTGGTTCGCCGAGACCGGCACGGAGCCGCAGCAGGCTCCCTCGGCGAGGACCATGCCGAACGCCTCCGGGAACGTGCTCGGGATCACCAGCGCCTGGGACGCGCCCATCACCTCGGAGACGTCGGAATGCTCGATCCGCCCGACGAAATGGACCCGCCGCATGGCGGCGCGCGCCGCCGTCAGATACTCGCTTCGCGCTCCGCCGGCCAGGGCGTCGAGGAAGCCGACGAGGAAATGAAGCTCACCTGGCGGGCCGCCTTCGAGTTCGCGGCCGCGGCTGGCGATGACGCGCGCCGTCGCCAGATCATCGCCGCCCCAGCCGGGCGGGCTCGCCGCCAGGCGGTTGGCCAGCGTGCCCAGCCTGGCCTTCGCCTCGGCCGGCGGGCGCGGGGCGGAAGATGCGCACATCGACACCGGGCGGCAGGAGCCGGGTGCGGGCCGGCAGGTCCGGCAGCCCTGCCACCTCCCACAGGCTCTCGGCGGTATGGCACGAGCCGGCCAGGACCACGCTGGCACCAGCCAGGCCCTCGCGCGCATAGCGGCCGAACCGCTCCAGGTGGGGCCGCACGGTGTACTCGAGCGCCGACCCGTGGATCTTCACCGCGTACGGAATCGCCCCTGCCAGCGCCCGGGCCAGGATCACCGGGCCCATCACGATGTGGTTCGCGAGGGCGGCATCTGGCCCGGCGGCGGCGGCGACATCGCGGACCGCGGCGACGTTCGCGGCGAGGTAGCGCTCAATCTCGCCATCGGTGAGCTCCGGGAAGGGCCGGGCGTCGAATCCCGCGTAGCGGTCAGCCACATAGAGCGGCAGGAGTTGGCCGATGTCGGGCAGGTACGCGGTGCAGCGGACGGGCTGGCGCACGACACCGACGTCCAGCCGCCCGTTGCTCCAGTGGCCCACGGCATCCACGAAGTCGAACTCCGCGGCGTGGGACTCCTGGCACAGCAGGTGCACTTCGTGGCCGAGCCTGACCAGTGTCCGGGCCAGCTCCGCGTTGTAGATATTGCTTCCGGTCCCGCGCAGCAGGTAGCCGTGGAAAATCAGTATCCGCAAGCCCATCACGCCCCCGGCGAGTGCCCTCGTCGGCCGGCCGTCGCCGGCCAGGCCTGCTCGCGACTTCGTAACGTTAAGTAATCAGGTTACTACATTTAGTAGAATGTACTACGCCACGACCTTCACCGCCGAGGAGCCGTCGGGGAGACGGCGGACCTCAAGCCGCTCCGGCACCCGGTCCTTGAGCTCCGCGACATGGCTGACGATGCCCACCACCCGGCCGCGGTCGCGCAAATCGTCGATCACCGCCATCACCTGGTCCAGGGTGTCGGTGTCGAGCGAGCCGAAGCCTTCGTCGATGAACAGCGTGTCCAGGTCCACTCCCCCGGCCTCGGCCCTGACCACGTCCGCCAGGCCCAGGGCCAGGGCCAGCGAGGTGTAGAACGTCTCCCCGCCCGACAGCGACGCCGGGCTGCGGGCCTCCCCGGTATGCCGGTCGAGCACCGCCAGGGTGAGCCCGCCGCGCTCGCGCCGGGTCCCGCCCTCATCGGTGCGCATCAGCTCGTAGCGCCCCGCTGACATGGCGCCCAGCCGCACATTGGCCGCGGTGACAACGTCGGCGAACCACCGCCGGAGCACGTAGGTGGTCAGCGTCACCCGGCGGTGGCCATCCATCCCCCGGGCCAGGTTCGCGAGCTGGATCACCGGCCCGGCCGCCTCGGCCAGCCGGTCGTGGGCGTCCTCGGCCTCGGCGACCTCAGCCAGCCGCTGGCTCAGCCGGCCGGACCGCGCCCTCGCCGTGTCGAGGGCGCCGCGGACCTCCCGCTCGGCCTCCTGGGCGCGTTCGAGCGCCGCCGCCGCCGCGCTGGCGGCCGCGTGGATCTCACCGGCCCACCCCGGGTCGAGGCCCGCCAGGTCCTCGGCCTGAGCCGCGGCGGTCAGCCGGTCCAGCGTGGTGGCCCAGGCGTCCACTTGGGCGCCGAGCGCCGCCTGCCCGTCCGGGTCCAGCGCCGCGGCCTGCGCCTCGCCGGGCGACGCGAATCCGCGTGCCACCGCCTCCCGGTCGGCCAGCGCGGCGGCCCGGTCCCGGGTGGCCAGGGTGGCGGCGAGCTGCCCGAGGCCCAGGGCCAGCGCCCGGTCGTGCGCGGCGGACTCCAGCAGCGCGGCCTGCCGCGCCGCCACCGAGGGGTGGTCCCGCGCGGCCCCCGCCAGCTCCGCCCGCGCGATGTCCAGCCGTTCTCCGGCAGCGGCGGCCAGGCCAGCCTTGGCCGCCGCCTGCTTCACGGCCTCGGTGAGGTCGCCGGCGATCACGTCCTGCTCGCCGGTGGCTGCGTCCAGTTCGGCCTCCAGCCGCGCGGCATCGGTTGCCGCCTGCTCCGCCGCGCCGATGGCACCGGCGAGCGCCGCCATCTCGGCGGACAGGTCGCCGGCGTCCCGGCCGCCGGAGGCGGTGACGCACGCGGCTTCCGCCAGCGAGAGCTGGGCGAGCTCGCCGTCCAGCCGGGCCCGCCCGGCGTCCGCCTCGTCCCGCTGCCCGGCCGCCTCCGCGACGTCGCCGGGGGTCACCGGCTGCGCCGCGGCGCAGGCCGGCGCCGGGTGCTCGGTGGCCCCGCAGACCGGGCACGGCACACCGTCGGCCAGCTGATCGGCCAGCTCGGCGGCCATGCCGTCCAGCCGCGCCTCCATCAGCGCCTGGTGCGCGTCGACCCGGGCCTGGTGGGTGTCGATAGCCGCCTGCAGCGCGGACCGGGCCGCCTCGATCCGGGGTGCCAGCCCGGCCGCCTCGGTAGCGGCCGTGAGCTGGGCCTCGACCGCTTCCCGGTGGGCCGCGACCGCGTCCAGGCCGGCGGCTGCCGACCGGGCCCCCTGCCACTCGCCCCGGAGCCGGGCGATCCGGTCCGGCAGCTCGGCCCGGGCCGCCTGCAGCCCGGCGGCCCGGGCCGAGGCGGCTTCGGCGGCCTGCTCCTGCTCCGCCAGGGCGCGCTCGTCGTCGGCCAGGCCGGCCTCACGGTCGGCGAGATGCTGCAGTGCGGCCGCTTCCTGTCCGCGGGATTCGGCCCGTTCGGCAGCGGCCCGCGCGGCGGCCTCGGCCACCGCGGCGCCAGCCAGCACGTCCTGAGCCAGCACGTCCTGAGCCAGCACGTCCTCCGCCGGGGCGTCCCCAACCAGGGTGTCCGCGCCGGGACCGCCCGCGCCGGGCTCACCCGCGCCGGGGCCGTCCGCGCCGACCCCGAGTTCAGCCAGTGCGACGCCAGTGGCCTGGACCGCCGCCTCCGCCTCGGCGAGCGCCGCCAGCAGCGGCTGGACCGGCTCGGCCCGCTGGGCGGCCGCCAGCCGCCCCGCCCGCTCCTGGTGATCGGGCCGGGTCTCCTCGTGCGCGCGCAGGTCCGCTACCGCCCGGGTCAGCCGGGTCATAAGGGCGGCCTGCCGGTTCGCCTCCTGCTCGGCCGCCAGCCGCACGGTCAGTTGGCCGACTGCCACCTCCAGCGCCTCATCGGTGACCGCAATGGTCTCGGCCAGGCCCGCGTGGGCCTCCTTCAGCCGGGTCATGCACTCGGCACGTGGCAGCGAGAGCAGCTCACCGCGGCCGTCGGCATCCAGGCCGGCCGCCTCGGCCGCCGCCGACACGGCATCCGAGATCGCCTGCTCCGCCTGCTCGAGCCGCCGGGCCGCGTCGTAACGCCGCCGCTCGAGCCCGGCGGTGATGCGGTCGTACAGCCCGGTGCCGAACAGCCGGGTGAGCAGCTCCCGCCTCGCGTCGTCGCTGGCGCGCAGGAAGCGCGCGAACTCGCCCTGCGGCAGCAGCATGACCTGGGTGAACTGGGCCCGGTTCAGCCCGATCAGCTCGGCGATCATGGTGCCGGTCTCGGCCTTGTTGGCCGACAGGCTGGCCCAGCCGCCCGCGGACGCCCGCTCCAGGTGCACCCGGCTGGCCTGCGCGGTGAATCCCGCACCGCGCTTCTTCGGCCGCAGATGCTCGGGCACCCGGCTGACCCGGTACCGGGTGCCGCGCACCGAGAACTCCAGCCGGGCCGACGGCTCCGCGTCCGGGCCGGCGAAATGCGAGCGGAGCCGGTCCGGCGCCGGCTCCTCCCCGGCCAGGCCGCCGTAGAGCGCGAACGTGATCGCGTCCAGGATGGTGGTCTTGCCGGCGCCGGTCGGTCCCTCCAGCAGGAACAGGCCGCTGCCGCTCAGCCGGTCGAAGTCGATCCGCTCCGCGCCCGCGTACGGGCCGAACGCCTGCAGCTCCAGCACGTGCAGCCGCATCAGGCCGCCGCCTCGCTGTGCTGGGCCGCTTCCACGGCCTCCCGGATCACCGCCCGCTGCGCCTCGTCCGGTGGGGCGCCGGCCACGAACTCCACGAACAGTCCGCAGATCTCGACCGGATCGGCGACCCCGGCCAGCCGGGCCAGGTCAGCGTCGGGCCCGGTCAGCCCGCCGTCGGGCACGAAGTCGAGGGCGATGGTGTGCGGCCACTTCTCGCGCAGCCGTTCCATCGGCGCGGCGGGCCTGGCCGGGTCGGTGAGGACGGCCTTGACCCAGGCGTCCGCCAGGTCGGCGAGATCGCCGCCGGCCCGGGCGAGCAGGTCATCGAGACGGCCCCTGACCTCCCGCAGCGGGCGCGGCACCGGGGCCGGCAGCAGCCGCGTCCCCACCCGGCCGGCGCCGTCGATCTCGGCCAGCGTGACCGATTTGCGGTGGTTACGCTCGGAGAAGGAGAACGCGAGCGGCGACCCCGAATACCCCGCAGTGGTGGTGCCGCCGGTGCCGACCCGCTGCTGGCCGTGCAGATGCCCGAGAGCCAGGTAGGAGCACCCGGCCAGCACATGGGCCGGCACGTCGGCGACGCCGCCCACCCGGATGTCGCGTTCGGAGGCCGATACCTGGCCTCCGGTGACGAACGCGTGCGCGACCACGACGGTGCGCGACAGGCCGCGGGCGCCGGCGTCGGCACGGATCCGCTCGCACGCGGCCGCCAGCACCGAGGCGTGCGAGCGCTCCGCGCCGAGTTCGGTCATGACCGCGTCGGGCAGCAGGTAGGGGATGCCGTAGATGCCCACCTCGCCGTGATCGTCGCCGACCACGACCGGCCGGGCGATGTCCGCGACCCGGGTGCGCAGGTGGATGCCCGCGGCCTCGCTCAGCCCGGACGCGAATCCGAGCCTGACCGCCGAATCGTGGTTCCCGCTGGTGAGCACCACGGGGATACGGGCACGGGAGAAGGCCACCAGCGTGGCGTCCAGCAGCGCCACCGCGTCGGTGGCGGGCACCGCCCGGTCGTAGACGTCGCCGGCCACCACCACGGCGTCGGCGTGGTGGGCCGTGGCCTGCTCAAGCAGCCATTCCAGGAAGAGCTCCTGATGCGCCAGCAGGCTTTCACCATGCAAGGTCCGGCCCAGATGCCAGTCGGACGTGTGGATCAGCCTCATCGCCTGCCCCGATCGTGGCCCGCCTCGCCGTCCCGGTATGCCGGGTCAGCCCGACGTGCCACATGATGGCGGAGCGATAGGACAATCCGCGCGAGGCGTGGCCGCGACGCGCCGGTCAGCTGAAGAGGTAGATGTGCGCGAGCACGGCGGCCGCCACCAGAGCAAGGGCGAGGGCCACCTTCGGGAGGAGGCCCCTCTCATAACGGCGCGCACGGCTGATCTCGTCCGCGAACGAGGGGGCCGGGAGGTGGCGATCCGGCTGAGCCGGTGCTGGCGGACGGGCGGTCATCAGCTGGTGGCGCCGAACTCGCCGTCCTTGATGCCCGCGATGAAGGCCTCCCACTGAGCGGGCGTGAACGCGAGTACCGCGCCGTCAGGGTTCTTGGAGTCGCGCACCATGAGCTGGCTGCTGCCTGGCTCATGCGTGGGCCGGGAGACGGCGACCTCCACGCAGTGGCCGTGAGTGCCGGAATGCCGGCTCTTGCGCCAGCTGACACTGGACTGGTCCATCGGGGCACCTCCGCTTCGTTCCTGATGCCGTATTCAATTACTAAGAGTAGCATATCGCATACCTAAAGTCACAACTTGGGCTGGCGTGCGGCCGCCGGCCCAACCGCTGGCCGGGACCCCCGGGGGGGCCGTGCCGACGCCGTCACCTTGCCGGACTTCTCGGTCTTCTCCCAGCGGGCTTCGGTCCCCTTGAGCTCGCTGACGTAGGACGCGAGCGTCACCGCGGCCATCAGCGGTCCGTACCCCGAGGTGAACAGCAGGAGCCGGCTCAGCAGCCAGCCCCCCGGCCGTCCCTCCGCGAGCAACGCCAGGCGGGCAACGCCCATGGAGGCTGCCTGCCAGACGTAGATGAACACGACGGCGCCAACCACCCACCCCTGCGTCAGCGTGAAACCCGCCGCCGCCAGCACCTTGACCGCGAGCGCGTACATCGGCGCGGTCACGACCGCTGCCACCATGACGGTCACGTTGACGACGCCGGCGAACAGGAACGCCTCGGCCCATACCCGCCTGCCGGTCGTGGGATCGATGAGCAGCGTAAAGGCGGTGGTGAACAGGTAACACATGGCGTTTGCCAGCCACAGCACACCGAAGGCACGCCAGGCCAGCCCGGAGTTGACGAAGTCCGCCGCCGTGCCCCCGTTCAGCACACACCAGCGCTCGTTGACGAACGAGCACCTGCCATCGGGACTCGTCTCGGCGATGCCCACCGGTGCCCGGCGCGCGAGCAGCCGGAAGTCCTCCGCCTGCGCCTCCAGTGCCGCCTGGGCCCGCTCGGACTCGGCGAGGTCGCGCAAGAAGCCGCAGAAATAGACCTGCCCGCGGACGACGAGCGGCAGCGGGGTCATTTCCACCATCTGCTCACTCCCGTCGGAGCGCAGCACCGGCAGGTTCATCCGGCCGGTGAACTCGCCGGGGTCACGCCGGGCCAGGAAGCTCTCGGTGCCCGCCAGGAACCGGGCGCGGTCGTGCTCAGGGATGAGCATGCTGGCCGTGTCCTTGCCCAGCACATCCTCCCGCTGCCACCCGTACAGCTTCTCCGCCGCCGGGTTGAACGCCGCCACCCGCCGCTCCGCGTCCATCACCAGGACGGCGTCGGGCGACGCGTCGATCAGCGCCTTCGTCACCGCCTCGCGCTCCTGGAGGAAGGCGAGGTCGCCGGCGTGCCGGAACTGGGCAGCGACCACGGCGGCCAGCATGCGCGTGGTCGCCCGGGTCTGGGCGTCCCAGGAGGCGGGATCGCCGATCAGCACGACGGCACACCGCTGCTCTCCCGCTCCCGCGGCCGCCCACGCGACCAGCGCGCTCACCGGCCGGTCCGACCATTCCCCCGCCGCCAGCGGCGCCTGCATGGACCCGCCCGACCTGACCGCCGCCACCGCCGCCGGATGGGCCTGCACGAGGGCCACGATCGCGGCGGGCAGCATCGTCCGGCTCGTCACCTCGTCCGGGTACCCGGCCAGGACAGCCGGCGCGCCGCCCGGGTGCAGCGCCAGGGCGAGCGCGGCCTCCGCGTCCCAGCTGCCCGCCAGCCGCTCCAGCACGCTGGGCAGGCCGTCGAAATCGGCCTCGCAGCGCAGCACCTGGTCGATGGCGAACTGCACCAGCGCAGCCGTGTCATGCGCGGTGGGCGGATGCCGGGCCGCGCGCGAACGTTGTGCCGAAAGCGTCCCCATGAGCCCGCCCGTCCCCTCGGATATGTGACATGGCGGTTACTGAAAGTAAGTGTACTTTAGGGGCCGGGTGAATCACCATCCCCGCCAGCCCCAGCCGCACCCGCGGGCTGGTACCGGGCGACCGAGAACGCCAGCAGCAGCGGAACATCGACCGCGAAGAGCGCCAGCATCAGCGTGAGGACGATGAGCAGGCTGCCCGGCGTGTGGTCGAGGATGAAGACGAACTCCAGCATCCCGGCGATCACCAGGTAGGCGACCAGGGTCCAGCCGCCCACCACGAAGAACGTCCGCCAGGCGAAGTCGCGCACGCGCGCCAGCACGGTGGCGGCGGCGAGCAGCACGACGGCGGCCGCGGCCAGGGCCACCACGGCCGGGCCGAGTGGCGCGGGGCGGGGCAGCCGGGCCGCGAGATCGATGCCGCCGGCGATGACCAGCGCCAGCGCCACCACCGCCAGCAAAGTGACCGGCGGGAGCCTGCGGGAGCCGCTCCCGGTCACCATGTCGCGATCCTCGTCATGATCACCAGCGTGGCCACCTGCAGGATGCCGGTGATACCGGCGGTGTAGGCGAACCGGCGCATGAGCTTGCCGATCAGCGCACCGTCAGGGGAGTCCTTCCGCAGCTCGAACAGGACGGCGAGGTTGGCGGGCTCCAGGAAGCCGAGCGCGATCACGGTCATCACCCCGACGACGATGAACGATGCGACAAGCCACCAGTGCCGTGGGTAGCCCACCTCCAGCACACCGAGGTGGCGGGCGAGCTGCCAGCCCGAGGCCAGCGTCATGACGACCAGGGTCGGCATGATCAGCAGCATCTTCGGCATGAACCGGGTGGCGAACTCCACCCGGGCGCCGATGGACAGCCTGCCCAGGATGGGCCCGATGACAAGGCCGACGAACAGGTCGACGCCGGTCCACAGCCCGCCGCCGGCGATATGGAAGAAGTCCAGGGCCCACAGCCAGTTCCCGGCGATCGCGACGACCAGCAGGATCAGCACCACGCCGACGACCGGGAGCCCGGCGACCGGCACGATGGTCGCGGGCGGCCGCACCCGGCCGGGCGCGGCGGGCGCGCCGGGAGCCGCCGCGCCTGGCGGCTGGCCCTTCCCCGGTGTCAGGCCCGCGGCATGGGCGAGATCGTGAGTCACGTCGGACATGACGCACCCCCTCCATGGTTTCTGCGCCATGCATTGCCAGCCCAGGCAGGAGCGTGGGCGGATACGGGCCCAACGTAACGCAAGGGCGAATCCGGTGGCCATGGTCAGCCGCGGGTACCTCAGCCCGGAATGACCAGCACCTTTCCCACCGGGCCCGCCTCGGCCGCCTCATGGGCCGCGACGATGTCGGACAGCGGGAAGCGCTGGCTGGGCAGTTCGGTCAGCACCCCTTCGGCGAGCGCCGCACGGACGTCGGCGACCGCGTGGTCGAGGGCGACCGCCGGAACCCCGTACAGCAGGATGAAGCGGAGCAGGACGTTGGCGGACATACAGGCCCGCACCGGCAGGACCGGGTCGGCCGGTTCCGCGGCATAGGTGACGATCACGGTGCCCGGGCCGGCCAGGGCCAGGTCCAGACCCAGGTTCGCGCCCAGTGCCAGCTCCACCACCCGGTCCACCCGCTGCGTCACCGCCCTGATCTGGTCGGCCGCATCCGGGTCACGGTAGTTCACCACGTGATCCGCGCCCGCCTGCCTGGCCAGCTCCGCCTTTTCCGGGCCGCTCACGGTGGTGATCACCCGGGCGCCGGCCCGGCGCGCGAGCTGGATGGCGAAATGGCCGACCGCGCCCGCCCCGCCGGCGACCAGCACGCTCTGGCCGCTGACCGGCCCGTCCGCGAACAGGCAGCGATGCGCGGTCATCGCCGGCACCCCCAGGCTGGCGCCGAGTTCCATCGACACCCCGTCCGGCAGGGGGACGGCCTGGCGCTCCGGCACGACCGTCCACTCCGCCGCGGTCCCCCACCGGCGCCCGAAGGCCGCGAACCAGAGCCACACCCGCTGGCCGACCCGGGCGGGGTCCACGCCGTCCCCGACCGCGTCGATCACCCCGGCACCGTCGTGCTGGGGAATCTGGAAGCCGTCGATGGGGCGGGGGGTGGCGCCGCTGCGGCTCTTGTAATCGGTCGGGTTGAGCGCGGACACCTCCACCTTCACCCGGACCTCGCCCGGTCCGGGCTCCGGCCGCTCCACCTCTTCCACCCGCAGCACCTCAGCAGCCGGCCCATAGGCGTCGTACAGCGCGGCCTTCACGTCGGGGCCTCCTGGAATCTCGTGGCAGCTATGGACGCATCCTTTCACCGCCTGCCCCGGCCGACAGCCGGCAATCGTGTCCCGGCTGGTTCGGGCGGCCGGGACGCGGGCCGCCGGCGGGGCGGTGCCGCGATCCGCCCGGGCAGGTCGCAAAGGACCGCACCGTGCATGCCTGCGGCCGGGAGAGACACGCTCTCCCGGCCGCGCAGGACGTGCAAAATGGGTCAGGCCTTGAGGACGGCCTCGGCCCCGAGCTGTGGGTCAGGCCTGGAGCTCGGCCTCGACCCGAACTGTGGGTCAGGCCTTGAGGACGGCCTCGATCTCGAGCTGGATCGTGACCTTGTCGCTGACGACGACGCCGCCGCCCTCGATGGCCGCGTTCCAGTTGACGCCGAAGTCGCTCCGGCTGATCTCCGCGGTGGCCGTGAATCCGGCCCGGGTGCCGCCAAAGGCGTCGGGCCCGAACCCGTTCAGCTCCAGCGCGAGCGGGACGTCCCTGGTCACGCCCTTGAGCGTGAGCTTGCCGTCCACGACGTAGCCCTCGCCGTCACGCCGCGTGCCGGTGGAGCGGTAGGTCATCGTGGGGTAGGTCTCGACCTCGAAGAAGTCGGCCGACCGGATGTGCGCGTCGCGCTGGTCGTTCCCGGTGGTGATCGAGTCCAGCGCGATCTCCGCGTTCACCGATGAGTCCAGCGGGTCCGGCCCGGTGACGATCTCACCCGAGAAGTTGGTGAACTTGCCGCGGACCTTGCTGACCATCATGTGCCGGACAGTGAAGCCGACCTCCGAGTGGACCGGGTCGATGGTCCAGGTGCCTGCGATGTAGCCGGGGATCGCGGTCAGCGTGTCGGTGAAAGTCATGGCTCTCCGTCTCCTGATTTTGTTGAGGACTCAACTACTATCACCATCCTGCAACTATGTCAAACGCTCAACTATTCCGGGATATACTGTCGGCGTGGACACATCCGGCACCCGGTGGCTGTCGGCCGACGAGCAGGTGACCTGGCGGGCCTTCGTGGGCGCCTGCAGCGCGTTCTTCTCGGCCATCGACGCCCAGCTGCAGCGCGACACCGGGATACCGCTTGCCTACTACGAGATCCTGGTACGCCTCTCCGAGGCACCAGGCCACACCTTGCGGATGACCCAGCTGGCCGAGGCCACCTCGGCGAGCAAGAGCCGGGCGTCACACGCGGTGGCCCGGCTGGAGGAGCGTGGCTGGGTCCGCCGCAGGGACTGCCCGACCGACCGGCGCGGTCAGCTCGCGGAACTCACCGACGAGGGTTACGCGGTGCTGAAGGGGGCTGCCCCCGGTCACGTCGAGCAGGTCCGCCGGACCCTGTTCGACCCGCTCACCCCCGAGCAGGTCGGGCAGGTGCGGGCGATCAGCGACGCGATCACGTCCGCCGTTGGCAGCTCACCGGCCTGCGATGAGGCCGGCAGCTGCCCGGACACGCCATCGCCTGCCCTCACCTCCGACCAGCCAGCCCGGTTACCCGCCGCACCACGCAACCATCGTTAGGATCATCTGTCATGGAACAGCGGATTCTGGGCAGGACCGGGCGGGCTGTGTCCGTGATCGGGCTCGGTACCTGGCAGCTGGGCTCGGACTGGGGCGAGGTGGACGAGGGCGAGGCCTTCGCGATCCTTGATGCGGCGGTGGAATCCGGGGTCACCTTCCTCGACACCGCGGACGTCTACGGCGACGGCCGCAGCGAGCAGTTCATCGGGCGGTTCCTGGCCGGCGGCCGTGCCCCGGCCGTCATGGTCGCCACCAAGATGGGCCAGCGGGTGGCACTGGACCCTGCCCTGTACACGCTGGAGAACTTCCGGGCCTGGACCGACCGGTCGCGGGCCAACCTCGGCATGGACGTGCTCGACCTGGTCCAGCTGCATTGCCCGCCGACCCCCGTATTCTCCTCGGACGCGGTGTACGACGCGCTGGACACCCTGGTCGACGAGGGGAGGATCGCCGCCTACGGGGTCAGCGTGGAGACCTGCGACGAGGCGCTGACCGCGATCGCCCGACCCGGCACGGCAAGCGTGCAGATCATCCTGAACGCCTTCCGGCGCAAGCCCCTGGAGCAGGTCCTGCCCGCCGCGGCCGCGGCCGGGGTCGGGATCATCGCCCGGGTGCCACTGGCCTCCGGGCTGCTGTCGGGCAAGTTCGGCCACGACTCGACGTTCGCCGCCAGCGACCACCGCACCTACAACCGCTACGGCGCGGAGTTCGATGTCGGCGAGACCTTCTCCGGCGTCGACTACGACACCGGGGTGGACGCCGCCCGCGAGTTCGCGGCGATCGCCGGCGACGGGGTGCCTCCCGCGCAGGCCGCGCTGCGCTGGGTCATCGACCAGCCCGGCGTCGCCACGGTGATCCCCGGCGCCACCAGCGCGCCCCAGGCCCGGCAGAACGCGGCCGCGGCCGGCCTGCCCCCGCTCACCGCAACCCAGCTCGCCGCGATCGAGGACCTCTACGACCGGCGCTTCCGCTCCCAGGTCCATCACCGCTGGTGAGGCCCATCGTTCATCGTCTATCGTCGATGAACGATGAAGACGGCGCCGCACCACCTGCCGCACGACCTGCCGCGCGGTCAGCCCCCGCCCGGGGTGCTCCCTCGTGCCGGGGCACGCGGGTACGCCGCCTGGTTCCGGGCGCTCGCCGACCCGACCAGGATCCAGATCGTGTCGCTGCTTGCCCGGGCCGGCGGCCCGCTGGCCGTCGGCGAGATCGTGGCGGCCACGGAGGTCGGCCAGTCCACCGTGTCCCAGCATCTGAAGGTGCTGGCCGAGCTGCGGTTCGTGCTCGCTGAGCGCCGCGGCAACGCCCGCTACTACCGGCTGAACGAGGCCTGCGTCGCGACCTTCCCGACCGCGGCCGACCTCGTCATCGGACGCATGCCACCGGGCCCGCCGCCCGGCGCTGGCGCCCCGGCCGCCGCCGGGCCGCCTCCTGCGGCGGCCGACCGGCCCGCCGGCTCCCGGGCGGGGATCACCATCCGGCCCATGACCAGCGCCGACGCCGCCCAGGTACTTGCCATCTACCAGGCAGGCCTGGAATCCGGTCAGGCCAGTTTCGAGACCCAGGCACCCACCTGGGAGGCGTTCGACGCCAGCCGGCTGCCCTCCCACCGCCACGTCGCCGTCGCCGGCGACGGCAGCGAGGTGGCCGGCTGGGCTGCCGTTTCCGCGGTATCGGACCGGTGCGTGCACCAGGGGGTGGTCGAGCACTCCGTTT
The DNA here is from genome assembly GCA_963741615.1 of uncultured Actinomycetes bacterium. Lineage (GTDB taxonomy): Bacteria > Actinomycetota > Actinomycetes > Streptosporangiales > Streptosporangiaceae > UBA9676. The sequence continues at coordinate 109,273 of CAVUIU010000019.1, forward strand.
ACGTCGCCCCAGCGGCACACCAGCGCGGCGTCGGGGCCGCCTTGCTCCGCGCCCTGATCAGCTCCACCGAGGCGGCCGGGATATGGACCATCCAGTCCGGGATCTTCCCCGAGAACACCGCCAGCCTGCGCCTGCACGAGCAGGCGGGGTTCCGGGTGGTCGGAATCCGCAGGCGGATAGGCCGTCACCACGCCCGCTGGCGCGATGTGCTCCTGCTGGAGCGACGCAGCGCCCGCGCAGGCATGGACTGAACGGCCCAGCGCGCGTCTGAACCAGCCACCCCGGGTGGGATCATCTTTCACTGGCCACCATGATCACGGACAATCGCCCGGCGAAAACCGCGTGTGATCGTCCGTGATCATGGCTCTGGGCGATGCGGGGGATGGCAAGACAAATCCGGAAACCCCTACGCCGGGCACCCTAGGCTCGGCACACGATGCCGGTTCGGTGGAGATCTGCGAGAATCGAGGCCATGAGCCGCGTTGTTCACGTGCCCTACACCGTCGAACAGGACGAAGACGGTGTCTGGTGTGCGTCCGCTCAGCTCAGGCCAGGTGTCGGCGCGGTGGGTGACGGCGCCACCCCAGAGGAGGCGATCGCCGACCTGCGCGAGGCGCTGGCCGTGCTCATCGAGGAGGTCGGCGCACCGCCTGAGCTGACGCTGACCCTCGACGTCGCCTGATGCCCTCGGCGATCCCCGCCATTCCCGGCATCAAGGTGGTGGCCGCCGCGCCCGCCACCCAAGATCATCCTTCGGATTTGGCATCACAGCCTGGAGTACAGCGATCCCATGATCACCAGGTGCTGGACCGGGTATTCAGGCCGCGGCGAGGGCCTGTTCGAAATCCGCCCAGAGGTCCTCGGGATGCTCCAGCCCGACCGAGACGCGGATGCTGCCCTCGCCGATGCCCGCCGCGCTCAGCCCTGCCGCGTCCATCTGCCGGTGGGAGGTGGAGGCTGGATGCAGCACAAGGGTCTCCACGCCGCCCAGCGACGGCGCCATCGCGGCCAGCCGCACCGCGGTGATGAACCGCAGGCCCGCCTCGCGCCCGCCGGCGAGGTCGAAGGCCACCATGCCGCCGTAACCCGACAGCAGGCGGCTCGCGACCGCGTGATCGGGGTGGCTGGCCAGGCCGGGCCAGAGAACAGCGGCTACCCCCGGATGAGCCGCGAGGCGCCCGGCAAGGAACGCGGCATTCTCGCAATGGCGGGCCATCCGCAGGGAGAGGGTCTTCAGGCCGCGGATGGTCAGCCAGGCGGCGAAGGGATCCGCGGCGACCCCGAGATCCACCGAGCTCTTCCAGAGCGCGCGGTGCTCCTCCTGGCGTGCGCACACGACCAGCCCGAGAGTGATGTCGTCGTGGCCCCCCAGGTATTTGGTGGCGGAGTGGACCACGATGTCGGCGCCGTGCTCGATCGGCCGGCACAGCACCGGCGTGGCGAACGTGTTGTCGACCACGCACGTCAGCCCCGCCGCGCGGCCCGCCGCGAGCAGCGCGGGCTGGTCGCTCACGGCGACCGTCGGGTTGGCTATCGTCTCCAGGAAGAGCAGCCGCGACTCCGGCCGGAGCGAAGCGGCCAGTTCCGCCGGGTCCCGCCCGGCGATGTAGCTGACATCGATGCCGTAACGGCCGGCCAGGCCGGCGAACACGGAGAACGTGCCGCCGTACAGGCACCGCTGCGCGATGACGTGATCGCCGGGGCGAAGCAGGGAAAGCAGCACCGCATTGATGGCACCCATGCCGGAACTGGTCGCGATCGCCGCCGCGCCCCCCTCCAGATCGGCGACAGTGTCCTCCAGCGCGCTGGTGGTCGGATTCCGGTACCGGCTGTAAGCGAAACCGGCCCGGGGGTCGTCGAGAGCTTCCGCGCAGGCGTCCGGGTCGGCGAAGGCGAAGGTCGAGGTCTGGTAGATCGGGACGCTGACCGGGCGGGAGCCATTCAGTTCGGGGGCGACGGCATGGATGGCGCGGGTTTCCAGGTGCAGTTTCATGGCATCGACTCTGCCTGGCCGGCCCGGCCGGCGGAAGGCCGCCGGGCCACGGCGCAGGGCCGGCCGGGGGGGAAGCGCCCGGCCGGCGGAAGGCCGCCGGGCCACTGGCACAGGGCCGGCCGGGGCGGGAGGAGCCCGGCCCGGCCCCTGGAGGCCCGCAGGTAACAGCGCGGCCGACGGCCGCCAGCGGGCCGAAAAAGGACGAAGGAAACAAAAAAGGACGGGAGAAACATCGTCGGCCCGTGGCGAACGACTATCCGTAATCTCCTGATTTCAGATACATAACATAGCTATTGACATCGTTTTCACAGCGTTTGCCGACAATGGCTAGCCTTGGCTTGCTATTTTTGCTCCGTTAAGGTCGCGGAGGTGAGGGATGTCAACGGGGTCGCAGCGCGGGACCGGGGCTGGCCGGCCCTCGCGGCATCCCCGCCAAGCCGATCCGCGCGGCGGGTGGACCGGGCCCGCGGGACAAGGGGAACCGGCCGTACCGGGTGAACCAACCGGAGCGGGCCGTCTGCTGGCACCGCTCGCCAGGCGCAGCTGGCTCTCCGCGATCGTGGGCGCCGTCGCGCTCGCCGTCATAACGGGCGGCGTGACAGCGCTGGTATGGCGCCCTGGCACGCCAGCCCGTCAGGTGGCAGCCGATTGTGGGCTGGTCAACTGCGGCGCCGCTTTGCCCAGCCCCGTCACCATCATCTCCACCCAGAGCCGCGTCACCACGGCGCCCAAGAAGGCGCACAAGAAGGTGCACAAGCCCGCGGTGCACACCCCGGCCCCGTCCGCCTCGCCATCACAAGCCCCCGCTCCGGCTCCACCCCCTCCGCCGGATGTCACCGTGACCTTCGATCCCGGCGGGGACCAGCACTTCGGGCACTTCCAGGCTCAGCTGAGCATCGTCAACCACGGAAGCAGCCCCGTTTCCGGCTGGACCGTCCAGCTGACCCTCCCGCGGGCCGAGGTTGACTTTGTGGGGTCGCAGGACGGATGGTCCGGGACCCCCTTCGAGCACTGGCAGTTCAGCGGGGACACGCTGACGCTCAGCGCGGACACACGGAACGAGACGCTCGCCCCCGGCGCGCGCGAGGACGTGACCATCCACGGCCGGGGACACACCACCTTCCTCACCGGGTGCACGTTCAACGGCGCTGCCTGCGAGTCCTGACGGCCCCGGGGGCAGGACCACCGGCATTCCCCCGGCGGGCACCAACCCAGCGGCGGCGCATGGCTCATCCCGGCGCGGCGGCCGATCCCGGGCGCGGCAGCCGGGTCACGCCTGTCCAGGTGGCTCCGGCGGGCTCACCCGGGGGGGCCCGGACGGCCGGGCGGGCCGGGCGGGCCGGGGGGCCGGACGGCCCGGGCGGGCCGCGCACCGCCGGACCAGCCGCCGCCGGACCAGCCAGACCGCCGGGGACCCCGCGAGAGGATCTTGTCCAGCGCCGCGCCCATGCTGCCGTCCTCATCGATCATGCGGCGTATCACCAGGATCAGCGCCGGGATGGCCCAGACGTCCCCGCACACCCACAAGATCGCGGCGCCGATCTGCTGGTCGGCGAACGGCGGCAGGGTTACCCCGGGCAGGTGGTCGTACACCGGGTACCAGGACACCGCGGTGAGGATGCTCATCGACATCGCCAGCCCCCACATGACCACGTTCGTCACGATCAGCGCAGCGGCCTGCGAGGCGAGCGGCATCCGGCGCCGGAACGGGGGTGAGGGGATGAACTGCAGCCAGAACAGCACCCCGACGGCGAAGAAGCTCCCATGCATGAGCCAGATGTGCACCGCCTGGTTGCTGGCGGCCAGATCGAACAGCACGGGCACGTGCCAGGCGACCATCACCACGCTGAACAGCGTCACCGCCACCCAGGGCCGCAGCAGGAAGGCGCCCACGGCCCGCAGCGGGCGCGACCACCCGCCGCGCATCGTGCCCCGGGTGATCGCCTGCCCGGACCGCCCCGGCAGGCCGTCGAGCAGCGGCTGCCACGGAGCACCGGCCACGACCAGCGTGGGCGCCGCGAACATGAGCAGCAGGTGCTGGAACATGTGCACGAAGAAGTAGTCGTCGGCCCAGTAGTCGATGGGTGACTGCACGGCCAGCAGCAGCACCATCAGCCCGCCGTAGAACAGCCACGACCGCCGGCGCCGCTGGCGCGTCCGCTCGGGCCGCGCCCGCCGGGCCAGCCGTGCCAGCCCGATCTCGTGCCAGATCACCAGCACCACGACCACGATCAGGAACGGGTCGAAGGACCAGTGATCAACGAGATAGCTCATCAAACTTCACTTCATAGACGAAACGAATAAGCCGGTACGGCCCGACAACCAGGACGCTACCCCGCCGCCGGGCCCAAGCCGGCCGGGTCCGGCGAAGCCGTGCCACCGGCGCCGTGCGCCGTGCCGGTGGGGCAACGGGGCGAGTGTGATCCTACGCGCCGGTGGGTGCGGAGCGCCCCTCGCTGGCGAGCCTGCGTCCCAGCATGCACAAAACCCCCAGTCGCCCCTATGGCCCATTACGGCATTGACCTGCACAATCGGGAGAAGGGCAGATCATTCGACGCCGGGCGCGCTGGCGCGCGGGCTGGGAGGGCGCATGCGGCCTGGCTGGCCGGGCAGGCGTGAGACGGGACGGCATGTGCGCGGGGGACGCACGCGGCTGGGCCGGGCCATCTGGAGCCTGAGCGCCGTCACGGCCGTCGCGTGCGCCGCTGCTGCCATGATCACCCCGGCCGCCCATGGCGCGGCCCGGCTGGTTCCCCGGCTTGCCGTCGCCGCGGGCACGCTGCCGCTGCGCGAACTGGACGCACCGCCCGTCCTCGCCGCTGGCCGTTGGTACAACGGGATGCCCGCCGTCGGCGCCCTGTTCACGGTCTCCGGCGGCAAGCTGGGCCGGCATTTCTGCACCGCGAGCGTCGTGGACAGCCCGCCGGGGGACCTGGTGATCACCGCTGCCCATTGCGTCAGCCGGATGGCACCCGGCCAGATCGCCTTCGTCCCGGGCTATCGTCACGGGCAGGCACCCTACGGCGTCTGGCTCACCAGCCAGGTCATTGCGGACAGCACGTGGCACACCACCGGCAACCCCGATCATGATGTCGCCTTCATGGTGGTTCACCGTACTGGCAGCAGTGACCGGATCCAGGACCTGACCGGCGGCGAGCAGTTGGGCACCGGCTGGCCCGCCCGGGCCCGGGTCCGGGTCATCGGCTACCCGGATTCCGCTGAACAGCCGATCACCTGCACCGGCGAGACCAAGCCGTTCGGGGCACACGAGATGGAGTTCGACTGCGGCGGCTATACCGACGGCACCAGCGGCGGGCCCTTCCTCGCCCGGGCGGGCTCCGGCATCGGGATCTGGACGGTGATCGGCGTCATCGGCGGGTACGAGGAAGGCGGGGATATCGCTTCCGTCTCCTACTCCCCCCGGTTCAGCGGCGCCGTCCGGGCGCTCTACCGGACGGCCATCGCCCGGGGTTAGGCCAGCCGTAAGGAGACATCGGTTCTTCAGCCCCTGACGGCGTGGTGCGGCCGAGCGGGCGGCGGCACGATCCGGTCCAGGTCGGCGAGGTCATCCGCGGAGGGAACCCACTGCGCCGCCGCGTTCGCCTTCACCTGCTCGGGTGTGCTCGCCCCGGCGATCACGCAGGCACAGCCGTCCTGAGCGGCCAGAGCACCGATCGCCACCTCCAGGATGGTGAGCCCACGCTCGGCGGCCCAGGCGATGAGTGCCTCCACCCGGTCGAGCTTGGCGTCGGTCACATAGCCCGGCCGGCTGGCCAGCCGGCTTCCGGCCGGCGGCGCCTGCCCCCGGCGGACCTTCCCGGTGAGCAGGCCGTTCGCCAGCGGGAAGTACGGGAGGACGCCGAGCCCGAAATGCCGGGCCGCGGGAAGCACGTCGGCCTCCACCTCGCGCTCGAGCAGCGACCAGTGGTTCTGCGCGGAGACGAACGGCGCGGTGCCTGCGGCGCGTGCCACATGGGCGGCGTCCGCGATCTGCCAGGCGGCGAAGTTCGAATTTCCCAGGTAGCGGACCTTGCCCTCGGCGACGAGTTCAGTCAGCGCGGCCAGCGTTTCCGCCACCGGCGTCACCGGATCGGGCGTGTGGAGCTGGTACAGGTCCAGGTAGTCGGTCCGGAGCCGGCGCAGGGACCGCTCGACCGCGCGCCGGATGTAGGAGCGGCCGCCCTTGGCGCCCGCCGCCGGGCCGTAGCCCATGTCAGCACCCTGGTGACCGAACTTGGTGGCCAGGACCACCTGATCCCGCAGGCCGGCCAGCACCTCGCCAACCAGTTCCTCCGATGCCCCCCCGCCGCCGTAGATGTCGGCGGTGTCGAACATAGTGATGCCGGCGTCGATCGCCGCGTCAACCACTGCCCTGGTGCCCTCCAGGTCAACCCGGCGGCCGAAGTTGTTGCACCCGAGCCCGGTGACCGACACCATCAGCCCGCAATCACCCAGGGATCTGTAACGCATGGAGCTGCCTTACCCACCTTCGCCAACGCCGCCGCGACCGCAAACGATGCTACGCCGGACAGGCCATCCGCTACGGTGCGCCATCATTTCGGGCCATCGCGGCGGGCCTGGCAGGGCAGGCGGGCAGGCCATCCGCTTCGGTGCGCCCTCATGCCGGGCCATCCCGAAAGCCTCACGGCGCTCGGCCTGCCGTTCCCGGGCACGGCAGGCAGCCGCCTAACGCCGGCTCGCGCGGCTCACGCGGCCGGCCGGGCGGCCTGCCCGTTTCGCGCGCAGCCGCACCGACACGTGCACCGGGCTGCCATCAAAGCCGAACTCCTCCCGCAGCCGCCGTTCGATGAAACGCCGGTAGCTGGCCTCCAGGAAGCCGGTCGTGAACAGCACGAAGTGCGGCGGGCGGATCCCCGCCTGGGTCGCGAAGAGGATCTTCGGCTGGCGCCCGCCCCGGACCGGCGGCGGGGTGGCAGCGGCGAGTTCGGTGAGCCAGGAGTTGAGCCTGCCCGTCGGCACCCGCGTCTCCCAGCCGGCCAGCGCGAGCTGGAGCGCGGGCACCAGCCGGTCCAGATGCCGCCCGGTGGCGGCGGACACATTCACCCGGGGCGCCCAGCGGGCGGTGTAGAGCTGGCGGTCGATCTCGCGGTCCAGCTGCAGCCGGCGGTCCTCGTCAACGAGGTCCCACTTGTTGTAGGCGATGACCAGTGCCCGGCCTGCCTCGATCACCATCGAGACAATCCGCAGGTCCTGCTCGGTGAGCGGCTCGCCCGCGTCGACCAGCACGACCGCCACCTCGGCCCGCTCCAGCGCCCCGGCCGTGCGCAGGGACGCGTAGAAGTCAGCGCCCTGGGTGTGGCTGACCCGGCGCCGGATCCCGGCGGTGTCCACGAAGCGCCAGCTGATGCCGCCGAGCTCGATCAGCTCGTCCACCGGATCCCGGGTCGTGCCCGCCACCGCGTCAACCAGCACCCGGTCCTGGCCGGCCAGCTTGTTGAGCAGGCTGGACTTCCCCACGTTGGGGCGGCCCACCAGCGCTACCCGGCGCGGGCCGCCCGGCGCGGGCAGCGGCTCCGGCGGAGCCTGCGGCAGCGCGGCGAGCACCGCGTCGAGCAGGTCACCGCTCCCCCGGCCGTGCAGCGCGCTCACCGGCCAGGGCTCACCGAGCCCGAGCGCCCACAACGCGGACGCGGCGGGCTCGCCCGGGGTGTCATCCACCTTGTTCGCGGCGACCACCACCGGCTTGCCGCTGCGGCGCAGCACCGCGGCGACCGCGTCGTCGGAGTCGGTGATGCCGACCACCACGTCCACCACGAAAAGGACGGCGTCGGCCGCCTCCACCGCCAGCCGGGCCTGCGCGGTCACCTGCTCGGCGAGCGCCCGGCTGGCCTGCCCGGCCTCGGAGCCCGGCGAAGGTTCCCAGCCGCCGGTATCGACCAGGGTGAAGGCGCGCCCGCGCCAGGAGGCGTCATAGGCCACCCGGTCGCGGGTGACGCCCGGAGTGTCCTGCACCACCGCCTGGCGGCTGCCGAGGATCCGGTTGACCAGGGTGGACTTGCCGACGTTGGGCCGCCCGACCACCGCCACCACCGGGGTCGGCACGAATTCCCCGGCACCGGAGGCCTCCTCGCCCGGGAACCCTTCGGCCGCTTCCTCACCCGGCATGCTCATGCCGTCCGCGCCGCATCCGCCTGGTCCCGCCCGGCGAGACCGGCCCGTTCCCGGGCCAGCCGGGCGATCACGCCCACCACCTCGTCCAGGCTGAGGGAGGTGGAGTCGATCTCGACAGCATCGGCGGCCATCGCCGTCTGCGGCGCGTCGGCCCGGTCGCGGCGGGACTGCTCATCCCGGGTGACCGTCGCGGTGGCGCCCGGATCCACGGCCAGATCGGCACTGCGGCGGTGGGCCCGCACCTCCTCGCTGGCAGTGAGATACACCTTGACCAGCGCCTGTGGGGCGACCACGGTGCCGATGTCCCTTCCCTCGGCGACGATGCCGCCGCCCGGCCCCGCGTTGCGCGCGATGATCTCCCGCTGCATCGCGATCAGGTGCTCACGGACCTGCGGCACCGATGCGACCGCGCTGACCGCGTTGGAGACCTCGCGGGTGCGGATCGGGCCGGACACATCCACGCCGCCAACCGTGATCGCCGGGGCCTCCGGGTCGGTCCCGACCTCGATCAGCGGCTCGTCCGCGTGCCTGGCCACCGTCTCCGGGTCGGTGGTGTCCAGGTGATGGCTGAGAAGCCACCAGGTCAGGGCCCGGTACATCGCGCCGGTATCGAGGTAACGCAGGCCGAGCGCGCGGGCCACCCCCCGGGCGGCAGTCAACTTGCCGGACCCGGCAGGGCCATCAACGGCGATCACAAAACACTCGGTCACGTTGGCGATGCTACCGGCGCACCGGCCATCCGGCCGCCGCAAGCGCCTCTGTCAGCCGGCCAACAGAGCCCGGGCGCACGGTCAGTTCGGCCACCCCGACCGGCAGGCCGGGTGAGTGCTCGATCCCGACGTCCTCGATATTGACGCCAGACTCGCCGGCCACCTGGAACAGGCGCGCCAGCTCCCCCGGCTGGTCGGGGATGACAACCTGCACGACCGCGTTGTCGCGCACCGGCGTCCCACGCTTGCCAGGGATTCTCGCCACCCCCGCCGAACCCTCGTCCAGCAGTCCCGTCAGCAGCTTGACGGAGGGGTGCTCGGCTGGCTGCGGCGGGGCGCCGGACTCGGCCAGCGCCTCGGCGAGGGCGGCGAGATCGGCTGCCACATCCGTGAGCACCCTTGCCACCGGGACCGCGTTCGCCGCCAGGATCTGCGCCCACAGCCCGGAGTCGCCTCCGGCGACCCTGGTCACATCGCGCAGCCCCTGGCCTGCCAGGCCGAGCGCGCCGCCGGGGGCGTCCGTGAGCTGGGCCGCCATGGCCGCGGCCACCACATGCGGTGCGTGCGAGACCAGCGCCACCCACCGGTCATGCTCATCCGGGTCGGCCAGCACCGGCTCGCCGCGGCAGCAGCGCACCAGCTCGCCGACGGCCGCGACGGCCTCCGGCCGGGTCTGCGGCCCGGCGCAGATCACCCACGGCCGGCCGAGGAACAGGTCGGCCCTGGCGGCGGCGGGCCCCGAGCGCTCCCGCCCGGACAGCGGGTGACCGGGCACGAACGAGGAAAGATCGCATCCCAGTTCACCTGCCTGGCGCAGCGGGAGTGCCTTCACGCTGGCCACGTCGGTGTACCAGCGGGCCAGGCGGCGGGCCTGCGCTTCCGCGAGGGAAGGCGCGACGGCGGCGGGCGGGACGGCCAGCACGGCCAGATCGGCCCACGGCCCGTCCCGTCCCTGCGGCCCGTGCCCCGGTGACGCCCCGGCGCCCGGTGAGCCCGGTGCCGGTCCCGGCGCACCCAGCGGCTCCGGCAGCACCTCCCCCGCCCCGATATCGGCGGCCAGGCGGGCCGCGGCGGGGTCGTGGTCGGTCAGCCACACGGTCACCCCCCGCTCGCACAGGGCCAGCGCGATCGACGTCCCGATCAGGCCCGTCCCGATCACCACCGCACTGCGCAGCCTGGCAGGCTCGCTGGCCTCCGGGCGGCCCCGTCGCGGCGTCACTGTGCGATGTCCAGCCGCAGGGCCGCCGCGCCCCGCAGGTAAACGTGCTGCAGCGCGGCACGCGGCTTGCCGGTTTCCACATGCATGAGCAGCCGGACGACCCGGGGCAGCGCCCCGGGCACGTCGATCTCGCTGGCACAGAGCAGCGGAACGTCCTGGAACCCGATCTTGCGGGCGGCGAGGGCGGGGAACTCGGCGGTCAGGTCGGGGGTGGCGGTGAATACCACGCTGATGACATCGTCGGTGACCAGGCCGTTGCGCGTCATGACCTCGGTGACCAGTTCGGTCGTGCCATCCAGGACGGACGCCCGCTCATTGGCGTCAACCTGTACCGCACCCCGGATCGCCCTGACCGCCACCGGCCTGATTCCTCTCCTCCACAGCCCGGGAACCGCCCGGGTCATTGCCGTCGCTCCAGGTTATCGGCAGGCGGCCAGCCGTCTGCCCGCCGCGATGTCTCAGCTGAGGGCACCCCACGGCGGCGGCCGAGCGGGCCAGCTAGTGCCGCGTCAGGCAACGTTTGCGTCGTTGGTGGCGTGACTCCGAGCCGGGCGTTAGGGGGCGAGTCACTCGGCGTCCGATCAACCGTCGTCGGCTTCCACGTGGTCGGCGTCCATACCGTCGAGGAATTCCCTGACCGCCCGCTTGGATCTGAGCACGTGAAGGGCCACATGCTGACCGTGCTGCGAAATGATTTCGTGTTCGCGCTCCGGCTCTGACCGGCGTTTTCGCCAGATGCGGACGGCCAAACGCCACTCATCGCGCAACCGCAGCCAGGCCGAATAGTCGCACCCTTCGGGCAACTCGCTCGGCATTCGGAAGCCGCGCAGGAACGCACGTCCTGCGCAAAGCCACCAGGGCGGGTCGAGAAACACAACGGTGTCCGCGCGTTCGAGCCGGAGATCGAGTGTCTCGTGGTAGTTGCCGTCAGCGATCCACGCGTTGCCGGCGAGCACGCCACATTGCTTCTCGCGCCACTCGGTCTCCGACGGTGCGACCCAGCCGGGCTTCCAGAAGTGGAGGTCAAGATGACTGACCGGCAAGCCGGTCTTGGCAGCGAGCGCGAGCGAGAACGTGCTCTTCCCGGACCCGGCCAGCCCAGTGACGATGACGCGGCGTCCTAGCGCCAACGGGGCTTGACTCATCGCAGTCAGTGTCCCTCACGTGCCGTTGTAGGGGAGGGCAAAGGTTGCCTGACACGGCACTAGAGGCCAACGGCGGCGTAGAGCTCGCCGATTTCCCTGGTGGTCAGCGCCCTGGTCGCGCCGGGCCGGAGGCTGCCGAGCGCGACCGGGCCGACCTGGGTGCGGACCAGGCGGCTGACCGGATGGCCTGCCTCGGCCAGCAGCCGCCGGACGATATGCTTGCGGCCCTCGTGGAGGGTGATCTCGACCAGCGCCCGCGATCCCGCACGATCGACAATCCGGAACTTGTCCGCGCTGGCGACCCCGTCCTCCAGTTCGATCCCGGTGACCAGCCGCCGCCCCAGGTCCCTCGGCAGCGGCCCGGAGACATCGGCCAGGTAGGTCTTGGCCACCCCATACCGCGGATGTGCCAGCCGGTGAGCCAGTTCACCGTCGTTGGTCAGCAGCATGAGCCCCTCAGTGTCGTAGTCGAGCCTGCCGACATGGAACAGCCGCTCGGCCCGGTCGCCGAGGAAGTCGCTGACGGTGGGCCGGCCACGATCGTCCGACATGGTGGTGACCACTCCGGCCGGCTTGTTGAGCGCCACGTACACGAGATCCTGGCGGGTGGGTATGCGCCTGCCATCCACCTTGATGATCTGGTGGTCGGGATCGACCCGCGCGCCATACCGGCGCACGATCTCCCCGTCCACCTCTACCCGGCCCGCACCGATCAGTTCCTCGCAATGCCGGCGGCTGCCAACCCCTGCGGCGGCGAGGACCTTCTGCAGGCGCACGCCTCCCGGCACGTCAGTGAGCGAATCGTGGCCGGGCTCGCCCTCCGGATCATCGTGGTGGGCGGCGTGCCCGCCGTCGGCGTCCGCCCCGCGGCGTCCACCAGGGCGCCCCTGGCGCTGCCGACGCGCGCCGCGATCACCACCGTCATGGGCCGGTGCGCTCATCGCCCACATCCCCGGCATCCTCGATGTCCTCGGCGCCCTGGGCAGCGGGGACCCCAGCAGCCGCAGCGTGCTCAGCAGCCCCAGCGTGCTCAGCAGCCGCAGCGTCCTGGGCAGCCTCGACATCGTCAGCACCTGCCTCGCTGCCATCGGCGTCCTCGAGGTCATCGGGCAGGAAGGGCGCGAGTTCGGGCAGCTCGCCCAGGCTGGCCAGGCCCAGCCGCTCCAGGAAGTACCCGGTCGTGCGGTAGAGGATGGAGCCGGTCTCGTGTTCGGTGCCCGCCTCCTCGACCAGGCCGCGCAGGGTCAGGGTGCGCATCACCCCGTCACAGTTGACGCCCCGCACCGCCGAGACCCGCGCCCGGCTGACCGGCTGCCGGTAGGCGACCACGGCCAGTGTCTCCAGCGCGGCCTGGGTGAGCCGGACCTCCTGGCCGTCGCGCACGAAGCGCTCCACCACCGGGGCGCACTCCTCGCGGGTGTAGAACCGCCAGCCGCCCGCCACCTCACGCAGGTCGAACCCCCGGCCCTCGGCGTCGTAGGAGGCCGCGAGTTCCCGGATCTCGAGCGCGATCTCCTCGCGCGGCCGTTCCAGCACCTGGGCGAGCACCACTTCCGCGACCGGCTCGTCCACCACCAGCAGGATCGCTTCCAGGCAGGCCCGCAGCCCAGGGCCGGGCTGGGCCTCGCCTGCCGTGTCCCCGGCCGTGTCGTCGTGCATCATGACCAGTCGTCTTCCTCGCCGGCTGTGACGAGCGGGCCGGTCTGATCCCCGGCCCAGCTCACATACAGCTCACCCAGCGGCACCAGTTGCTCGAACGAGACGTTACCGTCCCGGTACAGGTCGAGCAGGGCCAGGAACCTGGCCACCACCTCATAGGTGCCTGCGCAGTCGGATGTCAGGTGCCGGAAGGTGGCCCGGCCCAGCGTTCTCAGCCGCCCGGCGAGGATCCCGGCCTGCTCGCGGACGCTGGTGCGCGGCATGTGGATGTGCCCGGTTAACACGACCGGCGCGGGGCGCGGGGCAAGCGTCAGCGTGGCGATCCACGCGAACTCGGCCGGGCCCAGGCCCAGCAGTACCTCCGGCAGCAGCCCGGCGAACTGGGGTTCCATCGGGACCCGGCGGGCGAAGCGACGGCCCTGGACAGCCATCCTGCCCGCGAAGGTGGCCGCTACCTCCTTGTAGGCGCGGTACTGCAGCAGGCGGGCGAAGAGCAGGTCCCGGGCCTCGAGCAGGGCGAGATCTTCCTCGTCCTCGACCTCACCGGCGGGCAGCAGCCGGGCGGCCTTCAGGTCGAGCAGTGTGGCGGCCACCACCAGGAAGTAGCTTGCCTGGTCCAGATCCCACCCTTCGGTGCGGGCCCGGATGTAGGCGATGAACTCGTCGGTCACCTGGGACAGGGCAACCTCGGTGATGTCCAGCTTGTGCTTGGAGATCAGGCCGAGCAGGAGATCGAACGGGCCCTCGAAGACGTCAAGGTGGACCTCGAATCCGCCCGTTCCCGGGGTATGTGCGGCGTCGCCACCGGGATCGCTGGTCACCGCCACGATCACTGCGGCCCCGCCGGGGCACCGGCCTGGGCACAATTGACGAGGCTGGTGGCCGGAGCCCCGCTGGCCGGGGCACCACTGCCCGCGCGCAGGCGCCGGGCGATAAGACTGACGTTGATGCCGGCCTCCAGGTCCGCAATCAGTACCGCGATCGCCTCCCGGACCAGCCTGCCCCTGTCCACACCGATGCCGCGGGCAAGCAGGGCCAGGCGGGCACGCTCCAAGTCGAGAAGCTCATCTGCGGACAGGTATACCGTAATTTTCTGCGGGTGGGCTTCTCGGCCACTTGCCTGCCGCCCGGAATCACTGGCGGGGCCGGGGCCGACGGGGCGGAGGAGTTCGGCGACTCCCGGCAGGCTTACCCGGCGCGAACGGGACCCGCGCGCTCTGCCTGCCGCCACCGCTCCAGTACCTCCTTGGCAAGCTCCCGGTAGGAACCGGCCCCGGTGGATCCCGGGTCGAAGCGAGTGATCGGTTCCCCGGCCACCGTCGCGTCCGGGAACCGCACGGTACGGCTGATGACCGTATGGAAGACCTTGTCGCCGAACCCCTGGACCACGCCCTGGAGCACCTCGCGCGAGTGCAGGGTCCGCGAGTCGTACATGGTGGCCAGCAGCCCGTCCATGATCAGTCCCCGGTTGAGCCTGCTCGACACCTTGTCGATGGTTTCCATCAGCAGCGCCACTCCGCGCAGGGCGAAATACTCGCATTCCAGTGGCACGATCACGCCCTGCGCGCAGGCCAGCGCGTTGACGGTGAGGAGCCCGAGGGATGGCTGGCAGTCGATGAGGACAATGTCGTACTCCGGCAAGGCGGGCTCGAGCACCCGGCCCAGCACGAACTCCCTGCCCACCTCGTGGACAAGCTGGACCTCGGCCCCGGAGAGGTCGATGTTGCTGGGCAGCAGGTCCATGCCGGCCACGTTGGTCTTGAGCACGATCTCCTCGAACGTCGCACCCCGCTCCATCAGCAGGTTGTAGACGGTGGCATCCAGTTCGTGCGGCTGGATGCCCAGGCCCACCGAGAGCGCCCCCTGCGGGTCGAAATCCACCAGCAGGACACGCCGTCCCTGCTCGGCCAGGGCCGCGCCGAGGTTGATCGTGGTCGTGGTCTTGCCCACTCCGCCCTTCTGGTTGCAGACCGCCGCGATGCGTGCGGGCCCGTGGGTCACCAGTGGCTCGGGCTCTGGGAAAACCGGCAGAGGACGCCCGGTAGGCCCGATCCTGGATTGGGCTTTCTGGGACCTTGCCACCATGTGCTGCACCTCCCGGCGGATGTCGCAGAAATGCCTCCGCTGAAACCCGGACTCTAGGCCGTGCCCTGGCCGACAGCAAGGCGACTCACCGTGGAGGGTTGCAAGAGGCGGCGCAGTTGGCCGCACGCCGCCCACGCGGGCAGCCGATCCCCCGGACGGGCCGCTGGACTCAGCCGCGCGCCCGCGGGTGAGCGGAGGCGTACACCTCGCGCAGCTTGTCCACCGTCACGAGCGTGTACACCTGGGTGGTGGTGACCGAGGCGTGGCCCAGCAGTTCCTGCACCACCCGCACGTCGGCCCCGCCGTCGAGCAGGTGCGTGGCGAAGGAGTGCCGCAACGTGTGCGGGGATACCCCGGTCAGGCCGGCCCGCTCCGCGGCCGTCTTGAGCACACCCCAGGCGCCCTGCCGGGTGAGGCGCCCGCCGCGGGCGTTCAGGAACACCGCGGGGCTGGTGCGGGCACGCGGCGCGCCGGCGGTGAGCGCGGGCCGGGCGCGGACCAGGTAGGCGTCGAGTGCCTCGCGCGCATACCTGCCCACCGGAACGATCCGCTGCCTGCCCCCCTTGCCCGACAGCAGGAGCGTCGCCGACGGCCCGCCCGCCGAGTCGTTGATACCAAGGTCGTCCACGTCCAGGCCGACCGCCTCGGAGATCCTCGCCCCGGTGCCGTAGAGCAGTTCGAGCAGGGCGCGGTCACGCAGCGGGCGCGGGTTACCGGGTGCCTCACCGACACCCGCGGCCGCGATCAGGCGTTCCACCTCCGCCACCCCGATCGCCCGCGGCAGCCGCCGCGGCGGGGCGGGGGGGCGCACCTGGCTGGCCACGTCGGCCGCGGCCAGCCCCTCGGCGGCGGCGAAGGCGTGCAGCCCGCGTACCGCGGCGACCGCCCGCGCGGCAGAACTCGCGGCCAGCGGCGCGTACCCCTGCCCGCCTTCCCGCAGGCCGGCGAGGAAGCCTGCGACGTCGCCGGTGGTGACCTCGGCGATATCAGCCCGCCCCCGGGCCCGCATCGCCGCCTGGTACCTGGTCAGATCCCGGCGGTACGCCTGGAGGGTGTGGCCGGCGAGGCCCCGCTCGACGGCCAGGTGGTCGAGGTAGCGGCTGACCGCGGTGGCCAGGCCGGGAGCGGTCAGTGGATGACCTGCCCGGTCCCGGTCCATGGCAGCCCGTGCGCCTCGGCGACGGGCTGGCACGTGAGCGCGCCCTCGTGCGTGTGCAGGCCGCCCGCGAGCGAGGGATCGGCCCGCAGCGCGTCCCGCCAGCCCCGGTTCGCGATCTCCAGCACGTAGGGCAGGGTGACGTTGGTCAGGGCAAAGGTCGAGGTGTGCGGCACCGCGCCGGGCATGTTCGCCACGCAGTAGAACACCGAGTCATGGACCGGGTACGTGGGGTCGGCATGGGTGGTCGGGCGCGAATCCTCGAAGCAGCCGCCCTGGTCGATGGAGATGTCCACCAGCACCGAGCCGGGCTTCATCCGGGATACCAGCTCGTTGGAGACCAGCATCGGCGCCTTGGCGCCGGGCACGAGCACCGCCCCGATCACCAGGTCGGCATCGATCACGGCACGCTCGACCTCGTACGCGTTCGACGCGACGGTCTGGCAATGCCCCTGGTAGATGGCGTCGGCTGCCCGCAGCCGGGCGACGTTCTTGTCCACCAGCAGGACCTCGGCCTGCATGCCGAGCGCGATGGCGGCGGCGTTCATCCCGGACACACCGGCGCCGAGCACCACCACCTTGGCCGCGTAGACCCCGGACACCCCGCCCATCAGCACGCCCCTGCCGCCACCGTCACGCTGCAGGTGGTGCGCACCGACCTGCGGCGCCATCCGCCCCGCCACCTCGGACATGGGGGCGAGCAGCGGCAGCGAGCCGTCTCCCGCCTGCACGGTCTCGTAGGCGATGGCGGTGATTCCCGACCCCAGCAGGGCGTCGGTACAGGGCCGGGAGGCGGCCAGGTGCAGGTAGGTGAAGAGCACCTGGCCCTTGCGCAGGCGCGGGTACTCCTGCGCGACCGGTTCCTTCACCTTCAGGATGAGCTCCCCGGTCTCCCAGACCTCGTCCGGGCCCGGCAGGATGGCCGCCCCGGCGGCGACGAAATCCGCGTCGGGGATCGCCGAGCCGACGCCGGCGTCCTGCTGCACGAACACCTGGTGGCCGGCCCGGACAAGCTCGTGCACGCCCGCGGGCGTGATCGCGACCCGGTACTCATGGTTCTTGACCTCTTGGGGAATGCCCACCTTCATGGCTGCTCGTCTCCTCGTCCTCCCGTCCTGACGGCCCCATTGCCGGAAGGTCCGGGTCCCAGCGCCCAGCATGGCCGCCGGTCAGCGCTCGGGCAGCACGTCTTCCCGGAGCGCCGCGAACCCGCCCTGCTGGGCGGCGTACGCGGACAAGATACCCACTGCCGTAACACCATTGTGCAGGTCACCCGCGAGGAAGAGTCCGACCGCCTGCCGCAACGGCACCCACCGCACGAGCAGGTGGGCCTCCTCGTGCCGGGGGATGTGCCCGCCACGCTCGGATTCCGGAACCCGGGTGATGCCGCGGGCGAGGAACACGAGCAGCCTTTCGGTGGTCATGCCCGGCGAGCTGAAGAAGTCCGCGAGCAGGCGCCAGTCGCGGGCGCGGTAGCCGGTCTCTTCCAGCAGCTCGCGTTCGGCGGTGGCGCCGGGGTGTTCGCCGTCCACGTCACGGATCCCGGCCGGGATCTCCCACAACAGGTGGCCCACCGGGTGCCGGTACTGGCGGATCAGCAGCACCTGGCCGCTGCCGTCGAGCGCCACCACCGCCACCGCCCCGGGATGCTCGATCACGTCCCGCTCGGCCAGCTCCCCGTCGGGCATCTGCACCTGGTCGGTCCGCAGGGTGACGAAGGCGCCGGGGGCGCGCCGCGGATCACCCAGCACGGGCCACCGCTGCTCGACGTCACGCAGTTCCGGCGCCGCGCCCCCGGCCCCCGTCCCGGCGGCGCTCGCATCCGCTGGTCCGGCGTTCGCCGGCCCGGGAGACTGACTGCTGGTCACGCGCTCGCCGCTGCCCGGCGGACGCTGGTGGCCTCGGCGGTGCGGGCCGCCCGTGAATGCTCCAGCGCCGCCGCGACCAGGCCGTGGAAGAGCGGGTGCGGCCGGGTGGGCCGGGACAGGAACTCCGGGTGCGCCTGGGTGGCCACGAAGTACGGGTGGACCTCACGCGGCAGTTCCACGAACTCGACCAGCCGGCCATCCGGCGAGAGCCCGGAGCAGCGGAGGCCGGCCGCCTCCAGGCGCTCGCGGTAGGCGTTGTTGACCTCGTAGCGGTGCCGGTGACGCTCCTGCACCTCATCGGTCCCGTAAAGCTCTCTGACCAGGGACCCCTCGGCCAGCACCGCCGGGTACAGGCCCAGCCGCATGGTGCCGCCCATGTCCCGCTCCCCCGCCACCACGTCCTGCTGGTCGGCCATGGTCGCGATCACGGGGTCAGGGGTGTCCGGGTCGAACTCCGCGCTGTTCGCCTCGGCCAGCCCGGCGAGGTTGCGCGCCACCTCGATCGCCACGCATTGCAGGCCCAGGCACAGGCCGAGCAGCGGGATGCCGTGGGTCCGGGCGTAGCTGACCGCACCGATCTTCCCCTCGATGCCGCGTACCCCGAACCCGCCCGGGATGAGCACCCCGTCCACCCCTTCGAGCTGGCGGGCCGCGCCTTCGGGGGTCTGGCAGTCGTCGCTGGTCACCCACCGGATATTGACCCGGGCATCGTTGGCGAACCCGCCCGCGCGCAATGCCTCGGCGGGCGACAGGTAGGCGTCCGGCAGATCCACGTACTTACCGACCAGGGCGATGGTCACGCTGCGGGCGGGACGGTGCACCCGGCGCAGGAGGTCATCCCAGTCACTCCAGTCCACATCCCGGAACGGGAGGCCGAGCCGGCGCACCACGTACGCGTCGAGCCCTTCCGAATGCAGGACCTTCGGGATGTCGTAGATGGACGGCGCGTCGGCGGCCGCGACGACCGCCTCCTCGTCCACGTCACACATGAGGCTGATCTTGCGCTTCAGGCTGCCGCTGATGGCCCGGTCGGCGCGGCACACGATGGCATCCGGCTGGATACCGATGCTGCGCAGCGCGGCCACCGAGTGCTGGGTGGGCTTGGTCTTCAGCTCACCTGACGGCCCGATGTAGGGCAGCAGCGACACGTGCAGGAAGAAACACCGGTCCCGGCCGATCTCGTGCCGGATCTGGCGGATGGCCTCCAGGAACGGCTGTGACTCGATGTCCCCGACGGTGCCGCCCACCTCGGTGATGACCACATCGACGTCGGGCCCGCCCATCTCGATGATCCGGGTCTTGATCTCGTTGGTGATATGCGGGATGACCTGGACGGTGTCACCCAGGTAGTCGCCGCGCCGCTCCTTGGCGATCACGCTGGAGTAGATCTGCCCGGTGGTGACGTTGGCCGCCCCGCGCAGCTCCGTGTCCAGGAATCGCTCGTAGTGCCCGACGTCCAGGTCGGTTTCGGTGCCGTCATCGGTGACGAAGACCTCGCCATGCTGGAAGGGGTTCATGGTGCCCGGATCGACGTTCAGGTACGGATCGAGCTTCTGCATGGTCACGCGGAGCCCGCGTGCCTTGAGCAGGCGTCCCAGGCTGGAAGCCGTGAGGCCCTTGCCGAGGCTGGAGGCCACGCCCCCGGTCACAAAGAGGTGCCTGGTCGATGCCGGGCGTGATGAATACGTTACCGCAGCCAAAGGAAGGCTCCCGTGGTCGGTGCGAAGCGGAGAATGCCGCCGGTCCACGGGCCATCAGGATATCAGCAGGCGAATACCCCCCGCAGACGCCACACCGGGACCCGGGTGCCCGGCCTGGTCAGCATCGGGTCACGACGCCGTGTAGGCGCTGGGATCGCCCTCTGCCTGCATCACCCGGCGCTGCGCTGCCGTCAGCCCTTGTTCGTCGGTCTCCCCGAATCTGGCCAGCGCTACCGCGCAGACCACGGCGAGGCTGAACCCGAGCACCGCCACCCCGCCGAGACCCGGCCTGGTGTGGTCGCCGAGGAACATGATCCCCACAACCGCGGGCGGAGTGGTCTCCGCGAGGACGACCGCCGCCGTCGCCACGGTCACGCTGCCGTCCTCCAGCGCGGTGGTATACAGCATGAAGGACACCACGCCCGCCGCTGCCAGGGCATACGCCGCCGGATCTCGGACAAGCTGCTGGGGCGAGAAGCTGGGCAGCACGCGGGCGGCCACGGCCAGGACTCCGTAGCCCAAGCCAGCCACCGCGCCGAGCACGGGGGTCCGGGCAGGCGCCCGCAGCCGCGAAGATGCCACCCCGATCAGCGCGATCCCGGCCACGGCCAGGATCAGCGCCAGCTTGAACTCGGGGCTGACACCGGTCACCACGTGCTCCCCGGCCGAGGAGCCGAGCATCCCGACCCCGATGACCACGCCCGCCACCGCAAGCCACTCGCGCCAGGCCAGCTCCAGGTGCATCAGCCAGGCGGCGACCACCGCGGTCACCGCCAGGTTGGCGGCGATCATGGCCTGGACGGCGAACAGCGGAAGCCGCCGCAGCGCCACCAGCTGGGCGACGAACCCGACGAGGTCCAGGGCGAGGCTGGCGATGAAGCGCCATTGATGCAGCATCCGCAAGACCAGGCTGGGGTCCACCAGCCCCAGCGCCGAGCTGCCGCTGCCCGCCGCGCGCACGGTACGCCGGCTCGCGGCACGCACGGCCATGGCCTGCATGACCGCGGCGACGCCATAGCACAACGCGGCCACCATCGCGGCCACTAGACTCAACAACACACTCTCGACCCTACGCCGGATGTTTCGTGCCGACTCACCGAGGCATCCCCTGACCGGGTCACAATCTCCTACCGGTCACAGGTACCGCAGGTCAGGCCGTGGGTGCGGAAAGCTGGCGAGCCGGTTCCCGGCTCACACGCCCGCGGCCTGCATGCCCCGCAACTCGTGCTTGAGCTCCCTGATCTCGTCCCGGATCCGCGCGGCGATCTCGAACTGCAGCTCCGCGGCCGCGGTGTGCATCTGCTCGGTGAGCTCGGAGATGAGGGCGACCAGGTCGTTGCGGGCTTCTCCGCCGGCCTGTTGCCCGCGGCCGGCACCGGTCCCGCCGCCGGCGCGGGCACGCGACGACAGCCCGGGCACCGGCGCCTTGCCCCGGCTCTGCTGGCGCCCGCCGCCACCGATGAGCCGCTCGGTGTCCGCGTCCTCCCGGACCAGCTGGTCGAGGATGTCGGCGATCCGCTTGCGCAGGGGCGTCGGGTCGATCCCGTGCTCGACGTTGTAGGCGACCTGCTTGTCACGCCGGCGGTTGGTCTCGTCGATGGCCCGCTTCATGGACGGGGTGATCTGGTCGGCGTACATGTGGACCTGGCCGGACACGTTCCGCGCGGCACGGCCGATGGTCTGGATCAGGGAGGTGCCCGACCGCAGGAATCCCTCCTTGTCCGCGTCCAGGATCGCGACCAGCGATACCTCGGGCAGGTCCAGGCCCTCCCGGAGCAGGTTGATGCCCACCAGCACGTCGTACTCCCCGAGCCGCAGCTCGCGCAGCAGCTCCACCCGCCGCAGCGTGTCCACCTCGCTGTGCAGGTACCGTGCCCGGATACCCAGTTCCAGCAGGTAGTCGGTGAGATCCTCGGACATCTTCTTGGTGAGGGTGGTCACCAGCACCCGCTCGTTGCGCTCGGCCCGCAGCCTGATCTCGTGCACGAGGTCGTCGATCTGGCCCTTGGTCTGCTTGATGATCACTTCCGGATCGACCAGCCCGGTCGGCCGGATCACCTGCTCGGTCACCTCACCCCCGGTGCGCTGCAGCTCGTACGGCCCGGGGGTAGCCGACATGTACACGGTCTGCCCGATCCGGTCGCCGAACTCGTCCCAGGTCAGCGGCCGGTTGTCGATCGCACTCGGCAGCCGGAAACCGTGCTCGACCAGCACCCGCTTACGTGACACGTCGCCCTCGTACATGGCGCCGATCTGCGGCACGGTGACATGCGACTCGTCGATCACCAGCAGGAAGTCCTCGGGAAAGTAGTCGAGCAGCGTGTTGGGCGGGGTCCCCTCCGCCCGGCCGTCGATGTGCCGCGAGTAGTTCTCGATCCCCGAGCAGCTCCCCACCTGGCGCATCATCTCGATGTCGTAGGTGGTCCGCATGCGCAGCCGCTGCGCCTCGAGCAGCTTGCCCTGCCGCTCCAGCTCGGCGAGCCGCTCGGCCAGCTCGGTCTCGATGCCGGCGATGGCCCGTGCCATCCGCTCCGGCCCGGCCACGTAGTGGGAGGCGGGGAAGACGTACAGCTCCTCGTCCTCGCTGATCACTTCCCCGGTCAGCGGGTGCAGCGTCATCAGCCGCTCGATCTCGTCGCCGAACATCTCGATCCGCACCGCGAGTTCCTCATAGACCGGGATGATCTCGATCGTGTCCCCCCGCACCCGGAACGTCCCGCGGCTGAACGCCAGGTCGTTGCGCGCGTACTGCATGCCGACGAGCTTGCGGAGCAGCGCGTCACGCCCGATGCTGCCGCCCACCCGGATCTTCAGCATCCGGTCCACGTACTCCTGCGGGGTGCCCAGCCCGTAGATGCAGGAGACGGACGCCACCACGATGGTGTCACGGCGGGTGAGGAGCGAATTGGTGGCCGAATGCCGCAGCCGGTCCACCTCGTCGTTGATCGAGGAGTCCTTCTCGATGTAAGTGTCGGTCTGCGGGACGTACGCCTCGGGCTGGTAGTAGTCGTAGTAGGAGACGAAGTACTCGACCGCATTGCCCGGGAGCATCTCGCGCAGCTCGTTGGCGAACTGGGCGGCCAGGGTCTTGTTCGGGAGCATGACCAGGACCGGCCGCTGCAGCCGCTCAGCAAGCCAGGCGATGGTGGCGGTCTTGCCGGTGCCGGTGGCACCGAGCAGGACCGTGTCAGCGGCTCCCGTCCCGATCCGGTGCTCCATCTCGTCGATGGCCCGCGGCTGGTCGCCCGCGGGCACCATCTCGGTGACCACCTTGAACGGCGCCACCCGCCGCTGGAGATCGCTGACCGGGCGCACGGCACCGCTCCTTCCGAGGCATCGTCACATTCCACTGTAGAACCGGGATACGACAGCCCGGCCCGGCCTGGTCTGGCCCGGTCAGTCCCGCGCTGCCAGGGCGCGCCTGCGCAGCTCGGCCCACAGATCCCCCACCTCGCGGTCGAGTTCGGCGAGCGAGCCGGAATTGTCCACCACGATGGAGGCGATCGCCAGCCGCTCTTCCCGGGCGGCCTGCGCCTGGATCCGGGCCTCCGCCTGCTCCCTGGACATGCCACGATCCCGGGCCAGCCGCTCCACCTGCACCCGCGGCGGCACGTCCACCACCACGACCATGTCGAAGCCGCCCTCGAGGTGGTTCTCCGCGATCAGCGGGATGTCGTGCACGATGATCGGCGCGTCGCCCGCCTGCCGCTCCAGTTCGCTCATCCGCTCGCCGACCCGGTGATGGACGATCGCATTCAATTTCATGCGCAACGATTCGTCCGCGAACACCAGCTCGCCCAGCCGGTCCCGGTCCAGGCTGCCGTCGCTCCGCAGCACCTCGGGGCCGAACTCCGCCGCGACCTCGGCCAGGCCGGGTGTGCCGGGGGCGACCACCTCCCGCGCGACGGCATCGGCGTCGATGACGACGGCGCCGTAAGAAGCCAGCCGCCGTGAGACTTCGCTCTTGCCCGCGCCGATCCCGCCGGTGAGCCCGACCCTGAGCGCTGCCACGCCAGTCAGGGTAGTTTCAGTTCTGGCCGCCCGACAGCTTGTCACGCAGCGCCGCGAGCGCCTCATCGGAGGCGAGCGCACCGGACGGGGTGTTGTCCTCCTCGTCGCCGCGGCTGGCCGACGATGACGACGAGCTGCGGCTGCCGCCGGCGGAGCCGGCGTCGCCCTCGCCGCTGCCGTGCTCGCCTTCCTCGGCCTCTTCCTGGGCCTTGTTGCGTGCCTCGGTGACCTGGCGGCGGTGTGCCTCGAAACGGGACCGCGCCTCGGCGTACTGGTGCTCCCATTCCTCGCGCTGCGAGTCGTACCCTTCCAGCCACTCGCCCGAGTCCGGGTCGAAGCCGTCCGGGTAGACATAGTTGCCCTGGTCGTCGTAGGTGGCCGGCATGCCGTACAGGGTCGGGTCGAAGTCGTCTCCGACCGCCTCGCCGATCGTGCCCTCGTTCGCCTGCTTGAGCGACAGGCTGATCCGGCGCCGGTCCAGGTCGATGTCGATGATCTTGACGAAGATCTCGTCGCCGACCTGCACGACCTGCTCGGGGATCTCCACGTGCCGGTCGGCGAGCTCGGAGATGTGCACCAGGCCCTCGATGCCCTCCTCGACCCGCACGAAGGCGCCGAACGGCACCAGCTTGGTGACCCGCCCCGGGACGACCTGGCCGATCTGGTGGGTGCGCGCGAACTGCTGCCAGGGGTCTTCCTGCGTGGACTTCAGCGACAGCGAGACCCGCTCGCGGTCCATGTCCACATCCAGCACCTCGACGGTGACCTCCTGGCCGACCTCGACCACCTCACCCGGGTGGTCGATGTGCTTCCAGGACAGCTCAGACACGTGCACGAGGCCGTCCACACCACCAAGGTCCACGAACGCGCCGAAGTTGACGATGGAGGACACGACGCCCTTGCGGATCTGGCCCTTCTGGAGCGTGTTGAGGAAGTTCTGGCGGACCTCGGACTGGGTCTGCTCCAGCCACGCCCGGCGGGACAGCACCACGTTGTTGCGGTTCTTGTCCAGCTCGATGATCTTCGCCTCGATCTCCCTGCCCACATACGGCTGCAGGTCACGGACCCGGCGCATCTCCACCAGCGAGGCAGGCAGGAACCCGCGCAGGCCGATGTCGAGGATGAGGCCGCCCTTGACGACCTCGATGACGGTGCCGGTGACGACGCCGTCCTCCTCCTTGATCTTCTCGATCGTGCCCCAGGCGCGCTCGTACTGCGCACGCTTCTTGGACAGGATCAGCCGGCCCTCCTTGTCCTCCTTCTGCAGGACAAGGGCCTCGATGTGCTCGCCGGTCTTGACCACGTCATGCGGGTCGACATCATGCTTGATCGACAGCTCGCGGGAGGGGATGACCCCTTCGGTCTTGTACCCGATGTCGAGCAAGACCTCGTCTCGATCGACCTTGACGACCGTCCCTTCGACGATGTCGCCGTCATTGAAATACTTGATGGTCTCGTCGATCGCGGCGAGGAAGGCCTCCTCGGACCCGATGTCGTTGACCGCTACCTTGGGGGTCGGATTGGCCTCAGTGCTGCTCGTCATGTGTGGATTGGCTCCGGCGGACAGAAAATAGATGGATGGGTGCGCGTGCACGGCCAAGCCCGCCACATGGGGCCCACAGGTCTACTGGACTTGCCTGGCCGACCTGACCAGTCGCGGTTTGCCTCGACGGCTATCCGCGGCTGTGCCTGGCCATGGCGGACTGCACCAGAACACGGCGCAGCGTTCAGGATATGAGAGTCGACCCACCCGGTCAATTGAAGCCACCAACCTGTGACCTCTTACGTGCCCCCAGCGGCCCGGCACCGGGGGTGCGCACAGCGCGGGCGGGGGTGCCGCGTCCGGAGCGTAAAAGAGGCCGAAGGCCGAAGCGCAGGACGCGGTGCCCACGTCCGCGCCCCACGACGAACCCGTCAGTGCCCCGCATCCTCCCAGGTGCGGCCGGTGCCGAAGGAGACGGCCAGCGGGACGGTGAGGCCGAACGCCCCGCACATGGTCTGGCTCACGAGCGCGCGCAGGTCGTCGAGCTCGCCGCGGGCGACTTCGAAGACGAGCTCGTCGTGTACCTGGAGCAGCATCCGCGACGCCAGGCCCCGCGCGCGGAGCGCGCGGTCCACCTCCAGCATGGCGACCTTGATGATGTCGGCCGCCGATCCCTGGATTGGCGCGTTGAGCGCCATCCGTTCCGCCATTTCCCTGCGCTGCCGGTTGTCGGAGGTCAGATCGGGCAGGTAGCGGCGGCGGCCGAGGATGGTCTGGGTGTAGCCGTCCTTGCGGGCCTGGACCACGATCTCGTGGAGGTAGTCGCGTATCCCGCCGAACTGCTGGAAGTACTCCTCCATCAGCCCGCGCGCCTCGTCGGGGGTGATGTGCAGCTGCTGGGACAGGCCGTAGGCGGACAGGCCGTACGCGAGCCCGTAATTCATCGCCTTGATCTTGCTGCGCAGCTCGACGGTCACCTCCGCCGGGGCCAGGCCGAACACACGGGAGGCGGTCTCGGCGTGGAAATCATGGCCGGAGACGAACGCCTCCGCCAGTGCGGTGTCGCCCGACAGGTGGGCCATGATGCGCAGCTCGATCTGGCTGTAGTCGGCGGTGAGCAGGCAGTCGTACCCGGCGCCGACCACGAAGCCCTGCCGGATGCGCCGGCCCTCCTCGGTCCGGATCGGGATGTTCTGCAGGTTGGGGTCGGTCGAGGACAGCCGGCCGGTGGCCGCGATCATCTGGTTGTAGGTCGTGTGGATGCGGCCGTCCTCGCCCGCCATCGGGATCAGCGAGTCCACGATGCTCTTGAGCCTGGCGACATCCCGGTGCCGCAGCAGGTACGCCAGCACGGGGTGCTCGGTCTGGGCGAGCAGCCCGGTCAGCGCCTCGGAGTCGGTGGTGTACCCGGTCTTGATCCGTTTGGTCTTGGGCAGGCCCAGCTCGGTGAACAGAACTTCCTGCAGCTGCTTGGGCGAGCCCAGGTTGAACTCCCGGCCCACCACCGCGTAGGCGGCCTGCTCGGCGGCCTTCACCTCACCGCCGAGGGTCGCCGACATCGCCGCGAAATGATCGGTGTCGGCGGCGATCCCCGCCCGCTCCATCCCGGCGAGCACCTCGATCAGGGGAAGCTCCACCTCGTGCAGCAGCGTGGTGGCGCCCCGCCGCTCAAGGTCCTGGTCAAGCGCGGTGCCGAGCTCGGCCGTGGCGCGGGCCTGCAGGACGAGGGCGGCCGCGGCCTGCGCCTCGCCATCGTCGTCGCCGTCTTCGGAGCCGGACAGGTCGAGCGCGAGCTGCCCGGTGGCGACCTCGTCGGCGGGCTTCAGCTCCTTGCCCAGATAGCGCAGGACCAGGTCGGCCAGGTCGAAGGAGCGCTGGCCGGGCAGGGCGAGGTAGGCGGCGAGCGCGGTGTCGGTGGTCAGCCCGGCCACGGTGAGGCCGTGGGCGGCCAGGGCGTGGATCGGGCCCTTGGCGTCGTGCATCGC
Source organism: uncultured Actinomycetes bacterium (assembly GCA_963741615.1). Taxonomy (GTDB): domain Bacteria; phylum Actinomycetota; class Actinomycetes; order Streptosporangiales; family Streptosporangiaceae; genus UBA9676. The sequence continues at coordinate 136,419 of CAVUIU010000019.1, forward strand.
CTTGGGCCGGGCCGGGTCGGCCAGCCAGGCCGCCAGCGCCTGCTCGTCGTCCTCGGTGAGCGTGGCCGGGTCGAGATAGGCGCCGGCCCCGTCGGGAGTGGCCAGGGCCAGCCCGGCCAGGGTCCCGGTGCCTCTCGCCCAGGTCCCGGCGGTCGCGACGCCGGTACGGCCCTCGTCCGCCGCGTGCTCGGCCAGCCAGCCGGCCACTTCCTCGGGGCCGGGCAGCGCGATCTCCACGTCGAACGCCTCGGCGGCCTCGCCGCCCGCGGGCCCGGGAGCGGCGGTCACCCCGGCGATTCCGTTCGGCAGCGTGGAGTAGAGGCGGTCCCGCAGGACCCGGAACTGGAGGGTGTCGAACAGCTGGTGGATCTGCTCCCGGTCCCAGGCGGCGGGGCGCAGGTCCGCCGGCCCCACCTCCAGCGGGACGTCGCGGGCGAGCTCGGTGAGCTGCCGGTTGCGCAGCACGTCGGACAGGTGCTCGCGGAGCTTGTCCCCGGCCTTGCTCTTGACCTCGTCCACCCGGTCCACGAGCTCGGCCAGCGAGCCGAACTCGGCGATCCACTTGGCCGCGGTCTTCTCGCCGACCCCCGGGATACTCGGCAGATTGTCGCTGGGATCACCGCGCAGCGCGGCGAAGTCCGGGTACTGGGCCGGGGTGAGGCCGTACTTGGCGGCGACCTCCTCCGGCGTGAAGCGGGTCATCTCACTGATGCCGCGCCGGGTCATCAGCGCGGTGGTGCGGGAGTCCACGAGCTGGAGCACGTCCCGGTCGCCGGTGACGATGAGAACGTCGAAACCCGCCTGCTCCGCCTCGGTGGTGAGGGTGGCGATGATGTCGTCGGCCTCGAACCCGGCCACCGACAGCCGCGGGATGCCCAGCGCGTCGAGCACCTCGAAGATGAGGCTGAGCTGGCTGCGGAAGTCCGCCGGGGTCTCCCGCCGGTTCGCCTTGTACTCGACGTACTGCTCATGCCGGAAGGTGGGCTCGCTGCGGTCGAAGGCGACCGCCACGTGGGTCGGCTGCTCATCGCGCAGCACGTTGATGAGCATGGCGGTGAAGCCGTAGACGGCGTTGGTCGGCTGGCCGGTCGTGGTGGAGAAGTTCTCCAGCGGCAGCGCGAAGAACGCCCGGTAGGCCAGGGAGTGGCCGTCCAGCAGCAGCAGCCGGTCTTGCTGCTTGCCTGCGGAAGGGGCCTGGGCCGGCTTCGTCGCCACGCCGGAAGTCTAGTGGCCAGCGCCGACATCGGAACGCAGTCCCGGCCGGCGGCCGGGCGGGCACCCGTGCGCGTGCCCGCCCGGCCGTGTCAGCCGGTCCGGACGCGGCTCAGCCGGTCACGACGAGAACTGGTAGATGGTTGTCGAGTTGAATACCTGGCCGACCTTCAGCTCCGTGGAGGGGAAGCTGGGCTGGTTCGGCGAGTCCGGGAAGTGCTGGGTCTCGAACGTGTAACCCGCGCTCTGCCGGTAGGTGTGCCCGCTGATCCCCACCAGCGTGCCGGTGAGGAAGTTGCCGCTGTAGAACTGCACGCCCGGCTGGTCGGTCCAGACGGTCAGCTCACGCCCGCTGCGCAGGTCCCGCGCGCGGGCGGCGAGGTTGAGCCCGAGCGGGCCGGTGCTGGCGGGGGTCTGCTTGTTCAGCACCCAGTTGTGGTCATAGCCCTGGGCGATGAGCAGCTGGTGGAACCCGCCGCCGTTGTCAGGGGCGCTGACGTCGCCGATCCGGGCGCCGATCGGGTGCGGGCTCGTGAAATCGAACGGCGTGCCCGCGACCGGTGCCTGCACGCCGGTCGGGATCTGGGTCGTGTCCGTCGGCGTGTACCTGTCCGCGTTGATCTGGACCAGCTGACCGTAGGCCGAGCCCGGGACGGAGTCCTCGCCGGCCAGGTTGAAGTAGTCGTGGTTGGTGAAGTTGATCACCGTGTTCTGGCCCTTGACCGTGGCGTGGTAGTGCATGGCGAGCTGGCTGAAGTTGTTCAGCGTGAAGGTGACGGTCAGGGTGAGCGTGCCCGGGTAGCCCGTGCAGTTGCAGCTGGGCTCGAACTTCGAGCCCTCGTCGCCGTTCGGGCTGACCAGCGTCATGGCCACGCCAACCGCACGGCGGACCTTGACCACGTGCGCCGACCAGATGTGGTTGCCGAAGCCGACGAAGCCGCCATGCAGGCTGTTGCCGTTGTTGTTGATCGGCAGCGTGTAGGTCTGCAGGCCGTTCTTCTGCTGCAGCTGGAACGTGCCCTTGGCGATCCGGTTGCCGTAGCGGCCGATGGTCTCGCCGAAGTAGGGACCGCCGGCGGCCGGCGGCGGCGGGCTGTCGAAGTCAACGTAGTCCTTGAGCGTCTTGAAGCCGAGGATGACGTCAGCACGGCGGCCGTTGCGGCCTGGCACGGTGATCGACTGCTGGGTCGCGCCATAGGTGAGCAGCTTGACCTGCATGCCGCGGCAGTTGGTGAGCGTGTACCGGAACACCGGGGTGGGCTTGCCGGTGTAGGGCTCGACAGCGGTGCCGAAGAACTGCTTGGAGATGGTGGGGCTGCACTGGCCCCCGGACGTGACCGGGGCCTGGCGCATCGCCAGCGTGCCGGTCACGCCGAGCGCGATCACGCCGGCCATCGCGACCCCGGCCCGGGGCGCACGGAGGCGGGCTCCCGGCCGCGCGGCCGGGCTGGCGGGCTTCCTGGCACGTGTTAATAGCAAACGCATGGACGCTTCCCTTCATGTGGATCCGTTTGCCCGATATGTTCATCCACCCCGGCCCGGGAGGTAGGCACTTCCGCACAGAATCCCTAGTGTTTCTTGTGCGTTCCTGTTTGGTTGGCCACCGGACGGCCCCGCGCGACCCGCCGCCCCCGGCGTTCGTGATCCGGGCACCGGGAGCCGGGCAGCCCGTGGCCGGGTCTCTAAGCTTCGGTACGGCGGCAGTCGCCGGACAACCGGAGGTGGCGGTGGAGCAGGACAGCGCGCAGCGGATCACCGAGGCGTTCCTGGCCGGGAGCAAGGACACGCTCGTCAACAGGATGGGGATCACGCTCCTGGAGGCGACCGCCCAGCGCGTCGTGGCCACCATGCCCGTGGCCGGCAACACCCAGCCCTACGGGCTGCTGCATGGCGGGGCGTCGTGCGTGCTCGCGGAGACGCTCGGCTCACTCGGCTCGGCGCTGCACGCCGGCCCGGACCGGGTCACGGTCGGCATCGAGATCAGCGCGACCCACCATCGGGCCGCGTCCGCGGGGCAGGTGACCGGGATCGCCACCCTGCTGCACGGCGGCCGCACCACCACCACCTACGAGGTCGTGATCAGCGACGAACAAGGGCGGCGGGTCTGCACGTCGCGGCTCACCTGCCTGCTCATCGACCGCGTCCCGGGGAAGGACGGCACGCGGCGCGCCGGCTGAGGCCGGGCCGCCGCGGCGAAAGGCCAGCGTGACTGCGCGTGCCGCCGTGTACGCGGCACGCCACCATGCACACGATTCCCGAAGGAATGTTTACGGCATTACGGCCAGCGAATGAGCATGCCTTTGCGCGGCAAGCCCGCCGGTCGCTAACGTGGGCGGAGGACCCGGGGAGCCGAGTAGAGAACGTGTCGGCCCGGGGAAGGCCGACACGGCACCAAAGGCTTCCCGGGTTCCCAGGCCGGCCGGTAACCGGACCGGCCCGGCAGCCGCCGCCGTCCGGTGCGGCTGGGCGGCCCGTGACGTCCCCCGGCGCGGCTCAGCGGGCGCCGCCCTCATCCGCGGCCGCGCCGCCCGGCGCACGCTCCGGGAGAGCCCCTGCCAGGACGTCCTCGGCCACCGCCCGCATGCTCACCCGGCGGTCCATCGAGGTCTTCTGGATCCAGCGGAACGCCTCCGGCTCGGAGAACCCGCGCTCGGACTGCAGCCGGCCCTTGGCCCGGTCCAGGACTTTGCGTACCTCGAGCCGCTCCCGCAAGGTCCCCACCTCGGTGCCCAGGGCCGATATCTCCTGGAAACGGCTGACCGCGATCTCGATGGCGGGCACCAGGTCGGCCTTCGTGAACGGCTTGACCAGATACGCCATGGCCCCCGCGTCCCGCGCCCGCTCCACCAGTTCCCGCTGTGAGAAGGCGGTCAGGATCACCACCGGCGCGATGTGCCCCGCCGCGATCCGCTCGGCGGCCGTGATCCCATCCAGGACGGGCATCTTGACGTCGAGGATCACCAGGTCCGGTTTCAGCGCCGAGGCGAGTTCCACCGCTTTCTCACCGTCGCCCGCCTCGCCCGCCACCTCGTATCCCTCTTCCTCAAGCATCTCCTTGAGGTCGAGCCGGATCAGCGCCTCATCTTCGGCGATCACAACGCGGACCGGTGTCTGGCTCACAGGCACGAGCGTACCGAAAGCAGGTAGATTGACGTCGGTCGCACCTGCCGGGAGATGCCGCAGCCGACCACGCCCCGGTAGCCCAACCGGTAGCAGGCAATGGCCTCAAAAACCATACAGTGTGGGTTCGAATCCCACCCGGGGCACGCAGTGATGTGCGAAGCGGCGCCGTGCGGGCGGGCTGGCGGCGCCGGAGAGTCAGCCGAGGGGGCGGGCGGTGGGCGGGATCGCCGACGGCAGCGATGTCTGCCCCGTCAGGTAGCCGTCCACGGCGGCCGCCGCCGACCTGCCCTCGGCGATCGCCCACACGATCAGCGACTGCCCACGGCCCATGTCCCCGGCGACGAACACGCCCGGCACCGAGGTGGCGTAGCCGGAGTCCCTGGCCACGTTTCCGCGGGCATCGAGCGCCACGCCGAGGTCGTCGATGAGCCCGGCCCGCTGCGCCCCGGTGAACCCCATCGCCAACAGGACCAGGTCGCACCGCAGTTCGCGCCCGGTTCCCGGCACGGGCTCGAAGCGGCCGCCGGAGAACTCGACCCCGGTCAGCCGCAGCGCCCGCACCCGGCCGTCGGCGTCACCGACGAACTCCTGCGTGGAGACGGCGTAGACACGGTCGCCGCCCTCCTCGTGCGCGCTGGACACCCGGAAGATCATCGGGTGGGTGGGCCACGGCTGGCTGTCCGGCCGCCCGGCGGGCGGGCGCGGCATGATCTCCAGCTGGGTGACGGAGGCGGCCCCCTGGCGGTGCGCGGTGCCCAGGCAGTCGGCCCCGGTGTCGCCACCACCGATGATCACCACATGCCGGCCGAGGGCGCTGATCGCGGGGTCGGCGGCACCGCCGTTATGCACGCTGGCGGTGACGGCGCGGTTCGCCAGCGGCAGGTAGTCCATCGCTTGGTGGACGCCGTCCAGGCCGGCGCCGGGCACGGGCAGGCCCCGCGGCACCGTCGCGCCGCCGGCGAGCACGATCGCGTCGTGGTCCGCCCGGAGCGCGGCGGCCGGCACATCCACCCCGGCGTCCACCCCGCACACGAACTCGGTGCCCTCGGCCCGCATCTGGGCCAGCCGCCGGTCCAGGTGCCGCTTCTCCATCTTGAACTCGGGGATCCCGTACCGCAGCAGGCCGCCCGCCGCGTCGGCGCGCTCGAACACGGTGACCGCGTGACCGGCCCGGGTGAGCTGCTGGGCAGCGGCGAGCCCGGCGGGCCCGGACCCCACCACGGCGACCTTCTTCCCGGTCAGCGCGCCCGGCCCGGGCGGGCGCGGGCCCACCCACCCTTCCACCCACGCCCGGTCGATGATCTCCACCTCGACCTGCTTGATCGTCACCGGGTCGGCGTTGATGCCGAGCACGCACGCGCTCTCGCACGGCGCCGGGCACAGCCGGCCCGTGAACTCGGGGAAGTTGTTGGTCGCGTGCAGCCGCTCCGCCGCCTCCCGCCAGTCCTGCCGCCAGACCAGGTCGTTCCACTCCGGGATCAGGTTCCCCAGCGGGCAGCCGGAGTGGCAGAACGGGATGCCGCAGTCCATGCACCGGCCAGCCTGCCGCTCCAGGGCGGCGGCACCGAACTCGGTGTACACCTCGCGCCAGTCACCGATGCGCACGTCCACCGGGCGGCGGGTGGGTGTCTCCCGCTGCGTGGTCAGGAACCCCTTCGGGTCGGCCATGCCGCGCCTCACCCGTGCGCCGCGGCCATGACAGCCTCGTTCACGTCGCGGCCCTCCAGCTCGGCCCGGCTGGCAGCGGCCAGCACCCGCTTGTAGTCCTTGGGCATGACCTTGACGAAACGCGGCAGCGCCCGCTCCCAGTCAGCCAGCAGCCGGCCGGCCACCGCCGAGCCCGTTTCCGCGCGGTGCCGCTCCACCAGCCCGCGGAGCAGGGCGGCGTCACCAGCGTCGAGCCGCTCCAGATCCACCATGTCGGTGTTCACCCGCCCCAGGTCGGGATCGAGCAGGTAGGCGACCCCGCCGGACATGCCCGCCGCGAAGTTGCGCCCGATCTTGCCCAGCACCACCACGCTGCCGCCGGTCATGTACTCGCAGCCGTGATCGCCGGTGCCCTCCGCGACCGCGGTGGCGCCGGAGTTGCGCACGCAGAACCGCTCGCCGACGATGCCGCGCAGGAACATCTCGCCGCCGGTGGCACCGTAGCCGATCACGTTGCCGGCGATGATCTGCTCCTCGGCCGCGAACGGTGCCGCCGGGTCCGGCGCCACGATCACCCGGCCGCCGGACAGCCCCTTGCCGAGATAGTCGTTGGCGTCGCCGGACAGCCGCAGCGTGACGCCCCGGGGCAGGAATGCGCCAAACGACTGGCCGGCCGACCCCTCGAACCGGACGTGGATCGTGTCGTCGGCCAGTCCCCCGCCGCCCCAGCGCCGGGTCACCTCGTAGCCCAGCATCGTGCCGACCGTCCGGTTCACGTTCCGCACCGGCAGGTGCAGGACGACCGGCGTGCCGTCGGCCAGCGCGCCCTCGGCCAGCTGGATGAGGGTGTTGTCGAGCGCGTGCTCGAGCCCGTGGTCCTGGGGGGTCGTCCGGTGCCGGGCGGCACCGTCGGGCAGGGCAGGCACGTGCAGCACCGGCGCCAGGTCGAGCCCGGCCGCCTTCCAGTGGCTGACCGCCTGCGCGGTGTCCAGCAGGTCGGCCCGGCCGATCGCCTCCTCCAGCGTGCGGCAGCCGAGCGCCGCCAGGTACTCGCGCACCTCCTGGGCGATGAACTCGAAGAAGCTGACCACGAACTCGGGCTTGCCGGTGAAGCGTTTGCGCAGCTCCGGGTTCTGGGTGGCCACCCCGACCGGGCAGGTGTCGAGGTGGCAGACCCGCATCATGACGCAGCCGGAGACCACCAGCGGCGCGCTGGCGAAGCCGAACTCCTCCGCGCCGAGCAGCGCCGCGACGAGGACGTCGCGGCCGGTCTTGAGCTGGCCGTCCGCCTGCACCACGATCCGGTCCCGCAGGCCGTTACGCAGCAGGGTCTGCTGGGTCTCGGCGAGCCCGAGCTCCCACGGCGCCCCGGCGTGCTTGATGGACGTGAGCGGGGCGGCGCCGGTCCCGCCGTCGTGCCCGGAGATGAGCACCACGTCGGCGTGCGCCTTGGAGACCCCGGCCGCGACCGTGCCCACCCCCACCTCGGCGACCAGCTTGACGTGGACCCGGGCGCCCGGGTTGGCGTTCTTCAGGTCGTGGATCAGCTGGGCGAGGTCCTCGATCGAGTAGATGTCGTGGTGCGGCGGCGGCGAGATCAGGCCGACGCCCGGCGTCGAGTTCCGGGTCTTCGCGATCCATGGGTACACCTTGTGGCCGGGCAGCTGGCCGCCCTCCCCCGGCTTGGCGCCCTGGGCCATCTTGATCTGCAGGTCGTCGGCATTGACCAGGTACTCGCTGGTCACCCCGAAGCGGCCGCTCGCCACCTGCTTCACCGCGGACCGGCGCAGGTCGCCGTTGGCGTCGGGGAGGAACCGGTCCGGGTCCTCGCCGCCCTCACCGGTGTTGGACCGGCCGCCAAGCCGGTTCATCGCGATGGCCAGCGTCTCGTGCGCCTCGGCCGAGATGGAGCCGTAGGACATGGCGCCGGTGGAGAACCGGCGCACGATCGCGGAGACCGGCTCGACCTCCTCGACCGGGACCGGCGCGCGGCCGCCCTGGCCGTCGGCCAGGGGCACGTCCACGCCCCGGATCCGCAGCAGCCCGCGCAGCGTCATCAGCCGCGCGGAGGAGTCGTCCACCAGCTGCGTGTACTCCTTGAAGATCTCGTACCGGCGGGTGCGGGTCGCGTGCTGGAGCTTGAACACGGTCTCGGGGCTGAACAGGTGCGGCTCGCCCTCGCGGCGCCACTGGTACTCGCCCCCGGTGTCCAGCCGCCGGTGGGCGGGGGGCGCGCCGGGCGGGAAGGCGCGGGCATGACGGCGGGCCGCCTCGGCCGCGAGCACGTCGAACCCGACCCCGCCGAGCTGGGAGGTGGTCCCGGTGAAGCAGGCCTGGATGACCTCGTCGCCCAGGCCGATCGCCTCGAAGATCTGTGCGCCGGTGTAGGAGGCGGCCGTGGACACCCCCATCTTCGACATGATCTTGAGCAGCCCCTTGCCGAGCGCCTTGATCAGGTTGGCGGCGGCCTTGTGCGCGGAGAGGTTCTCCAGTTCCCCGCGCCGCACCATGTCCTGCACGGTCTCCAGCGCCAGGTACGGGTTGACCGCGGCCGCGCCGTACCCGATGAGCAGCGCGATGTGATGGGCCTCGCGGGCGTCGCCGCACTCCACCACCAGGCCCACCCTGGTCCGCGTCCGCTCCCGGATCAGGTGGTGGTGGACGGCCCCGGTGAGCAGCAGCGACGGGATCGGGGCCAGGCCGGGGTCCCAGCCGCCCGGGGTGGTCTCGGGGGGTCGCGCCCCCGGGCCAGTACAGCCGCGGTCGGACAGCACGATGAATCGCGCGCCGGCCTCGATCGCCGCCGACACCTCGGCGCAGATCGCGGCCAGCCGCTCGCGCAGCGCCGCCCCGCCGCCGGCCGGGCGGAACCGCCCGTCCACCACGTGCGCGGCGAAGCCGGGCAGGTCCCCGTCGTCGTTGATGTGGACGATCTTGGCGAGGTCGCTGTCGCTCATCACCGGATACGGCAGGACGATCTGGCGGCAGGAGGCTGGCCCCGGCTCCAGCAGGTTCCCCTCCGGCCCGGTGGCACACGACAGCGAGGTCACCAGCTCTTCCCTGATCGCGTCTAGCGGCGGGTTGGTGACCTGGGCGAACAGCTGCGCGAAGTAGTCGAAGATCAGCCGCGGCCGGTCGGACAGGACCGCGACGGGCGTGTCGGTGCCCATCGACCCGATCGGTTCGGCGCCGGCCCGGGCCATCGGGGCCAGCAGCACCCGCAGGTCCTCCTCGGTGTAGCCGGCCAGCCGCTGCAAGGTGGTGAGCTCGGCCCGGCCCGGCAGCTCGCGCTCCCGGTCCGGCAGGTCGTCCAGGTGCAGCAGGCCCGCGTGCAGCCAGTCCTGGTAGGGATGCTCGGCGGCCAGCGCCGCCTTCACGTCGCCGTCCTCGAGGATCCGGTGGCTGGCGGTGTCGGCCAGGAAGATCCGGCCCGGCTGCAGCCGGCCCTTGCGGACCACGTTGGCCGGGTCGATGTCGAGCACCCCCACCTCGCTGGCGAGGATGACCAGGCCGTCGTGGGTCACCCAGTACCGGCTCGGGCGCAGCCCGTTCCGGTCGAGCACCGCCCCGATCAGCGTCCCGTCGGTGAACGCCACGCAGGCGGGGCCGTCCCACGGTTCCATCACGGTGCTGTGGAACTGGTAGAACGCCCGCCGGCCGCGGTCCATCTCCGCGTGGTTCTCCCACGGCTCCGGGATCATCATGAGGATGGCGTGCGGCAGCGAGCGGCCGCCCAGGTGCAGGAGTTCCAGGCACTCGTCGAAGCTGGCCGAGTCGCTGGCGTCGGAGTCCAGGATGGGCAGCAGCCGCTCCATCCCCGCGCCGTCCGCCGCCACCGGGAACAGGTCGCTGGCCAGCATCGCCTCCCGGGCCCGCATCCAGTTGCGGTTGCCGCGCACGGTGTTGATCTCGCCGTTGTGCGCGATGAACCGGTAGGGGTGGGCCAGCGGCCAGGACGGGAAGGTGTTGGTGGAGAACCGGGAATGCACCATGGCCAGGGCCGAGGCGTACGCGGGGTCGGACAGGTCGCTGAAGAACGGCTCCAGCTGGAGCGCGGTCAGCATGCCCTTGTAGACGATCGTCCGCGAGGACAGGCTGGCGAAGCAGAGCCCGGCCTCATGTTCGGCGCGCTTGCGCAGGCAGAACGCCCGCCGGTCCAGGGTGAGCCCGCTCTCGGCCACGGTGTCGGCGGCCACGAACAGCTGCGCCAGCCGGGGTAGGACGGCCCGCGCGCCGCGGCCGCAGAACTTCGGGTCGTGCGGGACCTCCCGCCAGCCGAGGACGGCCAGGCCCTCGGCGGCCGCGATCCGCTCCACCGTGGCCATCGCCTGCGCGGCGGCACTCTGCCCAGCGGGCAGGAACGTCATGCCCGCCGCGTAGAAGCCCACCGGGGGCAGGCCGAATCCGCAGGCCGCCCGGAAGAAATCATCGGGGATCTGGGTCAAGATGCCGGCCCCGTCCCCGGTCTCCGGGTCGCTTCCCTTCGCGCCGCGATGATCCAGGTTACGCAGGACCGTCAGGGCCTGGGCAACCGTGCCGTGGGTGCGCCGCCCGGACAGGTCGGCGACGAAACCGACGCCGCAGGCGTCATGTTCGTGATGACCGTCGTACAGTCCCTTATTTCCCGCTGAGGCGGCAGGCGACACCGGCTCTCCCGTCGTCTCGTCCGTCTACGCGTTTCTCGCATGCGGTCGGGACAACGTTGGCCCTGCCGCGGGCGGCACGGTTGATGCCGCCGCAGGCTCGTGAAGCTTTCGCTCAGAGGTTACTGCAGATTGCGCTACCGGTGCATATCTGCCCGCTGGGCACCGATGCCCAAACGCCCAGAGTGCGGCGGGGTTGGCGGGCCGCCCGGCCCCCGCGCCGCGCCCTGGTCCGCTGGCCTGCCCCTGGTCAGGTACAGGTACCCGATCGCCCCGGCGCATATCAGCGCCATCACCCACTGGTTGACGCGCAGCCCGAACAGGTGATGCGCGAAGTCGATCCGCAGCGATTCGGTGCCATACCTGCCCACGGCGTAAGCGGCCAGCCACAGGGCGAAGGCCCGGTCACCGGAGAGCATGAACCGCCGCGCCGCCCAGATCACCAGGAGCCCGGCCGCCACGTCCCAGCCGCACTCGTAGAGGAACGTGGGCTGGAATGTGGCGTAGTTCTCATAGCCGGCCACGCGGTGGGCCGGGGCGATCTCCACCGCCAGGGCCAGCGTCGAGGGCCGCCCGTAGAGCTGCTGGCTGAACCAGTTCCCCCAGCACCCGAGCGCCAGGCCGAACGCCAGGCCGGGTGCGGCCGCGCCGGCCACCGGAGCGAGGCTGACACCCGCCCGCCGGCAGGCGAACCACGCGCCAGCCGCGCCGCCGGCGATCGCGCCCGGGATGCCCAGCCCGCCGTCCCACACCCGGACCATCCCGAGCCAGTCGCGGCCCGCCCCGAAATAGAGGTCGTAGTCGGTGATCACGCTGTAGAGGCGGGCGCCCACCAGCCCGCATGGCACGGCCCAGGTGGCGATGTCGAGGATGACGCCCGGCCGGCCACCGGCCCGCAGGTAGCGCCGGCCGGCGACCCAGACGCCGAGCACGATGCCGGCCACCAGGCACAGCGCATAGGCGCGGACCGGGATCGGCCCGAGATGCCACAGGTCCCGCGACGGGCTGGGGAGGAAGGCCACCGGCATGTCGTCTCAGGCTCTCTGCGGAGGGACCGGGCCTGCCGCGGTCAGCGGGTCTGCCCGGCGGGCCGGGTGGGCCGGGCGGGGCCGGTGGGCCGGGTCGGCCGGGCCGGGCGGGCCGGCTGCCGGACACCCGCTGCAAGATCGGCGGCGAGGTCCCGGATGGCGCTGATGCCCGTGGTCAGGTCGGGTGTGTCCAGCAGGCGCTGGACGAACGCGGAGCCGACGATGACGCCGTCGGCGAAGGAGGCCACCTGCGCCGCCTGCGCCCCGTCCCGGACACCGACGCCCACAGCGACCGGCAGGGGCGTGCATGCCCGGGTCCGCGCCACCAGGCCGGCCGCGTCACCGCTCACGCTGGCGCGGGCACCGGTGATGCCCATCAGCGACGCCGCGTAGACGAACCCGCCGCACACGCTCGTGATCAGCCCGATGCGCTCCGGTGTGGAACTGGGCGCCACCAGGAAAACCGGGTCAAGCCGGTGGGTGGCTGCCGCGTCCAGCCACGGGCCGGCCTCCTCCGGCGTCAGGTCCGGCGTGATCATCCCGGACCCGCCTGCCGCCGCGAGGTCGCGCGCGAACGCGTTCACGCCGTAGTGATCGACCGGGTTCCAGTAGGTCATAACGAGCGCCGGGATCCCGGCTGCCGCGACCGCCTCGACCGTGCGCAGCACGTCCCGGACGCCAGCGCCACTGGTCAGCGCCCGGTGCACAGCCTCCTGGATGACCGGGCCGTCGATCAGCGGATCGGAGTAGGGCAGCCCGATCTCCACGATGTCCGCGCCGGCCTCGGCCATCGCCAGTATCGCCGCGATCCCCCCATCCACGGTGGGGAACCCGGCGGGCAGGTAACCGACCAGGACCGCCCTTTCCTGGGCCGCGGCCTTCTCGAAGGCCAGCCCGACCGCGCTCATTCCGCTGCCCCTGCCCGTGCGGCCTCCGCTGCCCCTGCCTGCGCGGCTTCCGCTGCCCCTGCCTGCGCGGCTTCCGTTGCCCCTGCCTGCGCGTCCTCGCCGGTCATGTGCCCCAGCCACCGTGACGCGGTCGCGACGTCCTTGTCGCCGCGCCCGGAGAGGTTGACCAGCAGCAGCGCATCGGGGCCCAGTTCCGGCCCGACCTGCAGCGCCCCGGCAAGCGCGTGCGCGGACTCCAGCGCCGGGATGATCCCCTCGGTCCGGCACATGAGCGAGAACGCCTCCATCGCCTGCGCGTCGGTGATGGACCGGTAGTTCGCGCGGCCGGTGTCCTTGAGCCAGGCGTGCTCCGGGCCGACCCCGGGGTAGTCGAGGCCCGCCGAGATGGAGTGGGTGGCCTGCGTCTGGCCCTCGGCGTCCTGCAACACGTAGGTGCGCATGCCGTGCAGCACGCCCGCCGAGCCGGCGACCAGGGTGGCGGCGTGCCGGCCTGAGGCGATCCCGTCGCCGCCCGCCTCACACCCGATCAGCCTCACCTGCGCGTCCGGCAGGAACTCATGGAAGATGCCAATCGCGTTGGACCCGCCGCCCACGCAGGCGATCACCGCGTCCGGCAGGCGGCCAGCGATCTGCTGCACCTGCTGGCGCGCCTCCACCCCGATGATCCGCTGGAAATCCCGGACCATCAGGGGGAACGGATGCGGCCCGCCGACCGACCCGATGCAGTAGTGCGTGGTCTCGACGGTGGCCACCCAGTCACGGAACGCCTCGTTCATGGCGTCCTTCAGGGTGGCCGTCCCGATGGTGACGGGGATCACCTCGGCGCCGAGCATGCGCATCCTGGCCACGTTCAGTGCCTGGCGGCGGGTGTCCTCCTCCCCCATGTACACCACGCAGTCGAGGCCGAACAGGGCGCAGGCGGTCGCGGTGGCGACGCCGTGCTGCCCGGCGCCCGTCTCGGCGATCACCCTCCGCTTGCCCATCCGCCTGGCGAGCAGCACCTGCCCGAGCACATTGTTGATCTTGTGGGATCCGGTGTGGGTGAGATCCTCCCGCTTGAGCAGGACCGTGGCGCGGGCCGCCGCTGAGAACCTGTGCGCCTGCGAGAGCAGGGTCGGTCGGCCCGCGTAACCGCGGAGCAGGTCGGCAAGCTCCGCCTGGAAAACCGGGTCCGCCTTGGCTGCCAGGTATTCGCCTGTCAGCTCGGCCAGGGCCGCCATCAGTGCCTCGGGCGCGAACCGGCCGCCGTAGATCCCGAAGTGCCCACCCGCGTCGGGCACCTGGGCTGACGTGGCCGGCGCCGGGGCGGCGGGGGCGCTGGGCCTCATGGACGGTCACCGCGCAGGGCGGGATGGGAACCCGCGGTCACCAGGTCGGCGACGGCTGAGCGCGGGTCCTTGCCGGTGACCAGGCTCTCCCCGACCAGGACCGCGTCGGCTCCTGCCGCGGCATAGGCGAGGAGATCGCGCGGGCCCCGCACACCGGACTCAGCGATCTTGATGACGTCCGGCGGCATGAGCGGCGCGAGCCGCCCGAACAGCCTCCGGTCTATTTCGAGAGTGCCCAGGTCGCGGGCATTGACGCCGATCACCTTCGCGCCGGCGTCGAGCGCGCGTGTGACCTCCGTCTCGCTGTGCACCTCGACCAACGGCACCAGGCCGATCGACAGCGCTCGCTCCGCCAGCGACACCAGCGCGTTCTGGTCAAGCGCCGCCACGATCAGCAGCACCATGTCGGCCCCGTGGGCACGGGCCTCCCACAACTGGTAGGAGCTGATCACGAAGTCCTTGCGCAGCAGCGGCACCGACACCGCGCTCCTGACCGCCGCCAGGTCCTCCAGGCTGCCCCCGAAGCGCCGCGGCTCGGTGAGCACGCTGATGATGGCGGCCCCGCCCGCCTGGTAATCCCGTGCCAGCGCGGCCGGGTCGTCGATGGTGGCCAGCGCACCCCGGGACGGGCTGGACCGCTTCACCTCGGCGATGATCGCCACGTCCGGCCGTCTGAGCAGGTTCATCGCCTCGCGTGGCGGTGCGACTCTCCGGGCTGACTCCTTGAGCTGATCCAGCGGTATTTGCCCCTGCCGAACAGCGAGATCGGCACGGACTCCTTCTAGGATCTCCTCGAGCACGCTCACGCGCTTCTGCAATCCCCTCGGGTCGGATGCCTTGCGTCCCCGATGGTAGCGAGCCGACTGCGGTGGGCCGGCAGCCGCCTCCCCGGGTCAAGGGCCCGTCCCGCCGGGCCGGGGCATCGGCCCACGTCGCGCGCACCTCCGGGAGGTGCCGGCGAATCCGGGCCGGGCAAGCGCCGGGCCACTACCCGATGATCTGGCCGCCGAATGCTTCCCCGGCGGCCTCGCCGAGGCCGAGTTCGTCCTGCGGCTCCCCGCGTGCGCGCAACGGTGCCGCGGCATACGCCCGCATGACAGCGGGATGAACCAGGGTGCCGGCGGCGAGGATGGCGAACAGAGTGCCCCCCAGATAGCGGGCGGCGAAGAACCGTGACAGGCCGTAGCCGATGAAGGTCACCTCGAACCCGACCGCTATCAGCCAGGCCGCCTTCGTGCCCGAACGCACGACGACCACCAGCCCGCACAGCGCCGCGACCATGGCCAGGGTGATGAGGATCGAGGAGAGCTGCCGCTTGCTGAACGGCAGGCCGATCGCGGCGGCGGCGATCGCCTGCGCGACCACCAGCCGCGTGACGAGGCGGACAAGCATCCGTCGCGGCTCGTCCGGCGGTGGGCCGGGCGGGCGGCTGCCGCCCTGCCCTCCCGGTTCCGTTGCCCTCACCGCTCACCTCCGGGGCTCGCGCGCCACCCTAGGCAACACAGGGACGTGCCTACAAGCCTAACGGCCTGCCGGTCTGGCCGGGTTGCTCGGTGGGATCTACGCCCCTGCTCAGAGCCTCCCATAGGGTGGCGGTGTCCGCCACGTGCTGCGGCTTCCCCCCGCCGGTGCGGTCGTACCTGCCGGACATGGCCGGCCACCGCGGGCCACGCCAGGCGACCAGGACGCCGGCCGCCAGTACCGCCAGCCCGCCCAGCACCGCCAGCGGGCGCCAGGGAAAACCCGCCATCACGACGTGCGCGGCGACGCTCACCCCGGACGTGCTGCCGCCGGGGATGGCGCCGGCGGCGGCGCCCGTCCCGCCGCCCGCGGTCGCGGAGCCGGCCTGTGAGACCGCCGTCCCATGCACGGCGGCAAGCACGTCGGCTGTGCTCACGCGGGTGCTCACCACCAGGACGGTCAGCGCCCCGGATACCGCCAGGAGCATCCCGACCAGCCGCCGGGCCAGGCCACGGGTGGCGATGACCGCTGCCAGGGCCGCCAGCGAGACCACGGCAAGCGCACCGGCCACCGGCACCAGGTCCTGGCCCCGCACCGGCGCCGAGCCGCTGGGCAGCGGGGCGGGGGCGGCGGTAACCACCTGTGCCCACCCCTGCCGGACGGACAGGAGAACGAGCACGCCGCCGGCCGCCGCGGCGCCGAGAACGAGCACATACTCCCGTGCCGCGGTGCCGCCGGCCCGTGGGCCACCAGCGCCAGCGGCGCCGGCCACCGGACTGCTGGTCACAGGGCACTCAGCGCGAGCGCGCCGGCGTCGAAACATGTCCGGTCGCCGGTGTGGCACGCACCGCCGGCCTGATCCACCCTGACCAGCACCGCGTCCCCGTCGCAGTCGAGCGCGACCGAAACCACGCGCTGCACATGACCCGAGGTCTCACCCTTGACCCAGTACTCCTGCCGGCTGCGGGACCAGTAGGTGCACCGCCCGGTGGTCAGCGTGCGGTGCAGCGCCTCGTCGTCCATCCAGGCAAGCATCAGCACCTCGCCCGTGTCGTACTGCTGGGCGATGGCGGCGACCAGCCCGGCGGGGTCGCGCTTGAGGCGCGCCGCCACCTGCGGGTCGAGCCGCGAAGGTTGCCCGGGCTGGCTCACCGAGGGTTCCATCCGGTTCTCATGCCCCGATCCTACGAAGGCCTGGCGGGGATGCGCGGGGAAGGAGCGCCCATGCGCCCACCGATCCCGGGCAGATCGGTGATCCCGGGCGGATCGGTGATCGGTAGGAAACGAACGGCAGGGCGTACCATCGCGGGGTGAGCTTTGCCCGCGACGAGCGTGCCGCCCTGTGCGTGCTGCTGGACAAGACCGGCCCCGGGGCGCCCACCTTGTGTGCGGGCTGGAAGACCCTGGACCTGGCCGCCCACCTGGTGCTCCGCGAGCGCAGGCCCGACGCCGCGGCCGGCCTGATGGGCGGCCCGCTGGCCGGCCACAACGAACGGGTACGGCGCATGATCGCCAGCCGCACCCCCTATGAGCAGCTGGTGGACCAGATCCGCAGCGGCCCGCCTCAGCTCTCGGTCTTCGCCATCCCCGGCATGGATGAGCGCCTCAACACCGTCGAGTACTTCGTGCATCATGAGGACGTCCGGCGCGGGGGGGACGGCTGGGAGCCACGTGATATCGACGCGGGCCTGAGCGGGTTGCTGTGGCAGCGGCTCCGGGGTACCCGGTTCATCCTCCGCAAGGCGCCGGTCGGCATCGAGTTGGTGCGCGATGACCTGCCAGCCGACCCCGGCGGGCAGCGCGTGCGGTTCACCGCCAAGGCGCGCACGCCGATGGTCACGGTCACCGGCAGCCCGGCGGAACTGACCATGTGGGCAATGGGCCGCACCACGGCCGCGCGGGTCCGGCTCGATGGCAGCGAGCCGGACGTGCGTAAGCTCGCGCAGACCGGCTGGCGCGTCTGACAGACCCGGCGGGGTGCCCACGTGTTCGCTGGCCCGGGTGCCACCTGGGCCGACGCGCGGGGACCGAACCTGCCGGCCGGGCCGGCGGTCAGGCCAGGCCCGGCGAAACCGCAGCCGGGCCGGCCGGACGGCTGTCCCACCGCGGCCGGCTGCCCCACTATGGAAGGGTCACCCGTCACGGTGGCGTGGTGGTGGGCCGGGTTGGATTGGGGGAGTGCCAGGTGGATGTGCTGGGGATCGACATCGGGGGATCGGGGATCAAGGCGGCGCTGGTGGACGTCACCACCGGCACTCTCACCGCGCCACGGGTCAAGGTGCCCACCCCCCGGCCCGCCCTGCCCGCCGCGATCGCGGACGCGGTCAAGGCACTGGTGGCCGACTTCGGCTGGACCGGGCCGGCTGGTGTCGCCTTCCCCGGGGTCGTGGTCGATGGGATCACCTGGACGGCGGCGAACCTCGATCCGGCCTGGATCGGCCTGGACGCGAGGTCGCTGTTCGGCGGGGCTACCCGGCTCACCCTCAGCATGCTTAACGACGCCGACGCGGCAGGTCTCGCCGAGATGAGATTCGGGGCCGGTTCCGGCGAGCGGGGGACGGTGCTCATGCTGACCTTCGGCACCGGGATCGGCAGCGCGCTGTTCACCGAGGGCGTGCTGGTGCCCAATACCGAGCTGGGACACATCGAGATCAAAGGCAAGGATGCCGAGAAGCGTGCCTCGGAACGCGCGCGGGAACTGCACGGCCTCAGCTGGGATCACTGGGCAGCCCGTGTCGCCGAGTACCTCGGCCGCGTGGAGGGCCTCATATCGCCCGGCCTGTTCATCATCGGCGGCGGCATCAGCCGGAAGGCGGACAAGTTCCTCCCGCTGCTGAGCAGCGTGCGGGCGCGGATCGTGCCGGCCGCGATGCACAACGACGCGGGCATCGTCGGCGCGGCCATGGCCGCGGCCGATGCAGCGGCCACGACGGCCCGGCGGTAACCGCCCGGCCGCCGTAACGAGCCCGGCCACGACCAGCCAGCCACGACCAGCCAGCCACGGCGAACCGGCCGCGGTGGGTTACCTGACCGGCTGCCCGGCGCCGCGCAGGGCGTCCTTCACCTCGGCGATCCGCAGCTCGCCGAAGTGGAACACGCTGGCGGCGAGCACGGCATCCGCGCCCGCCTCGACCGCGGGCGGGAAATGGGCGAGTTCGCCAGCCCCGCCGCTGGCGATGACCGGGACGGTTACCGCCGCCCGCACCGCACGGATCAGCTCCAGGTCGAATCCCGCCTTGGTGCCGTCGGCGTCCATCGAGTTGAGCAAGATCTCGCCCACGCCGAGTTCCTGCGCGCGGGCGGCCCAGGCGACCGCGTCGATCCCGGTGCCCCGCCGGCCACCGTGCGTGGTCACCTCGAACCCGCTCGCAGGCCGGCCACCATCACCCCCGGCGGCACGGCGGGCATCCACCGACAGCACGACGCACTGGGAGCCGAACCGGTGTGCCACCTCGGCGAGCAGTTCCGGCCTGGCGATGGCCGCGGTGTTCAGCGAGACCTTGTCCGCGCCGGCCCGCAGCAGCCGGTCCACATCCGCCACACGGCGGACGCCGCCGCCGACCGTGAGCGGGATGAACACCTGCCCGGCTGTCCGGCTCACCACGCCGTACATGGTCTCGCGGCCGCCGGATGACGCTGTGATGTCGAGGAACACCAGCTCGTCGGCGCCCTCGGAGTCATAGGCGGCGGCCAGTTCGGCCGGGTCGCCGGCGTCGCGCAGAGAGCGGAAGTTGACGCCCTTGACCACCCGCCCGGCGTCTACGTCCAGGCAGGGGATCACCCGCACCGCGACCGTCATGGCCGCTCCTGCCCCGGTGGCAGCCCGATCCCCGGCTTGTATGCGACCGCCTCCACCTCGACCAGCAACCGCGGATCGATCAGGGCCACGACCTCAACCATCGTGGCGGCCGGCCTCGCATCGCCGAACGCCGCGCCATGGGCGCGGCCGTACTCCTCCCAGCGGGAGATATCGGTGACGAACATCCGGGTGCGCACCACGTCGGCCAGGCTCGCCCCGAGGCGCTCCAGGGCCTGCGCCACGTTGGCGATCGCCTGGGCGGTCTGTGCCCCGGCATCGCCCTCGTGCACGACCGAGCCGTCGGCGACCGAGGTGCAGCCGGACACGAACACGAAGTCGCCCGCCGCCACCGCCCGGCTGTAGCCGGCGACCGGCTCCCAGACGGTCCCGCTGGAGATCTTCCGCGTCACCGGGCCACCGCCTCCAGTGCCTGCTCCAGTGTGAACTCCCCCGCATACAGTGCCTTGCCCACGATCGCCCCCTCCACCCCGAGCGGTGCCAGCGCCGCTATCGCCCGCAGGTCAGCCAGGCTGGCCACGCCGCCGCTGGCGATGACCGGCCGGCCGGTGCCCGCGCACACCCGGCGCAGCAGGTCCAGGTTCGGGCCGGTGAGCGTGCCGTCCCGGGTGACGTCGGTCACCACGAACCGGGAACAGCCGTCCGCGTCGAGCCTGGCGAGTGTCTCGCCGAGGTTCCCGCCCTCATGCGTCCATCCGCGCGCGGCGAGCCGGTCCCCGCGCACATCGAGCCCGACGGCGACCTTCTCGCCGTGCTCGGCGATGACCGCCCGTACCCAGTCCGGCCGCTCCAGCGCGGCGGTGCCGATGTTGACACGAGCGCAGCCGGTGGCGAGCGCGGCGGCGAGCGAGGTGTCGTCGCGGATGCCGCCGGACAGCTCGACCGCGACGTCGAGACGGCCTACCACGCCGGCCAGCAGTGCCGCGTTGGAGCCGCGGCCGAACGCGGCATCCAGGTCGACCAGGTGGATCCACTGTGCCCCGGCGGCCTGCCATGTCAGCGCGGCCTGGAGCGGGTCGCCGTAGCTGGTCTCGGTACCGGCCGCGCCCTGGACCAGCCGGACCGCCTGGCCCCCGGCCACATCCACCGCGGGCAGCAGTGCCAGTGTCATCGCAGCGTCTCCAGCCAGTTGGCCAGCAGCGCCGCGCCCGCGTCGCCGGATTTCTCCGGATGGAACTGGGTCGCGGACAGCGGACCGTTCTCCACCGCCGCGACGAACTGCTCCCCGTGGGTGGCCCAGGTCACCAGCGGCGGGGTCATGTGCGGGGACGGCGGAAACGAGAGGTCACGGGCGGCGTAGGAGTGGACGAAGTAGAACCGCTCACCCGCGATCCCGGCCAGTAGCCGCGAACCGGCCGAGGCCTGCAGCGTGTTCCAGCCCATGTGCGGCAGCACCGGCGCGGCCAGCCGCTCGACGGTGCCCGGCCATTGCCCGCAGCCCTTGGTGTGGACCCCGTGCTCGACTCCTTCGGCGAACAGCACCTGCATCCCGACGCAGATGCCCAGCACCGGGCGGGACCCGGCCAGCCGCCGGTCGATCACCTGGTCACCGCGGATCTCCAGCAGGCCGGCCATGCAGGCGGCGAACGCGCCCACCCCCGGCACCACCAGCCCGTCGGCCGACAGCGCCGCGTCGAAGTCAGCCGACACCTCGGCATCCGCCCCCGCCCGCAGCAGCGCCCGGTGCACCGATCGCAAGTTCCCCGACCCATAGTCGAGCACCACAACCCGACCCCCCCGCCGCCGCATCACCGCCTCACCTCCCGCCCCTGATTCCGTGATCGTGGTGCATCGGACGGGCTCTCGCCCGCCCGATTAGCCATGATCATGAAAACGGCAGGCAGCTTGCGGCTCACAGCACGCCCTTGGTGCTGGGCACGCCCTGCGCCCGCGGGTCCGGCGTCACCGCCGCGCGCAGTGCCCGTGCCACCGCCTTGAACTGGGCCTCGACGATGTGGTGCGGGTTGCGCCCGGTCACGGTCAGATGCAGGCAGATGCCCGCCGACGCGGTCAGCGATTCGAAGAAGTGCCGGGTGAGCGTGGTGTCATAGGTCCCGATGAGGGGCGCCATGCCATCCGGCTCGGAGTGCACCAGGTAGGGCCGCCCGGACACGTCCACGGCCGCCCTGGCCAGCGTCTCGTCCAGCGGCACCACGACGTCCCCGAACCGGCTGATACCGGATTTGTCGCCCAGAGCCTCCCGCAGTGCCTGGCCGAGCGTGATCGCGGTGTCCTCGACGGTGTGGTGCGCGTCGATCTCGGTGTCCCCTTCGGCCGTAACGGCCAGGTCGAGCAGGCCGTGCTTGGCGAGCTGGGCCAGCATGTGATCGAAGAACGGCACGCCGGTGCCCACCTGGGCGGCGCCGGCGCCGTCGAGGTCGAGCTCGACCACGACGCTGGTCTCCTTGGTCGCCCGTTCCACGCGGGCGGACCTGCTCAAGGGCGGGCCTCCTGGTGTGTGCCGTCCAGCACAGGCCCAGTCAAGCACGGGCCCATCAAGCACGGGCCCATCAAGCACAGGCAGCAGCGCGCGGCGGAAGGCGTCCATCTCGGCCGCTGTCCCCACGCTCACCCGCAGCCAGCCCGGTGGGCCGACCTCCCGGACCAGCACCCCCCGCTCCAGCAGGCCCTGCCAGATCAGGTGGGCGTCACCGAACTCCCCGAACAGGACGAAGTTCGCATCCGAGTCCGCCACGGCGAGCCCTTGGCCGCGCAGCCAGCGCACCAGGCTGTCACGTTCCCCCCGGAGCGTCTCCACGGTAGCCAGCGGTTCAGCGGCGTGTGCCAGGGCGACCCGGGCCACCGCCTGCGTGACCGCGGACAGGTGATAGGGCAGCCGGACCAACTGCAGTGCCTCTATCACAGCCGGATCGGCGGCCAGGTATCCGACCCGGGCACCGGCCAGCGCGAACGCCTTGGACATGGTGCGGGTGACCACCAGCCGCGGGTAGCGCGGCAGCAGCGCGAGCGCGGTCGGTGCGCCGTCGCGGGCGAACTCTGCGTAGGCCTCGTCCACCACCACCATCCCAGGCGCGGCGTCGCACACGGCCTCCATGGCGGCGAGCGGCAGCGCGCCACCGGTCGGGTTGTTCGGGGACGTGAGGAAGACCAGGTCCGGCTGCTGGTCGCGGATCGCCTGCGCCGCCTGGCCGACGTCAAGCCCGAAACTGGTGTCCCTGGCGCCGCTGATCCAGCCGGTGGCCGTCGCCCGCGCTATCAGCGGGTGCATCGCATACGAGGGCTCGAACCCGATCGCGGCGCGGCCCGGGCCGCCGAACGCCTGGAGCAGCTGCTGGATGATCTCGTTCGAGCCGTTGGCCGCCCACACCTGGCGCCACGTGAGCCCGTGCCCCAGGTAGGCGGCGAGATCCGCGCGCAGGGCGACAGCGTCCCGGTCGGGGTACCGGTTGAGGCTGCCCGCCACGCCGGCGACCGCGTCGGCGATGGCACGGACCAGGCCCGGCGAGGGCGGGTAAGGGTTCTCGTTGGTGTTGAGCCGGACCGGCACGTCGAGTTGGGGCGCCCCGTACGGAGCCCGGCCCGCCAGATCCGGCCGCAGCGGCACCCATCCGGGCAGGCTCACGGTGCTCCCCCCGGCGCCTGACCCCGGGCGTCCCATGATCGTGGTTGGTTGTATGCGCCTGACGCATAGAAACCACCACGATCATGGGACGCGGGCGGGGCGGGCTCCGCGGGCTCCGCGGGCGGGGCGGGCTCCGCGGGCGGGGCGGGCTCCGCGGGCGGGGCGGGCTCCGCGGGCGGGGCGGGCACGCTGTGGTCCGCGGGCGGGGGGGCGGGCACGCGGATGCGGACGGCCGCGACGTGGGCGGCGAGGTCCTCGGCGCCGCCCAGTGCGTCGATGTGCTCCGCAACCCGGGCCAGGGCGGGCTCGCTGCATTCCACCACGTGAATGCCGCGCAGGAAGGACAGCACCGACAGCCCGCCGGTGTGCCGGGCGGTGCCACCGGTGGGCAGCACGTGATTCGATCCGGCGAGGTAGTCGCCGAGCGAGACGGGAGCATAAGGGCCGACGAAGACAGCGCCGGCGTTGCGGACGCGGGCTGCCAGGGCGGAAGCACCTTCTGCCTGGATTTCCAGATGCTCCGGAGCCCAGGCGTCGGCCACGGCGAGGGCGGCGGCGGTGTCGTCCACAAGCACGCACGCGGACTGGCCGACCAGCGCCGCGAGCACTCGGTCACGGTGACGGGCGGTGGCCAGCTGAGGGGCGAGCGCATCTTCGGTGCGGTCGGCGAGGCCGGGGTCGGTGGTGATAAGCAGGCACGCCGCCAGCGGGTCGTGCTCCGCCTGGGCGATCAGGTCGGCGGCGACGAAGCCCGGGACCGCGGTGTGGTCGGCGATGATCGCCACCTCGGTCGGGCCAGCCTCCCCGTCGGTGCCGATGGTCCCGAGCAGCAGCCGTTTGGCGGCCGCGACGTACACGTTGCCGGGGCCGGTGACGACGTCGGCAGCCGCGCAGTCGGCGGTGCCGTAGGCGAACATGGCGATCGCCTGCGCGCCGCCGGCCGCGTGCACCTCCTCGATGCCGAGCATGGCGCAGACGGCGAGGACGACCGGGTCCGGCCGCCCGCCGTGTGCCGCTTGGGGCGGCGAGGCGACGGCGATCTGCGGGACCCCGGCCACCTGGGCGGGGACCACGTTCATGACCACCGAGGAGGGGATCGGGACCAGCCCGCCGGGCACGTACACGCCCGCCCGGCCGACGGGGACATAGCGCTCGGTGACCGATGACCCGTCTGCGACGGTGGTCACCGCGTCCGGTGGCCGCTGCGCCTCGTGCACGAGACGGGCCCGGCGGATGGCCTCCGCCAGCGCGGCCCGGACCGCTGGGTCGAGCGCCGCGCGCGCCTTGGCCAGAGCCTGCGCCGGAACCCGGGTACTGGCCAGGTCGACCCCGTCGAACCGGGCTGTGTACTCACGGACCGCCGCCGCGCCACGCACGCGCACGTCCTCGCAGATGGGACGCACGGTCGCCACCGCGGCCCCGACGTCGAGGGCGGCACGCGGAAGCACCCCGGCGAGCTTCTCCCTGCTCAGGGTGGCCGCCGACTGCCCGCGAAGATCGATCCGGGAAAGCACCCGCCCAGTCTATGGAGCGCGAGGGCCCGGCAGGGCCGCCGGCGGGACCCCGCCGTCAGCCGTGTCCGGGCTGGCCCCCTGGCTGCCCGGCCGGCGTCCCGGATGGCCAGGGGTGGCCGGTCCCCGTCCCGGAGCCCGCCGGGGCCGGCCCGCCCGCGGGGCCCCGGTGACGGCCACGGGTCGCGAACGCCTCCATGCCACCGGCCACCAGGCCCGCTGCGAGCGGCCAGAGCGCAAGCGCCCCGGTAGCCCGCAGCGTCAGCGAATCACGCAGATGGGCGCCGGCCGGCAGGGTGGCCAGCAGGTGGTGGAAGGTGGCGAGCCCGGACTGCTCACCCACCCAGCGCGCGAGGTAGGCCGCGCAGACCGCGCCGGCCAGCACGCCTGCCATGGCCAGCGGGCCATATCGGCGCACGGCCAGCCGGTAGCCCAGCACCCCGGACACCACCCCCCCGGCCAGCATGATCAGGGAGAACGCGGCGTCGGCGGCGATGAACGCGGTAGTTTCCACCTGCACCAGGCCGGCCGCGCCAGGGCTGAGCACCACCAGCAGCGCGCGGGGCGCCACCAGCGACCAGACGTACCCGGCGGCCAGCCCGAGCAGCGCGGTGCCGATGACGACCGCAAGCGAGACGCCGATCGCGGCCGGGCCGATGTCAACCGGCCGCGCCGGGCCAGCATCGCCAGGCCGGGCGGCACCGGGAGACTGGGGCAGCTCAGACATTGTCGGCAGCAGCGTAGCGACCGCAGGCCGGGGGCGCACCGGAGCGCCACGCCGGCCCGTGCCGGGAACCTTGCTACCGTGTGTGGTGTTCTGGGCGGCGGCTGTGCAGCCCGCTGTGCCCCACCGCAGCGGAGACGACATCACTGGTGAGAGGACCCAGATGATCGAGGTACACGACCTCACCAAGCGCTACGGGGACAAGCTTGCTGTAGATCACCTGTCGTTCACGGTCGAGCCCGGCCGGGTGACGGGGTTCCTCGGCCCGAACGGGGCGGGCAAGTCGACCACGATGCGGCTGATCCTGGGCCTGGACCGGCCCGAGACCGGGATTGCGACGATCGACGGGAAGCGTTATGACCAGCTGCCCCGCCCGCTGGCGACGGTCGGGGCGCTGCTGGAAGCCAAGGCCATGCACAACGGCCGCAGCGCCTACAACCACCTGCTGTTCCTTGCCCAGAGCCAGGGCCTGCCCCGTCGGCGCGTGGACGAGGTCCTGGCCCTGGTCGGGCTCACCGAAGTGGCGCACAAACGGACCGGCGGCTATTCGCTCGGCATGGGCCAGCGGGTCGGCATCGCCGCCGCCCTGCTCGGCAATCCGCCGGTGCTGCTCCTGGACGAGCCGGTCAACGGCCTCGACCCGGAGGGGATCCGGTGGGTCAGGAACCTGATGAAGCAGCTCGCGGCCGAAGAGCGCACCGTCTTCGTGTCCAGCCACCTCATGAACGAGATGGCGGTCACCGCCGACCACCTGATCGTGATCGGCAAGGGCAAGCTGATCGCGGCCTCCGCCACTCAGGACTTCATCGCGCGCAGTTCGGAGCGGTCGGTGCTGGTGCGCTCGCCGCAGGCGGACAGGCTCAGCGAGCTGATCACCACCGAAGGCGGCGTGGTGAAACAGGACACCAACGGCATTCTGCCCGCGGGGCTCAGCGTGACCGCGATGGCCGCGCCGCGGATCGGCGAGATCGCCGCCGCGGCCGGGATCGTCCTGCACGAGCTCACCCCCCAGCACGCCTCGCTGGAGGAGGCCTTCATGGAACTGACCGCCGGCAGCGCGGAGTTCGGCCCCGGGCTGGCCGCGCCCGGGCAGGAAAACGGGCCGGCGAGCGGGCCCGGGCGGGCAGCCACCAGCCAGCCGGGCCCGGCCCCCGGGGAGGAGATCGCGCCATGACGGCCGTTACACCCGCAGCCCACGCGCCGGTGGCCGGGGCGAGCTCCCGGCGTGCCGGGTTCGGCAATCTTCTGCGCATGGAGTGGACGAAGATCCGCTCGGTGCGATCGACCCTGTGGACGCTGGTCATTTTCGCCGTCGTGAGCCTCGGGCTCACCGGGCTGCTCACCTGGCTGACCATACGGGCGCTGAACAACGGCCGGACCGGTGCCCGCGCATCGACGATCGGGGCCGACCCCGTCAACTTCATCCTGGGCACCGGGCTCGGGCTGGGCCAGCTGGCTATTTGCGTGCTCGGGGCACTCGTGATCGCGAGTGAGTACAGCTCGGGCACGATCCGGGCATCGCTGCTGGCGGTGCCGCGGCGCTTCCCCATGGTCATCGCGAAGGGGACTGTCTTCGGAGTGCTGGTCTTCGTGGTGGCCGAGGCGGTGGCATTCGGGTCGTATTTCCTCGGCGCCGCCATCGTGCACAGCCGGTTCCCGGTATCGCTGAGCCAGCCGGGCGTGACCCGGGCGGTGATCGGCTCCGGGCTCTACCTCACCGTCCTCGGCCTGTTCGCACTGGCGATCGGCTCGCTGATCAGGCATACCGCGGGGGCCATCACCACCGTCATCGGCCTGGTCCTGGTGATCTTCCCGCTGACCGGGCTGCTGCCCTACAGCTGGGGCGCACACATCCACGCCTACCTGCCGACCGTCGCGGGCCAGCTGATCACCGACGACCACCAGCAGGCCGGGCAGCTGCTCTCGCCATGGCAGGGCTTCGGCGTGTTCTGCGCCTGGACGGCTCTGCTGCTGGTGGCCGGGGGCTATCTGCTCCAGCGCCGCGACGCCTAGCTCACGCAGCCGGCGCCGAGCAACTGCTTGAGGTCGGCGAGCAGCCCCGGCGACGGCTTGACCCGCAGCTTGTCATCGAGCTTGACCACGGTCGTCCGGCGGCCGTTACACAGCCGCAGATGGACCTCGGCCAGTCCTGGGTAACTGCGCAGCACCTCGTGGAGGCGGTCCACCACCGGCGCCACGCACCGGTGCACCGGAAGGGACACCACGAAAGGGCCGTCGTGACCCGACGACAGGTCGGGCGCGATCACCTCCCGCGCCACCAGCTTGGGCGACTCGTCGCGGCGGTCGAGGCGGCCCTTCACGATCACGATCGCGTCATCGGCGAGCAGGGGCGCGCATTCGGCGTAGGTGGCCGGGAAGAACAGCACCTCGATCGCGCCTTCGAGGTCCTCCAGCGTCGCCGCTGCCCACGGCATGCCCTGCTTGGTCACCTTGCGCTGAACTCCGGACAGGATCCCCCCGACGGTGACCTGCTGGGCGTCGCCGCGTTCGCCCCGGCCGCCGCGTTCTGGATCCTCAGCAGAGCCGAGCGCCTGGGCGACCGAGCAGTCTGTGGCGGCGGACAGGATGTGCCCCACCCCCAGCAGCGGATGGTCGGACACGTACAGCCCGAGCATCTCCCGCTCGAACGCGAGCAGCGTGGACTTGTCCCACTCCCCTTCGGGCACCGGGATCTCGAACGACGCCTCGATCTCGGCGTCCCCGCCGAACAGCGAATCCTGGCCCATGGCCTCGTTGCGCTTGACGTCGATGACGGTGTCGATGGCCTGCTCGTGGATGAGCACGAGCCCCTTGCGCGGGTGGCCGAGCGAGTCGAACGCGCCCGCCTTGATCAGCGACTCGATGACCCGCTTGTTGCAGACGTTGACGGGGACCTTGCGCAGGAAGTCGCTGAAGCTGGTGAACGCGCCCTTGGCCGAGCGGGCGGCCACGACGGCGTCGACCACGTTGGTGCCCACGTTGCGCACCGCGGCCAGGCCGAATCGGATGTCGCCGCCGACCGGGGTGAAGGTCGCCGCCGAGGCGTTCACGTCCGGGGGCAGCACGGTGATGCCCATCCGGCGGCACTCGTTCAGGTAGAGCGCACTCTTGTCCTTGTCGCCGGAGATCGAGGTGAGCAGGCCGGCCATGTACTCGGCCGGGTAGTTCGCCTTCAGGTAGGCCGTCCAGTACCCGATCATCGCGTATGAGGCCGCGTGCGCCCGGTTGAACGCGTAGTCGGAGAACGGGACCAGGACATCCCAGATCGTCCGGATGGCCGAGTCCGAGTAGCCGTTCGCCTTCATCCCGGCCTCGAACGGCCCGAATTCGGCGTCCAGCACCTCCTTCTTCTTCTTGCCCATCGCCTTGCGCAGCAGGTCGGCCTTGCCGGGGGTGTAGTTGGCCAGCTTCTGCGCGGTGGCCATCACCTGCTCCTGGTAGACGATCAGCCCATAGGTGTCGCCCAGGATCCCGGCCAGCGGCTCGGCCAGCTCCGGGTGGATCGGGGTGACCGGCTTGCGGCCGGCCTTGCGGTCGGCGTACTCGTTGTGCGCGTTCGCGCCCATCGGACCGGGCCGGTAGAGGGCGTTGACCGCGACGATGTCCTCGAACCGGTCCGCGCGCATCGAGCGCAGCAGCGCCCGCATCGGGCCGCCGTCGAGCTGGAACACCCCGAGGGTGTCACCCCGGGCCAGCAGCTCGTAGGTCGGCTTGTCGTCCAGCGGGAGCTGCTCCAGTTCGACCTGCTGACCCCCGTTGGCCTTGATCCCGCTGACCGCGTCCTCGAGCACGGTGAGGTTGCGCAGGCCCAGGAAGTCCATCTTGAGCAGGCCGAGGTTCTCGCAGGCCGGGTAGTCGAACTGGGTGATGATCGCCCCATCGGCCTCCCGCTGCCAGATCGGGATGTGGTCGATGAGCGGCTCGCTGCTCATGATCACACCGGCGGCGTGCACGCCCGCCTGGCGGATCAGCCCCTCCAGCCCGCGCGCCGTGTCGAGGACCTGCTTGACCTCGGCCTCGGCCTCGTAGAGGGCACGGATCTCCCCGGCTTCGCCGTACCGGGAGTAGGTCTCGTCGAAGATCCCGGACAGCGGGATGTCCTTGCCCATCACCGGCGGGGGAAACGCCTTGGTGATCCGGTCGCCGAGCGCGTAGGGGAACCCGAGCACGCGGGCCGCGTCCTTGACCGCGGCCTTGGCCTTGATCGTGCCGTAGGTGATGATCTGGGCCACCCGGTCGTCACCGTACTTTTCCGTAACATAACGGATGACGTCGCCGCGCCGGCGCTCGTCGAAGTCGATGTCGATGTCGGGCATGGACACGCGCTCGGGGTTGAGGAAGCGTTCGAACACCAGCCCGTGCTCGATCGGGTCGAGGTCGGTGATGCCGAGCGCGTAGGACACCAGGCTGCCGGCCGCGGAGCCGCGGCCCGGCCCGACCCTGATCCCGTTGGTCTTGGCCCACATGATGAAGTCCGCCACCACCAGGAAGTATGAGCAGAACCCCATCGCGGTGATGATGCCCATCTCGAATTCGGCCCGCTGGCGGCGCTGCTCGTCGTGGCCACCTGGGTAGCGCCGGTCCATCCCCTGCCAGACCGCCGCCCGGAAGCAGCTCTCCTCGGTCTGGCCCTCGGGCACCGGGAACGTCGGCATCAGGTTCGCCTTGGCGAAGCTGACGTCGGCCCGCTCGGCGATGAGCAGGGTGGAGTCGCAGCCCGCCTGCCATTCCTCGTCGGAGTTCACCGCCCGCATCTCCTGCGGGCTCTTGAGGTAGTAGCCGGTGCCGTCGAACTTGAACCGGCCGGGGTCGGCGAGGTTGGTGGCCGTCTGCACGCACAGCAGCACCTCGTGCGCCTTGGCGTCCCCGGGCTGGCTGTAGTGGGAGTCGTTGGTGACGAGGAACGGCAGCGAGAGCTCCCGGGCGATCCGGCGCAGGCCATCCCGGACCCGCTGCTCGATCGGCAGGCCGTGATCCATGATCTCGACGAAGTAGTTGCCCGGCCCGAAGATGTCCCGGTAGGTGGCGGCGGCCTCCAGGGCCTGGCGTTCCTGGCCGAGGCGCAACCTGGTCTGGACCTCGCCGGACGGGCAGCCGGTAGTGGCGATGATCCCTTCCGCGTGCGCCGCGAGCAGTTCACGGTCCATCCGCGGCTTGCGGAAGTAGCCCTCCAGCGAGGCCAGCGAGGAGAGCCGGAACAGGTTGTGCATGCCGTTGGTGGTCTCGGCGAGCAGCGTCATGTGCGTGTAGGCGCCGGCGCCGGAGACGTCGTCGTCCCGCTGCGCGGGGCTCCCCCAGCGAACCGGCTGCCGGTGCCTGCGGTGCTCGGGCGCCACGTAGGCCTCGATGCCGATGACCGGCTTGATGCCAGCCGCCGTCGCCTTCGACCAGAAGTCATAGGCACCGTAGACGTTGCCGTGGTCGGTCATCGCGACGGCCGTCATGCCGGTCCGCTCGCACTGGGTGAACATGTCTTTGAGGCGGGCGGCGCCGTCCAGCATGGAGTACTCGGTGTGCACGTGGAGATGCACAAACGAGCCGTCTCCCCTGGGTCCCGCCGCCGTCACGAGCAACCTCCTTGAGGGCAGGCGCCAGCCAGGCGCAGGTCTACCGGGGCCGGGGGAAGTGGCTGGCGCCGTCCCCGCGGGGCTCGGTCGTGTGGGGACCCCGCAGAAGGGCGGGCACGCCAGCCCGGCTCCATGAGCCTACAGAGCACTGGGCGCCGCAGGCGACCCGCCACACCGCATGTGCGCAAGGCCCGTTATGCGCGTTGTGGCCGTGGCGCGGCCGGCGGGTGCACGGTCGCCCGGCGACGCCCACTTCGCACGACTTGCGCCCATGATCATGTCCGTTTCGTCCGGGTTCTCGTGGTCCCAATCCGTGCTATGTCAGCTCTCGGCGCGGAGGACATCCAGGGCGTGCGCGAGGTCGGGAGGGTAGGCGCTGGTGAAGACGAGCGGGCGGGCGGTGGCGGGGTGGGCGAACCCCAGGCGGACCGCGTGCAGCCACTGCCGGGTCAGGCCCAGGCGCGCGGCCAGCACCGGGTCGGCACCATAAAGCCGGTCACCCACGCACGGGTGGTGCAGCGCCGCCATGTGCACCCGGATCTGGTGGGTCCGGCCGGTCTCCAGGGTGATCCCGACCAGGCTGGCGGCCCGGAAAGCCTCCAGTGTGTCGTAGTGGGTGACGCTGGGCCGGCCCCCGGTGATCACCGCGAACCTGCCGTCACCAGAGGGATGGCGGGCTATCGGAGCGTCCACGGTGCCCCGCAGCGGATCGGGGTGACCCTGGACCAGGGCGTGATAGCCCTTGTCCACCGTGCGCTCGCGGAAAGCCCGCTTCAGCGCGGAGTAGGCAGGCTCGCTCTTGGCGAGCACCATCAGCCCGGTGGTGTTCGCGTCCAGCCGGTGGACGATGCCCTGCCGCTCGGCGGCTCCGCTGGTCGCGATGGTGTGCCCGGCAGCGAGCAGCCCCTCCAGGACGGTCGGCCCGCTCCAGCCCGGCGTCGGGTGGGCCGCGACCCCGGCCGGCTTGTCCACCACCACGATGTCATCGTCCTCATAGACGACGGCCAGGCCCGGCACGGCCTGCGGGACCGGGGCCAGGACGGCGGGCGGGGCCGGCAGTGTGACATCGAGCAACTCCCCGGCCGGCACGCGGTCCGACTTGGTGGCCGGCCGCCCGTCCACGAGCACTTGCCCACCGGAGATCAGGTCTGCCGCCGTCGCACGGGAGAGGCCGAACATGCGCGCGAGCGCGGCATCGAGGCGCTCGCCGTCCAGTCCCTCCGGCACGGCCACCCGGCGCTGGTCTCCCACGGTCACGCCCTGCTCTCCCCGGCAGCGCTCCCCCGCTCCTGAGCAGGGCCGGGCTGGCCCCCGGCTACCCGCCCGGGCGGTGGGCCACCCGCCTCCCCCAGCAGCCCCGGCCCGTTCTGTCGATCCCCCTGGAGCCCCGGCCCGTTCTGTCGCTCCCCGTCGTGTCCCGGCCCGTTCTGTCCCCGCCCGCGGTATCCGGGGCTACCGGCGCCGCCGCCGTGGCCGTCGCGGCTCCCGTCGAGCCGGAAGCCTCGTGCCGCGAGAAGCACGGCGAGCACCCCGCCGCAGACGATCGCTGAGTCAGCCACGTTGAAGACCGGCCAGTGCGGCAACTGGATCCAGTCCACGACATCACCGCGGAACAACCCAGGCGAGCGCAGCAGTCGGTCCGTCAGGTTCCCGGTGGCCCCGCCGAGCAGCAGGCCCAGGGTGACCGCCCACGGCAGGCTGCGCAGCCGGCGGGACGTGCGCAGAATGAAGAAGATCACCCCTACCGCGATGAGGGTGAACACGACGGTCATGGACGTGCCGATGCTGAACGCGGCACCGCTGTTGCGCAGCACCAGCAGGGTCAGCACCCCGTCCACGACGTGGACCGGCGGCCGGTGCGACAGGGTGGCCACCACAATGATCTTGGAGACCACGTCCGCGACGTAGACACCAGCGGCGACGGCGAGCAGGAGACCGAGCCTGCGCCGCCCGGGTGGGCCGGTCGGGCCGGGTGAGCCGGCCGGCCCGGACGGGTCGCCCGCCCCCGGTGGCCTGGTCAGCGCCGTTCCTCACGCTGCTTGCATGCGACGCACAGGGTCGCCCGGGGGAACGCCTGCAGGCGGGCCTTCCCGATTGGCTGCCCGCACGAGGTGCAGATCCCATATGTGCCGTCATCGATCCTGGCCAGCGCACTTTGGCTGAGCTCCAGCAGATCCCGGGCATTCTGGGTGAGGGAAAGGTCGTATTCGCGCTGGAATGTCTTGGCGCCCGCGTCCGCCTGATCGTCGCCGGCACCCCCCACCGCGTCACCTAGCCGTTCCGCGATCTCCGACTCGGCCTGGTCGATATCGGTGCGCAGGCCCGAGACCTCGGCCTGAAGCTCCACGCGCACCTTGTCCAGTTCCGCCGCGGTCCAGGGCTTCTCCTCCGGGCGCACGGGAAGAGCGGCTGCGCCAGAACGCTTGGCTGCGGCCATATCCTGCCTCCCTCCGTGCACTCTGCATGCCTAGGCAATCGATCTTGAATGCGGCAGTCACCGGAGGATATTTCGCCGCGGCGTGGCTCCGCAAACGCATGCGGCCTGGGCACGTGGCCCGGGGCGCCCGATCGCGGTAAACCCGTTCGGTTCCGGGGCCCGGGATCGGCTATCGTGGTGAATCTGCAAGGCGTTTGATGGGGACAGCTGCCGCCGATCGCGGCCCGAAGCGACCCGGGGATGGTGCGAGCCCGGGGGGCCTGCCCGGCGGACCAGATCACCCCTGAGCCGCCGGAAGAACAGCAGCCGTACTGCCACACCGGGCCACCGGGTCTGGCTGTGCGGCGCTCAGTAGAGCCGGCCGCAGGAACCAACGTGGAGTGGGCCGCGATCCGCCGGGCGGGCACGGCCAAGGAGGGTGGTACCGCGGAGCCGCCGCCGGCGGCCTTCGTCCCTCCGGCGATGCGTACGTGCGGCCGCCGGCAGGCCGCGCGACGACCCGCAGGAGGCCACCCGACCATGCCGCACCCCGACAACGTACGCCACTTCCCGGCCCTGCCCACGTCCATCGACCTGCCTGCCATGGAGCACGAGATGCTCAGGCGATGGCAGGACAGCAAGGTGTTCGAGCGCTCCCTGGAGCAGACTGCCACGGGTCCGCTGTGGACGTTCTACGAAGGGCCGCCGACCGCCAACGGCATGCCCGGCGTGCACCACATCGAGGCCCGCGTCTTCAAGGACCTCTTCCCCCGGTTCAAGACCATGCAAGGGTTCCACGTGCCGCGCCAGGGCGGCTGGGACTGCCACGGCCTGCCGGTCGAGGTGGCGGTCGAGAGGGAACTCGGGCTGTCGGGAAAGAAGGACATCGAGGCCTACGGGGTCGCCGCCTTCAACGAGCGCTGCCGCGAATCGGTGCTCCGGCATGTTGACGCGTTCGAGGAACTCACTGCCCGGCTCGGTTACTGGGTGGACCTGGACCGGGCCTACAAGACCATGGACCCGGGCTACATCGAGTCGGTCTGGTGGTCACTGCAGGTCATCTACGACAAGGGGCTGCTGGTCAGGGACTACCGGATCAGCCCCTACTGCCCTCGCTGCGAGACCCCGCTCTCCGACCACGAGATGGGCCAGCCCGACGTCTACGAGACCGTCACCGATCCCTCGGTCACGGTCCGGTTCCCGCTGGCCGCCCTGCCCCCCGGCGCGAACCCGCTGCTGGCAGGCGCGGACCTGCTGGTATGGACGACGACCCCGTGGACGCTGGTGTCCAACACCGCGGTGGCCGTGCATCCCGACGAGACCTACGTCGTCGCGCGCAAAGTGGGCGACGGGGACAGGGTGGTGGTGGCAGAAAAACTGCTGCCGCGGGTGCTCGGGGAGGGCTGGCATGTCACCGCCAGGGTGGCCGGCGCGGAGCTGGCCGGGGCCCGCTACCAGCCTCCGTTCAGCCTGATCGAGATCCCCGGCGCTCATGTCGTGGTGACCGGGGCCTTCGTGACCACCGAGGATGGCACGGGCCTGGTGCACATCGCGCCCGCGTTCGGCGCGCCGGACATGGAGGCGGCGCGGGCGTCCGGCCTGCCGGTGGTGAACCCGATCGGGCCTGACGGGCGGTTCGAGCACTCGGTGCCGATGGTGGGCGGCATGTTCTTCAAGGACGCCGATCAGCGGCTCTCCCATGACCTGGCCGAGCGGGGCCTGCTCTTCCGGTCCGAGCTGTCCGACCACAGCTACCCGCACTGCTGGCGCTGCCACACGCCCCTGCTGTACTACGCGCTCCCGTCCTGGTACATCCGCACCACCGCGATCAAGGATCAGCTGCTGGTGCAGAACGAGCTGACGAACTGGCAGCCGCCGAGCATCAAGCACGGGCGGTACGGCGAATGGCTGCGCAACAACGTCGACTGGGCGCTCTCGCGGACCAGGTACTGGGGTACCCCGTTGCCGCTCTGGGAATGCCAGCAGGGACACCTGACCTGCGTGGGCTCACTGGCCGAGCTGAGCGACCTGGCGGGACGGGACCTGACCGGGCTCGACCCACACCGGCCGTTCGTGGACGAGGTCGAGATCGCCTGCCGGGAGTGCGGGGGGCTCGCGCGGCGGGTCCCGGAGGTCATCGACGCCTGGTACGACTCGGGGTCGATGCCGTTCGCCCGGCACGGCGCCCCGCACCGCAACCTCGAGGATTTCGAGCGTACCTACCCGGCACAGTTCATCTGCGAGGCGATCGACCAGACCCGGGGCTGGTTCTACTCGCTGATGGCGGTCGGCACACTGGTCTTCGGCCATTCCGCCTATGAGAACGTCGTCTGCCTGGGCCTCGTGGTGGACGAGCGCGGGCGCAAGATGAGCAAGCACCTGGGCAACGTGCTGGAACCGATGCCGCTGATGGAGGATGACGGCGCGGACGCTGTCCGGTGGTACTTCGCTGCCGCCGGGTCACCGTGGGCTACCCGCAAGGTCGGGCACGGCGCGCTCGAGGAGATCGTGCGCAAGGTGCTGCTGACCTACTGGAACACCGCTTCGTTCCTGGTCCTGTACGCCAATGCGGCGGCCGCCAACGGGCTGGCGTGGACGCCGTCCATGGCCGCCGACGCCCCCCCGCCGGCGGCCCGGCCACTGCTCGACCGCTGGGTGCTCAGCGAGCTGCACTCGGTGACCGCCGACGTCACGGCCGCCTTGGAGGACTTCGACACCGCCGCCGCGGGACGCCGGCTCACGGCGTTCATCGACGACGTGTCGAACTGGTACGTGCGCCGGTCCCGGCGCCGGTTCTGGGACGGGCCGCGGACACCGGACGGCGCGGCTGCCTTCGCGACGCTGTATGAGTGCGTGGAGACACTCACCCGGCTGATGGCGCCGATCGTGCCGTTCATCACCGACTACGTCTGGAGCGCGCTGCGGACCGCGGAAGCCCCCGATTCGGTGCATTTGGCGAGCTGGCCGCGAGCCGACCAGGACCTGATCGACGAGCGGCTCTCCCGGCAGATGCACCTGGTCCGGCGGCTGGTAGAACTGGGCCGGTCGGCCCGGTCGGCCGCCTCGGTCCAGATCCGCCAGCCGCTTCCCCGCGCCCTGGTAGGGGCGCAGGGGTTCGCCGACCTGGCGCCGGAACTGCGGGATCAGATCGCGGCCGAACTCAACGTGCGTTCCCTGGAAGCCCTGAGCACGGTCGGCGAAGACCTGGTGGACCATGTCGTGAAGCCGAACTTCCGGGCGCTGGGCAGGCGGTTCGGCAAGGGCACGCCCGCCGTCGCGGCAGCGATCACCGCGGCGGATGCGGCCAGCCTCGCCACTGGCTTGCGCACGGTGGGTGAGACGTCGGTCGTTGTCGACGGGGAACGGGTGCCGCTCACTGCCGACGACGTGATCATCACCCAGACCCCCCGGGCCGGCTGGACAGTCGCCGCCGACGCCGGGGAGACCGTCGCGCTGGAGATCCGCATCACGACCGAGTTGCGGCGGGAAGGACTGGCCCGGGAGGTGATCCGTCTGGTCCAGGACGCACGCAGGGCCGACGGTCTCGACGTGAGCGACCGGATTTCGCTGTGGTGGCGGACGGCGAACCCGGAAGTAGCCGCGGCGCTGACCGAGCACGGGCAGCTCATCGCGGGCGAGGTGCTGGCCAGCGAGTTCACGGCGGGGCCGCCAGGTGCAGCCGTGGGCGAGGTCACGGGCCGGCCGCCGGCCGAGCACACCGACGCGGATCTCGGCCTCACGTTCTGGCTGCAGCGGGCGTAACCGCCTGATTCCGGCGCTCCCGTTCAGGCCGAAAGCGGCTTGTCCGGCTCGCAAGCACGGCACGGCTTGCAGCCTTTAGCTGCCGCTTCCCGACGAGATGTGGTTTCGATGTCGTCGCCACCGAGGAATCTGATCAGGATGCAGCCGCTGCGGTGATACCGGGCCACGCCGGGGACGATCGTGACCTCGTCGTTCAGAGCCTGGGCAGAACCGGCCTGATCATGGTCGTCCCGGGCCGCGGCGGCCTTCCCCGGCACAGCCGGCCCGGGGAGCTTGCCCAGGACCGGCCCGGAGGTCTTGGCCGCCGTCGCCTCCCGAGCAGGGGCGACCGGCGGCTCGGAGGATCTGGCAGCGGGCGGCCCGGAATGCTCGCCCGGCCCCGCCCCGGACGTATCCGAGACAGCGCCCCGGTCCGGGTCCGCGACCGCCGGGGCGGCAGCGCGCTTGGCATCCTCTTCAACGGGTCCGTCTCTGCCCGCGTCCGCGTCGCCCTCAGCGGCCCGGTTGCCCTCAGCGGCCCGGTTGCCCTCAGCGGCCCGGTTGCCCTCAGCGGCCCGGTTGCCCCCAGCGGCCCGGTTGCCCCCAGCGGGCCGGTTGTCCCCAGCGGCCCGGTTGTCCCCAGCGGCCCGCTCATCCTCTCCGCGCGAAGATGCGACGCTGGCGGCCGCTGTGTCCCCGCCGACATCGGAAGCGGCCAGGCCAGCCTCGGCGTCACTGCCGGCCCCGCCAGCCTTGACGTCTGCCTCGGCTTCGCCCGTGCCAGACTTGGCGTCAGTGTCGGCGTCGGCGCGAGCCGAGGAAGCCTCACTGGCCCCGGCAGCCTCAATAACACCGTCAGCCTCGGCGTCCTTGCCGGCCTCTTCAGCCGGGGTGTCGCGGCCGGCGGCCCTCGCTTCAATGTCCCGGCTGGTATCGGTGTCCTGGCCGGCCTGACCAGCCTTGTCCGCCAGTTCAGCGGCTCTGTCAGTGTCCGTGGGCCCGGCCTGCGTCTTCGCCGCGCTGCTCGCCCATGACGGGCGGGACCAGACGTCGTAGCCAGTCCGCTGCGAGGCTGGCTCCTTCCCAGGAGTGCGAGCAGGCTCTGTCCCGCGGTCTTCGGCAGCGGAACCCGAGCCGGCGGGCTGCGATTCGGCTTCCTCGTCGACGTCACCGAGGTCCCCGACGAGCGTCAGCGGGATGCTCCAGGGTGAGGGGGCGGCCTCCTCTTCCTCCTCGGCTTCGTCTTCCTTGACGTCGGCTTCTTTCCCGGCGCCGACCGAGTCTGCGAGGTCAGCCGCTTCCTCACGCCGGGCCGGCGTGGAGGCGCCGACGCGGGCGCCTGTGTCTTCGCCGTCCTCCGGCCGCTCCTCGTCACTGGGCGGCAGGGAGGGCCTGGCGGGCACGCTCCTCATCCAGGCGCTCCATTGATCAGGTGCCGCGGAGCGGCCCGGCCCGGAGCCGGTGGTGCCAGAACCGGCTTCGGCGGCATCGCCGGCCAGCCCTTCCACCGGCATGGTCCGCCGGTCGCCGCCCATCGCCCTGGGTCCCGCCGTGGGCGCCCAGGGCGGGCTGCTGGGCTCACGCTGGTCACCGGCGGCTAGCGCCTCGCCGATCCGGTCCCAGAACTCATCGTGTGGCGGGGCCGGGGAATCCGGCGCGGCCGGGGTGGGAGGCTTGCCAGCCGCCGACGCTGATGGAGTGGAACTCCGGCCGCTGTCGGGCTGCCCGGCCGGCGGCCGGGCGCCCGCCGGCTCTTGCCGGGTGGCATCAGTGTCGCGCGACTCCGCCGACCCGGCTCCGGCGGCTGCCCGGTCGGGCAGGCCGGCCCGGGCGGCTGTTGCCCAGCGGAATGTGCCAGCGCCGCCGCGGTCCGACGCGCCAGCCCCAGCGCCACCCCGGGCAGGCGGCCCAGCGCCAGCGCCTGCGGCCCAGTCGGGCGGCCCAGTACCGGCGCCACCCCGGGCAGCCCAGTCCGGCGGGCCAGCACCGGCGCCGCCGCGATCCGACGCGCCAGCGCCACTACGGGCAGGCGGCCCAGCGCCAGCCTCGCCACGGTCCGACGCGCCAGCCCCAGCGCCGCCCCGGGCAGGGAGGCCAGCGCCAGCGCCTGCGGCCCCGTCGGGCGGGCCAGTACCGGCGCCGCCGCGATCCGACGCGCCAGCGCCACCACGGGCAGGCGGCCCAGCGCCAGCGCCTGCGGCCCGGCTGGGGGGCCCGGTCCCGGCGGACGGCCGGACGGATCGCGTGCCCGAGGCCGGGTCGGGGGGGTGCTGACTGTCTGCCGGGCCGGGTTCCACGGCACCGGGCCGAGGTGGCACGGCACCGGGGGTGGACGGCGCAGTCCCGGGGCGGGGCGGGATGGTACCCCCAGTTGCCGAGCCGTTGGTCACAGGTCCGGCAGCACCCTTGGGTGCCGTCCCCGCTGGCGGCGCGGCCGGCTCGCGGCGACCGGGCGGCCCGGCCGCGGGTCGTGCTCGTGCCGGGTCGTGTGTCCCGGGATAGCCACCGA
The DNA here is from genome assembly GCA_963741615.1 of uncultured Actinomycetes bacterium. GTDB lineage: Bacteria > Actinomycetota > Actinomycetes > Streptosporangiales > Streptosporangiaceae > UBA9676. The sequence goes on from CAVUIU010000019.1 coordinate 175,637, forward strand.
TCCTGCCGCCCATCCGGGTCGGCCCACTCTGCGCGTAGTCGCCTCTCCCGGGGTCGCCTGTTCGGGGATCGCCTGTTCGGGGGTCGTTTCCCCCGGGGGCGATTCTTGCCGGGCCCACGCTGTCCGGGGGGACTTTCGCCGGGCCGACCTTGGGCGAACCTGCCTGGTCCGGCCCGATCCGGACGGCTCCCGGCAGTCCGTTCCGGCTGACCTCTGTCTCCGGGCTGCCATTGGCGGAACCGGCAGCGGCATCAGCCGGATGGCCGCCGGGGGCGGGGATGTGGGCCCGGCCACCGACCATGGCCGCCGCACCCGCACCGTGGGTGGCCGGCCGGGAGGGCTGGCGCCCGGCGGGCGCAGCGTCCGCCTCGCCGAAGATCTCCCCCCACCGCCGGATGACCCCTGCCGCCAGCATCACCACGGCGAGCAGGCTCATCCCGATTGACACGTAGACCAGTGCCAGGTTGGTGGCGATGATCCCCGAGACAAGCACCGCTATCGCCCCGGCCACGAGGATGGCGCTGAACCGGATCACTAGCGCCCTCCACGTGCCGGGCGGCTGGGGCCAGGCGGCAGGCTAACGGCGGTCGTGCGCGGAGCTGTCGCCGGGGTGAAATCCGCCGGCATGCCCGGCGGGCTCCGGTGAGCCGACGTAGGCGCCGGTCACGGCTGGCTGCCCATTGCGGGAGTCCATCCGCATGCCTGCCCCCATGGCTGACTGCGGCCCGCTCACGGCCGGGAAGGTGCCGCTGTCGGTGGCACCCGCCTCAAGGTCGCGGAGCTGGCCTTCCAGGTACGCCTTGAGCCTGCTGCGGTACTCCCGCTCGAAGGCACGCAGGTCATCCACGCGCCGCTCCAGCTCTTCGCGCTGCTGCACCAGCGAGCCCATGGCCTGACGGTGCCGTTCCTGGGCGTCGCGCTCCAGGCTCTCGGCCCTGGCCCGGGCATCGCTGGTGATCTGCTCGGCCTGGCGGCGGGCCTTGCCGAGGATCTCGTCCGCTTCGCGGCGGGCACGGCCGAGCGTCTCGTCCGCCTCGCGCCGCGCGTCGGCGATCGCCTGGTCGGCCGTCTGCTGCGCAAGAGCCAGCACGCGGGCAGCCGTGTCCATGTTGTCCTCGGGCGGGGCCATGCTCATGATGGGCTCAGGCCGGCGCTCGGGCTCGGGCATCATCGGCTCCGGAGCCATCATCTCGGGCTCGGGCTCGGCCAGCGGCGAGCTGAGCGCGGACACGGCCGACTTCCCTCCCCGCAAGCACTCAGCCAGCTTCGCCCGGAGTTCCTCGTTCTCCTGGATCAGCCGGTCAAGCTCGACCTCGACCTCGTCGAGGAAGGCATCGACCTCTTCCTCGTCGTAGCCGGGCCTAAGCCTGGTGGTACTGAACTGCTTGTTCCGCACATCCGCGGGCGTCAGCGGCATCGTGTCTCCTCAGCGCGCTTGGAGTGTGTTCCCTATGGGACCGTACCTGATCAGAGCAGCTGCACGGCGTTGATCAGGATAAGAACAACGAAGAACAGCAGCATGAAGCTGAGGTCCAAGGCAACACTACCGAGCCGGAGCACGGGGATGAACCTACTCAGGAACTTCAGCGGCGGATCGGTGGCCGTGTAGACGGTCTCAGCCACCACCAGCACCGGCCCCCGCGGGTGCCACTCGCGGGAGAACGCCTGTATCCAGCTGAAGATGAGCCGCCCCAGCAGGAGCAGCAGGTAGAACCAGAGCAGGTACGTCAGGACGACCTTTACGATCCCCACGACCCTGCCCTGCCCTCACAGCCGACGACGGGACGGCCACCGCGGGGATGCCGTGCTGTGTTGTGCTTCACGGAGTGCCTAACTTTGGTTGAAGAACCCTCGCTCCGCCATCCGCGCCTTGTCCTCGGCCGTGACCTCGATATTCGCCGGCGACAGCAGGAACACCTTGTTGGTCACCCGCTCGATGCTGCCGCGGAGGCCGAAGATCAGGCCCGCTGCGAAGTCGACGAGGCGCTTGGCGTCACTGTCCACCATTTCGGTCAGGTTCATGATCACCGGGGTGCCTTCACGGAAGTGCTCCCCGATCGTACGTGCCTCATTGTATGTGCGCGGGTGCAGCGTGGTGATGCGGTTGAGGTCAGTAGCCTGGACCACCGTCCCGGCCGGGCGGGCAGCGGGACCGACGCCCAGGTCGCCCGGAACCAGGCTGGCCTGGCCAGCGCCCGCCCCGGGGCGGGCCTCCGGCTCGCCCTCGTACTCGGGGTAGTCCTCGTAGGAGTCGAAGCCGTCGTCATACTGCCGGTCGTCCTCGACAAGGCCGAGGTAAACCGCCATCTTGTGCATCGCGCCGGCCATCCGTTTCGTCCTCCGTAGATCCCAGTCGCGCGCTCGCTGCGACGGACACTACCCGACGAAGCCTGGCCGGCCGCCGAGCAACGCCGTACCGACACGCACGTGTGTTGCACCAATAGCGATGGCTGCCTCCAGGTCCCCGCTCATCCCGGCGGAGATCATCGTCGCTTCCGGCCGGATTCCCCGCACCGCGGCGGCGATTCCGGGCAGCGGCGCGAACGCCTCCGGCGGGCTGACCCCCAGCGGCGCGACAGCCATCACGCCACCAAGGAGCAGCCCCTCCTCGGCGGCGATCGCCGCGGCGATCTCGCGGACCTGAGCCGGCATCGCACCCCCGCGGCCCGGGCTGGCGTCCAGGCTCACCTGGACGAGGCTGGTGATCACCCGGTCAGCCTTGCGGGCGTGCTCGGCGAGCACCCGGACCAGGCGCAGCCGGTCCACCGAATGGACGACACCGGCATAACGCACCACGCTCGCGCACTTGTTGGTCTGCAACTGCCCGACGAAATGCCAGGTCAGGCCCGGGGACAGGGCGGCACACTCGGCCGCTTTGGGTGCGGCTTCCTGATCCCGGTTCTCCCCCACGTCGCGCACCCCGAGTTCATACAGCAGGCACACGTCCGAGGCAGGGAAGGTCTTCGTGATCGCGACCAGCGTCACCTCTCCCTGATCGCGACCGACCGCCGCACACGCAGCGGCAATGCGCTGCCGCACACTGGCAAGCCGACCACTCAACTCCGCCAGCCGACCCGCACCGGCCCCCGCCGACGCCTCATTTGAGGAAATCGGGCACGTCCAACTCGTCGTCCTCTTCGAACACGACGCTGCGGCGGCGGGTGGTGGCCGCGTCGAACACCCGGGCCGCCGAGGTGGCGTCCGGGCGCTGCCGCGGCGGTTCCTGGGCCGCCCGCGGCGAGGGAACGCCGTCGGGGTCCCCGGCCCGGCCGATCGCGGCCGACCGGACGCCGCCGCGCTCAGCTGCGGTGCCCGCCATCTCCCCGTCCGCGCTCGCGGTGGCCTCGGCGCCGGTGACCGGGGCCGCGCCCGGCGGCGGGCCAGCTACCACGCCAGCGCCCGGCGCGGGCCCATCGCTGGCCGGGATCTCGGTCTCGGCCGCAAAGGGGCTGGGGTGGAACGTCACGCCGTTGTCACCGTTACCCGAGGCCGCGACCTGGCTGGTGCTCATCCTGGCCAGCCGGGCGTGCCGGTTGGTCGCGTCGTCGAAACCCGCCGCGATGACCGTGACCCGCACCTCGTCGCCGAGTGCGTCATCGATCACGGCACCGAAGATGATGTTGGCCTCGGGCGCCGCCGAGTTGGAGACGAGCTGGGCGGCCTCGTTGATCTCGAACAGGCCGAGGTCGCTGCCACCCTGGATGGACAGCAGCACCCCGTGGGCCCCGTCGATGCTCGCCTCGAGCAGAGGGCTGGAGATGGCCATCTCCGCGGCGGCCACCGACCTGTCGTCACCGCGGGCCGAGCCAATCCCCATCAGGGCGGAACCCGCGCCCGACATGACCGATTTCACGTCCGCGAAGTCCAGGTTGATCAGGCCGGGCGTGGTGATCAGGTCGGTGATTCCCTGCACACCGGAGAGCAGCACCTGGTCGGCCGCCTTGAAGGCGTCAAGCACACTGACGTGGCGATCGGAGATGGAAAGCAGCCGGTCATTCGGGATCACGATCAGGGTGTCCACCTCGCCGCGCAGCCGCTCGATGCCCAGTTCGGCCTGGGCCGCCCGGCGCTTGCCCTCGAAGCCGAACGGGCGGGTTACCACGCCGATGGTGAGCGCGCCGAGCGATCTGGCCACGTTCGCGACGACCGGTGCTCCGCCCGTGCCCGTCCCGCCACCCTCGCCCGCGGTGACGAAGACCATGTCGGCGCCCTTGATGACCTCCTCGATCTCCTCGCGGTGGTCTTCCGCCGCGCGGTTGCCGACCTCGGGGTTGGCACCCGCGCCCAGCCCGCGGGTGAGCTCACGCCCCACATCGAGCTTGACATCCGCGTCGCTCATGAGCAGCGCCTGCGCGTCCGTGTTGATCGCGATGAACTCAACACCCTTGAGCCCCTCTTCGATCATCCGGTTCACAGCATTGACGCCGCCCCCTCCGATACCGACGACCTTGATGACCGCCAAATAGTTCTGCGGTGCTGCCACGAGGAGGGCCCTTTCCGCTCGTTTGCCTCTATCGTGTTCCTGCCCGCCGCTTATACGGCCGGTGAATCCGCCAAAATCTGGCATTCGACCGTGTCAGCAGCCTGCCGATATGCGCCCCCATAGCGTCGGCCGGGCATTTCCCGCGATTTCTTGTGAGTAAAACCCTCACTCTCAACTTGAGACTTAGAGTTATGCTATGCTGACGATTGATACGGACAGTAGGGTCGCCCGGGACCAGGGTCAACTCGCCACGCGCGAACCGTCCCGGCGAGTCGCTGCCCGGCTATTTATTGTGCCGTGCCGTGCCACCGCACCTCCGCTCCGTGACCGGGCCCATGCCCCACATCAGGAATCACGCTCAGATCATGGGATCGGTGTCGTTCTGGCACCAAGAGTCACGGGCCGCGGCGGCCCTGGCCCCCGGCCGGGCACCAACGCGGCCGCAGGCGACCGGGGTCCGCATCTTCGCCTCGTCAGCCGCGGGTCACAGCCGTGCCGGGGCCGCTGACATCGTAGATACGCGCATGCGCGCGCATCAGGATGGTCAGTTCCCGGGCCTTCTGCGCCGCCCGCGCCGTGTCACCCCAGACGATCACCGCCGCGTTGGCGAGGCGCACCGACACGTCCGACGCGGTGGCCGCCGTCACCACCCGGACCTGGCGGGCTACCTGCGGCGGCAGCTCGCGCAGCACCTGCGCGGCGGCCCGGACCGCCGGGCTCCCCGGCAGCGAGCCGGCCTGCGCCCCTTGCCCGCCCGTCGCATTCGGCCCTGCCGCCCCGCCCGGGCCGCTGCCGCCAACGGTGAACAGCGGGAATCCCGGCGGGCGGCGGGCCGAGTCCCGCACGTCCACCCCGAAGGCGTCGACCAGCGCGTAACCACCGGGGACGGCGACCGCGAAGACCGGGACGCGGACCTGGACCGAGATCACCACCGTGTCCGGCCAGTCCCTGCTGACCTGCGCGGACTGGACCTGCCGGATCTGCCCGACCCGGTGCGCCACCGTGGAGGTGCTGACCCGGATCAGCGGCAGGCCGGGCTGGATCCGCGCAGCGGCTAGCACCTCCGCCCGCGAGACCAGCGGGCCCGTGCCGGTGACCTGGACCGAGCGGACGACCAGGAACCGCGATCCGAGCAGTGCCCAGGCGACGCCGGCGACGATCGCCATGGCCGCCAGGCCGAAGAAGACGGCCTTCCAGCGCACCCGGGACGGGCCATCCGGGGGCTGCCGGCGGGTGCGGAGCTGGGTGGCGCTCATCCCGGCGTCCCTGCCCGGGCCCGCAGCGAGGCCACGATCAGCGGGCCGAGCACCGTCACATCGCCGGCGCCCATGGTCAGGACGAGGTCACCCGGCCGGGCGATGTCCGCCACCACCCCGGGCACGGCCGCCCGGTCGGGCAGGAACACCGCCCGGCCCCCCGGTACCGCGCGGGCCACCAGCTCCCCGGTCACACCGGGCTCGGGGTCTTCGCGGGCCGCGTAGACGTCGAGCACGAACACCTCGTCGGCCAGGCCGAGGGCGGCGCCGAACTGGCCGGCGAAGATCCGGGTGCGGCTGAACAGGTGTGGCTGGAAGATCGCGATGACCCGCCCGCCCGGCCCGATGTCGCGCGCCGCCCGCAGGTCGGCGGCGAGCTCGGTGGGATGGTGCGCGTAACTGTCAAGCACGGTGACCCCGCCCGCCTCGCCCTTGGGCTCCATCCGCCGCCGCGCGCCCCGGTAGGTGGCCAGCCCGCTGGCGACCTGCCCGGCCGGTGCCGACGGCAGGCCGAGTTCGAGTACGGCGGCATAGGCGGCCGCCGCGTTGAGCGCATTGTGACGGCCAGGGACGCCGACCCGCAGCCGCGCCGGTGCCGCCCCGGCCGGCCCACCCGGCCCACCCGGCCCGGCCGCGGGCGCACCGTGGACCTCCAGGCTCACGCTCATGCCGTGCGGAACCACCGAGGTGACCCGGTAGTCGGCGTCGCCCGCCTCGCCGTAGGTGCGGACCCGGATCGGGAGCGGCGCGGCGGCCGCCGCCAGCGAGCGCGCACCGGGGTCATCCGCGCAGGCGAGCAGCAGCCCGCCGGGCATGATCCGGCGGGCGAAGGCGGCGAAGGCGCCCTCGATCTCCGCCAGCCCGGCGTAGTTGTCCAGGTGATCGGCTTCCACACAGGTGACCACCGCCAGCTCCGGGGAGAGCATGAGGAAGGATCCGTCGCTCTCGTCCGCCTCGGCGACGAATACCTCCCCGCTCCCGTCCTCGGCGCCGAGCCCCGTCTCGGTGAGGATGCCGCCGATGACGTAGCCGGGGTCAGCGCCGCACCGGCGGAGCGCGGTGGTGATCATGGAGGTGGTGGTGGTCTTGCCGTGTGTGCCGGCCACCGCCACCCCGCGCCGGCCCAGCATCACCGAGGCGAGCGCTGCCGCCCGGTGCAGCACCCGCAGCCCCCGCGCGCGTGCCGCCGCGAGCTCGGGGTTGTCGGGGCGGATCGCTGACGACACCACCACCGTGTCTGCGTCCGCCACGTTCGGCGCCGCGTGCCCGACGTGCACATGGGCGCCCAGCGCCGCCAGCGAGGCCAGCTGGTCACCGGCGGCCGAGTCGCTGCCCGACACCGTCACCCCGCGGGCGATCATGATGCGGGCGATCCCCGACATCCCCGCGCCGCCGATGCCCGTGAAGTGGACCCGGCCCAGGTCGGCCAGCGGGACCGGGGCGACCGGCGTGACCAGTCCCACGTCAGATCACCCCCACGTCAAACCACCCCGCCCGGCCTACCCGGCCCACCGGGTGGCGCTTCACCTGCGCTCCCGCATCGCGTCCAGCACCTCCGCGGCCAGCCACGCGTCACTCTCCCTGGCACCCATGTCAGCCGCGGACCGCGACATCGCCGCCACCAGATCGGGGTCGAGCAGGATCGGCACCAGGTGGTCACGGATCCACTCCGGGGTCAGTGCCGCGTCGCTGACGATGAGCCCGCCGCCGGCCCGCTCGATGGGCAGCGCGTTCAGCCGCTGCTCGCCGTTGCCGTGCGGCAGCGGGACATACGCAGCGGGCAGGCCCACGGCGGTGAGCTCGGCACAGGTCATCGCCCCGCTCCGGCACAGCGCGAAATCCGCGGCGGCGTAGGCGAGGTCCATCCGGTCCACGTACGGCAACGTGATGTACGGCGGCCCGGCGGTGGGGATGTGCACCTGCAGGCCGCTGCGCGGGCCGAGGATGTGCAGCACCTGGATGCCGGAGCCGCGGATCCAGTCGGCCGCGTCCAGCACTGCCAGGTTCAGTGAGCGTGCGCCCTGTGATCCGCCGGTCACCAGCAGCACCGGCAGATCGGGCCGCAGCCCGAAGTGCGCGCGTGCCTTGTCCATCTCGGCCAGCCGGTCCAGGCCGGCGATCTCCTGCCGGAGCGGCATGCCGATGGCGCTGGCGTGCGGCAGCTTGGTGTCGGGACTGGCGGTGAACACGTGACGGGTGAACATGGCCCCCAGCCGGTTGGCGATACCCGGCCGGACGTTCGCCTCGTGCACGACGATCGGCACGTGGCGGTGCCGGGCCGCCAGGTAGGCGGACGAGGCCACGTACCCGCCGAACCCGGCAAGCACCTGCGCCTGGGTCCGGTCAAGCACCTGCTCCGCGGCCCTGACCGCCGCGGCCAGCCGGCCGGGCACCGACAGCAGTTCCGGGGTCAGGGAGCGGGGCAGCGGGACCGCCGGGATGAGCGCGAGGTCGTACCCCCGCAGCGGGACCAGCCTGGTCTCCAGGCCACGTTCGGTGCCCAGGCAGGTGATGCGGATGGCCGGGTCGGCCCGCCGCAGGGCGTCGGCGAGGGCCAGGGCAGGCTCGATGTGGCCAGCGGTGCCACCTCCCGCGAGTACCACGCTCATCGCCAGGCCTCCTCGTCCGCGGACTGCGTGCGACCGGATCGCCAGCCGGTTCACGGCGGGCGCCGGGCCAGGTCCGGCCGGTGCGGTACCCGGCCCGGCCACACAGGCGCGGGCCACTCGGCTCATTCGCGCCGACGGTCCAGGCCCAGCCAGCTTAGGACGCGCCGCGGCGCGCCGGGGCCGGCAGCGGCAAGCGCCTCGCCTGCCCCGGGCTCCCGTTTCGCGAACGACATCAGCATTCCCAGTGTCAGCATCGTCACCAGCAGCGAGGACAGTCCGGACGAGACCAGCGGGAGCGGGACGCCGGTGATGGGCAGCAGCCCCAGCACGGCGCCGATGTTGACGATGGCCTGGACCACGATCCAGGCGGTCGCGCCGGTCGCGGCGAGGCGGACGAAGGTGTCACCCGCCCGGCGGGCGATCCGCAGCCCGGCATACGCCAGCCCCCCGTAGAGCAGCGACACGCACAACGTCCCGACCAGGCCCAGTTCCTCCCCCAGGATGGCGAAGATGAAGTCGGTCGTGTCGTTCGGCACGTAACCCCACTTCTGCCTGCTGGCGCCGAGCCCCACCCCGAACCAGCCGCCGGACCCGACCGCCCATTTGCCCTGGATGCTCTGCATGTCCACGCCGCTCGGGCCGCCCTGGGGGTGCAGGAACAAGCTCAGCCGCTGGGACCGGTACCCGGCGACGACGATCAGGATCAGCAGTACCAGGCCGATCATGCCCAGGATGCCGGCGTACAGCCGGACCGGCGTCCCGATCACCCACAGCAGCGCCAGGAAGATCACCAGCATGAGGAAGGTGGTGCCCAGGTCGTCGCCGAGCATCACGAGCATGCACAGCAGGCCGGCCCGGGCAGCAGCGGGATGAGCAGATGCCGCCAGTCGTCAAGCTGCCCCAGCTTGCTCTTGCGGGCCAGCAGGTCAGCGCCCCAGAGCAGGAACGCCAGCTTGGCCAGCTCGGAGGGCTGGAAGGGGAACGGCCCGATCATCAGCTCGCGGGTGGCGCCGCCGGAGGTCTTGCCGATCACCGGGACCAGCAGCAGGCCGACGACGGCGACGAACATCAGCGGGTAGGCGGCGGCACGGAACACCGTGGGCGAGGTCCGGGCGGCCAGCCACATGCAGGGCAGGCCCAGCACCACCCCGACCAGCTGGTGCTGGAAGCCGGAGTAGGGCGAGGCGCCCTGGGCAAGCTGGGCGACCGAGGAGGTCGACAGCACCATCACCAGCCCGAGCGCGAGCAGCAGCGTGGTGATGCCCAGGATCAGGTAGTAGGACGTCAGCGGGCGGTCCAGCGCGGCGAGCAGGCCCGCGGGCTGGCCGCTGGTCTCCGCGGCGCCCGCGCTGGGCACCCGGCGCCTGGCCGCCCGCTCGACTTGCTGCATCCCTTTAGTGTCCGGGCTGGCCACCGCCATCGGCGGGACATCCGGCGCGTGTCGCGCCAGCAGATCATGCCCGGGTCACTTGGGCATCCACTCCACGTAGAAGATGCCGAGACCGAGCGCGACGAACAGCCCGCAGATCAGCCAGAACCTGATCACGATGGTGGTTTCCGCCCAGCCGAGCAGCTCGAAGTGGTGCTGCAGCGGCGCCATCCGGAACACCCGCCTGCCGGTCATCTTGAACGACCCCACCTGGATGATGACCGACATCGCGATCACCACGAACAGCCCGCCGAGGACGGCGAGCAGCAGCTGGGTCTTGGTGCACACGGCCAGGCCGGCCAGCACCCCGCCGAGGGCGAGTGACCCGGTGTCGCCCATGAAGATGCGGGCGGGCGGCGCGTTCCACCACAGGAAGCCGAAGCACGCGCCGAGCACCGCGGCGGCGACCACCGCGAGGTCGAGCGGGTCGCGCACCTGGTAGCAGTGCGGGGCGAGGAAGGAGGTGCAGTCGTTGCGCAGCTGCCAGTTCCCGATCAGCACATAGGCCGCCAGCACCAGGCAGGCCGATCCGGTCGCCAGCCCGTCCAGGCCGTCGGTGAGGTTCACCGCGTTCGACGTCCCCGAGATGAGGATGACGATCCACAGCATGAACGGGGCCAGCCCCAGCGTGGGGCCGAAGTCACGCAGGAATGACAGGTGCGCGTCCGCAGGCGTTATGTCGAATCCGTCGGCGAACCGTGGCAGCACCACCAGCGCCGCGAAGACCGCGCCCACCACCGCCTGGCCGGCCAGCTTGGCGCTGCTGCGCAGGCCCAGGCTGCGCTGCTTGTAGATCTTGATGAAGTCGTCGATGAAGCCGACCACGCCCAGGCCGGCCATCAGCATCATCACCAGCAGGCCGGAGATCGAGGGCACCTGCCCGGTGACCACGTTGCCCGCGAAGTAACCGGCGAGCGAAGCGATGACGATGACGGTCCCGCCCATGGTGGGCGTGCCGCGCTTGGTCGCGTGCCCGGCCGGGCCCTCCTCCCTGATCGCCTGGCCGTAGCCGCGCCTGCTGAAGACCCGGATCGCCAGCGGGGTGCCGAAGAGCGCGAGGAGCAGTGAGACGCCGCCCGCGACGAGGATGGTCTTCACTGTGCGGCCTCCCCCTCCCACGGCAGCGGCTCCCCGCCCGGCGCCGCCTGGCCATGGTGACGCGTGATCGCCGCGCCAGCCACCTCACGGTCGTCGAACGGGATCACCGAGGCGCCGATGTACTGGCCACGTTCGTGCCCCTTGCCCGCCACCACGACCACGTCCCCCTTGCCGGCCATGGCGACGGCCAGGCCGATCGCCGCGGCCCGGTCGGGCTCGACGATCACCCGGGCCCGCTGTGGCTGTGGCACGGTGAGCACTCCCGCCAGCATCTCCGCCAGTATCGCCAGTGGATCCTCCGAACGCGGATTGTCGCTGGTGAGAATCGCCGTGTCCGCCAGGCGGGCCGCGGCGGCACCCATCAGCGGCCGCTTGGCCCGGTCCCGGTCGCCACCGCAGCCAAGCACGATGCACAGCCGCCCACCGGTGACCGGGCGCAGGGCGCGCAGCACCGCTTCGACCGCACCTGGCTTGTGAGAATAGTCCACCAGCAGGGTGAAATCCTGCCCCGCCTCCACGCGCTCCAGGCGGCCGGGAACCCCGGGGCAGGCGGCCACTCCTGCGACCGCGGTGGCCACGTGGACGCCCGCTTCCACCAGGGCGACGACGGCGCCCATGGCGTTGGCGACGTTGTAACGGCCGGGCAGGGCCACCGACGCGTCCGCCTCCACCCCGCCCGGGCCGATAATACGGAACGAACTGCCGTCCGCGCCCGTCCGGACGTCGGCGGCCCGCCAGTCGGCGGCCGGGTCGCCCTCGGCAGAAAAGGTCGTGACCGGGATGCGCGCCGCCTCCGCCAGCTGGCGGCCGTATGCGTCGTCGGTGTTCACCACGCCCAGCCGGGTGTAGGCGGGCGTGAACAGGGCGGCCTTCGCGGCGAAGTACTCGTCGAGGCTGCCGTGAAAGTCCAGGTGGTCCTGGGACAGGTTGGTGAAGACCGCGACATCGTAGGCGGTCCCGCTGACCCGCCCGAGCGCCAGTGCGTGGCTGGACACCTCCATCGCCGCCGCGGTGACGCCCCGGGAAACCATGACGGAGAACAATGCCTGCAGGTCGGTCGCCTCCGGGGTGGTGAGGCTGCTGGCGGTGGTCAGGTCCCCCACCCGGGTCTCCACCCCGCCTGCCAGCCCGGTCAGATGACCGGCCCGGCGCAGCCCCGCCTCAAGCAGGTAGGTGGTGGTGGTCTTGCCGCTGGTGCCGGTCACGCCGATGAGCAGCAGGGCCCCCGACGGATGCCGGTACACCCAGTCCGCCACCTCCCCCAGCCGGGCACGGGGATCGGCGACCACGAACACCGGCAGCCCGCACCGCCGGGCATCAGTCCGCCCGGCCGGATCGGTGAGGACCGCCACGGCGCCCGCCCGCGCCGCGTCCGGGCAGAACTCCGCCCCGTGGTGGTGGCCGCCGGGCAGCGCCGCGTAGAGGTCACCGGGCCGGACCCGGCGCGAATCGTGGGTGACGCCGGTCACCAGCGGCGGGCCGCCGGGCCCGCTGGACGGATCAGCCCCGGCCGGCGCACGAGACCCACCGGACCTGCCCGGCCCACCCGGCCCGCCAGGCCCACCCGGCCCACCCGGCCAGGTCATGATCACGCCGAGCAGTTCGGCGAGCCCGGCCAGCGGGCGGCCGCGGGCACCACCTGGACGCAGATCCGCAAGCACGGGCAGAGGCTACCGCTGATCACGGTGCCGTGAGCCGGACGTTGGGACGCTTGGCACCATCCGGCGGAATCTTCAGCGCCTGCAGCGCGAACTTCATGACGTGATAGAACACCGGCCCGGCCACGTAGTTGCCGAAGTAGTCGCCGCTCTTGGGGTTCTGGATGTTGACCGCCACGACGATTTGCGGGTTGCTGGCGGGGGCCATGCCGATGTAGCTCGACCCGTACTGGCACAGGCAGTGCGCCCGGGGATCCCAGACCTGCGCGGTCCCGGTCTTGGCGGCGACGGAGTAGCCGGGGATCTCCCCCCAGGGCTGGTCCGCCAGCGTGGCGTCCAGCATGGGCACCTGCTGGAGGATGCCGACCAGTTCCCGTGCGGTCACGGGCTTGAGCACGCGCTGGCCGCGCGGTCGCGGCGTCGGGACGAATTGCCCGTCCGCGGTGGTGGTGCCGGCGACGATGGTCGGCGGGACCCGGACGCCGCCGTTGGCGATGGTGGCGTACACGCCAGCCATCTGCACCGCCGTCGCCGCCACGCCCTGGCCGAAGGCAAGGGTGTACCGCTCGTCCCCCCACCATTTCGAGGGCGGCGGCAGGATGCCGGTGCTGGTGTCCGGCAGCGGCAGCCCGGTGGGACTCCCGAGGCCGAACGCCCGGTAGTACTGGTACTGCTGCTGCTGGCGCACGTGCTGGGCGACCTGGACCATGCCCACGTTGCTCGAGTGCGCGAGGACACCGGCCAGGGTGAGCCGCTCGGTCGGGTGCGGGTCCGCGTCGTGGAACGGGAACCCGCCCACCACGATCTGCTCCGGGACGGTGTAGGGGCTCATCGGCGTCTGCCGGCCGCTTTCCAGCGCGGCCGCGGCCGTGATGACCTTGGCGGTGCTGCCGGGCGGGAAGACGGCGGCCACCGGCAGGTCCTGGGTGGCCGCCAGGTTCGTCACGTTCGTGGGCTGGTAGCCGGGGTACTGGGCCAGGGCGAGGATCTTGCCGGTGCGGGGCTCCATCACCACCACCGTGCAGTTGTCCGCCCGGGTCTGGCGGACCTGCTGCTCGCAGGCCCGCTGCGCCTCCCATTGCAGGCCGGACAGGATCGTCAGCCGGACGTCACCGCCCGGGACCATGGGCCGGACCCAGTCGGTGGCGACCGGGATCGGCTGGCCGTTCGCGCCCGTCTCCACCTCCTCCCGGCCGTCCCGGCCGGCCAGCAGCCGGTTGAAGGAGTCCTCGATGCCCGCCTGCCCGCGCAGGTCACCCGCGCTCGAGGTGGTGAATCCGACCAGGTTGGAGGCGAGACCGCCGCCCGGGTAGGCGCGGGTGTAAGCCGGCGTGAGGTAGATACCGACCGCGCTGAGCTTTTTCAGGCTCGCGCTGATCTGGTTGGCCGCGGCGATGGAGACACTCTTCGCGAGCAGCACGTACTGGCGGGAGCTGGGGTGGGCGAGGAGGTTCGCGATGGTCGCGGCCGGCATCCGGAGCGGGCCGGCCAGCGCGGCGGCGATCCGGCCCCGCAGCGCCGCCGTCTGGTCCGGCGTCTTCCCGGTGATCTGCGTCGGGTCCGCGGTCACCGTGTCGGTCTGCACGGTCATGGCCAGGATCGTGCCGTCCGCGGTGGTGATGCTGCCCCGTTCCGCTGGCACGGAGACGGTGTGCAGCCGCTGGCGCTCGGCCAGGGCCCGGTATCTCGCCCCGTCAAGACCCTGCAGCTGAACGAGCCGGCCGGCGATCAAGGACAGGACGAACCCGGTGCACAGCAGGGTGACGCGCAGGCGCCGGGCCGGGCTGGCACGCTGGATGCCGCCGCGGCGGGTACCTCCCCCGCGCATGGCGCCGCCACGCCCGGGGCCACCGCCCGGCCGGCCGGCCCGCCGGGGATCCCGGCGCTCACCGCGCGCCGCCGCACCGGTGGCGGGGACCGGGCCGGTCCGCCTCGCCCGCGTGCCCGGGCTGCCCGGCGTGCCCGGGCCGGCCCCGCGGGCGCGGGGGCCGGGATCACGGGCCCGGCCGCCGGCCGGCCGGCGGAGCCCGGCGGTGGCTGGTGGGCGCGCCGCGCCGGCCGGGCGCTCCCGGCCTTCCCGCCCGCCCTTACCAGCCGTTGTCACGGGGTATATCCAGGCGGCACGACCACCACGCCGGGCACGTGAGAGGGCTCGCTCTGGATCCGGCCCTTCCTGAGGTTAAGGAAATGCAGCAGCGGTGGCTCCCCCATGCCCAGCTTGCGCGCCCGCCCCGCGAGCACCGAGGGTGACTCTTCGCGGGCGACCTGCGCCTGGAGTTCCTGGGTCTGCTGTGCCAGCGTGACGTTCTGCTGCTGCAGCTGGGTGATCTGGTAGGACCCCGTGTCCAGGATCGTGTTGATCAGCAGCAGGCAGAGCAGGCCGCCGCCGAGCAGCCCGACCACCAGGAAGACGAAGGGCGTCCGGGAGGACTGCACCGCCGCGGCGGCCGCCGCGGCCGGGGGCTGCCGCGGTGCGCTGGTCCGGGGGGGTGCCGATCCGGTCCCGGGGGCGCCGGGCCGGGGGGCCGGGAGGGCGCCGGGCCGGGTCCTGGGCCGTGCCCTGCCGTTCGGCAACCCGGCAGCGGCCGCCCGCCTGCCGGGTGCGGACGCGCGCGGCGCCCGCCCGGGCGGTGCGCCTTGCGTGCGCCTGGCCTCTGCTGTCACCTCGGTGCGTCCGCTCACCCTGTCTCCCCCCTGCCCGGCCAGCGGCCCGGCTCGTGCGCGATCACGCAGCGTCCCTGATACGTTCGGCGGCCCGGAGCCGGGCCGAGGCGGATCGCGGATTGGCGGCAACTTCCTCGCTCGATGGCCGCTCCGCACCCCGGGTCAGCAGCCTGAACTGCGGGCGCGCCTCGGCGAGCGGCACCGGCAGCCCCGGTGGGGTGGAGTCCACCGCGCGCGCGGTGAGCGCGCGTTTGACGGCCCGGTCTTCCAGTGAGTGGTAGGCGAGCACGACGATCCTGCCGCCAACGCCGAGTGCGTCCAGCGCCGCGGGCAGCGCCCGTGCCAGCGCCTGCAGTTCCGCGTTCACCTCGATCCGCAGCGCCTGGAAGGTCCGCTTGGCGGGGTGTCCCCCGCTGCGGCGGGCCGGGGCCGGGATCGAGTCACGGACGATCTCGGTCAGCTGGCTGGTGGACGTCAGGGGCCGGCGGCCCTCGCGCGCACCACGGCTTCCGCTATCCGGTGCGCGTACTTCTCCTCGCCGTACTCACGCAGCAGGCGGGCGAGCTCGGGCGCGGGATAGGTGTTGAGCACCTCAGCGGCGGTGAGCGCCTGGCCCCGGTTCATCCGCATGTCGAGCGGGGCGTCGTAGGAGTAGGCGAAACCGCGGCTGGGCTCGTCGAGCTGGGGCGATGACACCCCGAGGTCGAAAAGGATCCCCTGGACCCGCGCCACGCCCTCGCGGGCGAGCACGTCGGCGATCTGGTCGTAGACGGCGTGGACCAGCGTGACCCGGTCGCGGTAGGGGGCCAGGAGCCGGCCGCATTCCTCGATCGCCTCCGCGTCGGTGTCCAGCCCGACCAGCGCAAGACCGGGATGGGCGGCCAGCAGCGCGCGGGCATGCCCGGCGCGGCCGAGGGTCGCGTCCACCAGGACCGCCCCCGGCGGGTCGAGGACAGGTGCGAAGAGCGCGAGCACCCGGTCAGCCATGACCGGCAGGTGAGCGGCTGGCGCCGAGCCCATCGAACCCCCCTTTCGCCGTGTCAGCTGCTGCCGTGTTAGCTGCTGCCGTGCACGCCGTCATCGGCGCTCGTACCTGAGAGGTGCACGGCCAGGTCTCCATCCGCGCGGTGCGCGGGCGGCCCGGATATCGCCTGGCGCCGGGGAAGTGACGTCAGCCGATCTGATCACCCAGGCGCGGGTGGAGACCTCGCCGGACACGGTGGCGCCGGTCAGCCGGCACCACTCACAACACTCCGGGCAGCACCTCCTCCGACGCCGCTGAGAACGCTTCGTTCTGATCCGCCTCATAGGCCTGCCACGCGGCGGCATCCCAGATCTCCAGCCGCGTGTTGGCGCCGATGACGACGCAATCCCGCTGCAGGGCGGCGTAGTCACGCAGCCCTTGCGGGATCGTCACCCGGCCCTGCTTGTCCGGCACCTCATCGGAGGCGCTGGCGAAGAAGACCCGGCTGTAGTCACGCACGGCCTTCGCGGTGACGGGCGCGGTGCGCAGGGCCTCGGTGATCCGCCCGAACTCCGCCGTCGGGAAGACGTACAGGCAGCGCTCCTGGCCCTTGGTGATCACCAGTCCTCCCGCAAGTTCCTCGCGGTACTTGGCCGGCAGGAACAGCCGCCCCTTCTCGTCCAGGCGTGGCGTATGAGTGCCAAGGAACACCGGCACTCACCTCCAGCCCCCCGGATAGCCGTGCCCGCTGCCCCTAGGCAGCCCCGGCACCCCACTGCGCACCACTGTACCCCACATTCCTCCACCGTCAACGCTCATCATTCCCCCGGTCCCCCACCGGCAGGTGAAATAGCCAGCTCAGGCCGGTGGAGCAGAGTGGGAGGCCAGCCGGCGGGCGGCACCAGGCACGTGAACCGGGAGGGGAAATCGCACGTGAAACCGTCCAGGACGTACTGTCAGTACGCACCGGTCTGCCGGTACGCCCGGTATCACCGCGGCGGAGCGGACTCCCGGCGGGGCGGGGCGAGGAAGGCAGCGGGAGCGAGGAGGACGAGTGGTCACCGATACCGGGCAGGACACCGGCCGCACTCTCGACGACCTGGTGCGAGTCGCCCACAGCGTCGGCACCGCCGTCGAGTCCGTCATCGAGGGAAAGACCGAGGCCATCCGCCTCGCGCTCACTGTCCTGCTGGCCGAGGGGCATGTCCTGATCGAGGACGTCCCCGGCGTCGGCAAGACGATGCTGGCCAAGGCGCTGGCGCGGTCCACCGACTGCTCGGTGCGCCGCATCCAGTTCACCCCGGACCTGCTCCCCAGCGACATCACCGGGGTCAGCGCCTACAACCAGGAACGGCGTGAGTTCGAGTTCAAGCCCGGGCCGGTCTTCGCCAACATCGTGGTCGGGGACGAGATCAACCGGGCTTCCCCGAAAACCCAGTCCGCGCTGCTCGAATGCATGGAGGAGCGGCAGGTGACCGTGGACGGCACCACCTATCCGCTGGCCCCGCCCTTCATGGTCATCGCCACCCAGAACCCCATCGAGATGGAGGGGACCTATCCCCTGCCCGAGGCGCAGCGGGACCGGTTCACCGCCCGCATCTCCATGGGCTACCCGAGCCGGGAGTCGGAACTGGCGATGCTCGACGCGCACGGTTCGTCCTCCCCGCTCGAGGCGCTCCAGCCCGTCGCCCAGGCCGAGGACATGCGTGAGCTCATCGCCGCCGTCCGCAAGGTGCACGTGGCCGACGTCCTGAAGCAGTACGTCATCAGCCTGGTCACCGCGACCCGGTCGACCCCGGAGCTCCGGCTGGGGGCCTCACCGCGGGCCACCTTGCACCTGCTGCGCGCCAGCAGGGCAAGGGCCGCCCTCGATGGCCGTGACTTCGTGATCCCCGACGACGTGCAGGCGCTGGCGCTGCCCGTGCTTGCCCACAGGCTGCTGCCGAGCGCGGACGCCCTGGTCGCGCGCCAGCTGCCCGAGCAGGTGCTGGCCGGCATCGTCGAGCAGGTCCCGCTGCCGCAGTTCCGGTAGCTGGCACCAGCCCGGTGCGGCCCGCGCGCGCTGGCATGAACCTGGGCGCCGGCCGTAGGTTGAGAGCAGGTGGAAGGAAGGGCCCGTGATGCGGTCGCTGTTCGGGGGGATCACCACTCGCGGCAGGGCTTTCCTCGCGGCCGGCCTTGCCGTCGGCGCGTTCGGGTTCAGCCTGGGCCAGCACGAGCTGGAGAGCCTTGGCTGCCTGCTGATCATCCTGCCGCTGCTTGCCGCGCTCGCCGCCGGCCGGGCCCGTTACCGCGTGCGGTGCCTGCGCGAGATCGCGCCGACCCGCGTGCCGGCCGGCCAGGCCGCCACCGTCGCCATCCGCCTCGACAACGTGAGCAGGCTCCCCACGGGGCTCTTGCTCGCCGAGGACACCATCCCCTACTCGCTGGGCACCCGGCCCCGCTTCGTCCTGGACCGGATCGAAGCAGGCGGCAGCCGGCGGATCATCTACCACATCCAGTCCGACCGCCGCGGCAAGTACGCCATCGGGCCGCTGAACGTCCGCGTGGCCGACGCTTTCGGCCTGGTGAGGCTCGGCAGTTCGGTGGCCCTGCCGGGCACACTCGTGGTCACCCCCGCCATCACGGTGCTGCCGTGGACGGCGTTCTCCGGCACCTGGCTCAGGGAGGGCGGGACCAGGGCGAGCACAGCGGCCGCAGCCGGGGAGGACGACGTTGTCCCGCGCGCCTACCGGGAGGGGGACGACCTGCGGCGGGTGCACTGGCGTTCCACCGCCCGCTACGGGGAGATCATGGTGCGCCGGGAGGAGCAGCGGTGGCGGAACCGCGCGGTCCTGTTCCTGGATACGCGGGGCCGTGCCCACAGCGGTCAGGGACCAGCCTCGTCCTTCGAGTACGCCGTCAGCGCCGCCGCCTCGATAGGGGTTCACCTGGCCCGGGAGGGCATCAACGGCGAGTTCGTCACCGACGCCGGGCCGGTGAGCGCCAGCGGCCCGTTCGAGGATGTGCTGCTCGACTCGCTCGCGGTCATCCGCCCGTCCCGGCTCTCCACCCTCATCCCGGCCCTGGCCGAGCGGCCGCGTGGCAACAGCGGCATGCTGATCGCGGTGCTCGGGCATGTCTCGCCCGAGGAGGCGCGGCGGCTCGCGGCCGCCCGCCACCCCGCCGGGGCGGCGCTGGCGCTGCTGCTCGCCGTCTCCACCTGGAGCGCACAGCGGCCCGGCGACCAGCTGGAAGGCGAGACCGACACCGCGGCAGGCATCCTGGCCGCGGGCGGGTGGCGGGTGGCGACCGTCACGGCCGACATGCCGCTCGCCGCGGCCTGGGAGATGCTCAACCATCCGGCTGGCCAGCCACGCCGGTTCGGCGGCCACGCCCCGGCGGGAGCCGCCCGATGAACCACCGGCTCACCGTGACCGCGGCCGCGGCGACCGTGCTGGCCTCGATCGCCATGTACCCGCTGATATCACGGACGGGCTGGTTCTTTGACGGGCCGGCGCGGCGATCCTGGTCGCCGTCATCGGCACGCTGACCCGGCTGCGCCCGCTCCCGGTCGTTGTCTGCCTGCTGGCCGCGCTGGCCGGGCTGTTCCTGTACGTCAACATCCTGTTCGCCTGGCCGGAGTCGCTGTACCGGCTGATACCGACCCCGGCTTCGGTTCACCAGCTGATCTGGCTGGTGGGGCGGGCAAGATCGGAGATGGCCAAATACGCCCCGCCGGTGCCCGCGAGGACCGGGATCTACTTGCTGGCCACGGCCGGGATCGGGATCGTTGCCGCCGCGACCGATCTGGTCGCGGTGCGGCTGCGCAGGCCCGCGCTCGCGGGCCTGCCACTGCTGGTGCTCTTCTGTGTGCCGCTGACGACCGACGCCCATCCCAGTGGTCTCAGCGCCGCAGTGGTGTTCAGCCTGGGCATAGCGGGGTATCTCGCCCTGCTGTCGGCGGATGGACGGGAGCGGGTGCGGCTGTGGGGGCGCATCGTCCATACCTGGCCGGGCAAACCGGAGACCCGGGGACCCGACACCCGGCAGCTCACCGCGGCCGGGCGCCGCGTCGGCTTCGCGGCTGTGGTGCTGGCGCTCTGCGTGCCGCTCATCCTCCCGGCGCTCCGGCACCACCGGCTGTTCCCGAGTTCCGGCACCGGCAAGGGCCCCGGTCACGTCAGCTCGCTGGCGCTTCCCGACCCGCTGGTCGAGATGAACCAGGATCTGCGCATCGCTCATCCGGAAACGGTCCTCACCTACCGCACCAATGCGACCTCAAGACCGCCCTACTTCCAGGTCTACGTCCTGGGCAGGCTCGGTACCAGCGCCTGGAGCCTGACGTCGCCCACGGCCACCGCCGCGGTCGGCGGCGTCGCGCTCCCCGCCGTGCCCGGGCTCAGCCCCTCAACTTCGTCTTTCACCGTGCGCGAAACGATCACGCTGAGTTCCACGCTGCGCCTTGCCAAGCACGCCGTGAGCTACCTTCCCCTGCCCTACGCGCCGAGGTCGGCGACGGTGCCCGGCAATTGGCGCGTGGACGAGAACTCGCTCAGCATTCTCAGTACCACCACCTCGCTCGCCGGCCTGCAGTACTCGGTGACCAGCAGGAACATCGACCCGTCGCCTCAGCAGCTCCGCCGGGCCGGGGTGCCCCCGCCCGCCGAGGACGGCTATCTCGCTGTGCCGCAGCCCTACCGGCGGCTGCTGCCGATCACCAAGAGGATCACCGCGGGACATGAGAGTGACTACAGCAAGGCGGTCGCGCTGCAGGAGTGGTTCACCGAGCCCGGGAACTTCACCTACTCCCTGACCGCGGCGCAGCCCAATGGTGCCAGCGGGCTGATGACATTCCTCACCAAGACCAAACGCGGCTACTGCCAGCAGTTCGCCTTCGCGATGGCGGTGATGGCCCGGCTGGTGGGGATCCCTTCCCGGGTGGTTGTCGGGTACACGCAGGGCGTCCACCAGGCAAACGACACCTGGCTGGTGCGGACGAGCGACGCGCACGCCTGGCCGGAGCTCTACTTCCAGGGGGCAGGCTGGCTGCGGTTCGAGCCGACCCCGTCCGGCGCGCCCGGGCAGGCCGGCGGCCAGGCCACGGCGGTCGCCCCCGCGTACTCCATCCCCCCGCTTGGCAGCATCGTGCCCACCCCGAAGCCAAGCTCATCGGTCAGGCCGTCCGCCCGGCCCAGTTCCAGCGCCTCCGCGGGCGGGATCGGGTCGAAGGATAGGCAGCTCAGCGGCACCGGCGGCACCGGCAGGGCGGCGGCCGCCACCCTGCCGGTGCTGCTGCTCATCCTCGTGGTGCTCGCGGTGGCCACGGTCACCCCGCGGGCCGCCCGCACCATCACCCGGCGCCGCCGGTGGCTCATGGCGGGCGATGACACCGGCCGTGCCCATGCCGCGTGGCTGGAGTTCCGCGACGACCTGACCGACCACCGGATCGCCTGCCGGGCCAGTGAATCGCCGCGTGCGCTGGCGCACCGGATCGGCGAGTCGCTGGGCCTGGCGGCTGCGGACCGGCAGGCCCTTGCGCGGATCGCTCTCGCCGAGGAAAGGGCGCGTTACGCGAGAACCCCGGTGGGGTCCGCGCAGCTCCGGAGCGACGTGGCCACGGCCAGGCGGGCGGTGGCCCAGGCGTCCGGCCTGGCCGCCAGGTGCGCGGCCATGGCCTTCCCCGCATCAGTCCTGGCACCGGCGCGGGCGGCGCTGACGCATGTGCTCGACGTGTTCGGCTGGATGGATGTGATCAGTACCAGCCTGCAGCACCGGGCCAGCGGGCGCCGCGCACCCGCGGCGCACTCCTGACCTCAGTGGCTACCGGCCACCCTCCTGGCGGCGGCGCCAGCGCTCCTCCAGCCGCTCCATGAACCCCGTTTTACCAGCACGTCCACTACCAGCACGGCCACGCCGGTCTCTGCGCGCCATGCGCCCCCGCCGCTGGCTCTGCGCGCCATCGGGGCCACCGTCCGCGGCGGCGCTGCGCCCGCTGCCGCCACCGCCCATGTGGCGCCAGCTCGTCAGCGCCAACATCGCGCAGGCGAGCATGACCACGAAGCCGCCCACACCCACAAAGATGATCTTGGAGACCACGCCGGCCAGCAGCAGACCCACTCCGAGCAGGAACCCGATCGCTGCCTGGACCGCCCGCCGCTTGTAGTGGATCCGGGGGTCTCTTGCGCGCACGGACTGCGCAAGTTTCGGATAGTCGGCATAGAGCGCCTGCTCGATCTGCTCGAGCTGACGCTGCTCGTGCTCAGAAAGCGGCACAGCGCCTCCCATGAACCTCACGCGCGGGGACAGGTGCGATGACGGCCATCTCACGGTCCTGGTGCTCTCCAGAATACGAGTGCTGCCACGCACTGGGAAAGAGTAGTGAGAGTGCAAAGGCAGGCTTACCTGATGATGTTGCTGCCCGTGGCCCCCGCGGCCCCACGCCGACCCCTGGTTCACCCGCATTGCCCATGTTCACGCACCGTAGCTAAAGTCTCAAACAGCTGTTCGGTTTAAGTCTACCCAAAGTGCTGGTCCGCCCGCGGCGCAGGTGAGCTCCCCGGGCCGGCCGGCGGGTGCTCTTCCGTCTCCTCCCCCCGCCGGACGAGGATCGCGGGCCGGACCGAATCCGGGCCGAACTTCCCGGTGATCTGGTCCACTGCCCGCTCGGCATCACGCCAGGAAACCGGCCGCTCACCGAAGGTGAGCTGGGTGGCCGATCTGGCGGCCGGGATGAGGCCGGTGGCACGGACACCGACCAGCCGCAGCCTCGCCCGCGAGTCGAGGCCCGCCGCCGCATAAAGGTCACAGGCGGTGACGTAGATCTTCCTGGCCACGTCGGTGGGCTCCGGAAGCGTGCGCGAGCGGGTGATGGTGGTGAAGTTGGCAAGCCGGAGTTTCACCACCACCGTCCTGGCGACGCAGCCGGCCGCGCGCACGCCGCGTGCCGTCCGCCCGGACAGGCGGAGCAGTTCCCGGCGGATCACCTCGGGGTCGTCCACATCGGTGGGGAAGGTCTCCTCCGCGCCGATGCTCTTGTCGGGCGAACCGGGGACCACCGGGCGATCATCACGTCCCCAGGCGAGCGCGGACAGATGCGCCCCGGCCGCCTGGCCGAGATCGCGCTGGAGCACGGCCAGCGGGGTATCCGCGATGTCGGCCACGGTCCGCAGGCCGAGCCTGGCCAGGGCCTGCCCGGTCTGCTCCCCCACGCCCCACAAGGCAGTCACCGGCAGTGGGTGGAGGAAGCCGAGCACCTGATCGTCCGGCACGACAAGGAGCCCGTCCGGCTTGCACCGGGCTGATGCGAGTTTGGCCACGAACTTGCAGTTGGCCACCCCGACCGAGCAGGTCATGCCCTGCTGGTCGCGGATGCTCGTGCGGATCAGCTCGGCGATCCGGGCAGGGCGGCCCAGCCGCCGGATGGCCCCGGAGACGTCAAGGAACGCCTCGTCCAGCGACAGCGGCTCCACCTCGGGGGTGATTGACCGGAAGACCGCCATGACCTCAGCGGACACGGCGGCGTAAACCCTGTGGCGGGGCGCCACGAAGACCGCCTGGGGACACAGCCGGCGCGCACGGCTCACCGGCATCGCCGAGCGGACCCCCAGGACGCGAGCCTCGTAGGAGGCCGAAAGCACCACCCCGCGGCTGCCGGTGGCGCCCACGATCACCGGCAGCCCGGCGAGTTCGGGACGGTCACGGATCTCGACACTGGCGTAGAAGGCGTCCATGTCGGCATGGAGGATGTGACAGCCAGTGTCGTCGGCTGCCATCCGGCTACCGGTACCCGACGATGTGGAACTGGGTGGCGATGTCGTGGAAGGCGGGATGGACCGAGGCCGCCTTCTCCAGCGCCAGGAGCGCGTCGGCGGCCCCCGGGTCGGCGTCCGCGAACATGCCGGGCACCAGGTCGGCGAAGACCCGGACCCCGTGCGCGCCGCCGGCCCGCAGGCCCGCTCCCTCGATCAGGCCCACCACCGCGGCCAGCGTGAACCGCCGCGGCCGGGCGGCCCCGGGCCCGGCCGCCGTCCCGGCCGGCGGGCCGGATCCGGGGCCGATCCCCGCGAGCAGCCGGCGGGCATCGTCGAACCGCCCGGCCAGCGCCCGGTGAAGCACCGCTGCGACGGAACTGGCGGTGAGCACGCTGACCGCGCCGGCCGGCCGCAGTACCTGGGCGATCGCCGCCATGGCGTCCGCCGGTGAGTTGACGTACTCCAGCACACTGTGACAGAGCACCAGGTCCGCGCTCGCCTCACCCGCCACCACGGCCAGGTCGGTGACGTCCCCCTGGACCACGTTGAGGGGAACGTCCATCTCGGCGGCACGGCGCTCGGCTGCCGCGAGCGAGTCAGGGCTGGGATCGATCACTGTCACGTTGTGGCCCAGGCCCGCCAGCGGCACGGCGAACCCGCCCGTCCCGCCACCGGCGTCGAGGATGTCAAGCCGGGCCCGGCCGGTCTCCGCCATGAGCGCGGAGATCACCGTCCGGAGGATGTCGCGGACGATCGCGGTGCGCGCGTCGTCGTACCGGCTCCAGGGCCGGCCGGGCGCGCTCACGGCACCCGTTCCCTCCAGCGCGCCTCCGGCGCGACGGTCGCCTGCCACTGCCGACCTCCTTGTCCCGCGCTCGCTCACCAATCTAGTGCCGGCCGGGGACAACCTTCGGGCGGCGTGGGCCGCGCGCCGACCCAGGTCCTCTTGGGGTCTGCCCGGACCGCCGGCCTCGAGGTGCTGGCCCTGCCCGCCAGCGGCGACAACACCGGGGCCTTGCACCTGGACCGGAGCCTGGGTTTCACTGAATATGGCCGCCTTGAAAAAACCTCGTGGCCGCTGGGAGCCGCCGCTGCGACACGGCTTTGTATGCTCTTGATCTGCGCGAGCATCAGGGCGCCGCGCCCAAGGGATGGGATTTACGTTGACTCTTGCGGTTTCCGGCGCCCACGGCCGCCGAGAACACTTAGGCTCTCGGCATGCGAGAGCACCTGGAGTTTCCGCGGCCATTGCGGCTGCTGCGAACCGCGCTCTGGAGCCTTACCGAATCCGCCGGCCTTCCCATCGGTGCCGCCGCCCTCGCGGCCTGGCTGTACGGCCGTGACGTCGGCCTGCTGGCCGGCCTGGTCGCCACCTGGGTCACCGCGATCATCCGCAAGATCGCTACCGGCAGCGTCCCGAGCCTGCTCACGATCTCGGCGGTCGTGCTGACGCTGCAGACGGCCATGGTGCTCGCCACCGGCCAGCTCTGGCTCTACCTCCTCCAGTTCCCGGTCGCGAACCTGGTCATGTGCGTGCTCTTCGCGCGGACCGCGCGCGGGCCCAGCCCACTGGTTGCCCGGCTCGCCGCCGAGGTGGTCGCGCTGCGCCAGCCCGCCAACCATCACCCGGGCCTGCACCGCTTCTTCCAGGGTGCGACCTGGCTCTGGGCCGGGATCTTCTTCCTGCTCACGGCCGGCCTCGGCGTGCTGATGGTGACCGAGCCCGCCAAGCTGTTCATCATGCTCTCGTCCGCGCTCACGCTGGCGCTCGTGGTGGCCGGGGCCGGCGTGTCGGCGCTGTGGTTCCGGTCCGTGCTCCGCCGGTTCGGCCTCGGACTGCGCTTCGCCTCCGCCTAGCGGCCAGCCGCGCACCGGCCACGGCGAGCCCGCCGGGACGGTCAGAGGGCCAGCGTGGGCTTGAGTTCCAGCAGGCGGGCCAGCAGGCCGTTCACGAACGCCGGCGAGCCCTCGGTGGACAGGTCCCTGGCCAGCTGGACCGCCTCGCTGATGGCTACCGCGTCCGGGATGTCGTCGGCCCACAGCAGTTCGAAGGTCCCGATCCGCAGGAGGTTCCGGTCCACCGCGGGCATCCGTTCCAGCGCCCAGCCCTGCGCGTACTCGGCGAGCAGCTCGTCGATCCGCTCCTGGTGTGAATGCACACCCCGGACCAGGTCAGCAGCATAGCTGGGGAGCGGCGGGATCTCGTCCGCCGCGCGTTCGGCGAGCACCTGCAGGACCGGCTGGCCCCGCAGCTCCGCCTCGAACAGCACATCGAGTGCCCGCTTGCGGGCCTTGCTACGAGCGGGCACGGCGGGGTGTCACGCCCGGCCGAGGTATTCGCCGGTGCGGGTGTCCACCTTGACCTTCTCGCCGGTCGTGATGAACAGCGGCACATGGACC
This sequence comes from uncultured Actinomycetes bacterium, assembly GCA_963741615.1. GTDB lineage: Bacteria > Actinomycetota > Actinomycetes > Streptosporangiales > Streptosporangiaceae > UBA9676. The sequence continues at coordinate 201,931 of CAVUIU010000019.1, forward strand.
TGCGCCCCGGTCTCCAGCGTGGCTGGCTTGGTGCCGCCGGTGGAGCGGTCCCCCTGCACGCCGGGGTCGGTCTGCGTGATGGTCAGCTCGACCGCGGCGGGCAGTTCCACGTAGAGCGGGACCCCGTCGTTGAACGCCACCACGGCCGTCTGCTCCTCCAGCAGATAGTTGGCGGCGTCACCGACCGTGGCGGCCGGAATGTGCGGCTGGTCGTAATCCTGTATGTCCATGAAGACGAAGTCCTCGCCCTCACGGTAGAGATACTGCATTTCACGTTTGTCCACGCTGGCCGTCTCGACCTTGACCCCGGCATTGAAGGTGCGGTCAACCACCTTGCCCGACAGGACGTTCTTCAGCTTCGTCCGCACAAAAGCGCCGCCCTTGCCGGGCTTGACATGCTGGAATTCCACGACGGTCCACAGCTGCCCGTCGATGTTCAGCGTTATGCCGTTCTTGAGATCGTTCGTGGTCGCCACGTCTGTTGTCTCTCCTGGGCTACGGGGGCGGGCCCGCCGGGCCGGCCGGAGCGTGTCCGTCCTAGAGGGCGAGCAGCTCCCTCGGGGTCGCGGTTGTGGTCGTGGTGTACAGGTCACGGGCTGCCGCCTGCGCCGCGGACCGCACCACCAGGGTGTCCTCGATCCTGACGCCGCCCCTGCCGGGCAGGTAGATACCTGGTTCGACGGTGATGGGAACCCGGTCAGCAAGTCTACCGGGCCGGTCGCGTCCCAGCGTCGGCGCCTCGTGAACCTCCAGGCCTACTCCATGCCCGAGCCCGTGCGAGAAGTGCTCGCCGTGACCCGCCCCCGCGATGACCTCGCGGGCGGCCGCGTCCACCTGCGCCACCGCCGCGCCGGGCACGGCCGCCTCGATCCCGGCCTGCTGAGCGGCCGAGACCAGCGCATAGAGGTCCCGCTGCCAGGCGGCCGGCCCGGCGAGCACCACTGTCCGTGTCATGTCCGCGTGGTACCCGTCGTAGCAGGCGCCGCAGTCGATGGTGATCATGTCGCCGGGGGCGAAGGCGCGGCCGGACGGGGTGTGGTGCGGGATGGCGCCGTTCGGCCCGCTGGCGACGATGGTGCCGAACGCTGGTTTCTCCGCGCCGATGTCGATCATTGTGCGCTCGATGAGCACCGCGCACTCTCGTTCTGTCATCCCCGCCCTGATCTGGGGCGCCACCATATCGAACGCCTGGCTGGTGAGCGCGCACGCGCGGGCGAGCAGAGCGAGTTCGTCCTCATCCTTGGCCATCCGCAGGTCCTCGACCACCCGGCCGAGCGGCTGTGGTTCCAGCTCGCTGGCGGCTGAGGTCAGGGCCTCGCGCCGTTCCACGGTCATCTCGTGCGCCTCGAACGCGAGCCTGCGGAGCCCGCGCTCACTGGCCAGGCCCGCGAGTTCGGATTCCACCCTGATGGAGGTGACCAGCTCGAGGTCGGGGCAGTCACGTTCGGCCGTCAGGGCATAGCGGGAATCGGTGGCCAGCACCGGGTGACCATCAGCGGGCACCAGCAGGGCGGCGTTGGAACTGGCGAGCCCGGTGAGGTACCGGACGTTGACCAGGCTGGTGATGAGGGCCGCGTCGGCATCACGGCCGACCAGCACGGCCTGCAGGCGGCCGCGGCGGGCGGTGTGGGTGTCGGGCATGTCCCGACTGTACGGCCCACCGCCACCGCACGGGCCCACGGCACGGGCCGCCACGGAATGGCCGGCGCGGCACGGGTCCACGGCACGGGCCGCCAGGGCACGGATCGCCACCGCGCAGGCCGACCCGGGCGGGACGCGGCGCCGGGTGCTCCCGGCGGCCTTCCGGGGAACGAAGGCGGGCGAATCAGGCCAGGTGCTTGGTCATGAGCACGTCGTCCACATACCGCCCGCCGATGTGAAACTCGCCCCGCAGGATGCCTTCGCGCTGGAAGCCGAGTCGGTCGTACAGGCGCATGGCCACATCGTTGGTGCCCAGCACGCGCAGGCTCAGCTTGCGCGCGCCGCGGGCCCGGGCCTGCTGCTCGACGGCGGCAAGCAGCGCGGCAGCCACTCCCCGCCGACGAGCGGCGGGTGCGACGGCCAGCCCCATGACACCGAGCACGTGCGCGTTCTCCGGCAGCGGCGTGACCGGCCGGACCCGGGCATAGCCAGCCAGCTGGCCATCGAGCTCGGCCACGAGGTACTCACCGGGCGGGCTGGTGTCGGTGAAGAAGGTGAAGAACGGGTCATCGGCGCGCTCCGCCACGGAGGGGAACCCCGATGCCGGCGTCCAGGCGATCGCGTCCAGCCGGGCCAGCCCGGCCTCGTCCTCGGGACACGCGAAGCGGACCGCCACGCGGCTGTCCAACTGAGTCACCACCCCATCCTCCCCGGCTTGTCAATATGCTTGCAAGCGGATACACGTAGCCGTATACTCGCAAGCGGATATACGCCACCGGATCAACGAGCTGAGTGAGTGGGTGAGGAGATGGCCGGACGGCGCGCGGTCTCCAATCCGCTGGCGCTTGCCGTCCTCGTCACGCTGTCCGAACGGCCTATGCACCCGTACGAGATGGCGGCCACGATGCGCTCCTACGGCAAGGAGCGCAGCATCAAGCTGAACTACGGCTCGCTGTACACGGTCGTGAACAACCTCGCCAAGCACAGGTTCATCGAGGCGATCGAGGCTGCGCGGGAAGGCCGGCGGCCGGAACGTACCGTGTACCGGCTCACCGACGCGGGCCGCGAGGAACTCGAGGACTGGATGGCGGAGCTGATCGCCGTCCCGGTGAAGGAGTACCCGCAGTTCGAGGCGGCCCTGTCGGAGCTGCCCGCGCTCAGCCCCGGCCGGGCGCTGGAACTGCTACGCGACCGGATCACGGCGCTGGAGCAGCTGATCGCCGACGCGCATACCGAGCTTGCGGGGCTCACCTGGCTGCCCCGGCTGTTCGTGCTGGAGGCCGAGTACCACGTCGCGATGCGGGAGGCCGAGCTGAGGTGGGTACGCGGCCTGGTGGCCGAGTTCGAGAACCGGACCTTCCCCGACCTGGAGGGCTGGCAGTACGTGCACGACACTCATGCATGGCCGCCGGGGTTCGGCACTCCCCCGCAGGGCTGGGCCGGTCACACCAGTGAGGCCGGCCAGGCCGGTCAGGCCGATGGGCCCCAGCCCGGCCCGGGCGGGAACCACCCGGGGAAGGAGGACGGCGCGACGAACTGACCCAGCAGAGGCCCCCGGCAAGGTGCGGCAACACCTCACCGAGGGCCATGACCACCAAACCGGTCCCGCGGGAGCGAGACCAGATCGAGTGAGCACTCCAAGCGTACTTGGCTCCTCCCTCGTGGACCGGTGCACACGACACGCATCAGGGAGAAGAGCCAACATGACCATTCCGGCAGACACGTCCGCGCCTGCCCGCGCGGGCACCGGTGCCACCTTCGCGATCGAGGCCGACGGCCTCGTCAAGACCTACCCCAAGGGAGTGCGGGCCCTGGACGGGCTCGGCTTCGCGGTTCCCGCGGGCACGGTCTTCGCCATGCTCGGCCCCAACGGGGCCGGGAAGTCCACCACCGTCAAGATCCTCACCACCCTGGCGCAGGCCGACACCGGCACCGCGACGGTGGCCGGGCTGGATGTGCGGGCCAGGGCCGCACGGGTCCGGCACGTCATCGGCGTGGTCGGGCAGCGCAGCGGCGCGGACCCGGTGGCCACCGGCCGGGAGAACCTGCTGCTGACCGGCCGCATCCAGGGCCTGCGCGGCCGCAGGCTCACCGCCAGGGCGGACGACCTGCTTGAGCGGTTCGGCCTGGCCGAAGCCGCCGGGCGCCTCGTGCGCACCTACTCGGGCGGCATGCAGCGCCGCCTGGACGTGGCGATGGGCCTGATCAACCGGCCGCAGGTGCTCTTCCTGGACGAGCCGACCGCCGGCCTGGACCCGGAGTCGCGCTCGGCCATGTGGGACGAGATCGGGCGGCTCACCGCGGCCGGCAGGCTGACCATCCTGCTGACCACCCACTACCTGGAGGAGGCCGACCGGCTCGCCAGCCACCTGGTCATCGTCAACCGGGGGCGCATCGTCGCCGAGGGGACGCCCGATGAGCTCAAGGGCCAGCTCCACGGCGACGCCGTGCACGTCGAACTCGCCGATCATGCCGAACGCCGCCGGCTGCTTTCCGCCCTGGAGCGCGTACCGGCCGTCCGCGAGATCCGGACGGACGGCAACCACGTCAGCGCCCGCGCGGACGAGGGCGCGGCGGCCCTGCCGGCGGTACTCGCCGCGCTCGACGACGCGGGCCTGCCCGTGCGCGCCGCCACCGTCGCGCGCCCGTCGCTCGATGACGTGTACCTGCGTTACGCGGGCCGCCGCTTCGCCGACGCCGACCAGCACCCTGCCAGCACTGCCAGCACCGGAGGATCACGATGACCACCATCGCCGCACACACCACGCTGATGACCGGGCGCCAGCTCCGGGCATTCGCCCGCCAGCCCGCCTACCTGGTGATCAGCCTGATCCAGCCGGTCATCTGGCTGTTCCTGTTCGGATCCCTGTTCCGCAAGGTGGTCGAGCTGCCAGGTTTCGGCACCTCGTCCTACCTGGACTACCTGGTTCCCGGCGTAGTGATCATGAGCGCGCTTTCGAGCAGCATGTGGAGCGGCATGACCGTGCTGGAAGAGATCGACCGGGGCGTCATGGACCGGTTCCTGGTCCTGCCGTTGCACCGCTCGGCCATCATCAACGCCTCCGTCGTCCTCCAGTCGCTCATGATCACAGTGCAGTCGGTCATCATCGTGGCCCTCGGCTGGGCGGCGGGAGCGCACTACCCGGGCGGGGTGGCTGGCGTCCTGGTCCTGATCGCGGGATCGGTGCTGATCGCCATCGTGTTCAGCGCCTTCTCGAACACGGTCGGAATGCTGGCCCGGCAGCGCGAAACGATCATCGGGATCAACACGTTCCTGCTGCTGCCGCTGACGTTCCTGTCCACCGCGTTCATGGCCACCGCGCTCATGCCGTACTGGATGCGGATCGTCGCCGACGGCAACCCGGTCAACTGGGCGCTGGTGGCGGGCCGGTCAGCGATGAGCGCCAGCCCGGACTGGGCACGGGTACTCGTTCAGGGCGGCGGCCTGGCGTTGCTGGCCATCGCCGTCACCGCCCTGTCGGTGCTGACCTTCCGCGCCTACCAGAAGTCCGTCTGACCGGACGCCGACCACCCTGTATTCCATGATCACGGAATCCTGCCGGCCATGGCGACTGGCAGGATTCCGTGATCATGAGGCTGATCCCGGGGGCCGCGCAGCCGTCCCCGGCGAGGTCGCGGACGCGCTCGATCAGCCGCACCCGGTCGGCGTGGGTCTCCGCCAGCGGCGTCACGTTCAGCGTGGTGACACCCGACTCCTTCATCGCCGCCAGCCGCTCCGCCACGTGGCCCTCCGGCCCGATGAGCGACATGCCCGCCAGCAGTTCCGCCGGGATCAGCGCCGCCGCCTCGTCCTTGCGGCCTTCGAGGTAGGCGTCCTGGCAGCGGCTGGCTGCCTCCTCGAAGCCGAACCGCACCGCCAGCTCGTAATAGAAGTTGCGGCCCTTGTCCCGGTGCGGGCCCATGCCGCCGATGTACAGGGCGGCGAACGGCCGACCCAGTTCCAGGTACCCGGCGACGTCCTCGCCGATCGCCAGCGGCGCCTGCGCCACCACGTCAAGCGGCGGCAGCGACGGGTCCCGCTTGGCCCGGCCCGCCGCCAGCGGGGCACCCCACGCCTGCCCCGCCTTCTCGGGGAAGTAGAAGATCGGCTCCCAGCCCTCGGCCAGCTCGGCGGCGAGTTCGACGTTCTTGGGGCCGAGCGCCGCCACCACGATCGGGATCCGTTCCCGCACCGGCCGGTTGATCAGCTTGAGTGCCTTGCCCAGCCCGGTCCCGCGATCGGCCGGCAGCGGGATGGTGTAGTGCCTGCCCGCGTGCTCAAGCCGCTCCCGCCGCCACACCTTCCGGCAGATCTCGATGATCTCCCTGGTGCGCCCCACCGGAGCGTCATAGGGCACCCCGTGCCAGCCCTCGATCACCTGCGGGCCGGAGGCACCGATCCCGAGCGTGAACCGGCCACCGGAGACATAGTCGAGCCCGGCCGCGGTCATCGCGGTCAGCGTCGGCGTGCGCGTGTACAGCTGGAGAATTCCCGACGCGATCTCCAGCCGCTGTGTCCTGGCCGCGATGAAGCCCAGCTGGCTGACGGCGTCGAAGCTGTAGGCCTCCGGCACGAAGACGATGTCGAGGCCGGCCTTCTCGTAGTCGGCGAGCTCGGCCACGGTCTCCGCGAAACCGCCCGCGTAGTTCAGGGACATCCCGATGCGCATGGTGACCGGCCCTCCGCTAGAAGCCCGACGCCGTGTTGTGGTGACGCCGTGTTGTGGTGACGCCGTGTTGTGGTGACGCCGTGCCACGAGGGTAACCGCGAGCCAGGTCAGACCTGCTGGCCGGCGTCCGCGCCGGCCGTCATCGCGGCGATGGCCCGCAGGGCGAGCCGGTAGGACATCAGGCCGAACCCGGCGATCGTGCCGTCCGCCACCGCCGCGATCACCGAGGTGTGGCGGAACGCCTCCCGCGCGGCAGGGTTGGACAGGTGCACCTCGACCAGGGGCGCGGTCCGCATCGCGAGCGCGTCGCGCAGGGCGTAGGAGTAGTGAGTGAAAGCGGCCGGGTTCAGCACGATCGGCGTCCTGGCGTCGATCGCCTGATGCACCCAGCCGATGAGCTCGGCCTCGTCGTCGGTCTGCCTGATCTCCACGTGCAGGTCCAGCTCCCGGCCGGCCTCGCGGCACGCCTGCGCCAGCTCGTCGAAGGTCGCGCTGCCGTACACGTCCGGCTCCCGCGAGCCCAGGCGGCCCAGGTTGGGGCCGTTCAGCACCAGCACCTGCCTCATCGTGACGCCACCTCCTCGTACGCGCGGGCCATCAGGTCCTCCGGGGGGTCGTCAAGGATCGCAGGCCGGCCGGGCCCCTCCAGCACGACGAAACGCAGCCGGGCGCCACGCGACTTCTTGTCCACCGCCATCACCTCCCGCAGGGCGGGCCAGGCCCCGGGCAGAAACGTCGTGGGCAGCCCGACAGCTGTGAGCACGCGGCGGTGGCGGTGCAGGGTCGCGATGTCGAGCCGGCCAGCGAGCCGGGCGAGTTCCGCGGCGTAGACCATCCCGATCGCGACCGCCTCGCCATGGCGGATCTGATAGCGCTCGACGCATTCGATGGCGTGGCCCAGCGTGTGGCCGTAGTTGAGGATCTCCCGGCGCCCGGCTTCCCGCAGGTCCGCCGCGACGACCTCGGCCTTCATCCGCACCGCCCGCTCGACCAGCTCGCGGGCATGCCGGCCGTGCGGGACGACGGCGCCCTCCGGGTCGGCCTCGATCAGGTCAAGGATCGCCGGATCGGCGATGAACCCGGCCTTGATCACCTCGGCGAGGCCGCTGACGTATTCCGCGGCCGGCAGCGATTCCAGTACCGCCAGATCGGTGAGAACGCCGGCCGGCGGGTGGAAGGCGCCGACCAGGTTCTTGCCTGCCGCGATGTTCACGCCGGTCTTGCCGCCGACCGCCGCATCCACCACCGCGAGCAGGCTCGTCGGGACCAGGATCAGCCGGACGCCGCGAAGCCAGGTGGCCGCCACGAACCCGGCCAGGTCGGTGGTGGCCCCGCCGCCGACGCCGACGATGACGTCGCTGCGGGTGAGCCGGTGGCCGGCCAGCCGGGACCACAGCTCCGCCGCCACGGCGACCGTCTTGGCGGCCTCCCCGGCCGGCACCTCCTCGGCATGCACCAGGTAGCCGGCGTCGGCGAGCACGCCGCACACCGGGCGGGCGACCTCACCCAGCCCCTGGGGATGGACCACGACCACCGTGCGGGCCGAGGACCCGACGAGCGCGGGCAGTTCGCCGAGCACCCCCGTGCCGACGACCACCTGGTAGGCGTGCTCGCCATGGACCGCGATCCGGGTAACGGTCACTGATGCGGCTCCGGCGCGCCGCCCGGCACCCCCGGCGCACTGCCGGGCACCTCCGGCGCCCCCGGCGCACTGCCGGGCACCTCCGGCGCCCCCGGCGCACTGCCGGGCACCTCCGGCGCCCCCGGCGCACTGCCAGGCACCTCCGGCGCGCTGTCCGGCACCTCCGGCCAGCCGGGCGACGTGCCCGCGCCCTCCCCCGTCTCCGCTGCGATCCGGGCGGCGATCATGGCGGCGATCTCGTCGGCTATCTCTTGCGGGGCACGGTCATCGGTGGTCACCGTGACCCAGGCGAGCCCTTCATAGACCGGCAGCCGCTCCGCCAGAAGTTCCCGCATCCGCGTGCGCGGATTGCCGATCAGCAGCGGGCGGGCAGCATCGAGGCCCGTCCGGTGCACGGCGGCGGCGAAACCCGTCTCGAGATAGACCACCCGCTGGCCGGCCAGGAGCTCCCTGGTGCCGGGGTCCATCACAGCGCCGCCGCCGAGTGCGAGTATCCCCGGATGACTGGTGACCGTGCGGGCCACAGTGGCCCGCTCGAGCTCGCGGAAGGCAGCTTCTCCGTCGGAGATGAAGATGTCGCTGACGGGTTTGCCCGCTACCTCCTCGACGGCGCTGTCGGTGTCCAGGAACTCCGCCCCCAGCAAGGCGGCGAGCAGCTGCCCGACGGTGGACTTGCCCGCCCCGGGCGGGCCGATGAGGACCAGCACGGGCCCGGTCACGCGATCACCAGCGAGTCCAGGTAGCCGCGCAGGTTGCGCCGGGTTTCGGGGACCGAGTCGCCGCCGAACTTCTCGGTGGCGGCATCGGCGAGCACCAGCGCGACCATGGCTTCGGCCACCACTCCCGCCGCCGGCACGGCGGTGACGTCGCTGCGCTGGTTGATGGCCTTCGCCGCCTCGCCGGTCGCGATGTCCACCGTGGCCAGCGCCCGGGGCACGGTCGAGATCGGCTTCATCGCCACCCGCACCCGCAACGGCTCGCCTGTGCTCATGCCGCCCTCCACCCCGCCGGCCCGGTTGGTGCGCCGCCGGACCCCGGCGCCGCCGGGGCCTGGCGCCTCGATCTCGTCGTGGGCCTGTGACCCACGGCGCCGGGCGGTGGTGAATCCGTCGCCGACCTCCACGCCCTTCATCGCCTGGATGCTCATCAGCGCCGCGGCCAGCCGCGCGTCGAGGCGCCGGTCCCAGTGCACATGGCTGCCCAGGCCGGGTGGCACGCCGTAGGCGATCACCTCGACCACCCCGCCCAGCGTGTCCCCCTCCTTGCGCGCGGCGTCGATCTCCGCCCGCATGGCCTCGCTTGCCCCCGGATCCAGGCAGCGCACCGGGTCGGCGTCAACCCGCGCGGCGTCCGCCGGCCCGGGGATGGCGCCATCGGGCGCGCTGATCTGGCCGATCGCCACCACATGACTGACAATCTCGATGCCCAACGACTGCCGCAGGTACGACCTGGCCACCTCGCCGAGCGCCACCCGGGCGGCTGTCTCTCGCGCGCTCGCGCGCTCGAGCACCGGCCGCGCGTCCTCGTGCCCGTACTTCTGCATCCCCGCCAGATCGGCGTGACCGGGGCGGGGACGGGTGAGCGGGGCGCCCCGCGCCTGGTCCGCCAGCACGTCAGGCGGGACCGGGTCCGGCGACATCACCGTCTCCCACTTCGGCCATTCGGTGTTGGCGATCCGGATGGCGACCGGCGCGCCGAGCGTGCGGCCGTGCCGGACCCCCCCGGTGATCTCCACCTCGTCCTGCTCGAACTTCATCCGCGCGCCCCTGCCGTAACCGGCCCGGCGGCGGGCCAGCGCGGCGGCGATGTCGGCGGTGGTGACCTCGATCCCGGCCGGCAGCCCCTCACAGATGGCCACCAGCGCGCGCCCGTGCGACTCCCCCGCGGTCAGCCAGCGCAGCATGGTGCCGATCCTCCCACGGGGAAACTGTGGACGATCGAGACGGGCGGGACGGACCCGGGCGGGACGGTCAGGTTCACGGCCCGCTGGCCCCTCCGCCCGGCGGATCGCCCACGGTGGCAGCCACCGCGATCCCGCGCCGTACCCTGCCGCCGCCCCCGGCCAGGATTCGTTCCGCGGACCGCTGGATCGCCTCCTGCGCGCGGGGCTGCCCCGGGCCGCACCCGGGGACCAGCGTCACCTGGATCGTCAGGTCACTGTCGCCTTCCCCGGGCAGCAAGGCGAACCCGGCGATCACCGCCTCGGCCGAAAGCGCCGCGCCCGCTGCCGCCCGCACATCCGGGTCCTCATGCGGCAGCGGCGGCGGCCTGTTCTCAGCCAGCGCGGCCAGCCGGGCGCCGTCCACGGCGAACGGGACCGGCCCAGCCACGTCGATGACCACCGCACTCGCCTCCTGGAGACCGGCCTGCCAGACCCGGCCCGCCGGGACCGGCACCGGCCTGGCGTCAGGCCGCCACCGGGCCAGGGATTGCAGGCAGGTGAAGGCCAGCAGGGCATGCCTGCCGTCGCTGCCCACCAGGGTCGGCAGTGCCATCTCGCTGACCTTCCCGGCCTCGCCGGAGTCTTCCGGGCCGGCGACTTCCGGGCCGGCGTCTTCCGGGCCGGCGACCCCGGTCCCGCCCGCGTGCGTCGTCTCGGCCGGCACCGTTTCGGCCGGCACCGCCACGACCGGCACCAGCAGGCGGGCGCCGGCCAGCGCGGTCAGCGCGGCGTGCTCGCTCCCCTGACCGGCTGCGAAGGCACCCAGGGCGGCGGTCACCCGGGGATCGGAGTCGCCACGGTCGGTGGGATCGCCAAGGCCACCGGTGATCAACTCAGGCACGGCTCAACCCTAATGGGACGCCAGCCATGGATCGGCGTGCCCGCTGCCGTGCGGGAAGCGCTCACCGCCCACCATGATCACGGACGATCACCCCCGAAAACCGCATGCGATCGCCCGTGATCATGGCCCAGCGGCAGGCGGCCGAGCGGTAACGTTCCCGGAACGATCCCGGCGTAGTGTCCGCTCCGTGGGGGAGGCGCGGCCAGCAGGCGGGCAGGCACCGGTGACGGCGGAGGTCACGGCGCGCCGCTTCCGGCTGGCATCGCCAGCGACGGCTGTGGTCCTTGGCGCGCTCGGTCTTGCGCTGCTAGCCGCCTGGGTGCCGCTGATCTACCTCACCCGCGATCCGCAGGCCTCTCGCGACGGCATCGCTCCGATGTTCGTCTTGGTCTGCGGCTTGGTGGGGGTGGTGGTGGCGCGGCGCCAGCCGCGGAATCCGGAGGGCTGGCTGCTGCTCGGCCTGGCGGTGTGTGGCATCGGACTGCTCGACAGCGGCTTGTACGCGGTGCTCGACTACCGTCTGCATCACGGCCTGCTGCCGCTGGGCGAGCCCGCGGTGTTTATGAAGGACACCGTCGGTACGTCAGTGATCTTCCTGTTTCCGCTGGTCATTTTGCTTTTCCCGGACGGGCGGCTGTCCCGGCGGTGGAGATGGATGTTGTGGTCGTATCTGGTCCTGGTCGTGGTGTTCACGGTCGGTGGTTTCGCTAACGAGGTCGGTACCATCGCCGGACGGCGCATCCAGGTTGACTTGAGCGGGGCGTATTCGGGTCCGGGCGGCCCTACCGGTGTGCTGGCGGCGCTGGCGGCGGTCGCGGGGGCTGGTTTTGTCTTGGTTCTGCCGTTCTGGCCCGCGTTCGTCGCCCGCCAGGTCCTGAGCTGGCGGCACGCATCCGGCGAGCGCCGGCAGCAGCTCAAGTGGCTGATGGGCGGGGCGGCCATCGCTCTTGTCGGTCTGGCGTTGGTGGCCCTCGGGCCGCCCAAGGACCACATGACCGGCCGGGTGGCCAGGGACCTGGCGTTCCTGGCCCTTGCCGCGCTGCCGGTCGCCATCGGCGTTGGCATCCTGAAATACCACCTGTACGACATCGACCGGCTGATCAGCCGCACACTGTCCTACACACTGGTCACCGGGCTGCTGATCGGCGTCTATGCGGGCATCGTCACCCTCACCACCCGGGTGCTGCCCTTCTCCTCCCCCGTGGGGGTGGCCGCCTCCACACTGGCAGTCGCCGCGCTGTTCAGCCCGCTCCGACGCCGGGTCCAGCACGCCGTCAACCGGCGCTTCAACCGGGCCCGCTATGACGCTGAGGCGACCGTGGCCGTGTTCGCGGGGCGGCTGAAAGACGCGGTCGACCTGGACTCGGTCCAAGATGACCTGGTCAGTGTCGTCCACAAGGCCCTGGAACCCGCCCATGTGTCGGTATGGATCAGCGAGCGCGGCTGAGGCTGGCTTCCGTTGACCGCAGACTCAGCGACAGGGGTGCCTGACGACGACGTCACGGTGCGATCAGATACTGGGTCCACGCGGTGTGGCGCTTGCGGAGTTCTGTCGCGGTCAGGTCGGCGCGCCCCAGATCACGGTAATTCGGGGCCCAGGACTCGACCTGTTCGTAGGATCGGGCAACGGCCCACAGGTCCCACACGAGCCGTTCGGGCAGCGCAGAATTGCTCGCCGTTTCGTAGGAATCCAGGAACATGCCGGCGATGGGCTCGCCGTACAGCAGGTACAGGTCTAGCCGGCACCAGCCCACATCGAACCCGCGCGGGCCAAGACCGCCACCGGACCAGTCCACCACCCCGGTAAGCGCGCCGTCCCTCCGCAGCGTGTTGCCGGACCAGAAGTCGTAGTGCGTCAGCACGGCCGGTGCGCGGGCAAGAAGTTCGCGGCTGGCGGTCACCGCGCTGGCGGCCGGTCCGCTGACGGCCGCCAGCGATCCTTCCGGACGGTCGAACACGCTCTGAAATCCAGCCAGGCGGTCCGGGTCCGTCGCATGGATCCGCGCAAGTGCCCGGCCGAGCTGCTCGGCCAAGACGGCTGGCTGGCGGGGCGCGAGATCGGCGATACCGGGCAGGCACGAGATCAACAGCCATGATCCTCCCGACGATGCGTTACTGATGTCGCTGGCCAGCAGACGGGGAGCCAGGCCATCGAGTCCGTCCAGAGCGGCCAGAACCCGTGTCTCGTTGGAGGCGGCGGCATCGCCAGGGGGGAACTCGCGGAGAACGAACTCGCGTTCCGGGTTCACCGTCCGGATCAAAGAGGTGCAGGCGTGCGTGCCCCCGACGAGCGCACGCATTTCCTGCACCGTCGCGTCAGGGCCAGCAAGTGCTGCCGCCCGTTCGATGGCCGCCGACGACCGGGGCGAATCACGCATGAGAAGAGCGTAGGAGCGGGACAGCGTGTGCGACTACGAGAGGGCCGTGGATGTGAGCCGGGCAGGTCCCGGCCCGAACCATCCCGGCATAACGCCCTGGCGGGACCCGTGGCCCTGGCCGCGGTCAGCCGGTCCGGCCTGCACGGACTCGGGCGCGGCGACCACGACGTGCCCTCCTAGCCGGCATTCCCCCACCCAGACCGGCCGGGGCTGACCCGGAACCGCTGCCTGCCCGGCCTCCCGGCGGGTCACCGGGACCGCGGCGCGGGCTTACTATCGTCTCGGGTGCGCTGATCCCAAGCAGGTTGAGGGGGAAATGCCCATATGAGAGGCTTTTGAACTGCATCTCAGGCCAACCCCAGGGGAATGAGTGACCCAGGCTGAACAGCCGGCCAGGACGATCGTGCCGGGAACGCCGCTGCAGAAGGTGATCCCACGCCGCCTGGTCGAGCCGTACCTGAACGGCCAGCGATCAGTGATCGCCGGCTACGTGTACCTTGCCCAGGATTGCGCCTTCCACGACCCGGCGAGCTATTACCACGCCCTGGCTCTCGGCTACGAGGGTTCTGAGTTCAGCCCGGACATGACCGAGGTCTGTGTCCTTCGCTGGCTGGCCCTGGACATGACCGGGGCACTGCTGCCCGCGCCAGCCGCCAACGGGTACGGTCCGGCCAGCACTGTCCCCGAGTTCTACACGCTGCCGGTACCGATCCCGGTCGGCACCGAGATGTACCGGATCACCTCCGGCGCTGAGGAATTCATCGCCCGCTACGACGGACAAGTATGGCTGCGTCCGGTAAGGGGGAGCTGAGCCATGCGGTACCGGCTGATGGCGACCTACCGTGGGGTCCCCTACGAGGTAGGACTGGGCCCGTCCAACTCCGATGTGGTCCTGTTCGCGGCCTGCCCGCCACCGGAGGAACTCGGCTTCGAACCAGCGACCGGGCACTGGCGCAAGCAGGTTATCCGGGCCGAGATCGACGCTCTCTGGGAATCGCGACCTCTCGGCATCTTCCGCGGCGAACCTTGCATCGTGCTGGACGACCCCGGCGAGCGGCTGCATATCGCCTATCTCGGCACCGACGCTGCCCGGGCCGCACAACTGGGTTACTGGCAGATCGACCGGGGTGTCTTCGAACTGCTCACCCAGCGCGACGAGGTAACCGGGCTCACCGAGGAGCGCGTGGACAAGCCACTGCGCTGGGGCGAGCAGCCCGGTGAGACCGGGCCTACCCCGACCTACCCCTATGGCACGGCGCCTTGGCCGATCCTGGCGTCAGCCGCACCTGTTCCCCAGCCTCCGCCCGACGCCGATTCCCCGGTGACCCCCTCCCCGGTGGCTACCTCCCCGGTGGTCAGTACCCCATTGGCCGACCTGCCGCTGACTAGCGCCCCACCGGCCGACCTGCCGCCGGCCAGCGCTCAGCCACCCAGCACCCCCTCAGCCGATCTCCCACCGGCCAACCTGCCGCCGGCCAGCACCCCGCCGGCCAGCGCTCCGCCAGCCGACCTCCAACCGGCCCGGACCCCCCAAGCCGCCGGCCAACCGGCTGACCTGGCGCCGGCCAACCTCCCACCGGCCAGCACCGCGTCAGCCGATCTGCCGCCAGCCAGCACCCCCCAAGCCAGCGCCGCAGCGGCCGACCTCCCGCCGGCCAACCTCCCACCGGGGAACATCCCTCCAGCCAGCCCCCCGCCGGCCGACCGCCCGCCAGCCGGGCTCCCGCCGACCAGCGCTCCACTAGCCGGTCCCCGGCCCGATGACCTCCCACCCGCCAGCTATTCATCGGCCAGGGCCCCCTCAGCCGACTTCCCGCCACCCAGCGCCTCGCTACCTAGGCGCCAGCCACCCAGCGCCCAGCCACCCAGCGCCCAGCCACCCAGCGCCCAGCCAACG
Organism: uncultured Actinomycetes bacterium; assembly: GCA_963741615.1. Classification (GTDB taxonomy): domain Bacteria; phylum Actinomycetota; class Actinomycetes; order Streptosporangiales; family Streptosporangiaceae; genus UBA9676. The sequence goes on from CAVUIU010000019.1 coordinate 216,942, forward strand.
AGCACTCCGCCAGCCGACCTCCCGCCCACACCGGCAACGCCTCTGGCCGTCCCCGCCCCCCTGGCCGCTCTTGCGCCATCGGCTGCCTCCGTGCCGGCGAATGGCAGTGCTCCGCTGGCCACGGGTGGCTGGCCAGCGGACGCGGGGGCTGGGATGGATCTGCACCCGGGGAGCCGGGCGGCCGCGAATCCGCTCTCGTATCCGGCCGCGGATCGTTCACCAACCGTGCCCGCCCCGCCTGGCCCGGTCGGCCCGGCGAATGCCACCCCGACGGGCAACGCGCCGGCAAGCGATATGGCCGTACCCAACAGGCCGGCAAGCGACCTCCCGGTGCGCGAGAGGCCGGTGAGCGCCCTCCTGCGCAACACGCCAGCAGGCGATATGCCGGTGCGCAACACCCCGGCAAGCGACCTCCCGGTGCGCGACAGGCCGGCAGTTGACATGCCGGTGGGCGACATCGGCGGCAGGGCTGCGCGGCGGCAGCGGGTGCCAACCCGGGAGATCTTCTGCGAGCTTGCTGACCTCGCGTCCATCCCGCGGGCCACGTACGCGCTGGAAACCGAGACCGAGGGGGCCATGTGCCTGCTCCCCACGCCGGATGGATTCGAGGTGTTCAACGCCGCGGGCGGGTCGAGGCACGAGGTCCGCTTCTTCGCCGAAGAAGAGGCGGCCTACTTCTACCTGTTCGGTGTCCTGGTGGCCGAGGCCATCCGCAACGGCGTGCTTGCGCCAACTGTTGGTGCGGCCAGCCTGCGCGGCGGTGGGGTCTAGGTCAGGCCGGGGAGGATTTCCGGCCTGGTCAACGGTGGCAGCCGGTCAAGCGGCTGCTCAGCGGGTGACCAGCAGCCGAAGGCAGCGGGTCCGCATTGTGGTCATGCTTCATCTGCGTGTCCGGAATGGCACTCCTAACGACCGTGAGCCAGATGCCGAAGACCGTCCGTTGGTGGATGGTTGATGAATTTCGCACACATATAGGAGTTCGGCGCTATCGTTCAATTGCCGGCGGGGCTGACGGTCCCCCGCTCCCCAAGCAGCCCCGCCGGCTCTGTCAGCGCTGACGCTACCGCCGCCAGATGCGCGTGATCAGTGCTGCGCCGGGCGGGACCTGTGTGCGGGCCGGGAATGACCGGGCGCGACAATGGTGTCGTGATCACCGCATCGCGTCTCCCGATCCCAACGCCCCCGCCCCGCACGGGATGGACCACCTGGTCATGATCCCTGTCACGGGCAGTCAGCACCATATCGGCGCCGGTGACTACTCGGCTGTCATCACCGAGCTCGGGGCCGGGCTGCGTGAGCTTACTCATCGCGGGCAGCCCGTGATCGCGCGCTACCAGCCGGACGAGCTCCCCCCCGGCGCCGCAGGCCAGTTGCTCGCGCCGTGGCCCAACCGGATCGACGGGGGCCGCTACTCGGCGGCTGGCGATGACCACCAGCTCGATCTGAGCGAGCCCGCCCACGGCAATGCGATCCACGGCCTGACCCGGTGGATGTCATGGGCCCTCGTACGCTACAGCGCGGAAACGGTGCTGCTGCGCACGGTAGTACTCGGGCGGGCGGGCTATCCGTTTTGTCTGGACATTGATGCCGAATACCAGCTCAGCGGGCGCGGCCTGCGGGTGAGCATTACCGCGCGCAACACCGGGTCCCGGCCAGCGCCATACGGGACGGGATCGCACCCGTACCTGGTCGCTGGCACGGCGACCGTGGATGAGTGCACGCTCAGCCTGCCCGCGGCGCGCTGGCTGCCCGCTGACGAGCGCGGCATCCCGGTCGGTGAGGCGCAGGACGTGGTCGGCACCGACGCCGATTTCCGGACTGCCCGCCCGATCGGCGACGTCCGCCTGGATCATGCGCTCAGCGGGCTCGCCCACGACGGCCAGGGCCGCGCCTGGGCCAGGCTGACCAGCGGCCACCGTCAGATCGCACTCTGGGCAGGGCCGGGTTACCACTGGCTCCAGGTCTTCACCGGCGACACGCTGGACGCCACACACCGGCGGCGCGCCCTGGCAGTCGAGCCGATGACCTGCCCCCCGAACGCCTTCGTCACCGGCACCGACCTGATCACCCTGGAGCCCCAGGACAGCGTGACCCACGCCTGGGGGATCGAGGTGACCGGGCCCGGCGAGGCCTAACCTGGCGCGGGCGGCTGACCGGCGCCGGCCGGGGGACCACCGGGCGCCGGTGCGGAGCCCGCCGGGGCCAGCAGGCGGCTGATGCGCGCCAGGTCCTCCGGTGTGTCGACGTCGTCCGGGCGGCCGATGTCGCCGCACTCCACCGCCGTGACCCGGTCAGGGTGAGCGTGGAGATAGGGGCGCGCACCGACGTCCCCGGTGGCCAGCGCCAGCACGCCCGCCCATTCGTCTCTGGCCAGCAGGACCGGGTTCCGCAGCTTGCCGTGGTAGGACGCGACAGCGATCGTGGCGCCGTCCTGGTAGGCGGCCACCAGCCTGCGGACCGCACCGGGGCCGACGAGCGGCTGGTCCACCAGGGCGATCACCGCGGCGGCGCAGGTGCGGGGCAGCGCGGCGAGCCCAGCCGCCAGGGATGACCCCATGCCGGAGCGCCAGTCCGGGTTGTGCACGGTGATCACACCCAGCGGGGCAACGTCCACCGCTCCGGTCACCACGACCACGGGGGCGGTCCCGCCGTCCCGCAGCAGCGCCACGCCCCGGTCGACCAGCCGGATCCCGGCCACCTCGACCAGCGCCTTCGGCCCGCCAAGACGGGTGCCCTCACCCGCGGCGAGCAGGACCCCGGCAATGTGCTGGCTCACGCCTCCCCAACCTACGTTCCTCGCAGCATCACCGGCCACATGTTTCATGATCGCTGCTATGTCTCATGAGCCCGGCACCTGCATAACGAGGCGCGGGGCTGACCCAGACACAGAGCTGACCTGGAAGCAGGGCTGACCCAGGCGCGGGGCTGACCGCACCTCGCGACAGCACGGCCGGGGCCGCTGGCTGCCGGGCTCAGCCGTGGTGGATGCGGCCGCTCGTCGCGGTCAGGGGCTGGCCGGAACCACCCCACCGCAGCTGGATGAGCTCGGCAGCGACCGAGACCGCCGTCTCCTCGGGCGTCCTCGCTCCCAGGTCAAGCCCGATCGGGGAGCGCAGCCGCGCCAGCTCGTCCTCGGTCAGCCCGGCTTCGCGCAGCCGCGCGAGCCGGTCCTCGTGGGTTCGCCGGCTGCCCATGGCACCGATATACCCGGCCGGGGTGCGCAGCGCGACCTCGAGCAGCGGCACGTCGAACTTGGGGTCGTGGGTGAGTACGCAGATCACCGTGCGCGGATCGACCGGCGTCCGGGCAAGGTAGCGGTGCGGCCATTCGACCACCACTTCGTCCGCGTCCGGGAAGCGGGCGTGGGTGGCGAATACCGGCCGGGCGTCGCAGACCGTGACCCGGTAACCGAGGAACTTCCCGGCCCGCGCGACCGCGGCCGCGAAGTCGATCGCGCCGAAGACCAGCATCCGCGGCGGCGGCGCGAACGACTGGACGAACACGGACAGGTCGTCAAGTCGGCGCTCGCCGTGCTCCCCGTAATGCCGGACGCCGGTCAGCCCCTGCGCGAGCATGCCGCGCACATCGTCGTCCACAGCCGCATCGAGCCTGTCGCCGGCGCCGAGGGTCCCGGTGGCGGTGCTGGCCTGGATGATCCGCCGGGCGCCGAGCTCCCCGGGTCCCGCGATGACCGTGACCACCGCGACCGGCACCCCATCCCGGATGGCGGCCGCTACCCCGCCCAGCCCGGGGAAGCGTTCCCTGCTGACCGGCTCCACGAAAAGCTCGATGATCCCGCCGCAGGTGAGCCCCACGTCGAACGCGGTGTCGTCGCTGATGCCGTAGGTCTGCAGCACCGGCTGCCCGGACTCGCACACCTGCTGCGCCAGCTCGTACACGGCACCCTCGACACAGCCGCCGGACACGCTGCCGACGACCTCGCCGCCATCGGAAACCGCCAGCGCCGCGCCTGGATCCCTCGGCGCGCTGCGGAACGTGTTCACGACGGTTGCCAGGCCGAAGGTCTCCCCCGAGTCCCACCATTTCGTGATCTGGTCCACGATGTCGCGCAAGACCCTCTCACCTCACGATTCCCGGCGGCCCGGCCCGACGAGGCGGCCCGCGGTCCCCCCGGGGTGTTTCCCGGCAGGATTCCACCGTACTGCTCGGACAAACCAGCCCTACGGCCTCACCATTCCCGCTGACCAGGGAGCCGACCCAGCCACGGGCGGCCGGTCACCTGCCAGCGGGCCCGATCCCGGCCGGGGCAGCCCGGCCCGCCCTCACTCGACGATCTTGGAAATCGGCAGTTCGAGTATGTCCCTCGCGCCTGCCGCCTTCAGCGCCGGGATCAAGGTGTTGACCCCGCGTTTGGGCACGACGGTCTCGACAGCGTTCATGTCGCCCCTGGCCAGGGCCGTGATGGTCGGCGAGGACATGGCAGGGAGCATCTTCGTCACCGCCTGCAGGCGGGCGCTGGGCACGTTGAGCTTGAGCAGCACGTTGCCGCGCGCACGGATCGCGCCCTGCAGCAGCAGCGCGATGTCCTCCATGGCCGCACGCTTGTCCGCATCCGCGTAGGCGTCGGTGTTGGCTACCAGTTCGGTGTAGCTGGCGAGCAGCGTGTCCAGGATCCGCAGGCCGTTGCGCCGGAGCGAGGAGCCGGTCTCGGTGAGGTCGACGATCGCGTCCACGATGTCCGGCACCTTCGCCTCGGTGGCGCCGTGCGAGGGGATCACCATGGCCTTGACCCCGTTCGCCTCCAGATACCGGCCGGTCGTGACGGGCAGCTCGGTCGAGATCCGCACCCCGTCCGGCAGGTCGGTGACCGACCGCCAGGGCGACCCCTCGGGCACGGCGAGCACCACCCGCACCGGGTCGCTGGTCGCTTTCGAGTACTTCAGCTCGCCGAGCGAAGCGACCTCGGCACCTGTTTCCGTGATCCAGTCCCGGCCGGTGATACCGAGGTCGAAAAGCCCGCGCTCGATGTAGGACGGGATCTCCTGTGGCCGCAGGAAGCGGACCCGGTCGATCCGCGGGTCGTCGATGGACGCATGGTAGTCACGATCGGAGGAGCGGCGGACGGTGAGGTCCGCCGCGTCGAACAGCTCCAGGGTTGCCCGTTCCAGCGAGCCTTTGGGGAGAACCAGGGAGAGCACCGCACAGCCTTTCGTCGGGGTAGCCACGGTGCGGCGAGCGCCGCACAAAGGACCAGGGCCGCAGGCGACGATCAATGTCGCGGCCGGCCCGCGCCCTCCGGGGCCGCGCCGCGGGCTCCGGGCCCACGCAGCGAGCGGAGAACGATCGCGGTGCCGAGAGCTGCCACTACCGCCTCCCATCCCTTGTCCTCGATGCTGCCTCCCAGCCCGCAGCGTGCCCGGGCCTGCTCCAGGGTGTCACAGGTCAGCACCCCGTTGCCAACCGGCGTCCCCGCGTCCAGGGCGACCCTGGCCAGCCCATAGGTGACGGCGTCGCAGACGTAATCGAAATGAGGCGTGCCGCCGCGGATCACCGCACCGAGGCAGACGACGGCGTCGTGGCGGGCGGCCAGTTCGGCCGCCACCACCGCGAGCTCGAGCGCCCCCGGCACCCGGACCACCGGCGGGCTGTCGGCCCCGCATGCCTTCGCCGCCGCCAGCGCGCGCTCCACCAGCGCGTCGGTGATTCCCGCATGCCAGCGGGTGGCTGCGATGGCCAGGGTGAGCCCCGCCGCGTCCACCGGGCCTGCGGCAGGGCGCCCGGCGCCGCTCACCCCTCCGCCACGGCGCCGGCCCGGGTCACCGGCCCGGCAGAGGTCACCGGCCCGGCAGAGGTCACGGGCGCGGCCCGGGTCACGGGCCCGGCAGGGGCCCCGGGCGCGGGAAGCCCGTCGATCTGGTGCCCCAGGCGGTCCCGCTTGGCGATAAGGTAGCGCAGGTTCTCCGGCGTCGGCGTGACCGGGATCGGCACCCGGCCTGCCACCTCGACGCCGAACCCGGAAAGGCCACGGACCTTCGCGGGATTGTTGGTGAGCAGCCGGACCGAACGCACACCGAGATCGGCGAGGATCTGCGCCCCGGTGGAGTACTCGCGGGCATCGGCCGGCAGCCCCAGCTCCAGGTTGGCGTCCACGGTGTCGACGCCGCTGTCCTGCAGGTGGTAGGCCCGCAGCTTGGACAGGAGCCCGATCCCGCGGCCCTCGTGCCCACGCAGGTACAGCACGATCCCCCGGCCCTCGGCGGCGACAGCTGCCATCGCCGCGTCGAGCTGGACGCCGCAGTCGCAGCGCAGCGAGCCGAGCACGTCCCCGGTCAGGCACTCCGAGTGCACCCGGACCAGGACACGCTCGCCATCGCCGAGGTCGCCGTAGATCAGCGCGACGTGCTCGGTCCCGTCCAGGTGGTTCTGGTATCCCAGGGCCCGCCACTCGCCGTGCGCGTTCGGCAGCCTGGTCTCGACGATCCGGCGGACCATCCGCTCCGAGTGGCGCCGGTACTCGATGAGCTGTGCGATCGAGATCAGGGCCAGGCCGTGCTTGTCCGCGAAGGCCCGCAGCGCGGGCAGGCGGGCCATGGTCCCGTCGTCATTGACCACCTCCGCCAGCGCGCCGGCCGGGTTGAGCCCGGCCAGCCTGGCGAGGTCCACCGCCGCCTCGGTGTGGCCGGGGCGGCGCAGCACCCCGCCCTCGGTGTAGCGCAGCGGGAAGATGTGGCCGGGCCGGACAAGCTCATAGGGCTCGGTCGCGGAATCCACCAGCACCCGCACCGTCCTCGCGCGGTCGGCGGCCGAGATGCCGGTGGTGACCCCGTCGCGGGCGTCCACGCTGACGGTAAACGCCGTGCGCATGCGCTCGTTGTTCTGCGCGGTCATCAGCGGCAGTTGGAGCCGGTCGAGGTCCTGCCCGGTCAGCGGGACACAGATCACGCCGCTCGTGTGCCTGATCATGAACGCCATCAGGCTCGGCGTCATCTTGCTCGCCGCGACGATGATGTCGCCCTCGTTCTCGCGGTTGGCGTCGTCGACCACCACCACCGGGCGGCCGGCGGCGATGTCGGCGACGGCCCGCTCGACGCTGTCCAGCGGGCTCGGATCGGCCACCGGCGCGGCCGGGGCGCCGTTGTCCGGGTCACCGGGGGCCGGGAAGCTGCCGGCCGGAAGGCTGTCGGCCTGCGCGCCGTTTTCCGGGTCACCGGGGGCCGGGGCCGCGCTTGTCGCCGGAGTGACGCCGATCATGGCCGCACCGCCGTTTCCCGGCCGGCCAGCAGCCGCTCCACGTACTTCCCGATCACATCAACCTCCAGATTGACCCTGCTGCCCGGCGGGGCGCTGCCGAGCGTGGTCCCGGACAGGGTGGCGGGAATGAGGCTCACCTCGAACCAGGCCGGCTCACCGTCACGGCCGCCGCCCACCGCGGATACGGTCAGGCTCACCCCGTCCACGGCCACCGATCCCTTTTCCACGATGTACCTGGCCAGGCCTGCCTGGTCCGCCTGGCCCGCCTGGCCAGGCGGGATCGCGATCCGCACCACGTCCCAGTGCTCGGCCGGGCTGCGCGACATGATCCCGGCGACGCCATCGACGTGGCCCTGGACCAGGTGCCCGCCGAGGCGGCCACCGACGCGGAGCGGGCGTTCCAGGTTGACGGGCGAGCCGGGCGCCAGCGCACCGAGCGTCGTGCGGGCCAGGGTCTCGGCCATGACGTCGGCGGTGAAGGCGGGACCGGAGGCCGCTGTGACGGTGAGGCAGACCCCGTTGACCGCGATGGAATCACCAAGACCGATGTCGGCGGTGACCCGGGGGCCCCGCACCGTGACGGTGGCCGCCCCGGCATGCCTGTCCACCGCGACGACCTCGCCGCATTCCTCCACGATTCCGGTGAACATCCGCGTTCCCTCCTCCGGTCTGCAGGCCCCGGGGGTACGCGCGGATGCGCGAGCGCGAACCGTCCGGCATGGCCGGCCGGCCGCGCGCGTGCTGCCTCCCATCCGGACTTTCACCGTCGGTCCTGGGATTCCACCAGGTCAACCGGCCATTGGCATGGAACGCCTTCGGCCGGGTCGCGGACTGTCACCGCCGGCTCGGAGTTTCACCGACCCCGGAGCACGCTTTCACTTCCGTCAACCAGTGTGCCACGAGCGGTATTCCGCCCTGGTATGGCCGGCCTCCCCGGCCTGCTGACAGATCCCGGCGCGCTCAGCCCCGGCTGCCCGCGCGGCCCGGTTCTGGCTGCCCCCGCACTTCGGCGATGCGCCGGCCCAGAAAGTCCCGTTCCGCGCTGTTCTCCGTGAGGGCGAGGGCAGCCCGGTAGGCCTGCGCGGCCTCCTCCCGGCGGCCGAGGCGGCGCAGCAGGTCCGCCTTTGCGGCAGGCAGGTACCGGTAGTCAGCCAGGCGGCCGTCGGCCTCCAGCTCATGGATTTGCGCCAGCCCCGCTTCGGGCCCCTCGGCCAGCGCCAGGGCGACAGCCCGGTTCAGTGCCACCACCGGGGACACCCACACCGCGAGCAGGGCGTCGTAAAGCTGGACGATCTGCCGCCAGTCGGTTTCCGCGTAGCTCGGGGCCTCGGCGTGCAGGGCGGCGATCGCGGCCTGCAGCGCGAACCTTCCCGGGTGCCCTCCCCGCAGCGCGCCGGGCACCAGCGCGGTCCCCTCCGCGATCGCGTCACGGTCCCAGCGGGACCGGTCCTGCTCGGCCAGCAGCAGCAGCCGCCCGTCCGGGCCGGCCCGGGTCACCCGCCGGGCGTCGGTGAGCAGCAGGAGGGCGAGCAGCCCGCGGACCTCGCGTTCGTCGGGCATGAGCGAGGCCAGCATCCGCGCCAGGTCGATGGCCCGCTCGACCAGATCGTCGCGGACCAGGTTCTCCCCCGCCGGCGCGGTATGCCCGGTGGTGTACAGCAGGTGCACCACGGTGAGCACCGCATCGAGGCGGTCGGGAAGCTCGGCGGCGCCGGGCACACGGTAGGCGATCCTGGCCGCGGAGATCTTCTTCTTGGCACGGGTCACCCTGGCGGCCATCGTCGGCTCCGGGACCAGGAAGGCCTGCGCAATCTCGGTGGTGGTCAGCCCGCACACCAGCCGCAGGGTGAGCGCGACCTGGGCCTCCCTGGCCAGCGCGGGGTGACAGCAGGTGAAAACGAGCCGGAGCCGGTCGTCGGGGATCACGTCATCCTCCCCCGGTGCTGACGTGGGCGGGGAAGAGCCCGCGACGGGCGGGACAGGCTCGATGAGCAGCGGCAGCTTGCCGCGCAGGGTCCGGTCACGCCGCAGTGCGTCGATGGCGCGCCGCCGGGCCGCGGTGGTCAGCCAGGCCCCGGGGTTGCGCGGTACGCCCTGCCGGGACCAGGCGTCCAGCGCCGCCACATAGGCGTCCTGGACGCATTCCTCGGCGAGATCGATGTCGCCGGCGACACGCGCCGTCGCGGCGAGCACGAAGGCCCACTCGCGACGGTGCGCGTCGGCGACGGCGGCGGCGGAGTCGGCCCCGGGCCGGGTCTCCGCCCGGCCCTGCCCTTCCCGGGGCCCGGCATCGGCCCCCGCGCCCGGGTTCTCACCCGCCGCGCCCCGGTCCCGCGCGGTGCTCACCCGCCCGAAAGGTCCATGATCGGCCGGACCTCAACGCCGCCGAACCGCGCCGGGCAGAGCTTGGCGATGTCGAGCGCGTGATCCAGGTCGCGCGCCTCGATCAGGTAATAGCCGCCCAGCGCCTCCTTGGTCTCGGCGAACGGGCCGTCGGTCACCACGTCGCCGCGGATGGTGGTCGCCGTGCTCGTCGGCTGCAGGGCGTTGCCAGAAACGATCTTGCCGCCCTTCTCCTCGACCTGCTGCGCGAAGCGGGTATGCGCCTCCATCACCTGCTGAAACACCTCAGGCGAGGCGGTGGCGTAGCCGTTCTCGTCCTCACAGATCAGGATCATGTACTCGGCCATGACGGATGTCCTTCCACTGTCTCGATGGGAGCCGTCACCTATCCCGACGATCAGCCCCGCCCCAGATCGACAATCCACCGCGAGATTTCCGGGCGGGACCGGACGGCCGCGGCCTCCCCGTGGCAAGCAGACTACGCGTCCACGCCGCCGGGCCGCCGGCGGCTCGGCCGCCGGGCCGCCGGCCAGGAGCGGCGGGCAGCGGGTGACCGCCGCGGCGGTGGCAGCCCGCGGCCGGCCCCGGGGGGAAGGCTCCCGGGATGCCGGGCCGTCAGCGGGCCCAGGTGGCGCGGGCGGTAGCGCGTTCGGCCTGGGCGCGCAGCCCCCGCACCGCCGCGGCCGGGTCGTCGGCGTTGTAGACGGACGAGCCGGCCACGAACACGTCCGCCCCCGCCTCGGCACACCGCTCGATGGTCTGGCCGCTCACTCCGCCGTCCACCTGCAGCCAGACCGAGCCGCCGTGCCTGGCCACGAGCGCACGGGCGCGGCGCAGCTTCGGGAGCACGAGGTCCAGGAAAGGCTGGCCGCCAAATCCCGGCTCCACCGTCATGAGCAGCATCATGTCGATCTCGGGCAGCAGGTCGGCGTAGGGCTCGACCGGCGTGGCGGGGTTGAGCGCCAGCCCCGCGCGGGCACCGGCCGACCGGATCATCCGCAGCAGGCGGACCGGCTGCCGGGCGGCTTCCACGTGCACGGTGACGTTGCGCGCCCCGGCCTCGGCATAGGCCGGTGCCCAGCGGTCGGGATCGGTGATCATCAGATGGCAGTCGAGCGGCAGACCGGTGTGCTTGAGCAGTGACTCCACCACCGGCAGGCCGATGGTGAGGTTGGGCACGAAGTGGTTGTCCATGACGTCCACATGCAGCCAGTCGGCCACCCCGGAAACCGCGTTGGCCTCGCTGGCGAGGCGGGCGAAGTCGGCGGACAGGATACTCGGCGCCATCTGGACGGCCATGGGCCGAGTGTAAACGGCGGCCCCCGCCCCGCGTGGGTGACGCCGGGGGTGAATCGCGGCTCACGCCGCCCCGTGGGAGCGGCCGGACCCGGTAAGGTGCGGCGCGTGACGCCCGTGGCGGAGACTGTCGCCGCCCGCCGGTAACGTTCGATCACACATTCGATCGAGACGGAGGCATTGCGTGAACTCCCAGGTAGCGGACCCCCTTCTCGCCCGCGTTCGCAAGCTGCTGGCCAAGGCGGAGGATGCCGGCGTCACCCCGGCCGAGGCACAGGCGCTGACCGCCAAGGCGGCGGAGCTGATGGCGAAGTACGGCATCGACCGCGCGCTGCTCGCCGCCGACCGGCCGGAGACCGACCGCCCGTCCGACCGGGTCATCGACGTCGGCAATCCCTGGGCCCGGGTCCAGGCGCACCTGCTGTGCGGCCTGGCCTCCGCGCTGCGCTGCCAGTGCGTCATCCTCCCGCACACCGGGCCGGGCTCCCGGATCCATCTCTTCGGCTTTTCGTCCGATATCGAGCGCACCGACGTCCTGTACACCTCGCTGCTCGTCCAGATGTGGCAGGGCCTGGCCGCCGCGCAGGTGCCCGCCTGGAGCCAGAGCCCACGGGCCTGGCGGCGCAGCTGGCTGCTCGGCTTCGCGACCGCGGTCGTGGCCCGCGTGCGCGCCGCGGAGCATGAGGCCACGAGCCGGGCGACCGCCCCGGCGTCCGGGTCCGGGTCACGGACGGCGCTGGTTCTCGCCGACCGCAGCCGGGTCATCCGCCACAACATCGAGCAGGCATACCCCATCACCCGCACCTCCCGGGTGACCTACAGCGGCAACGGTTACGGGGCCGGGTACACCGAGGGCCAGCGGGCCGACATCGGAACCACCCGGCTGCGCCGCGGCTCCGCCCGCGCCCTCAGCCGGTAGCGCCCACCCGGGGCGCCGGGGCGCGCCGGAGCAGGGCGAGGAAGATGGCGTCCGTGCCGTGCCGGTGCGGCCAGAACTGCGCGTACCCACGCTCAGGCTCCGGGTGCCCCGGGCGTTCCGGGCACCGCAGGCCGGGGACTTCCGCGAGCACGGCAGGCGCGTCCAGCACGGCCACGTCGTCCCGGCCGCGCAGCACGTCGGCCACGACCGCACGCGTCTCATCGAGGTGCGGGGAGCACGTCACGTACGCGACCGCGCCGCCCGGGCGGGCCGCGTCCAGGGCGCTGGCCAGCAGCCGCCGCTGAAGGCCGCCGAGGGCCGCCACCTCGGCCGGCGTCTTGCGCCAGCGCGCCTCCGGCCGCCTGCGCAGCGCGCCGAGGCCAGAACACGGCACGTCCGCGATGACCCGGTCGAACGTCCCGGGCCGCCACGCGGGGACGGTGCCATCCGCCACCACCACGCCAGCCGCGCCGGTGACGGCGGCGCTCACCAGCCGCGCCCGGTGCAGGCGGGCGTCGGCGGCGAGCAGCCGGGCATCCCCCCGCGCCGCGAGCCCCGACAGCAGCCGGGCCTTGCCGCCCGGCCCGGCGCACAGGTCGAGCCAGCGCCGGTCCGGGCTGCCCACATCCACCCGGGTGAGCGCGAGCACGGCCAGCTGGCTGGCCTCATCCTGCACTGACGCGCGCCCCTGGCCGACCGCGGCGACCGCCGCCGGATCACCACGCTCCAGATAGGCGCCGAACGGGGACCAGCGTGCCGGCGCTGCCCCGGCGGCCACGAGTTCTGCCTGGTCGGCGAGCCCGGGGACGGCGCACAGGGATACCTGCGGCCGGCCGGTGGACGCGGCAAGCGCCGCCTCGGTCTGCGTGAACCCGGTCGCCGCGTCCTCGGCGAGTGCGTCGCTGAAGGCAGCCACGATCCAGGGCGGGTGGCTGTGGCGGACCGCCAGGTGGCCCAGGGGGTCGCGGGCACGGTCGGGCGCGATGGCGGCGATCCAGGCCTCCAGATCGCGGGTGGCCACCCGGCGCAGCACGGCATTGACGAAACCGGCCGGGCCCGGCCCGGCGACCTGCCTGACCAGGTCCACTGACGTGGCCACCGCCGCATGCGCACCGACCCTGGTCGCGAGCAGCTGGTGCGTGCCGAGGCGGAGCACGTCGAGCACCGGCGGGTCGATCTGGGCGAGGCCGCGCGCGCTGCAGGCCGCGATCACGGCGTCGTAGGTGCCCTGCCCCCGCAGCGTCCCGTAGCTGAGTTCGGTGGCCAGGGCGGCGTCACGCCCGGTCAGCCCGTGCTCGCGCAGCAGGGCAGGCAGGAGCAGGTTCGCGTACGCGTCACGCTCACGCACCCCGCGCAGGACCTCGAAGGCCACCAGCCGGGCCGGGTCACGGCGCGGGCGGGCAGCACCGGCGCGCTGCCCAGGGGACTTCCCGGTCGCGGGACCTCGTGCCATATCAGCTGAACACCAGGGAAGGCCGGCCCGCCGGCGCCGCCGGGGCCAGGTGCAGCCCCCGGGCCCACTCGGTGGCGCTCATCCGCCGTTTGCCGGGCGGCTGCACATCGCCGAGCTCGACCGGCCGGCCCGCGGTCCCGGCCAGCACGCCGGCCCGCCCGGCCCACAGTTCCCCGGGAGCGAGGGTCGCGGGGACACCGGGTACACCGGGCTCCGCGGCACCGCTGCCGCCAGCATCCGCCGGCGGGCACGGCAACACCGGCCAGATCTTCAGCCGGGTGTCCCCGAGCATGGTCCACGCACCGGGGGCGGGGGTGCAGGCGCGGATCTGGCGCCCGACCACGTGGGCGGGGGCGTTCCAGCGCACCCGTGCGTCCTGCGGGGTCAGCTTGGGCGCGAAGCTCACCCCGTCGGCTGCCTGCGGCCGCGGCCGCATTCGCCCCGCCTCGATCCCGTCGAGCGTGGCGACCAGCAGGCTGGCACCGGATTCCGCGAGCCGGGCGAGCAGGTCGCCGGCGGTGTCGTGCCCGCCGATGGGCTCGGTCACCACGCCGTAGACCGGGCCGGCGTCAAGCTCGGCGACGAGCCGGAACGTGGTGGCCCCGGTGATGTCGTCGCCGTGCGCGATGGCGTGGGGCACCGGTGCCGCCCCGCGCCATGCGGGCAGCAGCGAGAAATGCAGGTTCACCCATCCATGCCGGGGAATCTCCAGCGCCGCCCGTGGGATCAGCGCCCCGTACGCGGTGACCGGGCAGCAGTCTGGCGCGAGCACCCGGAGACGGCCGAGGAAATCCTCATCGCGGGGCGTGGACGGCTTGAGCACCTCCAGGCCGGCCTGCGCCGCTCGCTCCCCGACCGGGCTGGGGCCGACCCGGCGGCCCCGGCCGGCCGGGGCATCGGGCCGGGTGATGACCGCCGCCACCTCGTGCCCCGACGTGAGCAGCGCGTCGAGTGAGGGCACCGCGGCCGCCGGGGTCCCGGCGAACACCAGCCGCACCGCTAGGCCCCGATCACGCGCGGCATCCGCGTGCCGCCGTCACGCCCACCTCAGAACGCCTTGCCCCAGGTCCGGTGCGGGGAGACCTTGACCTGCGGGACGGGCTCCTGCCACCATTCCGCCTCGCGGATCTCCTTCATCGCCAGCTTCCTGGCGACCGGGTCGAGCCGGTCGATGAACAGCACCCCGTCCAGGTGATCCGTCTCGTGCTGAACGCACCGTGCCAGGTGGCCGCTGCCCTCCAGGGTGACCGGTTCCCCGTGCATGTCGAACCCCTTGGCCACGACGCCGTAGGCCCGCTTGGTGGGGTAGGCGAGACCGGGAAAGGACAGGCACCCCTCGTCGTCGGTCTCCTCTTCCGCGGACAGATCGAGCGACGGATTGATCAGGTGACCGAGCTGCTCGTCCACGTAGTAGGTGAAGACCCGCAGGCTCACCCCGAGCTGCGGCGCGGCCAGGCCAACGCCGGGCGCGTCCAGCATGGTGTCGGTCAGATCCTTCACGAGCCTGCGGATCTCGGCGTCGAAATCGGTGACCGGGTCGGCCGGGGTGCGCAGCACCGGATCGCCGAAGATACGGATCGGCTTGACGCTGATGGTGGCACCGTCCCTTCCCGTTCTGCGCCCGGACCCCGGGCAGTTTCTGCGCCCGGTCCCCGGGCAACCCAAGTCTAGTGGCGGCAGCGAGGGCGTTCCCGGGCGAACGCGGGCCAGCCGGCGTGGTCCCGGGGTGTGCTCTGCCTAGGACGTCCGGGTGGTCCGGCCGGGCTTGCGTGGGCGGGCGCCCCGCCCCGCCAGCGGTGAGCGGGCCTTGAACGCAGCCTTGCGGGCCGCCCTGGCCACGGCAGGGTCGGGATGATGATCACTCAGGGCGGTCAGCAGATCGGTCACGCCCGGATGGCTCACCTCCCACAGGCCGGCGACCAGCTCCGCCTGCGCCTCAGGAGAGACATCGGGAAGCAGCTCCGCGACCACGTCCCTGGGGTCGGCCTCCTCGAGCAGGCCGGCTCCCAGATCCACCAGCAGCCACGCCCGGTCGCCCGGGCCCAGGTCCGCCTCCTCGCCATGCTCGTGCAGCCAGACCGCCGCGTGGGCGCGCAGCACTGGGTTGGCCATCGCGGCGCGCACCGCCGGCACGGCCTCCGCGCCGATCCGGTCGAGCACCGCGAATCCTGCGCCACGCAGGCCGGGCGACCCCTGGCCCGCCGCATCGATCAGCTCGCGCGCGGCCTCCTCGCGGGTGCGCACCGCCAGCCAGGCGGCGATCTCCGCCTCACCGTCCTCGACGTCGCAGCTGGCCAGGGTGGCCAGCAGGGCGCCCGCATCGCCGCGCGCACCGCTGCCGAACACCGGCACGTGCCAGCCCTGGGCCCGCAGCCGCCGGTGCACCCCCCACACGCCGAGCCGGGACAGCGTCACCGTCAGACCGCCGGCCGCCTCGTCCGTCCCGAGCTCCACCACCCCCAGGTCGGCCAGCGCCTCCAGCGCCGAGGACAGCCCCGCGGCCTGATCGTGTTCCGGATCGCCACCCGCGTAGGCGGGGCCCGGATGGCGGGCACCGCTGCCCGCGGCCGCGACGTACGCCTCGAAAAGGGCATCCATCTTCACCGGCCCGCCGACCGTGTACAGAGCGGTCGCCATGCCGTCCAGGTCCTCGGCGGCGAGCATCAAGGTGAGGGCATCGTCCCAGACGGTGAGCACTTCCTCGGCGTCGCCTGAGGCGAGCACGCTCACCCGGCTGCCGGCGCTCGCCAGGCCGCCGGCGACGTCAAGCATCCCGGTGCGGACCGCCACCCGCCAGGCCGCGTCGAGCTCTCCCGCCGCCAGTTCCAGGTCGGTCATGGCCGCGGCCGTCTCGCCCGCGGGCAGCCGGCCGTCCGCGGCCAGGCCGCGCCCGGCGGCCCCCAGCCAGCGCGCTACCTCCCGGGCGGCCCGCAGCAGCGGCGCCACCCGCGCGGACGCCGCCAGCTCCTCCCGTGGCGCCAGGCGCACCGGGGGCAGCCGCGACGCCTCCGGGCCCCGCTCATCGCCGCCGCCGGAGCCACGCGGGGCGGTGGGCCGTCCGCTCCCGGCCGCATCGGGCCCGGCGGTCACCCTAGGTCCTGCGGGCCCGGCAGGCCCGGTCTTGGCCTTGGCCGTGCCGTCGGCCCGGGGCGCGCCTGCCCCGGATCGCGGGGTCCGTCGTGAGGTGGCCACTCCAGCACCCTATGGCCTCCGGCGAGCAACTCAGATCAGCTCGGCCGGGTCCAGCTGCACCCGGACGGGCCCCGCATCCTTGCGTGAGCTGCGCACACCCTGGGCCGCCCGCAACGCCGCCGCGAGCGGCATTGACGCGGATCGGGGCACACGGACGAGCACACGCACCTGCTCCGGCCGTACACCATCCGCCCCTTCCTCCCCGTTGAACATGCTGTTCTCGTCTGACCTGGAGACACCACTGGCACCGTCAGTATCGTTCTGCACATTCTTCCCCGCAGTATCGCCCTCCATCACGATCGGCCCGAGGACCTCGGCCTCCGGCGGGAGCACGGCCGCCGCCAGCAGTTCGGCCACCGCCCGGTCCGAACCAGACAGCGAGGCCATTCTGACCGTGGGGGGAAACCGGAGAGCCTCGCGTTCGGCCAGTTCTCTTTCCGCGTGGGTCACCGGGTCCCAGCGGATCAGCGCCTGCACGACCGGCAGCCCTGCCTCGGCGACCACGGCCACGGCACCGCCGGAGGCTCCCGGCCTGACCAGCGCGGCGGCGTTCAACCAGCGGCGCAGCCCTTCCTCGGCCGCGCGCAGGCTGGGGCGGGCGAGCAGCACCCAGCCGTCCAGCAGCACGGCCGCCGCATAACCGCCGTCGGCGCGCGGCTCGGCTCCCGGGGTGGCCACGACCAGCGCCGGCGCCGGGGGAACCGTCTCGACCACCGCGGCGCCCCCCGAGACCACCACCGGTGTGCCCGGGAAGGCGCGCCCCAGTTCCTCCGCCGTGCGCCCGGCCCCGGTGACCACGGCGCGCACGCGGGGATCCCCGCAGACGGGGCACCGCCATCCCGGGTCCACCCGCCCGCACCACCGGCAGCGGGCCGGGCCGCCGTCCGCCTCCAGGGCGAGCGGCCCGTCGCAGGCCGCGCAGCGGGCGCGGGTCCGGCAGTTCTCGCAGGCGACAGCGGTCACGTAGCCGCGCCGGGGCACCTGCACCAGGACCGGGCCGTGGGCCAGCCCGGCGCGCGCCGTCCGCAGCGCCAGGCTCGGCATCCTGGCCCACCGGGCCGCCTCGTCCCGGGCAAGCTCGGCGTCGGCGCCCGCCGCCTGGATCCGCGGCGCGCAGCGGCGGACCGCCGCCCGGGTAGCGGTGATGCCGGCCGCCCAGCCGGCGCCGACCAGGCTGGTCGCCTCGGCGGTGCGGGCGAACCCCCCGATCAGTGCCCCGGCGCCGGTCCGGTGCGCCCGCAGCGCGAGAACCTCCCGCGCGTGCGGGTAGGGGGCGCGCGGCTCGGCGTGCAGGTCATCACCGTCGTCCCAGATGACGACCAGGCCGAGGTCGCGGACGGGGGCGAACATGGCGGCCCGGGTGCCCGCGGCCACCCGCACGGTCCCCCGGGCCACCGCAAGCCATCGGCGGTACCGCTCGGCGGGCCCGAGCCCGGCCGAGAGGCAGGCATGGCGGCCGGGGCCGAGCGCGCGGGACAGGGCGCGGTCGAGCAGGCCCAGGTCGCGGGCGTCCGGGACCACGATGAGCGTGCCCCGCCCGGCCGACCCCGCCGCCGCGGCGGCCGCCGCGATCTCGTCCGGCCAGTGCGGCCCGGGCAGCGCCGACCAGACCGCGCGCGGCGCGCCGCCCCGCGCGAGCGCGGCAAGGAACGCCTGCCCGGCCGGGTAACGCGCCCACAGCCCCGGTTCCGGCTGGTGCGGTGGCTGGCGCTCGTTGGCGGTGTGCCCGGCACCCGCGCGCTCGGTGGCCGCATGACGGGGTGGGATGGCCAGCCGGAGCACGTCGGCCAGGGTGCCGGCGTAGCGGTCGGCGACCTCCCTGGCGAGCGCCGCGATCTCCGGGCTCAGCACCGGCTCGGACGAGACGACCCGTTCCAGGTAGGCCAGCCGCCCGCGATGCTCGCTGGCTGCCACCCGCTCGAGCAGGTAACCGCTTGTCAGCTGGCCCGCGAACCGCACTCGCACCCGGCAGCCCGCGACCGCCGACGCCGCCAGCCGCTGCGGCACCAGGTAGTCGAACGGCCGGTCGAGATGCGCGAGCGGGATGTCAACAGCGATCCGGGCAACGGGCAGCCGTTCGGCGGGCGGGCCGCCACGCGCGGGCCGGCCGCCACGGGCGGGAGCAGCGCGCGGCGAAGCCACCGGATCCGAGCGCCGTGCCACGCTCCTGTCCTACCAGAGCCGCCGGCCCGCGGGTGCGAACGTGGCGTCCAGGCGCGGCGGGCGCCGGGAACGGGAACACCGGCCGGGAGGGCAAACCGGGGCCGGCGGCCGCGCACGCGGCCGGGCGTTCAGATGCCGATGGGTCACAGGCCGATGGGTCACAGGCCGGCGGCGGACCGGAGCGCGTCCGTGCGGTCGGTCCGCTCCCAGGAGAAGTCGGGCTCCTCCCGCCCGAAGTGCCCGAACGCCGCTGTCTGCGCGTAGATGGGCCGGAGCAGGTCCAGGTCCCGGATGATCGCAGCGGGCCGCAGGTCGAATACCTCCAGCACGGCGTCCTGGATACGTTCCACGGGGGCGTGTTCGGTGCCGAAGCACTCCACGAACAGGCCAACCGGCTTGGCCTTGCCGATCGCGTAAGCGACCTGCGTCTCGCAGCGGTCGGCCAGGCCCCCGGCGACGACGTTCTTGGCCACCCACCGCATCGCGTAGGCCGCGCTGCGGTCCACCTTGGACGGGTCCTTGCCGGAGAACGCCCCGCCGCCGTGCCTGGCCATCCCGCCGTAGGTGTCGATGATTATCTTGCGGCCGGTCAGGCCGGCGTCACCCATCGGGCCGCCGACTTCGAACCGCCCGGTCGGGTTGACGAGCAGCCGGTAGCCGGAGGTGTCCAGGTCCAGGCCCGTCAGCACCGGCGCCACCACGAGATCGCGGACATCGGGGGCGAGCAGCTCTTTCAGGTCGATATCGGGGGCGTGCTGCGCCGAGACCACCACCGTGTCGAGACGGACCGGCTGATCGCCGACGTACTCGATGGTGACCTGGGTCTTCCCGTCCGGGCGCAGGTAGGGGACATCCCCGCTGCGCCGCACTTCCGACAGCCGCCGGGCGAGCCGGTGCGCGAGCATGATCGGCAGGGGCATCAGCTCGGGAGTGTCCCGGCAGGCATACCCGAACATCAGGCCCTGGTCACCGGCGCCCTGCCGGTCCAGTTCGCTGGAGCCCTCACCTTCCCGGTGCTCGTACGCGTCCAGCACGCCCTGGGCGATGTCGGGCGACTGGGATCCGATCGATACCGAGACACCGCACGACGCCCCGTCATATCCCTTGGTCAACGAGTCGTAGCCGATCTCCAGGATCTTGTCCCGGATGATGCCGGGGATGTCAACGTAGGTCTCGGTTGTCACCTCGCCGGCCACATGCACCTGCCCGGTGGTGATCAGGGTCTCCACAGCGACATGGCTGGTCGGGTCGTCCTTGAGCATCCCATCCAGGATGGCGTCACTGATCTGGTCAGCCATCTTGTCGGGATGACCCTCCGTGACCGACTCGGAGGTGAATAGGCGACGGGCCACCTGACTTCCTTTTCTGCTGGGAGAACGTTTCGCCGAAGTCTAGCCGGGCCAGCCGGCGCGGCTGGGCCGAACAGGCCCGGCCCGGCTATGGGCGGGCGGGCAGCCGGGCCGCGACCAGGTCCCAGACGACGTCGGCGAGAACCTCCTTGGGCCCGCGCTGGACCGGCGTGGCGCTCCCGTCCGCGGCGAGTATCACGGCCTCGTTGTCGTCGGTACCGAAGGCGACCCCCGGCCCGACCCGGTTGACCACGAGCAGGTCGCACCCCTTGGCGGCGAGTTTGGCCCGCCCGTGCGCGAGCATGTCACTGGTCTCGGCCGCGAACCCGGCGATGACCTGCCCCGGCCGCTTCTGGGTGGCCAGCTCGCGGAGGATGTCCGGGTTCTCGACCAGCCGCAACGGGCCGGCGCTGGCCCCGGTCCTCTTGATCTTCTGGTCGCTTCTGGCCTCGGGCCGGTAGTCGGCGACGGCGGCGGCCATGACCACCGCGTCCGCGCCCGCCGCGGCGGCAAGCACCGCCGACTTCAGCTGGCTGGCCGAGGTGACCCGCTCCACCTTGGCGCCTGCCGGGTCGGCGAGGTCCACGTTCGCCGACACCAGGGTCACCTCCGCACCGCGGGCGAGCGCGGTCCGGGCGAGCGCGTAGCCCTGCCGGCCGGATGACCAGTTGCCGAGGAAACGAACTGGGTCGAGCTCTTCCCGGGTGCCGCCGGCGCTGACCACCAGGCGGCGGCCCGCCAGATCCGGTGCCAGCCCGGCGACGCCCCGGGCAAGTACCCGGCCGGCGGCCTGGTAGAGCTCACCGGGCTCGGGCAGGCGGCCGGGCCCGGTGTCGGCGCCGGTCAGCCGGCCGGAGGCGGGTTCGAGGACCAGGCAGCCGCGCTCGCGCAGGATGCTCACGTTGGCCCGGGTGGCCGGATGCTCCCACATCTCGGTATGCATGGCGGGCGCGAAGACCACCGGGCAGCGGGCCACCAGCAGGATCGAGGTCAGCAGGTCATCGGCCCGGCCGGCGGCTGCCCGGGCGAGCAGGTCAGCGGTGGCGGGCGCGACGAAGACGAGATCCGCCTCCTGGCCCAGCCGGACATGCGGTACCTCGTGCACGTCCTGGAAGGCACTCGTGGCGACCGGCTGGCCCGACAGCGATGCCCAGGTGGCGGCGCCGACGAAGCGCAGCGATTCCCCGGTGGGCACCACCCGGACCTGATGGCCGGCCTCGGTGAGCTGCCGGAGCAGTTCGCACACCTTGTAGGCCGCGATGCCCGCCCCGACGCCGAGCACGATGCGCGCTGGCACGTTCCCCGCCAGGCGTCAGGAGGTCAGCTCTCCGCCGTCTCCACGGCGGACAGCAGCCGCTGCCGGATCTCGCGCAGCGCGATCGACAGGGGCTTCTCCTGCACGCGGGTCTCGACCAGCGGTCCCACGTACTCCAGCAGGCCCTCGCCCAGCTGGGCGTAGTAGGCATTGATCTGCCGCGCCCGCTTGGCCGCCATGATGACGAGGCGGTACTTGCTGTCAACGACCTCGAGCAGATCGTCGATCGGCGGATTGGTGATGCCCTCCGCAGCGGTATTCCCTGCCACCGTCTACCTTCCGTCAGTAAGTCCTGGCCTGATCAGGCCGTCATCAAGGCTACCAGCTGCCCGCACACGTCCTCGACGGACGTGTTGACGAGGGTGATGTCGAACTCATATCCGGCCTCGATCTCGCTGGCCGCCAGTTCCAGCCGCCGCGCGATGACCTCGGGCGGTTCGGTGCCCCGGCCGGAGAGGCGGCGCACCAGCTCGTCCCGTGAGGGCGGGGCGAGGAAGACCAGGAGTGCTTCGGGCACCGCCTTGCGCACCTGCCTGGCCCCCGCGATATCGATCTCCAGCAGGACCGGGACGCCCGCCGCGACGTGCCGCGCGACAGGCTCACGCGGCGTGCCGTACCGGTGCCCGGCGAAGGCGGCCCACTCGAGCAGCTCGCCGCCGGCCACCATCGCCTCGAAGGAATCTTCGCTGACGAAGTGGTACTCGCGGCCGTCCACCTCGCCCGGCCTCGGCAAGCGCGTGGTCACCGAGACCGACAGCCAGATGTCCGGGCGCCTCTTCCGCAGGCCGGCCACGACGGTGCTCTTGCCAACACCGGACGGGCCGGAAAGTACGGTCAACCGGGCACCGCCGGCGGCCCCTTGGACAAGCGCGGTCCCGCACGCGCGATGGCCGGACGAATCGGTGTCGGAACCGCGTCCCCCGCGCCCGTCCCTGGGGTCGTCTGCGTCAGTCAGATATCTCAGATATCACCGCCGAACTCGTTCTCCAGTGCGCTGCGCTGATTGGCACCGAGTCCGCGGACGCGCCGCGATTCCGCGATGCCAAGCCGCTCCATGATCTGGCGTGCGCGCACCTTGCCGACACCCGGCATGGCCTCGAGCAAGGCCGAGACCTTCATCTTGCCAACCGTGTCATCGGTCTGGCCCTGCTTCAGGACCGCCGGCAGCGTGGTGGACCCGCGCTTGAGGTTGTTCTTGACTTCCGCGCGGTCCTTGCGCGCCTTCGCGGCCTTCTCCAGGGCAGCTGCACGCTGATCGGGAGTGAGGGGAGGAAGAGCCACTCCAGTTCACCTCGGGTTTCAAATAGAAAAGATGGGTCGGGAAGGGAAAGTAGCGAGTCCCGCTCTCCGAGGCAACGTGAACCCCCGTTTAATGCGTCATAAATTGATTGATACTACTTTACGAAACCGACCGAATACGGAACGTAGCCAAACAGCGTACTTCCCGGCCGGCCCGGCCGCCTGCGGCAACGGGCTCGTTCCCGGGCCGCGGCGCCCCCGCCGGCCATGCCAGGCTCCTATCCGGGCTGATGGGACGCGAACACACAAGCCGGCTTCACCCCGAGGCGGGACTGAGCCGGCGCAACGGCGCGGCGATCGCCGCGGCGGCGGCGCCGGGGTCCGGCGCGCCCGTGATCGGCCGCCCGATGACCAGCAGGTTGGCACCGGCCCGGAGCGCCTCCTCGGGGGTGGCCGTCCGGGCCTGGTCGTCGGCCGACGACCCGGCCGGGCGCACGCCGGGGGTGATCAGCGCGATGTCCGGGCCGACCTCCGCCCGGACGGCAGCCACTTCCTGCGGCGAGCACACCAGCCCGCGTGCCCCTGACTCGACCGCGAGCACGGCGAGCCGCCGCACGGCGTCCGACATCGACCCCAGCATGCCGATCTGGTCAAGAGTGGCCTGGTCAAGCGAGGTCAGCACGGTTACGGCGGCGACATTGCAGGCGGGGGCGCCCTCGACCGCGGCACGGACCACCTCGGGGCCACCCGCCGCGTGCACAGTGAGCACGTCGGGGCGGAGCCGCGCGACCGCCCGCGCCGCGCCCGTCACCGTGGCGGGAATGTCGTGCAGCTTCAGGTCAAGGAAGATCTTGACGCCGCTCGCGCCGCGGATGGAGGCCACCACATCCGGGCCGTACCTGAGGTACAGCTCGAGCCCGACCTTGACGGTGCTGACGTGTGGCGTGACGAGCCCGGCCCACCGCGCGGCGGTCTCCAGGTCCGGTGCGTCGAGTGCGACAGCGATCGGCGCCGGCTGGGTCAAGGTTCCTCCTCTGGGACGGTGACATCACGTTACAGGGCGCTGCCCGAGAGCCTGCGTCCCGGCGCGGGGCGCGGCTCGTGTGCCAGTCCGATCACGTCCGTCAGGCGCTCGATTCCCCGGCTGACCAGCTCCCCCTCAAGCTCGCGGAGGATCCGGAGGCAGGCGGACGGGTCGTGGAAGATCGTCGTCCCGATGCTGACCATGGCCGCACCGGCCAGGATGAGCTCCAGCGCGTCCTCGCCGGTGCGCACCCCGCCCATGCCGATGATCTGCACGTCCGGCAGTGCCTCCCGCACCTGCCAGATGCACCGCACCGCGATCGGGCGGATCGCCGGGCCGGACAGACCGCCGGTGGTCCCCGCCAGCACCGGGCGCATCGTCTGGGTGTCGATCGTCATCCCGAGCAAAGTGTTGATCATCGAGAGCCCGTCGGCGCCCGCGGCGACGCAGGCGCGCGCGATCGCGACGATGTCGGTGACGTCGGGCGACAGTTTCGCGAACACCGGGATGTCATAACGCAGCCTGCCGCGGACTGCCTCGACCACCGCGGCCGACGCCCCCGCGTCACAGGCGAAGACCTGGCCCCGGTCCTCGACATTCGGGCAGGAGATGTTGACCTCGACCGCCGTCACACCGGACGCGTCGGACAGACGGCCGGCCAGTTCGGTGAACTCGGCGACCGTGCCGCCCGCGATCGACACCACCGCCCGTGCTCCCCTCGACAGCAGCCAGGGCAGGTCACGCTGCAGGAACGCGTCGATGCCCGGGCCCTGCAGGCCGATCGAGTTGAGCATCCCGCTCGGCGTTTCGGCCATCCGCGGGGTCGGGCGCCCCGCGCGCGGGGCCAGCATGACCGACTTCGTGACGATCGCGCCGATCTTGGCCACGTCGAAGTAATGCGCGAGTTCACGGCCCGCCCCGGCGCAGCCCGACGCGGTGAGGATGGGGTTGGGCAGCTCGACGTGCCCCAGCCTGGTCCGCAGGTCAGTCGCCACCGGCCCGCCCCCGGGTGCTGGCTGCCGGCGTGCCGGCCGGCTGCGGGCCTGCCTGCTGCGTGCCTGCCTGCTGCGTGCCTGCCTGCTGCGGGCCGGCCTGCTGGGGGCCGGTGCGCCGGCCGGGCTTCCAGCCCGGTGCGCCGAGCGCGTCGAACGGGATCGTGTCCACGTCGCCCCAGCGCACCGAGTCGCCCTGGAAGACCGGTCCGTCCACGCAGGACCGCACCATCCTGGTCACCCCGTCCTCCCCGACCACCGGGAGCACACAGGTCATGCAGACCCCGATCCCGCAGGCCATGGATTCCTCGACCAGGACCTGCGCCGGGATGTCGTAGCGGCCCGCTATGGCGGTCACCTGGCGGAGCATCCCCATCGGGCCGCAGGCGTAGATCACGTCGGTCCTGGCCTCGTGAATGACCTGGCTCAGGACGTCAGTGACCAGCCCGCGCACGCCCATCGAGCCATCCTCGGTGGTGATCGTCGCGGTCCGCCCGCCGCGCCGGGCGGTGAGCGCGCCGAACACCCGGCCGACGCTGGCCGCGCCCAGCAGGAAGTCAACCGTGCAGCCGCGGCCACGCAGCCGGTCGGCCAGCGGGAACAGCGGTGCACTGCCGTACCCGCCGCCGATAAGCAGGCAGCTCACCGGGTCCCGGGGAAGCGGAAACGGGCGCCCGAGCGGCCCGCCGATGTCGATCATGTCCCTGGTGCGCCGTTCGGCCAGCCAGCGGGTGCCCGGGCCGACGGCGGCGAACACGATCTCCACCGTGCCGCCATGGTCGGGCCGGACGTCATGGATCGAGAAGGCACGGCGCAGCAGCATCGAGGTCTCGGGCCCCCCCACCGCGACCGCGATGAACTGGCCCGGCCGGAACCTGGCGGCGATGCCCGGCGCGACCAGCGTCATGGCGTAATACGCGTCCACCCGGCGCACCGTCAGCACCGTCCCCCTGATCTGGACCTGGGTCGGGCTGGCGCCCTGCTCAGCGGGGCCGGCCGTCATGGCTCACCGCCCGCCGCGGAGCCGCCCGCCGGAGTACCACCCGCCGGAGTACCACCCGCCGGGGTGCCGCCCGCCGCGGTGCCGCCTGTCGCCACCCGGTCCGGGGCGGTCATCCCCCCGCCGCGCAGCGCCGTCGCATGCTCCTGGAGTGACCGCACACCCACCTCACCGCGTGTGATCGCCTCAATCCCCTGCACCGCTGCGGCGAGGCCCTGGATCGTGGTCACGCACGGAATCTGCCGCCGGACCGCGGCGGTGCGGATCTCGTACCCGTCCAGCCGCGGCCCCGACTGCCCGGGGCTGCCGAACGGCGTGTTCACGATCAGGTCCACCTGGCCATCCAGGATCCTGGCGACAATGTCAGGCTCACCGTCCGGCCCCATGCCGTCGCTGTGCTTACGCACGATCGTGGCACGAACGCCGTTGCGCCGCAGCACCTCACCGGTTCCACGGGTAGCCCAGATCTCGAATCCCAGGTCGGCAAGCCGCTTGACCGGGAAGATCATGGATCGCTTGTCCCGGTCGGCTACCGACACGAACGCGCGGCCCTTGACCGGCAGCGCTCCATAGGCCGCCGCCTGCGACTTTGCGTAGGCGGTACCGAACACCTCATCGATCCCCATCACCTCGCCGGTGGAGCGCATCTCGGGGCCCAGGACCGTGTCCACCCCCCGTCCCTGCGCGTCCCGGAACCGGCCGAACGGCAGGACCACCTCCTTGACCGCGATCGGGGCATCGAGCGGCATGGTACCGCCGTCGCCGACATCCGGCAGCAGCCCCTCGGCCCGCAGTTGCGGCACGGTCGCCCCGAGCATGATCCGGGCCGCCGCCTTGGCCAGCGGGACCGCGGTCGCCTTGGACACGAACGGGACCGTGCGCGACGCGCGGGGGTTCGCCTCCAGCACATACAGGACACCGGCGGTCAGCGCGTACTGGACGTTGAGGAGCCCGCGAACGCCCACCGCGCGCGCGATCATCTGCGTTGATTCCCGGATGCGGGCGATGTCCCCGCGGCCCAGGGTGATCGGGGGAAGGGCGCAGGCCGAGTCCCCGGAGTGGATGCCGGCCTCCTCGATGTGCTCCATCACCCCGGCCAGGTACAGGTTCTCGCCGTCGAAGAGGGCGTCGACATCGATCTCGATCGCGTCGTCGAGGAACCTGTCGATCAGGATCGGGCGCTCCGGGCTGGCGTCGGTGGCCACGGCGACGTAGGACTCCAGCGTGTCGTCGTCGTAGACGATCTCCATGCCGCGGCCGCCCAGCACATAGGACGGGCGCACGAGCACCGGGTAGCCGATTTCGGCGGCGACCGCCTTGGCGGCGGCGAAGGATGCCGCGGTCCCGTGCTTGGGGGTGGGCAGCCCGGCCGCGGCGAGCAGCGCGCCGAACTCCCCGCGGTGCTCGGCGAGGTGGATCGCCTCCGGGCTGGTGCCCACAACCGGGACGCCCGCGGCGGCGAGCGCCCGTGCCAGGCCGAGCGGGGTCTGCCCGCCCAGCTGCACGATCACCCCCGCGACCGGCCCGCTCGCCTGCTCGGCGTCCACGACTTCCAGGACGTCCTCCAGCGTCAGCGGCTCGAAATACAGCCGGTCCGAGGTGTCGTAGTCGGTCGAGACGGTCTCCGGGTTGCAGTTGACCATCACCGTCTCGTAGCCGGCCGCCGACAGCGCGAAGCAGGCGTGCACGCAGGCGTAGTCGAACTCGATCCCCTGGCCGATCCGGTTCGGCCCGCTGCCGAGGATGATCACCTTCGGGCGGTCCCCCGCCGGGACCTCACTCACCTCGTCGTAGGTCGAGTACAGGTAGGGCGTGCGCGCCTCGAACTCGGCCGCGCAGGTGTCCACCGTGTGGAAGACCGGCCGGACGCCGAGGTCGTGCCGCCACCGGCGCACCCGCTCCTCGGCGATGCCGCAGATGCCGGCGATCTGGGAGTCCGAGAAACCCGCCTGCTTGGCGGCCCGCAGGGTGGCCGCGGTCGGTGGGCCGGCCGACGCGAGGCGTTGCGCATGCTCTTCGATGGCCTTGAGCTGGTCGATGAACCAGGCGTCGATGCCGGTCGCGGCGGCCAGGTCGGGCACGCTGACGCCGGCCCGGATCGCCTGGTGGACGGCGGCCAGCCTGCCATCATGCGGGATGGCGCACCGGGCGAGCAGTTCCGCCGGATCGCCGGGCGGGTCGTCCCAGCTCAGCGGCGCCGCGCCGCTCTCCAGCGAGCGCAGCGCCTTCTGCAGCGCCTCGGGGAAGCTGCGGCCGATCGCCATCGCCTCGCCGACCGACTTCATGTGGGTGGTGAGCACCGGGTCGGCGCCGGGGAACTTCTCGAACGCGAACCGCGGCACCTTGACCACCACGTAGTCCAGGGCCGGCTCGAAACTGGCCGGCGTCTCCCCGGTGATGTCGTTGCGGATCTCGTCGAGGGTGTAGCCGATCGCCAGCCGGGCGGCGATCTTGGCGATCGGGAAGCCGGTGGCCTTGGAGGCCAGCGCCGAGGAGCGGGAGACCCGGGGGTTCATCTCGATCACGACCATCCGGCCGGTGTCCGGGTGCACGGCGAACTGGATGTTGCAGCCGCCGGTGTCCACCCCGACGGCCCGGATCACCGCGATCGCCACGTCCCGCATGTGCTGGTACTCGCGGTCGGTGAGGGTCATGGCCGGGGCCACCGTGACCGAGTCGCCGGTGTGCACGCCCATCGGGTCGATGTTCTCGATCGGGCAGACCACCACGACGTTGTCGTTGCGGTCACGCATCAGCTCGAGCTCGAACTCCTTCCAGCCCAGGATCGACTCCTCCAGCAGCACCTCGGTGACCGGGCTGGCGTCAAGGCCCTGGCCGGCGATGCGGCGCAGATCCTCGTCCGAGTAGGCGACCCCCGATCCCGCCCCGCCGAGGGTGAAGGAGGGCCGCACCACGAGCGGGTACCCGAGCTCGCGGGCCGCGTCCTCGCATTCGCCCATGGTGTGGCAGGTGTGGCTGCCGGGGACCTCCGCCCCCAGGCCGGTGACGATGTCCTTGAACCGCTGCCGGTCCTCACCGGCCGTGATCGCCTCGATGCTGGCGCCGATGAGCTCCACCCCGTACCTGGTGAGCGTGCCCGCCTCGTGCAGGGCGACGGCCGCGTTGAGCGCGGTCTGGCCGCCGAGCGTGGGCAGCACGGCGTCCGGGCGCTCGGCGGCGATGACCTTCTCCAGCACCTCGGCGGTGATCGGCTCCACGTAGGTGGCGTCGGCGAACTCGGGGTCGGTCATGATCGTCGCCGGGTTGGAGTTGACCAGGCTGACCCGTATGCCCTCCGCGCGCAGCACCCGGCACGCCTGGGTGCCGGAGTAGTCGAACTCGCAGGCCTGCCCGATCACGATCGGCCCCGACCCGATGACCAGCACCGACCGCAGGTCATCCCGCCGTGGCATGCCGCCGCACCTCCCCCGGGCCATGATCGTGGTGACTCTTATGTGCCTGGCGCAGACAAACCACCACGATCATGGAGGCCGGGCCGGCAGCGGAAGGCGACGTCACTTCGCACGCTCCATCAGCGCGCAGAATGCGTCGAACTCGCCGGCCGCGTCGTGCGGGCCGGGCGCCGCCTCGGGGTGGTACTGCACACTGAAACCAGGCGTGTCCAGCAGCCGCAGTCCCTCCACGACGCCATCGTTGAGGTTGATGTGGCTCACCTGGGCGCGGCCGAACGCCGTCTCGAACGGTGCCAGCGCGCCGGGGCTCACCCGGGCGGCGGCCAGCGCGACGGCCCGCTCCCCCGCCACGGCCCGCTCCTCGGCCGCGGCCCGCTCCCCGACTGCGGCCCGCTCCCCCGCCACGGCCAGGTCCCCGGCCACCTCCCCGCCCGTCCCCGCGCCGGGCAGGGCGACCGCGAAGCCATGGTTGTGGCTGGTGATCTGGACGTGGCCGGTGGTGAGATCCGTGACCGGCTGGTTGATGCCGCGGTGCCCGAAACGCAGCTTGTAGGTTCCCAGGCCAAGTGCCCGTCCCAGGATCTGGCTGCCCAGGCAGATGCCGAAAACCGGGACGGCCTCGGTGAGCACGCCGCGCATGGCCGCAACCGCGTAGCCGGCCGCCGCCGGGTCGCCGGGGCCGTTGGAGAAGAACACCCCGTCCGGGCTGGTGGCCAGGATCTCATCCGCCGTGCTGGCCGCCGGGAGCACGCGCACCTGGCAGCCCCGCTCCGCCATCGACCGCGGGGTCGCGGCCTTGATGCCCAGGTCAACCGCTGTCACGCGGTACCGGAGACCGACGCCGGGCGGCGGGTTCACCGTGTACGGCTCGGGCGTGGAAACTTCCCGGGCCAGATCGGCGCCGAGCATGGACGGGCTCTCCCGGACCCTGCTCAGCAGGGCCTGCGGGTCGCTGACGGCGTCGCTGATCGCCGCCCGCATCGCGCCGCGCTCGCGCAGGTGGCGGGTGAGAGCGCGGGTGCCGGTGATCGCGATGCCGGGGACGTCCTGGGCGGTCAGCTCCGCTTCCAGGCTGCGGCGAGCCCGCCAGCTGGAGGCGATCCTGGCCGGCTCGCGGATCACGTAACCGCTCACCCAGATCCGCCGCGACTCGTCGTCCTCGTCATTGATTCCGGTGTTACCGATATGGGGCGCGGTCATGGCCACGATCTGCCGGGCGTAGGACGGGTCCGTCAGCGTCTCCTGGTAGCCGGTCATCCCGGTGCTGAAAACCATCTCACCGAACGTCTCCGCCACGGCACCGAAGCTGGTCCCGTGAAACGTCGTGCCGTCCTCGAGCACCAGGATGGCTGGCTGAGATCCGCTTCCCGGCCCGCCGCGCCCGCCAGCCGCCATCAGGCCAGCTTCCCGTCGAGGACGGTCGGGCGGCCGCGCAGGAACGTGGCAACCACCCGTCCTGGCAGGACCCGGCCCGCGAACGGCGTGTTGCGGCTCCTGGACGCGTGGGAGGCGGGGTCGACCGGCGCCCGCGGCTCGGGGTCGTACAGGGTGAGGTTGGCGGGCGACCCGGCCGCCAGCGGCTGCCCATGACCGGGCACACGCCCGATCGCGGCGGGCCGGGCCGACATCCGGTCGGCGATACCCGCCCAGTCGAGCAGGCCGGTCTCGACCATCGCCTCCTGCACGACCCGCAGCGCGGTCTCGAGCCCGGTCATGCCGAACGCGGCCGCCGCCCACTCGGTTTCCTTGTCCTCCAGCGGGTGGGGGGCGTGGTCGGTCGCCACGCAGTCGATCGTCCCGTCGGCCAGGGCGCCCCGCAGCGCCGCCACGTCCGTTGCCGTGCGCAGCGGCGGGTTCACCTTGTACACCGGGTCGTAGCCGGCCACCAGCTCGTCGGTCAGCAGCAGGTGGTGCGGGGTCACCTCGGCGGTCACCTGCCACCCCTTGGACTTGGCCCAGCGGATGATCTCCACCGAGCCGGCCGTGGACACGTGGCAGATGTGCAGCGCCGACCCGACGTGGGCAGCCAGCAGGCAGTCACGGGCGATGACCGCCTCCTCGGCCACGGCCGGCCATCCGGTCAGCCCCAGCCGGCCCGACACCTCCCCCTCGTTCATCTGGGCACCATCGGTGAGCCGCGGCTCCTGGGCATGCTGGGCGACCACACCGTCGAACGCCTTGACGTACTCCAGCGCGCGGCGCATGAGCACCGCGTCGGACACGCATCGGCCGTCGTCGGAGAAGATACGCACCCGCGCGGCCGAGTCGGCCATGGCGCCGAGCTCGGCGAGCTGCTTGCCGGCCAGTCCCGAGGTGACCGCGCCCACCGGCAGGACATCGCAGTGCCCCGCCTGGCGCCCCAGCCGCCATATCTGCTCGACCACGCCCGCGGTGTCGGCGACCGGGTCGGTGTTGGCCATCGCGTGCACCGCAGTGAAGCCGCCGAGCGCCGCGGCCATGGTGCCCGTCTCGACGGTCTCCGCGTCCTCCCGGCCCGGCTCTCTCAGGTGGGTATGCAGGTCGACCAGGCCCGGCAGGGCGACAAGGCCCGCGGCGTCAACGACCTGCGCCGTCCCGCCGCCCTCCGCGGCAGCGCCCGGGCCGAGGCCGGCCACCAGCCCGCCGCGGACGAGGATGTCGTCCGGCGCACCGCCCAGCGGCCGCGCCCCCCTGATCAGCCAGATGTTGCCGTCATCGCCCACCGTGCCGCCTTCCCCGTGCCGCCCGCTGCCGGTGGCCGGCCGGCCGCCCGCGTCCGCCGCCCGCCCGCCCGCGCTCACTGGTCCGCCTCCGCCCCGCCGAGGAGCAGGTACAGGACGGCCATCCGCACGCTGACGCCGTTCGCGACCTGCTCCACCACCGTGGACCTGGGCGAGTCCGCGACTCCGGCCGCGATCTCCACGCCGCGGTTCATGGGTCCCGGATGCATCACGATGGCGTGTTCGGGCAGCTGGGCCATCCGGGCGGAATCCAGGCCGTAACGGCGGCTGTACTCACGCACACTGGGGAAGTAAGCGGCGTTCATCCGCTCCTGCTGGATGCGCAGCATCATGACCACATCGCTCTTGGGCAGGGCCGCGTCCAGGTCGTAGCCGACCGAGCAGGGCCAGGCATCGACCGCGACCGGGAGCAGGGTGGGGGGCGCGACCAGCACCACCTCCGCGCCGAGTGTGTGCAGCAGGATGACGTTGGAACGCGCCACCCGGCTGTGCAGGATGTCGCCGACGATGGTGACCCGCAGCCCGTCCAGCGCCCCGCCCGCCCCGTCCAGCGCCGCGCCCGGCCGGCCCGGCCTGTCCGGCCCGCCATGCCCGCCGGGATCGGTGTCCGGGCCTGGGCCGTCACCGCTGCTGCGGCCGAACCGGCGGCGGATCGTGAAAGCGTCCAGCAGCGCCTGGGTCGGGTGCTCGTGGCCCCCGTCGCCGGCGTTGATCACACTGCCGCGCACCCACTCCGCCAGCCGGTGCGGGGCGCCGGACGCGTTGTGCCTGATGACCACCGCGTCGGCACCCATCGCTTCCAGCGTCAGGGCGGTGTCCTTCAGGCTCTCGCCCTTGGCGACGCTCGAGCCCTTGACGGAGAAGTTGATCACGTCGGCGGACAGCCGCTTGGCCGCCGCCTCGAACGAGATCCTGGTCCTGGTGGAGTCCTCGAAGAAGAGGTTCACGACGGTGCGGCCGCGCAGGGTCGGCAGTTTCTTGATGGGCCGGTCCGATATCCGGGCGAGCTCGTCGGCTGTGTCGAGCACCCGCAGGGCATCCTCGCGGCTCAGGTCGGCCGCCGAGATCAGGTGCCGGTTCACCGGGCACTCCCCCCGCCTCCGCCGGCCAGGCCCAGCAGGACCGAGTCCTCGCCGTCCACCTCGGTGAGCAGGACCCGGACCAGCTCCTGCTGGGAGGTGGGCAGGTTCTTGCCGACGTAGTCGGGGCGGATCGGCAGCTCCCGGTGGCCCCGGTCAACCAGGACCGCGAGCTGAACGGCCCGCGGCCGGCCGAGATCGTTCAGCGCGTCGAGAGCCGCGCGCACCGTCCGTCCCGAGTACAGCACGTCGTCCACGAGCACCACGATCTTGCCGTCGATCCCCTCCGGCGGGACCTGGGTCGGGCCCAGCGTCCTCGCCGGGCGCAGCCGCAGGTCGTCGCGGTACATGGTGATGTCAAGGGATCCATGCGGGATCGGCTGGCCTTCGACCTGCTCGATCCCGGCGGCCAGGCGGGCCGCCAGCGGTACCCCGCGGGTCGGGATGCCGAGCAGGACGATCTGCTGTGCGCCCCTGGTCCGCTCGATGATCTCGTGTGCGATCCGGGTCAGCGCCCGGCTGATCTCGGCCTGTTCCAGGACGGTCTTCCCGTCCCCGGGGGCCGGGTGGGCCGGGCGGGCGATCGCGTCCTCGCCGGGCCCGGGCTCATTCCTGGCCGGTTGCGCATGCGGCACCAGGACCTCCTTTCCCGCCTCACTGGACGGGCCTTAAAGGATGTCGGACGGTATCACCGTACCAGCCGGGCCGGCGGCCAGCCGGAAGGCGCGGCCGGGCTTCTGGCTGGTCACCGGTGACGGTGAGTGATCCGCGGCGCAGCAGGTCACGGCGGTCCCCGTCCGAGGGCAGGTGGGCCTGCGGACAGTGACACGCGCCCGGACCGGCCGCCGCGCAAGGGTTTCGGTGATCGTCTGCCAGACAAAATAAGTCTCTGCCGGTTGGTACACGGCGCGTAAGTTCACCCACTTTTTGCCATTCGGCTTGACCTGGTCGCGCTTGGGGCCTACCGTCACTGTGCGTAACCATCACTCAAAGCGACGACTGGCCGGGGGCCGAGGATCATGCCATCTGAATACGCCAAGACCCTGGGTGGGCGACTGCGCGCCATCCGCACCCAGCAGGGGCTCTCGCTGCACGGAGTCGAGGAGAAGTCCCGCGGCCGCTGGAAAGCGGTCGTTGTCGGCTCCTACGAGCGTGGCGATCGCTCCGTCACCGTCCAGAAGCTTGCCGAACTGGCCGAGTTCTACGGCGTTCCCGTGTCGGAGCTGCTGCCGGGCGATGCGGCTCCCACCGCGCTGGCGCCGTCGCCGAAACTCGTCATCGATCTCGAGCGCATGGCTCAGCTGCCGAAGGACAAGGCGGGGCCGCTCGCCCGTTACGTGGCGACGATCCAGAGCCAGCGCGGCGACTACAACGGCAGGGTGCTGTCCATCCGGCAGGAAGACCTGCGTTCCCTGGCGGTCATCTACGACAAGTCGCCGGTTGATCTCACCGAAGAGCTGATCGGGTGGGGCGTGCTCGACTCGGAGGCCCGGGGCGCGGTCGAAACGGTCTGAGCTGGACGTGGGTAGCGGGACATCCGCTGCTCCGGTCCCGGCCCGGGACAAGCACGTTGGCCGTCCGCTCCCCGCCCCGGCAGCCCGCCCGGCACTTCACAACCGCATAAACCCCGGCCGCGCCCTCCGCTAGCCCGTGCTGCGGAGCGGAAGTGCCGCCTGGGCGGGCACCCCCAGCGCCTCCTCGGCCAGCAGCAGGAAGGTCTCCGCGTCCCGGAGCAGGTCGTCGGCCTCGCGCGCGGACACCGCCCGTGGCAGCCCCGCCTCGGCCGCCGCCCGTTTGCCCGCCCCGGCAGCGAAGAACGCGGCCCATTCGGCCAGGGCAGGCTCCACCCGCGGCAGCAGTTCCCAGACGCTCCTGGGAGCTTTCCGCCGCAGGCCCGTTCCCGGCGCAGGGCGGGACGCGACCACGGCCGCCGCCGCCCGCAGGGCCGCGAGGTGCGCAGCCACATAACGCCCGCCGGCGCTGGTCTCGCCGACCGCGTTGACCAGGCCCTGCCGTGCGGACTCAAGGAGAGCCAGAGCCGTCGGCGCGATCCTGCAGCGCGCCCGCTCCGGCGTTGCCTGCGCAAGCGTGTTCATGGCACTCCTTCCGCCGTGGGCCGGGCCGGGCGATGCGCTTCCCCACGCTTCGCCCGGCCCTTACCCGGCAGCCAGGGGTTACTGCCGGGAGACGCCATCGCATCTATTCGAACACAGATTCGGTTGGCAGTCTACCCGTTTGGACTTGCGTTCGAACGTACCCGGTGGGTCCGACAAAACGAGCGCGCGCCGGGCAGGCAACCTCGCGTACGCTACCCGGGTGCGTCCCGGAACGGAGCTTCTGGTACTGAGCGCGGAGCAGTTCACCGCTGAACTTGACGCGCTGACCGGGATCTACACGCTGGCGATGGACGCACCGGCGGTGGAACAGCCCGGCCGCCGGTCCATCATGGAGCGCCATGCCAGCTACCCGGCCTTCCGTGCCGTGGTGGCGGCTATCCCCGGCGGCCAGGACCACGGCCAGGACCGGGCCGGGAACGCGGCGGGCGATGCGCGCACGCTCATAGGTTTCGCCTACGGCTTCCACGGGTCGGCCGGCCAATGGTGGCACGACCTGGTCCGGGAGAGCCTGGCAGCCCAGCATGGCAGTGAGGCGGCCCGCCACTGGCTCGGGGATTCCTTCGAGTTCGCGGAGGTGCACGTGCACCCCGACCATCAGGGCAGGGGAACCGGCCGCGGGATGATGCACTCGCTGGCCGCCGGGCGGCCGGAGCGAACCGCCGTGCTGTCCACGCCGGGCGGCCACACCCGGGCGCACCGCCTGTACCACAGCCTCGGCTTCGCCAGCCTGCTGCCCGCGTTCACCTTCCCGGGCACGGGTCCTTCCTACGCGATCATGGGTGCGGTGCTGCCGCTGCGGGACGAGCCACCGGCGGCCGCCCGCTGCGCCAGCCCGAGCCGATGGTAGATGTCGAGCGTCGAACGCGAGCCGTTCAGGGTGTAGAAGTGCAGGCCCGGCGCACCCTCGGCGAGCAGCCGCTCGCACATGCCGGCCGCGTGGTCCACTCCGATATCGCGCACCGCGGCCTTGTCGTCCGCGGCTGCCCTCAACCGCTCGGCCAGCCGGGGCGGTAGCTTCGCCCCGGACAGCAGCACCACCCGCTCAAGGGTCCGCAGGCTGGTGATCGGCATGATCCCGGCGATGATTGGCACCTCGCCGCCGGCCGCCGCCACCCGGTCGCGCAACCGCAGGTAGTCCTCGACGAAGAAGAACATCTGGGTGATCGCGAAGTCGGCGCCCGCCTGGCACTTGCGCACGAAATAAGCCACATCGGTTTCCGGGTCCGGCGAGCGCGGGTGCCCTTCGGGGAACGCCGCGACCCCGACACAGAAATCGCCGGCCGACCTGATGAGGCTGACCAGCTCGGACGCGTAATGCAGCCCGTCCGGGTGGGGCACCCATGCCCCGTTCGGGTCCCCCGGCGGGTCGCCGCGCAGCGCGAGCACGTTGCGCACCCCGACCGCGGCGTACGAGCCGATCACGTGCCGCAGCTCCGCCACCGAATGATTGACCGCGGTGAAGTGCCCGACCGGCGTGAGCGTCGTCTCCGCCGCGATCCTCCCCGTCACCCTGACCGTCCGGTCCCGGGTCGAGCCACCCGCCCCGTAGGTCACCGAGACGAACGTGGGGTGCAGCGGCTCCAGCGTGCGGATGGCCCGCCACAGCTGCCGCTCGTCCGCCTCGGTCTTGGGGGGCATGAACTCGAAGGAGAACGATCGGCGCCCCTGCGCCAGCAGGTCGCGGATGGCGGGAGCACGGTGCAGCAGCCGGGACGACATGGACCTACACTAGTGGCAGCCGCCTGGCGCCACCCGGGCCGCACAGCAGGGCCGGGGATGCGCCTGACATGCCCTAGTCTCGCGATCATGGCCAGTGATCCCGCTGCCCTCGGTCACATCCGTGACCAGGTGGGGCGTGCCCTGAGCGGATTCCTGGCGGAGCAGCGGGCGGTGCTCCTGCGGGCGGGCGGGGAACTGCTGCCCGGGCTGGCGGCGCTTGCGGAGCTGCTGACGACCGGGAAACGGCTGCGGCCGGCGTTCTGCTACTGGGGCTGGCGGGGGGCGGGCCGGGAGGACTGCCCGCAGATCCTGCACGCGGCAGCGGCGCTCGAGCTGCTGCACGCCAGCGCGCTGGTCCACGACGACGTCATGGACGGCAGCGACACCCGGCGGGGCCGGCCCTCACTGCACCGCCTGTTCGCCGCCCGTCACGCGGCGCAGCACTGGCGGGGGTCGCCGGAGTCGTTCGGGGCGGGCGCCGCCATTCTCATGGGTGACCTCCTGCTGTCGTGGACCGACGGGATGTACCACGCCAGCGGCCTGCCGGACAGCGCACTGCGCCAGGGCCAGGCCGTGCTCGACCTGATGCGCACGGAAGTGATCGCCGGGCAGTACCTGGACCTGCTGGGCCAGGCTGCCGGGAACGGGACCGTGGAGAGCGCGCTGCGGGTGGTGCGGTACAAGACCGCCAAATACACCATCGAGCGGCCGCTGCATCTTGGTGCCGCCCTGGCCGGTTTCCCCGGCGGGCCTGTCCCGTCCGCCTTCACCGCCTACGGCCTCCCACTCGGGGTCGCCTTCCAGCTCCGCGACGACATCCTCGGCGTATTCGGCGACCCGGCGGAAACCGGGAAGCCCGCCGGTGACGACGTGCGCGAGGGGAAACGGACAGTGCTGCTCGCCATCGCCCGGACCCGGGCGACCGCGGCCCAGGCACGGACCATCGACGGGCGGCTCGGCGATCCGCTGCTCGACGAGGCCGGAGCGGCCGAGGTACGGGCCGTCATCACCGACACGGGCGCGCTCGCCGCGTGCGAGGCCATGATCGGCCAGCACGTGGCCGAGGCGGTGGCTGCGCTCGGCCGGGCACCCATCACGGACGAGGCCAGGGCGGCGCTCGCCGAACTCGCCGTGGCCGCCACCGCCCGCCACGGCTGAGCGGACCGCTCATCGCGCGGACCTGGGCGCGGCAAACCAGCGGTTCGCGGCG
Source organism: uncultured Actinomycetes bacterium (assembly GCA_963741615.1). GTDB lineage: Bacteria > Actinomycetota > Actinomycetes > Streptosporangiales > Streptosporangiaceae > UBA9676. The sequence continues at coordinate 254,697 of CAVUIU010000019.1, forward strand.
GCTGGAGACCGGCGGGCCGGTGCCCTCAGAGCGCGAGGGCCTGCGCCCGGCGGTTCACCTCGGTGCAGCGGCGCTCGGTCATCGCCTGGATCGGCGTGCCGGGGAGCGAGTCGTCCGCTGTGAAAAGCCAGCGCAACGACCCCGGCTCGTCGAACCCGCAGTCGAAGAGCAGGGTGAGCGTCCCATGCAGGCCCTTGACGATCTGGTTGCCGTCAATGAACGCGGCGGGTACGCCCAGTGTGCCATCGGGGCGCTGCACAGCGAGCAGCTTGCGGTCACGGAGCATCTGCCGGACCCGGCTCGGCGGGAGACCTAGGCGGTCAGCCACGTCAGGGAGGGTCAGCCAATCGCCGACGAGAGCGTCGGCCAGGGGGTCAATCTGTGCCACATCTCCGAATGTCCCACATCGCGGACGGGGCCAAACACGCGGCGGCCGTTCACCGGCACGTCACCGTGCGATCCGCCATGGCCGGACAGGCGCCGCGGGGGTGTGCGGCCCGTCCCGGCCGGTGCGGGGGGCACCCTGGGTCATCCCCCGGCCGGGCGCGCCAGGCCGCCGCACCCGCCGGGCCCGCCGGACATTTAGTAATCTCCTAGTCGTCTGAAGGTATAGAAAAGTTAAAGACTTCCTGGTGGAAGCCGTGTTACTGTCGTCCCGTTGGCACCGCTGCGCCTCATCGGGCCCAGCAGCCGGTGCCAGCGGCGGCGCGGCAGCCGCTCGGGGTGAGGGAGCGGCTGTCTGCGCACGCGCCCCGGGTTCGGGCCCGATCGGGAGCGGGCCCGAACCCCGGGGATGGCGGAAACCACCCCAGTCAGACCCAGCCAGACCCGGTCAGGCCCGGTCGGTGACGGCATCGCGTACCGGGAGGCCCGGGTCGGCAAGCCGGCCGGGGTCGACCGCGGCGCCTGCCGCGATGACCCGGCGGCCCTGGAGCAGATCCCGTGGCCGTCCCACCGTGAGCACCGCGACCAGCCGTTCCCCGGTCCCGTTCCCGGCATCGCCATCACCTGGCTGTGGTGCCGCCAGCCAGCACGCCCCCCACTCCCGGGCGGCCGGGTCCCCGCGCCAGATCAGCCGGTCGGCGCTGCTGTGATGCCCGGCGTACTGGACCATCCGGCCGAACTGCTCCGACCAGAAGTACGGGACCGGGTCGTATATCTCGTCCCCGCCGAGGATGTTGGCCGCGACCACCGCCGGCGCGTGCAGCGCGCCGTCCCAGTGCTCAACCCGGAGCCGGCGGCCGTACCGGGCGGACAGGAAGGCCGCACAGTCACCCGCCGCGTACACCCCGGGAGCCGATGTGCGCAGTCGCTCATCCACCGCGACCCCGTTCTCCAGCTTCACCTGCGAGCCGGCCAGCCAGTCCACCTGCGGCCTGACCCCGACCGCGACGACGACCAGATCGGCGGGCAGCCACCCTCCGCCCGGCAGAACGAGCCCTTCTTGCTCAACGGATTCAACTGGCTGGCCCAGCCGCAGGTCCACCCCGGCATCGGCATACCAGGGCACCGTCACCTGCCCCACCTCGTTCCCGAGCGCCCCGGCCAGCGGAGAGTTCGCCGCTTCCACGACGGTGACCACGCAGCCCCGCTGCCCGGCTGTGGTGGCGAGTTCGGCGCCGATCCACCCGGCCCCGACCACCGCCAGCCTGGTACCGGGCCGCAGCGCGTCCCGGATCGCCCGGGCATCGTCGAAGGTGCGCAGGAACTGCTGCCGACCGCTTCCCGGCAGGCTCACCGGGACGGCCCCGGTGGCCACCACCAGCGCATCGAACGGGTGCTCACCCCGGCCGGTCCGCAGTACCCCCCCGCCCAGCCCGGTGGCAGCCTGACCGGGCCCGAAGTCGAGGCCGGTAGCCGCCTCCCCCAACCGGAGATCCAGCCCGAGCGCCACCGGATCGGCCGCCAGCGTGGTGTCGTCGAGCTGGCCGGTCATGAACTTCTTGGTCAGCGGGGGGCGATCATAGGGCGGCCGGAGCTCGGCCCCGACCATGGTGATCGCGCCCGGGTAGCCCCTGCCCCGCAGTTCTTCGGCCGCACGCAGCCCGGCCAGCCCCGCGCCAGCGATCACCACCCGCTCGATCCGCACGAGCACCTACGGTAGGCGAAACCCGGCGGCGCAGACGCGGGGCGCCGCCCGGCACGCCGCCGCGCCCTGGTCCCATCCGGTGACCAGCTGAGACCTTAACGGCGTTCGCAGGTTGAAATGCCCGGTCGCCCCTAGAATCGAGCCGATGGATACGACCCTCGCTCGCCCGCCCATCGGCCAGTTGCTCGATGGGCGCTACCGGGTCGAGTCCTTGATCGCCCGTGGCGGCATGGCGACCGTGTACCTGGGCACCGACACCCGGCTCGACCGCACGGTCGCGCTCAAGATCATGCATGCGGAGCTTGCCAACGACGAGGATTTCGTCCGCCGGTTCGTCGGCGAGGCCCGGTCGGTCGCCCAGCTGTCACACCCGAACGTGGTCACCGTATTCGACCAGGGCGCGGATGGCCGCACCCTGTACCTGGCGATGGAGCACGTGCCCGGCCGGACGCTCCGCGACCTGCTGAACTCCCGCGGCCAGCTCAGCCCGCGTGAGGCGCTGGACATCATGGACGGGGTGCTGGCCGGTCTCGCCGCCGCCCACGACGCCGGGATCGCCCACCGCGACGTCAAGCCCGAGAACGTGCTCCTCACCGACTCCAGAGGGGTCAAGGTCGTCAACTTCGGGCTGGCCAGGCTGCTGGCCGGGGCGAGCCAGACCAAGAGCGGGATGCTCATCGGCACCGCCGCTTACCTGGCTCCGGAGCAGGTGTCCGGCGGGAAGGCCGACGTGCGCACCGATGTGTACGCGGCCGGCGTGATGCTCTACGAACTGCTCACCGGCGGCCAGCCACACACGGGCGAGACCCCGCTTGCGGTGGCACACAAGCATGTCAACGAGGTCGTCCCGCCGCCGTCGGCCGACGTGCCTGGCCTGCCGCCCGCGCTCGACACGCTCGTGGCCATGGCGACAAGCCGCGACCCCGAATTGCGCCCGGGCGACGCTGGACAGTTCCTGCGCGCGGTCTCCGGGGTCCGCCACAGCCTGCCGCTCACCGGGGCCCCTGCCGGGACCCTGGGGAGCGGCGGCTTTGCCGGAACCCCGGTGAGCGGCGGCTTTGCCGGAACCCCGGTGAGCGGCGGCTTTGCGGGAACCCCCGTGAGCGGGTTCCCGGCAGTCCCGGCGATGACCCCTGGTCCCGCCGACGATGACACGCCGCCGGCCGGGATGGCCATGCCGCCCGCCGGGCCCCCCACCCCGCCACACGCGGGGCAGGGCGCCTCCCCGGCAACGCCCGGTCACGACCTGATCCCCCGGATGGCGGCACCCGCACGGCAGTCCTACGGCCCGCCCGGTCCAGGCTCCGCGCCGGCCTCGGTCAGCTGGCAGTTCCAGCCGGAGCCACCCCGTCCCGGCACTCAGCACACGCTGATCGTCAGCAGTGGCGCCCCTGGCAGCGAGCTGCCGGTCCGGTACGGCCCGCCCGAACCCCGGCTGCAGCGGCTGCTGTTCAGCCGCCGGCTCGGCTACGTCGCCGTCGCGCTCGCCGTGCTCCTCGTGGTGGGGGCGGCGACATGGTGGCTGGCGTCGGGCCGCTACACGACCGTCCCGAGAGTCGCCGGCATGACTCTGGCAGCCGCAAAGACGGAACTGAAGGGGGCGGGGTTCACCGTCGCCACCGGCGCCGCACAGCTGGACAACCAGGTCGCCAAGGGCCATGTGATCCGCTCGCTCCCGGCCGTGGGGCAAAGGGTGGGCAAGGGCGGCCAGATCACGCTGATCCCATCGGCTGGCCCTCACCTGATCCACATGCCGCAGGTGACCGGGCTGACCCTGCCCGCCGCGCAGGCCCTGCTCCGCCACGCGGGGCTGACGCCGGGCTCGGTGAGAAAAGACCCGTCCGGCACCATCGCCGCCGACATCGTCGTCAGCACCAATCCCGCCGCCGGGGGCCTGTGGCCGCAACCGCGGCCGGTGACGCTGGTGGTCAGCGCGGGGCCGCCGGTGCCCGATTTCGTCGGCCAGCCACAAGCGGTTGCTGAGCAGTGGGCACAGGCCAACGGCGTTTCGCTCGACGAGGTCAGCGCCAGCAAGAGCGATGCGCCCGCAGGCACGATCACCCACCAGTCGCCCCCGCCGGGCAGCGAGTTCAGCAAGGGCCAGGTCATCATCATCGCGATCTCGGCCGGGCCACCGCAGGTGGCGATCCCCAACGTAAACGGGATGCAGGTCCAGCGGGCCACACATGTCCTGGAGGGACTGGGCTTCTCGGTCAATGTCAACCGGGTCGGGCCGCTGCGCACCGTCTTCAACTACAGCCCGAACGGCCAGGCGCCGAAGGGAACGACCATCACGCTCTGGGTCGGGCTGTAAGCCCACCGGCAGCAGGCCCATGCGGTGACCCGCCGGCGTGCCGGTGACCCGCCAGCGTGCCAGTGACCCCCGCCACCGTGCCAGTGACCCCCGCCACCGTGCCGGTGACCCCGCCAGCATGCCGACGCCGCCATCCTGCCCGTCCCGGCGAGGGGCTGATCAGGTGGTCTGGGTGCCGGCTCCCCCAGGTGGCACGGCCTCTGGGCCCGGCCCGGGTGGCGTGACCTCTGCGCCCGGCCCGGGTGGCCCGGCCTCTGCGCCCGCGCCCGGCCCGGCGGTGGCCTGCCCGTTCGGCCCGGCCGGCTCGGGGACCTGTGCGGCTGGCCCGGCGGCCGGCGCGGCGCCGCCGACTGTGGCTGATGCCCCCGCCGTGGTCACCTCGGCGGGCACCGCTTCCCTGTCCTGCCTGCGGAACGCGAGTGCGGCGGCCATGCACGCCAGCGGAACCGCCGGGATCACGTACCGGTAGGTGTACTCGTGTTCGGCGGTCGGCAGCACGATGAGGATCGCCGCCGAGACCCAGAGGAACACCGCGGCCGGCGATCTGCGGCGCGGGATCACGATCCCGACCAGGCCGACCAGGACGATCAGCCCGAACAGCGGGCCGGGCAGGAAGAGCACGTGCTGGTACTCGTTCATGACGGTGATGTACGGGCGCACCAGCCGCGTCCCGAAGTGGTAGCCCAGGTACGACGAGACGCCCTGGGTGCTGCCGGTGTACGCCTCGATCGACCCGATCGCGTACGCCAGGTCGGGCCGGGACAGGGTGGACGAACTCGTCGGGATCACCGGGAATCGCAGCGTGCTGTCGGTCTTGAGGAACGGCGTGAGGCTCTCCGCACCGATCGTGCTGGCGTACGCGAGCGGCTGGGCCTCGATGGCCTTGATGGCGAAGCGCAGCGCCCTGGTGTTGTTGGCCAGGGTGAACGCGGCGGTGTCCGGGACGAACCCGCTGGTGGTGTTCTTCCACGCCCAGGTCCGGTGGTTCCACAGGTACCGCTTGGGCTGGCGGCGCAGGGCAGGGTCGGCGGCGGCCAGCGGCCCGGGCTGGGCGGTCGGGCACAATGCCTGCAGGTCCGGCGGTGGCTTGATGACCGCGCAGTTGGCGAAGGACATCGTCCGCGACCACAGGAAGAGCCCGTTGCTGTTGGTCATGTTGAAGGTGCCATGCACAGCCGCGAACCAGCCCATGTAGCCCAGAACCGGCGCCAGGCCGGCCACCAGGGCAGCGGCCGCCCGGCGCCAGCCCACCCGCCGGATGAGCAGGTAGACCGGTATCAGCAGGACGAGCGGCAGGACGGTGGGGCGGATGATCGTGGAGACGCCCATCATCAGGCCCGCCGTCGCCGAGCGCCACAGCGACGGCGACTCGCGGAACAGCAGCACCGCGAACGACCCGATCATCAGCACCATGGCCAGCAGGTCAGCCATGATCAGGTGCTCGACCATGATCTGTTCCGGATCGAAAAGCACCGGCGCGGCGACCAGCGTCGCCCCCCAGGCGGGAAGGCGGTAATGCCGCATCAGCGCATACACCAGCGTGGCCACGACCAGGCCGAGAATGTGCTGCACGGCGACCACGAGGGTGAGCGACTGGAACGGCCGCAACAGCCACAGGAACAGGGAGTAACCGCTGGGATTGACCACATTCGGCGACAGGTGGACAGCGCCCCACAAGTAGTCGAATGTGTCCAGCCGGAACAGCGTCGCGGGCCGGTAGCCGAGCATCGCCACCAGCCGGGGAAGCACCGCGGCCACCAGGGCCAGTGAGAACAGCCAATGGCGGCGGAGCAGGCCGGAAAGGAAGGCCGGGCTGGGATGCCAGCGGCGGGGTGCCCGCGGCTGCGGAGGTTCGGCGGCCGACTGGCTTCCGCCGGTGCCCTCCGGTCCCTGGCCGAGATCTTCCTTAACCGTCGTCACCCTGTCTCCTTCGCGCCGCTCAGCCCGGAGCCTGACGCATCAGCCGGGGCACCGCGCCCGGCTCTGCCTGCGGATGTTGCCGACGCCATCTTCTGGCGCACCCGGCTGCTGCCACCGCGGCCCGGGGGAACGAACGTGAAGACAGAACTGAAACCGCTCCAGAACATGCCTGTGACATTCCTTGCTGGCTGCTGAACGCAGTACGCCCTCATCCCACGAGCCCCGCCACCCGGGCCCCGCCACACGGGCGCCTGGCCCAGGACCGGACCACCGGCGAACCCGCCGAGTCGTCGAGTGATCTGTGCCGTGCAAAGTTACCGTACCCGGCGATGACACCCACACATACTCAATCAGCCAAACGACACACCAGCCCGCACATATTGTGATCACATAACTACACATTGCACTTGCGCGCGCGTACGCCCTGGCAGCGAAGCGGGACAGCGTGCCCGCGATGGGGAATGCGCGGCGAATTGGCGGCCTGCGAAAGGGCGCCCGGCATGCTCTAGGCTCTGGGCTCGTGCCAACGCAGACACCTAGCCGGCCGGTCGGTGCCCACGTGCCGGTGACCAGGGGGCTCGCGACCGGCGCACTCGGGTACGCGGCCCAGGCCGGTGCCGAGACGATCCAGGTGTTCGTCTCCAACCCCCGCGGCTGGGCGCCGTCGGCCGGGGACGCGGGGCAGGACGCGGCTTTCCGTGATCAGGTGGCCAGCACCGGGATGCGGGTCTTCGTGCACGCCCCCTACCTGATCAACCTGGGATCGCCGGACCCGGTGACCCGGCGGCGGTCGGCCGCGTCGCTGGCACACTCGCTGCAGCGCGGCCGCGCGATCGGTGCGCTTGGCGTCGTCGTCCACACCGGCTCGGCGGTACGCGCCAGCCGTGCAGAGGGCCTGCGGCACATGCGGGCATGCCTGCTGCCCCTGCTCGACTCGCTCGGCGATGACGGACCGGAACTCCTGCTTGAGCCGACGGCGGGCCAGGGCCAGGTGCTCTGCTCCGCCGCCGGGGACCTCGGGCCGTATCTGGACGCCCTGGACTGGCATCCGCGTGCGGGGCTGTGCCTGGACACCTGCCACGCGTTCGCGGCCGGCCACGACCTGGCCGCCCGGGGCGGGGCGGCCCTGCTCATCGACACCGTGATGGCGATCGTGGGACAGCGCCCAGGCGGAGTCAGCCGGCTGCGCCTGATCCACGCCAACGACTCGAAGGACGGCTGCGGGTCGCACCGCGACCGGCACGCGAACATCGGGGCCGGCCAGATGGGGGCCGCGCCCTTCGCTGGCCTGCTGCGCCATCCGGCGACCTGGGGGGTGCCCTTCATCGTCGAGACCCCCGGCCCGCGCGATGCGGTGGCCGCGGACGTGGCCACCCTGAAGGCACTGCGCGCGAAGGGCCATCCTTCCCGCCCCCGCACCGCCGGGATGCGGTAGGCTGCGTTCCGTGCGTGAGCAGTTCTGGTTTTGGTATGGCTACCGGCCCGGTACCCGGACGGTCGCCCGCCAGGCCCTGCGCTGACGCGAGACGACTTGAAAGGAGCCCCGGGCCGGAAGGCCCGGGGCTCCTTGTTGTGAACGGGCGGCAGTTACGTGACGGGCGACAGGAGGACCCGATGGTCGTGGTGATGGCCCCGGAGGCCACCCAGGAGGATGTGAACACGATCGTTGATCTCGTGCGCACGGCGGGCGGGGATGCCTTCGTCAGCCGTGGCGTTTCCCGCACGATCGTGGGACTGGTCGGCGACGTCGACGAGTTCGGCGGGCTCAACCTGCGCAGCCGCAGCGGCGTGCTCGACGTGGTCCGGATCTCCGTCCCGTACAAGCTCATCAGCAGGGAGCACCACCCCGACCGGTCGGTGATCAGGGTCGGCGGCGTGCCCATCGGCCCGGACACGCTCACCGTGATCGCCGGCCCGTGCGCGGTGGAGACGCCCGAGCAGACCCTCACCGCCGCCAGGATGGCCAAGGCGGCCGGGGCCTCGCTGCTGCGCGGCGGCGCCTTCAAGCCGCGCACCTCCCCGTACGCATACCAGGGGCTCGGCGAGGCGGGCCTGAAGATCCTGGCCGACGTGCGCGCCGAGACCGGACTGCCCGTGGTGACCGAGGTGATCGACCCGGCCAGTGTCGAGCTGGTCTCGTCCTACGCCGACATGCTCCAGGTCGGGACCCGGAACATGCAGAACTTCGCGCTCCTGCAGGCGGTGGGGGCGGCGGCGAAACCAGTCCTGCTCAAGCGGGGCATGAGCGCCACCATCGAGGAATGGCTGATGGCCGCGGAATACATCGCCCAGCGCGGCAACCTCGACATCGTGCTGTGCGAGCGGGGCATCCGCACCTTCGAGACCGCCACCCGCAACACGCTCGACATCAGTGCCGTGCCGGTCGCGCAGCGGCTGTCACACCTGCCGGTGATCGTGGATCCGTCCCATTCGGGCGGGCGGCGGGATCTCGTCCTGCCGCTCACCAGGGCGGCGATCGCGGTCGGGGCCGACGGCGTCATCGTGGACATCCACCCGGAGCCGAAGATGGCGCTCTGTGACGGTGACCAGGCACTGGTGGACTCCGACATCCGCGAGATCGCGAGCATCGCCGCACATCTGTCGCCGCTGATGGGCCGCACCCTCACCCCGGCACCGGAAACCGGCGCCGCGGCGCGGCGCGAAAGCGAGCCCGCCCCCGTCGGCTGAGGCCGGGCCGCGCCTGGTCACGGGCGATCGGGGCGGTACTCCTGGGCGAGGCCGGCGAGCTCGTCGGCCAGGTCCGCCGCCTCCAGCCGGGCCTCGATCCGGCGCAGGTCATCGATCCGCGCCCGGGTCTCCACATGCCGCGGTGTCAGCAGTGTGCAGCAATCCTGGTCGGGGAGCTCGGACAGGGCGAGGGTGCGGATGCGGCGGGCCTCCGCCATGATCTCCACCTTGTCGCAGCCGATCAGCGGGCGCAGGATGGGCAGCCCGACGGCGTCGTCGAGTGCCGCGAGGTTGGTCAGCGTCTGGCTGCTCACCTGGCCCAGCGAGTCACCGGTCACCAGCGCGGCGCCGCCAAGCCGGCTGGCGAGCACCTCACCGGTCTTGAGCATGAGCCGGCGCTGGGCGACGATCTGCAGCCGGCTGGCCCCCGAAGACGCGAGCCGCTGCTGTGCCCTGCCGAACGCGACCACGAACAGCCGTGATCCGCCCTGGAAGCGATCCAGCTGGTGCATCAGCCCGTATGCCTTGTAGACGGACTCGGGCCCGGTCAGCGGCATGCCGGAGAAGTGCAGGAAGTCGCAGCGCAGCCCCCGGCGGATCATCCGGTAGGCGGCGACGGGTGAGTCGATCCCACCGGACATGAGGACAAGCCCCCGGCCGCTCATCCCGACCGGGAGCCCGCCCTGGCCGGGGCTGCCCTCGGTGTAGACGAACACCTCGCCCTGGTCCACCTCGACGAACAGGGCCGTGTCCGGGCGGGACAGGTTGACCGGGTAGCCGTACTCCTGCTGGACCCGGGCGCCGATCCGGATGGCGAGCTCGGCCGATGTGACCGGGAACCGCTTGTCGCGGCGGCGGGCACGGACCGCGAACGAGCCCGTCTTGCCGGCCATCAGGGCGACCGCCGCGCTGGTCGCGGCGTCAGGGTCCTTCGCGACGCGCACCGCCCGGCAGACGCGGGCGATGCCCATGATGTCGTGGGCACGCTCGGCGATCTTGTCGGCCGTGAGCTCCGCGGCGGGGTCAGGCGGATCCTGCGCGACGCGGATGACGATCACGCCGTCGCGCTGCCAGAGCCGCACCTGCCCGATGTCACGGATCGCCCGGCGGATGTTCGACTGCAGCATCCGCTCGAACTGCTGCCGGTTGCCACCCTTGAGCACGATCTCGCCCAGCTTCAGCAGGACACAGGGCTCGGGGAGTGTCCCGGTGGGGTTGATGGCGCGGTCTGCCAGAGGGGTCACAGACATGCTCACAGTCTGCCAGGTAACGCGAGCGCGGCCAGCACGCTGCGACCGCCGGCTGCGGGAGCTATGAGCGCGGATGGGCGCGCAGCCAGTCCAGTACCTGCTGCGCGTGGCGGTCGGGCGGGAAGACCGGGTAGAAGACATGCTCGATGACCCCGCCCGTGACGATCATGGTGAGCCTGCGGTAGAGCGTCATCCCCGCGACGGTGAACGTGGGCAGGCCGAGCGCGTCCACCAGCGCCATCGGCTCGTCCGACAGGATCGCGAACGGCAGCTGCAGCCTGTCCACGGCCTCGGCCTGGTAGCTGCTGGACTGGCTGGACAGGCCGAACACCTGCGCCACCCCGGCGGCCAGCAGCTCGGCGTGGTGGTCGCGGAACCCGGTCGACTCCGGCGTGCAGCCGCGTGCTCCGGGAATGTCGTCCCACCCCGGCGGCAGGTCCACCCCCGGCCTGCCGGTCATCGGATAGACGTACACGACTGTCCGCCCGCTGCCGAGCGCGGCCAGCCCGACCTGCCTGCCGTCGGTGGCCGGCAGGCTCAGCGCGGGCATGGCGCGGCCCGGCAGGTGACCGGCTGCGCCGTCGTCGACCGGGACCGGCAGGTCGGCTGGCAACCGGAGCAGGTCAGGTGCGTCCATGGCGATCTCCCTTCCGGCATCGCCGGCGACGATGCACCGCGGCCAGCCTCGCCCCGCCGGTGCTGTCAGGTCAACAGCGCGGCACGTGACAGGGTGGGGCCGTGGCAGACATCAGGATCAGGGACGCGACAGGCGGCGACGCCGATGCCATCGCCGCGGTGGCCATCGCGACCGGGCAGGACGAGGAGTGGGCGGGCTCGGACCCGGCGTACGTCAGGCACCTGCTCGCGCACGGCACGCTGGTGGTCGCCGAGAGCCGCGGGACGGTGACCGGGTTCGGCGCCACCGTCCCGATCGGCACCGGCCCGGCAGCCATCACCATGCTCTGCGACCTGTTCGTCAACCCCCGCTCGCACGGGCTCGGTCTCGGCCAGGCCATGCTCGCCGCACTCTGGCGCGACGGCACCCCGCGCATGACGTTCAGCAGCCTGCATGCCCATGCGCTGCCGCTGTACGCGCGCTCGGGCCTGGATGCCTGGTGGCCGCTGCTGTACCTGGCCGGTGACGTGAGGGCGCTGACCACCCCGGCCGGCTGGACGGTCTCGCCGGCGGCAGCCGGAGCGGTGGGCGGCCTGGAGCGGGACTGGACCGGGATCGACCGGACCACGGATCACCAGGCCTGGGCCACCCGCCCGGGGGGCCAGCCGGTGCTCGCCGGGCGCGACGGCCAGGTGCTGGCCGCCGGCACCGTGGCCGGGGCGGGGACCGAATACGGCGTCGTTCACCTGGCCCTGGCGCCGGCCTGCGGGGACACCGAGGCACGGGACGCGGTGCTGGCCGTGCTGGCCAGCCTCGACCCGCCCGGCGGCCGGGCGCGGGTCTGCCTGCCCGCCCCGCACCCGGCGGCCCGGCAGCTGCTCGTGGCCGGCTGGCGCAATGATGACCTGGACCTGTACATGGCGACCGAGCCGGGCCTGCTCGACCCGCGCCGGGCCGTCCCCTCCCCCGCCTTCGCCTGACCGCGCGAATCCATGATCGGTGGGGTACAACGCTGGCATGACTACTATCAGTAATGGATTCGCGTCGGCCGGTGACCCCGGCTGGGACCAGCTGCACCTGGCGCCGGGCCTGGCATCGGGCACGCCCGGGGGATCCCTGTTCCCGCCGATCGGCGAGTACGGGTTCCTCTCCGACTGCGAGACCACCGCCCTGGTCGCGCCGAGCGGGAGCGTCGAATGGCTGTGCCTGCCCCGGATGGACTCACCCAGCGTGTTCGGGGCGATCCTCGACCGCGGTGCCGGGGCGTTCCGGATCGGCCCGGAAGGGGTGACCGTCCCGGCCGCCAGGCGCTACCTGCCGGGGACCATGGTGCTGGAGACCAGTTGGGCCACGCCGACCGGGTGGCTGGTCGTGCGCGACGCGCTCCTCATGGGGCCATGGCACCACGACGACGAGCTGTCGCGAACGCACCGCCGCACACCGACGGACTACGACGCCGATCATGTCCTGCTGCGGACCGTCCGGTGCATGGCCGGCGAGGTACAGGTGAGACTGGAGTGCGAGCCGGCGTTCGGCTACGGCCGCATCCGGGGCACCTGGGGGTACACCGACAAGGCCTATGCCCAGGGTGTCTGCCGGGCGCCCGACGACGGCATCGGGGTATGGCTCACCCTGACCACCGACATGCGGCTCGGGTTCGAGTCCGGCCGGGCGATGGCCCGCACCCTGATGCGCGAAGGCGAGACCCGATTCTGCGCCCTGTCCTGGACCGAGCATGGCTCGCCGCAAACCTACGAGGAGGCCAAACGCCGCCTCGTGTGGACGGCCCACCACTGGCAGCACTGGCTCGCCCGTGGCCGGTTCCCCGACCACCCCTGGACCCGCTACCTGCAGCGCAGCGCGCTGACCCTGAAGGGGCTCACGTTCGCGCCCTCGGGCGCGCTCGTGGCGGCGCCCACGACATCACTGGCGGGAACCCGACTTCGGCATGTGGGAGGTGCGGGGCCCGGCCAGGCACTTCACCTATTCCAAGCTGATGTGCTGGTCGGCGGCGCAGCAGGGGGCACAGGCGGCGCTCGCCAGGGGCGAGCACGAGCTGGCGAAGATCTGGCTGGCCGAGGCGGACACGGTCAGCGAGGACATCCTGACCCACGGGGTGGACGAGCGCGGGGTGTTCACGCAGCACTACGGCACCACGGCGCTCGACGCGTCGCTGCTGCTGCCGATGACCGGCTTCCTGCCGCACGACGATCACCGGGTGCGGTCCACGGTCCTGGCCATCGCCGACGAGCTCACCGTCAACGGCCTCGTCCTGCGGTACCGCACCGAGCAGGTCAACGACGGGCTGCCACACGCCGAAGGCTCGTTCACGATCTGCTCGTTCCTGCTGGTGTCCGCGTTGTGCGAGATCGGGGAGAGCGAGCGTGCCCATCAGCTGTGCGAGAAGCTGCTCTCCCTGGCCAGCCCGCTCGACCTGTACGCGGAGGAGATCGACCCGCAGACCGGGCGCCACCTCGGCAACTTCCCGCAGGCGTTCACCCACCTGGCGCTGATCAACGCCGTCATCCACGTCATCCGGGCCACCCGGCGCTGGTCACCCCCGGAAGGCTAGGGTCCCGGCCGCTACTGGCGGGCCAGGTTGGCGCCGCCGCGCAGCACGAACTTCTGGATCTTGCCGGTGGCGGTCTTGGGCAGCTCGGGGACGAACGTCACCCCGTGCGGCGCCTTGAAGTGCGCGAGCCGGTCCCGGACGAACCCGATGAGCTCCTCCTCGCTCACCTGCGCCCCGTCGCGCAGCACCACGTAGGCGTACGGCGCCTCGCCCCACTTCTGGTGCGGCAGGCCCACGATCGCCACCTCCACGACGGCCGGGTGGCGCAGCAGCACGCCCTCCACCTCCACCGAGGAGATGTTCTCCCCGCCGCTGATGATCACATCCTTGATCCGGTCGCGGATCTCGATGTAACCGTCGGGGTGCACCACGGCCGCGTCGCCGGTGTGGAACCAGCCGTCGCCCATCGCCCGCTCGGTCGCGTCGGGGTCGCGGTAGTAGCCGTCCATGACCGCGTTGCCGCGGGCGACGATCTCTCCCATCGACTTGCCGTCGGCCGTCACCTCCTGCCCCTCCTCGTCCACCACCCGCAGCTCGCCCGAGGTGAGCAGCTCGACCCCGGTGCGGGCCTTCACCACCGCACGGTCGGCGGGCGACAGTTCCGCGTGCTCGGGGAGCGGGGCGCAGACGGTGATGAACGGGGAGGTCTCGGTGAGGCCGTAGACCTGGGTGATCTCCCAGCCAAGGTCCCCTTCCATCCGCTCGATGGTGGCCGCCGCGGGCGGGGCGCCCGCGGCCACCACCCGCACGCCAGGCGGCACCTCGCCCCGCACCTCCGGCGTGGCGTTCGCCAGCGCGATCAGCACCGTGGGCGCGGCGCACAGCGAACCCACATGCTCGTCGCGGATCAGCCCGAACACCGTGGCCGGGTCAACCTTGCGCAGGCAGACGTGCACCCCGGCGGCGGCGGTGACCGTCCAGGTGTAGGTCCAGCCGTTGGCGTGGAACATCGGCAGGGTCCACAGGTACCGCTCTCCCACCCCGATCGGCAGGTGCACCATGGTGCCGATGGTGTTGAGCGCCGCGTTGCGGTGGGTGATCATGACGCCCTTCGGGCGGGCGGTGGTGCCGCTGGTGTAGTTGATCGTGAGCAGGTCACGCTCGCCGATCTCGGGCCGCGTGAAGTCGGGGGAGGCACCGGCGATCGCCGCCTCGTAGTCGGTCCAGCCATCCCTGGCGCCCTCGAACGCCACGAAGTGGCGCACCTCCGGCAGCTGGTCGCGGACCTTGTCCAGCGCGTCCAGGTAGTCGGAATCGGCGCAGACCACCGAGGCGCCGCAGTGGTTGACGATGTAGACGAAATCCTCGGCGGTGAGCCGGTAGTTGATCGGCACCAGCACCGCGCCGATCTGCGGCACCGCGTAGAACGACTCCAGCTGCGCATGGGTGTTGGGCGCGATGGTCGCGACCCGGTCTCCCGGGGCCACGCCCAGCTCCTGCAGCGCGGTTGACCACCGGTCGCAGCGGTCGAAGAACTGCTCGTAGGTCAGCCGCAGCCCGCCGTCCACCACTCCCTCCCGGTGACCGTGCAGGCGGCGGGTCCGGCGGGCGAACTCCAGCGGGGTGAGCGGCACTTCCATGGCATACCTCCGCCAGGTGCGGTACAGGATGGCCCGGTACGGCAGGCCGTATGCCGAACGTAATACCCCGTCAGCCATGGTGGGAGGGCCCAACGGCCCGGTTGCGCGGGACCGCCGGTCAGCCGCCACGCACAGCGGCCAGGATGCGGGTCTCGCCGTGCTGCCAGATGATCCCGACCTCGGTGAACCCCGCCACGCCCAGGGCGTCGGCGTGCTGCGCCAGCAGGAGCGACTCCGACCCGTGGTGATCCTCGCTCAGCCGCCGCCGGCTGCGCTCCGCGGCCGGGCCGGCCAGCGCGGGGTCGGCCGTCGCCGCCCGCCACCAGGCTTTCCAGTCCTCCTGGCTGCCCGCGCCTGCCCGTTCCTCCCGGCGCGCTGTCAGCGCCCGGTCCAGCCGGGCCAGCGCCGGCGCCGCCGTCTCGTCCTCGGTGAAATGATCGCCGTTGAGCAGCAGCCCGCCCGGGCGCAGCACCGTGGCGAGCTCGGCGTACATGGCGCGCAGCGCGGGCACCGGCAGCCAGTGCAGCGCGGTCGTGCTCACCGCGGCATCCGCCTGCCGGTCCAGGCCAAGCTCGCCCGGCCAGCCCGCCATCCGCAGATCGAGGTCCACCAGGCGCAGCCCGGCCCGGCCGCCGTAGGCGGACCGGCCGAGGGCCAGCAGCAGCGGGTCGGAGTCGATCGCCACCACGGCCGCCGCGGGAATCCGGTCCAGCAGCCGCACCGCGAGCGACCCCGGCCCGCAGCCGAGATCGAGCACGAGCGGATCGGGCCGCCCGGTCCCCGCTTCGACCGCGTCGATGAGCGCGGTGAAGCGTTCCTCGCGGTCCGGCAGATGCCCCTGCTGCTGCGCATCCCAGCGATCGATCCAGCGCCGCGCCAGGGCCGGGTCGAGGCCGGTCACGCCCATCCCCCGGTCATGGCCGGCTGCCTCCCGCGCGTCGGCACCGTCAGCCGAAGAAGACCTCGACCTCGGCGTAACGCTCCGGCGGGACGAGCTTGAGCTCCCGGGTCGCCTCGGCCATCGGGACCCGGTCGATCTGCGTCCCGTGCAGCGCCACCATGATGCCGAAGGCCCCGTCGTGCACCGCGTCGATGGCGTGGATGCCGAACCGGGATGCCAGCACCCGGTCGAACGCGGTCGGGGTGCCGCCCCGCTGGATGTGCCCGAGCACCGTGCAGCGGGCCTCCTTGCCGGTCCGCTTCTCGATCTCGCCGGCCAGCTGCTGCCCGATCCCGCCCAGCCGGACGTGGCCGAACGAGTCCAGCCGCTGGTCCGACAGCGCGAGATCGTCCTCAGCCGGCCGCGCGCCCTCGGCCACCACCACGATCGGCGCGTACCGCGTCCGGAACCGGTGCTGCACGTACTCGCACACCTTGTCCATGCTGAACGGCTTCTCGGGGATGAGGATCACGTTCGCCCCGCCGGCCAGCCCGGCGTGCAGCGCGATCCAGCCCGCGTGCCTGCCCATCACCTCGACGATGAGCGCCCGGTGATGGCTCTCGGCCGTGGTGTGCAGCCGGTCGATGGCCTCCATCGCGATGTTGACGGCGGTGTCGAACCCGAACGTGTAGTCCGTCGCGCCCAGGTCGTTGTCGATCGTCTTGGGCACCCCGACGATGGCGACGCCCCGCTCGTGCAGGGCCGTGGCCGCCCCGAGCGTGTCCTCCCCGCCGATCGCGACCAGCGCGTCCACGCCGAGGCCGGCCAGGTTGGCCCTGATGCGGTCGATGCCGGATTGCCCGCCGGCGGACGCGCTCTCGGCCAGCGGGTTGGTGCGCGAGGTGCCGAGGATCGTCCCCCCGCGCGGCAGGATCCCCCGGACGGCCTGCACGTCGAGCGGGATCGTGTCGCTTTCCAGCGGCCCCCGCCACCCGTCACGGAAACCGGTGAACTCGTACCCGTACTCCTGCGTCCCCCGCCGGACCAGCGCGCGGATCACCGCGTTCAGTCCGGGGCAGTCGCCACCTCCGGTCAGCACTCCCACTCGCATAGGAGCAACATTAGACCCCATGAGTGTCCTCGCCATTGACGCCGGTACAACTGGAGTCACCGCGCTGGTGATCCGGCCGGACGGCACCGTCGCCAGCCGCGGCTACCGCGAGTTCGGCCAGCACTATCCGCAGCCCGGCTGGGTCGAGCATGTCCCCGAGGAGATCTGGCAGGCCACCCTCGCCGCGTGCCGCCAGGCCCTGGACGCGGTGGGCCCCGGCAGCCCGGCCAGCCCGGCGCCGCCGGTCACCTGCCTCGGCATCACCAACCAGCGGGAGACCGCGGTGATCTGGGACCGGGTGGGCCTGGCCGCGCCACGGCCGGCCATCGTCTGGCAGGACCGGCGGACCGCCCGGATCTGTGACGGCCTGCGCGCCGCGGGCCACGAGGAGCGGGTCACCGAGCTGACCGGGCTGCGGCTGGACCCGTACTTCACAGCCACCAAGATCACCTGGCTGGCCGACCAGGAGCCGGCCGTCTGGGCGGGCCTGGCCGACGGCTCGCTGGCCGTCGGCACGGTGGACTCCTACCTCATCGCGCGGCTCACCGGCGGGCGCCGCCACGTGACCGACGCCTCCAACGCGTCCCGCACGCTCCTGTTCGACATCGGGGCGGGGCGGTGGTCGGCGGAGCTGTGCGACCTGCTGCGGGTGCCGCAGCGGGCGCTGCCCGAGGTGGTGCCCTCCACCGGGGTCATCGGCCGCACCGACCCGGCCGCGTTCGACGGCCTGGACCTGCCCGTCGCCGGGATCGCCGGCGACCAGCAGGCGGCACTGTTCGGGCAGGCGTGCTTCGCCCCCGGCGACGCCAAGTGCACCTACGGGACCGGGTCGTTCGTCCTGGCCAACACCGGCTCCTCGATCGCCCGCCCGCCCGGCGGCCTGGTGTCCACGGTCGCCTGGATGGACGGATCCGGTGCGTTCACCTACGCCCTGGAGGGGTCGGTCTTCGTGACGGGGGCCGCGGTGCAGTGGCTGCGCGACGGGCTCGGCGTGATCAGCGACGCGGCGCAGAGCGAGGAGCTGGCGGGCAGCGTGCCCGACTCCGGCGGGGTCGTGTTCGTGCCGGCCCTGACCGGGCTCGGCGCGCCGCACTGGGATCCCGACGCGCGGGGGGCGGTGTTCGGCATCACCAGGGGGACCGGCCGGGCGCATCTGGTGAGGGCCACGCTGGAGGCGATCACGTTCGAGGTGAGGGACGTGTACGACGCGATGGCCGCGGGGCAGGTCGGCGGTGCCCGCGCGCTGCGGGTGGATGGCGGCGGGGCCGCGAACGACCTGCTCATGCAGATGCAGGCCGACGAGCTTCAGGTGCCGGTGGAGCGGCCCGCGGTCGGCGAGACAACCGCCCTGGGCGCGGCGTTCCTGGCCGGGCTGGGCACCGGGGTGTGGTCATCGCTGGCGGAGATCGCCGCGACCTGGCGGCTGGACCGCCGGTTCGAGCCGCGGGCACGCGACGACACCGGTCATGCCCGGTGGCGCCGGGCGGTCGAGCGGTCCAGGGGCTGGGCCCGCGAGGGCACCTGATCACGGCGCCGGCCTGCGTGCTCCGGGCTGCGTGCGGGACGGCCGGCCGCCATGAGCCCGCCCGGCTCAGCGGAGAATCGCCTCCCAGATGCCAGCGAGCTGCTGCAGCCGTGCCCGGCTGAGCTTGGCGGTGAACGGTCACGGATCACCGCATCGTGAGTCCCCCGGGCGGCGTCGAGCCGTGCCCTGCCGTCGGGGGTCAGCCGTACCAGGAAGCTGCGCCGGTCCGCCGGGTCAACGGCCCGCTCGACCAGCCGGTCGCGTTCCAGCCGGGTCACCATGTGGATCGTCCGTGATCATGGCTCTAGGCGGCGTCGGTACCGGAACCGGAGGCCACCCCGGGCCGCTCGGCCTCCGGCGCTGGTCCTGACCGCCGGCCCGGCGACGTCAGCCAGCAGCAGGCCCGGGCCCGGCTCTTGGCCTGCTGCGCGTACTCGTCCACGTACTCCTGGCCCGACAGATCCATCAGCGCGTACATGATCTCGTCGGTGACGGCCCGCAGGACCGTGTGGTCCGATTCCAGGCCGGAGTAACGGGAAAAATCGAGCGGTTTGCCGAACCGGACACCGGGCCTGATCCGCAGCCGCGGCCTGATCTTGCCGGATGGCATGAACTCATACGTCCCCACCATGGCGGTCGGGATCACCGGTGCGCCGGACTCCAGGGCGAGCCTGGCGACCCCGGTCTTGCCCCGGTACAGCCGCCCGTCGGGGGTCCGGGTGCCCTCCGGGTAGATACCGAGCACCCTCCCGGCGGCGAGCACCCGCAAGCCGGTCGCCAGTGCCCGCTCACTGGCCCTCCCCCCGGCCCGGTCCACCGGGATCTGCCCGACGCCGCTGAAGAACGCCTTGCTGACCAGGCCTTTCAGGCCACGCCCGGTGAAGTACTCGGCCTTGGCAAGGAAGGTCACCTTGCGCGGGAGTGGCAGCGGCCCGAAGAAGTGGTCCGCAAACGAGAGGTGGTTGCTGGCGAGGATGGCCGGGCCTTCCCGCGGCACGTTGTCGGTCCCCTCCGCCCAGGGCCGGAACACCAGGGCGAGGAACGGGCCGAGTATCGCCTTGACCACCCAGTAGAACACGCTCACATCGTCCCACGTGATAGGGGGGAAAGTGAGTCTGGTGATGCTGTTGCCAGCGGCCCTTCACGTGACTTCCAGCCGCGGTCGGCCCGGGTGCGGGGCTAGGGTGCGCGCCGGCGGGCCGGCGTGCGACGATTCCAGCAGAGCGCGAGCACGCGCGGGAGAGGACGGCGATCATGCCACTGATGCCGGGCGCGGAGCCCTTCTTCCACTCTGGTGGCAGCACCGCGGTCCTGCTCTGCCACGGGTTCACGGGCACCCCGGCCACGTTGCGGCCGTGGGCGGACTACCTGGCCGACGCCGGGCTGACCGTGTCGCTGCCCCGGCTGCCGGGGCACGGCACCACCTGGCAGGAGATGGCCGGCACCCGCTGGGAGGACTGGTACGCGGAGATCGACCGCGCGTACGAGGAACTCCGCGGCCACGCGACCGAGGTCTTCGCCATGGGGATCTCGCTCGGTGGCTGCCTCGCGCTCCGGCTGGCCGAGCAGCGCGGGGACGGGGTCGCCGGCCTGGTGATCGTCAACCCGTCGATCACGGCCGACACCAAGCTCTTCCTGCTGGCTCCCGCGCTCAAGTTCGTCGTGCCCTCCCTCAAGGGGATCGGGAGCGACATCAAGAAGGAGGGTGCTCACGAGCTCTCCTATGACCGGGTGCCGGTCCGCGCCGCGTCCAGCCTGCCCCAGCTGTGGCGGCTGACCAGGGAGCGGCTCGCAGACGTGACCCAGCCCGTGCTCGCCTATCACAGCACCACCGACCACGTGGTGGGGCCCGGGAGCATGCGGATCCTGCGGGCGGCGCTGCCCGCCGAACAGATGACCGTCCGCGAGTGCGGGAATAGCTATCACGTGGCGACGCTGGACAACGATGCGGGCGAAATCTTCGCGGGCAGCCTGGAGTTCGTCCGCGCCCACAGCCGGGCCGGGAAGGAATGAGGGGGGGTGGGCCAGAGCGATGTCAGGTGATGCCAGCGACGAGGAGGCTGCCTGGCGCGAGCTGGTCGCCCAGTACAGCGCCCCGGCGGCGACCGAGGGCGGCGCGCCCTGGCCGGTCCGGGAGGAGCTGTCCGGCACCCGGCAGGCGCCATCCCGCGCTCCGGGCGTCACCGGCGCCGGCGAGCAGGCCGACCCCGCCACCCGGGATCAGGGCGATCCCGACGACCGGGAGCGGGCCGGTACCGACGACCGGGAGCAGGCCGGTCCCGACGACCGGGAGCGGGCCGGTACCGACGACCGGGAGCAGGCCGGTCCCGATAGCCGGGAGCGGGCCGGTACCGGCGCCGGGGAGCAGGCGGACCCCGACGGGGCCCAGAAACCCCCGCAGGAATGGACCGACCCGATCCCGGGGGTGATCCCCGCCCCACCCCATGTCCGCATCGTCCGCCCGGCTGCCCCGGCTCCGCTGCCGCCGACCGGTGACGACGAGCATTTCGTGCCGCCGGTACCGCCACCACTGCCCCGGCTGGACCCGGTCAGCAAGGGAGCCTGGGCCGCGCTGTTCGGCGGCCCCGCGTACCTGCTGCTCGCCGTGCTGCTCGGCTGGGTGGTGCCAAGCTGGGCCGGGTTCTGTGCGATAGCCGCCTTCGTCGGCGGGTTCGCGACCCTCGTGGTCCGGATGGGTGACCGGCCGCCGAACGATTCCGGCCCCGACGACGGGGCCGTGGTCTAGCGCCCGGGTCAGTCCCCCGCGGCGGGCGCGCGGCCGGCCTGCGCCGCGAGGTCGGCGGCGCCCACGATCCCCGCGTCGGCACCGAGCTCGGCCAGCCGGATCTGCGCCCGGTGCCGGTACGATCCCCCGGTCAGCCCTCTCCGGAAAGCTGCCCGGGCGGGGCCGATCAGCAGTTCACCGGCGTCGGACACGCCGCCGCCGATGACAAAGCAGCCCGGATCGAGGATGGCCGCCAGATCCGCCAGCCCCTGGCCAAGCCAGCCGCCGACCGTCCCGAAACACCGCACCGCCCCTGGGTCGCCCTCCTGTGCGGCCTGGGTGACCTGCGAGCCGGTGATTCCCTCGGGACTCCCCCCGGCGAGCTGAAGCAGCCGGACGGCCGCTCCGGGCGAGCGCCTGGCGAATTCGCGGGCCTCGGCGACCAGGGCACTGCCACTTGCGTACTGCTCCCAGCAGCCGCGGTTGCCGCACCCGCACAACCGGCCGTCGGGCACCACCCGGTAGTGCCCCGGCTCGCCGGCCATGCCCCACCGGCCGCGGTAGAGCCTGCCGTCCAGCACGATGCCGCTCCCGATGCCGGTGCCGACCGCGACGAAGATGACATGCGCGTGCCCGCGTGCCGCGCCGAACTTCACCTCCGCCCAGGCGCTGGCGTTCGCGTCGTTCTCCACCACCACCGGCAGCCCGACGAGGTCCTCGACCCGCCGGCGCAGGGGCTCCTCACGCCACGCCAGGTTGGGCGCGAAGCGCACGTTGCCGCGTGCCTCATCGATGAAACCGGCAGCCCCCAGGCCGACGGCCCGCACCTGATGCCGGCTCAGCAGCCCGGTGACGACCTCGGCGATCGCCTGCTCGGTGTGTGGCGGGCTGGCCGAGGGGGTGGCCCGCCGCAGTTTCTCGATGATCTTCCCCTGCTCATCGACCACCCCCGCCGCGATCTTGGTCCCCCCGATATCAACCCCGATCGTCAGGCTCATCCGGCGGTCCTTCGGGAGGGCCCGTCGGTTCCGGCTCGTCCGCTGGACCCTGTTCCGTCACATCGGCTGGACCCTGTTCCGTCACATCGGCTGGACCCTGTTCCGTCACATCGGCTGGACCCTGTTCCGTCACATCGGCTGGACCCTGTTCCGTCACATCAGCCGAGGTAGCGCTGGATGGAGACGGAGACGGAGGCGGCGACTGAGCCGGGCCGGCATCCGGCTTGGCCGTCCTGTTGGCGGAGGCCAGGGCCGATTCGAAGGCGGCCAGCGTGTCCTGTGCGACCGTGGCGAGCGCGTCGGTGGCGGCCGCCACCTGGGACGTCACCCCCGGCCCCGACTCCCTGAGCGCACGGGCGGCCCGGCATATCGGGCACCACGCGCACTCGGGGGCCTCGTCGGCCGGCGCGGTGGTCGCTCTCTCCCACACGTCGACGGGCCCTTCGCTCCGCCGGAGCACCGAGCGGAGCTGATCGCTGACCTCCCGGCTCACCCCGCGGGCACCCGAACGGACCAGCCATCGCTGGAGATCGCCGATCAGGTCCGGGCCGGATCGGCTGGGCTGCTGTGTCACGTCCCGTCTCCTTCCCCGGACTCGGCCCGGCCCCTGAGCCCTTTCAGCGCGGTGTCGATGATGGTCTTCTCCGCTCTGCGCTTCAGCATTCCCAGCATCGGGATCCGGACATCCACCGCGAGATCGTAGGTCACCTCGGTGCCTCCATCGGCGTCAGCCAGGAGGTACCCACCGCTGAGGGCGGTGATAACCGATCCGGGCTCGGCAAGATCCCACCGCACCCCGGCGTCGGCGTCCCAATCATAGGAGAGGACGTAGCTATCCTTGATCACCCCGGCGTCCAGCTGGAACCGCACCAGGCTGGCCCGGCCGTCGCCATCACTGGCGACGACCTCGGCCGACCGCACGCCGGTGGCCCACTCCGGGTAGGAGGCGAAGTCGGCGATCACGGTCATGACATCCGCCCTGGATGCGGCCACGGTGATGCTGGACATCGTCCTGTCAGCCATGCTCGGAGCGTACCGCTACAGCTCCAGCACATAGGGCTCCCCGGTGGCGCGGAAGTGGCCCACGTTGATGCACTCGGTGCGCCCGATCCGGACTCGGCGGGCGAGCGGCTGGTGCACATGCCCGAACAGCACGTGGCGGGGCTGGGTCCGCCTGATGTGGTCGAGCAGCGCGTCACTGCCCCGCTCGACTCTCCGGGCGACCGTGTCGTACAGAAGCTGGGGCACGGCCGGCGGGATGTGGGAGCAGAGCACGTCGACCGCTCCCACCGCCGCCACCTTGGCCGCGAACGCGTCATCGTCGATCTCGTTGGGCGTCCGGTAGGGCGAGCGCAGCCCGCCGCCCACGAAACCGAACGTCCAGCCACCGAGTTCCATCCGCTCCCCGTCGAGCACGCGGTGCCCGGGCCGCAGGTGCTCGCCCCACATGGGGGGGATGTCCACGTTGCCGTAGGTCAGGTAGGCGGGCTCGGGCAGGGCCGCGAACAGTTCCGCGTACTGGCGGGAGGCGGCGCTGCGGAGGTGCTGGGCCGGATCGCCGCCGAGCCGTCGCCAGAGCCCGGCGGACATGGCCCGCGCCTCGTCGAACTGCTTCGCGGTCCTCAGTTCCACGAACTGACGCGCTGCCTCCGCGCCGAACAGTTCCGCGAAGATCCCCTGCCCGGAGTCGGCGTAGTCGACGAACAGCAGCAGGTCCCCCAGGCACAGCAGCGCGTCGGCACCGGCGGCCGCGTGGCGCAGCGGAGCCGCCGCCCCGTGCACGTCGCTGACCACGTGAACCCGCATGCCGCCACTGTAAGCAGCGGACCGCCACGCCGCGAGTGAGCGGGCCCGCTGCCGGGAACCCGCTCAGACGGCGGCAGGTGGCCGCTCCCGCGGGGCCGGCTTAAGCTACCAGAAGGTAAGTTCCGGGCCCCGGACGCAGCATGGTCCCGCCAGCGGTGCGGGCCGGTGCAAGGAGGCGCCATGCGTGAGTACAGCACCCCGGCCGTCGTCGACACACCCGCCTCCGCACGCCTGACCGACACCGTCTTCGACCGGGCGGAGCGCGACCCGGACGCGGTGGTCCTGCGGCGCAAGACGGTGCCGGCCCGGGCCGGGCACGGCGATGGGGGGACGGCGTGGCGCGACGTTACCGCGCGCGAGTTCCGTGACGACGTCGCCGCGCTCGCCAAGGGCTTCATCGCGGCCGGGATCGGCGAGGGCGACCGGGTCGCCCTCATGTCGCGCACGCGTTACGAATGGACGGTGGCCGACTACGCGATCTGGGCGGCCGGCGCGGTCGCGGTCCCCGTGTACGAGACCTCCTCCGCCGAGCAGGTGGAATGGATACTGGGCGACTCGGGCGCCCGGGCGGTCGTGGTCGAGACCCGGGCACACCTGGAGACGGTCACCGAGGTGCTGCGGCAGGTGCCCGACGTGCAGCGGGTGTGGGCGATCGATGCCGACCCGCCGACGGCCGCGGGCGGGCCGGGCGGACTGACCGGCGCGCCGGCCGCCGAGACGCTCGACGCGCTGGCAGCCGAGGGGGCCGGCCTCAGCGACACCGACCTCGCCCGCCGCCGGATGTCGGCCGGGGCAGGAGACTTCGCCACGATCATCTACACCTCGGGCACCACCGGCCGCCCGAAGGGGTGCGAGATCACCCATGGCAACCTGCTGGCGAACGCGCGCAATGCGGTCCACGGACCGCTATCGGTGGTCTTCGAGATCCCCGGCGCGTCAACCCTGCTTTTCCTCCCGCTCGCGCACTCGTTCGCGCGCATCATCGAGGTGGCCGTCATCGAGGCCGGTGCCGTGCTCGGCCACACCCCGAACCTGGGCAACCTGCTGCCTGATCTGGCCACCTTCCAGCCCACGTTCATCCTGGCCGTGCCCAGGGTGTTCGAGAAGATCTACAACAGCGCGGAGCAGCAGGCGTCGGGAAGCGCGGTCAAGGGCGCGGTCTTCCACGCGGCCGCGCGGACCGCGATCGCCTGGAGCAGCGCGTTCGGCACCCAGGACACCGACTCGGACGCGGGGCCGGGAGCCGTGCTTCGGCTCCAGCATTCCGTCTTCGACCGCCTGGTCTACCGCAAGCTCCGCACCGCGGTCGGCGGCCGGGTCCGCTACTCGGTGTCCGGCGGCGCACCGCTCGGGGAACGGCTCGGCCATTTCTTCCGTGGCGCCGGGATCACCATCATCGAGGGATACGGGCTCACCGAGACGACCGCCGCCGCCACGGTGAACCGGCCGCGCCGCAACAAGATCGGCACTGTGGGCCAGCCGCTGCCCGGTGTGTCCGTGCGGATCGCCGAGGACGGGGAGATCCTCATCTCCGGGCACAACCGGTTCATCGGCTACTGGCACAACGACACTGCGACGGCCGAGGCCCTGACCCCGGACGGCTGGCTGCGCAGCGGCGACATCGGCGAACTCGACAGCGAAGGCTACCTGCGGGTGACCGGCCGGAAGAAGGAGCTGATCGTGACCGCCGGCGGCAAGAACGTCTCGCCGGCCGTACTCGAGGACAGGATCCGCGCCCACCCCCTGGTCAGCCAGTGCCTGGTGGTGGGGGACGGCCGCCCCTATGTGGCCTGCCTGATCACCCTGGATCCCGAGGCCATCGGCCCCTGGCTGGCCCGCCATGGCCGCCCGGCGGACACCAGCCTCGCCGACCTGACCGGGGACCCGGACCTGATCGCCGACCTGCAGTCCGCGGTGGATGAGGCCAACAAGGCGGTGTCCCGGGCGGAAGCCATCAAGAGGTTCCGCGTGCTCGCCACCGACTTCACCGAGCAGGACGGATACCTGACGCCCTCGCTCAAGATGCGCCGGAACGTGGTCACGAAGGATTTCGCCGACCAGATCGAGGCGCTCTACTCCTAGCCCGCCAGGACCGCACCCCTAGCCGGCCAGGATCCGCTCCAGCCGCTGCGCGACCAGGTCCCACCGCCATTCCTGGTCCACCCAGGCCATGCCCTTCTCCCCCATGGCCCTGGCGCCGGCCGGGTCGGCGAGCAGGTGCACGACCCGGTCGGCGACCTCTGCCTGGCTGCGTCCCGAGACGACATACCCGGTCTCGCCGGCCCGGATGGCGTCGGGCGCGTTGCCGGAGTCGCCGCCGATCACGGGCAGGCCGGCCGCGGACGCCTCCAGGTAGACGATGCCGAGACCTTCGACGTCCAGGCCATGCCTGCGGGTGCGGCAGGGCATCGCGAACACGTCCCCGGCGTCGTAGTAGGCCGGCAGCTCGGCCCACGGCACGGATCCGGCGAAGATGACCGACCCGGCCACCCCGAGCCCGCTGGCCAGCCGCCGCAGGCGGCCGGCGTAGGGCCCGCCGCCGACCAGCAGCAGCGCCGCGTCTGGGATCGCGGCCCGGACGTCCGGCCAGGCGCGGATCAGCGTGTCCTGTCCCTTGCGGGGCACGAGGCGGGACACGCAGATCACCACCGGCCTGCCGCCGAGCCCGAGCCGTTCCCGGAGGGCCGCACCCCCCACGCCGGGGCGGAAGGCGCCGGAGTCGACCCCGGGCGCGAGCCGGGTCATCCGCGCCGCAGCCGCCGGGGACAGCGCGCGCGCCAGCCGCACCCGGGTGTACTCACCGAGGTAGGTGACCGTGTCCACGGAGTCGCCTATCCGGCGGAGCAGGCAGCGCGCGGCAGGCAGCACCGCCCAGCCCGCCTCATGGCCGTGGGTGATGGCCACCAGCCGCCGCGCCCCCGCCCGCCGCAGCGACGGTGCGAGCAGGCCCAGCGGCGCCGCCGCGCCGAACAGCACCGTGTCGCAGCCGCCCCGGTCGAGCAGCCCGGCGGCCCGCCGCGCCACCGACGGCACCGGCAGCATCAGGGACGTGGGATGGCGTTCGACCGGGAAGGGAAGCGCGGCGTCGAACTCGGCCGCTCCCTCCCATGCGGGCGCGTAGACGCTGACACTGCCCGCCGGGAGCCGGACCGCGAGGGCGTGCACGAAGGACTGGATCCCGCCGGCCCGTGGCGGGAAATCGTTGGTCACGATCAGGACCTTCGGCATCGCGCTCCCCGCTCCTGCGCTGCCCGGCGGCAACGGGGGCGATTCTAGTGGTACCGGCGTCCCCGGTACCGGCCGCCGGGCAGCGTCAGCAGCCGGAGGTCACGGCCGGACGGCGCCGTCCAGGTTCGAGGCGTACCAGGACGACGACAGGCTGACCTTCTCCACGGTCATGCCGGGCTGGGGAGCATCGATGAGCATCCCGCCTCCCACGTAGATACCCACGTGGCTGTCGCCGGCGAACTCCAGGATGTCGCCGGGCTGGAGCGCGGATGTCGGCACCGAGGGCAGGGCCGCCTGCTCCTCGCTGGTGCGCGGGATGGAGACCCCGGCCGACGCCCACGCCTGCTCGGTCAGCCCGGAGCAGTCGAACCCGGACCCGCACGGCCCGGTGCCGCCGAACACATACGGGCAGCCCAGCTGCGCGTAGGCGAACGCGACCGCCTTCCCGGCCTGGCTGTTGGTGGGGACCGGATCGTTCCCGCCGATGGCACCGCCGCCGCCGATCAGGGGGGCCTGCTGCTGCACCGTGAGAGTGGCCAGGATGCCCTTCTGCTTGGCGATCAGCTTGGTCAGGCTCGAGCGCTGTGCCCCGAGCCGCTGCTTGAGCCCGGCCACCGCCGTCTCGGTACGCTGCACGCTCTCCTTCGCCCCGGACAACTGGCCGGCCACCTGGATGAACTGCTCAAGCTGCTGCTGGCGGGCGGTGGACAGGTGGGTGAGGAACGCCGACTGCGCCAGGAGCGTCTGCGGGTTGCTCGAGGTCAGCACGCTCAGCGGGGAGGTCATACTGCCGTTCTCGTAGGCGGTCGAAGCGATCTGCCCGATCGCGCCCTGCATGGCGTGGAACTGGATCTGGTCCCTGGCAACCTCCCGGTTGACCAGGGACAGCCGCTGCCGGGCCGATGACAGGTCCTGGGACACCTGGTCGTAGCGCTGGACGAGCCAGTTCTCCTGGGCGGTCAGCTTGTTGAGCCTGGCCTGGACCTGGCTGACGGTCGGCTTGGGGGCCGCCCCCGCCGCCCCGGCCGTGATGACCAGCCCGGCGGCGGCGAGCAGCGCGGCGGCTATGCACGCGCCGCGGCGGATCAGGGGAGACCGGACGACTGGATGCGTACCCACCGAGTGACACGCTCCTTCTTCCCGCCCCGCCGAACCGGTTCTTCTACCCGGGATCGGGCGGCTACGCCAGCGCCCTGCGGCCTGGCCGGGGAAGAGCCACGACCGACTCACCCGTGGGGGCGCCTCATGCGGGGGGGGTACGAGGACAGCCCTCCGGTGGGTCTCCGGTTCCCCGGCCGACCGCGGGGCACGGCCAGGGCTTCGGCGGTGGCCCCATCACCGTCGCCATCATGACGACTGCGGAGTGATGCAGCCGGGCCTGACACTAGTGAAACGCAGTCGATGAATTCAACCGCTTCGCGCACTCCCGTCTCAGGTTTTAGCCAGCGAGGGGGCCCAGCCGGGCGTCCGCGGCACCGGCTCGCCGGTCACGAGGCCCGCGCCACCGGCCCCCGCATGCGCAGCGGGGACACCAGCCTGGCGTCGGCCAGGACGCGCAGGGCGCGCCGCTCCGCCTCCCCGATCGCGGCCCGCGGGCCAGGCTGGGCCGCTGGCCCGAGCAGCGCCGTGATCACGCAGTCGGCGCAGGCGATGTCACGCATTTCACACCGGTCGCAGTCAATCAGCATGTTCCCTCCACAGGCCGCCGGGCGGCACACAGGACACGCTAGAAAGGGGTACCGACACTCTGCCCGCCCCCGGCCCGGCCACCTCAGCGGCGCGCCAGGCGTGCCGCCGGGCCGGCGCGCCTGGGCAGGACTGTCGGTGCCCCGTCCTACGGTTGGCCCGTGATCGCTTGGGACGCGGCAGCGCAATCGGCACTGGCCCCGGTCCGGCACCGCCGGTTCGACGATATCGATTTCGTCGTCGTCAACGTGGAAACGACCGGCTGGACCCCCGGGGAGGCACGGATCACCGAGATCGGCGCGGTCCGGGTCAGCGCCGGCCAGTTGCGTGGGCAGTTCTCGTCGCTGGTCAACCCGGGCGCCGCGATTCCCGAGCAGGTCGTGGCGCTCACCGGCATCAGCGACGCGATGGTCACGGCCGCGCTCCCGCTGGAACGGGTGCTGCCCGCCTTCCTGGCGTTCGCCCGCGACTGCGTGCTGACCGCCCACAACGCGCCCTTCGACATCAGCTTCCTCGCGGCCGCCTGCGAAGCCTGTGAGCTGCCCTGGCCGGACTTCCCGGTGGTGGACACCGTGGAACTCGCCCGCTGGGTGCTCGGCGAGGATGAGGTGCCGAACTGCAAGCTGTCCACCCTCGCGGCGTACTTCGGGGCCAGCACCCCGCCCCGGCACCGCGCCCTGGCGGACGCGCTGGCCACCGCGGATGTGCTGCTCGGCCTGCTGCCCAAGCTCTCGGCGGCTGGTGTCAGCACGCTCGCCGAGATGAGCTCCGTCCTGGACCTCGCCAGGCAGGCCCCCGCCCGGCCGCCCCGGCCGGCCCGGCGGCCGGCGACCCGGGCCGGCCGGGGCGGGTCCCGGCGGACGTGGCGCCCGGCTCGCTGGTTCCGCCGGCGGGCTGAAGATCCGCTGGGAGCACCCAGGGCGGTACGCTACCGGCGATGGCTGGGCATCGGCGCCCGAGGAGGCAGACGTGATCACGGCGATCGTCCTGGTGAGAGCCGACGTGGCGCGCATACCGGAAACGGCGGAGGCGATAGCCCAGATCCCGCAGGTCAGTGAGGTCTACTCCGTCACCGGCGAGTTCGATCTGGTCGCCCTGGTCCGGGTGCGTGCGCACGAGGAACTGGCCGACGTCATCCCGGGCACGCTGAACCGGGTGCCCGGCGTGACCCACACCGAGACGCACATCGCGTTCCGCACCTACTCACGTCACGACCTGGAAGCCGCGTTCGCCCTCGGCTACCCCGAAGCCACCTGACGCCAGCTCCGGAGTTCCATGATCGTGGTGAGTTTTGGGCGTCAGCCGCATACAAGCCACCACGATCATGCGAAACGGCTGCCGCGGTCAGCCGTCGCGGCCGGCCAGGCGCTGGCTGGCCGCCACCCAGCGCTCCAGCAGGGCGCTGGCGGCGCCTGAGTCGATCACGGCCGCCGCCCTGGCACAGCCGTCGGCGAGCGCCTGTTCCAGGCCCTCGGCCCCGGGCACGCCGCCGGTGGCGGCGAGCGCGGCGGCGGCGTTGAGCACCACGGTGTCGCGGATGGGGCCGGGCTCGCCGGAGAGCACGGCGCGGACCACGGACGCGTTGTGCGCCGCGTCCCCGCCGCGCAGGTCGCCGGGCTTGGACACCGGCAGCCCCAGGGTGGCCGGGTCGAGGACGGTCCGGGTCACCGAGCCGTCGCGGGCCACCCAGACCGTGGACGTGTCCGCCGTGGTCAGCTCGTCCAGCCCGTCGTCGCCATGGAACACCAGGGCCGAGCAGCCGCGCCCGGCCAGCACCCCGGCCAGGACCGGGCCCATCCGGGGATCGGAGACCCCGACCGCCTGCGCGCCGGGGCGGGCCGGGTTGGCCACCGGGCCGAGGAAGTTGAAGACCGTGGGCACCCCGAGCTCGCGCCGGGGTGCGGCCGAGTGCCGGTAAGCCGGGTGGTACAGCGGCGCGAACAAGAAGGCGATCCCGACCTCTTCCGCCAGCCGGGCGCTGGACTGCGGCGGCAGGTCGATCACCACCCCGAGGGCTTCCAGCACGTCCGCGGCCCCGCAGGCGGAGGTGGCGGCGCGGTTGCCGTGCTTGGCCACCCGCGCGCCCGCCGCGGCGGCGACGATCGCTCCCATGGTGGAGATGTTGACCGTGTGGGCCGCGTCGCCGCCGGTGCCGACCAGGTCCACCAGCGGGCCCGCCACGGTGATCGGGGTGGCGCGGTCCAGCATCGTCTGGGCCAGCCCGCTCACCTCGGCGACCGTCTCACCCTTCATCCGCAGCGCCACGCCGAACCCGGCGATCTGGGCAGGCGTCGCCGCGCCCTCCATGATCTCGCTCATGGCCCAGGCGGTCTCGTCGCTGGTCAGGGCCTCTCCCCGGACCAGCGTGCCGATCAACGCGGGCCAGGTGGCAGGTGCGTCCATAGCTGCCCCCTCGGGCGGGTCATCGGTTCGGGCTGGTGAGTCCGGGGCGGCCTGCGCGGAGCTCAGGCCTGGGCCACGGCGCCGCGCTGGCGCATGAGGCCGGCCAGGGCGCCGGCCAGCGCCCGCGGGTCGATCGGGTGGCTGATCACCGCGTCCGCGCCGGACCAGGTGGCGAGCCAGCCGTCGTCCGCCCTGCCGATGATCAGAAGGACCGGCGGGCAGGCGTGGATCTCGTCCTTGGCCTGCCGGCAGACCCCCATGCCGCCGGCGGGCTGGGCCTCGCCGTCCAGCACCATGACGTCCGCCCCGCCCGCGTCGAGCAGCCGGAACAGAGCAGGCTCGGTGGCCACATCGATGATCTCAGCCTCGGGCACGTCGGGCGCCGGGCGGCGCCCGACGGCCAGCCGGACCCGTGCCCGGGTGTCCGCATCGTGGCTGTAAATGACGACCTTCATGCAGTGGATCGTACCGACCCGGGGGGCCGGCCGGCATTCTCTGGCACCGACACGGGGGGTCGCGCGACGCTCGCCTACGGGGTGTCGTAATAATGACCCCGTGGCCACAGCATCCGCGACGACGACACCGCCCCGGTCACCGACCAGCCGGCCGAACCTGGTCAGCGTCGGCACCATCGTCTGGCTGTCTTCTGAGCTCATGTTCTTCGCGGCACTGTTCGCGATGTATTTCACCATCCGCTCGGTCAACAAGAGCCAGGGGCTCCCCTGGCCCGGCGCCCACCTCGACCTGACGCTGGGGACGATCAACACCACCGTGCTGCTGCTGTCCAGCGTCACCTGCCAGATGGGCGTGTTCGCGGTCGAGCGCGGCCACATCAGGCGCTCAGGCAGCATCTTCAACATGAGCAAGTGGGGCCTGCGTGAGTGGTACGTGCTCACCTTCTTCATGGGCCTGTACTTCGTCTGCGGCCAGGGATACGAATACCTCAGCCTCATCCGCGACCAGGGCCTGACGCTGTCCTCCAGCGGGTACGGCTCGGTCTTCTACATCCCCACCGGGTTCCACGGCCTGCACGTGACCGGCGGCCTGATCGCCTTCCTGTTCGTGCTCGGGCGCACCTACGCCGCCAAGACCTTCACCCAGGAGCAGCAGGTCACCGCGATCGTCGTCTCCTACTACTGGCACTTCGTGGACGTCGTGTGGATCGGCTTGTTCACGACCATCTACCTCATCAGATAGAACCACCGACAGACATCTCCTGACCGGAAACCGAGGCACCGTAAGTGAGCGGGATCAAGCTGAGGCGGAGGCACCCGGCCGCCGGGTACGCCGTCCTGCTGCTGGGGCTCGTCGTCATCGGCGTGGTGTACGCGGCCATCGCCGGCGCGGGCAGCACCGCGTCCGCGGCCACGCCCGGCGGCCCGTCGCCGCAGGACATCGCCGCGG
This sequence comes from uncultured Actinomycetes bacterium, assembly GCA_963741615.1. Taxonomy (GTDB): domain Bacteria; phylum Actinomycetota; class Actinomycetes; order Streptosporangiales; family Streptosporangiaceae; genus UBA9676. Next base: position 287,492 of record CAVUIU010000019.1, read on the forward strand.
GCAGGGCACTGTTCGCCGACACCTGCTCCTCGTGTCACGGCCTGAACGCCGAGGGCACGTCGAACGGCCCGGGCCTGGTCGGGGTCGGCGCCGCCGCGGTGGACTTCCAGGTGAGCACGGGCCGGATGCCGGGCAAGGACTTCGACGCGGAGATGCCGCGCAAGCCGGTGACGTTCACCACCCAGCAGATCCACCAGCTCGCGGCCTACATCGCCTCCCTGGGCGGCGGCCCCCAGATCCCCTCGGCCGCCCAGGTCAGCCCGGCCGGCGCCGACCTCGCGCTGGGCCAGCAGCTGTTCATCACCGACTGCGCGCAGTGCCACAACTTCGCCGGCGCGGGCGGGGCCCTCACCAACGGCAAGTACGCGCCGGCGCTGACCAACTCCACCCCGACGCAGATCTACGAAGCGATGCTGACCGGCCCGGAGGCCATGCCCGTGTTCAGCGACACCACCATCACCCCGGCCCAGAAGCGGGACATCATCTCCTACGTCACCAAGGTCCGCGCCGAGCCGAACCCCGGCGGCTTCAGCCTCGGGCGGATCGGGCCGGTGACCGAGGGGCTGGTCATCTTCATCGGCGGGATCGGCGTCCTGGTGTTCGCCGCCATGTGGCTTACGATGAAACGGCGAGAGGTATGAGCGAGACCCCAGACAGCGAGCGCGGGCTCCCGTCCGGAGACGGCGCGGAGGAGCTCCCGGAGTCGCGGGCCCCGCACCGGGTGATCGGCACGCCGCCGCCCGCGCGGGCCAGGACCCTGCTGGACACGCCGCCCGACGACAGCGGCGCACCTGCGCGTGAACTCCCGGCCGAGCCGTCGAACCCGGCCCAGGCAAAACGGGCTGAGCGCCTGGTGGCCGCGCTGTTCCTGCTGTCGATGGTCGCCAGCATCGGGTTCATCGCCGCCTACGTCGGGCTGGAGGTGCACTCGGCCGTCGCCACCCAGCGTTCCAACCTGGCGCTGGGCGTGTCCATGTCGGTGGCCTTCCTGGCGCTGGCCGTGGGCGCGGTCATCTGGGTCCGGTTCCTGATGCCCAAGGTTGAGCTGACCGAGGAACGCAAGCCGCTCGCCTCGAGCCCGCAGGACCGGGCGGACTTCGAGAAGACCTTCACCGAGGGGGCCGAGGCCAGCGGGTTCGCGAAACGGCCGCTGGTGCGCCGGACCCTGATCGCCGCCACCGTGCCGCTCGCGGTCGCCCCGATCGTGCTGCTGCGCGACATGGGACCGCTGCCGGGAACCAGCCTGCGCCACACCGTCTGGCGCAAGGGGACGCGGCTGCTGGTCTTCGGGCCCAACACCCCGCTGCGGCCGGCCGACTTCGCCATCCCCGGGCAGATGATCACCGTTGTCCCGGACGGGTACCAGGACAACCAGGACGCCCTGGCGAAGGCGACCACCATCATCATCAAGTTCGCCGCCGGCCAGCTGGTGCCGAACACCCCGGACAGGTACGGGACGGTCATGAACTGGACCGTGAACAACATCGTCGCCTACTCCAAGATCTGCACTCACGTCGGCTGCCCGGTCGCGCTGTACGAGCACACGACCCATCACATCCTGTGCCCCTGCCACCAGTCGACGTTCGACGCGACCCGCGGCGCCGCGGTGATCTTCGGCCCGGCCGCCCGCCCGCTGCCGCAGCTGCCGCTCGCCACCGACGCCGAGGGCTTCCTGGTTTCGGCCCACGACTACTACGAGCCGGTCGGCCCGAGCTTCTGGGAGCGGGGATGAGCAAGACCACCGAGGCGCTCGAAGGCACCGGCAGATTCCTCGACGACAGGCTCCGCGCGGCGAGGCCGACCCGCGGGTTCCTGCGGAAGATCTTCCCCGATCACTGGTCGTTCCTGCTCGGGGAGATCGCCCTCTACTCGTTCGTCATCCTGCTGCTCACTGGCACCTTCCTGACCTTCTTCTTCCAGCCGAGCATGACCGAGGTCATCTATCACGGCGCCTACACACCGCTGCGCGGCGTGCGGATGAGCGAGGCGTACGCGTCCACCCTGAACATCAGCTTCGACGTCCGGGGCGGGCTGCTCATGCGGCAGATCCACCACTGGGCGGCGCTGCTGTTCATGGCCGCGATCATGGTGCACATGCTCCGGATCTTCTTCACCGGCGCCTACCGCAAGCCACGCGAGTTCAACTGGATCATCGGGATCATCCTGTTCACGCTCGGGATGCTGGAAGGGCTGTTCGGCTACTCACTGCCCGACGACCTGCTGTCCGGGACCGGCCTGAAGATCACCCAGGGCGTGCTCCAGTCCATCCCGATCGTCGGCACCTACGGGTCGTACTTCCTGTTCGGCGGCGCGTACCCCGGGCACCTCATCATCCCCCGGCTGTACATCATCCACGTGCTGCTGATCCCGGCCCTGCTGCTGGCGCTGATCACCGCGCACCTGTTCTTCATGTTCCACCAGAAGCACACCCAGATGCCGGGCAAGGGCCGTACCAACGCGAACGTGGTCGGCGCGCCGATGTACCCGTACTTCATGGCCAAGACCGGGGCGTTCTTCTTCTTCATCTTCGCGGTGCTGGCGCTGCTGTCCACGTTCGCGCAGATCAACCCGATCTGGCTGTTCGGCCCGTACAACCCCTCCGGCATCACCGCCGGGTCCCAGCCCGACTTCTACATGGGGGCGCTGGAAGGCGCGCTGCGCATCATGTGGCCCTGGGAGTGGAACGTGTTCGGGCACACGTTCGCCTTCAACGTGTTCATCCCTGCCCTCCTGCCGCTCGGCATCATCTTCGGCGGCGGGGCGGCGTGGCCGTTCCTGGAACGCTGGATCACCGGGGACAAGAGCGAGCACCACGTCAACGACCGGCCACGGAACGCGCCGACCCGGACCGGGATCGGCGTGGCGGCCGTCGTCTTCTACGGGGTGCTGTGGCTGGAAGGCGCCAACGACCTCATCGCCGACCAGCTCCAGATCCCGCTCTTCACGCTGACCTGGATCGCCCGTTTCGCGATCTTCCTCGGGCCCGCCATCGGCTACTGGGTGACCAAACGGATCTGCCTGGGCCTGCAGCGCAAGGACGCCCACCTGCTCGAGCACGGGGTGGAGACGGGCATCATCCGGCAGCTGCCCAACGGTCAGTACATCGAGGTGACCCGGCCGTTGCCTGAGCAGGACCGGGCGGTCCTGGAGTACAACCGCGTCGGCGCGCCGCAGCTCACCGAGCCGCAGCCGGGCGAGGACGCCGACGGGGTCCCCGCGCCGGGGACCGCGGGCGCGGTGGGCAGGCTGCGGCTCGCCCTCAACCGGGTTCTCACCGAAGGCATCCCGATCGAGGGCGACGGCCATGGGAACGGGCACGGGAACGGCGGCCACGCGGCACCGGCCGCGGTCACCGCTGGCGAGCCGGGTGAGCAGGGCGCCCAGCCCGCCCGGCCGGGGCAGGACGGCGAGGACAGCGGCCACTGAGCCGAACCGCACGTGGTGTGCTGTTAGCCGTAGACCATGGAGCGCATCCAGTTCGAGCCGGTCCTGGCCGGTGACAGGAACTGGCTGCCGCCGCTGTCCACCAGCACCCCCCGGCCGGTCGCGCTGCCCGCCAGCAGCTTGCGCCACGACAGGAACCAGATCGTCCAGCCGTCGCCCCAGATGGGCGGCGCCGGGCTGCCCACGACCGTGATCGGGTCGCCCAGGAGGGAGCGGTTGTAGTACCAGGCGGCGTTGGCCGGGGCCACGTTCACGCAGCCGTGGCTGACGTTGACGTAGCCCTGCTCCCCCACCGACCACGGCGCGCTGTGCACATAGTCGCCGTCGGCGGTGAACTGCACCGAGTCGTACACCTCGACGTTGTAGTAGCCGGGATCGCCTGGCATGACCCCGAAGGTGGCCGAGTCCATGTCCACCGGATTGCCCATGGCGAACGAGAGGTAGTGCCCGTTCGGGGTGTCCAGGCCGGGCTGCCCGGTGCTGATCGGCCAGTCACCCTTGAAACGGCCGTTGTACCAGACCTTCATGTGGTGGCCGGAGGTGCTGGCGATGGCGATGAGCGAGCTGCCGATACGGAACTGCCCGGCCAGGTTGGCATCGCCGTAGACGCCGGGCGCTCCCTGCACGCCCTTGAGATGGGCTTCGAACCACACCCGGGTGTGCGCCGGCCAGTACTTCCTGGTCCGGAACCAGACCTGCGTGTTGCTCATCCAGTACCAGGCTCCGGTCACCGGCTTGCTCGAGCGCACCTCGAGCGCTTGTTCCACGGCTCTCTTGTCGGTGATCGGGTGGCTGAAGGTGATCATGATCGGCATGCCCACGCCATAGTCCTGGCCGGCGCTGAGGGTGGTGGTGGCCGAGAAGGTCCGCCGTGGGGTCAGGGTCCGGAAAGCGCCGCTGATCACGGTCTTCCTGCCCTGGCCGTTGATAGCGGACGCGGTCACCCGGTAGGACTGCGACGGTGCCAGCGCCCAGGTGGTGCGCCAGGACGTTCCCCCGGCGCCCAGCGCTCCCGGCACGGCACTGCCCGGGCCTGCTGTGACGGCTACGCCGGACAGCGTGCCGTTGCTGACGCTGACGTCGATCCCCAGGTCGGGACGGTTGTCGACCTGCCGGGCCACCTGCCGGGCCACCTGCCGGGCCAGCTGGGCTGCCGCGGACCTGGTGACCGTGCCGCCCGCGCTCGCGGCGCTGATGCCGGAGTGACGGGACTTCGTCGTGGTGCCCGGCGCGGCGGCCGAGGTGAATGTGAGATTGCCGCTGCTGATCGTGACCCGCGCCAGCGGGCGCACCACCGCCCTATGCGACACCGGGCCGCCCTGGCAGGCGGCTACCAGCATCATCCCGAGGCACGCCATGGCGGCGCCACCCCAGCGCAACGGGCGCATCGTGCCCCAGCCGGCGGGGCGCATCGTGCCCCAGCGCGGCGGGTGCATCGTGCCCCAGCGCAGCGGGCGCATCGTCCGCCAGCCGGCGGGATGCATCGTGCGCCAGCGCTGTCGCCCCATGCCGGCCCGCCGCAGCGGGTTGGCCAGATCATTCCGGATAATTGTGGCGAGAATACGCCTGGACGTGCCGATCCACATTTTTTCAGCCAATGCCCCCACCTTGGCCTTAACACATTACGTATGGTTCGATCGCCGCGGCCCCCATACACCGGCGACGGCCCGTACGCACGCCATGCGCAGCCGGGATGACGTTTCCCACCGCATCTTCGACAACGCCAACGGTGCGTTCTGGCACCGAAATTCCTTCCCCGTCCAGGGCTGGATTACTCACTGCAGAACATGAATGAAGATGGCGTGTCACTGCAGGTCACAGCCCTGACCGAGCGACCCGGCAGAGTCCGGCAGGGGCCACGGTACCCACGGCTTTGACGCCGGGCACGAGCGGGGTACCGGATACGGCAAAAGCGCTTCTATTCGCGCTGTATGCCGGGGGAAAGAAGCCCGGCCTGCCATGCCGCCGGGGCCGGGGGGGCGTGGGGGCGGGCGGCCAGCGAAGCAGCCGGGAAAGGCCTGGCCGGCTAGTGCGAGTAGACCCCTCGGTAATACTCGAAGACGAACCCGATCGCCGAGAGCATGACACAGAGCATCCCGATCAGGAAAAGCCACCATCCCACGGCCGCGCCGAGCGCCGCGAGCGCCGCCGCGAGCCCGGTGATCAGCGGCCACCAGCTGTGCGGGCTGAAGAAGCCGAGCTCGCCGGTGCCCTCGCTGATCTCGGCGTCGGGGTTGTCCTCCGGCCGGCGTGGCAGCCGCCGGCCGGTGAACAGGATGTAGAAGCCGCTGAGGAAGGCGAGGCCCACGGCCAGGGCCAGCGCCGTGGTCCCGGTCGGGTCCTTCGAGAAGTGCCAGTACACGACGTCGGAGGCGGCGAAGAACACGGCGCAGCCGAGAAACAGGTACCCTTCGACCTTCATGAGACACCCCTGTCCTGCCGCGGGATACCGGGCACGTGGTCACCGCGCATCGCCGGGCTCACTCGGGCGCCGAGATGGACTCGCGGGCCGGCCGCCCCGACCTGATCTGCGGGTAGTGCAGATCGAACGCGGGGCGCTCGGACCGGATGCGCGGAATGCTGGTGAAGTTGTGCCGCGGCGGCGGGCAGGACGTCGCCCACTCCAGCGAGTTCGCGTAGCCCCACGGGTCGTCGGCCGTCACCCGCTCGCCGTACCGCGAGGTCTTGTACACGTTGTAGAGGAAGATGAACGTGGACGCCCCGAGGATCCACGAACCGACGCTTGAGACCTGGTTCAGCGTGGTCACGCTATGCGGCAGGAAGGGGTAGTTGGCCACCCGCCGCGGCATCCCTTCGACTCCGATCCAGTGCTGGACCAGGAACGTCATGTGGAAGCCGATGAACAAGGTCCAGAAGTGCCAGACTCCCAGCCTGTTGTTGAGCATCTTCCCGGTGAACTTGGGCCACCAGAAGTAGAAGCCGCCGAACATCGTGAACACCACCGTGCCGAACAGCACGTAGTGGAAGTGGGCGACCACGAAGTAGGAGTCGCTGACGTGGAAGTCCAGCGGCGGCGAGGCGAGGATGACCCCGGTCAGCCCGCCGAACAGGAAGGTGACCAGGAAGCCGAGGATGAACAGCATCGGCGCCTCGAAGCTGAGCTGCCCGCGCCACATGGTGCCGACCCAGTTGAAGAACTTCACCCCGGTGGGCACCGCGATGAGGAACGTCATGAAGGAGAAGAACGGCAGCAGCACGGCGCCGGTGGTGAACATGTGGTGTGCCCACACGGTCATCGACAGCCCGGCGATCGCCACGGTCGCGGCGACCAGTCCCTTGTAGCCGAAGCACGGCTTGCGGCTGAATACCGGCAGCACCTCGGTGGCGATCCCGAAGAACGGGATCGCCACGATATAGACCTCGGGATGGCCGAAGAACCAGAACAGGTGCTGCCACATGACCGCACCGCCGTTGGCCGAGCTGAACACCTGGGCGCCGAGCTTGCGGTCGATCTCCAGCACCAGCAGCGCCGCCGCCAGCACCGGGAACGCCATCAGCACCAGCATGGAGGTGAGCAGGATGTTCCAGGTGAAGATCGGCATCCGGAACATGGTCATGCCCGGCGCGCGCATGCAGATGATGGTGGTGACGAAGTTGACGCCGCTCAGGATGGTGCCCAGGCCGGACAGGGTCAGGCCCATGATCCACATGTCCCCGCCGATCCCCGGGGCGTTGATGGGGCTGGTCAGCGGCGAGTAGGCATACCAGCCGAACGCGGCCGCCCCGCCCGGCGCCATGAAGCTGGCCAGCAGGATCAGCCCGCCGAACAGGAACATGTAGTAGCTGAGCAGGTTCATGCGCGGGAACGCGACGTCGGGCGAGCCGATCTGGAGCGGCATGATCTCGTTCGCGAACCCGACGAACAGCGGGGTGGCGAACAGCAGCAGCATGATCGTGCCGTGCATGGTGAACAGCTCGTTGTACTGCTGGTCGGACACGATGTGGTTGTTCGGCTCGAACAGCTGGGCCCGCATGATCATCGCCATCAGCCCGGCCACCATGAAGAAGCCGAACGACGTGATCAGGTACAGGTGCCCGATGATCTTGTGGTCGGTGGAGGACAGCCAGTCGGCCATGACGGAGCCCTTGCGCGCGTTGCGCGGCGGCGTCACCGGGAGGGTGGGCGGGTGTTCGAGCGTACTCACTGAGCGCTCCCTGCTGCCTTCTGCTGCGCGATCTGCTGCGCATGGATCCACTGGCTGAACTGGGCCGGCGTGACGATCTTCACGACGAACAGCATCCGGCTGTGATACAGGCCGCACAGCTCGGTGCAGTGGCCGATGAACCGGCCGGTCCGGATCGGGGTGACCTGGAAGTGGTTCGGGTGCCCGGGGATCACGTCGCGCTTGAACTCGAACGGGACGATCCAGAACGAGTGGATGACGTCGGTGGAGGTCAGGTTGAACCGCACCGTCTCATTGGTCGGGATCACCAGCAACGGCAGGTTCTTCTGATCGCTGGGCTTCGACGGGTCCCAGGCCTCGCCGTTCATCATCACGTCCCGGTACACCGAAGCCGGGACCTGGTACTGGGGGTACTGAAACTGCCAGCTCCACTGGTAGCCGGTCACGTTGACCACCACGTCGGGGTGGGGCGACAGCTTGTCGATGTAGTTCTCGTCCCGCGCGGTGAAGAAGAACAGGACGCCGACCATGATGAACGGCACCACGGTGTAGAGCATCTCGATCGGCAGGTTGTAACGCACCTGGTGGGGCGGCCGGTCTGTGCGCTTGCGGTGGAAGATGATCGCCCACACGATCAGCCCCCAGACGACGGCCCCGACCGCCCAGGCCGCGATCCAGGAACCCTGCCACAGGGTCAGCGCCACCTGGCCCTGCTTGGTGACCGGGACCGGCCAGCCGAGCCGGGTGAAGGCGTTCGACGTGCACCCGGCCGTGCCGGACACGACCGCGGCGAGGATGGCCGCGAGCGGCACCGCGCGGCGCCACCGCGGGGCTTGCCGCCGGCGCGGTGAATCTGCCGCCGTCTGGCCGGGCGCCAGGCCCGGAACGTGCGCGCCCCGACCGCGAGGGGCGCTGGGGGTGGAACTCACAGGTTGCCTTCCCAGCGGATGACACCCGGCTGCACGGGCTGGTCAAATGGCTCGTCCTACAGACTGTCGTGGAAACAGTATCGCGCGCCGGAGCCGGGCCGGCGGGGACCCCCTGCCGTGTCGGGCCCCGGTTGCCGGGCCCGATCCGGCCGGCCTGGCCCGGCCGCCGCGGACACCGGCCAGCCGACCATCTGCTGGCGGCGATGTCCGTGCATATCCGCGGCGACGTGCGGGTATCGCTTCCGCGTGGCACAGCACCGATCTCGGCCGCCCGGTTCCCGCCGCGTGAGCCGGTATCGTGGCCGGGCCGCGTGAGATGGTGGGCCCGACGCCCCCGCTGCAAGGATGAGAGGCTTGCCGCATGACCCCCCCGATGCTCGTCATCGATGCGCTGGGCCGCAAGTGCCCCATCCCGATCATCATGCTCGCCCAGCGGATCCAGGAAGTGCCCATCGGGGCGACGATCGCCGTCCTGGCCGACGACCCGGCGGCCAAGAGTGATGTGCCGGCCTGGTGCACCATGAAGTCGCAGGAGTTCGTCACCATCACCGAACTCCCCCGCGGCTGGTCCTTCCTGATCAAGCGCAGCTACTGACGAGGCCCGGCCGCCGGCCCCGGTCAGGCGCCTGGCCGCCGGAAGCGGCCCGCGAACCGGGGATCGCTCTCCCACCACAGCTGGCCCGGTGCCGTCAGCGGGACGTCACCGCTGGCCGGGACGTCACCGGTGGCCGGGACGTCACCGCCGGGCGGGACGGTTCCGGCGCCTGCTGATGCCAGCGGCACCTCCCCGGCGTCGAGTTCGGCGTCAACCCGCGCCGCCTCCCCCTCGTCCTCCCGCATCATCTGGATCAGCTGGGCGGCCAGGAACGGGAGGCCGATGAGGTCCCCCAGCAGCCACAGCGCCCCTCCGCCGATGACCTGGTCGGCCCGCAGGCTTGGCCCCCACGGCCGGGCGAGCGCCCGGTAGTAGGACCCGGCGATGAGGTTCTGGTCGGCCATGATGGCGAGCCCCAGGATCGCGTCACCCACCACTTCCGTGCCGGTGACCCACAGCGACACCAGGTACGGATAGGCCTTCGGCACCGGATCCACCCGCAGCAGCGTCCAGAAGAACACCAGCCCCGGTGCCAGCAGTGCCAGGTAGGTCAGTTCCCGCGCCAGGTCGTTGCGCAACCCTGCCTCGTACCAGGGGGTGAAGTACAGCAGGAAACCGACCAGGACCAGGGCCAGCGCGGTGATGGCAGGGAAGGTGAGGATCCGCGCGAGCCGGCTGTCTATCAGCGCCCCGATCCTGCGGCCGAGCCGGGGCAGGGTGGCGATCGCCAGTGTCACCGGCCGTCCCAGGGCGAGGAACAGCGGCGCGGCGAGCAGCAGCAGGATCGTCTGCACCGCCCGGGCGTAGAACAGCACTCCCTGGTACACACCGAGGAAGGACATGGTGGCCAGGACGATCACGCCGAGGCCGCCACCGCAGAAGGCGATCACCGGCCCGGGTGGCCAGTGCTCCCCGGATCGGCGCAGCCGGCGCACACCGGCCAGGTAGAGCGCGGCCGCGAGCAGCACCACCACCAGCACCGGCAGGTCGAGCGTCCAGGAGGTGAACGCCCGCGCCAGGGTCAGCTCGGGTGGGCCCTGGTAGGCACCTGCGATCACGCCTGCGGTCACCCCGCCACGCTACCGCCGGGGCCGCGGTCAGCCGTAGTGGGCAGCCACCTCGGCGGCCGCGTCCTGGCCGTAGGCGCCCGCGAGCCGCTCGGCGGTCAGCGCCGGCTTCAGTTCGTACTCCTGCGGGCCATCCACCTCCAGCACCGTCACGGCCAGCAGGTTGCCGAGCTGTGCCGCCCGTTCCAGCGACAGCCCCCAGCCGACGGCCGCGAGGAACCCGGCGCGGAAGGCGTCCCCGGTGCCGGTCGGGTCGGCCTTTCGCTGCTCGGGCACCGGGCCCACCAGCATGGGCGGTTCCCCGGATCGCTCCACCCGGGCGCCGCCCGGCCCCAGCGTCGTGATCCGTACTCCGACCCGCTCCAGGATCTCGGTGCCGCTCCACCCGCTCTTGCGCTCGATGAGCGCTTCCTCGTACTCGTTGCAGAACAGGTAGGTCGCGCCGTCCACCAGCGCGCGCACCTGCGGGCCGTCGAGCCGCGGCAGCTGCTGCGAGGGGTCGGCGGCGAACGGGATGCCGAGCGTGCCGCACTCCTCGGTGTGCGAGATCATCGCCGCCGGGTCGCTCGCGCCGATGAGCACGAGATCGAGGCCTCCGACGTGGGCGGCCAGCCGGGCGAGGTCGATGTCGGCGTCCTCGCTCATCGCCCCCGGGTAGAAGGAGGCGATCTGGTTGCCGTCGAGGTCGGTGGTGCAGACGAAGCGGGCGGTGTGGTGGCGGGTGGACTCGCGCACGCCGGCGCAGTTCACGCCATGCTCGATGAGCCAGTCACGGTACGGGCCGAAGTCCGGGCCGACCGCGCCGACCAGGAGCGGCCGGAGCCCGAGCACACCCAGGCCGAACGAGATGTTCGCGGCGACCCCGCCACGCCGGATCTCCAGCCTGTCAACCAGGAAGGACAGCGATACCCGGTCGATCTTCTCGGCGATGAACTGCTCGACGAAATGCCCCGGGAACGTCATGAGGTGGTCGGTCGCGATCGACCCCGTGATGGCTATGCGCACGGCGGCACTCTAGGCGATGACCGCGCCCGGCCGCACTGTGGGCGGCCACAGCGGCAGGGCCCCGGATCGGTGGCCACCACTGCGGCCAGGAGCGGCGGCGGTATCCGGCGGCGCCGGCCGCGGCTGCGGGCGTGCCTCAGTGGAACGAGTCGCCGCAGGCGCAGGACCCGGTCGCGTTGGGGTTGTCGATCGTGAAGCCCTGCTTCTCGATCGTGTCGACGAAGTCGATGGTGGCACCCGAGAGGTACGGGGCGCTCATCTTGTCGGTGACCACGTGGACGCCCTCGAACTCGGCGTCAACGTCGCCATCGATCTCACGTTCGTCGAAGTACAGCTGGTAACGCAGCCCCGAGCAGCCGCCTGGCTGCACCGCGATGCGGAGCCTGAGGTCGTCGCGGCCTTCGGCGGCCAAGAGGCTGCTCACCTTGGCTGCCGCAATGGAGGTGAGGATGACACCCTGGGCTGTCGCCTCGTCCTGAACCGTCATGTGGGTTAGCTCCCGCATCGGACTGTCGCCGGCATGGCGCTTACTGGTCTCTCATCACAACCATAAGGCGTCCGGCATCATTCCGGGTGCATAGCCCCCGCCACCGCCGGCCCGGCTGGCCACCGGTCAGCTGACGAAGGTGATGCCGGTATCGGTCTCACTGCCGTCGGGCCGGATCAGGTAGGCGGCGTAGCCTTCGACCGCGCCGACTACCGCCAGCGCCTCATCGCCACCTGCCGCCACCGCCGTGGCCAGAGCGTCGGCCATGGCCAGGCGGGGCCCGGTGACCGTGGCGGACGCGGCGCGGGCGGAGGGCCTGCCGGTGGCCGGGTCGGTGAGGTGGGTCCCCCGCTCGTAAGAGCCGGAGGTCGCCACCGCGGCCTCGACCTCGATGAGGCCGGCCAGGGCGTCGGCGCGCCATGGGTGGCGGATACCCACCCGCCATCGCTGGCCGGGGGCGGGCGACCCGAAGGCGGCCAGGTCCCCGCCGCCGTTGACCATCGCACCGGCCATCCCGGACCGGCGCAGGACGTCCAGCGCCCGGTCCACCGCCCATCCCTTGGTCAGGCCGGTCGGGTCGAACCCGCCCGGCATTGCCCACGGATCGAACCAGCCACCGGACATCTGCCTGGCGGCCCGGCATTCCGCCACCACCTCGGCCATTTCCAGCGGCAGGTCATCGAGGTCAGCCTCGCCGCGCCGGAAGCGGCTCACCGGGCTCTGCCAGTCCCAGGTGCTGAAAATGGCGTCGGCGTGGTGGAGCGTCGCGCAGGCGGCGCCGAGCGCGGAAACCAGCTCGGGATCGGGGAGGTCGCCGGGCACCATGGCCAGCGAGAAAACGGTCCCCATCGCGGTTTCCGCGTGGGTCACCGGCGACGGGCGATCAGGCCCGGGATCGCCGCGGAATCCCGTTCCCTGCATGATCACCTTAGGTGCAGCTTGTCCAGGGCCGCCTGCACCGAGGTGGCGTACGCCTGGCTGGTGTAGGTGGCCCCGCTGACGCCGTTGATGTGGGGGCCGTCGGCGGCTAGCACCTGCGACTTGAGCATGGGTATGACCTGCTGGGCGAGCTGCTGGGAGTAGGGTTCGGCCGTCCGGAGTGTGGGGACCGTCACGTTGGTAATCCGGTTCCCGTTCACGGTGATCCTGACGGTGAGCTCGCCGTAGCCGTACTGCTCCATGGCGCCGGTCGCGCTGTGCAAGCCACTGGCGGCCTGGGCGCCTCCGGATGCCCCGGCCGGGGCGCTGCTGCCGGACGCGCCCGAGGTGCTGGATGAGCCGGACTGGCCAGACTGGATGCGCCCTGCGCCGCTGCCGGGGCGCTGGGCCTGCGCCGACGTCGCGGCGGTGCGGCCATGAAGGCCGAGAACGCCGGCGAACCCGGCGACGGCGCCGACCGCCAGGTACCAAGGTGCCCGCTTCATGATTGCGCTCCCGGTAGTCAGAGGGCGAACGCCTCGTGATGGATGGCTTCGTCAGGCACGCCGAGGTGCTTGACGAGATCGACGATGTCGGCCACGAAACCTTCCGGCCCGCACACGAAGACGTCCCGGCGGTGAAGGTCGGGGACGAGCCGGCGCAGCGACCGCGCATCGATTCCGGCGTGCTCACGGCTGCCGACCAGCTCGTGCAGCTGCCCATGGCGGTACCGGACCAGTTCGGCGACTTCCTTGCCGAGCACCAGGTCCTCCGGGCGGCTGGCCCGCAGCAGCACGATCGGCGCCGATTTGCGGGGCAGGTCTTCCAGCAGCGACCGCAGGGCGGTCACCCCGATCCCCCCCGCCACCAGCACGGCCCTGGAGTTCACCTGCGCGTGGCGGGTGAACGCCCCGTAGGGCCCCTCAACCATGACCGGCGTCCCCGGGCGCAGGTGGGCCAGCGAAGCCGAGTGATCGCCCACCGCCTTGACGGTCAGCCGCAGGTAGGGCGGCTGCGGGAGGGCAGACAGGGAGAACGGGTGGGCCTGCCACCATCGGCCCCTGCTCAGGAAGCGCCACAACATGAACTGGCCGCCGTCCACCGCCAGCTTGTCCAGGTTCCGCCCGGAGCAGATGACCGAAACCACCCCCGGTCCCTCCGGCCGCACGTGCTCCACCACCAGGTGGTGGCGCATGCTCCGCACGACCGGCAGGCCGAACCGGTAGGCGATCACCAGCCCTGCGGTGCCCGCCCACGCCAGTGACCACACCGCCCGGGTGAGCGGGTGCCCGACGAAGGACGGCCCGAGCACGATGGCATGCGCGAAGGAAAGCGCCAGCGCCAGGTACATGTACAGGTGCACCAGCCACCAGGTCTCCCGGCGGAGCCTGCTGCGGATCGCGCGCAGTGAGATCACGCCGATCAGGCACATCAGGCCAAGCCCCATGGTGGCGATGAGGACATCGGGGTAGCGGGTCAGCAAGGTGCCGATCTGGTGCCCGAGCCCGGACCGGGCTGCCTGCGCGTACCCGACGGTGATGAACACCGCGTGCGCCACGAGCAGGCTGATCGGCCACGGCGCCAGCCGCCGGTGCCAGCGCAGCAGGCCGTCCTGGCCGAGCACCCGCTCGATCGCCGGGATGCGGCTCACCAGCAGCACCATCATGAGGGCCAGGTAGGTGCCGGTCATCCCGGTGAGGCTGCCGACGAAGGTGGCCGGCCCGCCCGCCGTGGTGAACTGGCCGGCGGTTTCGGCCGTGAACGTCAGCGCGGTCGTGGCACCCAGCCCGACCCCCGCCGCCACCAGGGCGGTCCTGGCCAGCGCTGGCCTGGGCATGGGCGCCCGCGGCCGGGCAGGCAGGGGCTGGCGACTCCCCCGGCGGTCCGCCGGCAAGGCTGGGCCAGAACTCACCGAGGGCGCACTCATGCGGGCCAACCTGCCAGTCGAAACTGTCCGGTAGATGCAGACTTCCTCTGAGCAACCTCTGAGGAAACGCGGATCACAGCCCCGGGGCGCCCCAGACCGGGAACCACCGGCTCAGATCGGTCTCGATCTTCAGGTCCGCTCCCACCGCGCCCCGCACCTGGAGTTCCAGCGCGCTGTCGCGGCGCTCGTTCTCCAGCGGCGCGAACGGGTAGAACGTGCCCCGCTTGTACAGGTAGACGATGCACAGCCGCCGCCCCGATTCGTCACGGAAACCGACCAGGGTGCAGAGCAGTTGCGGGCCGAACCCGCCGTCCACCAGCGAGGAGTTCACCGCGTGCAGGTCGGTGACGAGCGCCCCCACATCATCGGCGGCGTGGTGGCAGACCAGCCAGGTGAATCCGTAGCTGTCGGTGGTGACCTCCACCGGGGCGGCGTCGGAGCCCATGCTGAGCAGCTCGCGGACATCCTTCTCGATGTCGCTGAACGCGCGGCCCTCCGCCGCCCGGAAGCACACCGATCCGGTGCCGGTCGGGACCAGCCCCATCGCCGCTTCCAGGGTGATAGCGGCCGTCGGCACCGAGAACAGGTCGTCCAGCTTCGGCGGGACCGGCTTGGTCCGGCCGAGCAGGGTGTCGAAGAGTCCCACGGGCCTACCGCGCGAGCTGCTCGGAGATCTCGGACAGCTGCCTCAGCCGGCGATCCAGCGAGGGATGGGTGGAGAAGAGGGTGGCAAGGCTCGCGCCCGCCTTGGCCGACAGTGCGGGAGCGAAGAAGAAGGCGTTCAGCGGCTCGGCCGAGCGCAGGTCCTTCTGCGGGATGCGGCCGATGTCACCGCTCACCTTGGTGAGCGCGCTGGCGAGCTCCGACGGCTGGCCCGTGAGCAGCGCGCCGGCCCGGTCGGCGGCCAGTTCCCGGTAGCGGGACAGCAGCCGGATCAGCAGGAAGCTGACCGCGTAGACCACGATGCCGACGGCCAGCATGATGAGCATGACGATCGCGCCGCCGCCGTTGTTGTTGTTGTTGCCGCCCCGGCCACCGCCGCCGCCACCGAACAGTTCCCCGTAGAACGCGAACCTGACCAGCAGGCCGGCGATGATGCCCAGGAACGAGGCGATCGTCATGACCGCCACGTCCTTGTGCGCGACGTGCGACATCTCGTGCGCGATGACACCTTCGACCTCGCGCTGGGTGAGCCGCCCGTCCAGCAGCGCGGTGGTGGCGCACAGCACCGCCTTGTTGGCGTTGCGCCCGGTGGCGAACGCGTTCGGCATGGGCGAGGGGGCGATCGCCACCCTCGGCTTGGGCATGTCCGCCAGCGCGCACAGCCGGTCAACGACACCGTGCAGTTCGGCGGCCTGCGGGCCGTCCTGCGGGGTGACCACGTGGGCCCGGGCCGCGCTCAGTGCGATCTTGTCCGAGTAGAAGAACGAGCCGACCGTCATCGCGAGCCCCACCACGACCGCGAAGAAGACGATCGCCCCACTCCCCAGACCGAACGCGCCCAGCAAGTAGATCAGGGCGATGATGAAGGCCACGAAGACCAGTCCCAGCAGGAACATGGTCAGGCCCATCCGCGCGGTCAGTCCTTTATCGGGCGCATAGCGGGTCTTCGCCATCGCGCCGCCTCCGTTCTGCCCCAGTTCCGGCCGCCTGACCGGCGGCCGTTCCACTCAGTATCACGCACACGCGGCACCGAAAATTCCGTCCCGGCAAAGCCCGAGGCATCAGCCAGCACGGCACCGCCCGCAGGTACGCTCACGGCTGATTCTCCGCTGGCAACCTGAACGCCGGCTGAAGATCTCCTCAGCCCGGGATAAGGCCCTCGCCGCTGAGCATCTCCCTGACGTCATCCAGGCCCGCGTCCGAGTACGGCAGGATCAGCTCGGACGGCTCGATCGCATCCTCGGCCAGCGGGCTGCCAAGCGAGCGGACGCGGTCAAGCAGGGCAGCCAGGGCAGGCCGGAATGCCTTCTCGTCCCGTGCGTTCACGGCCGTCTCCAGCGCCGCGTCGAGGGTGTTCAGCTCCTCCGCGGCCGAGGCGTCGACCCGGAACTGACCCTCGCCCAGAATCCGGACGATCATGAACTCTCACCCGCCTGTGGCTGCTCGGCGGCGCTGGCCTGGCTCGCCTGTGCGCCGTCGCCGCCCGCGGGGCCGCTCTCGATCTCCTTGGCAGGCGCGGCCCCGATCTCGCCCTTCAGCCGCTCCAGCTCCAGTTCGACGTCCTGGCCACCGCGCATCTGGTCGAGTTCGGCCTGGATGTCATCGCGCTGGGTGCCGGTCACGTCCTCCAGCGCACCCGACGCCATGAGCTCGTCGATCGCGCCCGCCCGGGCCTGCATCTGCGCGGTCTTGTCCTGGGCCCGCTGGACCGCCATGCCGACGTCGCCCATCTCTTCCGAGATGCCGGAGACCGCCTCGCCGATCCGGCTCTGCGCCTCCGCCGCGGTGTAGGTGGCCTTGATGGTCTCCTTCTGGGTGCGGAAGGCTTCCACCTTCGCCTGGAGCCGCTGTGAGGCAGCGGTCAGCTTCTCCTCGTCGGCCTGCAGCGAGGCGTACTGGGTCTGCAGGTCCGTGAGCTGGCTCTGCAGGGCAGCCTTGCGGCTCAGAGCCTCCCGGGCCAGGTCCTCCCGGCCCGCGCCGAGCGCCTGCTTCGCCTGCCCCTCCAGCTTGTTCTGGTCCCGCTGGAGGCTGTTCATCTGCAGCTCGACGCGCTTGCGCGAGGTGGCCACATCGGCGACGCCCCGGCGCACCTGCGTCAGCATCTCCAGCTGCCGCTGGTAGGAATAGTCCAGGGTCTCGCGTGGGTCTTCGTACTTGTCCAGGGCCTTGTTGGCCTTGGCCTTGAAGATCATCGAAACCCGCTTCATCACGCTCATGGGCGCGACCTTTCCTCTTCATCGTGTCCGACCGCCGCCGCCCGGCCTGCGGCGCCGCGAACGCGCATCCACTGTTCCTGCGGCAGCAGCCTTTCCGCGGGCTGGCCCACTCAGCCTACGCGGTGATCCGGGCGGGAGTCATTACGACCCGAGGGACGCATCCGCGGCGGCCGGCGTCCTCCCGCTCGCTCCACATCGCAGTCATCCGTGCCGTTGATCCCGGTAAGCTGGCCGCGTGTTCCGACGACGTCAGCCCACTACGGCGGACTCCCCCACGGGGGAGACCGCCGCGCCCGATGCCGACAGCGCGGCCGGGCAGCCCGACGCGGCGGCGAACCGCCCTGCGACCACGGCTGCCAAGGGCAGGCCCACGCCCAAGCGCAGTGAGGCCGAGCGCCGCCGCCGGCCCTACACCGCCCCCGGCGACCGGAAGGAGGCGAACCGCCAGTCCCGCGAGCGCGAACGCGAGACACGTAACCGCCGGATGCAGGGCATGCAAAGGGGCGAGCAGTGGGCGCTCCCGGTGCGCGACCGCGGCCCGGTCAAGGCACTCGCCCGTGACTACGTCGACTCCCGGCGCCGGCTGAGCGAGTACTACATGTACGGCCTGGTGGTCCTGCTGGCACTGCTGTTCGTGCGCAACACGCTGGTGCAGAGCATCGTTCCCCTGCTCGTCCTGGCGGCCGTCCTCATCATGCTGGCGGAGGGGCTGTTCATCGGCTACCGGATACGCGCCATCGCCGCCGAGCGCTTCCCCGATGAGAACACGCGCGGCGTGCGGCTATACGCCGCCATGCGGGCGTTGCAGATCCGCAAGCTGCGGATGCCCAAGCCCCGTATCAAGCCCGGCGACAGCTACTAGACGTGGAACACAGGCGGCTGGGCCGCAGCGGGCTCAAGGTCAGCGAGATCGCCTACGGCAACTGGATCACGCACGGATCGCAGGTGGCGGAGGACGCCGCACGACGGTGCGTGGAGGCGGCGCTGGACGAGGGCATCACCACCTTCGATACCGCGGACGTCTACGCCGGGACCCGGGCCGAGGAAGTGCTCGGGCGCGCGCTGCGGGGCGTGCGGCGTGAGTCGGTGGAGATCTTCACCAAGGTGTACTGGCCGACGGGCCCCGGGCCGAACGACCGCGGCCTGTCGCGCAAGCACATCATGGAATCCGCGCACGCCTCGCTCCGCCGGCTGCAGACCGACCACCTGGACCTGTACCAGGCTCACCGGTACGACCACGAGACGCCGCTCGAGGAGACCCTGCGCGCGTTCGACGACCTGGTCCGTCAGGGGAAGGTGCTCTACGTCGGGGTCTCCGAGTGGCGGGCGGAGGAGATCGCGTCGGCGCTGCGGATCGCCACCGGCGCCGGGCTCGACCGCATCGTCTCCAACCAGCCGCAGTACAACATGATCTGGCGGGTCATCGAGTCCGAGGTCATCCCGGAGTGCGAGAAGGAAGGGATCGGCCAGATCGTCTGGTCACCGATCGCGCAGGGGGCGCTCACCGGCAAGTACCTGCCCGGCGGCGCCCCCCCACCCGGGTCGCGGGCGACCGACCCGAGCGGTTCCCCCTTCATCAGGGACTATCTGACCGATGACATCCTGGGCCGGGTGCAGCGGCTCAGGCCGGTCGCCGACGAGGCGGGGCTGAGCCTGGCCCAGCTGGCGGTCGCGTGGGTGCTGCAGAACCCGAACGTGTCCGCCGCGATCGTGGGCGCAACCCGCCCGGAACAGGTGCGGGAGAACGCGCGGGCGGCGGGGGTCCGGCTCGACCCCGAACTGATGCGCAGGATCGACGAGATCCTGGGTCCCGAGATCGAGCGGGACCCAGCGCGCACCGTCAGTCCCCGGCAGCGGCCCTGACCGGCAGCCCTGACCGCCAGCCGAGCCCGCAGCCCGGCCGGTGGACCGTTAGTCCTCGGGGTGCAGGCTCATGGGGCCGTATTCGGGCCGGTCCTCTTCCAGCAGCGTCACCTGGTCCACGCCCGCCTCCAGCAGCCCGCGCCAGCTCTCGCCGAGCCACGACTCCGCGTCACTCTGGCTGCCAAAGCTCTCCTTCGGCAGTTCACGCCCTGTGGCCGGTGTCCCGTCCATCTTCTCGAACCGCCAGGTCCACGCCATATCCCGCGACCTCCTCCGTTGCTCTGAGCGACCCTAGGGCATGCCGGCGATCTCAGGCCGGGAGACCCCCGGCCAGCTGCCGCCGGCAGGCGCGGCCGCCGGTCCGGGACCGCCGGCACCGTCGCGGCCTGGCCGGCGCAATGTTCGCCGATCCGGGATTGCTCGTGGAACGCCACGAGCCGGGCTCGCCAACCGTGTTAGGTTTTAACCCGCCAGTCCCGCGCCCGGCGCGGTTGAGGCTGCTGGGTCGACTCCCCAAATGATCAAGGTGGTGACGACATGACGCGCATTGTCGTCGTTGGTGACCTGATGACCGATACGGTCGCCCATGCCACGCTTCCCCTCGCCAAGGGCAGCGACACCCCCGCAACCGTGACCATGCACGGCGGCGGTTCGGGCGCCAACATCGCCGCCTGGCTGGCCGTGGACGGCGCCGAGGTGGCGTTCGTGGGACGGCGAGGCGCCGACATCGCCGGGCGCAACAGGGACATGGAGCTGATGGGTTACGGGGTGGACGCCCGCCTGGTCATGGACCCGGAGCGGCCGACCGGCACCTGCGTCGTGATGGTCACCCACAAGGGGGATCACACCATGCTCTCCGACCCCGGCGCCAACGCCGCCCTGTCACCCGACGACCTGCCCAAAGACCTGTTCGCACCCGGCTGTCACCTGCATATTTCCGGCTATACGCTGCTGAACGAGGGTTCCCGGGCGGCCGCCGAGGCGGCGATGGAGCGGGCTCTGCACGCTGACATGAGCGTCTCGGTCAACGGCGCATCAGCGGCCCCGCTGGAGCGGATGGGCGCTGAGCCTTACCTGGAACTGACCAGCGGCGTCACCGTGCTGATCGTGAACGCGGCGCAGGCGGCCGTGCTCACCGGGCGGGACGACCCCGGCCAGGCCATCCGGGTGCTGACCGCCTGGTATCCCCAGGTGGTGGTGAAACTCGGCGCCGACGGTGCCGTGTTCGCCAACGGGCGGGACCCGGTCCGGGTTCCCGCACAGCCACTGGAGCGGTTCGTGGACGGCACCGGCGGCGGGGATGCGTTCTGCGCTGGGTTCCTTCCCCCGTGGCTGGACAAGAAGCCGCCGGCGGAAGCGCTGGCAAGCGGCTGCCTGCTGGCGGCGCGGGCGCTTGGCCTGGTCGGCGCCCGCCCCGGGCTCTGACCGCGGCCCGGCGGCCAGCCGCCACCAGGACCGCAGCCACCACCAGGACCGCAGCCGCCACGAGAACCGCAGGCATCCCGATGCTCCCGATGTCCCCGATGTCCCCGGGCCACGTTCGCCGTGTTCGCCCATGACCGGCTTCATCGACGGCCTGTTCTCGCTGCAAGGCAAGGTAGCCCTGGTGACCGGGGGCAGTTCGGGCATCGGCCGCGCTATGGCTGGCGCGCTGGGCCGCGCGGGCGCCCGGGTGGTGGTGCTGGCCCGGGGGGAGGCGGCGCTCGCGGAGACCGAGGCCTGGCTGCGGGCTGACGGCTGCCATGCGGCGTGGATCCGGGCCGACCTCGCCGACCGGGCCGGCACCGAGCAGGCCGCGGCGGCGGCCATCGCGGCGTTCGGCGAGCCCGACATTCTGGTGAACGCGGCGGCCCTGAACATCCGGCCGCCGATGGCCACCCTGACGCTCGCCGACTGGGACCGGCTGATGGCCGTGAACCTCACCGCACCGTTCCTGCTGGGCCAGCGGTTTGGCCCGGCGATGGCCGCGCGCGGATGGGGGCGGATCATCAACATCGCGTCCCAGCAGGCGATCAGGGCGTTCGGCAACAGCGGGGGTTACGGCGCCTCCAAGGCCGCCCTCACCGCGCTGACCAGGTCCCAGTCCGAGGCCTGGGCGCCGGCGGGCGTGTGCTGCAACGCGATCGCACCGGGCTTCGTCGCCACCCCGCTCACCCGCGAGGTGGCCAGCGACCCGGTGCGCTCGGCCGCGCTCGCCGCGCGCACCATGATCGGGCGCAATGGTGAGGCCGCCGACTTCGAGGGCATCGCCGTGTTCCTGGCCAGCCGCGCCAGCGACTACGTCACGGGCCAGCTGATCTGCGTGGACGGCGGCTTTTCGGCTACCTGAAGCCATGCCGCGCCGACGGCGGTACCCGCGCCACGCGGCGTGCGTTAGGCATGGTAGGGGGGTGCAGGCGGCACAATGGCGGACATGGCCAGACGCACCACGACAACCCAGCCCCCGGACGATTTCGAGGAGAACATCCTCGACATCGACGTCGCCGAGGAGATGCGGGGCAGCTACCTCGAATACGCCTACTCCGTCATCTACCAGCGCGCCCTGCCGGACGCCCGGGACGGGCTGAAGCCGGTGCAGCGCCGGATCCTCTACCAGATGAACGCGATGGGGCTGCGGCCCGACCGCGGCCACGTCAAGTGTGCCCGGGTGGTCGGCGAGGTCATGGGGCGGCTGCACCCGCACGGCGACAGCGCCATCTACGACGCGCTGGTCCGGATGGCGCAGCCGTGGGCGATGCGGCTGCCGCTGGTGGACGGGCACGGGAACTTCGGCTCGCTGGGCGGGGACGACGCGCCGGCCGCGATGCGCTACACCGAGGCCAGGCTGACCGCGGCGGCGATGGAGATGGTCGCCTCCATCGACGAGGACACTGTCAACTTCCAGCCGAACTACGACGGCACCGAGACCCAGCCCGAGGTGCTCCCGGCGGGCCTGCCCAACCTGCTGGTGAACGGGACGTCCGGCATCGCCGTGGGCATGGCCACCAACATGGCCCCGCACAACCCCGGCGAGGTGATCGCCGCGGCACGGCACCTGATCGCCAGCCCGGAGGCGGGCCTGGACGAGCTCATGCGGTTCGTGCCGGGCCCGGACCTGCCGACCGGCGGGAAGATCGTCGGCCTGGACGGGATCAGGGAGGCCTACGAGACCGGCCGGGGCACCTTCCGTACCCGGGCCACGGCCAGGATCGAGAAGATCACCCCCCGGCGGACCGGGATCGTGGTCACCGAATTGCCCTACGGCGTCGGCCCGGAGAAGGTGATCGCCCGGATCAAGGACCTGGTGCAGGCCAAGAAACTGGCCGGGGTCTCCGACCTGAAGGACCTCACCGACCGGCAGCGCGGCCTGCAGCTGGTGATCGAGATCCGGACCGGGTTCCACGCCGAGGCGGTGCTGGACGAGCTGTACCGGCTTACCCCGATGGAGGAGACGTTCGGCATCAACAACGTCGCGCTCGTCAACGGCCAGCCGAAGGTGCTCGGCCTGCGGGAACTGCTGCAGATCTACGTCGACCACCGCATCGAGGTGGTGCGCCGGCGCAGCGAGTACCGCCGCCGCAAGCGCGCGGAGCGGCTGCACCTGGTCAACGGCCTGGTGATCGCGCTGCTCAACATCGACGAGGTCATCGAGGTCATCCGGACCAGCGACGACGCCGCCGCGGCCAAGGACCGGCTGATGTCGGTGTTCGACCTGTCCGTCGTCCAGGCGCAGTACATCCTGGACACCCCGCTGCGCAGGCTGACCCGCTACGACCGGCTGGAGCTGGAGCGCGAGCGGGAGACGCTGCAGGCCGAGATCGCCGAGCTGACCGCGATCCTGGAGTCGGAGGCACGTCTGCGCGAGGTGGTCTCCGGCGAGCTGGCCGACGTCGCCAAGCGATTCGCCGACCCGCGCCGCACCGTCCTGCTCGAGGGCACCGGGGCGGCCAGGACCGCCGCCGTCCCGCTCGAGGTGGCCGACGACCCCTGCCTGGTGCTGCTCTCCTCGGCCGGGCTCGTGGCCAGGACCGCGACCGCGATCCCGGACGGGCAGGATGGGCAGGGCGGGCAGCCGGGCGGCGGGGCCGCGGGGCCGCGGGCGGCCCATGACGCCATCATCGGGGCGGTGCCGTCCACCGCACGCGGCACCATCGCGGTGGTGACCTCGCTGGGCCGGATGATCAGGCTAGGCGTGCTCGAGATCCCCGCGCTGCCACCCAGTGCCCACTCCCCCGCCCTGTCCGGCGGCGCGCCCATCAGCGAGTTCGTCGGGCTGGAGTCGGGCGAGACCGTCGTCGGGCTCGCCGCCGCCGATACGGCGGGCGCCGGGCTGGCGCTGGGCACCGCGGGCGGGGTGGTCAAGCGGGTCGCGCCCGACTACCCCGGCAACGCCACCGACTTCGAGGTGATCGCCCTCAAGGACGGCGACCGGGTGGTCGGCGCGGTCCAGCTGGCCAGCGAGGACCAGGACCTGGTGTTCATCACCAGCGATGGCCAGCTGCTGCGGTTCGGGGCGCGGGCCGTGCGGCCGCAGGGCCGCGCCGCGTCCGGGATGGCTGGCATCCGGCTGGCCGCGCGGGCCTCGGTGATCTGGTTCGGCGCCATCACCGCGGCCGCGGCCGGCGGCACCATCGGTGGGGACAAGAAGTTCCCCGGTGGCGATCCGGCGGGCGGCCCGGTCGTGGTGACCGTGGCCGGCGCGGTGGGCGCGCTGCCCGGCACCGGGGCGGCGACGGTGAAGATCACCCCGTACCCGGAGTACCCGGCCAAGGGCCGGGCGACCGGCGGGGTGCGCTGCCACCGGTTCCTCAAGGGCGAGGACGCCCTCGTACTGGCCTGGGCGGGGCCGGCGCCCGCGCGCGGCGCCACCGACGCGGGGGTGCCGGTGGACCTGCCCCCGGCCGACGGCCGCCGGGACGGATCGGGGACCCGCGTGCGCGGGCCGCTCACCGCCCTGGGGGGCCTTGCGCCACCCGCCTGACCCAGGTACCCCAACGTGCGCGGGCCGCTCAGCGCCCCCGGCGGCCTTGCGGCCCGTTCAGCCGCGGGCCCGCGGGCCCGGCGCCGCTGCTGCCAGGCTGCTCAGCCGCCCACTCGCCCCGGATCGGCGGCAGCGGTGGCCAGCGCGGCGATGAGGTCCCGCGGCCCCGCTTGCGGCTGGTCGCCGAACTGCCACCAGCAGGCGATCGACCTGCCCTTCGGCCCCGGGTCGAACACGTCGCCGCGGAAGCACCCGCCCCGGTCCAGCAGTGCCAGGTCCTTGTCGTCCTCCGCTAAGCCGGCCACGTAGGCGGCGGCATCCAGGAGCGCCGCCGCGCTCCGTGCGGCGCGCACCGGGTCAGCCCCGGCGGCCGCGAGTCGCCAGCCTGCCTGGGTACGGAGGAATTCGGCCACCAGCATCTTCCTAGTCACTCTTCGTACACTAGCAAGCACGACTAGTAACTAACTGTTTCCCTTACCGTGTCGGGCCGGGTACCGGGCCGTGATCACGGACGATCGCATGCCGTTTACCGGGGGCAATAGTCCGTGATCATGGTGGCCGTCAGGCGTCGATGCGGGCCGGGTCCAGCTCTGCCGCGCCGCCCACGATGAAGTCGCGCCGCGGCGCGACCTCGCTGCCCATGAGCAGATCGAACATGGCGGTGGCGGCGGCGGTGTCCTCGATCCTGATCCGGCGCAGGGTCCGGTGACGCGGGTCCATGGTGGTCTCCGCGAGCTGGCCCGCGTCCATCTCACCCAGGCCCTTGTACCGCTGCAGGGGCTCCTTCCAGCGCTGGCCCTTACGCTCGAGTTCCAGCAGCGTGCGGCGCAGCTCCCCGTCGGAGTAGGTGTAGGTGTACTTGTGCTGGCCCTTGCGCGGGCTGGCCACCTCGATGCGGTGCAGCGGCGGGACCGCGGCGAACACCCGGCCCGCGTCCAGCATGGGGCGCAGATACCGGTGGAACAGCGTCAGCAGCAGGCACCTGATGTGCGCGCCGTCCACGTCCGCGTCGGACATGAAGATCACCCGCTGGTAGCGGGCCGAGTCCAGGTCGAACGAGGTGCCCGAGCCGGCCCCGATCACCTGGATGATCGCCGCGCACTCGGCGTTCTTCAGCATGTCGGCGAGAGATGCCTTCTGCACGTTGAGGATCTTGCCGCGGATCGGCAGCAGCGCCTGGAACTCCGAATCGCGTGCCAGCTTGGCGGTGCCGAGCGCGGAGTCACCCTCGACGATGAAAAGCTCGCTGCGGTCATCCGCGCTGCGGCAGTCCACCAGCTTGGCCGGGAGCGCTGAGGAAGCGAGGGCGGACTTGCGGCGCTGGTTGTCGCGGTGCTCCCGGGCGGCGACCCTGGCCCGGGCCGCGGCCGCCACCTTCTCCAGCAGGGCGCGTGACTGCTGCTTGGTCGCCCGGCTCCGCGACTCGAAATAGCCGCGCAGCTCCGCGGCCACCACCTGCGCCACGATCCGCGACGCGGCGGGCGTGCCCAGCACTTCCTTGGTCTGACCCTCGAACTGGGGTTCCGGCACCCGGACCGCGATCACCGCGGTGAGTCCCTCGGCCACGTCGTCCTTGATCGCCGGCTCGTCGCCGTTCCTCAGCAGCCGGGCCGCGCGCAGCTGCTCATTCAAGGTCCTGACCAGTGCACGCTCGAAACCGGTCACGTGCGTGCCGCCCTTGGGGGTGGCGATCACGTTGACGAACGAACGGGTCACCGTGTCGTACCCGGAGCCCCAGCGCAGTGCCACGTCCACGGTCAGCTCGCGCTCCACGTCGGCCGGGGTCATGTGCCCCTGCTCGTCGAGGACCGGGACCGTCTCGGTGAACTGCCCGGAACCCGCGAGCCGGACCACGTCGGTGACGGGTTCCCCGGGCGAGAGGTGGGCGCAGAACTCGCTGATCCCCCCGTCGAACCGGAACATCTCCTCCCGCTCCGCCCCCGCCGGGAGCCCGGGCGCGTCCGGCATCGCCGGCCCGCCCCCGGCGGCCGCGACCTCGGTCAGGGTGAGCCCGGCGCCCGCAAGCGCTGCCGGTATGTCGTCACCGGGAGGCCGCTCGTCGCGGATCCGGACGGTGAGGCCGGGCACGAGGTAGGCGGTCTGCCTGGCCCGCTGCCTCAGCGCATCGAAACTCCACCGGGAGTCACGCACGAACACCTGCGGATCAGGCCAGAACCTGATCCGGGTACCGGTCACCTTCTTCGCCACCCGGCGCACCTGGCGCAGGCCCCGGTGGGCGGTGAACGGAGCTGTCGGGCCCGGCCCGGCGAACTCCCCCGGGACTCCCCGGCGGAAGCTGGCCGCCCACTCGTGCCCTTCCCGATCGACGCTCACGTCCATCCGCGCTGCGAGGGCGTTCACCACCGAGGCACCGACTCCGTGCAGGCCGCCCGAGGCGGTGTACGACCCGCCCCCGAACTTGCCGCCCGCGTGCAGCCGGGTCATCACAAGTTCGACACCGGTGAGCCCGGTTTTCGGCTCCACGTCGACGGGGATGCCCCGGCCGTTGTCCCGCACCTCCGCCGACCCGTCGGGGTGCAGCACCACCTCGATGACCGTCCCGTGGCCGGCGAGCGCCTCGTCCACGGAGTTGTCGAAGATCTCCCACAGGCAGTGCATCAGGCCACGGCTGTCGGTCGAGCCGATGTACATGCCGGGGCGCTTGCGGACCGCCTCCAGGCCCTCCAGCACCGACAGGTGACGCGCCGTGTAGGCGTCGGCGGCATGCGCCGCGGCTCGGGCCGGGGGCCGTGCGGAGACGGCGGCTTCGGCGGTCACGGGAGCTCTCCTCCGATGGTGGCGGCCGGGGATCTCACCGGCCTGAACGGCAGACTAGCCGCCCTGCGCGGGTGCTATGTGGAGCCACGCCGCCGGACATAGCCTCATCACCTGGGACAATGCAGAAGATACAGTGGTCGGCATGCCGGGTGGCGGTTGCGGAACAAACCCGTTCGCTCTTGGCGTATGTGGCCGTGGGATGGGAACGTGAGGATCTGTCTGGTTGTTGGGTAGCGAGTGAGGGGATTCACCCGCCGGCTTCGGGGCCGGCGGCACGGCACGAAGGAGGCGACATGACCGGTGCTATGGCTCCCAGCCAGCCGCTGACCGCCATGGACCTGTGCGACCGTTGTGGCGCCCAGGCGTACGTGCGTGTCGTGCTCCCGGGTTCGGGCGAACTGCTCTTCTGTGCGCATCACAGCCGCCAGCACGCCGCCGCGCTCGCCAAGGTCGCCGTCGACATCCAGGACGAGACGGAGCGGCTCTCCCAGGGCTGACCGGCCAGCCAATGCCGCGAGGTCAGTCGAGATAGTCCCGCAGCACCTGTGACCGTGATGGGTGACGCAGCTTGGACATGGTCTTCGACTCGATCTGGCGAATGCGTTCCCTCGTCACCCCATAGACCTTGCCGATTTCGTCGAGGGTCTTGGGCTGGCCATCGGTGAGCCCGAACCGCATCGAGACAACCCCGGCCTCCCGTTCGGAGAGGGTGTCGAGCACCGAGTGCAGCTGCTCCTGGAGCAGCGTGAAGCTCACCGCCTCACCCGGCTGGATCGCCTCGGAGTCCTCGATCAGGTCGCCGAACTCGCTGTCGCCGTCCTCGCCCAGCGGGGTGTGCAGCGAAATCGGCTCCCGGCCGTATTTCTGCACCTCGATGACCTTTTCCGGGGTCATGTCGAGCTCGGCAGCCAGCTCCTCGGGGGTCGGCTCCCGGCCCAGGTCCTGGAGCATCTGCCGCTGCACACGGGCCAGCTTGTTGATGACCTCCACCATGTGCACCGGGATCCGGATCGTCCGTGCCTGGTCCGCCATCGCCCGGGTGATGGCCTGCCGGATCCACCAGGTCGCGTAGGTGGAGAACTTGTAGCCCTTGGTGTAGTCGAACTTCTCCACCGCCCGGATCAGGCCGAGGTTCCCCTCCTGGATGAGATCGAGGAACAGCATGCCCCGGCCGGTGTAGCGCTTGGCGAGCGAGACCACCAGCCGCAGGTTCGCCTCCAGCAGGTGGTTCTTCGCGCGGCGGCCGTCCTCGGCGATCCACTCCATGTCGAAACGCTGCTCGCGATGCAGCCCCTCGGCGGCCTCGGCCAGCTTCTCCTCGGCGAACAGCCCGGCCTCGATGCGCTTGGCGAGCTCGACCTCCTGCTCGGCGTTGAGCAGCGGCACCTTGCCGATCTGCTTGAGGTAGTCCTTGACCGGGTCGGCGGTGGCACCGGCCGAGGCCACCTGTGCCGCGGGAAGGTCGTCGTCGTCGTCGCCGTAGACGAACGCCTCGTCCTCGCCCTCGACGGCGCCCGGCCGGGCGCGGCCTGCCTGCTCGGCGGTGGCCTCACCGGCGGCGGCCAGTGGCGCGGCCACCTCCCCGGCCACGCTGCCTCCGGGAGCTCCCGGCTCCGCCAGCGTGCCATCCGCGACCTTGCCACCCGTGAGACCGTCGTCCGCGAGCGCATCGCCCAGGTCCTCGGCGACCGCGTCGGTGCCGTCCTCGTCTTCCTCGAGGAGGACGTCCACCTCTACGTCGTCGACGTTGACGGGAACGAGGTCGGCCAGGTCGTCAAGATCGACCACATCCAGGGCGGCCTCGACCTCCAGGTCGGCTTCGTCCGGGCCAGCCATGTCCGCGTCCGCCAGCTCGGCAACGTCCGCCAGCTCGGCAACGTCCGCCGGGCCGTCCGCGTCCAGGCCGTCCGCGCCGTCCGGGCGGCCGGAGCCCGCATCGGGCGCTTCGCGCAGCGTCCGCGCGGCATTCGCCGCGCCGCTGCCGTTGACGCGTGCCGTGCCGGCGCTGGCGGCATCGGTGTCGCTCGTACCGCCCGATGCCGGTTTCCGGCCCTTGCGGCCGGATCCGCCCCGCTCCATCGCTGCCGGGCGCGATCCGCCGTCACCGGCGGGCAGGCTCTCAGGCGTCATGTCGTCCTCGGATTCCACGTCCGGTCCAGCCGGTGTGACGGAGGCCACCGGGGCTGCGGCGCCCCGGCGCGGCCGGGCGCGCTTGCCGCGCGCTGGGGGTGCGCCGACCGGCTGGTTCTGGTCCACCAAGGCGACCGGGGCGTCCGTCCGTGACCGGGATGCCTCGTCCGATCCGGTCCGCCCGGAAGCCTGCTGACCCGCCGCCTGGCGGCCCTGGGCCTGCTGGCTGGGCTGCCTCCGCGCTGCGGAGCCTGCAGCGCTTGCCACCGCGGTCACCCCTTCCTTCGCTGGATGGCGGCCCGCCAAGCCGCGAATGACATCTGACTGTCCGACCTGGCAGGCGACACAGACACCTCTCCTGCGTACGTGAGCGGGCAATGGACCCTACTGCATGCACCCCGATGTCGGGACCAACCGGGAGTCCCGGGAAACGCCGCGCTTCACCACCGCCGCGCCTCCCTTTCCTCCCGCCAACCACCTTAGGCGGAGTCGACGGGTAGCTCGAACCGACTGCGGACCCGGGAGGGCCCGCAGGGTCATCCCCCATTCCCATCCGCTTCCCATGCGCACTAACGCTTCATCCCCTACCCGTTCTCCCCGAGGCATTCGCGGCGGCCCGGTCACTGGCCGGCGTTCCCGCGTCCCGCTTCGGCACATGCAGCACCAGCACGGTCACGTCATCGTCTTGTTCATAACCGGTGAGCATGCGGTCAACCAGGAATTCCAGCAACCTTGCCGGGTCCTCCGCCACGCCCGGCGACGCCTGCGCGGCCACCGCGACCAGCTCATCGAGCCCCGCATCCAGGCCCCGGCGCCGGTTCTCGACCAGCCCGTCGGAGTAGAGCACCGCGGTGTTGCCCGGAGGCAGGCGGAACACGTACTGCTGGCGGGGGCTGGCCCAGCCCAGGGGCGTCCCGGCCTCCCCCAGTTCGAGCCGGGGCGGGGCGTCCCGCGACATCAGCAGCGGCGGCGGATGGCCCGCGTTGCCGGCCAGGCCTTCGCCGGACACCGGGTCGAACACCAGGTAGGCCACGGTGGTCACCTGCTCGTCGAGTTCGGTCGCGGTGAAAAGGCGGTCAAGCCCGGCCAGCACGGCGGCGGGCCGCGGGTCGGTCAGCGCGAGCGCGCGCAGCGCGTTGCGCACACGGCCCATCCCGGCCGCGGCGGACAGCCCCTTGCCCATGACGTCCCCGGCCGCGACCGCGAGACGCCCGTCGGGGAGCCGGAAGGCGTCGTACCAGTCGCCGCCGATCTCCATGTTCCTGGTGACCGGGAGATAGCTCGCATCAAGGATGATCCCCGGCACGCTCGGCAGGCGGTCCGGCAGCAGGCTGCGCTGGAGGGTCTCCGCCGTGGCGTGCTCACGCTCGAACATCGAGGCGCGCTCCACCGCCAGTGCGCACTGGCCGGCCAGCGCCTCAAGGAAGACCCTTTCCTCGTCCGTGATCTTCCTCGGCCTGGTGAAGGAGAAGCGCAGCGCTCCCAGCGCCGCCCCGGCGGCGAGCAGTGGCATCCCGACCCAGGCCTTCTCGTCGGTATGGGTGAGGAACAGCTCAACGTCCGCCAGGCCCTCGAACGCCTTGCGCAGCCCGTCGGGGTTCTCCACCAGCAGCGGGCGGCGGGTGTTGATGGCCATGGTGATCACGCTGGGCACGTCCAGCGGGATGTCCCCGGCCGGGGCGCCGGGGCCGTCGGGCATCCCGGTGGGGTTGAGGTGGTGCACCCGCAGCCGTTCCGGGTCGAGCAGCGCGACCGCGGAGCGGTCGGCACCGATGGCCGACCGGCCGACCTCGGTGATGACCTCCACCACCTGCTCCACCGTGAGCGCCTCGGCCAGCATCGAGGTGGCCTGCTGGAGCCGGGCGGTGCGCAGCGCCGCGGCGGACAGCTGCTCGGTCAGCCGGCCCCGCATCTCCTCGGCCTCGCGCTGGGCGGTGACGTCGGTGCTGGCGCCCACCCACTCGATGATCTTCCCGTCCCGCTCGATCGGGACCGCGCGCACGTCATAGTGCCGGTATGAGCCGGTCTTGGCGCGGACCCGGTAACGGTTGTCGAATATCTTGCCGGCCTGGACGCACTCCTCCCAGTCCCGCTCGACCCGTTCCCGGTCCTCGGGATGAACCGCCTCCAGCCAGCCGCTCCCCAGGTATTCTTCCGGGCTCTGGCCGGTGATCCACCGCCACTCCGGTGAGTCTTCGGCGATCTGGCCGGTCGGCGTGGTCACCCAGACGATCTGCGCGCCCGCCTGGACCAGGGACCGGTAGCGCTCCTCGCTCCGGCGGACCGCCTCCTCGGCGTTGCGGCGCTCGGTGACGTTGACGGCGATCAGGGCGACCCCGGAGATGTCCCCCTCGGGGTCGTGCGAGGGGAACCAGGAGAACGCCCAGTGCCGGGCCTGGACAGACGCCGCAGGAGCCGCCGTCGCCCGATCGGCGCCGGCGGCGCCGTCGGCCGCCACCGCGGCCCCGCCCGCGCCCGCGGACGGCCCGCCGATGCACTGGTCAGGCTCGAAAAGTGGCTGATCATCGGCCAGGACGTGGTGGATCGCGGCCTCGGCGCGTGATGCGAGCGAATCAGGCCAGACCTGGGATGGAAGCAGCCCGAGGTGGTCAGACCCGTTGCGGCCGTGCAGCCGGGCGAGGCTGCGGTTGATCCTCCGGAAGCGCAGGTCGGTACCGAAGAAGGCGAACCCGATCGGCGCCTCGCGCAGCAGCGTCGCCAGCAGCGCAGAGTCGGAGACATCCAGGCCAGACACTCGTGGCTGCGGCACGGAGGTGTCTGTGCTCATCGAGCGGACACCCACCCCGTGAGAGCGGATACCCGGCCCGTGAGTGAGCCCGCCATCCATAGGCTCCTTCCTGCTCACTGCGGACACAAGCAGGCTAGCGTCAACAACGCGGCAGCGCGGAACCATCGGTTCGGCATCGCGCCGGCTCTGCCTACCACAGGCCGGCCGCCGCGGTCTCCACGGTGGTCGTGCGGTAAGTCCACCACATCCTAAGCCAGATCGGGCTCCCGGGCCGACGTGACCGGCATCCCGAGCGGGTTGGCCGGCCCGCGGACCCGCCGCGGGAGGGGAAACGGGAAGGGAAGCGCGCGCTGCCGGGTGACAAATTCGGGCCGGGATCGCGCTGATCGTGCGCGGTGCGGTGCAGATCTGGGAAACTGTGGCTTGTGAGTTCGCAGGGCCGCCGCAGAAACCCTCCCGGAAGCGGCCGCTCGGGTCACCACCGGGTACCCAGGCAGTCGCATGCCGCGGCCCCGCCGCCCAACGCGCTGTTCGCGGAGATGTTGCGTGCTGCCCGTGAACTCCTCGCCTTGCGCAGCCCGCTGGACGCCGAGCTCATGGTCAGCGAGATGCTGGGGACCTGGTGGGGCCAGCGTGCGCCGCGCGCCTCCGCACCCGGGGCCGCTGACCTGGAGGAACTGATCGGCGAGGGGCTCGTCGAGTACGCGGCGCAGCACGCCAGCCCGGCGGCGCTCGCACTCCTGTCCGGCATCGCCTGCCTGGGCACGCCCCGTCAGGCGGCCAGGGCCGAGAGCGCGGGGCTGGCGCTGATCGAGCGTGGCGTGGCGCGGCCCGCCTGGTCCGAGCACGTCGGAGCGGTGGCGGCGGCGGAATGCTATGTCAACTCCGACATTTTCGGAGACCGCGACGAAGCCGTCTGCCTGTTCAGCTACGCCGGAACCGATCCGCACGCCCTGGTGATGGCGGTGGACTACAACGCCGGCGGCCTCCTGCGGGACGGCTGGGTGACATCCAAGGTCGACGTGCTGCTGGAACGCTGCCGATGGCAGGAGGGTGCGCCCGATCGCCCCGCGCGCGGCGGCTTCAGACCGGTCTCGGCGGCCCAGGCCAGGCGGCTGCTGGAAGCGGCGCTCACCGCCACCGACACCGCCGAGAATCCGCCGGTCAGCGAGTCCTTCCCCGCCTACCACGCCTTCATCAGGGCGCGGATCCGGATGCTGTCCCCGACCGAGCCGGCCACCGAGCCAGCCAGCCCTCCCTTCGGTGGGCCCGCTACCGCGCTGGCGGGCCACGACGACGCCTCGGGCTGGATCGGGGCGGCGGCGCGGCGGCTGGCCTGGAGCGAAGACCGCAGGGCCATGCTGGTCGTGGAGTTCCTCGCCTCCGACGAGGCCGAGGACCTCTCCGACCGCAAGGCAGCGAGCCGGTGCGCGGACCACATCATCGACTACGGCTGCGACCAGGATTTCGGCCGGCCGCTGCGGATGAGCCCGGCCAAAGCCGAGACCTTCATGCTGGACTGGCTGCCCCGCAAGATCATGCTGTCCCCGCCGGAGCAGCATGCCATGCCGCACGTGCTCGCCGCGTGGGCGCGCTGGGCCTGCCTGCGCCGCGAACTCCTCCCGGAGGCGATCGAGGAAACGCTCGACGCCGTGTTCAACTCGATGGGAACCTTCGCGCGCGTCTATCACGACCCGGCCGCCTTCGGCCTGGACGCGCAACTGGTGGCCAGGCTGCTGCCGGACGCCGACCTGGAGGCGCTGCCCCGGCGCGCCTTTGCGTTCCCGCTGCTGGAGGGACATTACAGCGGGATCGACCTGAGCACGCTGGATCCCTCCCAGCCGCAGGCACGGCGCACCCTGCTGGCCGCCGATCACGACGACGCGCAGGGGCGGCCCACGAACGACCGGCACATCGGCCACCACCTGGTGCTCAGCGACCGGCTGTGGCGCGGCGACCCGCCCGAGCTGTGGGAGGCGGCGCAGCGGCTGCTGGACCGGGGCGAGCACCGGCACGCGGTGCAGCACACTCTCATGTACCTGATCAGGGATACCGGCGGCGACCCGGCCAGGCTCGCCGCCGAACTGGCCAACCTGCCCCCGGCAGACCCCGGCCGCTGACCGCCCGTCCTACCGGAGCCACGGCTCCCCGGTGAGCTCACTGACCGCCGCGGCCAGGTCCGCGGCGGTGACGGTGGTGAGGTCGGCCGCGCTCGCATGCTCGCCGAGCTCGGCCACCCGAAGGTCGCGGGCCGCGCACGCCCGCTCGAACAGGGACCGGGCGAATCTCCCGTTGCCCAGTTCGTCGATGCGCCCCCGGTCACATGCCTCCCGGAAGATTGTCTCCAGGACAGGCAGGGCGTCCGGGTCGAACGAGTCCCCCGCCTGCTCGGCTATCACCTCGGCGATCTTGGCGAGCTCGACCGGGGTGAAGCTGGGGAAGCCGATCCGGACGCCGAACCGGGAGGAGAGCCCCGGGTTGCTGCGCAGGAACCGGTCCATGTCGGCGGTGTATCCGGCCAGCACGATCACCAGCCGGTCGCGGTCGTCCTCCGCCCGCTTGAGCAGCGTCGCCACCGCCTCGGAACCGTAGGCGTCGCCTCCGGCGTAACCGGGGTTGTAGAGCGAGTAGGCCTCGTCGACGAACAGCACGCCGCCGAGCGCGGAGTCGATCAGCTTGCCGGTCTTGATCGCGGTCGAGCCCAGGTGCTCGCCCACCAGGTCGGCCCGGTGTGCCTCCACCACTTCGGGCCGGACCAGCAGGCCGAGCGCGGCGAAGATCCGCCCGAGGATCCTTGCGACCGTGGTCTTCCCGGTTCCGGGCGGGCCGGTGAAGACGAAGTGCCTCGCGGGCGGCTGGCTTGCCAGGCCCTGCCGGTCCCGCAGCCGCGTCACCCGCAGCTGCGCGGCGATCTCACGCACCTGGCGCTTGACCGGCTCCAGTCCGATCAGCTCATCGAGTTCTGCCAGCGCGCTCTGCAGCGTGGGCGCCTCGGCGTAACCCCGGAACCTGGACGTGAGCTCGGCGAACGCCCTTTCCAGGTCCGCCGCCTCCAGCGTCATGAGATCGGTAGCCGCCGGCGCAGCCTGGTTCGCCATCACCCGCACATCCCGGGCCTGTCCCGCCTTCTCCAGCAGGCTGCGGACGAAGCGGCCATTGCCGAGGTCGTCGGCGAGACGGCGGCGGCCGATGTCATCCATCATGCGGGCCAGCGCCGGCCCGGCCTCAGGGTCAAGGGACTCCCCGCGCTGCGCGAGGGCCGCCCGGGCGAGCGCGAGCAACTCGGCCGGGGAGTACCCCGCGAACTTGATCCTGATCGCGAACCTGGAGTTCAGCCCGGGGTTGCTGGCCAGGAAGTCCTCCATCTGCCGGTCATAGCCCGCCAGGATGACGATGAGCCGGTCACGCTCGTCCTCGGCGCGTTTGAGCAGCGCCTGGACCGCCTCGTTGCCGAACCGGTCGCTGTGCCCCTCGCCGTCGTTGACGAGGCTGTAGGCCTCATCGATGAACAGCACCCCGCCCAGCGCCGCGTCGACCAGCTCGTTGGTCTTGATCGCGGTGGCACCGAGGTATTCGCCCACGAGGTCGGCCCGCTGCGCCTCCAGCACGGACGGCGACTCCAGCAGGCCGAACGCGTAGTAGATCTTGGCGATGATCCGGGCGACCGAGGTCTTGCCGGTTCCCGGCGGGCCGAGGAACACGAAGTGCTGCATGGGCTTGTCGGTCTGGTACCCGGCCTGCGCCCGCATGCGGGCGGCCTCCACCGACGCGGTGAGCTGGCGGATCTGGTCCTTGACGCCGTCGAGGCCGACCATCGCGTCCAGTTCGGCCATCGCCTGGTCAACGGTGATCGCGGGCAGATCCCGGTCCAGCGCGGGACGGTCCCGCACGCCGGCGGCCGTCGCCTGCACCCGGGTACCGTCCGCGTCCAGGACCGCCCTGACCGCACCGGGAGGGTGCCCGCCGCGCCCGGTCCCGGCGGCCGGGGTGGTGCGGCTGGCGCCGGTAGCGCCGGTAGCTGTAGCCGATTCGCCGTGGGCCGCCGTCACCGACGGGCTCCGGGCCTGCTCCCTGCTGTAGCCGCGGCCGTCCTGCAGGGTCCGGGCGAAGCGCCAGCCCAGCACCATGAGGGCGACCAGCCAGCCGACCGCGTAGCTGATCACGGGCTCGCCGGAGGCGAACCGCCAGGCGAGCATGGCGGCAGGCACAGCCCACAGGAGGGTCCAGGCCACCGTCCGGCAGGGCACCAGGCTGCGGGCCAGCACGGGGGAATGCGCCGCGGCCACCACCGCGAACGGAAGCAGCAGGAGCGGGGCGAGCCAGAAGGTGAGCGGGGGCGTCAGGGCCGCCACGGACAGGATCGCGGCCAGCCCCCACGCGGCCACCCCCAGTGACGCGAAAAGCGAGCGCTGCTTGCGCCAGATGGCAAGGGGGCCATAACACAGCGCCAATATCACGAGCAGGTCCCCGACCCGGGCCGGGAGCGCCGATGCGACAACCGCCGCCGCAAGCAGGGCCAGGACAAGCACTATCTTGACGGGGAGCGGCGCTGCGCGGACGGCGGCGCGGACGCGGTCGAGGCGTTGCCGCGCCATTCCCCTGTCCGGCGGGGGTCCGTCGTTTGCCCGCATATAACTCCCTCGTGCAGTTCCCTGTATAGCGCATTACCGAACGCTTACGGTGACACACAATCAGATACCAGCGCGGGCGGCCGGTGCCGTCGCCGCGGCTCACCGCCCTCCCGTCCGGCGACCATGCTCATGGACGCGCAGCCATTCCTGGACCCATGATGTCAAAGGCGCCGCCGTCCGCGCCCCACCGCAAGGGGAGAAACGCATGCACAGGATCGAGGCTGACCTGCTCATTCCGGGCCGTGGCGAGCCCGTGGGCGACGGCGTGGTCGTGCTCGACGGGGACAAGGTCAGCTACGCGGGGCCGGCCGGGGGCGCACCGCCGACGCCGCAAGCCCGGCGGCACCGGGCCGCGGCCGTCCTGCCCGGGCTGTGGGACTGCCACGGGCACTTCCTCGGCACGCGCACGTTCGACCTCGGCCGGCTGCCGCTGGAGCCGGTGGCCCTCCGGGCGGCGCGGTGTGCCCGTGACCTGCGCAACACGCTCGACGCGGGGGTCACGTCCGTGCGGGAGGTCGGCGGCCTGGGGGTGCACCTGGCGCGCGCCGTCGCCGAAGGCGTGCTGGACGGGCCGGCCATCTACGCGGCCGGGGCGATCCTGTCCACCACCGGCGGCCATGGGGACCTGCACTCCTACCCGCTGCCCTGGATGGAGGACTACGCCCGGCTGGAAGGCACGCTCTGCCTGGCCGACGGGGTGGCCGGCTGCCAGCGGGCGGTGCGCGAACAGCTCCGCCGGGGGGCCCGGCTGATCAAGGTGTGCGCCTCCGGCGGCGTGCTCTCGGAGCTGGATGACCCCATCCACCAGCAGTTCACGGCGGCGGAGCTGAGCGCCATCGTGGAGGTCGCGGCCCTGGCCGAACGGCCGGTTGCCGCGCACTGCCACGGCAAGCCGGGCATCATGGCCGCACTGCAGGCGGGGGTGCTCACGATCGAGCACGGCACCTACCTCGACGAGGAATGCTGCGACGCCATGCGGGAGACCGGGGCGATCCTGGTCCCCACTCGCACCATCATCGAGGACATGCTGGCCGACGGCGGCGGGGTGCCCGGCTATGCGATGGCCAAGCTGCGGGTGGTCGCGGACGTGCACGCCGGTGCGGTCGCCCTGGCACGGGAGCGCGGCGTCACCATCGCGATGGGCACCGACATCGCGCTGACCGGCATGGAACTGCCCAACTCGTGGGGGCATAACGGAAGCGAACTGGCCCATCTCGTCGCCCTCGGCATGAAGCCGCTGGAGGCGATCGAGGCCGCGACCGCGACCGCGCCGGCCACGCTCGGCCGGCAGGCGCCGCGGTCGGGCATGCTCGCCGCGGGCTACGACGCGGACGTGATCACCCTGGACGCCGACCCGCTGGCCGACATCTCAGTGCTGGCCCAGCCGGCCCACGTGACCGCCGTCTGGCGGGCCGGGCGCCAGGTCAAGGGAGCCGCGGCGGCCTGAGGCAACCCGGATGGCCAGCCCGGCAGCGCGGCGGCGGGGCAAGGCGGGTGGTTGGCGCGGCCGTTATGCGCCTGGTGGGGCTGGTGAGGTTGGTGGGGCTGCAAAGCCGCCCACGGCCGTCTCGAACGCCTGGGCGGCGCGCAGGCAGGTGGAGTCCTCGAAATGGCGGCCCACGATCATCATCCCGGCCGGCAGCCCGCCGGCCAGGCCGGCCGGGACGGACGTGGCCGGATGGCCGCTGACGTCGAAGGGGGCAGTATTGACGATCATCTCGGTGGACCGGGCGATGCTCTCCTCACGCGGGACACCGGCCGGCGGGATCGCGGTCGCCACGATCGGGAGCGTCGGCATGACCAGGACATCCACGCCGGCCAGCGCCGCGTCGTAGGCGGCGGTCAGTTCGAGCGCCAGCTCGCGCGCCATCGCGTAGTGCCGGCCGTGGTAGTTGTCGATGGCGTAACGGCCGGCGAACATCGTCGCCTTCACCGTCTCCGGCAGGTCGTCGGCGTGCTCCCGGCGGCCACGCGCGTAGTGGGCGAGGAGTTCCGGGTCGTAACGGCCCGGCCAGTTCATCCCGTAACCATTGCCGTCGACCATCTGGGTGACCACGCCGTCGGTGGCGATCACCGTCCAGACGTGCATGGCGTCCCGGTGCCAGGGGACGCTGATCTCGCTGACCGCCGCGCCCGCGCCGGCCAGCACGCCGATCGCGGCGCGGACCGCCCGGTTAACGGCCGGCTGGGACAGACCGGGGAAGCCGAACCCCTCCGCCAGCACACCGATCCGCAGGCCGCTGACGCCACCGTCCAGGCCCGACAGGTAGTCCGGCGGCGGCGGGACGGAGCGCTGGCGCGGGTCGAGCCCGTCGGGGCCGGCCAGCACCCCGAGCATCAGCGCGGCGTCCCGCACGGTCGCGGTGATCGGGCCCAGATGATCGAGGGTGTTCTCGATGGGAAATGCCCCGGTGTAGGGAACCAGGCCATGGGTCGGCTTGTGCCCCACCGTGCCGCAGAAGGCGCTGGGGATGCGGATCGAGCCGCCCTGGTCGCCCCCCAGCGCGAGGTCGGCCAGGCCGGCCGCGACCAGCGCGGCGCTGCCGCTGGAGGATCCGCCCGCGGTCCTGGACCGGTCCCACGGGTTGCGCACCGGCCCGGTGCGGGACGTGTGGCTGCCGCCGGAGAAGCACAGATCCTCGCAGACCGACTTCCCGGCGATGGTGGCGCCGGCGTCGAGCAGCCTGCTGACCACGGTGGCATCCCGGCGCGGGACGAACCCCTCGATCGCGGCGGACCCGTTCATCATCGGGATGCCCGCGACGGCGATGTTGTCCTTGACCGCCACCGTGCGGCCGGCCAGCGGCCCGTCCCGGCGGGTGGCGATCGCGGTGGTGACGTACCAGGCGCCCAGGTCGTTGCCGCCTTCGGCCGGCCACCGGTACGGCCGGTGCGGCGGCTCGGGCTGCCTCGCCAGGTACAGCCGCTCCACCTCGTCGTGGGCAGCGAGCAGGCCGCTGGCGAGGGCGCGGAACGACTCAAGGTCCTGCGGCGCCAGGTGGAGGCCATAGTGCTGCGCGATCCTGGCCAGTTCGCCGACGGTGGGCGGGGTGATGGGCATGGCGACCTCCCTGCCCGGCCAACCTACGGGAGGATCTCGCAGTTCGCCGCGATAAGCGGCCCTGCCGCGTCACGGCCCGCCCGGCCCCGCCAGCTGGGCGGCGCGGGATTCGAGGTAGCGCCGCTCGGGGAGGCTGGTCGCGGTGCGGGCGGCGAGGCGGTAGTCGGCGGCCGCGGCGTCATGGGCGCCGGCCAGCTCGTGGCAATGGGCGCGGACCGCGGCGAGGCGGTGGTGGTCTGCTATCCGCTCATCGGTCCCGAGGGTCGCCAGCAGGTCGAGCGCGGGCCGCGGGCCGTGCACCATGGCCACCGCGACGGCACGGTTGAGTGTCACGACCGGACCGGGTGTGATCTGCTCCAGGAGGTTGTACAGCGCCAGGATCTGCGGCCAGTCGGTGCTGGCGGCGGTCGCGGCCTCGGCGTGGACGGCCGCGATCGCGGCCTGGACCTGATAGGCCCCGAGCGGCGCCGTGGTGAGGGCACCGGCCACCAGGGCCAGCCCCTCGCCGATCTGGCCGGAGTTCCAGCGGGAGCGGTCCTGCTCGGCCAGCGGGACGAGGGTGCCGTCCGGCTGGCAGCGCGCGGGACGCCGGGCCTCGGTCAGCAGCATGAGAGCCAGCAGCCCGGACACCTCACCGTCGCCGGGAAGGAGCCTGCGGACGGCCCGGGTGAGGCGGATCGCCTCAGCGGTGAGTTCGGGGCGGGACGCCTGGTCACCGGAGGTCGCGGCGTAGCCCTCGTTGAACATGAGGTAGAGGACATGCAGGACCACCGCCAGCCGGGCGGCCCACTCCCCCGGCGGTGGCGGGGCGAACCTCGCCCCGGTGGCCGCGATCCGCTGCTTGGCCCGGCTGATGCGCTGCGCCATGGTCGGCTCGGGCACCAGGAAGGCGCGGGCGATCTCCGCTGTGGACAGGCCCGCAACGGCGCGGAGCGTCAGGGCGAGCTGGGAGGGCGGGGTGAGTTCGGGGTGACAGCACAGGAAGAGCAGGGTGAGCGTGTCGTCCTGGCCGGTGGCACGCTCGTCCTCGTGGGTCGCGGCGGCCGGGGCGCCCGGCCCGCCGGGGCCGGGTGGCTCGGCGATCACGGTGGCGGCCTCCCGGCGCCGCCGCGCTTCGTCGCTGCGCAGCTGATCGGTGAGCCGCCGCGACGCCACCGTGATGAGCCACCCTTTCGGGTGATCCGGGACGCCCTGGACCGGCCATTGCGTGGCGGCGGCAAGCAGCGCCTCCTGGACGGCGTCCTCGGCGGCGTCGAAATGCCCGTAGCGGCGGACGACGGCGCCGAGCACCTGCGGCGCAAGGTCGCGCAGCAGGCGCTCGATGCCGGGGTCGAGCGTCACATCTCCACTCCGTCTGGGCTCAGGATGGGCCTGACCTCCATGCCCCACAGCCGTGCGTCGGGCCACCGGACAGCGATCTCGACAGCTCTTTCCCGGCTCTCACAGTCCACGATGCAGTAGCCGACCACCTGTTCTTTGGCCTCGGCGAAAGGACCGTCGGTCACGGCCGGCACGCCGTCACGGACCCGCACGGAAGCGGCGGTGGACGGATCGGCGAGCCCCTCGCCGCCCACCCACTCACCCGATGCGACGAGTTCGTCCACGATCGCACCCGCCTCGGACATGAAGGCCTTCTTCTGCGACTCCGGCATGCCCTGCCATGCGGTCGGGTTCTGGTAGATCATCAGGAGATACTTCACTGCACTGCTCCTCGTGGCCGGTGGCGCCGGGGCCGGCGCCGCTCACCAGTGAGTCGGAGCCGACCCCGCCATCTTGACGTCCCGCCACGGCCAATCCCGGATGACACGGTCACCGGGCCGGGCCTGCCCGTCTCCTGGCGCAGAGTACTTATTCGGGGGGTGCGGTATTCGACCGGGTCCAGGTTGCAGAGCGTCCGGTCCCATCAGATCTGACCCTGCCCTCGTGCTTGAGTTGTTCCAGGACGAGCCTGATGGTCTGGTCACTGACACCTGGCACGGCCGTCCTGATGTCGGCAAGGCGGAACCTGACTGGTGCATGACGCAGGATGTGCTCACGGATGCGCTGTTGCTTGGTTCCAGGGGTCTTCGCTGAGGCCGCACGATCGGCGAACACGGTGTAGGCGCCGCCTAGCACGCTGGTGAAGTAGCTGAGCCAGGGCCATGGGTCGGCGGCGCCTTCGTGCCAGCCATGGGTGGACTCCAAGAGGGCCTGGTAGTAGGCGTCCGCCGACTCCGCGACGGCTTGTTCGATACTCACGTAGCGTCCGACGGTGTATGCGTGGTCGGTGAGCATGGCGTTGGTGAGCAGGCGGGCCACTCGCCCGTTGCCGTCCTCGAAGGGGTGGATGACCAGAAGGTCGAGGATGAACAGTCCGGTCAGCAGCACCGGATGGTGCTCGCCGCCAGCGACCGCCTGCTGGTAGCGGTCGATGAGGTCGTCGATGGCAAGAGGGGTTCTGGCGGCGGGCACCGGCTTGAAGCGGACGGTCGTTGAACCGTCTGGTGAGCGGTCCACGACCAGGTTGTCCTCGGTCTTGAACGCCCCTCCGGGCACGGCCGTGTGAGCGAAGAGCAGTCGGTGCAGGTGCAGGATCAGGCCAGCGTTCAGCGGGCGCCAGTCCTGCTGGAACAGGTAGTCCTGGGCGTCGCGGTAGCCAGCCAGTTCCTGTTCGCTCCGGTTGCGCAGCGTCGACGTCCGCCGGTTGATGATCCGCTCGGCGCGATCGGTATCCGCCACGACGACGCCCTCTATCGCGGAGGACGCGGTGATGCTCTGGACGCGAGCCCGATCGGCGAGCCCGGTGAGCAGTCCTGGCATCTGGTCGCGGTAGAGCGCCTCCGAGCCACGGCCGAAGTCGATCGCGCTGAGCCGGGTGACCACGCGGGCTGGCACCCGCCCGATGAGCGCGTCGAGACCGGCGAAGCTGCGCACGAAACCTCCTAGGCAA
Organism: uncultured Actinomycetes bacterium; assembly: GCA_963741615.1. Taxonomy (GTDB): domain Bacteria; phylum Actinomycetota; class Actinomycetes; order Streptosporangiales; family Streptosporangiaceae; genus UBA9676. Next base: position 329,989 of record CAVUIU010000019.1, read on the forward strand.
ACCCGCTAAACAACCTAATCCTAGCCTTGCTTAGTACGTTTAGCTGGTTTGTTTGGTAGGTTCACGGCCCGCGACTCGCTGCGTGCTCTGGCGGCTTATCCGGGGACACCCGTCAGGTTCGCTCGATGCAACCGTTGCGATGATCAAGACCTGCAGACGGGCGGGCCCCTGGCCACGGAGACCCGCCTGAGCAGGCAATTCACCGTCAGATGGTGCCTGTAATACTGGCAGAGTGCACGTATTCGGAGTGTGCGGTATTCGGCCCAGCTAGCGCACTCCGGTGAAGGGATCCAGCAGACGCACCCCGGTTGACGTGACGTCGCTGACGTTACGTGTCACCAGCGTCCAGTCATGAACCAGTGCAGTCGCCGTCATCAAGCCATCAACGACCGGCACAGGATCCGGGACATTAAGACGTCCCCACGCCTCAGCTATGGGAACGGTGATCGGGACGATGCGGTCGCCATAGCCGTCAACCAGTTGGCTGAGCCAGCGCTCATAGATCTTGGCTTGAGCCGGGTCCCGCCGGGCCAGCCTCTCAATGCCCTGCCTGATCTCACCGACTACCAGCACGCTCAGGAACAGCCTGTCGGCCGGAACTGAAGCGAACCAGGTGGAGACACCAGGGTCGGGCGCCTTCTTCCGGATCTCCGACACCACGTTGGTGTCGAGGAGGAAGCTCATTCTTCTCCGCCCACCTCGACGCGCCGGGCAGGCAAGGACGATCGGCTGATTTCCAGGTCCACGTCAGGAGCAGACTGCAGGAACGCTTTGAAGTCCTTCCCCGCATTCCGGAGATGCCGGTACTCGGCAATGCTGACGACCACCGCCACCTCCTCGCCATGCCTGGTGACGAACTGCGGCCCATCGGCCTCGACTGACCTGATGAGTTCGCTGAAGCGCTGCTTGGCTTCCTGAAGCTGCCAGTGACCATACATCGCACCCTCCGTTTCCATCTAGACAGACTAGATAGATACCGCGAACAGTTCAAGGCTACTCAGAAACCGACGTGTCGCATGAGATACAACCTTCGAGATGATCGAGGCTTGCAGACGGGTCCCAGCGGCCCGGGGGAGGCCCATCTGAGCAGACAATTGCGTTTAGGCAAGCCCTGAGAGCCGAGCCCTTACTACCGGCAGGCCCGTACGTCATCCTTAAGTGGTGAACGACGAGAAGGACGCGCTTCTGGCGTCACTGAACTCACAGCGCGAGCACGTGCTTGGCGCCCTGGAAGGACTTTCCGAGGACGACCTGCGGCAGCCAGTGCTGCCGTCAGGCTGGACGCCCCTGGGCATGGTGCAGCACCTGGCCTTGGAGGTCGAGCAGTTCTGGTTCCGCGGGGCCGTCGCGGGCGAGCCGATCACGCTGACCTCCGGGGACGAGGCATGGCGGGTTCCGGCAGATGTGCCGGGTGTCGCGATCCTCGATCTGTACCGGGAAGAGATAACCAAGGCCAACGCGATCATCGCCGCGACGCCGATCGACGCGATGCCAAAGTGGTGGCCCGACTTCTTCACCAACTTCCCGCCCCGGCCGCTGCGCAAGACCCTCCTGCATGTGATCACCGAGACCGCCGCGCACGCCGGCCACCTGGACGCAGCCCGCGAACTGATCGACGGGGGCCAGTGGCTCGTCCTCACCCGGTAACCGGGCTCAGGAGCCGTGCACGGAGGTCGATCTCTTCAGCGCCGGTTATGAAGGACTCCGTTCACACGCAGACGGATCGCATCCGATGCCAGGGGCGATGCTCACATTTGCACTCAAGAGGGGCGCGTCTATCTAGTCGCACCCTTCCTGAGCAGGTAATTCTTCCGTTAGAGCTACTCGTAAACCCTGGCTATCTGCCACACTTTGCCCATAATCAGCTGCAGCCGCTGGTCGCGCCGCAGCCCTCGCAGACGTAGCAGCTGCCGGCCGGGCGCATCTTCGTGCCGCAGATCAGGCACAGGGGTGCGTCCGCTGTCCGGCCCTGCTGCGACTCCAGCACCTCCATCGAACTGTGCGGCTGCGCCTGCGCCGGTGGCTGGCCGGGCTGGCTGGCCCCGTCGGGCCGGGCGGCGGTCCCGCGCACCGGGTGCGGGCGCTCGACCGGGGCGGACTGCGCCATCTCGGTGGTGTCCTGGTCATCGGCCAGCGCGGCCGGGTCCCCGCCCTCGAGCTGGGCGGTGCGCTCGGCAGCGGACAGGATGCCCATCTCGGCACGCGTCTCGTAGGGCAGATGATCCAGCGCCAGCCGCCGGAACACGTAGTCCATCACCGAGCTCGCGATCCGGATGTCCGGGTCATCGGTGACACCGGCCGGCTCGAAGCGCATGTTGGTGAACTTCTCGACCCACTTCTCCAGCGGGACGCCGTACTGCAGGCTGATGGAGATCGCCATCGAGAACGCGTCCATCACACCGGCCAGCGTGGATCCCTGCTTGCCGAGCTTGAGGAAGACCTCGCCCACGCCGTCGTCCGGGTAGCTGGAAGCGGTCATGTAGCCTTCCGCGCCCGCCACCGAGAAGCGGGTCACCATGGCCGGGCGCGCCTTGGGCAGGCGGCGGCGCACCGGGCGGACGTCATGCGGCGCGGTGGCCGCTGCCGCCTCCGGCTTCTTACGCGCGTCCGACAGTGGCTGCCCGACCTTGCAGTTGTCGCGGTAGACAGCCAGTGCCTTCAGGCCGAGCTTCCAGCCCTCCAGGTAAATGGACTCGATGTCCTCGACCGTGGCCGATTCGGGAAGGTTCACGGTCTTGGAGATGGCCCCACTGAGCCCGGGCTGGACGGCGGCCATCATCCGCACGTGACCCATGGGGCTGATGGCGCGTTCGCCCATCGCGCAGTCGAAGACCTCGTAGTGCTCGGGACGCAGCCCGGGAGCGTCCACCACGTGGCCGTGCTCGGCGATGTACTCGGTGATCGCCTCCACCTGCTCCGGCTGGTAGCCGAGGCTCTTGAGGGCACGGGGGACCGTCTGGTTGACGATCTGCATGGAGCCGCCGCCGACCAGCTTCTTGAACTTCACCAGCGCCAGGTCGGGCTCGACACCCGTGGTGTCGCAGTCCATCATGAGGCCGATTGTCCCGGTAGGCGCGAGCAGCGAAGCTTGTGCGTTCCTGTACCCATGTGCCTTCCCGAGGGCCAGGCACTCCTTCCAGGCAGCCTCGGCTGCCGTGTGAATGCCGCGGTCGATGCCGCCGATGGTCTTGATCGCGCCGCTGGCGTCGGCGTGCTTGTGCATCACCCGCTTGTGGGCGGAGGCGTTGCGCTCATATCCGTCGTAGGGCCCGACGGCCGCAGCCAGTTCGGTGGACCGGCGGTACGCGGTACCGGTCATCAGCGAGGTGATCGCGGCGGCGATCGCCCGCCCCCCCTCGGAGTCGTACGCGTGCCCGGTGGCCATCAGCAGCGCGCCGAGGTTGGCATAGCCGATGCCGAGCTGGCGGTAGGCCCGCGTGGTCGTGGCTATCTTCTCGGTCGGGAAATCGGCGAAGCAGATGGAGATGTCCATCGCCGTGATGATCAGCTCGGTGATCTGCTGGAAACGCTTCACATCGAAAGCATCTTTGTCATCCAGGAACTTGAGCAGGTTAATACTCGCCAGATTACAGGAAGAATTATCCAGATGGACGTATTCACTGCATGGGTTACTCGCGGTGATTCTTCCTGATTCCGGGCAGGTGTGCCAGTTGTTAATGGTGTCGTCGTACTGGATTCCCGGGTCGGCGCATTCCCAGGCTGCCTGCGCCATCTTGCGGAACAGGTCCCTGGCGCCGACGGTCTCGATCGGCTCGCCGGTCCGCCTGGCCGCCAGGTCGAATGTGCCGCCTGCCTCGACGGCCCGCATGAACTCGTCGGAGACCCGCACCGAGTTGTTGGCGTTCTGGTACTGGACGCTGGTGATGTCCTGGCCGCCGAGGTCCATGTCGTAACCGGCGTCGCGGAGGACCCGGATCTTGTCCTCTTCGCGCGCCTTGGTCTGGATGAATTCCCCGACATCGGGGTGGTCGACGTCGAGGACGACCATCTTGGCGGCCCGGCGGGTGGCACCACCCGACTTGATCGTGCCGGCCGAGGCATCGGCGCCGCGCATGAACGACACCGGCCCGCTCGCGGTGCCGCCCGAGGACAGCAACTCCTTGCTGGACCGGATGCGGGAGAGGTTCACGCCCGCACCGGAGCCGCCCTTGAAGATCAGGCCCTCTTCCTTGTACCAGTCCAGGATCGAGTCCATCGTGTCATCGACGGCCAGGATGAAACACGCCGACACCTGCTGGGGGGAGGCCGTGCCGACGTTGAACCAGACTGGCGAGTTGAAGCTGAAGACCTGGTGGACGAGCGCGTGCTTGAGCTCGTGGTCGAAGATCTCGGCGTCCTTGGGGGTGGCGAAGTAACCGTGCTTGAGCCCGGCGGCCACATACACGCCCACGACCCGGTCGACGAGCTGCTTGAGGCTCCACTCACGCTGCGGCGTGCCGACCGCGCCACGGAAGTACTTGGTGGTCACGATGTTGGCGGCGTTGACCGACCAGAAGCCGGGGAACTCGACGCCACGCTGCTCGAAGTTGACCGACCCGTCCCGCCAGTTGGTCATGACGACGTCGCGGCGCTCCCAGCTGACGTCGTCGTAGGGGTGGACGCCGTCCCGGGTGTAGATGCGCTGCATGGTGAGCCCCTTGCGGGTGCCCTTGCCGCCCCGCGCCGCGGACCCGCTCGCCGTCTCGGTCATCGCCATCCCCCTTCTGGGGCTGTGCCCCGCTGGGCCCGGCCAGGCCCGCCCGATGTCTTGTGGTGTCCGCCCCGGATTCAGGGCGTCAGCACGCCGTCCGGCTCATGTGCCGAACGCAGCGCTGCGATCTCTTCCTCGAAATCGGCAAGTGACTCGAAGCTCCGGTACACCGAGGCGAACCTCAGGTAAGCGACCTCGTCCAGCTCACGGAGCGGGCCGAGGATCGCCAGGCCCACGTCGTGGGATGGCACCTCGGCGCAGCCCCGGGCCCGGGTTGCCTCTTCCACCTGCTGGGCCAGGATCGCCAGCTGGTCCTCGGTCACCGGCCTGCCCTGGCAGGCACGGCGCACGCCGCTGACTATCTTGTCCCTGGTAAAGGGCTCGGTGGCGCCGCTGCGCTTGCCCACCATCAAGATCACAGACTCCTGCGTGGTGAACCTCCGGCCACATGCCGGGCACGCCCTGCGGCGGCGGATCGCGGCCCCGTCGTCGGCGGTCCGGCTGTCGATGACGCGGCTGTCCGGATGCCTGCAGAATGGGCAGAACACGCCATCACCTCCCCGTCGGCGAAACTGTGAGCCGGCTTTCGCTACACAACCTGTGGCGGAACTACAGCTGTGTAACTACTAGATGTTGTGTTTAGCGTAGAACAGAAGCTGCTCCGGGCGCAAGCGTCACACCCGGTGTCCGCCGGCGGCGCAGTGGAGATGCCCTGAAGCTGCTGGTCGCCCGCGCCCGAACCTCCCCGCGGCCGGCGCGTCGTCCTCACCCGTGCGGCACCCATAGATGCTGACCTGGCTCGATGCTGGTGCCGTGGAGAGCGTTCAGGTCGATGATCTGCTGCATCACGAGGCGCGGGTCGGCGGTGGGCTCGGCCCGCGACGCGATCGACCACAGGGACTGGCCCGGGTGGACGACCACGGAGGTCAGATTCCGGTACACCGCGCCCGGGGGCAGGCCGCCGTCGGCAGCCTGCGCCCGGGCCGCGACGGCCAGCCATGCCAGCGTCACCACCAGCAGCGAAAGGACCGTCAGCGCGGCGGCCACCACGATCCGGCCCCGCCGGGTGAGACGGACGGGACCCCGGCCGGGCAGCACGCGCGCGTCCCCCACCTGCCCGCGGCGCTGCATCACGCGCATGTCCCCCGCGCGGCCGGCCTCCCCGGGCCGGTGAGCGCCCGGCACAGCCCGGGGATCCCGCACCCTGGCCCCGCCCGGCCCAGCCTGGCTGCCCCGGGGCCTGGCCCCGCCCGGCCCAGCCTGGCTGCCCCGGGGGCGGGCCCCGCCCGGCCCTGCCTGATCGCGGCTCAGCCCGGCGCCGCCCGGCACGACCCGGAGATGCCGCACCGCACGGGTGCCCGGCCGTTCCAGGGGGTGCCGTCGTTCCTCTCGCGGCAGGCCGGCGGCCTGGCCGCGATCCACGGCGGCGGTCCGCCGCCGTGCGGCCGCGGCGGCCCGGGCGCGCCCGCCGTGCTTCCCTGCGGTCATCACGCTCATCCCGGCCTCCTCATCGAACGGGAGTTCTATCGTATACTAATTCTATAGCACGTTAGTTCGATCGAACGCCCGTGCGAGACTGTTCTACCGCAGGGGTACGACATTTTCCCCCGCCACATCGAACAGATGTTTGAGGTCTGGCGGCGGAAGCGCTAGCGTCACCGGTGAACCCAGCCACCAGACCCGGAGGTGAGGAGATGGATCACAGCTCGGAAGACGGCGGGGCGCACCGCGCCCTGGCCGGCGCCGGGCCGGACGCGCGGCATGGGGCCAGGCCCAAGGGCAGGCCGGGCCGCAAGCCCAAGGGCAGCGTCCCCACCGTGGTCGCCGAGATGCCCGACCACCCCGATCCCGATCATGTGCTCACCTGGCGGCAGCGGAAAGTGCTCCAGGTGATCAGGGATTCGGTCCAGCGGCGCGGCTATCCCCCTTCCATGCGCGAGATCGGCGAAGCGGTCGGCCTGACCAGCACGTCCAGCGTCTCCTACCAGCTATCCACCCTGCAGAGCAAGGGCTACTTGCGGCGCGACGCTGGCCGGCCCCGCACGGTGGAGGTGCGGCTGCCCGGCCATCCGGCCGTGCGGCCCGAGTCCGAGGCGCACGACGAGGCCGCGCTGGACATCACCTCGCAGGAAGCCGCCTACGTGCCGCTGGTCGGCCGGATCGCCGCAGGTGGCCCGGTGCTGGCTGAGGAGGCCATCGAGGACGTCTTCCCGCTGCCCAAGCAGATCGTCGGCGATGGCACCCTGTTCCTGCTCAAGGTGGTCGGCGACTCCATGATCAACGCTGCCATCGCAGACGGCGACTGGGTCGTGGTCCGGCAGCAGCCGGTCGCCGAGAACGGCGAGATCGTCGCCGCGATGATCGACGGCGAGGCCACGGTCAAGACGTTCAAGCACGCGGGCGACCACGTCTGGCTGATGCCGCACAACCCCGCCTACACCCCGATCCCCGGTGACGAGGCGGCCATCCTCGGCCGTGTGGTCGCCGTGCTCCGCCGGGTGTAACCAGGGACGGCCCGGTCACGCTCAGCCGCTGGCGCAGCGGGCGGCGCGGAACGCTTCGGCGATCTCCGGCCGTCCCGCGCCGCGGGCGAGCAGCAGGTGGAGCAGCAGGCGTGCCTTCAGCGGATCGAGGAAGCCGGCGCCGATCAATCCCCGGGCCTGAAGGTCCTGCTCGGAGCCCGGAAACCCGTACATCTCCCGCAGCACCGGCCCGGCGCCGGTCCGCGATGCCAGCACGACCGGAATCTGGTGTGCCAGCGTCTCCAGGTCCGGTACCAGCCATGCGGGGACATGACCCACCCCGAAACCGGCGACCACCAGGCCATGAACCCGTCCCGCCGCCGCCCGCAGCAGTTCCCCGTCATCCCCCAGTGACATGGTCAGCAGGCCAACCCGGATCGTGCGGTCCATATCCACCGGCCCCGCCCGCGCCACATCCACCGGCCCCGCCCGCGCCACATCCACCGGGCCGCCCAGGCCCGGCCCGCCCGCCGGCCGTCGGTCCGTCGGCCGGGTGAGAACCAGCACCTCACCCTCGGCCACCTGGCCGAGCGGGCCCGCCGACGGCGACTCGAATGCGGCGATGCTGGTCGCGTGTGTCTTGCGCACGAAACGTGCCGCGTGGATCTCGTCTCCGAACACCACCACGCAGCCCATCCCCCTCAGCCGGGCGCTGGCCGCGGCCACCACCGCGGCCAGGATGTTCGCAGGCCCGTCCGCGCCCGCCAGGCCCGGATGACGCATCGCCCCGGTGACCACGACCGGCGCGTCGGAGCCGTACAGCAGGTCCAGCAGGAACGCGGTCTCCTCGATCGTGTCGGTGCCCTGGATCACCACCACGCCCGCTGCCCCCGCGGCGACCTCGCGCTCGACGCGGGCCGCGAGCTCCAGCACGTCCCCGATGGTGAGCGACGCACCGGGCAGACGGCGGAAGTCATGGACGGTGATCGCGGCGCCGACCCCGCCCAGGCCGGGCACGGAGGCGAGCAGATCCGCCGCGGACAGGGTGGGCACCGCCGCGTCCGCCGTGCTCGGCGTCGGGGTCATCGCGATCGTGCCACCGAGCGTGAACACCGCCACCCTCGGCTGCGCGGCTATCGGCGTACCCGGCGCGGCCGTGCCGCTCTCAGCCGGGGACAACGTTGACCAGGCGTGGCGCGCGCACGATGACCGCCCGCACGTCCGCCCCGGCCAGCGCCCTCGTTACGCCGGGGGCGGCCAGCGCCAGCTCACGAAGTTCATCCTCGCCGATCCCGGGCGGGACCTCCAGCCGGTCTCGCACCTTGCCGTTGACCTGCACCACGCAGGTGACCAGATCCTGGACCAGCAGGGCCGGAGCGGCAGAGGGCCAGCCGGCCTGCGCGACCGAAGGCTCGTGGCCCAGCAGCGCCCAGCACTCCTCCGCGGTGTAGGGGGCGAAGATGGACAGCAGGACCGCCAGCGTCTCCGCCGCCTCCCGAACTGCCGGGTCGCCCGCGCCGGGCCCGGAGTCGATCGCCCGGCGGGCCGCGCTGGCCAGTTCCATCAGCCGCGCCACCGCGACGTTCAGCCGCCAGGACCCGACCAGCCTGGTGACCTCGTCGATGGTCCGGTGGGTGACCTTGCGCAGTTCGGTGTCGCCGGCTCCTGGCCCGGTGTCCGCTGCGCCGGCCTCCCCCGCCAGCCGCCAAACCCGCCCCAGAAACTTAACGGATGCTTCGGGGTTCATGTCCGCCCAGTCGATGTCATCCTCGGGCGGGCTGGCGAAAACCATCGTCAGCCGGATGGCGTCAACGCCGTGCGCGGCCAGTTGCTCCCCCAGGTCGACGCCGTTGCCCAGCGACTTCGACATCGACCTGCCCTGGTTGATCACCTGGCCCTGGTTCAGCTGCCGCGTGAACGGCTCGGTGAAGTCGAGCATGCCCATGTCGTACAGCACCTTGACGAAGAACCGGGCGTACAGCAGGTGCAGGATGGCGTGCTCGACCCCCCCGACGTACAGGTCGACCGGCGCCCAGCGGCGTACCGCCTCGACGTCGAACGGCCCGTGCTGGTAGGCGGGTGAGCAGTAGCGCAGGAAGTACCAGGAGGAGTCGACGAAGGTGTCCATCGTGTCGGTGTCGCGCCGGGCGGCGCCGCCGCACTTGGGGCACTCGGTGTTGACCCAGTCCTCGGCGGCCGCCAGCGGGGAGACGCCCTTAGGGGCCAGGTCCTGGCCGCGCAGATCCGGCAGTACCACCGGCAGCTGCTCATCGGGCACGGGCACCTCGCCACAGCCGGAGCAGTAGACGATCGGGATGGGCGTGCCCCAGAACCGCTGCCGGGAGACCAGCCAGTCGCGCAGCCGGTAGCTGACGGCCGCCCGGCCGTGGCCCTGCCCGGCCAGGATCTCGGTGATCCTGGCGATCGCGGCCGCCTTGTCCAGGCCGTCGATCGGGCCGGAGTTGACCAGGGTGCCATCCCCGTGGGTGGCGATGCCGCTCACCGCCGGGTCGGGCTCACCGGTGTCCACCACCACCCGCACGCCCAGCCCGTGTGTCCGGGCGAAGTCCAGGTCGCGCTGGTCATGGGCGGGCACGGCCATGATCGCGCCGGTCCCGTAGTCCGGCAGCACGTAGTCGGCCGCCCACACCGGAATGCGCTCGCCGTTGACCGGGTTGACGGCGTGCCGGCCCAGGAACACTCCCGTCTTCTCCCGGTCCAGCGACTGCCGCTCGATGTCGGTCAGCTTCCGGACCTGGGTCAGGTACCCGGCCAGCGCCTCACGCTGCTCCGGGGCGCACACCTCCTCCGCCAGCGCGGAGTCGGCGGCGATGACGAAGAAGGTCGCGCCGTACAGCGTGTCCGGGCGGGTGGTGAACACGGTCACCAGCTCGTCCCGGCCCTCGATCGGGAACCGGATTTCGGCACCCTCCGAGCGGCCGATCCAGTTCCGCTGCATCAGCAGCACCCTGTCTGGCCAGTTGCCCTCCAGCGCGGCCATGTCCGACAGCAGCCGGTCGGCGTACTCGGTGATCTTGAAGTACCACTGGGTCAGCAGCCGCCGGATCACCTCGGCGCCGCACCGCTCGCAATGGCCGCCGATTACCTGCTCATTGGCCAGGACGGTCTGGTCTACCGGGCACCAGTTGACGTAGCCGTCCTTGCGGTAGGCCAGTCCCCGCTCGTAGAAGCGCAGGAACAGCCACTGGTTCCAGCGGTAATAGTCCGGGTCGCACGTCTGCAGCCGCCGCGACCAGTCGAAGGAAACCGCGTACCGGCGGAACGAGGCTGCCTGTGTCTCGATGTTGGCGTAGGTCCAGTCGGCCGGGTGGGTGTTGTTGCGGATGGCCGCGTTCTCGGCGGGCAGGCCGAACGCGTCCCAACCGATCGGGTGCAGCACGTTGTGGCCGCGGTGGAAGTAATACCGCGCTATCGCGTCGGCAATCGCGTACGCCTCGGCGTGACCCATGTGCAGGTCACCTGAGGGGTAGGGGAACATGTCCAGCAGATAGGTGCGCGGCCGGCTGTCAGCGGGATCATCGCTCGCACGGAACAGGTCCATCCCAGCCCACCGCGTCAGCCATTTCTCCTGGATCTCGCGCGGGTCATAGTGCTGCTGTGCCCGCTCGGCACTGTCGGCGGCTGTCATGATCTTCCTCACCACGTGATCGGTCCGGCTCCGGCAACAGAAAAGCCCCCCGGTCACGAGGGGCAGCCGCGCCAACGAGTGATTGGTCGGCGCGGCTAGGTAAGGAGCAACCGAGCGGAACGCATAGAACCAGGGTAGCGCAACCCGCCGCCAGCACGCATGCCGGTATCGCAGCCCCTGCACACCCCGCAGAACGTCTGCGGCCGTACACATCGTGATAACGCGGCTGTGTCAGGTCTGGACCAGGAACTGCAGGTGGCAATCTGTTCTGAATGGGCGGCCGGAGTACCAGCGCCCGGCGCTGCCCAGTGGCGGGCTGACGTGGCAGGGCCAGCGGCGGACCAGGCCGGTCAGGCCGGCCAGGCCGGCCTCACACCACCTCCCACCGGCTGGGCCTGGTCGGCAGCAGGCGCAGGGTCGCTGGATGGGCTGGCGCTGCGCCTGCGCGCCACCAGGCCGGTGACCTGTCACTGGCAGGCCGTGCGCCCGTCCCGGCTGGACCGGCGCACGGAAGACGAGACCTGGGCCGGGCGGATTCCCCCGGTGACCGTGCTCGGTGAGCCGGCGACCGAGCTGCTCCGGTTCGGCCGCTCGCTCCTGGATCACCCGGGCGAGCACGCCGGCACGGTCGCCGCGCGCCTGCGGGCGGTCGCGGCCTGCCTGGAGGTCTCACCCTGGCGGCCCGGCACCCCGCTGGTGATCGATGACGCCTGCGAAGGTGGCTGGGTGCTCGTGCACGGCGGTACCGCCACGGCGGCCTGCACGGTGGTCGAGATCGCCGGCGTGCCCGGGGAGGTCGCGGTGTCGATGGCGACCTGGCCCGCCGATAGCCCGGCGCCGCTCCGGCCGGGCGGCGGCACCGGGCAGGCAGCGCCAGCCGCCAACGGCTCGCCACCGTAACGGCCGCGGCTACCGCCACGTCACCGCGATGTGCTCACAGAAGGCCGCCAGAGCGCCCGCGTCGCCGCGCACATCGAGGCCGCTGGCATCGCGGCGGTTCCACAGCAGCAGATACAGATCGGCGGCGGCCCCGGTGACATCACAGTCGGCAGGGCCGGCTTCACGGGACACGGCGAGCTGGCCGGGCCCGGCTGCCACCCGCCAGCGGGCAGCCGCATCCGCGCCGTCGCTGGCGTGGAACCCGAGGGTGCCGTGCGGGCCGTCCCAGGATCCGCGTTTAGCGTCACGGCCAAGAAAGCCCATGATCAGCTCGTCGATACCGTCGGCGGCGAACCGCGGCGCGAACCCCTCCTCGCCCTCCGGCCCCGCGCGTGCCGCTTCCGGCCCGGCTGTGCTGGCCCCCGCCGCACTCGCCGCGGCTGCCCCCGCGCCTGCGGCGGCCTGCTGGGCGTCTACGCGATGGATCGCGGTTTCGTGCGCCTGCCTCCGGGCCCAGAAGGCCAGCGCCGATGGCGCTTCCAGGAATGTCCAGCAGGTCATGCCCGGGTCGGCCGTTTCCAGCACCCGCACGAGCGCGGCGTGGCCCGCGCGGAACCAGCCGGGCAACGCGTCGTCCCGGGGGCCGCCGCTGAGGATCTGCTCCTCCGTGGCCCGGTCAACCCACCGGGGATGCTGCTCTCGCACATACCCGGCAGCCCACCGATGCACGTAGCCGAGATGCTTGAGCAGGTCGCGCACGTGCCAGCCCGGGCAGGCGGGGACCACAGCACCGAGCCCGGCGCGCTCCGCCGCATCGGCGAGCAGCTCGCCCTCCCTCCGCAGGCATGCGATGTGGTAGACGGTGTCGCACGGACCGTATTGCGCTGTGTCCATGCCGTTCAGCATGCCGCCACCAGGTCCGCGATGCGAGTCACCCGCTCCTCGGTGGTCCGCGGGCCCGGCCCCCTGCCTGCCTTCCGCACGGGCCCCAGCTTTGCGACCATGAGACTGAACGCAAGGCCAGGGCAGAAGGTGGTCCACGCGTGACAGCACAGCATCCAGTGACATCGCTGGCGGACATCAACTTGTCGGACACCGAGTTCTGGGCGAGGCCGCTCGCGGAGCGGCAGGCCGCTTTCGCCACGTTGCGTGCCGCGGAGCACCCCACGTTCTTCGAGGAACCCGAAACACCCTTCGCCGAACGCGGACCGGGGTACTACGCCCTGGTCCGGCACGCCGACGTCGTGGAGGCGAGCAGGAAACCGGAGGTGTTCTCCTCCGGCAAGGGCGCCACCCAGATCCCCGACCTGCCCGCCGATTTCAACGAGTACTTCGGGTCGATGATCAACATGGACGACCCGCGCCACGCACGGCTCCGCCGGATCGTCTCGCGCGCGTTCACCCCCCGGATGATCAAGAAGTTCGAGGGTGCCGTGCAGCAGGTGGCAGCCGCGATCGTCGATGACCTGCTGGCGGCGGGCCCCTGCGACTTCGTCGAGCAGGTGGCCGCCCGGCTGCCGCTGACGATCATCTGTCAGCTGATGGGGGTCCCGGACAGCAGCTACGACCTCGTGCTGCATGACACCAACACCATCCTGTCCGGCATGGACACCGACCTGATCAGCGAGGATCTGGACGAAGCGGTGGGCCAGATCCTCACGGCGGGGGCGGAGCTCGCCGAGCTGGTCACCGGCTTGGCGGCCGAGCGCGCAGGCCGCCCGGGCGACGACCTGGTCACGGCGCTGGCCACCGCGAACATCGACGGCGAGCAGCTGACCAGCGCCGAACTCGCCTCGTTCTTCATCCTGCTGGTGGTGGCAGGCAGCGAGACCACCCGGAACGCGATCTCGCATGCGCTCTCGCTGCTGACAGATTTCCCCCGCCAGCGAGAGCTCCTGATGGCCGACTTCGACGGCCGGATCGGCGATGCTGTGGAGGAGATCGTGCGCTACAGCTCGCCGGTGATCTTCATGCGGCGCACGGTCACCCGGGACCACCGCATGAACGGGCACGACTACCACGAGGGTGACAAGACGGTGCTCTACTACTGGTCCGCCAACCAGGATGAGTCCGTCTTCGCCGACCCGGGGCGGCTGGACATCACCCGTTCGCCCAACCCGCATGTCGGCTTCGGCGCGGCGGGACCGCATTTCTGTCTGGGAGCGCATCTGGCCCGGCGGGAGGTCGCCGTCATGATGCGGGAGTTGCTGACACGCGTCCCGGACATCCGTGCCGCCGCCCCGCCCGACCGCCTGCTGTCGAGCTTCATCAACGGCGTCAAGCACCTGCCCTGCACGTTCAGCGGCTGACCAGGCCGCCGCCGGCAATCCCAGCCGCGGGCCGAGACGGACCAGAAACTGCAGGCCATGATCCCAGCGAGCCCACGCCACCCCGGCAAAGGTTTCCGGTCACGGCACTAGTTCAGTCTCAATCTGCTAACGAAACGTAATTATGTCGTCGCAGCGTGTATAACTAGAGACCCCGGCTCGTGGCGGCACCTGTGGGGGGTATCGCCCGGGAACTGGCCGGCCATCCGCACCAGGTATGGCTTCCAAGTCGCGCGCAGGTGGGCGACGACCGCGCTGAGCCGGGGGGTCTTCGTCCTGTAGGCGGCGCCACTCCGGGGGCGTGGCGCCACCCCGGACGAAGGTAAGAGCCGCGGCATCAGATCGCACCCGGCCCCACGCCAGGGTCCCGGCGCGTCGTTCAGGGGGCGGCCAGCGAGTCGAGGCGACCCGCCAGAGCTATGTCCGCAGCGGTGAGGCCCCCGGCGGAGTGGGTCGACAGGGTCAGCGTGACCCGGTTCCACTGGATGAGAATGTCCGGATGATGGTTGGCCTTCTCGGCCGTGTATGCCACCGCGCCGGTGAACAGCATCGCGGCGCGGAAATCGGCCAGCTCCACCGTCCGGCTGATGCTGCTGCCCGCACGCGTCCAGGCGGGCAGACTGGCCAGCCCGACCGTGATCTCCTCTTCGCTGAGCAGGTCCACATCGCCACCCTACTCGCGGCCGAGGAGCCGGGCCGCACCCAAGCCGGGCGTGCCGCACTCATGCCGGGTGGGGCTGCATCCATGCCGGGCCACCGGTAGTCTGACCGCGCCGGCCCCCATGCGGGCGTTACCGGCAGTGACCAGCTTGGGAGTAGCTCGGTGATGATGACGCGCGACGAAGCGCAGCCAGCCGACGGCCGGCCCCGGCCCACTCCGCTGCGCGCGATCCACGAACGGCTCGGCGCCACGATGACAGGCTTCGCGGGCTGGCTGATGCCGTTGCGGTACGGCAGCGAGGTCGCCGAGCACCGGGCCGTCCGCGGCGCCGCTGGCCTGTTCGACCTCTCGCACATGGGCGAGATCGTGGTGAGCGGGCCCGGCGCGGCCGACGCCCTCGACTACGCACTGGTCGGCTACCTGTCGGCACTGGCACCCGGCCGTGCCCGCTACACGATGATCTGCGCACCCGATGGCGGCGTGCTCGATGACCTCATCGTGTACCGGCTCGCGGACACCGAGTTCCTGGTCGTGGCCAATGCCGCCAACACCGCCGTCGTGGCCGCGGCCCTGCGCGAGCGCGCGGCCGGCCACGCGGCGCGGGTCGATGACCGGACCGACGACTACGCGCTGATCGCGATCCAGGGGCCCCACGCCGGCCGCATCCTCTCGCGGCTCACCGATACCGCGCTCGACCAGGTCCGCTACTACGCCGGCCAGCCGGCCGAGGTGGCCGGCCGCCAGGTGCTGCTCGCCCGCACCGGCTATACCGGGGAAGACGGTTTCGAGCTGTTCACCGGCCCTGACGACGCAGAACCAGTCTGGCTGGCGCTGACCGGGGCGGGGGAAGCGGACGGACTCGTGCCCGCCGGGCTGGCTGCCCGCGATACGCTCCGGCTTGAGGCCGGTATGCCGTTGTACGGCAACGAGCTGGGCGCGGAGATGACCCCGTTCGACGCCGGTCTGGGGCGGGTGGTGGTTTTCGGCAAGCCAGGTGATTTCGTGGGCCGTGCCGCGCTGGCTCAGCGGGCACAGGCGGCGCCGCCGCGCGTCCTGGTCGGGCTGACCGGCGGCTCACGCCGGGTCCCCCGGCACGGTTACCAGGTGCTCTGGGACGGCCAGCCCTGCGGGACCATCACCAGCGGCGCACCCTCGCCCACCCTCGGTGTCCCGATCGCCATGGCCTACCTGGACCCCGGCACCGCACAGCTCGCGGCGGAGGATCCGGCCGCCGCCAGGCTGGCGGTGGATATCCGCGGCAGCGCCGAGCCAGCCCGTGTCACCAGCCTGCCCTTCTACCACCGGCCACGCTAACCCCGTCCGGCGCCAACGATCTCACAGGAGAGAGCGACCATGACCATTCCCGCTGAACTGCGCTACACCGCGGAACACGAGTGGGTGGCTGTTGACGGCCCCGTCGCATCCGTCGGCATCACCGACTACGCGCAGCGCGCCCTCGGCGATGTCGTCTACGTGTCCGTGCCCGCACCAGGCGCGCGGGTCACCGCCGGCGAGCCGTGCGGGGAGGTCGAGTCGACGAAGTCCGTCAGCGACATCTACTCCCCGGTCGACGGCGAGGTCACCGAGGTCAACAGCGACGTGGACGACGACCCCGGGCTGGTCAACTCCGATCCCTACGGGGCCGGGTGGCTGATGAGGGTCCGGCTCGACGACGCCTCGGCCCAGCCCGCCGGCCTGCTGACCGCGGACGAGTACGCGGAACTGACCAAAGAGTCGGAGTGAGCCCGGGGCCCTGCGCAGGCCTACCTGCGGCGCCGCCACACCGCGAAGGCGATGACGGTCACGGTGGCCAGTACCGCCGCCCCGCCCACGACCTGGATCTCGGGGCGGGCGACCTGCTCGCGGACCCGTGCCAGCGTGTGCCGCGCGACGTTACCGGGGCTGACCCGCTCGGTGAGCGCATCGATGGTGCGCGCCAGGTTCATGCGGGTGCGCTCGATCTCCTCGAGCAGCACATCGGGGTCGCGCACCGCGACCTCGCCGTCCGCGTGGGCCTCGGCCATGACAGGCATCCCTTCATCCCTGGAGGGTTCGTGCCGCTAGTCTCCCAGGCCCGCCCCTGATCCGCACGCCCGGGCTCGCGCACGCGCCGCGATCAGGCGCGCCGGTTCCATGTTTGCACGCATCCGGCAACCACGGCCTGCCGCCGCGGCGGCGCATAAAATGCGGACATGGCGGTCAGGGCGGTCATCTTCGACTGGGGCGGGACACTCACCCCGTGGCACACCATCGACCATGATTCGCTGTGGCGGACCGTCTGCACGCCGCATTTCCCGGCCGGGCGGGTGGAGGAGATCGCGGCGGCGATCCTCGCCGCCGAGCAGGAACTGTGGCAGACGACCGGCCGCTCGCAGCAGAGCGCGACCCTCGACCAGGTCTTCGAGCGGGCCGGGGTCACGGCCACCGAGGAGTTCCTGGCCAGCTACTTCGAGATGTGGGACCCGCACACCTTCACCGACCCACAGGCGGCGCCGCTGCTGCGAGACCTGAGGGACCGGGGCATCAAGGTGGGGGTGCTTTCGAACACGATGTGGCCGCGCAGCGCTCACGAGCGGGTGTTCATGCGCGACCAGGTCCTCGAACTGATCGACGGTGCCATCTACAGCAGCGAGATCCCCTGGGCCAAACCGCACCGTGAGGCGTTCCGGGCGGCGATGGCGGCGGTCGGCGTGGATGACCCCGCCACCTGTGTGTTCGTCGGCGACCGCCCCTACGACGACGTGCACGGCGCCAAGAGCGCCGGCATGCGCGCCGTCCTGGTCCCCAACAGCGACGTGCCCGCCTTCGGCGCCGCCGCGCCCGACGCCGTCATCAGCTGTCTGTCCGAGCTCATGTGCCACATAGATGCGTGGTAGGAATGGCTTACGGCCAGCGCACCCCGGCGGTTACCATGCGAATATGTTTTCGATGATGCGAGCCTGCGGCGCAGGCCGCCGCTGGGGGCTGCCAGCGCACGAGAAGGCCGGACGGTGAGCTCTGCTGGGCGCGCCGTGGGTGTGGCTGCCGCCATCATCCTCGTCTGGCTCGCGGCCGCGTGCGGCGGTGCCCAGCCACACCCGTCGGCACCGCACACGCGGGATGCTCCCCCGCCCACCGGCCAGCGCGGCACGCCCACTGCCGGGGCTTTGAGCACCGCGTCGCCTGCGGCCTCACCGGGCCAGCCAGGACCGCCGCTGGCAGGGGTGACCGTCGGCATCGACCCGGGCCACAACGGACTCAACGGCACCGACCCGTCCTACCTCAACCGCCTGATCTGGAATGGCCGCGAGATGGAGACGTGCGACACCACCGGCACGCAGACCGACGCTGGCTACACCGAGGCGCTGTTCAACTTCCGTGTCGCCATGTTCCTGCGCGCCGACCTGCTGCGTGACGGCGCGCGGGTGGTGATGACCCGGTCGACCAACCAGGGCGTCGGCCCGTGTGTCAACCGCCGGGCACAGATCATCAACCGCGGCCATGCCAGCGTGGCGATCGACATCCACGCCGACGGAGGGCCCGCGTCGGGGCGGGGCTTCGCGGTCCTGGAGCCGGTCGCCGACGGTCCCAACGGCCGGGTGATCGCCGCCTCGGAGCGGTTCGGGCGCGACGTCCGCTCGGCACTGCTGTCGGATACCGCGATGCCGGTCAGCACCTACGACGGGGTGAACGGCATCGTGTTCCGGGATGATCTCGCCGGCCTCAACCTGACGCGCGTCCCCAAGGTCCTGATCGAATGCGGCAACATGCGGAACGCCACCGACGCCGCGCTGCTGACGTCCGGCCGCTTCCAGCGGCAGCTGGCGCGGGCGTTCGAGGCGGCGATCGTCCGCTTCCTCAGCAAGGGATAGCCGCGGGCCCGTTTGCTGCTAGGGTCCGGCCCGGGCGATGGCCGCGACCACCGCGCTGGTGGCCCGGACCAGGTCGGCGGGCGCAAGCTCGATCTCCAGCCCCCGGCGCCCGCCGCTGCAGAAGATGGTCGCGAATCCCAGCGCGGAGGAGTTGACCACCACCGGCAGGCGCTTGCGCTGGCCCAGCGGGGAGATGCCGCCGGCCACGTAGCCGGTTGCCCGCTCGGCCGCGTCCAGGCCGGCCATGACCGCCTTCCTGCCGCCGGCCGCGGCGGCGAGGGCCTTGAGGTCGAGGTGCCCGGCCACCGGGACCACGCCGACCGTCAGCGCGCCGTCAACCTCGGCGACAAGCGTCTTGAAGACCCGTTCCGGCGCGACACCCAGCGCCTCGCTGGCCTCCTGGCCGTAGCCGCCGTGCCCCGGGTCATGGTCGTAAACGTGCAGGGAATGCTTCACGCCCAGCTTGGCCAGCAGCGCGGTCGCCGGCGTTCCCCTTCCTGCCATGCCTGTAGATGGTAATGAGGCGGCCGACGTCGCCGGGCCAGGCCGGCCAGGCCGGGCCACGGGCTCAGCCCGATTTGTGCACGGCCATCTCGCCCAGCTCGGACCAGTCGTCCTGGGGAATGGTCACGCTGACGATCCGGGGCGTCTCGACGAGATGGGGCGGCAGCGTTCGCTGCGCGTCCTTGAAGTGCTGCGACTGGACGTGCAGCGCCCCGGCATCGCCGTCACGGAAGGCCTCGACCAGGACATACTCCGTGGGGTCGTCGACGCTCCGGGACCAGTCGAACCACATGCAGCCCGGCTCGGCGCGGCACGCCTGGGTGAACTCCCCGACGATCTCGGGCCAGCGGTCGGCATATTCCGGCAGGATCCGGAACTTGGCGGTGATGAAGATCATCGGGGCTCCCCTTCGGCAGGCACGCAAAGGTCCATGATCCCTCACGAAACCCCCGCGCGCCCAGCCCAGCCCGGCCCAGCCCGGCCCAGCCCGGCCCAGCCCGGCCCGTCGGGTAACGTCGGCGCCATGGCCACGATGGTTTCTTTCCACGCACATCCCGACGATGAGTGCATCGCCTGCGGCGGGGTGATCCGCAAGGCGGCCGAGGAGGGTCACCGGGTCGTGCTCGTGGTGGCCACCCGCGGTGAGCACGGCGAGGTGCCGGATGGCTTCCTCTCCGACGGCGAGGAACTGTGGCAGCGCCGGGTTGCGGAGACCCGCGCGTCAGCGGAGATCCTGGGCGCGCAGCGGGTGGAATTCCTCGGGTACACCGACTCGGGGATGATGGATACGCAGGCCAACAGCGCACCGGGCTCGTTCTGGTCCGCCCCGGTGGACGGAGCCGCCAAGAAGCTGGCCGCGATAATGGAAGAGGAACGCGCGGACGTCCTGACCTGCTACGACGACGTCGGCGGCTACGGTCACCCCGACCATATCCAGGTTCACCGGGTCGGCATGCGCGCCGCCGAGCTGGCCGGCACCCGCCGCGTCTACCAGAACACGATGAACCGTGACCACATGGAGCGCGGCATGGCCGCGTTCGCCGAGCAGGCCGCGGCGGCCGGGCTCGAACTGCCGGACTTCGACGACGCCGAGGACTGGGGCAAGCCGGAGTCGGTGATCACCGCCGCCGTCGATGTCACCCCCTACCTGGACCGCAAGCGCCGCGCGATGCGGGCGCACGCCAGCCAGATCAGCGAGGCGTCGTTCTTCCTGGCCATGCCGGACGAGGCGTTCCGGTACGCGTTCGGCACCGAATGGTTCATCCGTGACGGCCAGGGCCCTGGCATCACCGAGACCGATCTGCTCGCCGGCCTCTGACGTCCACCGCCCGGTCAGCCACCGGCGGGACGGCCGGGGGGCCGGAACCGGGCCCGGGCCAGGTGCGGGAGTGCCGCCGGCCCGGTGATGGGACTGAACCGGTCCGACGCGTCCCGCAGGGCCTGGTACTCATCGTCACCGAGCTGGATCTCGGCGGCCGCGACGTTGCTTTCCAGCTGCCCGACGGTGGACGCGCCCGGGATCGCCACCACGGCAGGGTGGTGAATGACCCAGGCGAGCGCGATCTGCGCCGGGGTGGCGGAGTGGGCGTCGGCCACCTCGCGCAGCGCCGCGATCAGCTCCCCCGCCCGGTCGAGGTTGTCCGGGAGGAAGAGCTGGCTGGACGCCCGGACCCGGTTCGCCGGCCGGTTGTCCCGGTCATACCTGCCCGACAGCAGCCCCTGTGCCAGCGGGCTGTAGGCGATCACCATACGACCATGCGACTCGGCGTACGGCAGCAGGTCGCGCTCGGGTGAGCGGTCGACGAGGCTGTAGCGGACCTGGTTGCTCAGCACCCGGCTGCCCAGCGCGTCCTCGGCGGCGCGCCAGCGCTTCAGGGAGTAGTTGCTGACACCAACCTCCTCGACCAGCCCCACCCGCTGCAGCGCGGTCATGCCGCGCATGATGGTGCCATCCCGGACCACCGGGTTCGACTGGTGCACCTGGTAGAGATCGAGCTGGCGGACCCCGAGCCGGTTGGCGCTGGCCACCGCCCGCTGCTCGACCACGGGGGCGACCGGCAGGACCGGGAGGATCTTCGTCGCCAGGAACACCGACTCACGGTCGTCACCGAGTGCGCGGCCCAGGATCCGCTCGCTGCGCCCGAAACCATAGATCTCGGCGGTGTCGAAGAGGGTGACTCCCAGCTCCAGCGCCCGGCGGACGATCGAGCGCGCCACCTGGTCGGCGTACTGCGGGCCATACCCCCACTCCCGGGACCCGAACTGCCAGGTGCCCAGCCCGATCCTCGAAATCCTCCTGGTGGTGCCGGTGTCCAAGTAACGCATCACTCCGCCTCTCCGTGGCCTGCCGCTTCCCATATGCCCCAACCCAGCCATATGCCTACCACCTCGCCGGGCAGCGGCATCGCCGTAGGGGTGCCATCCTGGCGGGATGGTGGTGCGGGCCGTTGCGTTCGACATCGGCGGCGTGCTCGAGCGGGTCACGCCGCCCGATCAGTGGCTGGGCAGATGGCGGGAGCGGCTGGGGATGAGCGCGGCCGGATTCGAGGCCGCGCTGGGCCCTATCGACCCCCGCAACGAGATCGTCACCGGCGGCATCCCGGAGGCGGAGTACCGCCGCCGTTATGCATCCGCACTCGGGCTGCCGGACGCGCTGGAGCGGGAGTTCATCGCCGACATGTGGGACTGGTACTGCGGCGAGCTGGACGAGGAACTCACCAGCTACGCCGCGAGCCTGCGGCCCGGATACGCAACGGCGCTGCTGAGCAACTCCGCGGACGGCGCGCGGCGCGAGGAGCAGGCCCGGTACTCGTTCGCGGAACTGTTCGACGTCATCGTCTACTCGCATGAAGTCGGCCTCGCCAAACCCGACCCGCGTATCTACCGGCTGCTCTGCGCCCAGCTGGCCGTGGCGCCAGCGGAACTGGTGTTTGTGGACGACCTGCAGGAGAATGTCGATGCCGCCGTTGAACTGGGGATCCGGGGCGTCCTCCACCGCAGCACCCCGGAGTCGATCAGCGTGATCCGCTCGCTGATCACCGGCTGATCACCGACCGCTGATGGCCGGCGGGCACCGGACCCGGCGGCGGATCAGCTCCCGTCCGCGGGCTCGAGGACGAACACCGGGATCTGGCGGTCGGTCTTCTGCTGGTACTCGGCGTAGGGCGGGTAGGCGGCGACCGCGCGTTCCCACCACTGGGCCCGCTCGTCCCCGGTGGCCTCCCGGGCGACCATGTCCCACGTGCGGGGGCCGTCCTGGAGGACGACGGACGGGTCCGAGCGGAGGTTGTAGTACCAGAGCGGGTGGGTGGGCGCCCCGCCCTGCGACGCGATCGCGGCATACCTGCCGTCGTGCTCGACCCGCATCACCGGTGTCTTGCGCAGCTTGCCGCTGCGCGCCCCGCGGTTGGTGATGATGACCACGGGGAGCCCGGTGTCCCGCAGCGTGGTGCCCTGCGTCCCTCCTGAGCCCTCATACAGTTCGACTTGGTCACGGACCCAGGCCCGCGTGCTCGGCTCGTATTCATCCTCGGACATGCACCCAGTCAACACCCCGGCGAGGCGATCCGCCACGCCGGGCAGCCCGGGACGCGCCCGGCACCCCGCGGGCGCACGCACGGCACCCCGCGGGCGCACGCACGGCACCCCGCGGGCGCACGCACGGCACCCCGCGGGCGAGACTGAAGCGTGACCCGCTGGGTGCTGCACGTGGACCTCGACCAGTTCATCGCGGCCGTCGAGGTACTCCGCCGGCCGGAGTTGCGCGGGCGGCCCGTGGTGGTAGGAGGCGACGGTGATCCGGCCAAACGCGGCGTGGTCAGCACGGCGTCGTACGAGGCACGTGCGTTCGGGGTCCGCTCGGGCCTTCCGCTGCGCACCGCCTACCGGCTCTGCCCCGGCGCGGTGTTCCTGCCGGTGGACCGGGAAGCGTACGAAGCCGCATCGGCGGTGGTGATGGCGACGCTGGCCGGGTTCGACGCGGTGGTGGAGGTGTTCGGCTGGGACGAGGCGTTCCTCGCCGCCGACACCGACGACCCGGAGGCGCTCGCCCACCAGATCCAGGACCGCGTCCGCGCGGCCACGAGCCTGCAATGCACGGTGGGCATCGGCGAGAACAAGCTACAGGCCAAGCTGGCGGCCGGGTTCGGCAAGCCGGCCGGGATCTTCCGGCTCACCCACGAATCCTGGTACCCGGTGCTCGGCGATCGCGCCACCGATGCGCTGTGGGGTATCGGATCCAAGACGGCCAGGCGGCTCGCCGCACTCGGCATCAGCACCGTCGCTGAACTCGCCGCCACCCACCCGCGCGACCTGGCGGCCCAGCTCGGCCCGGTGACCGGGCCATGGCTGGTCCAGACGGCCCGCGGGCTTGATCCCTCACCGGTGACGAGCGCGCCTTACCTGCCGCGTTCGCGTGGCCGGGAGATCACCTTCCAGCAGGACATCACCGACTGGGAACAGGTGCGGCACGAGATCGGGCGCCTCGCGCATCAGGTGGCCGCCGACGTCGCCAGCGAGCAGCGGCCCGCCGTCCGGATCGTGGTCAAGGTCCGGTACGCGCCGTTCTTCACCCACACCCACGGCCGCACCCTCCCGGCGGCCACCTCGGACCCGGCGGCGATCGAGCAAGCGGCACTCGCTGCGCTTGACCAGTTCACGCAGGGGCGCCCGGTCAGGCTGCTGGGCGTCCGCGCCGAGCTGACCCGCTGACCTCCGGGCGCCGGTGCCCGGTTCGTGGTCAGAGCCGGGGGTCGACCGGTTCGCTCTCCAGGGCGAGCACACCGAACACGCAGTCGTGCACACGGAACGCGGGCTCGCGGCGCACGAACCGCTCCAGTGCCTCCACCCCGAGCGCGAATTCGCTGACGGCCAGCGAGCGCTTGCGCCCGAGACTGCGCTCCCGCAGCCGGTCGAGGTTGCCCGGCAGGCGGTATTCGGGACCGTAGATGATCCGCAGGTACTCCGGGCCCCGGCACTTGATCCCCGGCTGGGTGACACCGCGCCGCCCGCGGGTGATGGGGGCAGCGGGCTTGACCACCATGCCCTCCCCGCCGGCCCCGGTGATCTCCTCCCACCAGGCGGTCACGGCCGCCTCGGCGCCGGCGTCAGCGGTGTCCACCACGAGGTGGCGCGTCGCGGTGATGAGGGGGTCCGCACGCGCAAGTCGTTGCGCAGTTTGCATGTGCCAGGCATGATCCCGGCCGAAACAGGTGCCAGCCGAGCCGGCCAGCACCTGGAAGGGAGCCAGGGCGACATCGTCCAGGGACGACACCGGCCAGATGTAGGGCTGGTACGCGCCGACGAAGGCTTCCGCCGCCGCCAGCCGCCGCCGGGTGCGCTCCCGCAGGCCCGCCACCTCCACCCCGGCGGCCAGCGCCTGGTCGAGTACCGAGCCGGCCGCGGCGAGGCTGGCCACGGCGGCGGCGCCCACGGCGGCGTAGTGGTCGCGCACCAGCTCCTCCGCCTTCAGCGACCAGGGCATGATCTCGCAGTCCAGCGCGGCCCAGTCGCCGAGCTCGTCCCACAGCCCCGCGGCCGCCAGCGCCAGGTTCACCCGCCGCAGCAGCGCCTGCTCCATCTCCGCGTCGGCGAAGAACCGGCGGCCGGTGCGGGTGTAGACGATGCCGGCCCGCGGCGTGCCGAACCAGTCCCGTGCCGCGTCCGGTGTGCGGCAGGCGATGACGACCGCGCGCGAGCCCATGTGCTTCTCCTCGCACACCACCGCGGCGACGCCATCACGGCGGTAGGCGGCCAGCGCGTCAGCCGGGTGCTCCAGCAGCCCGGGCCGCTCGCTGGCGGGCACCGGGGCCATGGTCGGCGGCAGATAGACCAGCCAGCCCGGGTCGACGGCGAACCGGCTCATCACCTCCAGCCCGGCAGCCGCACCGGCCTCGGGGATGGGGATCCGCCCCCGCAGCTCCGTCTGCACCGCCCGCCTGCCGAGCACGTCCGCCACGTCGGGCAGCCCGTCCGCCGGACCGGGACCCGGTGCCCCGGGACCCGGTGCGTCCGGGCTCGGCGCCGCGGCGGCGTCCGGCTCGGCCGCCAGCGGGCGCACCGGTTCGTAATACAGCCTGCGGGCGGGGACGGAGACCAGCTCCCGCTCCGGGTAGCGCAGCGCCGTGAGCCGCCCGCCGAACACGCAGCCGGTGTCGATGCAGACCGTGTTGTTCACCCAGCTGGGCTCGGGCACCGGGGTATGGCCGTAGACCACCATCGCGCCGCCCCGGTAATCGCGCGCCCATGGGTAGCGGACCGGCAGCCCGAACTCGTCGGTCTCCCCGGTGGTGTCGCCGTACAGGGCAAAGGCCCGCACCGCCGCCGACGCGCGGCCATGCATCTGGGCGGGAAGCCCCGCGTGCGCGACCACCAGCCGCCCGCCGTCGAGCAGGTAATGGCTGATCAGCCCGTCGAGGAAGGCGATCACCCGGGTGCGGAAATCCTCGGGCTCGGCCCGCAGTTGCGCCAGGGACTCGGCCAGGCCATGGCTGACCCGGACGTCACGGCCGCGCAGGGCCGCCAGCAGCTTGCTCTCGTGGTTGCCGGGCACGCACAGGGCGGTGCCGGCCGCCGTCATCGCCATCACGGTGCGCAGCACCGCGGGGGTGCCGGGGCCGCGGTCGACCAGGTCGCCGAGGAACACCGCGGTCCGCCCGGCCGGGTGCCGGGGCACCCCGTCCGCACCGGGCAGGTAGCCGAGCTTGCCGAGCAGGTCCGCCAGTTCCTCGTGACAGCCGTGCACGTCGCCGATGATGTCGAACGGCCCGTGGTCGCCGGAGCGGTCGCTCCAGGCGGGCTCGCGCACGATCTGCGCCGCCGCCACGTCCGCTGTCCCGCGCAGCACGAACACTCGCCGGAACCCTTCCCGTTCCAGCCGCCTGAGCGAGCGCGAGAGCGACGACTGCTGCCGCCTGACCGCCCGCGCCCCGATATCGCGGTCGGCGCGCGCCGCGTTCCGCTGCGCGCAGACCTTCTCCGGGATGTCGAGCACGATGGCGACCGGCAGCACGTGATGCTCACGGGCCAGGTCGACCAGTGGCCGGCGGGCGTCCGGCTCCACGTTGGTGGCGTCAACAACGGTCAGCCGCCCCAGCGAGAGCCGTTTGGCGGCCACGACGTGCAGCGCCTCGAACGCCTCGGCGGTGACCGACTGGTCGTTCTCGTCGTCGCCGACCAGCCCACGGAAGGCATCGGAGGACAGCACCTCGGTGGGCCGGAAGTGCCGCGCCGCGAAGGTGGACTTGCCGGACCCGGTCACGCCCACGAGCACGACCAGCGAAAGCTCCGGGATCCTGATCGTGCTCACCGGCGCAGCACCGCCATCTGGGTGGGCGGCCCGGCCTGGGGGTCCTGCTCCCCGACCGGCTCGAAGGCCACGGTGTAACCGTGCCGCCCGGCCACCGCCTGCGCCCAGCCGCGGAATTCGGCGCGGCTCCACTCGAACCGGTGGTCGGGATGGCGCAGCGCCCCCGGCGCCAGCCCCGGGTAGCACCGGTTGTACTCGGCGTTCGGGGTGGTGACGATGATCGTGGCCGGGGCGGCGTCACCGGCGACGGCCTGCTCGAGCGCACCCAGCCGGTCCGGGTCGACGTGCTCGATCACCTCCATCAGCACGGCCGCGTCGTAACCGGCCAGGCGGCGGTCACGATAGGTCAGCGCCCCCTGCAGCAGGCGCAATCGTTCCCGCTGCCGGGGGGCCATCTCATCCAGCCGCAGCCGCCGGCCCGCCCGGTCCAGGGCGGCCACCGAGGCGTCCACCCCGACTATCTCCTCGAACTGCGCCTCGCGCAGCAAGGCGGCAAGCAGCCGGCCGTCACCGCAGCCCAGGTCCAGGACGCGCCGCGCGCCGGCCGCCCGCAAGGCCCCGGTCACCGCGGCCAGCCGCAGGTCCCGCAGCAGGCGGTGCTCGCGGGAAGCCGCGGGCTCCTCGCCGGGAGCAGCGGGCTCCTCACTCCCGGCCGCGGGCTCCTCGCCGGCCTGGTCCGCACCGGCGCCGTCCTCGTCGAGCAGCCTGGCGATGGCCTCCCGCGCGAGCCCGCCCTGATGGCGCAGGTAACGCCGGACGATCATGTCCCGCTCGGGATGGGTCGCCAGCCACTCCCCCGCCGCCTCCTCCAGCTTGTCGATCTCGTCCCTGGTCACCCAGTAGTGCTTGTCGTCATCGAGCACCGGCAGCAGCACGTACAGATGCCGCAGCAGGTCGCGGACCCGGCAGGAGGCGGAGATGGTGACGTCGGCGTACGGGCTGTCACCCCAGCCGGGGAACCGGGGGCCGAGCGGGATCGGCCGGGCACTCACCTGGTAGCCCAGCGGCCCGAACAGCCGCTGCGCCATCTCCTCACCACCCCGGCACGGCAGGACCGGCACCCGCGCCGACAGCCGCAGGTCCTGGGTGACCAGTTCGGGACGCTCCGCGCACTGGCCCCGCAGGGCGGTGCCGAACATCTTGCGCAGCGCCACGCTCAGCAGGGAGGAGGCGACGTACGGCCGGTCGTTCACGTAGGCGGCCAGCGGGAACGGCCCGCCACGGCTGCGCCGCACCAGCGCGACCGGGTCCACCTCGCACTGCAGCGCGATCGTGCAGCACTGCTCGTCCGCCTGCGGGTAGAACACATGGGCGGCGCCGAAGCTCATGTCCACCGAACGCACGGCCGCGGGGTGCTTGTGCAGCAGGAACCCGAGGTCTGTCGCGGGTGGTGACGTGTTGGTGAGGGTGAGCAGCAATGGCAGTCCTTGCGCCGGGGCCGGCGCTCAGCCTATGCGCCAGCCTGGCTGCCCGTCGCCGGAGTTTCGCCGCGGGCGGCGCCGGTTGTGCGCACGACCACGGCTTGGCATGATCGCCCCACGATCGCGGCCGGGCCGCCGGCCGGCATGATCGTGGCGGGCCTGCCCGCTGGCCCTGCTCAACCAGGAGGACGAGTGCCCATCAGCGACGAGGAGATCGGCGATTTCCTGGCCCGGCTCGCCGCACGGGTGCCGGTCCCGGGGGGCGGCGCGGCGGCGGCTCTGCAGGCCGCGCTGGGTGCCGCGCTGCTCGGCATGGTCGCCCGCTATACCACCGGGGAGCAGTATGCCCAGCACGAGGCCGCCATCGGCCGCATCATCGCCGAGGTCAACCAGTTGCGGGTGCTCGCACTGCGGCTGGCCGACGCCGACGCCGACGCCTTCGTCGCCGTGCACGATGCTCACCGGCTGCCCAGGTCCACCGAGGAGGAACAGGCCGACCGCTCGGCCGCCATCGCCCAGGCAATGGTCCACGCGGCATGGCCACCGTCACAGGTCATCAGCGTCGCGGCCATGGTGGTCGATCTCGCCGAGGGCCTGGCGGCGATCGCCAACCGCAATGTGATCTCCGAGGTCGCCGCCGCCGCCGAGGCCGCGCGCGCCGCGGTGGCCACCGCTCGGGTGAACATCGAGATCAACCTCGCCGCCATCACCGACGCCCAGGCCAGCCTGGAGATGATCGCCGAGGAGGGCAAGGCTGATGAGATCATCGCCCGTGCCGAGCAGGTCACGACGGCCGTCCGGGAGCAGATCCGGGCGTGAGCACGGGCCCGGCTGGGCCGGCGTGGCCGCGGGAGGGGTCTCCGGCGGCCGGCCGGGACGCCGCCGGGACGCCGACGGGTGCGCCCCGGC
This sequence comes from uncultured Actinomycetes bacterium, assembly GCA_963741615.1. Lineage (GTDB taxonomy): Bacteria > Actinomycetota > Actinomycetes > Streptosporangiales > Streptosporangiaceae > UBA9676. Next base: position 358,669 of record CAVUIU010000019.1, read on the forward strand.
GGGCGGGGCTAGCTTGACAGGGTGGCCGCGCATCCATCGCCTGTCTACGACCGGATCGGCGGGCAGTACTCGCGGGGCCGCCGCCCGGATCGCAGGATCGCGGCCGCGATCTGGGCCGCACTGGCGGACGCCACCGCGCGGCTGGAGGCGAGCCGGGAGACCCCGCTCGGCCAGTTGGCGGGCGTGCTGGGCACCCGCTGCGAGGTGACCCCGGTGCCGATCCCAGCCGACTGCACGGACGGCTTCAACGCGGCGTACTGGCGGCGGCCCGCGGCGTATCTCGATCCCGGGATCTGGCGGCCGATGTCCGCGCTCTCGATGATCGGTGAGCCGGACCGGGCGGAAGGCATGCGCCGCCTGCGAGCCGACCTGCGCAGCGGGGAGTGGGAACGGCGATGGGGCCGGCTGCTCACCCTCGAGCTTGATCTCGGCTACCGCGTGCTGGCCGTGTGGCCCTGATCCCGGCGGGCCAGGCCGGGCGCCTGGGCGGCTTCCCACGCGGGAGCGGACACGGTTAAGTATCCCGTATGTGTGTCGACCAGAGCCCACCCGCCGCGATGCCGGCCGTCCTGCACGAGGCCGGGCCCGGTCAGCGGATCGACCTGGAACCGGTGGACCGGGTCGAGATCACCACCTTGATGGACAACGTCACCGACGTCTTCATGCCCGACCAGGGACCGGCCCGGCGGCCGGGCCCGACGGTGGGCCACACCCGGCCCAGCGCGATCATGGCGGGCGGCACGGCGCCCGACGCACTCGTCGCCGAGCACGGGTTCTCCATGCTCGTCACCGTCCACAAGGGCACCGGCACACACCGGGTGCTGTTCGACGCGGGCACCAGCCCGGACGGTGTCGTGGAGAACATGCGCCGGCTCGACATCGACCCCGGATCGGTCGAGGCCATCGTGTGCAGCCATGGCCACTTCGACCACATCACCGGCATCGACGGCCTGATCAGGGCGGTGGGCCGGGCGAACATGCCGGTACTGATCCATCCGCACTTCTGGCGGCGGCGCCGGGTGCGGCTGCCGGGGATCGAGCCGCAGGAACTCCCCAGCGTCAGCCGGCGGGCGCTCGAGGACGCCGGGTTCGACGTCCTGGAAGCAGCGCAGCCCAGTTTCGTGCTGGGCGGCTCGGTGCTGGTCACCGGCGAAGTGCCGCGGGTCACCGGCTACGAGCCCGGCTTCCCTCCGCAGCAGGCGTGGCTGGATGGGCGGTGGGAGCCGGACCCGCTGGTGCTCGACGACCAGGCCATCGTCATCAACGTGGCGGGCAAGGGCCTGATCGTGCTGACCGGCTGCGGGCACGCGGGGATCGTCAACATCTGCCGCTACGCGCGCAGGCTCACCGGCGACCAGCCGCTGTACGCCGCGATGGGCGGGTTCCACCTCAACGGCCCCCTGTTCGAGCCGCTCATCCCCCGCGTGCTCGATGACCTGCACGCGATGAGCCCGCAGGTGCTCGTGCCCGCGCACTGCACCGGCTGGCGCGCCCAGCACGCGATGTCGCGCAGCTTCGGCGAGGCCTTCGTCCCCAACACCGTCGGCAGCCGCTTCCTGCTGTAAACCCGGGCCGGTTCGTGCCGCCTGATGCGCCACCCGGTGCCGCCTCAGCACCGCCAGAAGTCGCATGGGTCCCGGCCGCGCCCGAAGCCCGCGGCCTCGGCGATCCCGACCGCCTCGCCGAACTTGTCGGCGACCCGCGATGGCACGTGCGCGTCGCTGCCGAACGACACCGCCGTGCCTCCTTCCTCCCGCCACCAGCGCAGCAGCGCGACCGAGGCCATCGGACTGTAGGTGTTGACCTCCAGCACGCGCCCCGAGGATGCCAGCGGGCGCAGCACGGCCCGGTACTCCTCCTCGAATTCGGCTTCCGAGTACGGCCCGGCACCAGCCGGCCAGTGCCGCCGCGGGTAGTCCAGGTGGGCCAGGATCTGGAACGCCCCGCTGCCCTCGACGAGCGCGGCCACCTCGGCCAGGTACCGGCGCATCACCTCAGCCGGCGCCAGGATCCCGAACAGGGACGAGGAGTTGACCTGCTTGCCCTCCCAGGTCAGGGCGTGCAGGGACCCGAGCACCCGGTCGAACGGGGTGGCTGCGAGCACGGCGCCGACGCTGCCCGCGAACAGGTGCGGCTCCCCGGCCTCCACACCCGACAGGATGCGCAACGACGGGAACCGGCGGCGGCACTCCTCGATGCTGGCCAGGTAGCCAGTGACATCCAGCGGCCGGGCCGCGTCCCACCAGCCGGGCTTGACACCGGTCGTGGCGATCGCGTCGCCCGGGCCGTAGTCCGCGAAGTCCAGGTGCTCGGTGAAGGCGACCGCCGGGACACCGAGGTCCAGTGCCTGCTGGCATTCGGCCACCATCGAGGTGCGGCCGAACGTGTCGTAGGACCATTGCGAGTGAACATGGTTGTCGGCGGGCAGCACTCAGCGAGTATCCCAGGAGCCGCCGCCGCACCTGCAGCGCCCATCGTCATGCCGTCTAGGCGTCGCGGCGGAGGACCACGATCGCGAAGCGCAGGGGAGGACTCGGTCTCGTGAACCGCCGTGGCGTGACCTACGACACCGGAATGGTCTTCTATGGCTCGGGGGGGCGGGGAATCCCGACGCGCCCGAAGCTCGACCTCGCCACCGCCGAGCGCGAGTTGCAGATCGCACGCGACGACCTGCACTGCAACGCCGTCCGCTTGATAGGCCGCGACGTTGACAGGCTGGTGCAGGTCGCTGAGCGCGCCCTAGCCCTCGGCCTCGAAGTATGGCTGTCGCCGGCGCTGTGGGGCCGGTCTCCCGACCAGACGCTCCGCTACTGCGTCTCGGCGGCCGAGCGGGCGGAGCGGCTGCGCCAACAGCACCCCGACCGTTTCGTCCTTGTCCTCGGCAGCGAGCTGACGCTGTTCATGCAGGGCATCGTGCCGGGCAGGGACTTCGCTGCGCGCACCCGCGAGGCATTCACCCGAATGAAGGCGGGAGACCACAGCGACAACGACCGGCTCAACGACTTCCTCGGCCGCGCGAGCACAGCGGTCCGCGGCGTCTACCACGGATCCCTCACCTATGCCTCGCTCGTCTGGGAGGACGTGAACTGGGATCGCTTCGACCTGATCGGCGTCGACCACTACCGCGACGCACGGATCAAGGACCGCTACGTCCAAATGCTGCAACCGCTTCTCGCGCTCGGCAAGCCGGTCGTTAACACCGAGTTCGGAATGCGCACGTATCGAGGCGCCGAGAGCGACGGGACCCTCGGATTCGGCGTCGCCGACCAAATGCGAGTCGGCCTGCACCATCTCTTGCCGGTCGTCGGCCGATTCGTTCGTGAGCGCCTCAACGGGGACTACGTACGCGACGAGGCCATGCAGGCCCGCGAGCTCACCGAGACCCTCACGATCCTCGGCGCCGCGGGGGTCGAGGGCGCCTTCGTCCACGAGTTTGTCACCGCCGGGGCAACGTTCAGCGAGGAACCCCGCTACGACCTCGACATGAACGCCTTCGCCCTCGTCAAGACCTACCGACACGGCAAAGGGACTACCTTCCCAGACATGAACTGGGAACCCAAGCAATCCTTCCACGCCGTCGCCAACTACTACGCGGCACACTGAAGACGAGCGCAACCCGCAGGCCAGTCACGCGGTTCGTGCAATGACCAATTTGGTGGGGCCGGTGGGACTCGAACCCACACTGTCAAGCTCCTAAGGCTTGCGCCTCTGCCGATTGGGCTACGACCCCGGCGCCTCGTTCAGATACCCAGGTCCTGCCGTAGGCGCGCGACATGGCCGGTGGCTTTCACGTTGTAGTAGGCCCTGGTCACGACGCCGCCGGGGTCGATCACGAACGTGGACCTGATCACGCCCACGGTGGTCTTGCCGTAGAGCTTCTTCTCCCCGTACGTGCCGTACGCCTCCTCCACCTGGTGATCCGGGTCGGACAGCAGCGGGAAGGTCAGGTGGTCGCGCTCGCGGAACTTGGCCAGCTTGGCCGGCTTGTCGGGCGAGATGCCGAGCACCGTGACCCCGGCGGCGGCGAGGGCGCTCAGGCTGTCGCGGAAGTCGCACGCCTGGGTGGTGCAGCCGGGGGTCATCGCCGCCGGGTAGAAGTAGACGATCACCTGCTGGCCGCGCAGGGATGACAGGCTCACCGGCTTGCCGTCGGCGTCGGGCAGGGTGAAGTCGGGCGCCTTGTCCCCCGGCGCCAGCTTGTGCTCACTCACGTGCGCTCCCTTCGGGCGGACGCTCCAAACCGTAGGGCTACGGTACCGGCCGGTCCGGGCCGACCCGGTACCCGGACACCGTCTGCGGGCTGGCCGCGGCGGCTAATCCCCGAGCAGTGCGGCGATGACCGGTGCGAGCGCACGCAGCGCCCGCCCGCGGTGGCTGATCTTGTCCTTCTCCTCCGCGCTCATCTGCGCGGTGGTCAGATCGAAACCGTCGGGCACGAAGATGGGGTCGTACCCGAAGCCATGTGTCCCGCGCGGTGAGCCGGTCAGCCAGCCGGTCACGGTGCCCTCGGTGACGTGCTCGGTCCCCGACGGCAGCACCAGCGCCGCCGCGCACGCGAAGTGCGCCCCCCGCTCGCCGGCGGGCACGTCCGCGATCTGGCCGAGCACCAGCCGCAGGTTCGCCGCGTCGTCCCCATGCCGCCCCGACCACCGGGCCGAGAGCACACCAGGCATCCCGTTCAGCGCGTCCACGCACAGCCCCGAGTCGTCGGCCACCGCCGGGAGCCCGGTGAACGCGGCGGTTGCCCGGGCCTTGAGCAGCGCGTTGTCGGCGAAGGTGCGCCCGGTCTCGGCCACCTCGGGCATGCCGGGGACATCGTCAAGGTCGGCCACCGGCACGCCAACCCCGCCGCCAGCCAGAATCCGGCGCAGCTCGGCGAGCTTGCCGGGATTCCGCGTCGCGAGAATGATGCCCGCCGGGCTGGCGGCGCCGGCGGCCCCGTCATCGGCCGAGCGCCTCCCGCTGCAACCGGGTGAGGTCCGCGCACCCGGCCACGCCCAGATCCAGCAACTGGTCAAGAAGATCCCGGCCGAACGGCTCCCGTTCGGCTGTGCCTTGGACTTCCACGAAGCTGCCGTCGCCGGTGCACACCACGTTCATGTCCGTCTGGGCGGCGGCGTCCTCGGAGTAGCACAGGTCGAGCCGGGGCTCGCCGTCCACGATCCCCACGCTGACCGCCGCCACCGATGCGACGAGTGGGTCGCCCTTGCACCGCTTGCGGCCCTGCAGCCAGCCCACCGCGTCGGCCAGTGCCACATACCCGCCGGTGATCGCGGCGGTGCGGGTGCCGCCGTCGGCCTGCAGCACGTCGCAGTCGATGATGATCGTGTTCTCGCCCATCGCCTTGGCGTCCACGCAGGCGCGCAGCGACCGGCCGACCAGCCGGGAGATCTCCTGGGTGCGGCCGCCCAGCCGCCCCTTGACCGACTCGCGGTCGCCGCGGGTATTGGTGGCGCGCGGCAGCATCGCGTACTCGGCGGTGACCCAGCCCAGCCCGCTGCCGCGCCGCCACCGGGGCACCTCCTCGGTGGCGCTCGCGGCGCACAGCACGCGGGTGGCGCCGAACTCGACCAGCACCGATCCCTCGGCGTGCTCGAGCCAGCCGCGGGTCATCCGTATCTCGCGCAGCTGGCCAGGGCCGCGCCCATCGGGTCGGGACATGCCGGAAAGCCTAGTGGCTGCCCGGGGGTCCCACCGACCACCAGGGCGACCGGGCCGGAGATCTGCGGGACCGGGCTGGGACAAGGCCTAACAGCCGACCCGGTCGGGGGCCCCGTCCTCGATCCACCGGTAGACCCGGCGGATCCCGTCCGCCAGCGGGGTCAGCGCCTGCCAGCCCAGCTCAGCCGCGGGCCGGTCCACCGCCAGTGCACTGCGTGCGAGCTCGCCGGGACGCGCCTGCGCGAACACCGGCGACAGCATGCGGCCCGCGATCCCGGCGATGATCTCCACCAGGTCCAGCACGGTGACCTCCACGCCGGTACCGATGTTCCAGGTGCCGGGCCGCCCCCGGTCGGCGGCGGCCAGGAAGGCTGCCACCACGTCACCGACATACACGTAGTCGCGCGTCTGGGCGCCATCACCGTAGATCGTCGGCCGCGCCGAAGCCAGCGCACTGGCACAGAAAATGGTGATAACCCCCGCATCACCGGCCGGATCCTGCCGCGGCCCGTAAACATTCGCCAGCCGGAGCACAGAATGAGATGTTCCGTGCAGCCGGTTATACCACCCTATATAACATTCGGCGCAATATTTGGCGATGCCATAAGGCGACTCCGGCAGCGGCAAGACATCCTCCCGGGACGGAATCGGCGCATCCCGCCCATACAATGCGCCACCAGAAGAGGCGAACAGCACCCGTGCCCCGACCCTCCGCGCCGCCTCAAGCACGTTCACGGTTCCCACCACATTCGCCTGTGCATCAGCAGCCGGGAAGGCCACGGACACACGCACATCAATCTGCGCCGCCAGGTGGCAGACCAGCTCAGCGCCGGACCCCTCCACCACGGCTGCCAGCGCCCCGGCGTCGGTGATGCTCACCTTGTGCAGCTCCGCCCGGGAATCAAGACGCCCCACCCGGCCCGCCGACAAGTCATCAACAACAATCACCTCGTCGCCTCTGGCCACAAGCGCATCCACCAGATGCGAACCGATAAAGCCAGCACCACCCGTAACAAGAACCCGCATGGGCACCGATCCTCATATCGACAAGAACGCGGCCCGCGCCACCACGCCGCGGCCCGCCTGAAACAGTACGTGGCTTGCACCGGCGCACGGCACGGTGGCCGACGGCCCTCAGCCCAGGTCGATGGCCTTTCCTGACGCCGCGAGCGAGATCGGCCCCGCAAAGGGCGCACCGCAGGCCTCTTCCAGGGTCCGGGCCGGGTCGTTCCAGGGCACCAGGTGGGTGAGCATCAGGCGGCCCACCCCGGCCCGGGCCGCGTGCTGCGCCGCCTGCCGGGCGGTCAGGTGCAGGTCACGCGGCAGATCTGGGCCTTCGAGCAGGGAGGCCTCACACAGCAGCAGGTCGGCGCCGCGGGCAAGCTCCACCAGCGCCGCGGACTCGCCGGTGTCAGCGGAGTAGGCGATGCTCCGCCCCGCGTGCTCCAGCCGGAAGCCGAACGTCTCGACCGGGTGGTTGACGTGCGCGGCGGTCACCTGGAATGGGCCGATCCGCTGGGTTCCCGGGGCCAGCGTGACGAACTCAAAGGCCTCCGCCATGCCGGGGGGCTCGTCCAGGCCGTATGCCCGCGCCATCCGGGACGCGCCCCCTTGCGGCGTGTACACCGGGATCCGTGGCGGCATGCCATCGGGCCGGAAGGTGCGTGCCACCCAGTAGGCGCACAGGTCCAGGCAGTGGTCGGCGTGGAGATGGCTCAGGCAGACCGCATCGATGTCGTACAGGCCCACATGCCGCTGCAGCGCGCCGATCGCGCCGTTGCCCAGGTCGAGCAGGAGCCGGAAACCTTCCGCCTCGAGCAGGTAGCAGGAGGCCGGGCTGTCCGGGCCGGGGAAGGACCCCGAGCACCCGATGATCGTCAGACGCACGGCGACCAGGTTACGCGCCGCGGCCCAGCCGCGCGATCTGCCTGCTCTGGGCGACGAGGCGGTCCGCGGCATCCCACACCTCGGATTCCTCGTCGAACCAGCCGCCGCCGACGTGCCGGCACCGGGCAGCGATCCGCAGCGGCCCCGGCGCGGGAACCGCGCGCATGTGCCAGGTCAGCTCCACCGTCGGCGACCAGCCGAACGGGGCGAGCCCGAACACCACAGGAGGCAGCGCGTCCACCGCCAGGGCCAGCACATATGCGTCCGGGTCGCGTTCCTCGCGCAGGCGGAAGTAGCCGCGCATCTCAGGGATCCCGGCCGGCTTCCCGTGCAGCCAGCCGGTCGTCGCCGGGTCCAGGCGCAGCTCGACCTGCCCGGCGAAGCCAGCGAACGCGGCCGACTCGGCGCCCAGGGCGAAACCGCTGCACTCCGCGATCCCCGGCAGCCGCGGCGGCTCCCCCGTCCACGACATGCCGCCGTCTCCGGGATTCCCCAGCGACCCGGTGGTAACGGTGGTCTCAAGCACCGGGAGTTCGTGCTGGACCAGCGTCGCCCGCGCGGTCGCGGCGGTCCTGCCCTGCTTGAGCCAGGTGACCTGGACCCGGGCCGGCTCCAGGCGCGGCACCCGCAGGAAATGCGCGCTGGTCGCGACCGGATGCGGGTGCGGCGAGGTGTCGAGCACCGCCCGCAGCACGGTCGCCATCAGCACCCCGCCGTTGACCGCGCCGTTGTCCGCGCCGGGGATCCCGCCCGCCGAGAAAATGGCGAACCGCTCATCCGGCCGCACGCCGTACCAGCCCCCGCCCTCGCTGATGATCGCCGTCGCCTCGTCGAACGCCGTCATGCGCCCCACCGGGCCCGCGGGCGCCCGCCGCAGGGACACGGGCACGGATCCGGGCGCGTCACGCCCACAACTGGCCTTCCAGCCGTTCCTGCGCCTCCTCCAGGGTGCCCGAGTAGGCACCGGTGGACAGGTACTTCCAGCCGCCATCGGCGACGATGAACGCGATGTCGGCGCGCTCGCCCGCGGCCTGCGCCTTGGCGGCCATCCCCAGCGCGGCATGCAGGGCGCACCCGGTGGAGATCCCGGCGAAGATGCCCTCGGCATCCAGCAGCTCCCTGGTCCGGCGCAGGGCATCAGTGGCGGGCACCGAGAACCGCGTGGTCAGCACCGAGGGGTCATACAGCTCCGGGACGAAGCCCTCATCCACGTTGCGCAGCCCGTACACCAGCTCGCCATAACGCGGCTCGGCGGCCACGATCGCCACCCCGGGCACCCGCTCACGCAGGTAGCGCCCGACTCCCATGAGCGTCCCCGTGGTGCCCAGGCCGGCCACGAAATGGGTGATCCCGGGCAGGTCGGCGAGCAGCTCCGGCCCGGTGGTCTGATAGTGGGCACGGGCGTTCGCCTCGTTGCCGTACTGGTAGAGCATCACCCAGTCGGGGTGCTCATCCGCGAGCCGCCGGGCCACCCGGACCGCCTCATTGGACCCGCCGGCGCCCGGGGACGAGATGACCTGCGCCCCGTACATCCGCAGCAGCTGCCTGCGCTCGTCCGAGGTGTTCTCCGGCATCACGCAGATCATCCGGTAGCCGCGCAGGTGGGCCACCATCGCCAGGGAGATGCCGGTGTTGCCCGAGGTGGGCTCCAGGATGGTCGCGCCGGGCGCGAGCAGCCCGTCCTTCTCCGCCTGCTCGACCATGAAGAACGCGGCACGGTCCTTGACCGAGCCGGTCGGGTTGCGGTCCTCCAGCTTCGCCCACAGCCGCACGTCCGGGGCGGGCGAGAGCCGGGGCAGCCCGACCAGCGGGGTCCCGCCGACTGAGTCAAGCAGTGAGTCGTACCGCATCAGGCTCGCCTCGCCCTCCTCGGCGCGCGCCGGCCGCGGCCCGCCCCGGCAGCGGGCCTCAGCGCTTCCCGCCGGCTACCGCCGGCAGCACCGTCACCGTGTCGCCGTCCTTCACCGGCGCCTCCAGCCCGCCCAGGAAGCGCACGTCTTCGTCGTTGAGATAGACATTGACGAAACGCCGCAGCCCGGCGTCGTCCACCAGGCGCTCACGCAGCCCGATGTGCCGGGAGTCAAGATCGCCGAGGAGTTCGGCGAGGGTGGCGCCGGAACCCTCGACCGACTTGGCGCCACCGGTGTAGGTGCGCAGGATGGTCGGGATACGGACCTCGATGGCCATGAATGTCGCTCCTGGGTGTGGCATCGCCGTCACGTGCGGGCGGGTGCTCTTTCTCTGCTAGGTCCAACCGGGGGCCCGGGGGGATCATTCCGGCCCCGCCACCTCCGCGGCGATCCGGACTTCCTCCTCGGTCACTGTGCCATCCACGATCCGGAACGAGCGGAACTCGGCTTCGCCCGGGTCGCGGGTGGAAACCAGCACATAGTGTGCGCCCGGCTCGCTCGCGTAGGAGATGTCGGTGCGGGAGGGGTATGCCTGCGTGGCGGTGTGTGAATGGTAGATGACAACCGGCTCCTCGCCACGCTCGTCCATCTCCTGCCAGACCCGGAACTGCTCCATCGAGTCGAACCGGTAGAAGGTGGGTGAGCGCTCGGCGTTGAGCATCGGTATGAAGCGCCCGGGCCGGTCGCTCCCGGCCGGCCCGGCGACCACCCCGCACGCCTCGTCCGGGTGATCCGCACGGGCGTGGGCGACGATCTTCGCATGCAGGTCGGGAGCAATCGTCAGCATGGATGCGAGCGTAACCTGATCCGTCCTCACCACAACGCGCGCACCAGGGAGTCCTGGATGTAGCCCAGCCAGTGATAGACCTCGAGATATGCCGAGCGCGGGTCCGCCCAGCTGGCGGCCGCTAGTTCGTCCTCGTAGTCCTCGGTGATCCCCAGGACCGTCCCGATGGCCAGCCGGGCGTCGTTGAGCGCACGCAGCCATGCCTGGGCGTCCTCGGGCCCCAGCCGGATGTGGCCGCCCCCGGCGGGAAGCGTGGCGAGCACCGTGCGGGCCGCGGCCACCTTGCCCGACCGCAGGTCCTGCTCGGTGTACCGGCGGAACTCCCCCGCCGCCTCCGGGTCGTCGCGGTAGGCGTCGGGCAGCAGCCGGGCGAGCACCGGGTCTTCCGGCGGGGAGGTCGGCCCGGTCGCGCCGAGCATCGCGGCCAGGTCCTCCGGGGACAGGGCCGGCTCCCCCTGCCCCGCCGCGGCCGGGTCCCCGGCCCGGGGATCGCCCGCCCGGGGATCGCCGGCCCGGGGATCGTCGGCCCGGGGATCGCCCGCCCGGGGGCCGGGCTCGGCGTCACCCATGAGCTCGGCCACCTGGCTGACCAGGTTGCGGAGTATCACCGCCTGGGCGGCGGTGAAGCGCGCGGAAACCTTGCCACGCGACCGCCGGAAAGCTCCCGTGGTCTCCTCCTCATCCTGGGCGCCGCCCGCTGTCCCGCCCTCGCCCGGCGCGCTGCCCGCAGGATCGTCCCGGTCAGGCTCCCCCCGCCCGGCGGCACCGCTCACCGGTCGTGGCTCACCGTGGCCCACAGGCCGTAACCGTGCAGGACCTCGGCGTCCCGCTCCATCGCCTCGCGGGTGCCGTTGGACACCACCGCCTTGCCCTTGTGGTGCACGTCGAGCATGAGCTTCTCGGCTTTGGGCTTGGCGTAGCCGAACACCTTCTGGAACACGTAGGTGACGTAGGTCATGAGGTTGATCGGGTCATTCCAGACGATCGTCACCCACGGCGTGTCGGGCACGGCTTCCTGCCCGGCCTCCGGCCGTTCCACTTCCACTGGTGCGACGCTCACCGGCCGTCACCTCCCTCGGCAGAGATTTCCACTCTGCCAGGGCAGCGCCGCTGGCGCGAACCAGGCCGCCGGACCGGGCATCCGGGAGACCGGTCCGTAGTCTTCAGGTGTGGCAGATGACCCGAACCAGACGATCCGGCCCGCCAGCACCGGGCTGCTCACCGACCATTATGAGCTGACCATGCTGGCCGGGGCGCTGCGCAGCGGCGCGGCCGGGCGGCGGGCGGTGTTCGAGGTGTTCGCCCGGCACCTCCCGCACGACCGGCGGTACGGGGTGGTGGCGGGCACCGGCCGCCTGCTCGACGCGATCGCGGCGTTCCGGTTCGGGCCGGACGAACTCGCCTTCCTGCGCGAGACGAAGGTCGCCGACGCCGCCGCGCTGCGGTACCTGGAGTCGTACGCGTTCACCGGCGACGTCTGGGGCTATGCGGAGGGCGACTGCTACTTCCCCGGCTCGCCGATCCTGGTGGTGGATGCGCCCTTCGCCGAGGCGGTGGTGCTGGAGACGCTGGTGCTGTCCGTCTTGAACCATGACTGCGCGATCGCATCGGCCGCTTCCCGGATGGTGACCGCGGCGGACGGGCGCCCGCTGATCGAGATGGGGTCGCGCCGCACTCATGAGATGGCGGCGGTGGCCAGCGCCAGGGCAGCCTACCTCGCTGGTTTCGCCGCGACCTCGAACCTGCGGGCTGGCCATGACTTCGGGGTGCCCACCCAGGGCACGAGCGCGCATGCGTTCACGCTGGTGCACGACAGCGAGCGGCACGCGTTCAGCACCCAGCTCGCGGCGCTGGGCAAGGGCACGACCTTGCTGGTGGACACCTTCGATGTGGAGGGGGCGGTCCGTGCCGCGGTCGATCTGGCCGGGCCGGATCTGGGCGCGGTCCGCATCGACAGCGGTGACCTGGCGGCGGTGGCGCGGCAGGTGCGGGCGCTGCTGGACGCGCTCGGCGCACACCGGACGCGGATCGTGGTCACCGGGGACCTGGACGAGCATTCGATCGCCGCGCTGGCGGTGACCCCCGTGGACGGGTACGGGGTGGGGACCGCGCTGGTCACCGGCTCAGGGGCACCCACCGCCGCGCTGGTCTACAAGCTGGTGGCCAGGTCGCTGCAACCCGACGCGGACGCCAGGTTGGAGCCGGTGGCGAAGCATTCGGTGGGCAAGCCGAGCCGGGGCGGCCGCAAGTGGGCGGTGCGGCAACTGGACGAGCGCGGCACGGCGCAGGCGGAGCTGGTCACCGTGGCTCCGCCGGGCGCTTCGCCGGCCGCCAGGGAACTGCTGCAGCCGCTGGTCAGGCGGGGCGAGATCGTGGGCAGGGAACCGCTGGAGCGGGCGCGGCAGCGGCACCGCGCCGCACTCGCCGAGCTTCCCGCGTACGCGCTGCAGCTTTCCCGCGGCTACCCGGCGATCCCGACGGTGATGGAGCCCGACGAGGCGTAGCCGCGCTCGCTACCCCGCGCGCCGCAGGGCCGCCGCCGGCGCTGCGCCGATGCTCGCCTGCCGGCCGGGCTGGCCGGGCCGGTCGGGCCGGTCGGGCCGGTCGGGCGTGGCCAGGCGGAACGCGCGCCGGTACGCCTGCGGTGTCGTGTGCCGCCAGGCCCGGAAGTGGTGCCGCAGGGCGGTCGTGTTCCCGAACCCGGCTCGCTCGGCGACGGCGTCCATCGTCTCGCCGGTCTCTTCCAGCAGCTGCTGGGCGAGCAGGATGCGCTGGCCGGTGAGCCACCGCTGCGGGGTGGTCCCGGTCTCCTGGACGAACCGGCGGGCGAACGAGCGTGGCGACATGTGCGCCCGCGCGGCCAGCTGCGGAACCGTGACCTGCTGGTCGAGGTGGCTGTCCATCCAGCCGATCACGGCGGCCAGCGAGTCCGCGGGGGTGGCGGGCAGCGGCCGGTCGATGTACTGCGCCTGCCCGCCGTCGCGGTGCGGCGGGACAACCATGCGCCGGGCGATGGCGTTGGCCACCCGGCTCCCGTGCTCCTTGCGCACCAGGTAGAGGCAGGCGTCGATGCCCGCCGCCGTGCCCGCGCTGGTGATGATCGGGCCGGCGTCCACGTAGAGCACGGAGGGATCGACGTCCGCAGCCGGGTAGCACCGGGCCAGCTCCGACACGTTCCGCCAGTGCGTCGTGCACCGCCGCCCGTCCAGCAGCCCGGCCGCCCCGAGCACGAACGCGCCGGTGCAGACGCTGAGCACCCGCCCGCCCCGCGCGACCGTGCGCCGCAGCGCCGCGAGCAGTGGCTCGGGGTAGTCATGCCGCTCAAGCCGGGGATGGGTTTCCGTGACGGCGGGCACCGCCACCAGGTCGGCCTGCTCGAGGCGCTCCAGGCCGAACGGGGCATCCAAGGTGAACCCCATCGGTGAGCGCAGCGGCCCCGGTTCCCCGGCGACCACCGCGAAGTCGTAGCCGGGCAGGCCATCGCCGGTCCGGTCGGTCCCGAAGACCTCACACACCACGCCCAGCTCGAACGGCTCGAACCCGTCGAGTACCACCACGGCGACGTTACGGATCATGACACCATTGTGCCGCGCGATTGGCAGGATGTCACGCATACATGTCATTGCTGCCACTTCCCCAGCCGCCACCCGCGCGCCATCATGGCCATATGACTTCCACTGATCGCGCCCCGTCCGCCATCTGGCGGGCGGCACGCCGGGCCGCCCGGCGCGTGGCCGATGTGGTTGCCGAGTGCAACTACGCCCAGAACAGGCTCTACCAGCTGCGCGTCCACCCGGACCGGTACGCCCTCAACGGCGACATCGCCCCGGACAGCTACGGCGAGTTCCTCTTCCGAACCTCCGGCCCGCCCTGGCGGGAGCCCTCGGCCGCCGAACGGTCCTCGGGTGCGCTGGTAGCCTCCAGGAATGCATCCAAGCGCTGAGCACGTTGCCGCCGTGCTGCGCGGCCTGGGCGTCTGCGGGCAGGTCAGGCAGCTGCCCGAGCCGGCCCCCACGGCCGTCGCCGCGGCCGCACAGCTGGGCTGCGACGTGGGGGCGATCGCCAACAGCCTGGTCTTCAGCGCGGACGGCGCGCCGCTGCTGGTGCTGACCAGCGGCGCGCACCGGGTGGACACGGCCAAGGTCGCGGTTCTCGTGGGAGCCACCAAGGTGAAGCGGGCCGATCCCGACTTTGTCCGCGCGGCCACCGGCCAGGTCATCGGCGGGGTAGCCCCGGCCGGCCACCCGCAGCCGTTGCGCACCCTGGTTGACCGGTGGCTGGCCGCCTACGACGAGGTCTGGGCCGCCGCCGGGCACGCGCATACCGTGTTCCCCACCTCGTTCGCCGAGTTGCTGCGCATCACCGGCGGCACCGCCGCCGATGTCGGTGCGGACGAAGCGGCTGACGCGCCCTCTCCCGCCCGATGACGTACCCTCGGGGCGTGCGCGCGCTGGTGATCGTGGACGTCCAGAACGACTTTTGCGAAGGCGGCTCGCTGGCCGTCACGGGCGGGACGGCGACGGCGGCGGCGATCAGCCGGTACCTGGCGAGGGAGGGCGGCGGCTACGCGCATGTGGTCGCCTCACGGGACTATCACGTGGACCCCGGCACCCACTTCTCCGCCCAGCCCGACTTCAGCCGCTCCTGGCCACCGCACTGCGTGGCCGGCACCGCCGGCGCGCGGTTCCACCCGGAATTCGACACCAGCCGGGTCAACGCGGTGTTCAGCAAGGGCGCCGACGCGGCCGCCTACAGCGGCTTCGAGGGCGCCGACGAGGCGGGCACGCCGCTGGGCACCTGGCTGCGCGAGCGCGGGGTGGACACGCTGGACGTGGTCGGTATCGCCACCGACTACTGCGTGCGGGCGACCGCGCTCGACGCCGCTCGGCAGGGTTTCGCCACCCGGGTGCTGCTCGGTTACACCGCCGGGGTCGACCCGGTCACCATCGGCGAGGCAGTCAGTGAGCTCCGGGCCGCCGGGGTGGAACTCGACGGGACCCCGCTGCTGGCCGAGGGCTCGCCGGTCAGCACGGGGGAAGCGGCGGAATAGCCCCGGGCGGCCGCCGATCTGCCGGCGACGCCGCGGGGACCTGCCGGCGATGCGGCTAGGCGTCGGCCGGAAGCGACTCGTAGATCCGCTTGCAGTCCGGGCACACCGGGAAGCGCTTGGGGTCCCGGCTCGGCACCCACTTCTTACCGCAGAGCGCGATGACCGGGGTACCGAGCACCGCGCTGTCCACGATCTTGTCCTTCAGGACATAGTGGGCAAAACGCTCGTGGTCGCCGTCGTCGGTGGAAAGATCCGGCCGGACGCCGGTCTCCTCGGTTGTGTCCTGCTGGGGAAGGACCTCGGTACTCACGGTGCACGAGTCTACCCGCAACTCAGTTGAGCGCCGGGTCGTCCGGATACGTCGCCACCAGGGCAAGGGCCCCGCCGGCCCGGCGCAGCACCAGCTGCCAGAGCCGTTCCGGCTCGGCGGCGAACGCGTCGGCGGGCTCGGCCTGCAGCACGTACCAGGCCCCTTCCTCGATCTCCGCCTCCAGCTGGCCCGGGCCCCAGCCCGCGTAGCCCGCGAACACGCGCAGCGAGGCGATCCCGCCCGCCAGCAGTTGCGGCGGGGCGTCCAGGTCGACCAGGCCGATGCGGGAGCGCAGCGCGACCCCGTCCAGCGCCCGCCATCCCAGCGGCTCGTCGTCCTCACCCGGCACGATGGCCAGCCCCAGCGCGCTGTTCGGTGAGACGGGACCGCCCTGGAACACCACCGAAGGCCCGGTCACCAGGTCTGTCCAGGATTCGAGCACCTGCCGGACCGGCGTCTCGGTCGGCCTGTTCAGGACGACGCCGAGTGTGCCCTCAGCCGGATCGTCCTCCACGACCAGGACCACGGCCCGCCGGAAGTTGGGGTCGCCCAGCAGCGGGGTCGCGACCAGCAACCGCCCGGACAGGATCTCCTCCATGCACCCCATTCTGGCCGATAGGGCGCCGGGCTCCCGCGCCAGTGGCCCATCGGCGGGTCGGGTGAGGCAGGTGTGGCCATGCGGGCCCGCTGACGCCGCTAGGGACGGGCTGGGCGGCCGCCCGCCGCGTCCCGGACCGCGGCGGCCACCGCCGAGGCCACATCCGGGTGGAACACCGACGGGATGATGTAGTGGGGGCCCAGCTCGGCCGGGGAGACCACGCCGGCCAGCGCGCGGGCCGCGGCGACCAGCATGTCATCGGTGACCGCCCGGCTCTGCGCATCGAGCAGGCCGCGGAACACGCCGGGGAAGGCCAGCACGTTGTTGATCTGGTTCGGGTAGTCGCTCCGGCCGGTCGCCACCACCGCCGCGTACTCGCCGGCCGCGTCGGGGTCGACCTCGGGGTCGGGGTTGGCGAGCGCGAAGACGATCGCGTCCTCCGCCATCGCCGCCACGTCCTCGCCGGTGAGGATGTTCGGCGCGGACACCCCGATGAACACGTCCGCGCCCCGCACCGCGCCAGCCAGGTCGCCGTCGTAGCCGTTGGGGTTGGAGTGATCGGCCACCCAGCGCAGGCTGTCGGTCAGCCCCACCCGGCCCTTGTGCACGGCACCCTGGTCGTCGCACACGACCACGTCGGTCGCGCCGGAGGCGAGCAGCAGCCTGAGCACGGCGGTCCCGGCGGCGCCCGCGCCGGCCAGGGTGATCCGCACCGCCCCCAGCTTCTTGCCGACCACCCGCAGCGCGTTGGTGAGGGCGGCGAGCACCACGATCGCGGTGCCGTGCTGGTCGTCGTGGAAGACGGGGATGTCGAGCAGGTCGCGGAGCCGGCGTTCCACCTCGAAGCACCGCGGCGCGCTGATGTCCTCCAGGTTGATCCCGCCGAAGGCGGGCGCGATGATCTGCACCGTCCGCACGATCTCGTCGGTGTCCTGGGTGTCCAGGCATACCGGCCACGCGTCGAGCCCGGCGAACCGCTTGAACAGCGCGGCCTTGCCCTCCATCACCGGCAGCGCGGCGTAGGGCCCGATGTTGCCCAGGCCGAGGACGGCGCTGCCGTCGGTGACGACGGCCACGCTGTTGCGCTTGACCGTCAGCCTGCGCACGTCATCGGGGTTGGCGGCGATGGCGAGCGAGACCCTGGCCACCCCGGGCGTGTACGCCATGGACAGGTCATCCCGGTTGCGCAGCGGCACCTTGGCATGGGTCTCGATCTTGCCGCCCAGGTGCAGCAGGAAGGTCCGGTCGCTGACCTTGCTCAGCACCACGCCATCGATGCCGGACAGCGCCTCGACGATCGCGTCGGCGTGCTCGGTGTCGCGCGCCGCGCAGGTGACGTTAACCCGCAGCCGCTCATGGCCGTACGGCGTGACGTCCAGCGCGGTGACGGCCCCTCCGGCCTGCTCGACGGCATGGGTGAGCTCGCTCACGGCCCGGCCCCGCGATGGCACTTCCAGCCGCACGGTGATCGAATAGGACACGCTCGGCGCTACCGCCACGGTCGCCTCCGCCTTCCAGCCTCGCGTTGTGCAGGAACAAATCGTGCCACCCCCGCGGGTGTGGCCCGGCCGGCCTGCCCGGCCTGCCCGGCCGCAGGTCCGGCCCGCGCCGCGCCGCCGCCCGCGGCACCGCGCAGCCGCGCCACGCCACCGCGCAGCCGTGCCCCGGCGCGCGCCGTGGCCGACTGGCACGTACCCTGCAAGGGTGTACGGAAGGAGTATGACCGGCAGCCGCCTCGATGTCGCGCCGGCCACCACGCCGCACCTGCCAGCCGCGCCCGATGCCGAGGCCGCGATCGACGTGGCCAGGCTGCGGGTGGCGATCGCACGCCTGGCACGGCGGCTTCGCCGCCATGAGCTGGCCGGGCTGACGCCCACCCAGCTCTCTGCCCTGGCCACGGTGGAGCGGGCAGGCCCGCTGCGGCTCGGCGATCTCGCCGCCGCCGAGGGCATCGCTCCGTCCACCCTGACCAGGCTGGTCACCGCGCTCGAGGAGCGAGGCTACGTGATCCGGTGCCCGGTGCCCGGTGATGCACGTGCCAGCACGCTGGCGATCGCGCCGGAGGGTCACGCGATCCTGGAGCGCATCCGCCAGGAGAGCACGACAGTTCTCGCCGACAGCCTGCGCACGCTCACCAGCGAACAGCTCGCCGCGCTCGCGGCGGCGCTGCCCGCGCTGGAGCGGCTCACCGACGCGGACCCCCGCGACCCGGGCTCCCGCTGAGCCAGCTCAGAAGAGAAGGCTGGACAGGGTGGCCCGGGCCTTGGCGACCCGCGGGTCGCGGGGCGGGAAGATGTCGAAGAGCCCGATCAGGTGCAGCCGGGCCCGGTTCTTGTCCTCACCAGAGGTTCGCCGGATGACGCCGAGCAGCCGGTCGAAGGCGTCTTCGGCCCGGCCCGTGGCCAGGTCGAGGTCGGCGACCTGGCACTGCGCGTCCACGTCGTCGGGGCTGCCGGCCGCCGCCCGGCGCGCCCCGGCCTCGTCGTAGGAGTTCACCCGGCGGAAGAGGTTCACCTGGGCCAGGCCCTGAACGGCTATCGGATGGCCGGGATCGTCTTCGAGCATCCGCTCGAAGGCGGTGGCGGCCCCGTCGAGGTCGCCACGCTCCATGGCCTGCTGTGCCTCGGCCAGACCCGGCTCCCGGGAATCCTCCGCAGCCGCCCCTTCCGGTGCCGACGGGCCCTCGCCGGGCGCGGCCTGGCCGGCCTCGGCAGCGCCGCCCGCACCGGCGGCTGATGGCAGCCCCAGCTGCTGGGCCACCTGCATGAGCTGGCCGAGCCACTGCTGCACCTGGGTCTCTGGCAGCGCACCGAGGAACCCCGGCATGAGCTGCCCCCCGATCACCGCCACCACCATCGGGATGCTCTGCACCTGGAGCGCGGCGCTCAGCTGCGGGTTGGCGTCCACGTCCACCTTGGCGAGCACCCACGCGCCGTCCGCTTCCCCGGCGAGCTTCTCCAGGACCGGGCTCAGCTGCTTACAGGGGCCGCACCACTCGGCCCACAGGTCCATGACGACGGGGACCGTGCGCGAGCGCTCGAGAACGTCCGCCTCGAAGCTGGCATCGGTCACGTCGAACACGTAGTCGCCCGGCGGGTCGCCGGGCCCGCCCGGCCCGCCCGTGCGAGACGCCTGCTGGGCGCGCTGCACGGCGGCCTTCCGCGCACCCAGGTCAACGGCGCCGTAGAGCGAGAAATCCCGCGGCTGCTGCATAACTCCATCCTGCCGTATCCCGGTCGTGACTCGACCCTACTGCCGGGCATAACCGCGCAACCAGCCCCATCGCGCCCGGCTACCGCACCATGATCACGGACTATCGCCTGGCGAAACCCGCCTGCGATCGTCCGTGATCATGGCTCTGGGTGGTGCCCGGGTCAGAAGGCGGGGGTCTCGGTGTAGGTGCCCCACTCCTCGCGCAGAGCCCCGCAGATCTCGCCCAGGGTTGCCTCGGCCATGGCGGCCAGCAGCATCGGCGGGATCATGTTCTCCCCCGACCTCGCTGCGGCGATCATGGCCGCCAGCGCCCCGTCCACCGCCGCCTGATCGCGCCCCGCCCGCCGCCTCACCAGCTCGGCTACCTGGTCCTGCTCCACCTGATGGCTGACCCGCAGGATCTCGACCGGCTGGCCGACCGAGCCCGGGTAGCAGTTCACGCCGACCACTCGCTTCTCGCCTTTCTCCAGCTTCTGGCTATAGGCGAAGGAAGCCTCGGCGATCTCCGAGGAGAACCAGCCGTCCTCGATGCCGCGCAGGATCCCGCCGGTCATCGTCCCGTCCGGGCTCATGGCGCGGATCCGGGCGAAGGTCTCCTCCGCCTCGGCCTCCAGCCGGTCGGTGAGCGCTTCCAGGTACCAGGACCCGCCGAGGGGGTCGGCGACGTTGACGACACCCGACTCTTCCATGATCACTTGCTGGGTCCGCAGCGCGATCTCGGCCGCCCGCTCGCTCGGCAGCGCCAGTACCTCGTCGAGCGCGTTGGTGTGCAGTGAGTTGGTGCCGCCCAGCACGGCGGCCAGCGCCTCGATCGCGGTCCGCACCACGTTGTTGTCGGGCTGCTGCGCGGTCAGCGACACCCCGGCCGTCTGGGTGTGGAAGCGCAGCCACTGTGCGCGCTCGGTGCGCGCGCCGTAGACGTCGCGCAGCCACCGGGCCCAGATCCGCCGGGCGGCGCGGAACTTGGCGATCTCCTCGAAGAAGTCGATGTGGGCATCGAAGAAGAACGACAGGCCCGGGGCGAACGTGTCCACGTCGAGACCCCGGGAGAGGCCGAGTTCCACGTAACCGAACCCGTCCGCCAGCGTGAAGGCCAGTTCCTGGGCGGCCGTGGAGCCGGCCTCCCGGATGTGGTACCCGGAGACCGACAGCGGCTTGTACGCCGGGATGTGCTCGGCGCAGTACTCCATCAGGTCGCCGATGAGCCGCAGGTGCGGCTGCGGCTTGAACAGCCATTCCTTCTGGGCGATGTACTCCTTGAAGATGTCGGTCTGCAACGTTCCGTCGAGGGCGGCGATGTCGGCGCCCTGGCGCTGGGCCGCGGCCAGGTACATGCAGAAGACCGGCACCGCGGGCCCGCTGATCGTCATCGAGGTGGTGACGTCGGCGAGCGGGATGCCGGCGAAGAGCAGGTCCATGTCCGCCGCCGAGTCGATCGCCACCCCGCAGTGCCCGACCTCGCCGGCGGCCCGGGGATCGTCGGAGTCGCGGCCCATCAGCGTGGGCATATCGAAGGCAACCGAGAGCCCGGTGCCGCCGGCGCCCAGCAGCATCTTGTAGCGCTCGTTGGTCTGGTGCGCGTTGCCGAACCCGGAGAACTGCCGGATCGTCCAGGCGCGCCCCCGGTAGCCGGCCGGGTAGAGGCCGCGGGTGAAGGGGTACTCGCCCGGCCAGCCGATCCGCTCGAAGGCTGGCACGACCGCGCCCGGTGGCGGGCCGTACACCGGATCCAGCTCGAGGCCGGACAGGGTGGTGAAATCCGCGTCGCGGATGCGCGCCTGGTCGTAGCGGCGCTGCCAGCGCCGCCTGCCGGGCTCGTCGACCTCAACCTGGTCAGCCATGAAGACCCCTCCCGTGGTGAACCCCCGGCGCGAGCAAATAGTAGGACGTCCTACTATCTCCGTCCCAGTGTATCCCCGCGCGGCCCGCCGCCGCAGTTCCCGGGCCCGGGCCACCGGCCCCGGCCACCGCCCCGCCGTGCCCAGCGCCCGGCTGCATTGCGCGGCGGCCACGCCACCGCGCGAGAATCCCTGCCGGGCCGGCCCAACCGATACCGGCCCCCGGCCGTCTCAGGTAGCACCGGGACACCCGCAGCGGCGTGCCCGGTAACCCGCCGCCGGGCAGAAGGTGTGGTAGAACCTGTGCAATCCCCATCCACCGACGCCACCGCCGCAGCCGCGGGCAGCGTCACCATGCTGGTGGGGCCCTGGAGCGCTCCGGCGGGGACCGCCACCCGAGGTGATGCTGTGGAGAGGTTCCGCGCCACCGACCGGGCAGCGGCCGAGGAGCTGTTCAACGCGTGCTATCCCCGCCTCGCCGGCTGGGTGCGCCGGCTGGTCGATGACGACGACACCGCACACGAGATCGCCGCCGAGGCGTTCACCCGGCTGCTCGCGCGGTGGTCATCGCTGGATAACCCGCAGAGTTACCTCTACATGATCGCGACGAACCTGGTCCGCGACCACTGGCGCCGGAAGGGGCGGGAGCGCCGTGCGCTGCGCGCGGTGAGCGCCGCATCCCACGGCGACCCGGTGTCCCACCCGGCGCAGGACGTGGACGTGCGCGCCCTCATCCAGTCGCTGCCCGACCGGCTGCGCCAGCCGTTCCTGCTCTATCACTACGCGGGGTTCCCGATCCGGGACGTGGCCACGATGCTCGGCCGGCCGGAGGGGACGGTCAAGGCGGATCTGCATCAGGCGCGGGCCAGGCTCCGTGCCGCGCTGGGGGAATCCCGTGTCTGAGCCGCGCGACGAACTCGACACCTGGCTGGACGCCCGGGTGCGGCCGCTGCTGCCGCCGCCAGGCACGTTCGACCGTGTCACCAGGCAGGCGCGCAGGCGGCGGACCAGGCGGGCGGTCATGTCCGCGGCCGGTGCGCTGGCGATCGCCGCCGTCGCCGCGGTCGTCATCCCCACGGTGGCGATTCCCGCGCTGGAGACGGGCCGCCAGGCCAGCACCGCTGGCGGGTCGCACACCACGCCGCCCTCCCCCCGGCATCCGGCCCCGGTGAAGTCCAGCCCCACGCCCGCCGCGACCGCGCACGCAGGCCCCGCCGCGCCGCCGGCGCCGCCGCCGCTGTCGGTCACCTTCGTCGGCGTGTCCACCGGCTGGGTGATGGGCCAGGCAACCCCCGCCGGGCAATGCAACCTGCCGACGGCGACTGCCTGCATCGTGCTGCAGCGCACCGACACGGGTGGCGCGGGCTGGCGCACCGTCCATGCGCCGCCCGCCCACGGCCCGGACGGTGCCACCGGGGTGAGCCAGATCCGCTTCCTCACCCGCAGCGACGGCTGGGCGTTCGGCCCGCAGCTGTGGGCCACCCACGACGCGGGCCGGACGTGGACCCAGATCCCGACCGGCGGCATGCGCGTGACCTCCCTGGAAGCCCGGGGCCAGCAGGTGTTCTCGGTCTGGGCGCGCTGCACCGGGACCGGGACCGGCTTCGCGGCACACTGCACCGGCTTCGCCGTCTACTCCAGCCGCCCCGGCAGCAATGCGTGGGCACCGGTGCCGGGCGCGTCGGGCTTCGGCCTCGCTGGCGCCGACAGCGCCGCGTCCCTGCTGCTCACCGGGACCGCTGGCTACCTGCTGACACCGGAGGGGATCATTTTCACCGGCCCGCTGACCGGTGCTGCCTGGCAGCCGGCCGCTGGCACGGTGAGCCAGGGGTCCGCGCCCTGCCGGCCCGGGCCCGCCCAGCCCGACGGCCAGCCGTCCGGGGCCCTGCTCGCCGCCAGCGGGGCCTCCGGCCTGGACCTGCTGTGCACCGGCCCCTCCACGGGCGGCCAGCAGCGCAAGACCATCTACGCCTCGAAGGATGGCGGGCACAGCTGGCAGCCAGGCCAGGCCCCCGCCGCCGGGACTGCAACTTTCCTGTCGGGCAGCCCGTCAGGCGCCCTGGTGCTCGCCACGAACCTGGGTATCGAGGTTTCCGCGGACGGCGGAGCGACCTGGATGGCAGCCGGCGGAACCATGCCATCCGGCGGCTTCACCTACGTGGGCATGACCACCGCCACGCAGGGCGTGGCCGTCCCGGCCGACCCGGCGCAGCGGGCCATCTGGTTCACCTACGACGGTGGCAGCACGTGGCTGCCCTCCCCGGTCAGGGGCTAGCGGCCCGGCCCGGGCGGCTGAGGAAGTCCAGCGCCAGCGGCTCTGGCCAGCCGCACAACGAAGGCCCCAGCGGCCGCAGCAGCCCCGGCAGCCCGGTCAGTCCTGATCACGAACCCCCGCATCCTCGCCGGCTGGGAGGTCGCCGGGCGGCTCCGTCACGAAGTCGCCTGCCCCCAGGCGCAGCTCGCGCAGCAGCGTGAAGACCTGCCCCAGTTCGCGGGTGCCGTAACGGCCCATCCCGAACTGGGCGGCCATCAGGTCCTCGGTCGCCCGTTCGGCGGCTTTGCGGCCCAGCCCGGTGATCTCGGCCAGGGTGCCGCGGCCGTCCCGCGGGTTGGGCCGGCGGACCACCATGCCCTGTTCCTCCAGCCGGTCGATCGTGTTGGTGACGCTGGTGGGGTGGACCATCAGCCGCTCGCCGATCACCCGCAGCGGCAGCGCACCCTGGCGGCTGAAGGTCAGCAGGATCAGGGCCTCGTAGCGGGCGAAGGTGAGCCCGTACGGCCGCAGCAGGCTGTCGAGCTCAGCCAGCAGGAGCTGCTGCGCACGCATGATCGAGGTCACGGCGGCCATCGCGTCCGCCGGGCCGAATCTCCGCTCCCAGATCTGCGCGGCCCGCGCGATCGGATCGAACGGCAGTTCCAGAGGCTTCGCCACACATCCACGCTACCGGCGCTCCCGCCTCGCCCGGTGGGCACCCGCGCCCTGCGCCCATGCCCGCCCCCGTGCCCTCCGGAGCCAGCGCCCATCCCGTGCCCGGACCCATCCCCTGGCTCACACCCTCACTGCTACCTACCGTGACAATTAAGCTGCACAGAGTTATATTTCCTGCTGGGAAGGCTGCCAGAGTGACGGGGGTGGCCATGCGTTCCGGTGATGGCATGGCGGTTGACTGCCCGGTGCTCGCCGCGGGTGTCGGTGTGAGGCACGGCTGGGGCTGGGTGCTGCGGGCTGCCAGCTTCCGGATGGCCGGATCGGCGACCGGCGGAAGCGCCGTCGGCATCGTCACCGCCCGGCAGGCGGCCGGATCTGTCATGGTCGACCTCCTGGCCGGGCATGCCAGGCCGGCCCACGGGGAACTCCGGGTGCTGGGCAGGGACCTGACCACCGCGGTCGGCCGCGCCGCCATCAGGCATCAGGTGGGGGTGGCCCGGCGGTCCGGCTGGTGCCAGCCCGGCCTGCGGGTGCGTGGCCTGGTCGAGCACGCGGCCCGGGTGGCCGATCTGCCGGGGGGGCACGGGGAGGTGCTCACCGCCGCCATCCTCGACCGGCTCGCCCTTACCGCGTGGGCTGATGTGCCTATCCGGTCCGCGCCGGCCGCGGTGGGCCGCCGGGCCAGGCTGGCCGCCGCCGCCGTGCACGAACCGGATCTGCTGCTGCTCGATGGGCTGCTCGACGACCTCAGCCAGGACGGGGCGGCCAGCGTCGCCTGCTATGTGCGCGACCTGGCCCGGGATACGGCGATCGTCGCGACCGGCCACGATTCCGCTGCCCTGGATCTGGCCTGCGACGAGGTGCTCACCCTCGCCGACGGCGTCCTCGTCGGCGTCTGACGCGGCCAGGGCCGACCAGCGCCGTCCCGCCGGTATCGCGCGGATGGGATTAGGCTGCGGCACATGGACTGGAGCCTGCTGGGCTGCGGGGCTGGCGGTCATGTCACTTTCGCGCCTGACGAGCCCGCGCTCCACGAGCGGCTGAGCGTGAGCACCCGCGAGGGTGCCGCCTGGCGCTGTCTGCGTTGTGGTGCTTTCGTCATTGGCGAGCCGACGACCAGCGGCCCGGTCTCGGCGGCGCCCCGGGTACGGCGGGGCAAGGAACTGCGCAGCGCGCTCATCCTGCGGCTGTTCGCCGTCGAGCGGTTCCTGCGGGCGATCATCTTCGGCGTGCTGGCGGTCGCCATCTGGCGATTCAAGAGTTCCCGGCTCTCGATCGAGCAGGCGTACGACCACGAGCTGCCGGCGGTGCGGGCCCTGCTGCGCGAACTCGGCTTCAACGTCAACCACTCCAAGCTGCTCGGCCTCATCCAGCACGCCTTCAAGCTCGACCCCCGCATCCTGACCTGGCTCGCGCTGGGCGCCGCGGCGTACGCGGTCATCGAGATCATCGAAGCCGTCGGGCTGTGGCTGCTGAAGCGCTGGGGCGAGTACTTCGCCATGGTGGCCACCTCGGTCTTCATCCCCTACGAGATCTATGACCTGACAGCGAAGGTGACCGTGCTACGCGTGGTGGCCTTCGCCATCAACGTGGCCCTGGTCGTCTACCTGGTGCTCACCAAACGCCTCTTCGGCGCGCGCGGCGGCAAGAAGGCGTACGAAGCCCGGCTGCGCAGCGCATCCATCCTGCAAGCGGAGATCGACGCCCTGGCGGCTGCCCAGATCGCACCGGCCGCGGCGGCGGCACAGGCCGCGTCCGCCCCGCGCCCCGGCGAAGCAGCCCAGCCCGGCGAAGCGGATCAGCCCGGCGAAGCAGGCCAGCCCGGCGAGGCAGGCCAGCCCCGCGACGCAGATCAGCCCCGCGAAGCGGATCAGCCCGGCGGGGCCGGGGCGGACACGCGCGCAGATCCGGACCCGCAGGGCGGGGCGCAGGCGGCGGACGGGACAGATCAGCCCACCGATGCCGCCGCCACGAGCTCGTCCGCGGCCGAGTAGGGATCGAGTTCCCCGGCAGCGACCCGGGCCGCCAGCTCGTCGAGCCGGGAGCCGCCGGGCAGCCCGCCCACCCGCTGGCGCAGCGCGGCCACGGCGATCGCGCCCACCTCCTCCCGGGCCCGGGCCAGCCGGCGGCGGTCCCGCTCACCCGACGCGTCCAGCCAGGACCAATGGGCATCGAGCTGGCCGGTCAGGTCGGCGATGCCGTCCCCGGCCGTCGCGGTGGCGGTCACGATGGGCGGCTTCCAGTCGCCCTTGCCATGCCGGGCCATGGCGATCATCGTGCGCAGATCCCGCACCGTCTCCTGCGCGCCCGGTTTGTCGCACTTATTGACCACGAAGATGTCCGCGACCTCCAGGATGCCCGCCTTGGCGGCCTGGATCGCGTCTCCCATCCCCGGCGCGACAAGAACAAGCGTGGTGTCGGCGAGAGAGGCGATCTCCACCTCCGCCTGGCCCACCCCGACGGTCTCAATGAGGACGACGCCGAACCCGGCCGCGTCCAGCACCCGCAGCGCCTGCGGGGTGGCCGCCGACAGCCCCCCAAGGTGGCCCCGGCTGGCCATGGACCGGATGAACACCCCGGGATCGGTGGCGTGATCCTGCATCCGCACCCGGTCGCCGAGCAGCGCCCCGCCGCTGAACGGGGAGGTGGGATCCACCGCGAGCACGCCTACCCGCAGATCGCGCTCCCGGTAGGCGCTCACCAGGGCCGTCGTGACCGTGGACTTGCCCACACCCGGGGCCCCGGTCAGCCCGATCACCCGTGCCCGGCCCGCGAACGGCGCCAGTGCCTTCATGACCGGCCGGAGCCCGGCGGCCCCGTTCTCGACCAGTGAGACCAGCCGCGCCAGCGCCCGCACGTCCCCGGCCAGTGCCCGGTCGATAGCGTCCTCAGTCACGTCCAGCCGCCGCGGGCACGCGCAGCAGCAGCGCGCTACCCTGCCCGCCGCCCCCGCACAGCGCCGCGGCGCCCAGGCCGCCCCCGCGCCGGCCCAGTTCGCGGACGAGGTGCAGGGCGATCCGTGCTCCCGACGCCCCGATCGGATGGCCGATCGCGATGGCGCCGCCGTTGACGTTGACGTTCTCGTCACCGATCCCGAGGTCACGCATGGACTGCAGGACCACGGAGGCGAAGGCCTCATTGATCTCGATGAGCCCGAGGTCGGCCACGGTGAGCCCGGCCTTGCCGAGGGCGTGGTTGATGGCGCGGGACGGCTGGGACTGCAGTGAGTTGTCGGGCCCGGCCACGTTGCCGTGCGCCCCGACCTCGGCCAGCACGCTGATGCCCCTGGCCCTGGCCGCCTCGGCGGACATCACCACGACGGCGCAGGCGCCGTCGGAGATCTGCGAGGCGGAGCCGGCGGTTATCGTCCCGCCGGCGCCGAACGCGGGGCGCAATCTGCCGAGCGCCTCGGCGGTGGTGTCCGGCCTGACGCCCTCGTCGGTGTCGAACCGGACCGCCTCCCCGCGCCGCTGCGGGATGTCAACGGCGACGATCTCGTCCGCCAGCAGGCCGTCCTTGATGGCCGCCGCCGCGCGCTGGTGCGACCGGGCCGCGAAATCGTCCTGCTCCGCGCGGCCGATGCCCAGCCGCGCATTATGGGCGTCAGTGAGCTCACCCATGGGGGAATGGTCAAACGGATCGGTCAGGCCATCGAGTGCCATGGCGTCAGCCAATTCGATAGGGCCGAACTTGTGCCCGGTTCGTGCTCCCGCCAGCAAGTGCGGGGCCCGCGTCATGGACTCCATCCCGCCGGCCACCACGATCTCGAACTCGCCCGCCTTGATCAGCTGCGCGGCGAGGGCGATCGCGTCCAGGCCGGACAGGCACACCTTGTTGATGGTGATCGCGGGCACGGTCATCGGGATGCCGGCCGCCACCGCGGCCTGCCGGGCCGGGATCTGGCCCGCCCCGGCCTGAAGCACCTGGCCCATGATCACGTACTCGGGGTCGGCGCCCGTCAGGCCGCTGCGTTCCAGCGCCGCCTTGATGACGATGCCGCCCAGAGCGGCGGCGGTGAAGTCCGTCAGCGAGCCGAGCAGCCGGCCGACCGCCGTCCGGGCGCCACCGGTGATAACCGCTTCGGGCATGGCTTCCTCCGCTGGCTCGCCCGCCCCCCATGGTGGCCGGGCAGGGATGTCTGCCACGATACCCAGGTACCGCCGGGTCAACGAGGGGGTAGTGGTGCTTGACCGGATCGATCATGTGGGAATCGCCTGCCACGATCTCGCTGCCAGGATCGCCCTGTATGAGTCCGTCTTCGACCTCACCGTGGTGAGCCGCGAGGAAAACCAGGAGCAGGGGGTCCGGGAGGCGATGCTGCGGGTGTCAGCCGCACCCGGCGGCGCGTCCTGGATCCAGCTGCTGGAGCCGCTCGCACCGGACACCCCGGTTGGCCGGTTCCTGGCCCGCCGGGGGGAGGGCGTCCACCACATCGGGTATGGGGTGGCGGACATCGCCGCGGCGCTTGAGGCCATCGGCGCGCGCGGCGTCCGCCTGCTGGACCAGCGGCCCCGCCATGGCTCGATGGGTGCCGCCATCGCGTTCCTGCACCCGGCCGATGTGGGCGGGGTACTGACCGAGCTTGTCCAGGCGCCGAACGCAGGGCAAACGATTTCTTAGCGGCCTATCTCACAACAAAGCAGGATCTCGTGGGCTGGAAGCGCGAACGCGCGCAATCGGCGGCGCGACGGTAGTACGCTTCCAGGCATTGGGCGAGCGGTCCGCAAGCACCGCGCCGACCGGCCGAAGGAAAACCCGCAAAGGTATCCCGCCATCCGCACGGCTGTGAGGTAATCGTCCGTAACCCCCGCATGTCCCCCCGTCTAGCCAGGATTAAGCCAGATGCAGCCTGAAATTGACGCTCAGCTCAGCAACTTCTTCGAAGACGCACCAGCCCGCGACTTCGCCAAGGTCATGCGCGGGTACGACCAGCACCAGGTCGACGAGTACCTCAAGCAGCTTGACGCCGAAATGCGCCAGCACCGCGACCAGGTGCAGGCCCTCCAGCAGGAACTATCCGACGCGCACCGGCAGATCCGGGAGCAGGAGCGCCCGACCTATTCCGGGCTCGGCTCCCGCATCGAGCAGCTGCTGCGGCTTGCCGAGGAGCAGGCCACCGAGATCGTGGGCGAGTCCAGGTCGGCGGCGAACGAGCTCACCGCCGCCGCCAAGGTGGACGCCGCCGAACTGCGGGCCGCCGCCGAGAACGAGGCCGCCGAGCTGCGGGCCAACGCCAAGCGGGAGACCGACGACCAGCGCAGTTCCGCCGAGCGTGACGCGGAGGCGATCCGGACCGGCGCCCGGCGCGAGGCGGACGAGCTGACCTCGACCACCGAGCGGGAGGTCGCCAAGCTGCGCGCTACCGCCGATCACGAGGTCGCCGAGAAGCGGGCCGCGGTCGAGCGGGATATCGCCAAGCTCCGGACCACCACCGAGCGCGAAGCCGCCCAGCTGAAGGCCTCCGCGAAGCGGGAGCGAGACGAGATCCTGACCACGTCCAAGCGGCAGGCGGACGAGATGCGCAGCCAGGCGCAGCGCATCCTGGAGGAGAGCGAGGCACAGCGCGCCCAGGCTGAGGCCGAGTTCGAGATCCAGCTGGCCTCCCGCCGGGAAGAATCCGAACGGCAGGAGGCGGAACGCCTCGCGGCAGCGCAGGCGGCGACCCAGAAGCTGGTCACCGAGGCGGAGCAGCGGGCCGCCACCGCCGAGCAGCGGGCCGCCAAGGCCAGCGCACAGGCCGAGCAGACCCGCCGCGAGGCCGACCAGCACTCCAAGCAGCTGGTCAGCAACGCCAAGAAGAACGCCGACCAGATCGTCGCCCAGGCGAAGGGCCAGGCCGACCAGCTCCTGGCCGACACCCGGAGCGAGATCGAGCGGCACCGGGCCTCGGCGCAGCGCGAGGTCAACGAGCTGAGCAAGCAGAAGGAGAGCATCTCCACCCACCTGGCCCAGATCAGCCAGTTGCTCGGCACCCAGATGCCCGGCCTGGGCGACGCGCTCAAGCCCGCCCGGCCCGCGGTCGCGGCCGCCGCACCCAAGGCGGTGGCTCCCCCCGCTCACGCGGCCCCCGCACCGTCCCACGCGGCTCCCACCCAGAGCCACGCCACCCAGGGCCAGGCCAGCCAGGCCCCGGCCACCCAGAGCCAGGCCACGCAGGCCCAGCCCGCCACTGGCACGCCGAAGCAGCCGGTCCCGGCCAAGGCTGCCAACGCGAACGACGAGGAGTGGTGGACCGAGTAGCCACCGCTCAACGCGAAGGGGGCCGGCGCTCACGCGCCGGCCCCCTTCGCGACTCCGGCACCGGCCGGGCGGGCCTTCCCCCGGCTCAGCTCAGCGCGGTCTGGCCCCCGTCGATGACGAGCACCTGGCCGGTCATGTACGAAGAGGCGTCGCTGGCAAGGAAGACAGCCGGGCCGGTCATCTCCTCAGCCCGGCCCCAGCGCCGCATCGGCACGGTGGCCACGGTCGCCTTGCCGCCCGTCTCGTCCTGCCACAGTTCCCGGTTGAGCTCGGTCGCGGTCCAGCCCGGGCACAGGGCGTTGACCCGGACCCCCAGTCCCGCCCACTCCACCGCCAGCGACTTGGTGAGCGAGATGAGGCCCGCCTTGGCGGCCCCGTAGGGGGACAGGAACGGCGAGCCGATCAGGCCAGCGACCGAGGCCACGTTGATGACCGAGCCGGCGCCCCGGCTCACCAGGTGGCTGCCGATGGCGTGGCAGACGTACATGGCCGAGTCAAGGTTCAGCCTGATGAGCTTGTCCCAGCCGGCCAGCCGCAGATCGAGGAACGGCACCGCGAAGTTGGAGCCGCCCGCGTTGTTCACCACGACGTCGACGTGCCCGAGCCGGTCAATCGCGGCCGCGACCGCCGCTTCGACGGCATCCTGCCGGGTGACGTCGGCGGGGATGACGTGGGCCTCGCGCCCGCAGTCAGTGATCTGCTTGGCGGTCGCGGCGAGCCCCTCCTCGCCGCGGGCCACCACTGCCACATCCGCTCCAGCCTGTGCGAGCGCGACCGCGATCGCCTGCCCGATGCCGCGGGACGCGCCGGTGACGAATGCTTTCTTTCCTGTCAGGTCGAAGGGGGTCACCGTCAGTCCTTCCATTCCGTCGGGAGCGGCCAGGCCGCCGGGTTGATCCGGCGCACGATCTCCCCCAGCACAATACGGACGGCGGGCTCGCCCACCCACAGGTGCCTGGCCCGCTCCACCGCGATCAGCTCCGCCTGCGGCACCCGGGCGAAGCGGCCGGCCGCCTCCGGCGGCCGCAGGTAGTCGTCGAGCCCGGGCACCAGGACCAGCAGCGGCTTGCCCGAGGCGGCCCAGGCGTCGAGGTCCGCGTCCCCCGCCCGGCGCAGCGGCGGCGAGATCAGGATCGCGCCCTCCACCGCCGGGTCGTTGCCCCACCTCAGCGCGAGTTCCGTGCCGAACGACCAGCCCACCAGCCACAGTCGCGGCAGACCCGCGCCCGCGCACCAGGCAACGGCGGCCGCCACGTCGTATCGTTCGGCCTCACCGCCGTCGAACGTTCCTGTACTGCGCCCCCGCTCCGACGCGGTGCCGCGGGTGTTGAACCTGAGCACGGCCAGGTCGGCCATGGCCGGCAGGCGGTTGGCCGCCTTGCGCAGCAGGTGGCTGTCCATCATCCCGCCGTGCGTGGGCAGCGGGTGAAGGCAGATGAGGGTGGCCACCGGGTCGTGGCCGGCGGGCAGCGCCAGCTCGCCCAGCAGCGACTGCCCATCGGAGGTGTGCAGGGTGACCGGCTCGCGCCGCGCTGGCAGGACCGTGCTGGCCCGGATCTCGCTCATGGCCGGTCACCTGCCCGCCGGGCGGCCCCGGCTGCCCCGGCGGCCCCGCGCGTGCCGTTGCAGCCGCCGCCGCCAGCAGGGGCTGTGCCAGTGGCGGCGTTCCACCGCGCCGGGCGTATGGGCCGGCCAGGCGACCAGATGGGCCGTGCCCGGTGGGATCTCCTGGTCGCACCCCGGGCAGCGATAGGCCTTCGTGCTGGCGGCGCCGGGCACCATGCGGATCACCCAGTCCCCGTCCGGCGCCGATTCGGTACGCTGCGGGCCCAGCCGGAGCACGGGGCCGTCCTCTCCCTCGTCCCCGCCGGGGGTGCCCGCGGTGCCGGGCCGGCCGCGCGGGACGCCACCACGGGGCTTGCGCGGGATGGCCGCCGGCAGCCGGCTGGCCTTGCGAGGGCTCACGGCGGTCACTGTAGGGCATCCGTGATAGAGCAGAACATCGCAGGGACGCGTCGATCCCGGCACTTCCCGTTCGTCGTACCAGATGGACACCCAACCGCGTCAGCCACTGAGGGGAACACCGAGGACATGAGTACTCAGCACAGTGACAGCGCTACGGCATCCCCCGCCACGCCCGTGCAGTTCCGCCTGGTGACCCGGTATGCCAGCCGCTCGGCCGAGGCGGCCGACGACAACCAGCGCCGGGTCGAGGCGGTGTTCGCCGAACTGGCGCAGGCCAAGCCCGACAACGTCACCTACCTGGTCCTGCGGCTTGCCGACGACTCGTTCGTGCACATCTCGTTCCACGGCCACCGGCCCGACGAGACCAACCCGATCGCCTCCTGCGACGCGTTCAAGCACTTCCTGGACGGCCACGGTGAGCGGCGGGCGGGTGAGATCGATCAGCA
Organism: uncultured Actinomycetes bacterium; assembly: GCA_963741615.1. Lineage (GTDB taxonomy): Bacteria > Actinomycetota > Actinomycetes > Streptosporangiales > Streptosporangiaceae > UBA9676. The sequence continues at coordinate 391,503 of CAVUIU010000019.1, forward strand.
GCAGGCCAGTCTCGTCGGGGCATACGTGACCCACATCGGCTGACGGCCATGCGGGCCGGTGCGGGAACGTTCCGGCCGCGGTAACGCTTCGGTAACAGCCTGGGCGGGGGTCGTCCGCTTGCCCATCGGCCCAGCGCGGGCTGATCCTGGCGGGACAGCCAGGCGGGACAGCCAGGCTCCGGCCCCGGTCGCGGACCGGCCGCTACAGTGGGCTCCCGTGCGGCTTGTTATCGCCAGGTGCAGCGTGGACTATGCCGGCCGGCTCACCGCCCGCCTGCCCTCTGCGCTGCGGCTGCTCATCGTCAAGGCGGACGGTTCGGTGCTCGTCCATTCGGACGGCGGCTCCTACAAGCCGCTGAACTGGATGTCGCCGCCGTGCCGCCTGGAAGAGTCGCCCGGTGCCTGGCGGGTGGTGAACAAGGGCGGCGAGGAGCTGCTGATCACGATCGAGGAGGTCCTGCACGACTCCCGGCACGAGCTGGGTAACGACCCTGGGCTGGTCAAGGACGGCGTGGAGGCGCATCTGCAGGAACTGCTCGCTGTCCAGCTGCACGTGCTGGGCGAGGGATGGCGGCTGGTGCGCCGCGAGTACCCGACCGCCATCGGGCCGGTCAACCTCATGTGCCGTGACGCCGAGGCGGTGGCGGTGGCGGTCGAGATCAAACGGCGGGGCGAGATCGACGGCGTCGAACAACTCACCCGTTACCTCCAATTGCTCAACCGCGATCCGCTGCTTGCCCCGGTGCGCGGCGTGTTCGCCGCCCAGGAGATCAGACCCCAGGCCCGGGTGCTGGCGGAGGACCGGGGAATCCGCTGTGTGACCTTGGACTATGACGCAATGCGAGGGATCGGCGACGCCTCCCTGAGACTGTTCTAACCCAGACGCCAACTCGCGTACCAATTGTCCGCAGCAGCCCACTTGGTTTCGGTTACGATTCGCTGTTATGGGTGCTGAAGAATACGGGGGTTCGCCTCTGCCCGTCCGCACTACCCGCTACCTCCGGCCGGGGCGTCACTCGAGTCCGCACCAGCTCTCCCTGCCACCCGAAGCGCCAGCGCTCGTGCTCGCCGTTCCCGGATCGGCGAGCCCGGGGACTGAGGAGATGGCCGCCGAGATCGCGGCCTGGGCCGGTGCTTCCTGCCCCGGCGTCACCGTGACCGCCGGTTACGTGGAGGGCAGCGAGCACCACCTCAGCGAGATCCTCAGCGGCCTGCGCAGCCCGCGCGGCCGCCCTCCGGCGGTGGTCATCCCGCTCCTGGTCTGCCCCTATGCGGAAGTGGACGAGGCGATCGCGGCCATCGTGGCGGAGGCAGAGGCGCCCATCATGGTCGCCGGGCATCTGGGGCCCCATCCGCTCCTGGCCGAGGCGCTGCACGCACGGCTCTCCGAGGCCGGCCTCGCCCGGGCCGGGCGGTCGGGCCGGATCAGCATCGTTACCGCCGCTGACGGGGTCATCGTGGGCACCGCCGGGGACGCCGAAGCCGTCCAGGCGGCCGGCGTGGTCGCCGTCCTGCTCGCCTCCCGGCTCACCATCCCGGCCGTGCCCGCGCCGCTCGGCGACCTCGCCGCGCTCCGGCGCGCGGCGGATCAGTTGCGGGCAGCGCGGGTCACCCGGGTGGCGCTGGCCCCGTGTGTCATCGGGCCGGAGGTACCGCCTGCCGCCATGGCAGCCATTTCCGCCGAGGCCGGCCTGGAATGCGCGCCGCCGCTCGGCGGCTACGCCACGATCGGGCAGCTCGTCGCCATCCGCTACGGTGTCGCGCTGGAAGACCCGCAACTGGCCGACGTCCCCAGCTGACGGCCCGGCCCGGCCACCGTGCGATGATCGACCGTGCTCGTCATCATGTCCGGGCTGCCGGCGACCGGGAAGAGCACCCTCGCCCGCGGGCTTGCCCGCGAGATCGGGGCGGTCCACCTGCGGATCGATGCCATCGAGCACGCGGTGGTGGGGTCCGGGCTCGGCAGCCATCCGCTGGGGTCCATCGGCTATGTGCTCGGCTACGCGCTCGCCGAGGACTACCTGCGCCAGGGATTCGCGGTCGTGGCCGACTCGGTCAACCCGCTCGCCATCACGCGCGAGGCATGGCGGGGGGTGGCGCGGGCCGGCTCCGGCGAGTACCTCGAAGTCGAGGTCATCTGCTCCGACCAGGCCGAGCACCGGTGGCGGGCCAGCATGCGCACCAGCGACATTCCCGGCTTCCGCCTGCCGACCTGGCTGGACATCCTGAGCCGCGAATACGAGCCCTGGGATCATGATCACGCGATCGTGGACACGGCGGTAGCCACCGAAGCCGAATGCGTCGCCCTGCTCCGGTCGCTGCTGCCCGGCCAGCCCTGAGGCAGGCTCACCCGCCAAGGACCTCCGCGTTGACGGCGCGGGCCTGCGCGGCGAGGCCCGCGATCTCCACCACGGTGATCCCGGCCTCGGCGAGCAGGGCCGCTCCCCCGCCGGGAGCGAACACGGGCGGCTCCCGCCAGGCGATCACCACCCGCCGCAGGCCCGCCCCGATGATGAGTTCCGCGCACGGGCGCGGCCGGGAGGCGCGGAACCGGCACGGCTCCAGGGAGCTGTACAGCGTCGCCTTCCCCAGCCGGGGATCCGCCAGGTCCAGTTTCGCCAGGGCAGCCTCTTCCGCGTGGTCGTGCCGTCCGCCCTCGCGCGAATAGCCGGTGGCGAGCACCGAGCCGTCATCCGCGACCACCACCGCCCCGACCGAGAACGCCGTCGCCGACGGCGGGCAGCGCCGGGACAGCCCGATGGCGCGGGCCAGCCAGTCGCGGTCGGCATCGGTCGCCCCGCCGGCCCGCCCCGGCACCCGGTCCGCGGGCTGGCGGGGCGGCGGGGCGAGCAGGTACCGCAGCAGCACCACCTCGCCGAGCCGCCGCGTCCCGGCGAGGATCATCGGGGACGCGGGCCCGTGCGGGTAGCCGGCCGGGCCCGCGAAGCGGGGCGCCGCCGGGTCGCCGACGAAGAACGGCGCGACCACCAGCTGAAGTTCGTCCACCATCCCTTCGGCCAGGAACTGGCTGCCCAGGCTCGCGCCGCCCTCCACCATCAGCCGGCCGATCCCCCGGCCAGCCAGGTCGGCGAGCACCGCCGGCAGCCGCACCGGCTGGCCCGCATCAACCACCTGCGCCAGCCCGTTCAGCCGGCGGGTGAGATCAGCCGCCACCGGGGAGGGGCAGTACACCAGCCGCGCCCCGGCCCCGCCGGAGAAGAACCGCGCGCCCGGGTCCAGGTCGCCGCTGGCGGTCAGGGTGACCCCGGCGGGATGCTCGGGCTGGCCGCTGGCCACGCGGGCCGCCTGCCGCTGCGGCGAGCGGATCAGCAGCCGTGGGTCGTCGCGGCGGATCGTGCCCGCCCCGACCATGATCGCGTCGCTGCCGGCCCGCTCCCCGTCCACCCTGTCCAGGTCGGCGGCGCCCGAGAGGACGAGCCGCTGCGGTCCCGGCGCGTCCAGGCAGCCATCGACCGAGATGGCACAGCTGAGCAGCACGTACGGGCGTTCGGTCACCAGGTTCAGCTCCGTGTCAAGCGGCGCCCGGCCGACGGCGGCACCGGCTTCCCCCACGGTATCCAGTCCCGGGGCCGACTGCCCGGCGCAAGCCTGCCCGCAGGCCGTACCCGGCGCTGGCGCCAGTGCGGCGCCCCGCCGCCGGTGGTTTACTGGCTCGCAACCGGGCGGCGCGATCATGCGAGGGTGATGACGATGGACACGGTGGGGACACACGGGCAGGCCGGGCCGGGCGGGACACACGGGCAGGTGGAGACCTTCGACACGGTCAACCCCGCCACCTCGGAGGTGATCGCCACCTTCGCGGTCCACGGCCGCGCTGAGGTGGACGCCGCCGTCGAGCGCGCCCGCGAGGCCGCGGCCTGGTGGTCCGGGCTGGACTGGAAGGAACGCCGGACCCGGCTGCTCGCCTGGAAGTCCCACCTGATCCGCTACATCGGCCGCCTCGCCGAACTGATCCACACCGAGACCGGCAAGCCGCTGGCCGACGCCCAGCTGGAGATCTTCCTGGCGGTGGTGCACATCGACTGGGCCGCGCGCAACGCCCGCCGTGTGCTCGGCCCGCGCCGCGTGCGCAGCGGGATCCCGGCGATCAACCTGGCGTCGTCGGTGGAGTATCCCCCGCTCGGGGTCATCGGCGTGATCGGGCCCTGGAACTACCCGGTGTTCACGCCGATGGGCTCGATCGCCTATGCGCTGGCCGCCGGCAACGCGGTGGTTTTCAAGCCCAGCGAGTTCACGCCGGCGGTCGGCGGCTGGCTGGTCAGCTCGTTCGCCGACGTGGTGCCCGAGCACCCGGTCCTGCAGCTGATCACCGGCACCGCCGGGACCGGCGAGGCACTCGCCCGCAGCGCGGTGGACAAGATCTCGTTCACCGGCTCCAGCGCGACCGCGCGCAAGGTGATGGCCGCCTGCGCGGACAGGCTCACGCCCCTGATCGCCGAGTGCGGCGGCAAGGACGCCTTCCTCGTGGGGGCCGATGCCGACCTGGACGCCGCGGCGGACGCAGCGGCCTGGGGTGCGGTTTCCAACGCGGGGCAGACCTGCATCGGGGTGGAGCGCGTTTACGTGGTGGACGACGTCTACCACACCTTCCTGGAAAGACTGGCCGAACGGATGTCCGCGGCGCGCCCCGGTGACGACCGTGAGTCCGCCTATGGGCCGATGACCCGCCCGGCCCAGGCCGACGTCGTCGAGGATCATGTGGCCGACGCCGTCGCCAGGGGCGGCCGGGCGGTGCTCGGCGGCATGGAGAGCATCCGGCGACCTTACGTGGACCCGGTGATCCTGGCCGACGTGCCGGAGACAAGCCTGGCGATCCAGGACGAGACATTCGGCCCGACGCTGACCGTGACGAGGGTCGCGGACCTGGACGAGGCTGTGGCCCTGGCGAACTCCAGCCGCTACGCGCTGGGCTCCACCGTGTTCGTGGGCAACAAGAAGCGGGGCCTGGCGGTCGCGCGCGCGATGCGCAGCGGCATGACCGCCATCAACTCGGTGATCGGGTTCGCGACCGTGCCCGCGCTGCCGTTCGGCGGGAACGGCGATTCCGGTTTCGGCCGCATCCACGGCCCCGACGGGCTGCGCGAGTTCACCCGGGCCAAGTCGATCACCCGGGTCCGGATGCGTTCCCCGCTCAACCTGACCTCCCTGCGCCGCAGCGACAAGGACATGACCAGGCTGCTGTCCGCCGCCACCCTGCTGCACGGGAAGCGCTACCACTGACGCCCTTCATTCAGGCCGCCCGCGCATCCGCGGGGCCAGCGGGGCCGTGGCCGCCGGCTGCGCGATCCCGGACCGCGGGGACCAGCGCGGCAAGCATCAGCATCCCGGTGAGGGCGAAGGCCGCCGGGTAGCCGGTGCAGACCACGAACGCGCCGAACACGGCGGGGCCGGCCCCGTACCCGGCGTCGTAAGCCAGGTTCCACAGGGCGCTGGCCGTGCCGTAGCCGGAGACCGGCGCACGGTCGATCATCAGCGCGAAGGTGACGTTCTGGCTGATCCCAAAGCCGATCCCGAACAGGCACATGCCCGCGATCAGGGCCGCCGGGGCCGCCACCCAGATCAGGATGATCATCCCGGCGGCGGCGATCAGCAGCCCGGGAACCAGCAGGCCAGCGTGACCGTGCCGGTCGCCGTGCCGCCCGGCCCACCAGCGGCTCCCCGTCGAGGCCACGGCCTGAACGAACAGCCCGAGCGCCGCGACGCCGCCAGACACGCCGGCCGCGAGCGGCAGGAATGCGGCGACCACGCCGGCCGACACGGTCGTGGCCGCGAAGACGAGCGACGGCCGCAGATGGCCGCCGGATCGCAGGCTGGCCAGCAGCCCGGCCGGCTGCGCCGCGCCCGGGTCCGCTGCCGCCTGGCGGCCGGCCGGGCCTGCCAGCCAGGGAACCGCCGCCAGCGGGACCAGCGCACTGGCGGCCGTGATCGTTATGACCACTGCGTACCCTGTGTTCTCGGCCAGCCAGACCCCGGACGGCAGCGCCACGATCGCGGGCACGCAGGCCACCACCCCGGCCACGCCGATGCCCTCGCCGCGCCGCTCCGGCGGCAGCGCCGTGGCCACCAGGGCCCCGGTGACGACGGTGTTGAGCCCGAAGCCGATGCCGCGGACGATGCTGACCGCGACGATCGTGGCCACGCTGTGCGGGCCCAGCAGCACCAGGGCGGGCCCGCCGAGCAGCAGCGCCCCGGTGGCGAACACCGTGCGGTAGCCATAGCGCCGCATGAGCCTGGCCGAGGCGAACTCGGCCAGCACGGTAGCCAGCATGAGCGAGCCGGTCACCAGGCCGGCCTCGGCACTCCCGGCGCCCGCCGAGACGGCGTACATCGGCGTCACCGACAGCAGGAGGTAGAAGCTGGTGAGCGCGCCGAAAGACGACAGCAGCACCAGCGCAAGGCGGCCGCTGATGAGCCGTACGCGCGGTGCGGGGCGGCCGGGCTGCCCGCTGGGTGCGGTGCGCCCGGGGTGCACGGTCTGGGTCATGGTGCTCATGTACGTGACCGTAGGCGCCAACTGGGGCACTGATAAGGTCCAATCCCATGGCCAATCAGTGGTCCAGTTAGCCGCTGTGGCCAGCGGGCGCAGCACCTGGCCAGCGGGCACAGCACATCTGCGAGGACTGGTGTCAGGCCCGTTCGGCCGGGAAGGGCTGGCTGGGCAGGGCCGGGTCGGCCGGCTCCAGCGGGGCGCGGCCGATGATGAGATCGGCGGCCCGCTCGGCGATGGCGATGGTCGGGGCGTTGGTGTTGCCCCGGGGCACGGCCGGCATCACCGAGGCGTCCACCACCCGCAGCCGCTCCACCCCGCGCACCCGCAGTTCCGGGTCAACCACGCTGGCCAGCCTGGTGGCGGCCAGCCGGGAGTCGCCGCCCATCGCACAGGTGCCCACCGGGTGGAAGAGCGTGCCGAGGTCACGGCGGATGAACTCCCGCACCGCCGCGTCCGTGCGGACGTCGGGCCCGGGCGAGAGCTCGGACTTGCAGGCCCGGGCGAGCGGCCCGGCGGCGGCGAACTCGCGTGCCATCCGGACCCCGTCCACCAGCGGTTCCATATCGGCGCCGTCGGACAGGTAGGCGGGGTCGATGGCGGGCTTGTGCCGGGGGTCGGCCGTGCGCAGCCAGACCCGGCCACGGCTGCCCACCTCGACCAGCGTGATCAGCAGGGAAAGCGCCCGCGTCTGGGGGTCGCCAAGCCCCTCCCGCTGGTAGGGCGTAGGAAGCGCGTGCCATTGCAGGTCGGGCGCGGGAAGCGAGGGCCGGGTCCGGCTGAACCCGCCTGCCTCTGCCACGTTGGAGGTCAGCGGGCCGGAGCGCCGGACCCGCCACCGGGCCAGGTTGACCGGGGTGGACTCCTCCCACAGGGCCGGCGTGCGCGGGGTACCCCACATCGCGGTGACCACCGGATGGTCCGACAGGTTCGCGCCCACACCGGGGCTGTCCACGTGGACGGTGATGCCGAGATCGCGCAGGTGGTCGGCGGGGCCGACGCCGGACAGCAGGAGCAGGTGCGGGCTGCCGATGGCACCGGCGGCCAGGATCACCTCGGCCTCGGCGCGGACAAGTTCCTCCGCTCCGCGCAGCAGGTACCGGACCCCGGCGGCGCGGCCCGCCTCCACCACCACCTGGGTCACCCGGGCATCGGTCAGCACCTCCAGGTTGGGCCGCGACCTGGCCGGGTGCAGGTAGGCATCGGCAGCCGACCAGCGGCGGCCGTTCCGCTGGGTCACCTGGTAGAACCCGCTGCCGTCTTGCTGCGGTCCGTTGAAGTCCTCGTTCGGCGCCAGCCCGCAGTCATGGGCCGCGGCGACGAACGCCTTGGTGAGCGCCGACCTGTACTTCAGGTCGGAGACGGTGAGCGGGCCGCCCGAGCCGTGGTACGCGGAGGCGCCCCTGGTGTTGTCCTCCGCCCGGAGGAAGTAGGGCATCAGGTCGGTGTAGCCCCAACCGGTGCAGCCGTAATCGTCCCGCCAGGTGTCGTAGTCGTGCCGGGAGCCACGGATGTAGATCATCGCGTTCATCGACGACGAGCCGCCGACCATGCGGCCCCGGGGCCAGTAGATGGGCCGGCCCGCCGCGCGCTGCTGCGGGACGGTGCGGTAGTCCCAGTCGTAGGTGCTCTGGAAAAGCAGGTTCAGGGCCGCCGGGATGTGGATCTCGTCCGCATCGTCCGGCGGGCCGGCCTCCAGCAGCAGCACCCGCGTCGCGGGATTCTCCGACAGGCGCGCGGCAAGGACACATCCCGCGCTACCGGCACCGACGATGACATAGTCGTACACGGCCACCTTCTCAACCACAGTCCGGGCTGTCGGCGATAACCCTACCGGCGTGCAGGCCGGCCCGGCGGGCACTCTCCCGGCGGCGCGGGCACCCCAGTCCCGGCGGCGCGGGCGCCCAGTCCCGGCGGGACGGCCCCCAGTCCGGGTGGGGCGGCTCCCAGTCCGGGTGGGGCTGCTCCCAGTCCCGGAGGGGCGGCTCCCAGTCCCGGAGGGGCGGCTCCCAGTCCCGGAGGGGCGGCTCCCAGTCCCGGCGGGGCGGCTCCCAGTCCCGGCCGGGCCCGCGATCCTGGCTCCCGCATCACTGGCCGGCGGGCCGCACATGGGTGCGCCCCCGGCCGCAGCCGGGGGCGCACCCCTCCACTCTGCCGGCCACGATCGGAGTCCGGCGGGCCCCCGAGATCCGCCGGGCGAGGTGGCCGGCAGGCTAGCTCGCTGGCTTCGAACAGTAGTAACTCTCCGCACTTATACGATGTCACATCGTTGTCAGAATGTGAATACCACAAGGTCAGGTGATTGATCACCTTGCCGACCTGGCGCACCCGGCGAGCGGCCACGGGCGTGCCAGCCCTGCGCGCTACGGTGATGGCATGCCAAAGGACCGCCGGGAGCAGCCCATCGTTTTGTCGCGTATCTACACCCGCACCGGTGACGACGGGACGACGGCGCTGGGCGACATGAGCCGGGTGGCCAAGACCGACCCGCGCCTGGCCGCCTACGCCGACGTGGACGAGGCCAACTGCGCGATCGGGGTCGCCCTCGCGCTGGGCGAGTTCAGCGACGGAGTCACGGCGGTGCTGACCCGGGTCCAGAACGATCTGTTCGATGTCGGTGCGGATCTGTGCAATCCGGTCACCGACAACCCGTCCTACCCCCCGCTGCGGGTCGATGACGGGTATGTGAGCACCCTGGAGCGCGCCTGCGACGAGCAGAACGCGGACCTGCCCACGCTGCGGAGCTTCGTGCTGCCCGGGGGCACGCCGGGGGCGGCACTGCTGCACACCGCGCGGACCATCGTCCGCCGCGCCGAGCGCAGCACCTGGGCCGCCCTGGCTGTCCACGGTGAGTCCATGAACCCGCTCACCGCCCGCTACCTCAACCGGCTCTCGGACCTGCTTTTCATCCTCGCCCGCCGCGCGAATCTGCCCGGCGGCGACGTGCTCTGGAAGCCCGGCGGCGACCGCTGACTCCGCCCCGGGCCGCATCCTGGCTCCGTCAGGAGGCCGGCCTGCCTACGGCCACCCTCACGGGGCCGTCTGCCTCAGGTCGTCAAGGCGACTGAGGGCGCATTCAAGCGCGTCGGTGAGCCGCTTGCGGTGACCGGTGGCCAGCAGATCGAGCACCAGGCCGGTGAACGTTGCCTTTACCAGCGATGCCTCGCGTTCGGCGTCCTCGGGCTTGATGCCGTCAGCGATCAGGCCGTCGGCGATGTCCTTGCGCCAAAACGAGATCTGCTCCGCACGCACATCACCGGGCAGGCCGCTGACCGTGGCGTCCAGCGTGGCGGCTTCGAGACCCAGTCGCACCAGCGCCAAGTGCTCCGGGCTGCGGTTGATCCACCGCCACCAGCGCCGCTGCAGCTCCGCTGTGGAGAGGTGAGGGACCTGCCGCCGCCACCGCCCTTCGACTCCTCGCTGAATCTCAGCGGCACGCCGCAATGCGGCGACCACCAGTTCGTCCTTGCTGCCGAAGTGATGCACCAGCGCGTTGACCGACACACCCAGCGCGCGGGCAACCGGCCGCAGTGACACGCCGGCGACGCCGTTTCGGCCGAGGTAGCCGACCACCTCGTCCAGCAGCTCGGCCCGTCGTTCGAGGTCAGGATGGCGTCCCATCAGACGCGCATGCGCTGGCCCGCCGGGTCGAGCACCGGTTCGGGAAGCAATCTCGCCGGACGGCGCTGGCCGACGATCTCCACCTCGAACATCGCGCCGGGCACCGCGAGCTCGCTCGGCACGTAGCCGAACGCTAGCGAGCGGCGGCTGTAATGCGCATACGCACCGGACGTCACCCAGCCCACCACCGCCCCGTCGTGCCAGATCGGCTCGTCGCCGAGGACGTCGGCCGGTTCCGCCGGGTCGGGGGTGATGTCGAAGTAGCCGAGCGTTCGAGCCGGGCCGCGCGCCAGCTCCGCCTCCACCGCGGCGCGGCCGATGAAGTCATGATCGAGCTTGAGCGATCGGTGCATCCGCGCCTCCACCGGCGTGTAGATCGGACGGTATTCGCGCGCCCACGTACCGAACATCTTCTCCATGCGCAGCGACATCAACGCCCGGAACCCGAACAGGCTCATGCCGTACGGCTTCCCGGCCCGCCACAGCAGATCGAACAGTGCTCGCTGGTACTCCGGTGCGACCCAGATCTCGTAGCCAAGGTCCCCGGTGTAGGTCATCCGGCCGACGTAAGCGGGGATCATCCCGACGTCGATCCGGCGGAACGTCATGAACGGGTAATTCTCGGTGGCAAGAGAGGCGTCGGTGACCGATTGCAGCACGTCGCGGGCGCCCGGACCGGCCAGCGAGAGGCCCACCAGGGACAAGCCCAGCACGTCGAACCGCACACCCTCAGCGAGGTGGCCCAAGAACCAGCGCGAGTGATGCGCTTCGGCGATCTGCGAGCCGAACAGGAAGAAATCGTCTGTACCGACCCGCGCCACGGAAAACTCCCCGACGATGTGACCGCCCCGATCCAGGGCGGCGGTGAGGTTGATCCGTCCGGCTCGCGGCAGCCGGTTGGTGACCAGCCGCTGCAGCCAGTCGGCGCTGCCGGCGCCGGTCACGCGGTACTTGGCGAAGTTGGAGCACTCGGTGAGCCCGACGTGTTCGCGCACCACGGTGCATTCTTCAGCGACGGCCGGGTAGGCGTTGGAGCGACGGAACGTCACGTCCTCGCGCGGCTCCTGCCCCGGCCGCTGGAACCACAGGGGATGCTCGAGCCCGAAGCTCGCGCCCCATACCGCGTTGTGGGCGGTGAGCCGGTCATAGACCGGCGTGGTGTGCAGTGCCCGGCCGGCCGGGAGCTCCTCGTTGGGGAAGGTGATACGGAACCGGCGGCTGTAGTTCTCGCGCACCTTGGCATTGGTGTAGGCGAGGCTCGCCCAGTTGCCGAAGCGGGCCACGTCCATCGCCCAGATGTCTTCACCCGGATCGCCGTCGACCATCCAGCGCGCAAGGGTGAGGCCAACACCGCCGCCCTGGGAGAAACCGGCCATCACCGCGCAGGCCACCCAGCAGTTGCGCACGCCGGGCACCGGGCCGACCAGCGGATTGCCATCCGGAGCGAAGGTGAACGGCCCGTTGATCACATTCTTGATCCCCACCCCAGCCAGCACCGGATAGTGCTTGAACGCGATCTCCAGCGACGGGGCGATCCGGTCGAGATCGGGGGCCAGCAACTGCTGGTCGAAGGTCCACGGCGTCTCGCGCGGCGACCAGGGCACGCACGCCTGCTCGTACGTGCCGAGCAGCATCCCGCCGCCCTCCTGGCGGATGTAGAGCTCGCCGTCGAAGTCCATGCCCATCGGCAACTCGTGTCCGGTGGCCGCGTTGTACTCGGCCACCTCATCCATGTCTTGGGTGATCAAGTACATGTGCTCCATCGCGAGCACGGGCAGCTCCAGGCCGATCATCCGGCCCACCTCACGTGCCCACAGCCCGCCGGCGTTGACGATGTGCTCGGCGTGGATCTCGCCGGAGTCGGTGATGACGTCCCACGTGCCGTCGGGGCGCTGACGAAGGTCGCTCACCCAGGTGTGCTGGTAGATCTCGGCGCCGGCCTGCCGCGCGCATCCGGCATAGGCCCGGGTGACCCCGGTCGGGTCGACGTGACCCTCGGCCGGGTCGAAGAGCGCACCGATGAAGTACTGCTCCGCCAGAAGCGGGAACATCCGCCTTGCCTCGGCCGCCGAGATGATCTCCATATCCATGCCGAGGTAGCGGCCGCGGGCCTGGGCCATCCGCAACCAGTCCATCCGCTCCCGGTCGCCGGCCAGCATCAGGCCGCCGGGCATGTGGATGGAGCAGTTCTGGCCGGAGCGCTGCTCGATCTCACGATAGAGCCCGACGGTGTACTGCTGCAGCTTCGCGACATTAGGGTCACCGTTGAGCGTGTGCATGCCGCCCGCAGCGTGCCAGGTCGAGCCGGCGGTGAGCTCCCTGCGCTCGACGAGCACGACATCCGTCCAGCCCAGCTCGGTGAGGTGGTACAGGACCGAGGCGCCAACCACACCACCGCCGATGACGACCACCTGCGCGGAAGATTTCATCGAGGCATCCCTACGTCTGATTTTCCCGGTACAGTCGTTCCGACTATAGGACCCTGGAGGTGTCGTGCATGGGCAGGCTTCTCGATCGGCTCGCCGCCGGACCGGTGATCTGCGCCGAGGGCTATCTCTTCGAGTTCGAGCGCCGCGGCTACCTGCAGGCCGGGGCGTTCGTACCAGAGGTGGTGCTCGAGGAGCCCGATATGGTAGCCGGGCTGCACCGGGAATACGTGCATGCCGGATCGGACGTGGTTGAGGCATTCACCTACTACGCCCACCGCGAGAAGCTGGCGGTGATCGGCCGCGAGGGCGACCTCGAGCCGCTGAACCGGCAGGCGCTGCGTATCGCCAAGGAGGTCGGCGCCGAGCACGACTCCCTGGTGGCCGGCAATATCTGCAACACCAACGTCTACGACCCGGACGATCCCACGACACATGAGCTCGTCCGCGACATGTTCGCCGAGCAGGTCGGGTGGGCCGCCGAGGCTGGCGTCGACTTCGTGATCGCCGAGACCATCGACTATCCCGGCGAGGCATTGCTCGCGCTGGAAGCGATCAAGGCGCACGACCTCGATGCGGTAATCACCCTCACTATTCATCGCCAGCCCGTCGTCCGCGGGGGCGACCCGATCGGCGAGGCATGCCGTCGCCTGCAAGACGCCGGGGCCGATGTGGTCGGGCTGAACTGCATCCGCGGGCCCGCCACCATGCTGCCGCTACTCGGTGAAATCCGCGCCGCGTGCGACGGCTACATCGCCGCCCTGCCGGTGCCGTACCGCACGACAGAAGCCGAGCCAACGTTCCAATCGCTCACCGACCAAGGTTGCGACCTGATCCCGGATGGGCGGCCATTCCCGACCGCGCTGGACCCGTTCCTGGCCAACCGCTACGAGATGGGCGCGTTCACGACGGCGGCGGCTGCGCTCGGAGTCAACTACTTCGGTATCTGTTGCGGCTGCGCACCCCACCACGTCCGCGCGATGGCCGAGGCACTCGGCCGCACGCCGCCGGCGAGCCGGTTCAGCGCGGATATGAGCCGGCACGCCTACTACGGCACCAGCGAACGGATCAGCCGGCATTACCAGGAGTTCGCCAAAGAGCTCTAGGAATCCCGGCGAACAACGGGACCTGCAGGCCGAGCAGAACGCGGACCTGCCCACGCTGCGGAGCTCCGTGCTGCCCGGGGCACGCCGGGGCGGCACTGCTGCATACCGCGCGAATCTGCCCGGCGGCGACGTCCTCTGGAAAGCCCGGCGGCGACCGCTGACTCCCACCCGGGGGCCGCGTCCTCGCCGACTGGCGGCGTGACCCCGCAGCCCGGCCCAGCGGCGGGTCAGCCGGCCCAGCGGTCGTAGGAGCCAGGAGGCGCCGCTTCCAGCCAGGCCAGGAAACCGGTCAGCGCGGCTTCGCCCATGGCCAGCTCGACCGGGTCCGGGCCCTCCCCCGCCTGACAGGCGATCACCACCATGTCCGGCCCGAGCCGCACCGCCTCCGCCGCGTCGGCGTCCCGCCGCGATGTCACGGACAGGGTGCGGCGGGAAAGCACCTCCTCGGGGGTGAGCAGGACCCCGACGCCGGGGTACCAGCTCAGCTCGTCGGCACCGTAGGCGGCCACACCGAGCCGCCAGGTCCCGCCGGCCCGGCGCAGGCCGCATTCGACGGTGCCGCCGCCCCGGTCAAGCAGGATCCGCCGCCCGGCGATGGCCGCCGCCGCGAGCACGACGACGACCAGGAAGGCGGCGAAGATCCAGGCCGCGTCCAGTGCCAGCGCTTTGCTCATCCCGGGCCTGGGCCACAGCCTCTCGTCAGGTCCGCTCGCCCGCAGCCCGCAGCAGCGCCCGGGCGTATTTCACCTCGGTCGGCTCCTGTTCCGGTGTCATCGGGGCGGCCCCTTCGAGCGCGGCGTCCAGGCCCGCCTGGACGATGCCGGTGTCCACCCGCGAGGCCAGCCCGGCCTGGCGGGACAGGACCGACACCCGGTCGTCAGCGACCGCCAGGAAGCCACTGCTCACCGCCGCCACGATCTCCTTGCCGGCACCGTCAGACCCCGCGCCGCCTTCGGGGTCGATGATCCGGACGAGGCTGCCTTCGGCCAGGATCCCGAGCACGGGGGGGTGACCGGTCAGCACGCCCAGATCCCCGTCCAGGGTCTTGGCGATCACCATCCGGGCGTGCCCGGACCAGATCTCGCCGTCCGGCGCGACCAGCTCTACCCGAAGCGTCACTTCGCTACCTCACTCGCTCGTCTGGGCCGCTATCGGCGCCGGCTCACTTGCGTTCCAGCTCCTGGGCCTTCCGCTCCACGTCCTCGATCCCGCCGCACATGAAGAATGCCTGCTCGGGGATGTGGTCGTACTTGCCCTCGCAGAGCGCCTTGAACGACGCGATCGTCTCGTTCAACGGCACGAACACACCCGGCTGCCCGGTGAACTGCTCGGCCACGAACATCGGGTGGGACAGGAACCGCTCGATCCTGCGCGCCCGCTGCACCGCGACCTTGTCCTCCTCGGACAGCTCGTCGATGCCCAGGATGGCGATGATGTCCTGCAGCTCCTTGTACCGCTGCAAGATCCGCTGCACTTCCCTGGCCACGTCGTAGTGTTCCTGGCCGACGTAGTTGGCGTCCAGGATGCGGGAGGCCGAGTCGAGCGGGTCCACCGCCGGGAAGATCCCCTTCTCGGTGATCGACCGGGACAGCACGGTGGTCGCGTCGAGGTGGGCGAACGTGGTGTGCGGGGCGGGGTCGGTGATGTCGTCGGCGGGCACGTAGATCGCCTGCATCGAGGTGATCGAGTGGCCGCGGGTCGAGGTGATCCGCTCCTGCAGCTGGCCCATCTCGTCGGCGAGCGTGGGCTGGTAGCCCACCGCCGAGGGCATCCGGCCGAGCAGGGTGGACACCTCCGAGCCGGCCTGGGTGAACCGGAAGATGTTGTCGATGAACAGCAGCACGTCCAGGCCCTGCACGTCACGGAAGTACTCGGCCATGGTCAGCGCGGACAGCCCGACCCGCAGCCGGGTACCGGGCGGCTCGTCCATCTGGCCGAACACCAGTGCGGTGTCCTTGATGACATTCGACTCGGTCATCTCGATGAACAGGTCGTTGCCCTCGCGGGTGCGCTCACCGACCCCGGCGAAAACCGACACGCCACCGAAGTTCTTGGCCACCCGGGTGATCATCTCCTGGATGAGCACCGTCTTGCCCACGCCTGCCCCGCCGAACAGGCCGATCTTGCCGCCCTTGACGTAGGGAGTGAGCAGGTCGAGGACCTTGATGCCGGTCTCCAGGATCTCCGTCCGCGATTCCAGCTGGTCGAACGGGGGCGGGTCCCGGTGGATCCCCCAGCGCTCGGTGATCTTCAGGGAAGCGGTCGGGACGTCGAGCGTCTCGCCGAGCGCGTTGAAGACGTGGCCCTTGGTGACATCCCCGACAGGCACCGTGATCGGCCCGCCGGTGTCCGTCACGGCCGCGCCGCGCACGAGCCCGTCGGTCGGCTGCATGGAGATGGCGCGGACCATGTCCTCGCCGATGTGCTGGGCGATCTCCAAGGTCAGCGTCTTGACCTCCTCACCCAGCGTCACATCTACATGCAGCGCGTTGTAGATCGCGGGCATCTGCTCGCTCGCGAACTCCACGTCCACCACCGGCCCGATGACCCGGGCCACCCGGCCGACCTGGTCGGCGGTGGCTTCCCCGCCACCGGCGGTGGCGTTTTCTACGGTTGCGGTCATGGCTGACCCTCACTCGTTCCCGGCGATCGACTCGGCCAGCGCGTTGGCGCCCCCGACGATCTCGCTGATTTCCTGGGTGATCTCGGCCTGGCGGGCCTTGTTCGCTTCGCGGGTGAACTGCTCGAGCAGCTCGTTGGCGTTGTCGGTGGCCGACTTCATCGCGCGCCGGCGCTCCGCGATCTCCGCGGCGGCGCTTTCCAGCAGCGCGTGATAGATCCTGTTCTCCACATACCAGGGGAGAAGAGCATCCAGAACGGCCTGCGGTGACGGCTCGAATTCGTACAGCGGGACCGGGCCACTGGGCGGCTCCGCCTCGACCTCCTCGATCTCCAGCGGCAGGATCCGGCGGACCACCGGCCGCTGGGTGAGCATGGACACGAACTCGGTGGAGACGAGGTGGATCTCGTCAAAACCGCCTTCGGCGGCCGGGCGATCGAATTCCGCCAGCAGGATCTCGCCGATCTCCCGGGCATGGTCCTGGGTGGGGTTGTCGGAGAACCCGCTCCACGCACCGGCCAGTTCCCGGTCCCGGAACCGGTGCCAGACGATGCCCTTGACCCCCGATACGTAGGTGGCATACTCCACCCCGCGCTCCTCCAGCAGTGCCCGCAGCCGCTGCGTTTCCCGCAGCACGTTGGCGTTGTACCCGCCGCAGAAGCCGCGGTCGCTGGTCAGGACGAGCACCGCCGCCCGCTCGCTGCGCGCGGGCTCACGGACGAGGGGATGATCGATCTGCGAGGAGCGGCTGACCACGGCCTCGACCGCACGCTGGAGCTCCCGGGCGTAGGGTGCGGACTCCTGCACCCGCTGCCGCGCCTTGATGATCCGCGACGCCGCGATCAGTTCCTGGGCACGGGTGATCTTGGCAGTGGACTGGATCGACCGGATCCGCTGCCTGACCGCCCGAAGCTGTGCTCCCATGCTCTGCCTTCCCCGGCCTAACCCTGCGTGGCCGGTGGCGGGACGTACTTGGTCACCTTCTCGTGGCCGACCTCGTCCTCCTCGATGGGCTCGGCCGGCTCCTCCTTCACCAGCATCTCGCCGCCGCTGATCTCGAAGCCCCGCCGGAACTCCTCGATCGCGTCCTTGAGCGCGGTGGCGGTGTCCTCGGACAGCTCGCCGGTCTCCCTGATCGCGTCGAAGATGCCGGAGTGCCCGCGGGCGACGGCGTCACCGAACTCGTCCTCGAACCGCCTGATGTCGGCGACGGGCACGTCGTCGAGGTACCCGGAGGTGCCCGCCCATACCGCCACCACCTGCCGCTCCACCGGCAGCGGGCTGTACTGCGGCTGCTTGAGCAGTTCGACCAGGCGCGAGCCCCGATCCAGCTGGGCACGCGAGACCGGGTCCAGGTCGGAGGAGAATGCGGCGAACGCCTCCAGGTCGCGATACTGCGAGAGGGCCAGCTTCAGGCCGCCCGCGACCTTCTTCATCGCCTTGATCTGCGCGTCGCCACCCACCCGGGACACCGACCGGCCGACGTTGATGGCCGGCCGCACACCGGAGTTGAACAGGTCGGTCTCCAGGAAGATCTGCCCGTCGGTGATGGAGATGACATTGGTCGGGATGTAGGCCGAGATGTCGTTGGCCTTGGTCTCGATGATCGGCAGGCCGGTGAGCGACCCGCCGCCCATCTCCTTGGAGAGCTTGGCGCACCGCTCCAGCAGCCGGGAGTGCAGGTAGAAGACGTCTCCCGGGTAGGCCTCCCGGCCGGGCGGGCGGCGCAGCAGCAGCGAGACGGCCCGGTAGGCCTCGGCCTGCTTGGACAGGTCGTCGAAGATGATCAGCACATGCTGGCCCTGGTACATCCAGTGCTGGCCCATCGCCGAGCCGGTGTAGGGGGCGATGTACTTGAAGCCCGCCGGGTCGGAGGCGGGGGCGGCGACGATGGCGGTGTAGTCCATCGCGCCCGCGTCCTCCAGTGCCTGCCGCACCTGGGCGGTGGTGGAGCCCTTCTGGCCGATCGCCACGTAGATGCACTTGACCTGGCGTTCCGGGTCACCGGACTCCCAGTTGGCCTTCTGGTTGATGATCGTGTCGATGGCGATGGCGGTCTTGCCGGTCTGCCGGTCGCCGATGATCAGCTCCCGCTGCCCGCGCCCGACCGGGGTCATCGCGTCGATCGCCTTGATCCCCGTTTGCAGCGGCTGGCTCACCTTGGCGCGCTGGACCACCGAGGGGGCCTGGAGTTCCAGCGCCCGCAGAACGGTCCCCTCGATCTCACCCTTGCCGTCCAGCGGCGCCCCGAGCGGGTCCACCACCCGGCCGAGGAAACCGTCGCCGACCGGGACCGACAGCACCTCGCCGGTCCGGCGGACCTGCTGGCCTTCTTCGATATGGCTGAATTCACCCAGGATGACCACACCGATCTCCCGGATATCCAGGTTGAGCGCGAGGCCGCGGATCCCGCCGGAGAACTCCAGCAGCTCGTTGGCCATCGCCGAGGGCAGGCCCTCCACCCGCGCGATGCCGTCGCCGCACTCGGCGACCGTGCCGACCTCCTGCCGGGAAACGCCGTCAGGCTCATACGCCTGGACGAAGCTCGCCAGCGCATCCCGGATCTCGTCGGGCCGGATTGTCAGCTCCGCCATGGTTCTCGCGTCTTTCTCGTCGGATGGCTGGTGGTACCTGGTCTGTCCGTTGCCGCCACGCCGGATGCCCGGCCACGCCCCGCCATCAGGACGCCAGCCGCTGTCGTAGCTGGGCGAGACGGCTCGCCATGGTGCCGTCTATGAACTCATCCCCGATCTGGATGGACATTCCACCCACGACTTCGGGATCGATGACGACATTCAGGTGAATATCGCGGCCGTAGGTGCGGGCGAGCACGGCAGCCAGCTGTCCGCGCTGGCTGCCGGTGAGCTCGGTGGCGATGCGCACGACAGCGATCAGGCGCTGCCGCCATTCGGCTGCCAGCCGTCCGTAGACCTCCATGCTCGCATCCAGGCTACGTCCTCGCGGGTGCACCGCCGCCTGGGTGATGAGCCGGAGCGCCGTGGGCGTCACCTTGCCGGTCAGCAGCTGATCCAGCAGGCCGCGCTTACGGTCGGCCGGCAGCTGGGGATTCGACAGGGCCGACCGGAATTCCGGCTCCGCGCTGACGATCCGGCCGAACCTGAACAGTTCGTCTTCCAGGTCGTCGAGCTGTCCCTGGTCTTCCGCATCGGCCGCCGTCGCCAGCACCGCGAGCTGCTCGATCGCATCGGGCAGGTCACCGGGGCCAGACCAGCGGGCGGTCACCATGCTCGCGACAAGGTCCAGCGTGGCCTGGGAGACGCGCCCCCCGAGCAGGTCGCTGACCAGCCCGGTCCGTGCGCTCTCGGCACTGGCCGGGTCGGCCAGTGCCCGCCGCAGGCCCGGTTCGCCGCCGAGCAGCGTGGCGACGGCGAACAACTCGTCGGCGAGCGTCGCCGCGGCAGGCCGGTCGGCGACAGCGGCGATGAGCCGCTCGCGCGCCTGCGCAAAGGCGGTCCGGCTGGCGCCTTGCATTACCCGGCCCCCCGGTCGTCTGCGCTCCTCGCGGGCACGCTGGTCATCTTGTGGCGCTTTCTGGCTGGGACTGCTCTTCCAGTTCGGCGAGGAAGCGGTCCACGGTACGGCGCTGGCGCGCCTCCTGCGCCAGCGACTCCCCTACCACCCGGCTGGCGAGTTCGACCGCGAGGGCACCGACCTCGGCTTTGAGCGACTGCAACGCCTGTGACCGGTCCGCGTCGATCTGGGCGTGTGCCGCATCGATCAGGCGCTGGCGCTCGGCGTTCGCCTGCTCCCTCATCTCCGCGATGATCTGGGCGCCCTGCTCCTTGGCCTGCTCGCGCAGGCGGGCGGCCTCGTGCCTGGCCTCGGCGAGCTGATCGCGGTACTGGGCCAGCGCCCGGTTCGCCTCCTGCTGGGCCGCCTCGGCCCGCTGCAGCCCACCCTCGATAGCGTCGGTCCGCTCCTCGAGGGTCTGCCGGATCCGGGGCATCAGGACCTTGTAGAGCAGCGCGAAGACGATGAGGAACGCGACCGCGCCGATGATCAGCTCTGGCAGTGCGGGGATCAGCGGATTCGGGCTCGAAGCGGCAAGGAACATCGCCGTCCGCCTTTCTCTCTCATTGGCATTTCGCGTCCCACCATTTGCTCTTGGAGGATCACGTGTAGTGGAAGATGAACGGCATCACGATGCCGATCAGGGCGAGCGCCTCGGTCAGCGCGAACCCGATGTACATGTTGGCCCTGATGATGCCCGCCGCCTCCGGCTGCCGGGCCATGGCCTCGACGCCGTGGCCGAAGATGAGGCCGATGCCGATACCGGGCCCGATGGCCGCGAGGCCATAAGCCACCGCGCCGATATTGATGGACAGGATGGTGTGGGTGGTGGCTGCCAGGTGTGCCACGTCAGGCATGTATCTGTTCCTTTGCTCTTGGGCCGGCGGGATTCCCGCCGGCGGATGTGCACAAGCTTTGTGGTTGTTGCGGGCGGCGGGGATGAGCCTGCCGCGGTTCGGTCAGTGCGCGGCTTCCAGCGACCCCCCGATGTACTGCGCGGTCAGGATCGTGAAGATATATGCCTGCAGCGCCTGGATCAGCATCTCGAACCCGGTCAGGACGATGACGAGCACGAAGGAGGTGACGCTGAATATCAGCCCGATGCCCACGCTGAGCAGGTACCAGGTCGCGACGGTGAAGACGGAGAGCAGGATGTGGCCGGCGAACATGTTCGCGAACAGCCGCACCGCGAGCGTGAACGGCCGGACGACCAGGTACTGGAGGATCTCGACCGGGGCCAGGATCGGCAGGATGTAAAACGGCACGCCGGACGGGATCATGCTCTTGAAGTAGCCGGCCAGTCCCATGTTCTTGATGCCGAGATAGTTGTAGGTGCCGTAGACCATGAGCATCAGCGCGACCGGGAACGCGAACTTGGACATCGTCGGGAACTGGGCCCCCGGGATGATCTCCATCAGGTTCATGAGCCAGATGAAGAAGAACAGTGACACCAGGAAGGGGAGGTAACCGTCACCCTGCTTGCCGATCATCGGCCGCAGGATCTGGTCCCGCACGAACATGACGCCGAGTTCGCCGACGTTCTGCACGCCACGGGGGACGATCGTGGGCTTGGCGAACGCGGCCCAGAAGAACCAGATGACGAGGCCGGCGCAGATGAGCGCCAGCAGCATCGGCTTGGTGAAGTGGAAGCCGCCGACCGAGAAGAGGGGACCGAAGTTGAAGCTCTTCGGGTACCCGGGCGCGGGATAACCGCAGCCGGAGCCGAGGTGCGCGGACGTTTCCGGGCATCCGCCTCCGGAGAGCGCGAGGGTCTCAAAGGTCACCGCTGGCTCCTTCAGCCGTTCGTGTGGCCTTCGCGGCCGGTCTGGTCAGGGGGCTGGGGACTGTGGTGCGCCGGCGGGCCACCCCGGCCCGGCAGCGGCTCAGGACCGCCCGTACCGGTGGATGACCACCGCCAGGGACAGCGCGAGCCCCGCGAGCATGCCCAGCGGGAAGATGATCGGATGTCCGGTCCAGTGGCCGACCAGCCAGCCGAGGCCCCCGTAGACAATCATCCCCGCGATCAGGTAGCTGAAGATGGTCCAGCCCGCGTTCTCCCCATCCCGGGGCTGGCCCCGCTGCCCGCCGCCCGGCGGCGACGGCTGGCCAGCCATCACCCGCTGCCTGTCCCCGCAGGCCCGCAACCCTCCGGTGGGCAGCCGCTCCCCCGGGCCGCGATCCGCCGTCCGGACGTAGGTAGGCAGCCACGGGTCACCGTTCTCCGTCCGGCTCGACGTATGGCACCTTGAGCCTCATCGAGACCATTACCTGGGCCATGGTCCACACCAGGACACAGACGATGGCGGTCAGGCCGAAAAGCTTGCCGTTGAAGGCCGTCGTGCCGCTGAATCTGACGACGAAGAAGAGCAGGACGATGATCTTAACCAGGTAGGTGACAATGGCGGTCACCATCATGGCCTGCGGGCCGCGGCGTGCGGCACGGCCGAGCGCGAACGCGCTGATCCCGAAGAACGCGGCCACCAGCCCCACCCCGAGCAGCGCCCCGACCAGTCCCTTGACACCGCCGATGGCGGCACTCACCGCAATCATGATGACCGCGACGGGGGCTGTGAGCATGGCGGAGCGCCGGGGGATCACGGCATAGCTCGCCAGCATCTACCAGGCTCCGGGGGGCTCGATGGTCGCACCGAGGACCGGCACGCGCGCCAACCCGTTCCCGCCAAGCGGGCGGCACCGGGCCGCCGCGACGCGGGAGTGGCGCATGTGCGCCGCCACGTGTGCGAAACGTATCACGGACCTCTCACTCGTCCTCGAGTGACTGATCGTGAAAGATATCACAAGCTCTCAGGACAAGCTTCACCGGGTCACTGTCTGTGACAAACCCGCCTTCAAAGATCAAGCCGGGCACCGCGGTAAGGCGTGAAAAGAGGTGGTCACCAGGTCCGCGCTGATCGCCCCGGGCAGCGGATATGGGCTATGCGGGCGGCGCTGGAGGCGCGGGCGGCCATGGCGGGGACGCCTGCGGCCCGGTGGGCCAGGCCGGGGAGGACGTCGGCGGCGCGGCGGGCCAGGCCGGCGAGGACGTCGGCGGCGCGGCAGGCCAGGCCGGGGAGGATGCCTCCGGGGCAGCAGGCCAGGATGAGGCGGGCGCGTCAGGGGCAGCCGGCCACGGTGGGGAGGATGCCTCGGGCGCGGCCGGCCAGGATGAGGCGGGCGCGTCAGGCGCGGCAGGCCAGGATGAGGACCGGGGGCCCGGGGTGGCCGCCGGGACGGTTGAGCGGGCGGGCGCCGGGCGGACCGGATCGGGGGCAGCCGGGCGGACCGGATCGGGGGCAGCCGGGCGGACCGGATCGGGGGCAGCCGGGCGGACCGCCGCCGCACGCACGGGCTGCGGCGCGGGCCCCGCCCCGGCGGGCTGGCGGGTCCACGGGCGCAGCCGCGGCATCGACACGAGCAGCAGCGCCAGCATGGCGGCCACGGTGACGATGGCCAGCACGAACAGCGGTGTCCGGACGATCGACAGCCATACCACGCTGCCCGCGAACAGGGCGGCCCACAGGTACATGATCAGGACACTGGTCCGGTGCGAGTGGCCGATGTCGAGCATGCGGTGGTGCAGATGCTTGCGGTCCGGCGCGAACGGCGACAGGCCGGCCCGGGTCCGGCGGAACACGGCCATGAGCAGATCCGCGTAGGGGATGAGCAGGATCGCGGCCGGCAGCAGCAGGGGCAGGATGGCACCGAACCGGTTGACCGTGCCGTAGGCGTAGGCCCGGGAATCGGTCAGCGACCCCGGGTCGAGCGAGGCCAGGCTGGCGATCGGCGCGTAGGCGAGCAGCAGGCCGAGCAGCATCGCGCCGGTATCACCCATGAAGATGCGCGCCGGGTGGAAGTTGTGCGGCAGGAACCCCAGGCACACCCCGGCCAGGACGGCCGAGGCCAGCGCGGGACCCGTCTGGTCCGGCAGGCCCAGCCGGTGGGTGAGCGTGTAGTAGTAGATGAAGAAGGCCGCGGCCCCGATCCCGACGATCCCGGCGGCCAGGCCATCGAGGCCGTCGACGAAGTTGACCGCGTTGATGGTGACCACCACCACCAGGATGGTGAGGGCGATCTGCTCGTCGCTGGTCAGGCCGAGCACCGCGCCGCCGGGCTCGGGCAGCCAGGTCACCTCGGCGCCGCTCCAGACCAGGATCACCCCGGCCGCCACCTGGCCGGCCAGCTTGCTGATCGCTCCCATCCCCCAGCGGTCATCGACAAAGCCCATGACCACGAGCAGGCCCCCGGCCATCAGCAGGCCCTTGGTCATGTTCGTCTCCGCGAACACGCTGTTCAGGGCGGGCAGCTGGCTCGCCACGACCAGCCCGGCGGCAAGGCCCGCGTACATGGCGACCCCCCCGAGCAGGGGGGTGGGAACCACATGAACGTCGCGGTCGCGGGCGGCGTGCTCCGCGCCGATCGCGATCGCGAAACGCCGCACAAGCGGCGTCAGCAAGTAGGTAACGGCCGCGGCCGCCAGCAAGGTCAGAACGTACTCACGCATGGGACACCACGGCTGGGCCTGTTCTGCGCATCAGATCCACTCTAGGCCACCCGGCCCTCACCATGTGCCAGTGGCCGCGTTCGCCTCTGGGCCCTCCTGCGCAGCCCCCGTGATCCGGATGCGACCGCCGGTCAGCCTGCCGGGCTGGGCGAGCTGGCGGGGCTGGTGGACCCCGCCGGGCTGGTGGGGCTGGCAGAACTGGTGGGGCTGGCAGAACTGGTGGGGCTGGCAGAACTGGTGGGGCTGGCCGGGTTCAGCAGGCTCTGCAGCACGTTGAGGTACAGGTAGCCCGAGCTCACCGAGGGCTCGACGTTGGTGTTCTCGGTCCACTCGTTCCAGCTGATCAGGCCGAGGATGTCCGGCGAGGACGCAGCCGCGGTGGCGTACTCGGCGCGCAGGGTCGCGCCGCCCGCACGGGGGACGATGATGTGCCCGCCGATGAGCGTGGAGTTGTATCCGGGTGAGAACGAGGGGATCCAGATCCCGTGGTTGGCATGGACGGCGGCACCCATGGCGTTCAGCTTGGCCGCCGCATTGGTGTCCGTGGCCAGGTTCACCGAGGACCAGTAGTAAGCGTCACCATCGGTGAAGGCCGCGAGCCGCTGGTACTCGGCGACGCTGTTCCCCGAACTGAGCACCCGGACCCTGGCGCGTATCGAATACGCGCCCGAGATCGTCGGCGTGAGCGACACGATCCTCCAGAGCGGCGTGGACGCGACCCCCACGGTCAGGCTCAACGGGCATCCTGTCAGCCTGGACACCCTCGTCGAACCCACCATCACGCTGCGGCAGATGATCCTGTCCGCGCCATGACGGGTGCCCAGCGGCCGGGTCCTTCAGCCCGCCGCCGTGCCACCGGAGTCATCCTCGCCACCGGAGTCATCCTCGCCACCGGAGTCATGCTCATCACCGGAGTCCTCCTGGTCACCGGAGTCCTCCTCGACGATCAGGTTGACGACCCGCCGGAGGCGCTCCACCGGGATCACCCCGGCCCGCAGCAGCCGGGGAACCGGGCCGGTCAGGTCGACGATCGTCGACGGAACAGGGCCCGGGCAGGGCCCGGCGTCCAGGTAGACGGCGACCGCCTCACCCAGCTGCGCCTCCGCGTCGGCGACGGTCGTCGCGGGCGGGACACCCGTGCGGTTGGCGCTGCTCACCGCGAGCGGGCCCGTCTCCTTGAGCAGGTCGAGCGCGAGCTCATGCAGGGGCATCCGGATCGCGACCGTGCCCCTGGTGTCCCCCAGATCCCAGATCAGGGTCCGGTTGGCCCGCATGACCAGGGTGAGGCCGCCCGGCCAGAACTCATCGATGAGGTCCTTCCCGGTGATACTGAGGTCCTCGACCAGGGCGTTGGCCGCGCGCACGGTCCCGACCAGCACCGGCGGCGGCATCTGGCGGCCCCGGCCCTTGGCCGTGAGCAGGCTCGTCACTCCGGTCGCGGAGAAGGCGTCCGCGGCCAGCCCATACACGGTGTCCGTCGGGATCACCGCCAGGTCACCCTTGCGCAACGAGGCTTCCGCCTCGGCGATGCCCGCCACCCGCTGTTCCGCGTCCGTGCAGTCATACCGTGCGCTCATGCCAGCCCATCTTTCCACTCATCCGGTGCCCGTCGGCCGGGTCGCCGCCCAGCACGGCTCCGCCGTGGCTCCGCTTTCCATGATCATGGTTAATCACGCGGCCCATGACCCGCCCAATGAACCATGATCATGGAAGTTTGCGGTGAGCACGGGACGGCTTCTCACCGCCGGGCGGTCACGAAACGGTCCCGCCCGGCCAGGTCCTTGTGGTTGCGGGTGTCCCGCCAGCCCCGCTCCTCCGCGAAGATCCAGTAGACCGCCGCACCCTGCGGCGCGCCATGCTCCACCGCGACCAGCCCGTCCGGCCGCAGCAGGCGCCGCGCGACCCCCTCGATGACCCGGACGGCGTCCAGGCCGTCTGTGCCGCTCCAGAGCGCGCCGGCCGGGTCGTACTCGGCGACCTCGGGCGGGACTGTGGCACCGACCGGTATGTACGGCGGGTTGCTGATCACCAGATCCACGTCGCCGGTCAGCGATGGCAGGGCGCGGGCGAAGTCGTCCCCGTCCAGGGTTACCCGGCCACGGGTATGCGGGGCGCTGCCCGCGCACCGGGCGATGTTGCGCTGCGCCCATTGCCGCGCCAGCGGGTCCGCCTCCACCGCGTGCACCCGCGCACGGGGCACCTCCTGCGCGATCGCCAGCGCGATCGCGGCGCTGCCGGTACCCAGATCCGCCACGACCGGCTCGGCCACGTCCATTTCCCGCAGCGCGCTGATCGCCCAGCCGGTCATCACCTCGGTCTCGGGCCGGGGCACGAACACCCCGGGCCCCACCTGGAGTTCCAGGTAACGGAAGTAAGCGAGGCCGGTGATGTGCTGGAGGGGCTCCCGTGCCTCCCGGCGGGCGATCTCGTTCCAGAACCGCGGGTCGAACTCACCGTCGGTCACACGGTGCAGTTCGCCACGGCCGACGCCGTGCACGTGCGCGGCGATCGTCTCCGCGTCGGCGCGCGGCGAGTCGACACCGGCCTCGGCCAGCCTGACCGTGGCGGTGGCGATCTCGTCCAGCAGCAGTGTCATCGGCTGGACCGGTCGCCCTCCACCAGCGCCCTGATCACCGCGTCAAGGTCACCGTCGATCACCTGGTCGAGGTTATGGGCCTTGTAGCCGACCCGGTGGTCGGAGACGCGGTTCTCGGGGAAGTTGTAGGTGCGCACCCGCTGGGAACGGTCCACGGTCCGGACCTGGCTGCGCCGTTCGGCCGCCGCCTGGGCCTCCGCGTCCGCCTGCGCCTGGGCGAGCAGCCGGGCACGCAGGATCCGCATCGCCTGCTCCTTGTTCTGGAGCTGGCTCTTCTCGTTCTGGCAGGAGACCACGATCCCGGTGGGCACATGGGTGATGCGGACCGCCGAGTCGGTCGTGTTCACGCTCTGGCCGCCGGGCCCGGACGAGCGGAACACGTCGATCCGCAGGTCGGAAGGGTCGATGGTGACATCAACCGGATCGGCCTCCGGCATCACGAGCACGCCGGCGGCGGAGGTGTGGATGCGCCCCTGGGATTCGGTCACCGGTACCCGCTGGACCCGGTGCACGCCACCCTCGTACTTCAGGCTGGCCCACACGCCGCCGGTCCGCGCGTGCGGCGACTTGACGGCCACGGTCGCGTCCTTGTAGCCGCCCAGGCCGGTCATGGTGGCGTCGAGGATCTCCGTCTTCCAGCCCCGGCGCTCCGCATAGCGCAGATACATGCGCAGCAGATCCCCGGCGAACAGGGCGGACTCCTCGCCGCCCTCCCCTGCCTTCACCTCGAGGATGACGTCCTTGCCGTCGCTGGCGTCGCGGGGAACCAGCAGGGCCCGCAGCCGCTCTTCGAGCCGGCCGCGCTGGACGGCGATCTGCTCGGCTTCGGCCGCGAAGGAAGCATCCTCACCGCCGAGCTCACGGGCCGTCTCCTCGTCGGCGGCTGCCTGCTGCCACTCCCGGTAGGTGGTCATGACGGGGGTGAGCTCGCTGTAGCGGCGCCCGAGCGCCTTCGCCCGCTCGGGGTCCGAGTGCACGGCGGCATCGGCGAGGTCACGCTCCACCCTGGCGTACTCCTCCGCCAGTTCGGCGAGCCTGTCGAACACTGTGCTTCCTCTTCCTCGGACGTGCCCCGTAGTCTCCACCCTGCTGGCGACGGCCTGCGTGCAGCAGACATGCCTGCGTGCGATCCCGGCGTCAACAGTCGAGATCACCGCGCCGGGACGGCGGCCGCCGTCCCGGCGCGGTGATCCGCGGAAGCTACTTGCTGCCTGCTGCCTTCTTGCCGAACCGGCGCTCGAAGCGGGCCACCCGGCCGCCGGTGTCGAGGATCTTCTGCTTGCCGGTGTAGAAGGGATGGCAGTTCGAGCAGACATCGGCGTGGATCACGCCGTTGCGCGCTGTGGACCGCGTCGTGAAGGTGTTCCCGCAGGTGCAGGTCACCGTGGTCACCACGTAGTCCGGGTGGATGTCAGACTTCACGTCACTACTCCTGCCTTCGCCGGTCGCCGGGTCGCCACGAGCGGGTTCGTCCCGCCGGGGCGTGAACCGGTACCGCACTTTGTCGGCTTAACCAGTGTGCCAGACCCCAGAACGTGTTCCGGGGCGTGGAGATTCCCGTCCGGGCGGGCCGCCGCCGTCCCGGACATGCTCACGCGCTGACCGTGGTCTTCTGCACCTGGAGCAGGAACTCTGCGTTGCTCTTGGTGCCCTTCATCCGCTCCATGAGCACTTCCAGTGCCTGCTGTGGCTCCAGCGAGTGCAGCACCCGGCGGAGCTGCCAGACGATCTTCAGCTCCTCCGGCGTCAGCAGGATCTCCTCCTTGCGGGTGCTGGAGGCGTCGATGTCGATGGCCGGGAAGATCCGCTTGTCGGCGAGCTCGCGGCGCAGCCTCAGCTCCATGTTGCCGGTGCCCTTGAACTCCTCGAAGATCACCTCGTCCGCGCGCGAGCCGGTCTCGATCAGGGCGGTGGCCAGGATGGTCAGCGAACCGCCGTGCTCGATGTTGCGCGCCGCGCCGAAGAAGCGCTTGGGCGGATACAGGGCGGTGGAGTCGACACCACCGGACATGATCCGCCCGCTGGCGGGCGCGGCCAGGTTGTAGGCGCGGCCGAGCCGGGTGATCGAGTCCAGCAGCACCACCACGTCGTGGCCCATCTCCACCAGCCGCTTGGCCCGTTCGATCGCCAGCTCGGCGACGGTGGTGTGGTCCTCGGCCGGCCGGTCGAAGGTGGAGTGGATGACCTCGCCCTTGACCGTCCGCTGCATGTCGGTGACCTCCTCAGGCCGCTCGTCCACGAGCACGACCATGAGGTGGCATTCCGGGTTGTTCTTGGTGATGGCGTTCGCGATGGCCTGCAGGATCATCGTCTTCCCGGCCTTGGGGGGCGACACGATGAGACCGCGCTGCCCCTTACCGATCGGGCTCACCAGGTCGATGATCCGCGTGGTCATGATGCCCTGGTCGGTCTCCAGGCGCAGCCGGTCCTGCGGGTACAGCGGCACCAGCTTGGCGAACTCCGGCCTGGCCCGCGACTGCTCCGGGTCGAGCCCGTTGATCTTGTCGAGCCGGACCAGGGCGTTGAACTTCTCCCGCCGCTCGCCCTCGCGTGGCTGGCGGACCGCCCCTTCGATGACGTCCCCCTTACGCAGGCCGTGCTTGCGCACCTGCGAGAGCGAGACGTACACGTCATTGGATCCCGGCAGGTAGCCGGTGGTGCGGATGAACGCATAGTTGTCGAGCACGTCGAGGATGCCGGCGATCGGGATGAGGACGTCGTCCTCCGTGATCACGGGCTCGGGGTCGCTGCCGCGCTCTCCGCGCCGGCGGTTCCGGTTGCGGAACCGGTCGCGGTTGCGGCGCCCACCCCGCCCGTCGGAGTCGTCGTCGCCCTGGCCACCACGGTCCTGTGACTGGCCACGGTCCTGTGACTGGCCACGGTCCTGTGACTGGCCACGGTCCTGTGACTGGCCGCCGCGCTGGCCGCCCTGATCCTGGCGCTGCTCGGCCGCCTCGCCGCCTCGTGGCTGCTCGTCACGCCTGCCGTTGCGCCGCCGCCGGTCGCCACGCTGGCCGTCGCCCTGGTTGCCGTCTGCGCGCTGGGCCTCACCTTGCCGGGACTCCCCCTGCTGGGCGTCGCCAGCGGGGCCCTCCGGGCCCGCCGCCCCGGAGGTGGCTGCCGCGGTATCCGCGGCCCTAGCCGCGCCGACCGCGCCCGAGCGCTCGAAGGGCAGCTGGCTGTCCGGGCCGCCGCCGCTGGCAGCATCCTGCCGCGGCGCACCCGCCGGCGCTTCCTGACCGGAAGCCGCTGGCCGGGTGCCCTCCCCCAGGCCCGGCTGAGTGGATCTGTCTGGTTCCATGGCGTCCTGCTCACGGTGGCGAGGCGCGTCGGCTCCCGCGGACGCGTCCCGCTGGGCTGAATTGTCGGGTGCCGCACTGCGGTGGGCGGCTTGCGAGCCCTGGATTGCCTCCACGAGCTGGCTCTTGCGCATCCGCGCGGTGCCAGTGATCCCCATGGACTGTGCCAAGCGCTGCAGTTCAGGCAGGAGCATGGCAGACAGCCCGGTGGTTGAGCCACGGCCTGGCCGGGCGGTCACCGCCTCAGCATCCGGCCCCACCACCCGGACCGGGCCTGATCGGCCCGCCGTGGCCGCGGGCTCGTGCGTCACCGGGTCGGTGGACCCGGCCGTGGCCGCGGTGGCGGGGGAAGGATCAGGGGATTCCGGCTGAGTGGCTCCCCCGGGCGTGGCCGGGGAGCCGGTGAAGAGATCGGTGGTTTCGCTGCTCACGAGGGGTCCTTCCCAGAGCGCGGGTGCCGGTCGTAGGGGTGACCGGGCAACCCGATGTCGCGGCCCGGTGAGTTGACCGGGCCAGGTTGTGCACCATCTGCCTTGTCGCGCCGCCCTGGTAGGTGGCGGGCTCCCGCATGCCTAATCCGGCGTCTGCGGGCAAGCCAGAATGGCTGAAACGATCCCAGGCGGCCAGGGAGGCACGCCCGGGTCCCCGCTCCTTTCCGGGTTCTCCATGCCATCGCCGAGTTTGGTGTACGCGACGATGAGGAGGTGACCCGGAGGGCTGACGGAGAATCACTGGCTGCGGCCGACCACGTGGCCGACGACGCAGCAAGTGACGGGCGAGCACCTGTCCCCTCGACGGGGCACCTGGTGCGGCAACCAGCTTAACACCAAGAGAACCCATGGCATTCCCTCGACTGTGGTCTGGGTGTCGCGCACGAAGCTGACCGGCCGCGCACGGAGCCTCCGGCGCGACGTGCGCGCGACCCTTGAACCTGGTTCCAGGATTGTCCGTGCCACGCGCCGGCTGGCGGATGCTCGTCCCACCCACCTTGCTGAACGCGAGCACCCTGCTGATCAATATCCAGGGGGATTACACGCCAAGCGATACCCGTTTCGCGGGTGATTGAATCCACAGCCGCCGCGGACGGCCGCTGGCCGTCGAACGAAAGGACCAGCACGGTCGGGCCCGCTCCCGACACCACGGCCGCCGCCCCGGCCTGCCGGAGCCTGCCGAGCAGGCCGGCGGTCTCCGGCATGATGCCGGCCCGGTATGGCTGGTGCAGGAAGTCCTCGGTCGCATCGAACAGCACGTGCGGCGCACCGGTCAGGGCCGCGACCAGCAGCGCGCTGCGGGCCGCGTTCGCCACCGCGTCGGCATGCGGAACCGCACGGGGCAGCGCCCGGCGCGCCGCCTCGGTGGCCAGCGGCTCCGGCGGCACACACGCCACGGCGCGCAGGGTGGCGGGCACGCCGAGCCGCAGCAGCCGGGCACCGGCCGCGCCACCACTCGCCGCGCCACCACTCGCCGCGCCACCACTGGTGACGCCACCACCGGCCGCGCCACCACCGCCACCTGCCGGGCCGGGCCGCGGCGTCCATGCGATGGTGAGCCCGCCGGCCAGGCAGGCCGCCACATTGTCAGGATGACCTTCCAGTGCCACGGCGAGCTGGAAGAGCGCCTCGTCCGGGAGCGCGGGCTCCCCCGGAACCGCGGGCTCACCGCCGCCGCCCAGGGCACGGGCCGCCAGCAGGCCGCAGCAGATCGCCGCGGCCGACGAGCCGAGCCCCCGGCCGTGCGGTATCGCGTTCGTACAGCGCAGGGCGATGCCCGGCGGCTGGCCGCCCATCGCGCCGAACGCAGCGCGCATGGCCCGGACAACCAGGTGCTGCTCGCCTGCCGCGGCGGCGCCGCTGCCCTCGCCGGACACCTCGATCGCCAGCCCGCCGCCGGTGACGCGGGCCTCGACCTCATCGTGGAGCCCCAGCGCCAGGCCCAGCGCGTCGAACCCGGGTCCCAGGTTGGCGCTGGTGGCGGGCGCACGTACCCGGGTAGGCCGCTGCGACCAGATCAAGCTGCTCCCCCCCGGGGATGAGGCCCTGCCGAAGGCCCGGCGGTCATGCCAGCCCCAGCGCGGCCGCCGCGGCGGCCGGATCTGCCGGGACCGTCACCGGGGCCGGGGCGGCCGACACCGCCCAGTCCGGGTCCTTCAGCCCGTTGCCGGTGATCGTACAGACCACCCGCGAACCCGCGTCAAGCTGCCCGTTCTCGCGGGCCTGGATCAGCCCGGCGACTCCGGCCGCCGACGCAAGCTCGCCGAACACGGCCTCCTTGCCTGCCAGCATCCGGTAGGCGGCGAGGATCTGGCGGTCGGTCACCGAGTCGATCAGGCCGCCCGACTCATCACGTGCCTGTTCGGCCAGCTGCCAGGAGGCCGGGTTGCCGATCCTGATCGCGGTCGCGATCGTGTGCGGGGCCAGCACCGGCTCGCCGCGCACGATCGGCGCCGCGCCGCTGGCCTGGAAACCGAACATCCGGGGAGTACGGGTGGCCAGCCCGGCCCGGGCATACTCCCGGTAGCCCTGCCAGTAGGCGGTGATGTTGCCGGCGTTCCCGACCGGCAGGCAGTGCACGTCGGGGGCGTCGCCGAGGGCCTCGACGATCTCGAAGGCGGCGGTCTTCTGGCCTTCGAGCCGGTCGGGGTTCACCGAGTTGACCAGGGCGACCGGGTAGTCGTTGGCGAGTTTGCGCGCGAGCTCCAGGCAGTCGTCGAAATTGCCGTCCACCTGCAGCAGCTTCGCGCCGTGCACGAGCGCCTGGGCCAGCTTGCCGAGCGCGATCTTGCCGCGGGGAACCAGCACCGCACAGGCCAGGCCCGCCCGGGCCGCGTAGGCGGCGGCGCTCGCACTGGTGTTGCCGGTGGAGGCGCAGATGACGGCGGTGGCGCCGCGCGCCGCCGCCATGCTCACCGCACATGTCATGCCACGGTCCTTGAACGACCCGGTCGGGTTCGCGCCCTCCACCTTCAGGTAGACCTCGCACCCGGTACGGGCGGACAGCACGGGGGCGGGAAGCAGCGGGGTAGCCCCCTCGCCGAGCGTGATCACCGGTGCGCCCGCCGGGACCGGCAGCCGGTCCCCGTACTGCCTGATCAGTCCCGGCCAGCTCACCCTGGCGGCCGCCGGCCTCTCCGGCCCGGCGGGAACCACCCGGCCGGATGGGGCGTGCGTTCCCGGGCTCACTCCTCCCCCTCCCCCTCCACGCGCATCACGCTGGCGACCGCGCGCACCACGTCCATTGCGCCGAGGTCGTCCACGCAGCTGGCGAGCGCGGCGTCGGGCGCCGAATGGGTGACGATGACCAGCTGGGCGTCGTCACCGCGGCCCTCCTGCCTGACCGCCTTGATGGACACCTCGTGCCGGGCGAACGACTCCGCGACCCGCGCCAGCACACCCGGCCGGTCGGCGACGTCGAGCGCGATGTGGTAGCGGGTCATCGCCAGCCCCATCGGCAGCACCCGCAGGCCCGCGTAGGTGGTGGTGTCCGGCCCGCGGGTCCCGGCGAGGCGGTTGCGCGCGACGGCGACGACGTCGCCGAGCACAGCGCTCGCGGTCGGCATGCCGCCCGCCCCGGCGCCGTAGAACATCAGCCGCCCGGCCGACTCGGCCTCCACGAAGACCGCGTTGTAGGCCTCGCGCACCCCTGCCAGCGGGTGCGCGCGCGGGATCATCGCCGGATGCACCCGGACCGACACCCCGGCCTCGCCGCGCTCGCAGATGGCGAGCAGCTTGACCACGTGGCCGAGCGTGCGGGCGCTGGCGATGTCGGCCTGGGTGACCCCGGTGATCCCCTCCCGGTACACGCCGGCGGCGGTGACCCGGGTGTGGAACGCCAGGCTGGCCAGGATCGCGCCCTTGGCGGCCGCGTCGAAGCCCTCGATGTCGGCCGTCGGGTCCGGCTCGGCGTAACCGAGTGCCTGCGCCTCCTCCAGCGCGTCGGTGAAGCCGGCCCCGGAGGTGTCCATCCGGTCCAGGATGTAGTTGGTGGTGCCGTTGACGATCCCCAGCACTCGCCGCACCGCGTCACCGGCCAGCGACTCGCGCAGCGGGCGCAGCAGCGGGATCGCCCCGCCCACGGCCGCCTCGTAGTACAGGTCCGTGCCGCTGTCGCGGGCGGCCTGATGCAAGGTGGCGCCGTCCTCGGCTAGCAGCGCCTTGTTGGCCGAGACCACCGACTTGCCGTTCTTCATGGCGGCGAGCAGCAGCGATCGTGCGGGCTCGATCCCCCCGATGACCTCGACCACGATGTCCACGCCGGGCCGGGTGGCGAGTTCCATGGCGTCGGCGGTGAGCAGGGCCGGGTCCACCTCGACGTCGCGGGCCCGGGCGGGCCGGCGCACCGCCACCCCGGCCACCTCCAGCGGGGTGCCGATCCGCGCCTCCAGGTCGGCCGCCTGCCGGCCGAGGAGCCGGTACACCTCCGAGCCGACCCCGCCGCAGCCGAGCAGCGCCACCCGCAACGGCCGCACCCCGGCCTCTCCCCCGGTCGCGCGCCGGGCGTGGCTGTCCACCGGGCCGTTCATCCCTCGTCCAGCGCCAGCAGGTCGGCGACGGTCTCCCGGCGCAGCATGACCCGGGCCGCGCCGCCGCTGACCGCCACCACCGGCGGCCGCGGCACGTGGTTGTAGCTGCTGGCCATCGAGCGGCAGTAGGCGCCGGTGGCCGCCACCGCGACCAGATCCCCCGGAACCAGGTCGGCGGGCAGGTAAGCGTCCCTGACCACGATGTCCCCGCTTTCGCAGTGCCGGCCGACCAGCCGTGACAGCACGGGCGGTGCCGCGGACTCGCGGGAGGCCAGGACGCAGGTGTACTCCGCCCCGTACAGGGCGGTGCGGATGTTGTCGCTCATCCCGCCGTCGATGCTGACGTATGTGCGCAGCCCGTCCACATCCTTGACCGTCCCAACCTCGTACAGCGTAACGGTGCCGGGCCCGGCGATCGCCCGTCCCGGCTCGACCGTCAGGCGCGGTACCGGCAGGCCGGCCGCCGCGCACTGGGCGCGGACGATCTCGTGCAGGTTCTGCGCAACGATCTTGATGTCGGCCGGGTCGTCACCGGGGACATAGGCGATGCCGAAACCGCCGCCCAGGTTCAGTTCGCCGATCCGCACCCCGTGCTCGGCAGCGACCCGCGCCGCCAGGTCGAGCACCCGCCGCGCCGCCACCTCGAACCCCGCCGTGTCGTAGATCTGCGATCCGATATGGGAGTGCAGGCCGGCCAGATCCAGGCCGGGCGCGGCGAGCACCCGCCGCACCGCCTCGTCGGCCGCGCCGGAGGACAGCGAGAAGCCGAACTTCTGGTCGTCGTGGGCGGTGGCCACGAACTCGTGGGTATGCGCCTCCACGCCGGTCGTCACCCGTACCAG
This sequence comes from uncultured Actinomycetes bacterium, assembly GCA_963741615.1. Taxonomy (GTDB): domain Bacteria; phylum Actinomycetota; class Actinomycetes; order Streptosporangiales; family Streptosporangiaceae; genus UBA9676. Next base: position 427,072 of record CAVUIU010000019.1, read on the forward strand.
GACGCTGCTGCGCCGCTCCCGTCCACGGGCATCAGGCGCAGAACGAGAGGCCCCCGGCCCGCCGCCTGCCCCCCCGGCGGCGCCCGGGCCGTGGGCCGGGTGCGCCGTGTTCTCGGTCAGGTGAGCCAGGCGCGCGATCTCCTCGAAGGAGTCCACCACGATGTGCCCGACACCGGCGCCGATCGCGCGCTCCAGTTCGCTGGTGAGCTTGTTGCTGCCGTGCAGGGTGATCATCGCCGGGTCCACCCCCGCCTGCAGCGCGACCTCGAGCTCACCACCGGTGCACACGTCCACGCCCAGGCCCTCCTGGGCCACCCAGCGCAGCACACCCCGGCTGCAGAACGCCTTGGCGGCGTAGAACACCGCTGTGCCCTCGCCGAACGCCTGCCGGAAGTCGCGGCACCGGCTGCGGAAGTCCTCCTCGTCCAGCACGAACAGCGGCGTGCCGTGCTCGGTGGCCAGGTCGCGGACGTCCGCCCCGGCCAGGGTGAGCACACCACCGGCCCGCCGCGCGCCGCGCGGCCAGATCGCCGGGTCGAGCGCGTTCAGGTCGGCCGGCGGCATCGGCGGGTGCTCCGGCGGCAGCACGTCGGCGTGGCGTGGCCCGGCTGGGTGGGCGACACGGCTCATGGCATTTCCCTGCTCATCGGCTTCCTGATGCTGGTTGTCGGTGGCTGGCCCGCTGGTGCGTCCCCGCTCACAGCCGCTCCGGCGCGTCCACGCCGAAGAGGCCGAGCCCGGCCCCCAGCGCCGTCCGCGCCGCCGCGGCCAGCCACAGCCGGGCGGCGCCGGCCTGGACGGCGGTCCCCTCCCCCGGCGACGGTTCCGCCATGCCCGGCCACGCTGCCGGGCAGGTCTCCTGGCAGTCGAAGTACGCCCGGGCAAGGCCCTCCAGGAAGTGGGCAAGGACGTCCGGCCGCCGGCGTCGCGCGGCCCCGGCGACCCGTTCGGGAAGCCAGGACAGTTCGTGCAGCAGCGCCTGCTCACCGGGGTGTGCGAGCATGCGCGGCTGGAACCCTGCCGCTTCTCCCCGGCCCAGGCCGAGGTCAGCGGCCTGGCGCAAGGCAGACGCGGCATGCGCGTGCGCGTACCGAACAGCATAGGCGGGGTTGCCCAGGTGATGCGCGGCAGCGAGCCGGGCGTCCACCCGGGCCGGCCCCCGGGGCGACAGGCGGGCCAGTGCGTACGTGATGGCATCCGTCCCGGCGTAGGCGATCGCCTCGGCCACCGGGGATGCCGTCGCCGCGGCGGCCGGTTGCGGCGAAGCGATACGTTCTGCATCGTGTTCCCGGCTGACGTGGGCACCGGCGGCCGCCGCGAGCCGCCCGGTCACCGCGGTGTGGACGCGCTGGCGCGCTTCCTCCCAGCTCCCGGCGGACGACAGGTCCGCGGCCGCGGGCCCGGCCAGGCTGGTCCCGGCCAGGGCGCTGCTGCGGGCACAGCCGGGGCCGGCCTGGGTGATGCGGACGGCGAGGGTTGCCAGCGCGTCGGCGGTGACCGTGACCGCGAGATACCCGCCGCCGGTCACCGCCGCCGCGGCCACCCAGTCCAGGCCGCCGAGCCGGGCGGCGAGCGTGGCCGCGATGGCGCGGGGGCCGGCGGCGTCCGGGCCGGCGGCTTCGCTGCGGGCGAGCCAGAACGCGATAGTGGTGACGTAGGTACGGAGCCCGAAGACCGTGCCCGGCGGGGCTGGCCGCCAGGTGCCGGCGGAGCCGATCGGGGTCGCGAGGGCCCGGTCCAGGTCGCCGGTGATCACGCGTCGCAGCGTATAGCGGGCCCGGCACCGGCCCCGCCACCGGGCCAGACAGCCCGCCCGAACGGGTGCGCAAACAGCTGCCCCGGCAGCCGCCAGCGGGCACAGACGGCCGTCAAGACAGTCCAGGCTGGCCTGGCTCGCCGTGTCTTGCCAGGTAGACGACATCCGGCTGGCCGCGGCGCACGGGCACCCGGCGCGCACGGACGCTGGTGAAATGACGCCGCAGCCGATCCTCGAAGGCCGGCGCTTCCGCCGCGCTCCACACCGAGACCACGCCGCCCGGCCGGAGGCTGTCCCGGATGCGGCGCAGGCCCACATCGCCGTAGAGCATCTGGTTCGCGGCCCAGACCGTCCATTCCGGGCCGTTGTCGATGTCGACGCAGATGACGTCGTAGGGGCCGCGCCGCTGTGCCAGCCACCCCACGACGTCGGCGTTGAGCACGCTCACCCGGCTATCGCCCCAGGCGGTCGCGGCGATGTGGCGCAGGTGGGTGGCGTGCCAGCCGATGATCTCCGGTGAGATCTCGACCACGTCCACCCGCGCGACCCGGGGCTGGGTCACCGCCTCGGCCAGCGCGAAGCCGACGCCCAGGCCGCAGATCAGGACCTCCGGCGCGACGGCGGGGCAGCTGGCGAGCGCCGCGGTGACCATGAGCCGTTCCGACCGGCCGTCGCTGGTGTCCATGAGGAACACGCCGTTGCTGATGATCTCGAACGTGGCGGCTGACCGCCGCAGGACGAGTTCTCCCCTGGGCGTGACGACCCGCTCCAGGACCCGGGGCCGACCATCGTCGGCGCCCCCGGAGCCGGGTGCCCCGGGCCCGGTGCCCCCCGGCCCGGCCGCCCGGTGCGGGCCGCCGCTCACTGGCGGACGGCCGGCTCCTCGTAGGGCCCGTGACCGGCCAGCTCGCGGACGACGCGGATCATCTCCAGCGGGTCGAACGGTTTGGTCAGGTAGGCGTCCACGCCAATCTGCCGGCCGCGCGTCTTGTCGTCCTCCTGGGCGCGGGCGGTGATGAGGACCACCTTGATCTCGCTGGTCTGGGGGTTGCGCCGCAACTGGCTCGCGGTCACCCAGCCGTCCAGCCGCGGCATCATGACGTCCAGGGTGATGACGTCCGGCCCGAGCGCCACCACCTTGTCCAGGCAGTCCTGCCCGTCGACGGCGGTAGCGACGTCGAATCCCTCAAGCGTGAGATTGACGGCGATGAGCTGACGGATCACCTCATCGTCGTCCACTACGAGTACACGTCCCAGTCCCTGCGCCACGGGCGCGAGGGTAGCGTCTTCTGGCTGGTTCTCGCGACGACTTGGCCGAGGTGAGCTCGATCTGGGCCTCAGCTGAGACCGCACGCCCGTTCGCGATGCCGCCAGGACTGGTAGCCTTGCTGCGGTCCTTGAGCCCCCGTAGCTCAGGGGAGAGAGCAACGGCCTCCGGAGCCGTGAGCGCAGGTTCGAATCCTGTCGGGGGCACTGTTCAGAGGCATAAATTCGAACACTTTTCACAATCTTGGCCGAGTTGAGGCTCAAGCCCCTGACCTGCGGCAACACAGATGCGTTCCAGACTTTGTGCCCGATCCGTGTCTCAACTCGGCGCGGACAGGCTAACTGGCCTGCTCAGCAGCATCAGGTATTCACGGTCTCTGGGCCGTTTCGGTAACGCAGACCGTTGCTCCTGCGCCGATGCTGCAACTACACGGCGATGGTCTTCACCCCAAAGCACCTGCCGTACGAGGCCTGCCTGCCGGACGGGACAACCGCCCCACCGGCCGGGGTACTGGCACGAGACGGCCTTATCGGGTCAATAGCAGAATGTGACCACATCACCCTGCAGCGAGCGAGTGTAAACCGCCCAATTGGTGGGGTCCCCCGGAGCGCTGGGTTGCCGTGCTGATGGCTCCGAACAGTTATTCGGCGCGTAGTGCGGTGGAGGTTCTGGGAACGGCGGCCCGGAACCTCTGGGTGTGCCTGTCTCACGCAGTGTGGATACCAGTTGGCCGTCGTCTGGCGGGGTCGAGCGCTTGCCCGGGAGGAGGGCCGGGCCCGCACCGGCGGTTCATGAGTTTTTCACTCCGCAAGGCGGGCGACAGGGGGTGCTGTGCGTTCGAACGGCCGGAGATGGCAGAGGGCTGGCTGATATAGCGGCCACGGTCGGCGGCTGTGGCACCGTGAGGTATTCAATGAGCCCGTTGAACCAGTGGCCCAGCGGGCACATGATCTTGGCGCTTTCTAGCGGCCCGTCAGTCGAGTTCATGATGTACCGCACTTCCACCTCGGCGGGCAGCCCGCACCGGGCGGCGCCGTCGTTATCCAGGTACGCCGGGCAGTTGAGGAACATCGCCTGGCTCTCCATTGCGTCCTCCTTCGGGCTTGCTCGCAGCTGCCGACTTGGATCTGGGGATGGGTCTTCGATTCCACCGATGCGGCCTGGCATGGGATCGGGTCGGTCACCAGTACTCCGGCATCCGCGGCAGCGGCTCGCCACAGGCACACTGTCCGCCTGTCTGCATCAGCTCCGTCAGACGGGCGCAGGAAGGGCAGCGCACCCGGGTGGCGCCCAGGTGGTGAGCGGACCACACGCCGGTGCTTCCTGCGGCACCGAAGTCCTCGGTGAGGAACCGCTTAACGGCTGCCAGGTGGGTGCTGTTGCGCATGACTGCGCGGACGGCGTCCTGGCTCTCCCACGCGGTGATTGTGTACAGCCGGCTGCCGATCTCGATGCCCACCCAGCTGAGGAATCCCGGCTCCTGGGCCAGCTCCACCGCCACCACGGCAGCGGTCAACTTGATCTCCTCGGCTTCCTGTTCGGACCGTGCATCAATCCACGTCAGGCTGAAAGCGCCGGGGATTGTACTGCTGCCCGTGGAGGCCCGGACGGCGTAGCCGAACTGGAACGGGCCGGCCATCGTCGGCAGCGGCCGCATCTGGAAGCCGAGCTGCTCGGCCATTGCCTGCCGGTCGAAGTACCCCTCGACCGAGGTGATCTTGCCGGCTGTGAAGGTGAACACATTCACGCCCCGCATAGCCAGCGGCCGGCCGGTCGGGGGCTGCCCGTTCCACATGCCGGTGTTGGTGCCCTGCAGTAGCCACTGCGTGATCACCTGGCCTCCGTCCGCCGGCTGACCGCCGAGGATCTCAAAGCTCAGGCCCGGGAATGCGGTGAGAAGTGCCCGCGCGTGATCGGTGATGGCGATACCGCTGATCGGCGGCCCAGTGACCGTCGGGTCAGTAAAGGTGCCGCCATCGGCGAAGGCCGCGGCCACAGCCTCTGGGTCGCGCGCGTTCCACGCGTCGAAGTACGGCTCGACCAGCGGCGGCGAGCTTGGTGGTGCGGTCATCTCCGTCACCTCCTGAGGATTCTGTTCTTGTCCCTGCGGTGAGCATCGCGCGGCCGGATCGATGCCGCGCCGTGGGAGACCACCTGCTTTTGCGGGGGTGGACCGAGGTTTTTGGGCGGCGGTACGATCGGCGCCGGGGGCTGTGGTGGATGGTGGGCAAGCGCTTCTGGAGCGAGACGCCGTTCTCGCCCGGATCGATCAGCGCTTGGTTGAGGCGGTCGCGGGGGCTGGTTCGCTGCTGTTGCTCGAGGGCCCGGCCGGCATCGGCAAGACGCGCGTGGTGCTGGCGGCCGGGGCAGCCCTCCAACTAGATCGCTTCGCGCTCCGATTCGGCAACTTGTTCCGCGCGCCGTGAACGGCACACTGGGATCAGAATCTCGTCGCACTCGGCGACGGTTGCACCTTTGACGACCGGCGCCAGGCGGCCCGTGTGGTGGCCCCTCTATCAGGGGCGGTGATTCATCGCGGACGGTAGGCATCGCGCCGGTGGGCGACCGCCAGAACCGTAACGACCCGCGCCCGGTCATCGACGGTGTACAGGGCGCGGTAATCACCACGGCGGGTGGACAGGACGGCTTCAAAGGGCGCATCTAACGGCTTGCCCAGCCTGCGCGGGTTCCCGGCAACCGGGCCGGTCAGATGCTCATACAGTGCGGCCGCGGCCGACAGCGGCAGAGCACCGAGCCGCCGCCGCGCCGCCGGGGTGAAGGTGACCGCGTATGAGGCGGCGCCTGTCATTGGCCAGCGGCGCGGCGCGCGGCCAGATCAGCGGCGACTTCCTCGGCCGAGAACACCCGCCCGGCACGGGCGTCGGCCAAGCCCTCCCGGAGGTCACGAACCAGCTCGGTATCGGACAGGACCTCAATCGTCTCGCGCAGCCGGTCCAGTTCGCCGGAGGGCACAATGTCAGCGACATGATCGCCGTGGGCGATGACAGGCACCGACTCGCCGCGCTCGGCCCGGCGCACGATCTCGGCCCACGCCGGCTGCTCCTCGGCGCGGACCACGAAGCCTGGCTCGCCCATGAACCCTATGGTAGGCGCGTCAGGCAGATTGAGCGCTTCACGCTCACCGGCCGAGGCCAGGTTCCGGCGTCACCAGTTCGTCCGCGCTGGGGGGCACGATCCGGCCGGGGCGCTCTGGGACCTTCATGCAGGCATGTTTGTGCCCTATACGTGCCCAGGCAGGACGCGCAGGAGGACGTTTCCGCAGGTCATGGGCAGATAGTGCAACCCCCTCCGGAGCCGTGAGCGCAGGTTCGAATCCTGTCGGGGGCACTGGTCACCTGGAAAGGGCCTGCTCAGCCGCGTTCAGTGATAACGGCCGCAAGACCATTGCCCTGGCCGCAGACCGTTGCTCTTCCCAGTATCCGCAGCTACGCAGGGGCAGCGTCGGCACCGCCCGGGCGCGACTGTCCAGCACCCCCGGGCGCCTTGATGCCATCTGGCCGACGTCACACTCCGTCATGAACGCTCCACATTCTTCGCGCGCCTGAGGTGCCTTGACAGGACGGATTTGGTTAGAGGATTCTAACGGTTAGTGGATGCTAACCGAGATGCTGAGCGCTGGGGTGCGCTGGCTGACGGGACGCGCTGGGCGATCGTGGCGTGCCTGGCCGACGTGCCGCGGGCGGTCGGGGAGCTGGCGCAGGCCTGCCGGTCAGCCGGTCAGCGGTGTCCCAGCATCTGAAGATCCTCAAGGACGCCGGCCTGGTGGATGACGTTGCCGCGGGGACGCGGCGGATCTATCGGCTTAATCCAGCGGCCCTGGCGGCGCTGCGGGATCAGCTCGATACCTACTGGCAGCGGGCGCTAACCGCGTACGCCAGGGCTGTGGAAGTACCAGCCAAGGAGGACTGATGGCTCAGACCGAAGCGGTGACGGTCCGCAAGCAGATCGTCGTCAACGCGCCGATCGAGACCGACCCGGCCCAAACGAGCGAGGTCGAGGTTCGGTTCTACGCAGAGTCGCCGACCCGCACGCGGGTGGAACTGGAGCACCGGCACATCGACCGGCACGGTCCCGGGTGGGAAGCGGTCGCCGGCGGCGTCGATGGGGCCGAGGGCTGGCCCTTGTACCTGGATCGCTACGCTGCGCTGCTGAAGGAAGATCGCTGACATGGCGGCGATCGTGGCCAGCACCGAGGTCGAGCGCCCAGCCGCCGAGGTCTTCGCCTACGCCACCGACCCGGCCCGGTTCAGCGAGTGGCAAAAGGGCGTGGTGGAAGGGCATATGGACGGCCCGGGCAACGGCACCCAGGCACCGGCCGTCGGCGCAAAATGCGTGACGACGCGGCGCATCGGCGGCGCTAACCGCCGGGCCACCTCCGAGCTCGTGCAGATCGACCCGCCCAGGACCTGGGGCGTGCGGGGCCTGGACGGCCCGATCCGGGCGGCTGTCAACGTCGTGGTCCAGCCGGTCACCGACGCCCGCTCGCGGCTAACCATAAGCGTCGGGTTCTCAGGCCGCGGCGTCGGCAAGGTGCTGGTGCCGCTGGTGGTGCGCCGGCAGGCTCGTAAGGAGATGCCGGACAACCTGGCAGCGCTCAAGCGGAGAATGGAAGCACGCTAGACCCGGCGCGTGCCGTGACCCGGTGTCCGCGGCCGGACGCTACCGTTCACCTGCCCGGATGGGTCATGCCACAGGCACGTTGATGGCAGGTGATCTTAGGCGCTAGCGGCATCGGCGCCCGCTAACGGTGGGTGGGCATGTAATGAACGACCGGTGCCCAGTGTGGCCCGCCTCGATGCTGGCTGACCGCCCCTGTCCCGGTCTCCCGGGTGGGGCTGCCCATCAGCCGGAACCACGTCGCAGATCAACCGGAGCCAAAGACGCAGATCAACCGGAGTCATAGATTTCGCAGGTGGGCTGGCAGGTGCGGCTCCCTCGCGGCTGCAATCTGGCTGCAATCGCGGTCGGCGAGGCTGACGGGGACGTACCACCCCATCTAGGAGGCCCGACATGGTCCAACGCCGCGCCCCGAAGACCGTCGATCGAGCTGCTCGCCCAGGCCCGGGCCACACTCCCGGGCCGCCCAGCGCCCGCCGAGGCACTCCACGCGCACGCCGGTGGCGCTCTGCTGATCGACATCCGCGGCGACGACCAGCGGCGCGAAGACGGCCTGATCCCCGGCGCCATCATGGTGCCCCGCAACAGCCTGGAGTGGCGCTGCGACCCCGCGTGCGAATGGAGGCACCCCGCCATCACCCGCCGGGACCTGCGCATCATCCTCATCTGCGACCAGGGATACCAGTCCAGCCTGGCAGCAGCGAACCTGCAGCAGCTAGGCCTCAGCTACGCAACCGACCTTGACGGAGGATTCACCGCCTGGGCCGCGGCGGGCCTGCCACTGATCACCTTGGGCCACAGCCAGCCACAACCCACCCGGCGACCATTACCCTGAGGGCCGGAACGCCACGGTAAGAGCCATCGTGTGCTGCGCCGCCGGCGCGGTCCGCCGGCACATCACCGGCCAGATCGCCCGCTCGGCGCGGCACACGCACCGACCGGGGAGACCTGATGGACGTCAACGCCGCCCTGCAGTCCCAGATCCGCAACATCGAGGCCACCTACGGTGAGCCCCTCGACTACTGGTTCGCGGTCATCGACGCGTCGGGCCTGACCAAGCACAACGAGGTCGTGGCGATGCTCAAAGCTGACCACGGGCTCGCGCACGGCGCCGCGCACCGCGTCTCGCTGCTTGCCCGGCAACGCCACGACGCTGGCATAGCCGCCCCGTCCGACCCGGCCGACGCCCTTTACACCGGCGCCAAAGCCGGACTCCGGCCGCTGCACGATGCCCTCCTCGGCGAGATCCGTGCGCTGGGCGCCTTCGACATCGCGCCGAAAAAGGGCTACCTGAGTCTTCGCCGCCGCAAGCAATTCGCGATGATCCAGCCCAGCAGCACCAGCCGCATCGACCTCGGGCTGATCCTGCCGGCCACAACGCCACCGACCGGCCGCCTGGAGTCGGCGGCCAAGTTCAACCCGCTATTCACCCACCGCGTCCGCATCACCGCAGCCACTGACCTTGACAACGAGCTCCGCGGCTGGCTCGCCACCGCGTACGCGCTCGCCGGGTAGCCATCCGGCGACGCAACCGCGCCTGTCCCTCCAGCTGAGGCCTCATCCCCTACCTGCCGGAACACGGCTGGTCAGCTTCCTTGAGGATCCGGTCACGCTGTCCGAGCAGCCGTGGGCGAATCGAGCCCTCTTGAAGACGTGCCAGCGGCCGTGGCGGCTCGCCGCCCACAGCCTGATCCAGCCGGACCGGCAGGGACCGAACCGTTCATTAGGCGCGTCGCCGCCTTCACAATCGCAAGTGCCACCGTGCGGGCCTATTCGGCCGGTGCGTGCTGGTCGCAGACCTTGCCGATCCCTGTGACCGGTTGCTGCCGGTGAGCGCCTGTTCGCGCCAGGGAAGCTTCCGGACGCGCTCGGCGGCGTGACCGACGGGCGAGCTGTGGCGGACCGCAGCGGCCGGTCAGAGACCGAGGTAGGTACGGACGGCCCGTTCCAGGCTGGCCATCTCGGCGCCAGCCAGGCGCCCCCGGCGGCGGTGGAGCCTGGGCTTGGGGACGGTATGCAGGTCCGTCGCGTTGGCGTAACTCTCGGCGTACTCGGTCAGGCCCGCCTCGGTGCCCAACGAGATGTGGGTATACCGGGGACCCGCGGTTCCGGTCACCAGTACAGCCGTAACCGCCCCCAGCCGGGAAATCATCGGGTCCACCGTCAAAATCACAAACGGGTGCGTGCCCGCCCCGCGGACGTGGGCATCCCACACCTCGCCCCGCAGTGGCTCCACCGCTACTCAGGCCACAGCGCGGCCGTGACCTCCGACACTGGGGCCGGCGTGCCCGCGTAGAACTCGTCGTAAGACGCGGCCATCGCCAGCTCCCTGGCTTGCTTGTGGACCAGGCGCAGGCCCTCCCGCACCAGCTCTGAGGCGCTGCGCAACCCCAGTACCGCCGCGTCCGCCTCCAGCTCGCGCGCGAACCCCGCATCCACCCGGGCCTGCATCGTCACCGTGCTCGCCGGGGCGGCTGCCCGGCCACGCGAGGTCCGCCGGGCGGACCTGCGGCCACCGCGAGCCGTGCTAACGGTGCCAGCCGCACCAGACCCGGCGGCTTGTGCCTGCGGTTCACTCATGTCTTTAGTTTGTCATACAACAGGCATCGGACGGCGGATCAGCTACTACCTGAGCCAGGCCGACAGCACCCGCTGGATCCTGGCGGTCGGCCTGGTCATCGTGCCCCTGTGGCTCGCCGCCGTGACCTTCGCCCTGCGGCCCAACGCCGACCTCGACGAACCGGCCCCGCGCCCGCTGCCACCGGCGCCCGCTGCCCCGGCCGCAGTGCTGCCGGCTCCGGCCACGGTAGCCCCCAGCCAGCCGGGTAGCACCGGCGATCAGGAACGCGCCACCGGGACGCGGTCCGCCGTTGTCGCCAATCCCGTCAAGGTGAAACGTGGTGACCGTAACCATGCGCAGATCCACGCCGCCCTGGCCAACGCCGGCTGGCCCGAGCCCTGGTGGCTGGAAACCACCTCTGAGGATCCCGGCAGCGGCCAGACCCGGCAGGCAGTCACGGCCGGCGCCGACGTGATCTTCGCCTGCGGTGGCGACGGCACCGTCACCGCGTGCGCCAGCGAACTCGCCGGAACCAGCGTGGCCCTCGCGGTCGTGCCAGCCGGAACCGGCAACCTCCTGGCCACCAACCTCAAGCTGCCCGCACACCCGTCTGGCGCGGTCGCCGCCGCCACCGCACGCGGCCGACGGCGCCTCGACGTCGGTGTCACCGAAGGCCGCTGCTTCACCGTCATGGCAGGCATGGGGTTCGACGCCCAGATGCTCCGCGACACCCCCGACACACTCAAGGCCAGACTCGGCTGGCCCGCCTACGTGATCGCCGCCGCGCGCCACCTGTGCGAAACGCCCATGCAGGTCACCATCAGCCTCGACTACGCACCGCCGATCACCCGCCGGGCCAGGACCGTCCTGGTCGCCAACGTCGGCCAGCTCCGCGGCGGCCTGCGGCTGCTGCCCGAAGCCACACCCGACGACGGCCTGCTCGACGTGGCAGTGCTGATGCCCCCCCGGCGGCGCAGCTGGCTGCCCCTCGCCTGGGCGCTCCTCCGCCGGCGGCGCACTACCCCCAATGATGGAAACCTGCCAGGCCGCTCACGTCGAGATCAGCAGCGACCGGGAACAACCCAGGGAGCTCGACGGCGACCTCATCGAACCATCCCGCACCCTCACCGCAGCCGTCCGGCCCGCCGCGTTGTGGCTATGCGTACCCCAGCCGCGAGCCGCCGAGCCGGGCGCGGGCAACGAAGGAGCCATGGCGCTCGCCGGGCCCCGCGCATGAGACGAGCCAGGAGGCAGAGCAATGCGCGCCGATATCACAACCGGGGAAGAGTTCCCGGACTACCAGCTCCCCGACCACACCGGGCGGCCGCGGCGGCTATCGGAGATCCAGGGCGGCGACCCGATGATCATCGTGCTCGCGCGGGAAGCCTACTCGGCCAAGGATCAGCGCCAGCATGAGGGCCTGGTCCAGCTGTGGAGCGAGATGAAGCCCGGCGTGGGGTACTGCCAGATGGTCACGATCACCACCAGCGATCCGCAGGAGACCTACAACTACCGCTCCGGGGTGAACGCGGAGTGGCCGTTCCTGTCCGATACCGGTCGCATAGTCCAGCGCGACCTGGACATCGGTGAGTACACCGACCCCGTACACAACCAGATGGTGCCGCACACCGTCGTCTGCGAGCCGGGACTGATCATCTACAAGATCTACAACGGCTACTGGTTCTTCGGCCGCCCGACAGTCGAGGAACTGCGCAACGACCTGCGGGCAATCTTGCAGCAGTGCCACTGGGACTGGGACCTGTCCGATCCGCAGGTGCGGGCCGCCTGGGGCCGCGGCGAGGCCGATCGCTTCTCTCTCCCCCTTACCTTCTTCACTGAGCCCGGGCAACTACGGTTCGGGCTTGGGAAGTCCGGCGGTGCCGGTATGGCTCATCGCCCCCTGCAGCTGGTATGGCCTGGGGGGTGTTGCCCCCGGCGCGGTCGGTGCGTGAACCTCTGATGGGGACATGCGGCTTGATCGCTGATTCGTAAGGTGGATGACGGCGAGCGCACCACGGACGGCCTTCCCGCGCAGGTGACCAGGCAAGACAGCGGAGGAAGGGGCGCAGGTGGCCACACCCGGGCAGGTGGATGTGTGGGCCGGGCTGGATGTCGGCAAGGAAGAACACTTCGCTGATGTCCTCGATAACGACGGTGAGCGGCTGTTCGCCCGGTCCGTGGCTAACGATCAGGCGGACCTGGAAGCGCTGCTGGACCGGGCCGCCGGGCATGGCACGCCTGGGCTGGTGATCGACCAGCCGGGCTCGATCGCCCAGCTCGCGCTGGCGGTGGCCGCCCGCCGCGGCACGCCGGTGGCGTATGTGCCGGGCCTGGTGATGCGCCGGGCCGCCGACTTGTACCCCGGTGAGGCCAAGACCGACCGGCGGGACGCGTACGTGCTGGCCGATACCGGCCGCACCAGGCGCAAGCAGGTCCACTGGCTGGATGCCGGCTCTGATGAGCTGCTGGCCACGCTGCGGGTCCTCAACGGCTTCGATATCGACCTGGCCGCGGATGCGACCCGGCTGGCTAACCGGCTGCGCGATGCGCTGACCAGCGTCTCCCCGGCCCTGGAACGGGCCGTGGGGAAACGGCTGGGCCAGGCCGGGGTGCGTGACCTGCTCACCAAGTACCCCACGCTGACCGCGCTGCGCGCTGCCAGCCAGTCCCGCATCGAGCGGACCGTCCAGGCACGCTCGCCGCGGATCGCCGCCAAGGTCACCACCGCGATCGCCGCTGCCCTGGCCGCCCAGGACGTCACCGTCCCCGCCGAAGCCGCCACCGGCCGCGTCATCGCCGGGCTGGCGGGTGAGCTGGACCGCATCTGCGCCCGCCGCGACGCCCTGGCCGCCGAGATCGAGGAGGCGTTCCTGTCCCACCCTTTCGGTGAGCTGCTGGCCACCATGCCAGGGATCGGGCCGCGGACCGGCCCCCGGATCCTCGCCGAGATCGGCGACGGCTCCGCCTTCACCAACGGCAGCAAGCTCGCCGCTTACGCCGGCCTGGCCCCCGTCTCCCGCCAGTCCGGCACGTCCCTGGCCGCCGAAACCCGCAGCCGGCGCGGCAACCACCGGCTCAAAAACGCCATGTTCCTCGCCGCGTTCGCCTCCCTGCGCGACCCGGCGTCCAAGACCTTCTACGACCGCAAACGCGCCGAAGGCAAACGCCACAACGCCGCCCTCATCTGCCTGGCCCGCCGCCGCTGCGACGTCATCCTCGCCATGCTCCGCACCGGCCAGCCCTACCAGCCAGCCAGCCCGCCCTGCCACCAGCCTGGCCAACGCCGCCTGACCCGGACCAAGCCAAGCGCCCAACGAGCTTGACAAAGAACATGGGGACACCCCCCCGGAACTCGGCTGGCCACAGGACGTCTCCGCGGATTCCCCACGGAGCTTCGGTCACTGAGAAGTCCCGGCCAATCGACGGCATCAACAGGCTGGGGGTACACGCCATCTCCTTGAGGAGCCCCTGGAGCCGCTGGCGACTAGCGGGTTCGAGGTGTGCGCCGTTGACCTATGGGAACGGGCTTGGCACGGGTGTAGCGTGTGCCTGTGACGCATCAGGCGTCGCCCCCGCAGCGACTTGCCGGCGGCCCGCGCCACCTGTTGGGGCTGGCCGGTGGTCTGCGACGTGCTCGGTGGCTTTCTGGCCTGTTGCTTGCCGCCGTCAGCCTGCCCTTGCTGACGGCGGTGCTCACCACGACGGGCAGCCCCCTTTCGCTGGGAAGCACTCTGCTGCTCTACGTCCTCGTGGTGCTGATCGTCGCCGTGATCGGCGGAGCGGTGCCGGGGGTTACCGCAGCGAATCGCCTCGTCGCTGCTGGTGAACTGGTTCTTCGTCGCGCCGCTGCACACATTGCGCATCAGCGGGGCCGATGACCTGATATCGCTGGCCGTGTTCGTGGCCGTGGCGATGACGGTGAGCGTGCTGGTCAACCTCACGACCCGGTACCGTGCCATGGCGGCGGGCAGCAGGCTCGAGGCCGCTCTCCGGCGGATCGCGACTCTGGTCGCCCGTGGTGCGCCCCAGGCGGAGGTGTTCGCCGTCGTCGCCAGGGAGGTAGCAGGCTGCCTCGACGTGCCGCTCATCAGCATCGTCCGGTTCGAAACGGACGGGATGGCGACTCATGTTGGTGTGTGGGGGCGCCAGAACCCGCACCCGGTCGGCACCTCGTGGCGGCTGGACGAACACGGCGCGGCCGGGATCGTGTACCGTTCCGGCCGTTCTGCCAGGGTCGAGTATGCGCACGTTCCCGGGGAGATCGCTGCGAAGCTCGCCCGCGAGGCGGGGATCCGGTCGGCGGTCGCCGTGCCGATCATCGCCAACGGCCGGCCATGGGGCACGATGATGGCGCTGTCCACCGCGGCTACCCCGCAGCCCGCGAGCACCGAGGGCCGGCTCGCCAGCTTCACCGAGCTGGTCGCGACCGCGATCGCCAACACCCAGGCACGCCAGGAGCTGCAGCAGCTCGCAGACGAGCAGGCCGCGCTGCGGGAGGTGGCCACGCTGGTCGCCCAGGGAGCCGAGCCGGGCGCCGTGTACGACGCGGTCTGCGTGGCGACTGGCCGTCTCATCGACGCGGCAAGCGTCAACCTGGCCCGGTTCACCCCCGGCGGGAGCATCTTGACGCTGGCTGGCTGGAGCCAACGCGGAACCCACGTCCCTCCCGGCACCAGCTTGCCGCTGGACGGACAGCCGATTGACGCCCTCATCAAGCAGACCCAGGCACCAGCCCGGGTGGACAGCTACGAACGCCAGACTGGCCCGCTGGCCGCCCGGCTGCGCGAGCTCGGCATCAGATCCGAGGTGGGTGCGCCGGTCATCGTGGATGGCGGCGTCTGGGGCACCCTCATCGCCGGAACGGACAGCCCCGAGCCGCTGCCGCCGGGCGCCGAGTGGCGCCTCGCGAGCTTTGCCGAGCTGGTCGGCACCGCCGTTTCGAATGCGATGGCCCGGGCGGAACTGATCGCCTCGCGGGCGCGCATCGTCGCCGCGTCCGACGCGGCGCGGCAGCGGGTCACCCGCGATCTGCACGACGGCGCCCAGCAGCAGTTCGTGAACACCGTCATCAACCTCCAGCTCGCGCAGCAGAACTGGTCATCGGCGCCGCAGCGGGCACAGGAGCTCGTCAACCGCGCGCTCGGCGAAGCCCGGGCCGGCATCGACGGGCTCCGCGAGGTCGCTGCGGGCATCCACCCGGCGATCTTGACCCATCGCGGGCTCGCCGCCGCCCTCGACGCCCTCGCCGCCAGACTCCCCATGCCCGTCGAACTCGACGTGCCCGGCCTCAGGCTCCCAGTGCCAATCGAGGCGAGCATCTACTTCTTCTGCTCCGAAGCACTTACCAACGTTGTCAAGCACGCTCGCGCCAGCTCCGCCTGGGTTCGGGTGGCGTGCGAGGGCGACCAGTGCACGGTCGAGGTCCGCGATGACGGGATCGGCGGTGCTGACTCCCGGCCGGACACCAGCGGCCTGGCCGGCCTGCGTGACCGCATCGGCGCGCTCAAGGGAGCCATTGAGGTCAGCAGCCCAGTCGCTGGTGGCACCGTGCTGCGAGCCTGGATCCCGCTGCCCGCCGAACCGGCCACGTCTGAGCCGGAACCTAACGCTTGAGCGCCCCGGGTCCGCTCCTCAGTCTGGCGTGGTACCGCCAAGATTGGCAGGTGGTGGGTCGTGGCGTACGCCTTGTGTCAGCAGGCCCAGCCAAGCAGCCAGGTACGGACGACAGGATCGGTCCGGCGCGGCAGCGAGGGCGCTGCACTGGCGTTTCTCGTGCTGGCTTGCCCTCTACGCGGTGATCGGGGTCACGACCTTCCCCGGGTCGCTCCCCGCGGCCAAGCAGGTGGGCACGCTCTCCGAGTGCAGCTTCCCCGCCGTCGTCTCCGGGCCGGCGGCCGTTCGCGTTGCAGCCCCATGACAGGGACCTCCTGCCCGTCGATGGCGACCTGGCTGAATCCGAACTGCGACCATGCGGTGACCCCTGGCTGGCCGCCGACCAGCCGGTCCATCACCGGCGGCTGCCAGGTGCCGTAACCGCCCGCGGCCTCGATCAGCAGATCCCAGTTCCAGCCGTACCGGGCCGGATGGTGCACCAAGCCGTCCAGGCTGGCGCCGAACACGGTGGCCATGACCACGGCGGTCACCGCCGCGACCGACCCGGCCAAGACGGCCCAGGCCGGCCGCTGCCCCGGTCCACGCTCAAGCGCCTGGCGTACCCCCACCACCGCTGGGACCGGCAGCCCGGCCGAGGCGGCGGCGATCGCTGATGGCCGGCGGGCAGGCGCGCGCCCGGCCGGGCGGACCGCCCGCCAGGCCAGCACCGCCAGCAGAGCCAGCAGGATCAGGGCCAGGACCGCGCCACCGCCTGCGAGCACCAGCGGGTCCGCGTCAGCGCCGCGGGAGGGGTCGAACCGGTGCAGCGGCCCGACCGGAGCCAGCGGCGAGACAGCGTATGCGCCGCCGACCGCCAGGGCTACTCCGGCGGTCACGGTTATGGCGCCCTCGAGGCTGGCTGCCAGCGCGGCCTGGCCGCGGGTGGCACCCAAGGCCAGCAGGACGGCTGTTTCCGCCGTGGATCGGGACAGCAGCTGCGCCAGGCCCTGGCCGACAAGGACCAGCATGGCCAGCGCGGCCAGGCCACCGAATACCGCCAGCGCGACGGCCTGCGGCCTGATCGCCTGCTGGGCCTCGTTGTGCACGATGTCCATCCGGCGGATGCTCAAGACCACGTCGGGGGCATGCAGGGTACGCTCCAGCCTCAGCTCCAGGCCGTCTATCCCGGACTGCAGGGCTGCGATTCCGGCTGTTCCCGCCCTGAGCCGCAGGCCGACCCACACGTACTGGAATTCGCCGTTCAGATACCGCGCCGTGGCAGCCGGAGGCAGCACCGCCGTCGCGATGTCGTCGTACTGGCCGGTCAGCACGGGCGCGATGTCCACGATCGCGGTCACCACAAACGTGGACCGCCCGGCCGCCGATACCCGGCCCGACGGCAGCAGCCTGTCGAACTGCCAGGTCACCCTTCCGCCCACGCCCACGCCGAACCGCTGGGCCATCGCGGAGCTGAGCGCGATCTCGCTGGCCGAATCCAGCCGGGGGAACCTGCCCGACACGACGGTCATCCGGTCCTGCCCGAAGAAATCGCCGTTGTAACTGCCCACCAGGTTGCCGCCTAGAAACGAGTCATCCACCCGGCCGCGGATAACCGGAAAACCCGCCAGCCCCACCCAGGCGGCGCTTTCGCTGACGCCCGGCAGGGCAGCGATCTTGGGTACCGCGGCCAGATACGGGCCGGTATATCGACAAACACGTCGCTGGCCTTGACCGACGCCGGATAGCGGCCGTAAGCGGACGCGGTCCGGCGGGCGCCTGCCAGCGCGCCCAGCGCCACCGTGCCGAGCAGCCCGCCGACCAGCGCAACCACCTCCACCGCGCGCCACGAGCGCTGCCGCGTCGCCCGCCACCAGTACAACGCCGCCGCCACCAGGTATCAGCCCCACAGGCCGCAGGCCAGGCTTGCCCTCATGCCCGTCATTGTGCGCCCGATTCCACCAGCCAGCAGGAAGGGTCCCACCACCGACCCCCGGGAAGCCAGCACCACCGTCGGCCGCGCCCGAGGGCGTGTCCCACCAGCTGTGTCAGTGACATGGCCTGACGATGGGCCGCAGGACAAGCGGCTCGCGGAAGGAACCATGATGCAAGACACTTCAACGGTGCCCCGCAATCCTGACGGCGGGAAGCCTGGCGGCGGTGCGGTTGCCGGCTCAGGACAGTTGATCTTGTACGGTGCGAAGAGCCGATCGCAGTTAAGGAGGCGGGGATGGCTCAGAAGGTAACCGTCGCGCTCGCAGACGATCTCGATGGCGGACCGGCGGATGAGACGGTACGGTTCGCCGTCGGCGGTACCGAGTATGAGATCGACCTGAGCACCAGCAACGCCACGGCGTTCCGCGGCAAGCTCGCACCGTTCATCGACCATGCCCGCAAGACGGGGCGCGGACCGCGTCACCGCCCGGGGCGTACCGCGTCGAGCCGGGAGCGCAGCGCCGACATCCGGACGTGGGCCAAAGACCATGGCATCGGGGTCAGCGAACGCGGGCGCATCCCCGCCAGCGTCGCTGAACAGTATGAAGCCGCCACCAAGAGATCTTGACCCAAGCTCGACGCGGCCGAACCGCGGAGGGCGAGTTTGAGCGTGCAGGCCGGGACCGGCGAGACTGGCGTCATGGATGAGGCTGTGCGCCAATACCGCGACGAGATCGCCGGCGAGTACCGGCCGGTGTTTGACCGCCTGCACCGGCTGGTCGTCGGTACCTGCCCCGACGCTGAGGTGGTGCTGTCGTACGGGATGCCGACGTACCGGGTCGGGCGCCGCCGTCTGAATGTCGCGGTGCGGGCGCATGGGCTGTCGCTGTATGTATCGCCCCGCCGTGACGGTGGCTTCTCCGGGCGTCATCCCGAGCTGGCAGCCGGGAAGGGGACCATCAAGCTCAGGCCGCAGGACGCGGCGCGGATCCCCGATGAGGAATTCGCGGATCTGGTGCGCGCCGCGCTGTGCGCCTGACCTGGGCAGGTGCCCGCGTACTGGACCACGTACTCACCCGATAGCGCAGAACGTAACGAGCTGCTGGATGCGCTCGGGCCACCGGTGGGACCAGGACCTGGGCGATAGCGGCGCTTAGGGCCGGAAGCCGGATTCGGTCCAGCGCTGGAACACCTCGATTTTCTCGGCTGGCCAGGCGCCGTCGCAGGGCATGGTGCCGTTGCGGAGGCGGTCCAGGATGCCTGCGGCGTGCGCCTGGACGTCGGCGTGGGACGCGAGGTCGAACGCGAACGCCATGGACGTGCGGTCGTGTTCGCGGAACAGCGGCTTGATGTTCGCCTCGAAGCTCACCGTCTCGCCGGGTCCGGGCAGCGTGACCGGGGGCTGGTCGCCGACCGGGCTGGACTGGGCCTGTGCGGGCGTCTCGGCGGGCGGGCCGGGCGGGCCCCAGTCCCACGCGGGCCGGGGGCGGCCGGCGACGGCGGGCATGTGCGCGGCGAGGAACCGCGCGATCTCGTCCAATCCGTCACGGACGACGCGGAGGCGGTCGGCCACTGGGCCCGGCGCGCCGGACAGGGTCTGACCGCAGAACGTGGCGGCCTGCAAGATGCGTTCGGTGAGCAGGAGCCAGGCGGCGTCCCGGTGCGGCAGCAGGCAGTCGGACTCGTAGAACAGCTCAAAGCTGGCACCGGCCGTCTTGCCGGGGTACTCGGGTCCCGCGGGCAGCGTGCTGATCAGCTCGCCCAGCGGCTTGACCGCCTGGAACATCAGGTTGACCGACGCGTCGGCCAGCGCCTTGAGCTGGGCGTCCGTCTCCTCGGTGTGCGCGAAGAAGCGCTGCAGCGCCACCAGCAGGGTCTCGTAGCACACGTTGAACAGGTCCATGACCCGCGCGGTCAGCGGGTCGGTGACCAGCGGGGTATCCACCTCGCGCTCGGCGGGCCTGACGTTGACCGCCACCGCGGGGCGGGCGGGGTCGAAAGCCAGGTTGGCCGCGCGCAGGGAGTCGTACTCGTCGAGGATCTGCACGAACTGGCCGAAGTGGGCGTCCCGCCAGTGCCCCCGCGGCCCCTCCCCCTGCTCCAGGATCTCGCCGATCGCCCGCTGCGCGGAGGCCACGTCGGTCACCGCGATCAGCTCCGGCCAGCCGAAGTACTGCCGGGTGGCCTGGGCGCGCGGCGGCCCGCAGAACAGCCATTGCTCGCCGAACTTATCGGCCAGGCGCACGATGCCGGCCTCGATCGACCGGTACAGGTGACCGACGGTAGCGAAGTCCTGGCCGCGAGGCACGATATCGCCCGCGTGCATGACCGGCGCCGCCCGGCTGAAGGCAACCATCCCGTCCGCGTCGTCGAGGGCCATGCCCTCCGGGCGCTCCAGGAACATGAAGTGCCGCAGCGCCTGCTCCCCGAACGGCCGCAACGCCAGGTGCACGCCGGCCGGGTAGTGGCGGGCGGGGTGCGGGAAGTTCGGCCGGGACAGGTGAGGGGCGCCGCCGATGGCGGACAGCAGGTTCTGCACCAGCGACAGGTGCAGCATCTCCTGGGTGGCGATGTGCGAGATCGTTTTGTGCCAGCTCTGGACTCTAGCCGCTTCCTCAGCGGTCAGCCCCTCGTCGGCGGACTGCTTGAGCGAGAACGCGGCGAACAGGTACTGGCACATGATTCCGTGCTCGAGCTCGGCGGCCTCGCACAGCATGTAGTACAGCGCTTCGCGGTGCTCGATCACGAACGGAGCCTCGGGCGGGGCCAGGCCGCCCCGGGTCTCGATCACCTGCGCGAGCCGCCCTCGTGGTAGCGGCGCTGGGGTTTCGCTCATCGTGCGTGATGCCTCCCTGGCCTTAGTCTGTCCCGGTTGGCGGCACTCGTGCGACGCCTAGGATTGTGCCTTCGACGAACATTCGTCTGGGGCACGGTGGATCGTCACAGGGCCGGGTCGGTCCGAGCATGAAAGCATCTGCTCGCCGTGGCCGGGAAGGGGGCCTGATGTCGTCACCTGCCACGCGGATCGTGATTGTCGGAGCGGGGGTGGGCGGACTCACGCTGGCGCTGCTGATGCGGCGCTGCGGCGTCGTCGCCGAGGTCTTGGAGCAGGCCCCCGAGTTGCGTGAGGTCGGCGCCGCTGTCGGGCTGGCAGCGAACGCCACGCGGGTGCTGCAGCACCTTGGGCTGGGCGAGGGCCTCGCGCAGGCATCGACCGAGCCGACCGAGATCATCCATCGCGACGGGCGTGACGGGCACCAGATCTCGGCCCACCCGGTGGGCGGGTGGTACCGGCACGCCTTTGGCGCACCCTGGTACGGCTTGCACCGGATCGCGTTGCAGCAGCTGCTCGGCGACGCGTGGGGGGCCGCGCACCTGCACCTGGGCTGCCGCGTGGAAACGCTCGAGGAGCGCGGCGGCAGCATCCGGGTAAGCTGCGCGTCGGGCGCGGTGTTCGACGCCGACCTGGTGGTGGGAGCCGATGGCGCGCACTCCCGCGTGCGCCGCTGGATCACTGGCAGCGACGAGCCGGTCTACTCCTCGACCTCGGGGTTCCGCGGCCTGGTCCCGGTCGGGCGGCTGCCGCGGCTGCCCGCCCCTGGCGCCCTGCAGTTTTGGATGGGCCCCGGCGCGCACCTGCTGCACTACCCCATCGCGGGCGGCAGCCTGATCAATTTCCTGGCGGTCGTCGAGGGACCCGAGCGGTGGACGGCACCGGCCTGGATGGAAGACGCCGCGCCCGGCGCGCACCTGGAGGCGTTCACCGGCTGGCACCCAGCCGTCATCGAGATGATCGGCGCCGTGCCGCAGTCGCCGCGCTGGGGGTTGTTTGCCCTGCCGCCGCTGCGGCGCTGGAGCCGCGGGCCAGTGGTGCTCATCGGCGATGCCGCGCATGCGATGCTCCCGCACCAGGGGCAAGGAGCGAACCAGACGATCGAGGACGCCGTCGTCCTGGCCGCCGAGCTGGACGGCGCAGACGACGTCATGGCGGCGCTGCCCCGGTACGAAGACCGGCGCCGGGTACGCACCCGGCAGGTACAGGCCGCGTCGTGGGCGACATCGGCGGCGCTGCACCTGCCGGACGGGCCCGCCGCCCAGCGCCGCGACGCCGACCTGGCCCACCTGCCGGAACGCCTGACCTGGATCCACAGCTACGACGTCCTCACCCAAGGCCGCGGCGAGTGCCCTTGACGTGAGCGTGCCCTGCGGGCGGCTGGCGAAGGTGGCGCGAATCGCTCGGCGAGCCGGCGGGGGCCGGGATCGATGCCGCTGACCCGAGCTCATCTGGGGGTGCGGTCAGCGGCCATTTCCTGCAGGTCGGCGGTGACGCGCGCGCAGAGTTCGGGGCACCAGGCCTGGAGGGCCTTCTGGAGACAGCCAAGGTCATCGGCCTGGCAGCCGGCGACCCCCACCCGGCGCAGGGTGGTAGCCAGGTCGCCGCCGAGATGATCCCTGGGAAGGATCGCGGACAGCCTGACCAGGTTGGGCCGGCTCGGGTTGTCGTGGAAGGCCCAGGCGCTGGCGTGCAGGTCGAGGTCAAGCACGATGTCGGTACGGCCTCTCTCCCAAGCCCAGTCGCGCAGTGCGTCGAGGCCGTCTGGGTCTCGCGCGCAAGGATCGGTCATGGCACGATCCTGGGCTAACAGCCAGAATGGGCACATATGTCAACTGACTAGTTCCGCCGACGGCGGCTATAGCGGTGTACCCGGTGGCGATCGTCCTGCGGTCCGCGCCGGGCTGAGTGCTTGGGGTGGATACATTTGGGCCGGGGGGGCGTGAGCTGGGACGGTGCCGGAAGCCTGCCGGTCGCGCTGAGCAGCCTGGTAGGCCGGCAGGCGGAACTGGACGCACTGGCCACGCTGATCCCTAGTGCCAGGCTGCTGACGATCGTCGGCACCGGCGGGTGCGGGAAAACCCGGCTGGCACTGACGGTGGCCGAGCGGTGCCGGCCCCAGTTCACCGGCGGCGTCCGCTGGGCCGGCCTGGAGACGCTGGTGGATCCCAGGCTCCTGCCCGCCATGGTGGGCACCGCCGTCGGCGTGCCGGAGTCCCCCGGCGACGATGCCGTGGCTGCTGTCTGCCGGCATCTGGCTCCGCACAAGGTGCTGCTGGTGCTGGACAACTGTGAGCATGTGGTGGAGCAGTGCGCAGACCTGGCCGAACGGCTGTTGCGGTGCTGTCCGTCGCTGACCATTCTCGCGACCTCACGGGAACCCATCGGCGCCAGTGGCGAGCGGGTGTTCCGGCTGAGCGGGCTGGATGTCCCTGGCGCGCGGACGGCGCAGGAGAGCAGCGGTGCGCTGGCGTTGTTCGCCGAAAGGGCGGAAGCGATGTCGCCCGGTTTCCGGCTGGATACTCCCGACCTTCGGGCAGCGGCGCAACTGTGCCGCCTGCTCGATGGGCTGCCACTGGCGCTGGAACTGGCCGCCGCCCGGGCGAGTTCGCTCGGCCTGGCCGAGATCGTGGCCAGGCTGGCCGAAGGGCAGCAGGTGCTGCGCCACCCAGGCCGCACGGCACCGGCCAGGCACCAGACCCTGGATGCGACGTTGGACTGGAGTTACCGGCTGCTCAGCCGGGAGGAGCAGGCCCTGTTCCGCCGGCTGTCGGTCTTCCAGGGCAGTTTCTCACTTCTTGCCGCCGAGCCGGTCGCCTCGGGGGCGGAGGTCGAGCGGAAGAACGTGGTGGAACTCCTCGCGGCCCTGGTGGACAAGTCCCTGGTCCACGTGGCCGGCCGGGGGCTGGAGCACCGGTACCGGCTGCTGAACACCGTGCAGCAGTACGCCCGGGCGAGGCTGGAGGAATCCGGGGAACTCGCCGCGGTGCAGCGCGCCCACGGCGAGTTCTACCTCGATCTGGCCGAGCAGGCGCGGGCAGGGCTGGATGGCGCCGACCAGTCCCGCTGGCTGGAGCGCCTGGCGATGGAACACGACAACCTGAGCGCGGCGCTGGCACGGCAGCTGCCTGCCGATCCGGAGGCGGGCGGCCGGCTGGCTGCGATGTTGTGGCCCTATTGGTACCGCCGTGGCAGCTATCAGGAGGCCCGCTGCTGGCTCGAGCAAGCGACCCTGGTGGCCGGGCAGATGAGCGACGGCGTCCGGGCGGACGTGCTGACCGGCGCGGGCGTGCTGACCTTCTTGCAATGCGACTACCAGGCGGCGGCAGAACGGCTCCGCCAGGCGCAGGCCCTGTACGAGCGGCAGGGCCACCTGGTCGGGACCGCCACCACGCTGCAGCGCCTCGGCTCGATCGCCCGCGAGCAAGGCCAGTACGCGCAGGCCCGACGGCTGCACCAGCAGAGCCTGGCCGTATGGTCCGAACTGGGCGATGCCGCCGGAGTCGCCGCCTCCGAGGACTACCTGGGGTTCGTGGCCTGGCTGGAAGGCAACACAAGCGAGACGGAACTGCGGTGCGGCCGGGCGCTGGCATATTTCGAAGCCGCTGGCCGCCGCCAGGAGGCCGCTGCCGCGCTGGTCAACCTCGGAGTGGCTGCCCATTACGCGGGCAATGATGAGCGTGCTTCGGTGCGGCTGCGCCGGGCGCTTGAGCTCGCGCGGGAGATCGGTTATCTGGAAGGCGTGGCGTGGGCGCTGCACGAACTGGGCGTGATCGCCGGCGGCAGCGCCCCCGAAGCGGCCACGATGCTGGCGGACAGCCTGACGATCCATGTTCAGCTCGGCGATCGCTGGCGCGCCGCCAGCGTGCTGGAAACGGTCGCCGGGCGATGCGTCAGCTCCGCACCGGCCGACGCCGCGCGCCTGCTTGCAGCCAGCCACCGGCTGCGCCAGGCCCTGACGGCCCCGGTTCCCCCGGCCGAGCGCCCCGCGCACGACGCCGCGCTGGCCAGCGCGCAGGCCGTGCTCGGGGCTGCTGGGTTTGCGCAGCACTGGGATGAAGGCCTGACCGTATCCCTGGATGCCGCTGTCGAGCTGGCGCGGCAGGCGGCGGAGCAGCTGCGGCCCGGAGGCTCTGCCGCCGAAGCAGGCGCCCGGTATGGGCTCACCGAACGCGAGGTGGAGGTGCTGCGCCTGATCGGAGAAGGCCTCACCAACCGGGAGATCGGGCAGCGACTGTTCATCAGCACCGGCACCGCGGCCGTCCACGTCTCGAACATCCTGCGCAAGCTCGGGGTGACCGGCCGCGTCCAGGCCGCCACTATCGCCCACGAACTGGGCCTGCGCGGCTGAGCCCTCCCCTGGACCTATGGACGTCTCTATAGGCGATTTAGCCACCGGGCGTCGAGGTATAGGCCGGCGTATAGGAATGTGCGGACGGGATCTGGCCGGTTGCCAGATGTGGCGGAGTGCCTCATTCGCGCACGATGGCTTGCGATCCACCTAACTGAAGGTGCGATCTCAGTAGGGAAAGGCAAGCCATGTCGTTCACTCTCATCCGGCCACTGGCTGGGCTCGCGCTGCTGGCGGCGCTGGCCGCAGGCTGCGGCAACGCTGTGGCAGCACAGCACGACGCACCGAAGCCAGCCGCTTCGGCGCACCAGCACCACCGTTCCGGGCCGGGGCACAGCGTGGCCACCACGCCGCCCGCGCCGACCGCCAACCCGATCCCGCAGGGCAACGGCGGTGACCAGGATGCCGACAACAACGGCGGCCCCAGCGATGGCGACGGCAACATCTAGCCGCCGGCTGCCGTGCGCCACGGCCCCGGCAACGGATCCGCTTCCGGCACGGGGCCAGTGGCCCGGCCCGACGACGGCGAAAGCTCGGTGACCCGCCCCGGCCGGCGCGGCATCCTGGCACTGGCAGCGCTCGTCGCGATAGCCGCCATCGGCATCACAGCCGCCGTGTCCGTGCTGCCCGGGCGCTCGTCAGGGCAGGCGTTTCACCAGCTGGTCCCGGCGGCGGCGCCGACCGGATGGCGGCACGTCACGCTGCCCAACGGGACCGCCGTGCTGTCCTACCCGCCGTCGTTGCGCCCGATCGCCGGTGACAAGGACGCGGTGTCCGCCGCCCGGGTCGGTCGGGGCGCCAGCTTCCAGCTCTACCTCAATGCCACCCCCAGGCAAGGCCCAGAGCGCCTGGCGCACTGGGCGGCGTTCCGGCTCAGCCGGCTGCGCTCCGACGACGCGGCCTCAGCCCACGAGGATGCGGCCGCCGAAGACGTCAGGTTCCGCGGCGGCACCGGCTCATGCGTCATCGACGACTACATCACGCGGATCGGCGGAAACCACTATCAGGAGATCGCCTGCCTGGTCCAGGGCCGAACCAGCGCCAGCGTCATCATCGCGACCTCTCCGGCCGCTAGGTGGGCCCAGGCGCGCCCGGTTCTCCTGCGGGCGGTCGCCGCCTACCTCGTGCACTGATATGGAAGGACACCATCATGACTGAACCAATCTCGGTCCGGCTGCGCCGGCTCGCATCCCCGCGCCGTCCCGAAGCACCAGCCCGGGGCGGCCGCCGGGCCGCCGCATGGCTGCTGCGCCTGGGCTGCGTGGCGCTGCTGGCCTGGATCGGATACATCCACCTCCACCTATGGCAGGAGGGATACCGCCAGATCGCCACCGACGGTCCGCTGTTCCTGCTCGACGCGGTGGCCGGGTTCGCCTTCGCCGCCGTATTGCTGGTGTGGCCACGGCCGCTGGCCGGGCTGCTTGCCGCCGGCTACACCGCCTCCACGCTCGGCGCCCTGCTCATCAGCCTCACCGTGGGCCTGTTCGGCTTCCGGGAATCCATCTCAGCGTCATACGTCACCCAGTCCCTGGCGATCGAGGCGATCACCGTGCTCGCCCTCATGACCTGGACCGCCCTGACGGCGGCCTCCCCCAGCCGCCAGCCCGCCGACCTGCCGCGCACGTCATCATCGGGATTGCTCAAGATCTGACCTGGGACAAGTACACCCACGCCACCGTGTGGGTGGCGCTCGGGCAGTGATCGGTATACCGGCCGGAATCGCGGTGGGCCGCTCACGGAGGGACCGCCGGGACGGCGCATGCCATGCCGTCGCTAAAGCCGGCCGGGCCGATGCCGAGCGCCAGGTTGAAGCGGCCGCGCATGTTCTCCAGTGCGATGTGGTGTGTTAGCGGAAGCGGTAGGCGATCTTCACGTACAGCCCCGCCTGGGCGGAGGAGACTCCTTGGATGCGGGCCATGTGGCTCCTCTTTCGCTGGCGATCGATAAGCGACCTTCGACCTCGTGACGCGCCGCCGGCCCGGCCGGCCGCGCGACTCCCCCGTAGGGCAGGGGCCGGTGGAAATGCCCTTCGTTCAGGTGATCCCCGTCCGGCTCGATGGCGACGTTGGGGACCAGCCGCCCGATCCAGCGGGGCAGCCACCAGTTGGCGGACCCAAGGAGCTGCATGACGGCGGGCACGAGCACCATGCGGACCACGGTGGCGTCGACGAGGACGGCGACCGCCAGGCCCAGACCAAACACGCTGAGGATCCGCATCGGATCGCCGATGACGAATGAGCTGAATAGGCAGACCATGATGGCGGCGGCGGCTGTGATGACCCGTGCGGTGGTGGCGAGTCCCCTGGTCACCGCTTTGGAGTTGTCGCCGCTTCGGATCCATTCCTCGCGCATGCGGGAGAGGAGGAAGACTTCGTAGTCCATCGACAGGCCGAACACGATGGTGAACATCATGAGCGGGATCCAGGGGTCCAGCGGCCCTGGGCGGCTGACCCCGAAGACGCTGGCGAGCCATCCCCACTGGTAGACGGCGACGACGACGCCGTAGGCCGCGCCGATCGAGAGCAGGTTCATGGCGGCCGCCTTGACCGGGATGGCGATGGACCGGAACACCACCACCAGGAGAAGGAACGCCAGCAAGACCACCATTCCGATCACCCATGGCAGCCGGCCGGACAGGTAGGCCGAGGTGTCGGCTCCGGCGGCGGTCTGTCCCCCGACGAAGGCGGTGATCCCGCGGCCGGCGGTGATTTGTGGGATGACCTGGTCGCGCAGCCGTTGGACGAGTGAAGCGGTCTGGGCGGACTGCGGCGCGGTGGTGGGATAGACGACGATGACCGCGGCGTCACGGGCGGCGTTGATGACGGGCGGGCTGGCCGAGGCCACGCCCGGCAGGTGGCTGAGGTGTGCGTCGAGCTGGGCGATGCTGGCTTGCGCGTGCGGGCCACGCAGGTCGGCGGCGACGACGAGGGGCCCGTTGAACCCGGGGCCGAAGCCCTCTGCCAGCAGGTCGTAGGCCTGCCGGGTGGTGAGGGAGGCCGGGTCGTTGCCGGCGTCGCTGAACGCCAGGCGCATCGAGAAAAGCGGCAGCGCCAGCACCACCAGCACTGCCAGCGCTGAGCCCGCGCAGATCCATGGCCGCCGCTGCACCGTTACGCTCCAGCGGCTCCAGAACCCCCGGCTCGCGGTGGCGCCGGGCCTGACGAGCAGGCCGGGGATGTGCAGCCTGTCGATGGCCGTCCCGGCGAAGCCGAAGATCGCAGGCAACAGGGTGAGCGCGGCCACCAGGACCAGGGCGACCGCGACGATCGTCGCAGCCGCGAGGCCATCCATGAACGGCAGGCCCACCGCGAACAACCCGAGCAGGGCGATGACGACCGTGGCCCCGGCGAAGAGCACGGCGCGCCCGGCCGTGGACAGGGCCACGATGGTGGCGTCCCGGGGCGGTCGCTGCTCGACCAGTCCCTGGCGGTAGCGGGTGACGACGAACAGGGCGTAGTCGATGCCTACGCCGAGGCCGATCATGATCATCATGTCCGGGCCGAAGGTGGGCACGGTGATCAGGTGGCTGAGCCCCACGAGGATCCCGGCGCCCATGCCCACCCCCACGAGCGCGGTGAGGATCGGCAGGCCCATGGCCACCACCGACCCGAAGGCGAGCAGCATGACCACGATGGCGGCCAGCAGCCCGATCATCTCAGCCGGCCCGGGAGCGGCCGAGACGACCTGCTCGACCGGTGCGCCCCCGACCGCCACCTGCAGGCCCGGACGGGCGAGGCTGCGCGCGGTGCCGATGACCCGCTGGACGGCGCTCGCGGGCAGGCCCGCGGCCGCGGCGTCGAACTGGACCACCACGAAACCGGTCCGGCGGTTGGGTGACAGCTGCTGGCTGGCGCCAGGGGCGAGCGGGCTTTGAACGCCGGAGACGTGTGCCAGCGGTTGCAGGGACCTCACCAGCCGGTTGATGGCCGCGGCGTTGGCGGGGCTGTCGAGCGGACTCGGCGAGCGCAGGACCACGTCTGCGCTGTCGCCTTCCTGGGACGGGAACCGGCTCGCCAGCAGGTTCTGGGCCCGCTGCGAAGGCGAGCTGGCCAGGGCGAAGTTGTTGTCCAGCCGGCTCCCTGCCCACTGCGCGAGGCCGATGATGGCCACCGCGGCCAGCAGCCAGCCGGCCAGCACGCGGCGTCGGTGGTCGTAGCACCAGGCGGCGAGGCCGCCGAGCCCAGTCTCGGCAGGCCGGGCGGCGTTCGCGCTGGTCGGGGTCTGGGCGATCACCATTGGCGCGCCTCCTCAATGTGACTGTGACACTCTCAAATTAAGAGTAGCACTCTCAATTTGAGAGTAGTAGTCTCACAGGTATGGCTACCGGTTTCAAGGGACGAACGCCCCGTGACGGCAACGGCGGTCAGGCACGGACCCGCCTGGCCCGCGCCGCGGTCATCCAGGCGGCCCGGACCTTGTTCCCCGAGCGCGGTTACGCGGCAACGACGATCGAGGCCATCAGCGGGGAGTCCGATGTCCCGCCTGCGACGGTGTACCGGCTGTTCTCCTCGAAACTCGGGATCCTCAAGGCCCTGCTCGACGTCTCAATAGCTGGTGACGACGAGGCCGCCGCGGTGGAGGACCGGCCCCACGCCCGGACGCTTCTTGCTGACGGAGACCCCAGGAACCAGCTATCGGGCTTCGCCGGCATCACCCGCGGCATCATGTCCAGGGCCGAGCCCGTTTACCGGATCCTGGTCAGCGCGGCGGGCTCCGATCCTGACGCGGCCGCGCTGCTCGCCAACCAGAAGCGGCAAAGGGACCAGGGCCAGGAACAGATCGCACGTTCCCTGGCCCGCGCCGGCGCCCTGCGGCCGGAGCTGCGCGAGCGTGACGCCGCGGACATCATCCACGCACTCATGTCCCCCGAGGTCTACCTGCTGCTGGTCGGTGACCGAGGCTGGTCCCCCGACCAGTACGAACAATGGCTGGCGGACGTCCTCATCGGCCAGCTGCTTCCTCCGGGGTGACAGCCCCGCCTGGCCAACCCGCCGGCGCCTGGCCGCACCAGGCGCATCCTCGGCAGCATCCTGCTCCCCGGCGACGAAGCCGCGCGCGACCGGCAACCGGAACGGCCAGGGGGCAACCGCATTCGGTGAGCTGCGCCAGGCCAGGCGGGCTGCGGCGTCGTTTGCCAGGCAAGAGCCTCAAGCAGGATCCGCGCCCGCCGTGGACCGACGTGCCGGGGACTGTCCCATCGGGTCTCCATAGATCACCGGGACCAGGGGACCGTGTGCTGGTGGCGGCCGGCCTAGTGATGGGGCCCGGTATCGGGGTTTGCCTGGGCCGGGCCTGATCCGCCCGCCGTGACGAGGCCGGTTTCGTAGGCGAGGACGACGGCCTGGGCGCGGTCACGGAGGTCGAGCTTGGCCAGGATGCGGCCGACGTGGGTTTTGGTCGTCTGCTCGGCGATGACCAGGGTGTCGCTGATCTCGGTGTTGGACAGGCCGCGGGCGATCAGCCGCAGCACCTCGGTCTCCCGCTGGGTGAGCGCGCCGAGCCTGCGCGGGAACGGCGGGTCCGGGTGTGGCTGGCGGGCGAAGTCGGCGATCAGCCGCCGGGTCACCGACGGGGCGAGCAGGGCGTCGCCGGCGGCCACCACGCGGACCGCGTTTACCAGTTCGGCAGCGGTGGCGTCTTTGAGCAGGAAGCCGCTGGCGCCGGCCCGCAACGCCTGGTACACGTAGTCGTCGAGGTCGAAAGTGGTGAGCATCAGCACCCGCGGCCGGGCCGCGCCGGCCGCGGCGCCGATGATCTGGCGGGTGGCTTGCAGCCCGTCCATGACGGGCATGCGGACGTCCATCAGGACCACGTCGGGCTGCAGCTGCCGTGCCTGGCGGACCGCGTCGGCGCCGTCGGCGGCCTGGCCGACCACCAGCAGGCCTGGCTGGGCGGCGAGCACCGCGGCGAAGCCCTCTCGCACCATCGCCTGGTCGTCGGCGATCAGGCACCGCGTGGTCCCACCGCCGGCCGCCGCGCCGTTCGCGGTCACGGTGTCTCACCGACCGGGAGCACCGCTGAGACCACGAAGCCGCCATCGGGAGCCGGGCCGGCCGACAGCGAACCGCCGAGCAGTGCCACCCGCTCACGCATCCCGGTGAGCCCGTGACCGGTCCCGTGTTCGCTCCCGGACGGGCCGGCGGGCCCGCCGGGGCCGTTGGCCACCCGGAGCAGGACCGCGCCCGCATCATGGCCGACTGACACGGTGACGACGGCTCCGGGGGCGTGCTGACTGGCGTTGGACAGTGATTCCTGCACGATCCGGTAGGCGCACACCCCCACGCCGGAGGGCACCCCGCCCAGCGCTGGGGGTGCTGACAGCTCGACCGATACCCCGGCTCGCCGGGCGGCGTCGATGAGCGTGGGCAGGTCGGCCAGCTGGGGCTGGGGCGCGAGGGCGGCAGGCTCGTCGTGCCGCAGCACGCCGAGCAGCCGCCGCATCTCCGTCAGCGCCTCGCGCGCCACCTCGCTCAGCGCGCCGAACTCGGCCCGGGCCGCCTCGGGCAGGCCGGTGAGGCGGTAGGGCGCGGTCTCGGCCCGGACCGCGATCAGCGACATGTGATGGGCGACCACGTCATGCAGTTCCCGCGCGATCCGGGTGCGCTCCTCCAGCACCGCCCGCCGCGCCCGCTCAGCCTCGGTGCGCTCGGCCTGGGCGGCCAGGGCGCGCTGGGAGCGCAGCCGGGAACCGATGCTGTCCACCGCGATCACCACCGCGGTGAAGACGACGGTGGCGCCCGCTGGGCCGTTCAGGTTCGGTATCTCTTTGCTGAGCCAAAGCCACCACGGGACGAGGCTGAGCGCCCACATCCACCACAGCGCCGGCCGCTGCTGGCGGATACCGGCCAGGCAGAACGCCGCCAGCAGCGCGAGCACCTGCGCCGCGCCCCACGGCCAGCCTCCCCGCCAGGTGGCGGGTACCAGCGGGACCAGCAGCAGCGCCAGCCACCCGATCCGCCAGGCCAGCATGGGATAGCGGGCTGCCAGCGGCAGCGGCGCCACCACCGGCACGGCCAGCAGCAGCTGGCCCAGCGTCGCGATCCCGGCCAGGTTAGCGACGCAGAGCGCGGGCGTCGCCACCCCGAGCGCGGCGTAGGCCAGCCGCCGCTCCTGCGGTGAACGCCACCGCCATACGGAGGGCGGGTCGGGGCCGGTCAGCACCTGGACCAGCCCGCGCCACGCCCACCTGGCCGCGGTGCGTGCCGCCCCCCGGGGGCGGCCGGCGGCCAGCGGGGTGCCGGGCATCGGTTTCACGCTCTCAAGGGTAGGTCGCCGGGCCAGCCGGGCTCATCACGCCAGCGTTGTCATACCTGGGTATCAGTTCGCCCTCAGGCCGTCCCGGGCTACCTGCGTGGTATGACCGCAGATCCGGCTCCCCGGTGTGACGACCCAGCCCAGGCCCGCCGGGCAGATTTGACCACGGCGCCGTCTCATCCGCGTGGCGCCGCGCCCCATACCCCATTCCGGGAGGCGATGATGAACATCGAGATCACCGGCCTGAGCCGCCGGTTCGGCCGGACCATGGCGGTGACGGGGGTGGACCTGCGGGCTGGCCCGGGGGTGTTCGGGCTGCTGGGCCCCAACGGCGCGGGCAAGACCTCACTGCTGCGGATAATGGCCACGGCGATCCCGCCGACCTCGGGCCGGCTGCGGCTGCTGGGCCGCGATCCCGGCTCCTCTGGGCCGCGGCGGGAGATCCGGCGCCGGCTCGGCTACCTGCCGCAGAACCTGGGCTATTACCCGGGCTTTACGGTGACGGAGTTCGTGGAGTACTTCGCGCTGCTGAAGGAGGTGCCCTCGGGGCGGGTCCCGGCCGCGGTGGCAGCGGCCGTCGAACAGGTCGAGCTCGGCGGCAAGGCGAAGGCGAAGCTGCGCACCCTGTCGGGCGGGATGCTGCGCCGGGTGGGGATCGCGCAGGCGATCGTCAACGAGCCCGAGTTGCTGCTGCTGGACGAGCCGACCGCGGGGCTGGACCCGGAGCAGCGGGTGGCGTTCCGGGGCCTGCTGCGCGACCTCGGCCAGCGCGCCACCGTGGTGGTCAGCACCCACCTGGTGGAAGACGTTGGCGCCGCCTGCGCTCAGGTCGCGCTGATGGACCAGGGGAAGATCATCTTCCATGGGACCCCCGGTGACCTGGCCACCCGGGGCGAGGGACACGGCACCGGCGACGCCCCGCTGGAGCGCGGCTACAGCGCAGTCCTCACCGGGGCGCGGTCATGACCGCCGCCCCCGCTCCGGCTACCTCGCGGCCGCGGCCGGCCAGGTACCGGCCCGGACTGGCAGCGGCGCGGCTGCTGCGCCTGGAATTGCGCCGCAACGTGATGCTGTGGATGCTGCCGGTGGCCGCCGCGCTGTTCTGGTTCACCACCTACCGCAAGACCATGGCCATGCCGCCGTTGTGGAACCTGCGCGCCGCGAACCTGCAAAGCGGCGCCCTGCTGGCTTTCATCATGCCGGTGGTCGGCGCGGCAGCCTGGATGGGGTCACGGGACGCCCGCCGCCACACCACCGACCTGGTGGCGATCACCGCCCGGCCGGCCTGGATCCGCCAGCTCGCCACCTGGGCCGCCACCACGTGCTGGGCACTGACGGGCTACCTCGGCTGCCTGGCCGTGCTGTACGGGGTCACCGAGCACCAGGCGAGCTGGGGCGGGCCGCTGTGGTGGCCGGCCGCCGTCGCCGCGGCGAGCCTGCCGGCGCTGTCCGCGCTCGGTTTCGCCGCCGGGACGCTTGTCCCCAGCCGGTTCACCGCGCCAATGGCCGCCGTCGCCGCGTTCTTCGCGCTCGCGCTCAGCACGCAGCTGATCAACGGCAGCCAGTCGTACTGGCAGATCTCGCCGGTGGTCACCGGCCCCTGGGACGACGGGGCGGACCCGGGTGTGGGGACCTTCTACCCTCACCTCCCCGACCTGTCCATCGCCCAGGTGATGTTCCTCACCGGCCTCACCATCGCACTGCTGGCCGCCCTGGCGCTGCCCAGGGGTTCCGGCGGGCGCAGGCTGCGCGCAGTCGCGGCGGCCGTCACCGTGGCCGGCCTGCTGACGGCCGGGACCGCCGTCGCGCTGGCCGGTACCGGCAGGATGGACGCTCACGGCATGATCGCCATCCCGGCCCTGCACGATGCCGCCAATGACCGGCCAGTCCGCTTTTCCCCGGTCTGCAGCCGGACCGCGATACCGATTTGCCTGAATCCCGCCTACGCGGGCTACCTGCCGGCGGTGGCGGCGGCCCTCGGCCCGGTGCTCGATCAGGTAGCCGGCCTGCCCGGCGCCCCGGCCCGGATCAGCCAGGCCGCCGCGACCTACCGGCAGGGACCGGGCAACTCGGTCGGCGTCGGCCTCAGTGGCCAGCTCAGCGGCGGCCGGTCTCCGGTGTACCGGCTGCTCCTTGCCGACCAGCTGCCCGGACCCACCATGACCACCAGCCAACTCGCCAGCGACACCCGGGCCAGCACCGGGCCCGGCATCATCGCCAGCGTTATCGCCGATGGCCCCGGCGCATCCCAGCCGCAGCATGCGGTTGCGGCGGCGCTGATGATGGCGGCCGACCTGCCGCTGACGGTCGCGCCACCCGGCCCGCCGCCGACCGCCAACCGCGGGTCCGCCCCTGCGCAGGGGGCACGCTGCGGGCGCGCCGCCAGCTGCGGGCCCGGACAGGCAACCGTGCGGGCTGGCGTGCCTGGCCAGCCGGCGCCGGAGCTGGCACCCGGCTCGCCGGCCGCTGCGGCAGCCCGCCGGTTCGCCGCGCTGCCGGCCGTGGCCCGGCACAGGTGGCTCCTCCGGCACCTGACCGCACTGCGGGCCGGCCAGATCACACTGGCGCAATTGCCATGACCACCGGCGCGGCACGCGAGATGCCCGCGGCACCCGGCCGCGGGGCGCCGCCGGCCCCGCCAGAGCGCGGCGGAACACGCCTGATCCGCCTGCACGCTGCCAGCCGACGGGTCCCGGTGGCCCTGGCCGCGATAGCGGCCTGTGCCCTCGGGCTGAGGATCGCCCTCACCGGGCACTGGGACAGCTATGGCGCGCTGCAACTGCCGCTCGTTTTCGAGACCGGGGCCGCGGCGGCGATCACTGTCACTACCGCAAGCCCGCTCGGGGAGCCGGAACGCGTGGCCGGCCGGTGGCTGCCGTTCCTGCGGCTGGCCACCGCGCTGGCGCTGACCGCGGCGGCGGTCAGCGCTCTGGCCGCCGCCGGGACCGGAGCGCACCTGGCCGGCGGCACTCTGGACGTGCTACGCAACGTGGCCGGGCTGACCGGCATCGGCCTGCTGTGCGCTGCCGCGCTCGGCGGCGGCCTGGCCTGGACCGGCCCGGTGGGTTACCTGATGGTCGGCGTCTACGGGCTGTACACGCAATGGCACGGTCCAGCGCTGACCACGCCGTGGATCTGGCCGGCCCGGACACCGCACGACCTGGGCGCGGCGATCTGCGGCGGGCTGGTGTTCATCCTCGGGATGGCGGTCATCACGGTGCGCGGAGCCCGCGATCCCGTCGGCGAGTGAGTCTGGTCTTGACACCACCCGAGCCGGGGTCAGGTCCGTCGGCCAGTTAACGAGGGCGGGGCATGTGCAGCGAGGTGAGACACACAGAATGAGCAAAGTGCTGGAAGATTCACTTCAGAATCGAGCACAGGCGGCTCCCCCGGAGGAACCTCATGCCAACAGGCAGCGACCAGGCCGACGATCCGCCAGCGGCCGCCCAGCAGGCTGACCCGGCTGCTGGCACCTCGTTCGCCAGCACCCGGTTGGTTAGCTGGCACAGCGATCTCGTGGCCTGGGTCAACCAGCTCGGCTGGCTCCGCACCCTGAACGACCAGCTGACCGCCGTGCTGGGGCCCGTCCGCGAACGGCACCAGGACAATCTTGTCCTCGAGCTGCTGCATGGCGGCCGATGGGTCGGCCACCCGCTGCACCCGGCACTCAGTGACCTGCCCATCGGGCTATGGACAGGCGCCATGATCCTGGACGCTACTGACCGCGGCCAGCCTCCCCGGCACGGACTCGACGCCGCGGGCATGCTCAGCGCGGCCGGCATCCTCGCCGCTGGTGCCACAGCCTTGACCGGGCTCAGCGACTGGACCGTCAGCGACGATCAGGACCGCCGCGTCGGGCTCTTCCACGGCCTCCTCAACACGGTGGCCCTTGGGCTGCAAGGTGCCTCCCTGGCCAGCCGGATGGCCGGCCGCCGTAGCACGGCGCGCACACTGGGCGCGGCCAGCCTCACGGTCACGGCCGCGGCCGGTTACCTCGGCGGTCATCTCGTATTCACCAGGGGCGTGATGGTCAACCGGGTGGCCTGGGCCATGGGGCCACGGCGGTGGACCCGCGCGCTGCCAGAGGCCGACCTGCCGGACGACTCGCCGACCGCCGTCGAGGCTGAGGGCCGGCAGGTCATGCTGTACCGCCACCGCGGCAGCCTCTACGCCATCGACAACATCTGCAGCCACGCCGGTGGCCTGCTCAGCCGCGGCACTGTCGCAGACCTGGCCGTGACATGCCCGCTGCACGGGTCGCGCTTCGCGCTCGCCGACGGCTCCGTCAGCCGCGGCCCGGCCAGCCAGCCGCAACCCGTACTGCCTACCCGGATCCGCAACGGCTGGATCGAGGTGCGCGGCAGCCGGCAGGCACCCCGGCGGCCCGCAAATGGAAGGACACAGCCATGACGTTCGTAGTCGTCGCGAACCTCGACGACCTAGAGGTCGGCGACACCATGCTCGTTGACGAGCTGCGCGAACCGATCTGCCTCATCCGCCTCGATGATGACGACGTCAGGGCGATCCACAACACCTGCACCCACCAGCAGCAACCCCTTCACGAGGGTTCCCTCCAGGAGGATGACACGCTGGTCTGCGCCGCCCACGCGTCACGCTACGACCTGACCACCGGCGAGGCCGTCGGCGTGTTTGCCTGCGGCCCCATCCCTGTTTACGCATGCAAGATCGAAGACGACGCCATTCTCGTCGACATTGACCAGCAGCTCAACGACGCACCGATCCCTCGTCCTCCGGCACCCGGATCGATGGGCGCGCGCTAACGGTGGGCCGTGTCATCTTCCGATCATGAGGTGAAGTTAACCGTCAAGGCCTGTGGTTCACCCGGGCCGCCACTCGGGCGTGCCCGCCTTCGAGTTGGAGAGCTCAGAGCGCTTCTTCGCCCGTCACTCGCCGAAGGCGGCGCGTCCGCGACGGCCGGGTAACCGCCGGCGTGCCTGCGTACATCGTCTCTCGTGGAGTGGGCCGGGGAGACCTTCAGCCTCCGGGTGGCGGCGGTTATTGCTCGCGCCGGGAAGGTCTTGCTGTGCACCGTTGACGGGCTCGGGATTAATTCATCGGAAACCTGGCCCTAATGCTGGCTGGATCGCAGAGTTCGACGGGCAGGATTCCTCACAATGGAAAGCGCTGACATGCTATACTATTCCCTGTCTTCACGACAGGAAGTATCATGGATGCCCGGCGCAAGCACATGCTTATCAGACTGGCAGAAGTAGTCGTTTTCCTGACGGCAATCTTTCTTCTGCTAGATGCGATGCTGGGGTTCACGAGACATCAGGATACGCGTTCGGCGCAGCCGCAATCTGCTAGCCAGAGTGCTGGCTCTGCCAATCTATCTACATCGTGCATAGGCGGTTTTTCTAATGAACGCACCGTAGACGGGGTAACCCAGGTCGCATCCCATGGAACGCCATTCAACGCCTATCAGATAACTCTCACTAATAGAGGCGGTACTGTCCTCACGGTCCATAGCGTGAACGTAAAGCTGGTCAACAGCCAGAACAAGGTCTTCGCACAGCACCATACTGAATTGGGCGATGGTGCTGGCATAACCCTGAATCCTGGCCAGTCGCGCCGGATTGTCGATGCTGACGGAATTAGCCATCGGGTAGCTTCGTGCGACATTCTCAGCTGGCGGTCCTGACTTTAATGCCAGCCGCATCTTCCAGGGACAGCGCCGGATCACAAGCGCTTTCTGATGAGCCTTCTGCGGTAGGCGATGCTCGCGGCGCCGACCAGCACCGCCGCCCCGCCGAGGGCGAAGAGCAGGGTGTCCTGGAATCCGGCCGTGCCTCCGCCGCCAGCCGCCGGGGCGGCGGCGGGGACCAGGCTGGCCGATGGGCTCGGTGTGGGTGAGGGGCTGGCGCTCGCGCTCGCGGAGCTGCTGGACGAGGAAGCAGATGTTGGCGAGGTGGATCCTGCGGGTGAGAATGAAGTCGGTACCGACGAGGGCGTCGACCCCGTGCAAGCCGAGACTGCCGCGGAAGCGAGTATGGTCATGGCGCTGCAGCCGATGACGGCCAACCTCGCGCTGAGCCCTGTCCTCGCGATGGTTGTGCGCATCTTCATGGAACCTCCTCATGCGCCCCGCGAGGTGGCGGCCCTGTTTCCGGGTCCCGGCACCGGAAACCGGCCCCCGGAGGCTGAGCGCGACCCGGCCGCTGCCGCGCCGGCCGCAGCCAGATCCCCGAAAACGGCGACGGCCATAAAGGCAAGGCCCACGGACGGCACAGGCAGGCGATGGCCTGATCACCCTGGAATATCAGGCTACGGGAGCAGGGCACCCTGGGGAAGACGGAGGGTGCGACGGCATTGAGGGGCGTGAAGTGGCGGCGTGTCGTCGGGTTTCGCGTGGTCATGTCCTGGCCGCAGACCGGGTATGCCCCCCCGCCCGGTACCCGCGTAAGCCTGCGTGCCCGCATTGCCGGACTGGCCGGCGTCCTTCTCATCATGGCGGGGGCCACCGCTGTCGGTGTCGCGGTCGGTGCCCAGGTGCACGCGCCGCAGCCCGCCCTGGTGGCAGCGGGCGCTATCGGGCCATTCGAGGGAAGGACCCACGGGCCATCGCTGCCCCGCTCGCTACCTCTGTCCATCGATATCCCGGCCATTGGCTTGCACTCGAGACTGCTGGATCTGGGAATCAACTCCAATGGCATGATCCAGGTCCCGTCGCTGACAACGCAGGCCGGGGAGGCGGCATGGTACAAATACTCAGCGACGCCCGGCGAAATCGGGTCATCGGTCATCGAAGGCCATGTCGACAGCTACCGGGGACCTGCTGTCTTCTTCCGGCTAGGAGCCCTCCACCCCGGAGAGCGGGTCGACGTGAGGCTCGCCGACGGGATAACCGCTGTCTTCCGCGTCACCGGCGTCCGGAAGTACGCGAAATCTCATTTCCCGACGAAAACCGTTTACGGCACGCCCGGATACGCGGCCTTGCGCCTTATTACCTGTGGCGGCACCTTCGACTACTCCACCAGGAATTACCTCAGCTCCATTGTCGTATTCGCGTCCCTCACCTCATCACGGCGCTCGGCCCGGTGAATGTGTGACGGCTCACCGGGGAACACCGGCCGCCGGCGGTGCGGCGGGTGCGGCGACCGGGGATGATGGGAGCGGATGGGGGGTGATCGGTGACCGCGCTCGTGGAGGCCGGGCGGTCCTATGCGCTGCTGGCCGACGGCACCACCCTCACGATCCGGCCGGCGGGTCCGGAGGATTACGAGGCCGTCAAGCGGCTGCATGAGGCGATGTCGCCGGCGAACCTCTACTTTCGTTTCTTCAGCCCGAGCCGGGCGGCCGCCGAGCAAGAGGCCCGCCGGGTGTGCCGCGAGGCCGACCCAGACCACGGGGCGCTGCTTGGCCTGCTCGGCGATGAGCTGGCCGGGGTTACCAGCTATGAGCTCACCACCGGCCTACAGGTGGCTGAGATCGCCTTGGCGGTCGCCGACGACATGCACGGGCGCGGTATCGCCACGTTGCTGCTCGAGCACCTGGTCTCGCTGGCCCGTGCCCGCGGCGTGAAGGACTTCACCGCCGAGGTGCTGCCGGACAACAGCGCCGTGCTGCGGGTCCTGGCCGACGCGGGCCTGGCCGTACGGCGCCGGTACGGCAACGGCATGTTGGAGCTGTCCATCCCGATCCCGCAGAACGCGGCCCTCGGCGAGGCCAGTGCCTACCTGGACGCCGTGGCGGGCCGGGAGGAACGCGCTAATGTGGCCAGCCTGGAACCCCTGCTCGCTCCCCGGTCGGCCGTGGTGATCGGCGCGGGCCAGCGCCCCGGATCGATCGGCCGGACGATCCTGCGCAACATCCGTGGCGCTGGTTTCGCCGGTGCCCTGTACGCGGTCAGCGCGCACGTCGGCGACATCGAGGGCATCCCGTGCGTCCCGTCGGTCGCGGCGCTGCCCGAAGCCCCCGACCTGGCGGTGCTGGCGGTACCAGCGGCGCGCGTCCTGCAGGTGGCGCACGAGTGCGGGAAGCGCGGAGCCAGATCGCTGCTGGTGACCACCTCGGGCCTCACCCCGGCACAGGAATCCGGCCTGCTGGAGGCCAGCCGGCGAGGGGGCATGCGCCTGGCAGGCCCGAACTGCTTCGGCGTGGCGGTGCCGGGGATCGGGCTGGAAGCCACGTTCGCCGTGCGCCACTCCTCCCCCGGCAAGACCGGCCTGGTCGTCCAGTCCGCGGGGGTCGGCGCGGCACTGGTGGAGCAGTTCTCCCGGCTGGGAATCGGGATATCCTCGTTCGCCTCGGTCGGTGACATGCTCGATGTCTCCGGCAACGACATGCTGATGTGGTGGGAGGCAGACACCACCACCGAACTGGCCGTGCTCTACCTGGAATCGTTCGGCGAACCGCGCCGGTTCGCCCGGACCGCGCGCCGGGTCAGCACCAAGATCCCCCTCCTCACCGTCCACGCCGGGCGGTCGGCCCCGGGCCAGCGTGCCGCCGCCTCGCACACCGCCGCGGCGGCCGCGCCGCTGATCACCCGGCAGGCGCTGTTCGAGCAGGCGGGGATCATCGCCACCACCAGCTTCGGCGAACTGCTCGACGCGGCCGTCATTATCGCGTCCCAGCCGGTCCCGGCGGGCAGGGTCGTCTCCATCGTGTCCAACGGCCACGGCGCGGGCGGTCTGGCCGCCGACGCGTGCGCCGAGGCCGGCCTGACCGTCGCCACACCGGGCCCCAGGACCCGCGACCGCCTGCGGGAGGTACTGCCCGCCGGCTCGGCCCTCGGCGGCCCGGTAGACACCACCGCTGCGGTCACCGCGGAGGCATTCCGCGAGGCGCTGCACATCGCCGCCGGCGAGGACGGCGTGCACGCCCTGATCGCACTGGTGGTCCAGCACGCTCCCGCCGACCTGATTCCGGTGCTCACCGCCGGGCGGCTGCCGGTCCCGGTGGCAGCGGTCGTGCTGGACCAGCCCGAGGCCGTCCGGCTGCTGCACGGCGGCGGCCTCGGCCCGGCCGTGCCTGCCTACGCCTACCCCGAGGCAGCCGTCCGCGCGCTGGCCCGGGCCGCCCGTTACGGCTCATGGCGATCCCGGCCAGCTGGCACGGTGCCGGAAATCGCTGACCTGCGGGTGGCGGACGCGCGCTCGATCGTCGGCTCCTTCCTGGCGCGCATGCCGGGCGGCGGCTGGCTGTCCGCGGGCGAGGCCGACGACCTGCTGCGCTGCTACGGCATCCCCATGGTGGAGTTCCGCCGGGCCGGTGACGCCGACGCAGCCGTCGAGGCGGCGGTCGGCCTGGGCGGTCACGTAGTGATCAAGGCCGATGTGCCCGGCCTGCTCCATAAGACCCGCGCGGAAGCAGTCGAGCTGGACCTGCGCGGAGCCGATGAGGTGCGCGGAGCGATGCGCCGTCTGCAGGACAAGTTCGCGGGGCGGCTGTCCGGGGTGCTCGTCGAGCCCATGATCACCGGCGGCATCGAGACCATCGTCGGCGTCGTGCAGGAACCGGTCTTCGGCCCGGTCGTGGTGTTCGGGCTCGGTGGGGTCGCCACCGAAGTGCTCGGTGACCACGTGGCCCGCCTTGCCCCCCTCACCAGCGCCGACGCCGACGACCTGATCCACTCGATCCGCGCGGCACCGGTACTGCTGGGTCACCGTGGCCAGCCCGCGGCCGACATCGCAGCGCTGCGCGACACCCTGCTCCGGGTGTCGCAGCTCGCCGACCACCTGCCGCAGATCGCCGAGCTCGACCTCAACCCCGTGATCGCCCGCCCCGACGGTGTCACCGCCGTGGACGCGCGCATCCGCGTGACCAGCCACCTCATAGCCGACCCGTATCTGCGCCGGCTTCCCCCGGCACGGCGTTAAGTCTGCTGCGGGTGACAACCGACCGCGCCGCCGCGCGCCGTGCCCGTGCGCCCCGAGGACCTGCAGCGCGCCGTAGCCCGCCAACGCCAAACCCGCCGCATACCTCCCTGCGCGGGCCATGGCGATCACCTCCAGCCCAGTTTCACATGGTCAACCCGAGACTCTCAGCACCGTCGCCTAACCTGATCATGAAACCGGACAGCACGCCCCCTCTACGATCGCTACCAGAACGTCTAAGGCCAGCGCCGAGCCGGGCCACCGCTGAGCCCGGTGACCGCCCGGCCGGGGAGATCACGGACCAAGGAGAGCCGATGCCGACCCAATCGTCGGGCGAAGACGCCCAGGTCTGGTTCCTGACCGGCAGCCAGGCCCTGTACGGGGAGGAGACGCTGCGCCAGGTGGCGGAGCAGTCCCAGCGGATCGTCGAGGTACTCGCGGCCCAGCTCTCCATCCCGCTGGCCTGGCGGCCGGTGCTGACCACGGCCGACGCGATCCGCCGCGCCTGCCTGGACGCGACCTCGTCCGACGAGTGTGTCGGTGTCATCGCCTGGATGCACACGTTCTCGCCCGCCAAGATGTGGATCGGCGGCCTGGAGGCGCTGCGCAAGCCCTTGC
The DNA here is from genome assembly GCA_963741615.1 of uncultured Actinomycetes bacterium. Taxonomy (GTDB): domain Bacteria; phylum Actinomycetota; class Actinomycetes; order Streptosporangiales; family Streptosporangiaceae; genus UBA9676. The sequence goes on from CAVUIU010000019.1 coordinate 469,709, forward strand.
TGCACCTGCACACGCAGGCCAACGTCTCGCTGCCCTGGTCCGAGATCGACATGGACTTCATGAATCTCAACCAGGCGGCGCACGGGGACCGCGAGTTCGGCTACATCCAGAGCCGTCTGGGCGTCACCCGCAAGATCGTGGCGGGCCACGCGAGCGACCCGGTCGTGGCCGGGCGGGTGGCGACGTGGACGCGCGCAGCGCTGGGCTGGCGCGCCGCCCAGTCCCTGCGGATGGCCCGGTTCGGCGACAACATGCGCAACGTGGCCGTCACCGAGGCAGACAAGGTCGAGGCCGAGCGCGTGTTCGGCTTCTCCGTGAACACATGGGGCGTCAACGACCTCGTGGCCGCCGTCAACGCCGTCCCCGAGGAAGACGCCGACGCACTGGCGGCCCGGTATGACGAGGCCTACGACGTCGTCCCCGAGCTCCGCCCGGGCGGGGAGTGGCGCGGGTCACTGCGCTACGCGGCCCGCCAGGAGCTGGGCCTGCGCTCTTTCCTCCGCGACGGCGGCTTCACGGCGTTCACGACCAACTTCGAGGACCTCGGTGGCCTGCGCCAGCTGCCCGGGCTCGCCGTCCAGCGCCTGATGGCCGACGGCTACGGATTCGGCGGCGAAGGCGACTGGAAGACCGCGGCGCTGCTGCGGGTGCTCAAGGTGATGTCCGCGGGCCGCGAGGGCGGGACCTCCTTCATGGAGGACTACACCTACCACCTCGGTCCTGGCGAGCCGAAGATCCTCGGCGCGCACATGCTCGAAGTCTGCCCCACCATCGCCGCCGACCGCCCCAGCTGCGAGATCCACCCGCTGGGGATCGGCAACCGCGAGGACCCGGTCCGCCTCGTGTTCACCGCCGCCCCCGGCCCCGGCCTGGTGGTGGGCCTCTCGGACGTCGGCGACCGCTTCCGCCTGACCGCGAACGTGATCGAGATCGTCGAGCCGGACGAGCCGCTCCCCCGGCTGCCCGTCGCCCGGGCCGTCTGGAAGCCCCAACCCGACCTGGCCACCTCCACCGAGAGCTGGCTGCTCGCCGGGGGCCCGCACCACACGGTCCTGAGCACCGCCGTCGGCCTGGAAGCCCTCGAGGACTTCGCCCGCATCGCCGGGACCGAGCTTCTCCTCATCGATGCCGCCACGGATCGGCGGCAGTTCGCCAAGGAGCTCCGCTGGAACCAGGCCTACTACCGGCTCGCCCGGGGACTGTGACCAAGCGGACGGCCCGATGCCGCCCGCGTCAGGTCGCGCCTTCGCGCCGGTGGCCGCCGGCCAGTTCCGCCAGCGCGGCCTGGCTGAACTGGCTGGCGGCGGCCGACGCGACCCGGCACCCGGTGACGGCGATCACCGACGAGGTGCGGGCGCCGCCTTCGAGGTGGGCGCGTTCGCCAAGCAGTGCGCCGGGGCCGTATTCGGCCAGCCGCTCGCCGTCCCGCTCGACCCATACCACCCCATCGAGGATGAGGTAGATCTCGGTGCCGGGCTCACCCTGGCGGACGAGGGCGGTGCCGGGCTTGACGCGACTGATCTTCGCTTTGGCGGCGCCGTGCATCAGCTGGGCGGACAGGGCCCGCTCCAGCGCGGTCTCCACGGTGGTGACCAGGGCCGGGGAGTCCTGATCACCCCACGGGGTATGGCGGCCGAACGACCTGCGGTACCAGTCGCCGAAGTCGATGAGCCCGGACTTGGCGAACAGCTGTCCCGATGCGTCATAGACCCAGTGCCGGGGGAAGCGGCTGGCGCCGGCCAGCGCGGGCTCGGCCCGGCCGTCGGCGTGCAGCGTCAGCGACAGGGTCGTCCAGGCCAGCGGCGCGTTCCATTGCACGTAGGGCCGCCGCCGCACCCTCCGGGGCATCGGCACGCCGGTCCGGCCGCCGGCCGTCTGGGTGAACCGGACCCAGCCGTCCCCGCGTTCTGGCTCCTTGCGCAGGTCGGGCAGGGCGACCGCCTGGAAGCAGTAGTGCAGGCTGCCGAGCTGGAGGGTGGTCGAGCCGATCACGCCGCCGCCATCCGCATAGCCGCATCGGGTGATGCGGCCCGAGCTGTCCACGTCGATCCAGGCCCGCAGCTGGTTGGCGAACCGGAACCGGTCGGCGGCCCGCCACTGGTGTAGGTCGCCGAGAACGTCCGGCAGTGGGTCGTCGTAGTGACCCGGCCCGACATCCATCCCGTAGTGCAGCATGCCCCCCATCGCCTCCGAGGGGATCCACGACACCGAGGTAACTGAGCTCTCATAACGCATGACCTCATGCTCGCCGCCACGGTGCGCCGCGGCCAGGGTGGTGCCCGGCATCTTCCGGCCGGCCTACCCACCCGCCGCGCCGGGATGCCAGCACCCCAGCCGGCGGACAGGCCTGACCCACCCCGGCTTGCCCCGTTGTGCGGGCGCCTTCCTTACCGTGCGGTCATCATCCCCGTGCGGTCATCATCACTGCGCGGTCATCATCACTGCGCGGTCATCATCACCGTGCGGTCATCATCACCGTGCGGTCATCGCCGGGTTGAGCCGTACGAGCCGCGCGGGGTTGGTCTCGTCGAGTTCGGCGACGGCTTCCCGTGACTTCACAAAGTCCGAGAATGAGCGATAGCCGAGAGCTCTCTCGCTGAACGAGGGGTCCATGCGCCTCATCTGGCTCTTCACCTCCGAGCTGTGCAGCCAGTCCGCGTCATCTTTCTCCTGGCCAAGCCGCAGCGCCCGTTCCAGGAGCCTGGTCGCCAGCTCCTGCGGGTCTTCGGAATCGAGATCAGCCTCATCGGCCACCGCGGCCGCCGGCCGCTTGGTACGCCGCGAGCCCCGCGCGGGTGCCACGTCAGCGGACTCCTCACGTTCCGCCGATGCGCCGGTCGTCCGCGCGGCTGGCTGCGGGGAGGCACCTGCGGGCGTGATGCCCGGGAGCGCGTCGTAGGTTACGAGCTCGTCACACGCCGCGGCCAGCGATCTGCTGGTCGATCCCGCGACCCCGACACCCACGACGTAACGGCCCAGCCGCCTGCACCGCTGGGCGAGGGCGATGTAATCCGAGTCCCCGGCCACGATCACCACGTGGGTCAGGTCGGGAAGGCGGAACATGTCCTCGACCGCATCCACGGCCAGCCTGATATCGGCACCATTCTTGGCGTAGGCGGCGGCAGGAAAGAGCTGCACCAAGTCCACTGCCCGGCTGACGAGCTGACCACGGTAGTCGGCGTTCACGGGGGCTGACCAGTCAGCATAGGCGCGGGTCAGCACGAGCGTGCCGAACGATGAGGCGAAGTCGATCACCACGCCTACGTCCACGGTGGCGCGCCGGAGCTTCTCCGCGGTGTCGGCCCTGGTGAACCCGCGTACCTTGTCACGCTGGAACTGGCCCCGGCCATGAACCTGGTCATACCGTGAGATCACGATGTTGTCGAAGTCGATATAGACGGCGACACGGGCGATGCCAGGGTCGTTCATGGTTGCTCTTCTCGTCGTGCCACCGCGGCCGGACTGATGATCTCCACTGTCGCACAGCAGCCGGTCGTGGTGAGTATCGCGTCAATGGAGGACGCCGAACGGCTCGCCCGCCGTCCGGTCACGGCCAGGAGAGACTCGCTCGCCGTCCGGTCACGGCCAGGAGAGACTGGACAAGACGAGCCTGTACCCATCCGGATCTGCGATCGTGACACCCCACTGGTCCCAGTATGGATTGCGCGCGGCGACCCGGGTGCCCCCCGCACCGACCAGGCGGCGGACCATGTCTTCGTCGACCTCGCCGCCGACGTAGAGGACCAGCAGGTCCTCTGCGGTGGGCGCGGCTGGTGTCGTATCATCCGGATCGCCGACGAGCTCAAGATGCCAGGCGGCGCCCGGCCAGCCCACCATCAGCAGCGCATGGCCGCCTTCGGCTGAGTCATCGGCCCGGAACAGCACATCGAGTCCGAGTCCCTCGACCCAGAATCGCTCGGACATCCGCAGATCGTGACTCGGCCGGGCGATGCGCAGGTGGTTAGCTGGAAGAGGCTTCATGGCCCCATCATTGCTGACCTCGAACCGTTCACATCGGAATGCGCAGGCGGTGGCGGGCAAGGCTGGACATCGATCCGCGGCCCAGCCTGGCTCGCTACGCTTTGATCGTGAAGCCTGCCACCACTCCCGGCCGGCCGGCGATCTGGACCCGCGGGCTGCTGCGCTGCGGGCTGGCTGCCGGGCCTGTGTTCGTCACCGCATTCCATAACCGCGCCTCGTCGGTCTCGGCGGACTGTTCCAGCGCGCCAGCATCGTGACCGGCTTCGGCTGGCTCACGGTCCTGTCCGCACGGGCACTCCAGCGCGCTCCCGCCACCCGCGCCAGCGGCCACGGCAAGATTCACAACCGGGCGTGATCATGCGAGCAGCGGGGATACGCCGGTACTCGGCCCCGGTCGAGCCCCTTGAGCTGCGTGGGCCTGGCGAGCTGCGCCCCGACGAGGTGCTGCTGGAGGTGCGCTGCTGCGGCGTGGGGAACTGGGACGACATCGCCCGTACCGGCGGCTGGGATCTGGGGCAGCATCCGCCCATGGCGCTCGGTGTTGAAGCCGCCGGCGTTGTCGCCGGGGCCTTCCCCGTTCCCGCTCTCACCGCCGACCAGACGCTTCGCGACGCGCTCGGCACCGGGCCCGGTGCCACCCTGCTGGTCAATGGCGCAAGTGGTGTCACCGGAACGCTGATCGTCCAGCTCGCCGCCCACCTGGGCGCCGAGGTGATTGCCACGGCAGGGCCGCACAGCGCTGCCCGGGTCTCCGCCGCCGGGGCCGGGCACGTCCTGGACCGCCGATCACCGGACTGGCCAGGCCAGGTCCGCCAGCTCACCGGCGGCCGCGGCGTCGATCTCGCCGTGAACGCCGCCCCTGGCGGCGGGGCCCGCGCGCTCGGCGCGGTCAGGGACGGCGGCCGGCTCGCCACGATCACTTCCGACCCGCCGGCCGCCGAGCGCGGCATCGAGGTGAGGCAGGTGTACGTGGCACCCGACGGGCCGCGGCTGGCACGGCTCAGCGAGCTGCTGGCCGCCGGGACAATCGGGGTCACGGTGCGTGCCGCTTTTCCGCTGGAAGACGCGGCACGCGCACTCGCCCACCTCCAGCAGGGCACAAACGGCCAGGCAGTGGTGGTGCAGCCGGGCCCGGCTGGCTAGCCGGGCCCGGCTGGCTCATAACCCAGGTCGGGCCGGTGCGGTGGAAGGCTCCTGGGTTTCCACGAACGGGTGCTGCTCAGCCGTTGGCCGACCCCCACTGGTCGGTGAAGTCGCGCTTTTGGGCCAGCGAGGTCGGGCTGTCGAGGACGGATCCCGCAGGGATCGGGGTTCCGGTGATGGTGAAGTTGGTGCCGTTACCGGCCACCTGGGTGATCTGGTAGGTGTTCCAGTACGAGGAACGCAGCCCACCGCGGTGCGTGCCGGAGGTGTTGGTGATGGAGACATTGCCGAAACTCGCGGCCCGGAAGTCGGCCAGCGGCAGGAAGGCGGATGTGGCCGTGTCGAACGGTGCCTCGCTGATCGCCTCGGCGCTGTTGCGTACGCAGCTGGCACCGGCCGGGCAGGCCCTGGTGCGGGTGAAGTGCTGGCCGTCGGTGGTGTCGGAGAACGCCAGCGTGAACTTGCGGGCGGGCTTGTTATAGAACACGGCCAGGCTGATCGCGTCGCCCGGATGGATGGCGATACCCGGGTAGCCCGGCCCGTTCGGGAACATCTCCCAGAACGGGAAATATACCGGCGTGGTGCCCTCGCACCCCGCGATAAGGCCGATCTGCTCGACCGTGGATGACGTGGACCGCAAGCCGTCCAGTCCGACCCAGTGCGAGGACCATGCGCCGTCGGTGGCGGTGACCCCGGCGCAGTTCACGGACGGCACGGTGAATTGCGCCGACACGAAGCGGAAGGTAGTGGTCGAGAAGCTGGCGGCGTACCCGGCCCAGTTGATGGACCCCAGGCTGGTGACCGTGGTGGCCGGCAGCGCGGCCGCGCCCAGCCTCCCGCCGACGGCCGTCAGCGGGGTGCCTGGCCGGATCGATGCGGGCAACCGCGGGGCGGCGACCGTGCCGACGGCCGCGGACGCAGGGATGGAGGCGAAGGCGCCCGCCGCCAAGGCGACCGCCAGTGCGCCGCCGGCGACGGCGCCGGCGCGGGATGGTTTCCTCATCAGAATCCTGACCTCTCACGCGAGTAACCGATCGGCTGGACCATCTGGTCGGCCAGCCGACTTCTGATGGCGGCCACCCCGCCTCAACTTCTTGAGCGCCTGAAGAGATGACGCCCGGGAATCGGCAACGGATTACGGTTTCTGATGAATCTCTTGGCCTCTTACCGCCTCAGAACTCATCGCACCGTACTGAGCTGGGCATTCATGAGATCGGCTACGCCGCGCGGCAGGTGATGCCGCACGGTGCGCCGACGGTCAGCGGATGCGAAGCGGAAGCGTGCGCGGACCCCGGATCTGGCCCGCGGACCACGTCACCGCGGACGGGTCCGCGAGGGTGAACCCGGGGATCCGTTCGAGCCAGACTTCGAGGGCGACCCGGAGCTCCATCCGCGCCAGATGGGAACCGACGCAGCGGTGGATGCCGAGGCCGAACGCTGCGTGCCGGTTGATCTCACGGTCGATGACGACCTCACCCGCCCGGTCGAACTGCGCCGGATCACGGTTGGCCGCCGGGAACGACAGCAGGATCCAGTCATCGGCCTTCATGGCGACGCCGCGCCAGCGCATGTCCTGCTTCACCAGCCGCGCCATCGTGACCGGCGCATAGGCGCGGAGGAACTCCTCCATCGCGGTCGGCAGCAGCCCGGGCGCGGCGACAAGTCGCTCGCGGTCGCCTGGGGTCTTCGCCAGATGCCACAGCGAGGCGCCGATCGCGCTCCACGTCGTGTCGATGCCGGCGATGAGCAGCAGCGCCATCGTGCCGGCGACGTGCGACGGGTCGAGCTTGTGACCGTGGAGTTCGGCATTGATGAGGAAGGTGGTCAGGTCCTCACGCGGGTTCTCGGCGTGGTCGTGGATCTGCCCGAGCAGGTAATCGAACAGCGTCGCCATTCGCGCGAGGCGCTCCTCGGGCGGCAGGTTGACGCCTTCGAGCGTGATCTCGACGAACTCGCGGAACCGCGGTCCATCCTGCGGGGGGAAGCCCAGCATGTCAGCGATGACCCGCATCGGGATGTGCTGCGCGTAGTCGTGGGCGGCATCGACGACGTCCTGCCCCGCGAACCCGTCGATGAGCGCGTGGCACAGCGCCCTCGTCGCCGGCTCCTGCCTGCTGACCGCTGTCTTGGTGAACGCGGGGAGCAGCAGCCTGCGCGCGTCGTGGTGGAATGGCGGGTCGGAGGAGATCGGCGGCGAGCCGCCGACCGGCGCAAGCTCGCGGGGCGGCCGGAAATTGCTCATGATGATCGACCGCGAGGAGAAGCGCTCGGTGTCGTAGGCGATCGCCGCGACGTCCCCATAACGCGTCGGCAGCCATCCGCCGCCGAACCGCTCGGTGCGCGCGACCGGGCAGCGCCGGCGCAGGTCGTCCTGGATCGAGTAGGGGTCGGCGGACCACTGCGGGTCGAGATGGGAGAAGTCGGCCGCCCAGTCCGCAACCGGGCCGGTGATGATCTCGTTGCGCGTGCCCAGCGGCCGCTCCTCGCGCACCTCGCGGAAGTCCCGGGGAAAGCGGTCATCGACGGCCATGTCAGGTCTCCTCGAGGACCTCGATCGCGCGCTCGGGACAGTTGGACGCCGCCAGGCGCGCGTCGTGCTCGCTGCCCGCCGGCACGACCCCCTCACCGAGGACCGTCCCATAGCCCTCGCCATCCTCGCCGAACAGGCCGGGAGCGAGGTCATAGCAGCGGCCGTGCCCTTGGCAGCGTTCGGAGCTGATCTGCACCTTCACCGCGATGTTTCCCATCTGTGCCGTGTTCCGGCATTTACTGAAGGCTAACCACAACTTTGATGAAGTCGCGCCCGTGGTCCAGGTCCCCGGACCGCCAGGAGTATCCCCAAGCGTGCCGCCCTGCGGGCATAACGGACTGCGTGTTGCGCGTCCGGTACCGTGACATACGGTGCACGCGACGACACGTGGTCACCAGCAGGCGGTGGCGCGTATGCGCTCTCCAGCCAGCAGGTCCGCAAGGACAAGTGAAGGGCGGGACGCGTGAGTGCGGAGCTGCGCGAGGGCCAGACCTTCGGTGGGTACCACATCGTCGAGCTGGTGGGCTCCGGCGGCATGGGCCTTGTCTACCGGGCCGAGCAGCGAATTCTTGGGCGAACGGTCGCTCTTAAGGTGATTCGCCCTGAAATTGCCGAGTCTGGTGACTATCGCTCGCGTTTCTTGCGGGAGGCGCGGCTTGCCGCTGCCGTCGACCATCCCCACGTGGTCTCGGTCTTCGATGTCGGCGAGCACGACGGCCGGCTGTACCTGACCATGCAATGGGTCGACGGCCTGGAGCTGGGGACCCTCATCGATCGCCACCAGCGGTTGGCCCCGGAGCGGGCGGTGCTCATCGGGGTCCAGCTGGCAGGGGCGCTCCAGGCGGTCCATGACGCCGGGCTCGTGCACAGAGATGTCAAGCCGTCCAACGTGCTCGTGCGCGACATCGGCGGCCACGATCACGCTTACCTCACCGACTTCGGCATCGCCAAGGCGCCTGGCGCACAGGACAACCTCACCCGGACGGGCCTGGTGATGGGTACCCCGGGCTACCTGTCACCAGAACAGATCCGGGGCCAGCGACCCGGCCCGGGCAGCGATCTGTACGCGCTCGGCTGCATCATTTTCGAGGCCCTCACCGGCCAGCGCCCGTTCCGCGACGAAAATGACCTGGCGATGCACTGGGCCCACGCAAGCGGGCCACGACCGGTCGCGTCAGCCCTGTGCCCGGCTCTCGGGCTCCGCTACGACGCGTTCCTTGCCCGGGCGCTCGCGGTAGATCCCGGCGAACGGTTCTCATCCGGCCGTGCGTTCGCGGAAGCCCTGCAAGCCGCCCACACCGGGCGGCCGGGCGGCCTGACAGACAGTCCTGCCGCGCGCGATGCCCCCACCCGGCGGACGCTCCGCCCATCCCCCCCGACGCCAGCCGCGTCCGGGACCAGGCCGGCCACCGCCGCGACCTCATCCGATGCGCTGGACCCGACGTTGCCGCGGCAAGCGGGGCCACGGCCGGCCGGGCCAGTGGACCCGACGACGCCGCGGCAAGCGCGGCCACGGCCGGCCGGGCCAGCACCACGTGCGGCCGGTGCGGCGGCGGCCGGCGCGGCCCGCGCCGGCCGGGTGGTCCCGCCGCCGAAGTCCGCCGGGGCGCCCGCCCGCTCCCGGCCGGTACCCGCGCACGCGCATCCCGGCCTTCCCCCCTCGGCCAGCTGGTCATTCTGACCGGCGCCCTGGTGTTCATCGCATCGGTGACGCTGGTGACCGAGTACACCAACAAGGACGCGGCCGGCTGGACGAGTCTGTGGCGGGCGACTCACGGTGATCCCGTGTCGCCGCTGTCCCAGACCAATTTCTGGATCTCGGTCGCTCTGGTCGCGGCCGTCCTGGTGTTCACGGCCATAAGCGCCGGTACGCACAAGCGACTGGTCATGATCGGCGCGCTGGCAGCCTCACTCGGGCTCATCGGCTACACGCTGTACCTACCCTCGGTAGGGTCGGCCGGGTTCCGGTCTTACGGCTCGAGCTACTGGCTTTCGCTCGCCGCCGCCATCGCCATGATGATCGGGGCCGGGGTCGCCCTCGCGGCCCGCCGGCGCCGCAGATCACCGCCCGCCCGGTGAGGAAGCCCGCCCGCGCTGTTCACAGCCAGCCGAGCCAGGTCATGACCTCTCGCGCAGCGACCCCGGCCGGACGGTCGTCGGCCGGCTCCACATCCGCCACCCCATGCGGGTGACCAGGGGCTTCGGTGGCTCAGCTGGCGCGCCGTTCGGCGAAGGTGCGCCGGTACGCCTGGGGGCTGGTGTGCACGGCCCGGCTGAAGTGCTTGCGCAGGTTGGCCGCTGTCGAGAAGCCGCTTTTCTCCGCGACCGAATCGATCGGCAGGTCGCTCAGCTCGAGGAGCCGCTGGGCGAACTGAATGCGCTGGCGGAGCAGCCACTGGTAGGGGGTCGTGCCGGTGCTGGCCAGGAACCGGCGGGCGAAGGTCCGAGGGCTCATGGCAGCGCGCGCCGCCAGGTCCTCGACTGTTATCGGTTCAGCCAGATGCTCCTGGAGCCAGCTGACGGTGTCGGCGAACAGGCTGGAGCTGTCGAGCGCGGGCAGGGGCGCGTCGATGTACTGGGCCTGGCCCCCGTCGCGCTGGGGTGGGACCACGAGCTGGCGGGCGAGCTGGGTGGCGATCTCGGTGCCGTAGTCCTGGCGGACCAGGTGCAGGCACAGGTCGATGCTGGCGGCGCTCCCGGCTGAGGTCAGGATGTCGCCCTCGTCGACGAACAGCACCCCGGGGTCGACCGCCACCTTCGGATGCCGGCGCGCGAGCTGGCCGCATTCTGTCCAGTGCGTGGTGGCCCGGCGGCCGTCGAGCAGCCCGGAAGCCGCCAGGGCGAATGCGCCTGTGCACAGCGAGACGATGCGGCTCCCCCGTGCGTGAGCCTGCCGCAAGACCTCCGGCAGCCCGGCCGGGACCTGCTCGAAGGACGCGGTCGGCAGGACGATAACGGTGTCGGCACGGCGGATCCGCTCCTGTCCGTGGGCGGCCAGCAGCTGGAATCCGCCGTCGGTGGTCACCGGCCCGGGGGTGATCGCGCACACGAAAGAGCGATACCAGGGGACGCCGAACATCGCGGACCAATGGCTGCCGAAGACCTCGCAGGCGACCCCCAGCTCGAACGCCGTGACCCCCTCGGAGACGACGATGGCGACCGCGTGAGCACGGCCCGGGCCCATGGCGTGGCCCGATGCGACTGCGTCCTTCCGCCGGGCGAGGCTGAGATTGGCAGGATAGTTGCGCATAATGACAATCGTGCCACTTACCGGTTCTCGTGTCGAGCCGGACGATAAGAACATGACGACAGACCAGCTACTTCGATCCGCACCGCACGACAGCCGGCCATGGGATCGCTTCCGTGCCCGCGCGCTGGCCGCAAGCCTGGATCGCCAGCTCGCGGCGGGAATCCCGGCAGAATCCAGCCGGCCCCTGGGCATCCGCGCCCGGCGGATCGTCTCGCCCGCAGGGCGCCGGGACATCGCCGAGGGCTGGGACCAGGTCCTGGACCATGGCCGCCGGCCGCCCGTCCCCCGCACCCCGCGTGCGCCGCTGTGCCGCGATCGCCTCGCCGCAGCAGAACGTGAGGTGCGGGAGATGCTCGCCGTCCTCGCCGGGCCGAGCCCGATCGCCGCCCGTGGCGCGGCCATGGCCAGCCTGCTCCTGAGCGACGGCGCCGGGCCGTTGCACAACCATCGCTCCGCCCTCGACCTGGGCGCCGCGGTACGAGAGGCGACGAGGCAGATGGACCCGTTCGCCGCCGCCCCCATGGGATGGAACTGACCGGGAGAGCGACCCGGGTTCAGGCCGTCCCGGGGCTGAAGGTGAACCGCGTCGGAGACCCGGGGAAGTCGCGGGTATCCAGGGCAAATACCCACTCCGGCAGCAAGCTGAAGACGCTGTTCGACGCGGGGTCGACCATGTCCAGGCCGTAGCCGGTCCCGTACTTGGCGTTCTCCGCGTCGAGCATGGCCGTCAGCGCGTCACGATCAGTGACCCGCTGGGCCCGGCCGTGCACGATCACGGGTTCGAGCGGATTCTCGGTGGCCAGCGTGCAGCGGGGCTCGGAGCCCAGGTTGCGCGCCTTGCGGGATCCGTTGGCGCTGCTGAACCACAACCTGCCCTGGTACCAGACCGCCCAGACCGGCATGAGGTGAGGCGCTCCCTCCGGAGTCACCGTCGCCAGCCAGAAGTCATGCGAGCGGGCCAGCCTCTCCTCCGCCCACGACCACGGGAGAAGGCCACTCCCCTCGCCCGCGGGAAGCGTCCCGTAGCCCGGCATATAGGGCCTGGCGGCGATCGGTTCGGTCATGCTCCCGAAGTTACCAACCGGGGCCGGTACCGGGGGCTCCCCCCGCCGGGTGGCAGGCCCGGTGGGATAGGACCGGCCGGTAAACCCGCTCCCTCGCCTGGGCGTCTTGTACTTGTACGTGCGATGGCCGCAATCTTGCCCGGGGGTGCGTCATGACCGGCGAGCAGGTGCCGCCGTGGCTTCTAGAGGCCGGCGATGTGATCCGCCTCCGCCACCATCACGACCCGCGGTGCGGCCGGTGCCTGAGCTACTGGCAGACCGACGTCGTGGTCACCGAGAAGCCCGCTCCCGTGTGCGACCGCGTCGCCGTCAACTGGGCGGGGGATGCCCGGCTGCTCGGCAGCAGGCCCGCCGTCACCGGGGTCAGCGCGTTCAGGCCGGACGAACAGGCCCTGCGGATCGGGCGGCTCCGATGAGGGCGGTGCTGAGAAGGCATCTTCCGGTTCTTGCTACTTGAGGGTAACCTGTGGTCCAAGCCCACGCACTGGCAACCACGGTTGCCCTCTAGGGTGCTCCCTTTACCGGACGAGGCAGGGGCTCCCAATTGGACGGAGCGGGTCGGCCCGGCGCGCAGGGCTCGCTGGCACAGGCGGGAGTAATCTTGCCATGATCATTAACCGCGCAGCAGCCGGGTCGCGGGTGGCACTCAGATCACTTCATCGTCAGGCTCGTGCCCCGTCTGCGCTGCGAGCTGTGAACGGTCTCCTCACCCGCGGACGCGACCTGGCTGTCGGCTGGTGCACCACGATCGCCGCCGCGGGGCTGGCGATGACAGAGGGGCTGACCCGCACGACCGCACCCCAGGCCAGCGCGCCAGCTGGCCCGCCGGCGGCCGGTCCGCCCCTCGGCGACGAGGTGCGGGTGCTGGTGGTGGGGGCACGGTCGCGGTGGATCGACCTCGAAGGCCCTGTCCATTACCTCGACTTCGGCGGCCCGGCCGACGGCCCGACGGTCGTATGCGTGCACGGGCTGGCCGGCTCGGCGGTGAACTGGTCGGCGATCGCGCCGCTGCTGACCGGCCACTGCCGCGTACTCGCCCTGGACCTTCCCGGGCATGGCCTCACCCGGTCGCTGGGACGCGGCACGGACGTGGCGTCCCTGCGGGGCCTGCTGCACCGTTTCATCGAGGCCGTGCCCGCCGGCCCGGTCATGCTCATCGGCAACTCGATGGGCGGAATGATCTGCCTGCTGGAGGCGAGCGCCGCCCCCGCCACCGTGACCGGCCTGGTCCTGGTCAACCCGGTCCTGCCGCTGGTGCCCGCGATGCCAGACCGGTTCGTCACCCCGATGCTCGCCGCGTACGCCACGCCGGGCCTTGGCCCGCTGCTGATGCGCCTGCGCCGCCGCACCTCGCCGGAGGCACTGGTCGCCAGCGTGCTGTCGATGTGCTGCGTGGACGCCTCACGGGTGCCCGCCGGCGTGCTCGCCCAGCATGTCACGGTGGCGCGCCAGGCCCTCATGTCGCCCGGGGCCGAGCGGGAGATCGCCGCCTCAGCCCGCTCCATGATCGCCATCTTCGGCGACCTGCGCGGCGGGGCCTACCGGCGCGCGATCCGCTCCATCACCTGCCCGGTGCTGCTGTTGCACGGCGAGTGCGACCGGATGGTGCCGGTCGCGGTCGCCCGGGCGGCGGCACGCGCCCACCCGGCCTGGACGATGGTCGAGATGCCCGGCGTGGGCCACGTGCCCCAGCTCGAAGCCCCGGGCGACACCGCGAGCGTCATCACCGGCTGGCTCGGCTCAGCCGCCCGCAGCGCCACAGCCGCAGCCGCCCCGGTACCCCCCGCCCGGCCTGCGTGAAGCGGCAACGCGCTGCTGCCGCGCAATCCGGGGCCAGGTGCAATACCCGGGGGCAGGAACCACCCAGTTCGCTGCGCACGGTGAGCCCGCGGGAATGCGGGGGACGTACGCGCAGGCACGTGCCTATTCGCAATAGCAGGGTCCCGGCCTTCTTTGCCGGAGCCGGCCCGGCGCGGCCCGCCGCGCGGACCCGCAGGAGCCGGCGGCAGTGCCGGGGCCGTGGTGAGGCGCACCGTCAGGTGACTCCGGTGAGGCGGTCCCGGCAGGGCCGTCTACGTGCACAAAGTCCCAGGTCCGGGGAGACGGGGACCTTCGGCCCTGGCCCGGCGGCTTTGAAAACGAGCAATACTTGATTATAGGACCCTTAGCCGTAACCGTCGGCCAGGTGCTAACTGCGGGCCCGATTGGCTTGCTGCGCCTGTCGGTCATATGCAGGGAGATAGCAATGTCCAGCGCAGATATTATTGATGACCAAACAGAGACAAGCCTCCCCGAGCTGGCCGAGTGGGTCCGCGACATCTCGGAGCTGACGAAGGCTGACGACGTTGTCTGGTGTGACGGCTCGCAGGACGAGTGGGAGCGGCTGACCAGCCTGCTGGTGGAGAACGGAACCTTCATCCGGCTGAACCCGAAGCTGCGCCCGAACAGCTTCTACTGCGCTTCGGACCCGCATGACGTGGCACGCGTCGAGGACCGCACGTTCATCTGCTCGGAGAAGGAAGATGACGCGGGCCCGACCAACAACTGGATCGCGCCCGGGGAGATGCGCGAGACCTTCGCGAAGATCTTCGACGGCTGCATGCGCGGCCGCACCATGTATGTGATCCCGTTCTGCATGGGCCCGCTCGGCAGCAGCATCTCCCAGCTCGGAGTGGAGATCACCGACTCGCCCTATGTGGCCGTGTCGATGCGGATCATGACCAGGATGGGAACGCCGGCACTGCACTCGATCGAGGAGACCGGGTCGTTCGTCCGTGCCGTCCACTCGGTCGGCGCCCCGCTGGAGCCCGGCCAAACGGACGTGCCGTGGCCCTGCAACCAGACCAAGTACATCTCCCACTTCCCCGAGACCAGGGAGATCTGGTCCTACGGCTCCGGTTACGGCGGGAATGCGCTGCTCGGCAAGAAGTGCTACGCGCTGCGGATCGCCTCGGTCATGGCGCGGGAGGAGGGCTGGCTGGCCGAGCACATGCTCATCCTCAAGATCACCCCGCCGGAGGGGGGGCCGAAGTACATCGCGGCGGCCTTCCCGTCCGCGTGCGGCAAGACCAACCTGGCCATGCTGCAGCCCACCATCAGTGGCTGGAAGGTCGAGGCCATCGGCGATGACATCGCCTGGATGCGGTTCGGCGAGGACGGCCGGCTGTATGCGATCAACCCGGAGGCCGGCTTCTTCGGCGTCGCGCCCGGCACCGGCATGAAGACCAACGCCAACGCGGTCGCGGCCATGTGGGGCAACAGCATCTTCACCAACGTGGCCCGGACCGACGACGGCGACGTGTGGTGGGAGGGCCTGACCGACGAGCCGCCCGCGCACCTGATCGACTGGAAGGGCCGGGACTGGACCCCGGACTCGCCCGAGCCGGCGGCGCACCCCAACTCCCGGTTCACGACCCCGGCCGACCAGTGCCCCATCATCGCGCCGGAGTGGGATGACCCCACGGGCGTGCCGATCTCGGCGATCCTGTTCGGCGGCAGGCGCGCCAGCACCGTGCCGCTGGTCATCGAGTCCTTCGACTGGGACCACGGGGTGTTCCTCGGGGCGAACATCGCCTCCGAGAAGACCGCCGCGGCCGAGGGCAAGGTCGGCGAGCTGCGGCACGACCCGTTCGCGATGCTCCCGTTCTGCGGCTACAACATGGGCGACTACTTCGCGTACTGGCTGAAGATCGGCCGGACGGCCGACCCCGCCAAGCTGCCCCGGCTGTTCTACGTCAACTGGTTCCGCAAGGACGCGGGCGGCAAGTTCGTGTGGCCCGGCTTCGGCGAGAACATCCGCGTGCTGAAGTGGATCATTCAGCGGCTGTCCGGCGACACCAAGGCGACGGCGACCCCCATCGGCAATATCCCGGCGCCGGGCTCGCTGGACCTCGACGGCCTGGACGTCAGCTGGGCTGACCTTGATCTGCTGCTCACCGTGAACACCGAGGCCTGGAAGCTGGAGACGGAGCACATCCCCGAGTTCTTCCGCACCTTCCACCGGCACCTGCCCAGCCGGCTCTGGGAGCTGCACCAGGACCTGGTGGACCGCCTCGGCTAAGGCCAGCGCCGGCCCCGCGCGCCGGGATCTAGACTGCGAGCGGCGGCTCGTCGGGCGCGGAAAGGCTCAGCACCGCGCCGGCCACCGCGGGCGACGCGCAGATCCTCGCCTCGAGCGCCCGCAGCCGGATGGCCAGGTGTGACTCGGTGTCGTCGCCGGTGAGATCGACATCACCCACCACCGAGACCATCCGCGGCCCGACGACCTCCAGCCGCAGATAGGTGACCCGGGCAACCTCGGGCTCGGCCAGCAGGGCCCGGATGGCGGCCGCACGCACGCGGGGGTCGGCATCCTGGCCGATCAGGAACCGCCGGTTGTAGTTGATCAAGACGATGGCGACGACGGCGAGCAGCAGGCCGACCAGGATCGACCCGATGGCGTCCGGGACGGGGGAACCGGTCAGCTCGTGGGTGGCCAGCCCGGCGGTGGCGATGAGCAGGCCGATCAGGGCGGCGGAGTCCTCCGCGAACACCGCCCGCAAGGTGGGATCGGACGTGGCCAGGACGTGCTCGATGAGGTCCCGCTGCATCGACTCGGCCTCGGGCCTGGCCTGCCGGACCGACTGGAGGAAGGAGACCGCCTCCAGGACGAAGGAGACGGCCAGCACGACGTACCCGACGATGAAGTGGCCGGCCGCTTCCGGGTGGATGAGCTCCTGGATGCCGTGCGTGACGGACACGGCGGCGCCGGCCACGAACAACCCGAGCGCGGCGAACAGCGACCATACGTAGGCCTCCCGGCCGTGGCCGAACGGGTGCGCGAGGTCGGGCGGGCGGCGGGACCGCCGGTTGGCGATCAGCAGGAAGATCCCGTTGCCGGCGTCCGCCCACGAATGCGCCGCCTCGGCCAGAATCGACGCCGACCCGGTCACCACGGCGGCGACGGACTTCGCCACCGCTATGAGGACGTTGGCGCCGAAGGCGACCAGCACCGTGGTGAGACTCTCGGACCCGCCGGGATCACCCGGCATCGGCACCGAACTGAGCAGGTCATGGGACCCGCGGGCGCCCCGCTCGGTTGCGGCGGGTGCCGGGGCCCGCTCCCCGCCCTGCTCGTGCGCCATCAGCCAGTGTTAGCACAGGACCCGCGCGGCCCGCGCGCAGCCGCAGCGCGAACCAGGCCAGCGGGCACACCGCCCCCCGCCTGACCAGCCGGGTCCGGGCGCGAAGCCCGTTTCGCAACTCATGTCCCGCGCCGATATGCTTCGACCTGCTGTTCCTTCGTTCGCCGGCCTCGCTCCAGGCAGGCGGCGAGGCCGCCCGGGGGCTGATCTGATGAGCAAACCGACCATCCTGACCGTCGACGACGATCCCGTGGTCTCTGCCGCAATCGCCCACGACCTCCGCAGCCGCTACGGCGCCGGCTACCGCGTCGTCCGGGTGACATCGGGGCCCGAGGCGCTGGCCGTGCTGACCAAACTCGCCCTGCGCGACCAGCCGGTGGCATTGATCGTCGCCGACCAGCGGATGCCGCAGATGACCGGCATCGAGATGCTCGAACAGGCACGCACCCAGGCGCCGGGCGCGAAATACCTGCTGCTCACGGCGTACGCCGATACAGACGTCGCCATCACGGCGATCAACGACATCGGCCTCGACTACTACCTGCTCAAGCCGTGGGACCCGCCCGAGGAACGGCTCTATCCCGTCATCGACGACCTGCTCGGCGACTGGCAGCAGGCCCATCCGGACCACACGTCCGACGTGCGGGTGGTCGGGCACCGGTGGTCCGAGCGCAGCCACGAGATCAAGACGTTCCTGGCCCGCAACCACGTGCCCTACCGCTGGTACGACATCGAGCGCGACGCCGAGGCCCGGCGGCTGTGCGATCTCGCCCGGGCGGGGCCGGCAGACTACCCGCTCGTGCTCATTCCCGACGGCGACACGCTCCGCTCGCCGTCCACGCTTGACCTCGCCGGTGGGCTGGGCCTGCGCACCAGCGCCCAGCAGCCGCTGTACGACGTGTGCATCGTGGGCGGCGGCCCGGCCGGCCTCGCCGCCGCGGTGTACGCGGCGTCGGAGGGCCTGAGCACCGTCGTCGTGGAACGCGAGGCGCCCGGGGGGCAGGCGGGCCAGAGCGCCGCGATCGAGAACTACCTCGGGTTCCCCAAGGGGCTGTCCGGCTCCGATCTCACCCAGCGCGCCATCGCCCAGGTTTCCCGCTTCGGCGCCGAGATGGTCCTCGCGCGTGACGTCACCGGCTTCCAGAGCCGCGGCCCCGTGCGCGCCGTCCTCCTGGGCGGTTCGGGGGAGATCGAAGCACGCGCGCTCATCGTGGCGACGGGGGTGTCCTACCGTCACCTGGGAGCAGCGGGCCTGCGCGAGCTCAACGGCCGGGGCGTCTACTACGGCGTGAACGCCAGCGAGGCGAGCCAGTGCCAGGGCGAGGACGTCTACATCGTCGGTGCCGCGAACTCGGCCGGCCAGGCCGCGCTCAACCTGTCCCGCTTTGCCAAACGAATAGTGCTGGTGGTCCGGGCTGCCACGCTCACGGGCACGATGTCCCAGTACCTCGTCGAGAGGATCACGTCCACCCCCAACATCGAGGTGCGGTACCGCAGCGAGGTGGTGGCGGGCCGGGGGGCCGGCCACCTCGAAAAGCTCACGCTCGCCGACCAGGACTCCGGCGTCACCCAGGAGGTGTCATCGAGCTGGCTGTTCGTCTTCATCGGCGCCTCGCCCCGCACCGAGTGGCTCGGCCCCGACGTCGCCAGGGACGGCAAGGGGTTCATCGTCACCGGCCAGGACCTGCTCAGTCCCGCCTACGCCCGGTGCTGGCCGCTGGCTCGCGCGCCGTTCGCACTGGAGACGAGCGTGCCTGGCGTGTTCGCCGCCGGTGACGTGCGGCTCGACTCGATGAAGCGGGTCGCGTCGGCCGTCGGCGAGGGCGCGATGTCGGTCTACCTCGTGCACCGCTACCTGGCCACAGTCTGATGCGCGCCAGCGAACTCCGCTCGATCGGCCTTTTCAACGGCCTGACCGACGGCCAGCTCGCCGAGCTGGCCCAGGCCGGTGCCGAGGTTCGCATCGAGCCCGGCGTCGTCCTGTTCCACGAGGGCGAGCACGCGGACTTCTGGTGGGTGCTCGTGGACGGTGCGATCGAGCTCATGCGCCGCATCGGCCGCGAGGACACGGTGGTCGGGCGGATGGACATGCCAGGCCGCTGGGCCGGCGGGTTCCGCGCCTGGGACGAGCGCGGTGTCTACCTCGCGACCGGCCGGGGGGTGACCGGCGGGCGGGTGCTCCGGGTGCCCGCCGAGGCGCTGCGTGAGCTGCTCCACGCCTGGTTCCCGTTCGGCGGGCATCTCATCGAGGGGCTGTACGGCACCGCACGATCGATCGAGTTGACGGCCCGGCAGCGCGAGTCCCTCGTCACCCTCGGCACGCTCGCCGCCGGCCTCGCGCACGAGATCAACAACCCGGCGGCTGCCGCCAGCCGGGCGGTCGACGCACTCGAGGCCGCGTGCCAGACGCTCCTCGCCTCGCTCGCCCGGCTCGCCAGCGACGAGATTTCGGCCTCGCAGTTCACCGCCCTCGACGCGCTGCGCCGTGAGATCGAGCCGCCGGCGATCCCCGATCCGCTTGTCCTGGCCGACCAGGAGGAGGCCCTGTCCTCGTGGCTCACCCGGCACGGCGTGACCTGTGAGTGGATCATCGCTCCCCCGCTCGCCGCCGCCGGGGTCGACCTCGCCTGGTGCGAACGGGCGGCGACCGTGCTCGGGGAACCGGCCCTGGAACCGGGGCTGGAGTGGGTGGCGAGCACGTTCTCCGTCGCCACCCTGCTGGGGCAGGTGAAGGAGTCGAGCCGGCGCATCTCCGAGCTTGTCGCGGCCGTCAGGTCTTATTCGCAGATGGACCGCGCGTCGATGCAGCACATCGACGTGACCGACGGCATCGAGAGCACCCTGGTGATGCTCGGGCACAAGCTCCGCGACGGGGTCACGGTCGTGCGCGACTACGGCGCCGACGTCCCCCGGATCGACGCCTACGCCGGCGAGCTCAATCAGGTGTGGACCATCCTCATCGACAACGCCGTCAACGCGATGGACGGCGCGGGCACGCTCCGGATAGTCACCCGGGCCGACGGGAACGACGTCGTCATCGAGGTCTGCGACACCGGCCCGGGCATGGCGCCGCAGGTGGCGGCGCGCGCCTTCGAGGCCTTCTACACGACCAAGGATGTGGGCAAAGGCACCGGACTCGGTCTCGACATCGCCCAGCGCATCGTCATGCAGCGTCATGGTGGCACGATCGCCATCGACTCCCGGCCCGGCGAGACCGTCCTGCGGGTCCTCATCCCCCTCCGGCTGCCCGGGCTCCCGGGGGGAAAGGGCAGCTGACCCCTCCACCACCGCGGGTCAGGGGGTGCTACCAGCGGTCGCCGACCCCGATGTTCTCGCCGGGTATCCGCGAGTAGGGCAGCGAGGCGATGTCGTGCGGGACCGGGAGGCCGAGCGCGAGCAGCACCTCGATCGCGGCGCGCTGACCCGACTCCACTCCCCCGTTCAGGAACCCCTGCGAGTAGGTCGAGGTGTGCTCCCCGGCGAAATGAACTCTTCCCTCGGGTATCCCGGCGTACCCCCAGTATTTCGTCACCTGCCCGGGGGTGTAGGCGGCGTAGGAACCGCGGGTCCAGGGGTCGCCCGTCCAGTAGTCCAGCCATGCTTTCCCGTTGAACGCGTCCCGGGTACCGGGGACGACCTGGTTGATCTGGCCCAGAGTCGTCGTGGTGAGATCCCGCGGCGCCCAGCCGTGGTAGCCGGGGCTGGCGAACGCCTTGCTGCCGGAACCGCCCGCGTAGACCGTGATCAAGCCCGCGGTACCCGGCTCGGTTGGCGCGCTGTCCCAGGTCGCGTAGTTCGGGTTCGTGTAGTTGATCGAACCGCTCCACGGTGCACCGTGCACCGTGAATCTGGCCGGCCGCCGGTTGTACTGCAGGATCAGCTTCACATCCGTTCCCATTCCCAGTTCCCTGATGGCCGTCATCCGGTAGCCGCCGAAGCCGGCGCCCTCCAGATCGACGTCCCGCAAAGTGGTCCAGGGAACCGTCAGGATGACGTGATCCGCGATCACGGGCCTGGCCGAGGCGCTTCCCCCGAACCGGAGTTCGTAGCTGCCGTCGGCCCGCTTGATCAGGGCCTGGAGCGGCGACTCCAGCTGGATGGTCCCCGCCGGGAGCGCCTTTGCGGCCAGCACCGGCACCTGATCGTTCCCGTGCTTCACGTGCCATCGCTCGTCACCGCCCGGGTAGGGGATGACGAGGTAATCGATCCAGTTGAGCGCGGACAGCCCGGCCATGTCCAGGCCGTACCAGCCGCTCATGGTCTGGTCGAGGAAGGTCTTCACATCGCCGGGAACCCCCGGGACGTGCTGGTCGATCCACTCCCGCATGTTCAGCTCGTCCATCTGCCTGGACGCCGCCGTCGCCGTGCCGTAGGAGTAGGCCACGTCGGAGGGCCTGCCATGCGCGGGCGTGACCCCCACCCGCCGTGCCTGCGCCGTGACGGCAGCCGAGATCCGCTTCATCTGGGCACTGACCCTGAGGTAGTACTGGAAGTAGTGCCCGTCGAACCAGCTCGGCGAGACCGAGCCGGCCACGTCCCCCTGCCACAGGTCGTCCAGCTGCAGGCCAAGCTCGGCGGCAAGGCCGCGCAGGTGGACGTGCCGGGTGTCGATGAACTCGCCGCCGTGCTCGGCGGTCTGGCCGTCGGCGAACCCGCGGGCGGTCCAGCAGCGGCCGCCGATCCGGTCGCGGGCTTCGAAGAGCCGTACCTGCACCCCGCTGCGGGCGAGCCGGTACGCGGCGGTCGTGCCCGCCAGGCCGGCGCCGATCACCGCAACACGCGCGCCCTGGGCCGCGGCCGTTCCCGCTCCCGTCCCGGCCGCCGCCGAGGGGCCGCGGGAGGTGCATGCCGCGAGCGCCGCCGAAACGCCGACGGCCCCGCCCACGCGGAGCAGCCCGCGTCGCGAGAGCGCCCCGGGTCCGGCCCGCTCGCATGCGCCGCCGGACGGCGCGGTCAGGCCGGCCTGCCGGGCGCCGGAACCGGGCTGGGCGTCCTCATGCACCGCCCTCGCCAGAGCTGACAGCCTGCCTCCGGGCATATGCCCACCCTCCCGTCCATGCCGGCAAAAACCGCCTCGCACTCATGATGAAGGCTCCCGGTCCCGCTCACCACCGGCGGCGGGCGCCGGGGATGCGAGCATATGGCGATGGCACAGTTCGTGGTGCGACCGATGTCCACGGCCGACGCGCGGCAGATGGCGGAGATCTTCGCGGCGGTGGCGCAGGAACGTGACGGGATCGCGACCGAGCCGCCGGTTGACGTGGAGGAACGCGCCGCGATGTTCGCGCGCGGTGCAGCCGGGTCCTTCATCGCTGTCGCCGGTGGCCGGATCGTCGGGCTGCTCCACGTCGAGGTCAGCGCGCACGGCTTCGGCGAGCTCAGCATGCTGGTCGACCGCGGCTGGCGGGGCCGCGGGGTCGGTTCGGCGCTGGTACAGACGGCGATCGGCTGGGCGCGCGGCCAGCGGCTGCACAAGCTCTGCCTGGAGGTGTTCGCGCACAACACGGCCGCGATCACCCTGTACCGCAGGTCCGGCTTCACCGAAGAAGGGCGGCGCGTGAAGCAGTACCGGCGAGCCAGCGGGGAGCTGTGGGACTCGCTCGTGATGGGCCTGGCGCTCTAGCAGAGCCTCAGCCGCGCCCACGCGCCGGGGAGCACCCACGCGCCGGAGAGCGCGTGCCCGTATCCCCGTGCGGCCCGGCCGCACGCAGTACGGTACGGGGGTGGCGACCCTTGACGACGTGGCCCTGATGGCCTCGGAGCTGCCCGAGGTTACCGAAAGTGAACGTCACGGCAACCGGACCTGGTATGTCGCCGGCAAGGCATTCGCATGGGAACGGCCCTTCAGCAAGGCGGATCTCAGGCGGTTCGCCGGCGAGACCCCGCCCGATGGGCCCATCCTGGCCGTTCGCGTCGAGGATCTCGGCGAGAAGGAAGCCGTGCTCGCCGCGCAGACGAGAGCTTTTTTCACGATTCCGCACTTCGACGGGTACTCCGCTGTGCTCATCCAGTTGCGGAGGGTCTCCGGGAAGGCACTGCGGGACGCGATCACCGACGGCTGGCTGGCGTGCGCGCCGCCGGGCCTCGCGGACCGGTACCTCAGACGCCAGGCGTGATCGTGCGTGGCGAGCGGAGGATAATCCGGGCATGACCGAACTCACTGCCGTGGAGGTCCTGGCGCTGTCGGCCCTCATGGCGGGCCGCCCGATGACGAGCATCGAGCTTTCTCACGCCGTGTCGGACATGGGCATGCACCTTGACTCCGACGATGCCGCCGCCACGGTGCGGAGCCTGGTCGGCGCGGGCATGGCCGAGCGGACCCCCGCGGTCAGCCTCGGCAAGTACCGGATCACGGCACAAGGCCGGGCCTGGCTCGCCGCCCGCACCCGGTCCGCCTGACACTGCCCGGGTCGTGGCCTCAATGGGCGTTGAGATTCCCGTTGAGCAGGCTCCGGCCGAGCGGCGTCAGCGAATGGCTCACGCCGCGACCGCACCGTACCGTTTGCACGAGGCCGGAGGCACGCAGCGCGGTGGCGTGCTCGGAGGCGGACGGCACGCTGGTGCCGGCGCACGCCGCCAGGTCCGCCGTGCTGCGCGGAGTTCGCAGCGCGCGCAGCACGGCCGCCCTGGTGTGCCCCATGAGCCCGGCCAGGTCGCGGGATTGGCCTGTCCCATCTGCGGTAACCGGCGGCCGGGCCGGGTAGATGAGCGCGTTCCCGCCGAATTCCCGCGGGTGGGAGGCGAACAGCGGGGGCCCGGTCCACAGCGCGGACGGCAGAAGCTGCAAACCGCGGCCGCCGAGGGAGCACTCGCCTGTCCGCCACGACCGCTCCAGCGAGTTATCACGCCACGCGAGATCATCGTGCAGCGTGCCGAGGACCTCGGCCAGGCCGCCGGTCGCCAGCACCGGGATCCGCTCCGCCACATCGGCGCGGAACGTCGCGACAATGCGTGACCAGTACGGCGCCACGCAGGCGAGGTAGAAATCACGCAGCGCGCGCACCATCGTCTCCATCGCCTGCGGTTCGCCGTCCACCAGGGCACAAAGCCAGGAGGGCGGCCGGCCGGCGCTCCGCCACGCCGCGGGCACCTCCGCCCGCAGCACCGACCGGGGGGTCGCACGCACGATCTCCAGGCCCTCGTCCAGGTCCGGCACCGCGGGGTCGATGAACATCGGCGAGGGCAGGGTCGCCGGTATCACGTCCAGCAGTGGCCGGGCGGTAGCGGGGAAGGCGCGCCTCGCGCGGATGGCCCACCGGCTGGGCACCGCTGGCCGGCGCCGCAGTTCGAGCAGGCCGGCCGACACTTCGGCGAGCGGCGCCGGGGCCTCGCCGAAGCGGGTCAGCAGCAGGTCGTCCCGGGTGAAGTGGACCCGCATCAACGGGACCCCGCCGGCCGGTCCCGCGACTGCGCGCCGCGGCCTTTCGGCGAGTTCCGAATTGGTTGCCTGCTTCGCCGCCACCGTCGCATCGTAACGAGTAAAGCCACGTGATTCCGTAACGGAGGCGTAACGGAGGTAACCATATCGGATAACGAAGGTAGCCATGAGGTGGCAGCGCCGGAAGCGCAGGCTGGGCGTACGGGGGCCGTACATCCTGTTCTGTTAGCCGCTGCCCGGCCCTGGCGGCGGCAATTCCCTGGGCACGCCACGCTGCCCCGTGGAATTCCTTTCGGGGCGACGGCCGGTTTCCTTTCGGCCGTGGTCCTTCAAACTGCTCGGGAAAAAGCCCGAAAGGCGGCCGGCACATACATGCCGCTCCTGACCGGCAACCCATACGAAGGAGGCGTTTGTCTCATGAACAGAACCAGAATCATAGGGCTGGCCGCCGCCGGCGCTGCCGCCTCGCTTGCCCTCGCCGCTTGTGGCGGCACCAGCGGCAGCATCCCGCCGGGCTCGGCGGCCTTCAACGCCGCGGTCACCAGCGTGGTCAATCCGTCCAGCCACAAGGGCGGGACAATATCGTTCGGGCTGAGCAGTACCCCGGACTCCACCGACCCCGGCAATACCTACTACGCGTTCATGTGGAACTTCTCGCGGCTGTACACGATGCCGCTGATGACCTACAAGTCCTGCCCTGGCAAGTGCGGCCTGCAGGTCGTCCCCGACCTCGCGACCGGTCCCGGCGTGGTCTCCGGCAACGGGCTGACGTGGACCTACCACATCCAGCCGGACGTGAAGTTCGAGGACGGCACCACGGTCACCTCCGCGGACGTGAAGTACGCGGTCGAGCGCACCTTCGACCGCGCCGTGTTCCCGCTCGGCCCGTCCTACTTCCCGCTGCTGCTGGCACCGCAGACCCCGGCCTATCCCGGCCCGTACCACGACAGGTCCAAGAACATCATGGGGCTGAAGGCAGTGACCACGCCGAACGCCACCACGATCGTGTTCCACCTGGCGCACCCGTTTGCCGACTTCAACTACGTGACCGCGATCCCGCAGACTGCCCCGGTGCCGCCAGGCAAGGACACCGGCGCGAACTACCAGCTCCACCCGATATCCACGGGCCCGTACAAGTTCCAGAGCTACCAGCTGGGCAAGCAGCTGACGCTGGTACCCAACACCCACTGGAACCCGGCCACCGACCCGAACGCCAGGCAGCTGGCCAGCAAGATCACCCTCACGATGAACATGAACGCCAACGACATCGACAACCGGCTGCTCGCGGGTGACCTGACCGTGGACGCGGCCGGGACCGGCGTGCAGGCGGCGGCACGGGCCAAAATCCTGGCCACACCGTCGCTGAAGGCGCAGTCCGACGACCCGGTCAGCGGGTTCTTGTGGCTCGCCTACCTCAACACCAAGGTGCCGCCGCTGAACAACATTCACTGCCGGATGGCGATCGAGTACGCGGCCAACAAGATCAACCAGCAGACGGCCTACGGCGGCCCGTACGCGGGCGGCGCGATCGCCAGCACGGTGGCACCGCCGAACGTCATCGGGCAGAAGCACTTCGACCTGTACCAGGCCACCACCAAGCCGCAGGGCGACCCGGCCATGGTCAAGACCGAGCTCAAGGCCTGCGGTCAGCCGAACGGGTTCACGACCGGGATCAGCTACCGCAGCGACCGGCCCAAGGAGGTGGCGGCCGCCACCGCCCTCCAGGCGGCCCTGAGCCAGGTGGGGATCAAGGCTACGCTGCACGGCTACCCGACCGGCACCTACTACGCGAACTTCGCCGGTGTGCCGAAGTACACCGAACAGCACGACCTGGGCATCCTGTTCGGCGGCTGGGAGGCGGACTGGCCGGACGGGTACGGGTTCTTCGACTTCATCACCGCCGGCGACACCATCAGCCCGGCCGGCAACTACAACGTCGCGCAGCTGAACGACCCTGTCGTCAACAACCTGCTGGCCAAGATGGCGTCCACCAACAACGCCAGCCTGCGGAACTCCTACACCAGCCGGATCGACCTGCAGGTGATGAGGGACGCCGCCATCTTGCCGGAGGTGTACGCGAAGTCGCTGCTCTACCGCAGCCCGCAGCTGACCAACGTGTTCGTCCAGCCGTACTACGGGATGTACAACTACTCGACGCTCGGGATGAAGTAACCAGGGTGATGTAGTCGCAGCACGAGAGGCGACTCATTCGAGACCGCGGCGGCATGCCTGCGCAGGCCCAGATGATCTGGCTCGGTGCCAGACCGGGGGTGTGCAGGGGCCAGGCCGATGTGGCCAGACCGGGTCTTCCTCCGGCCACGTCGAGCCGCGCGGGCCCTGGGAAAGGTATGGATGACTGCTGTCTCCCGGCCGTTGCGGCTGGCCGAAGCCGTCGGGGTGCTGTCGCTGGCAACCGACCTGGCGATGGGCCAGCCGCTGGAGCATGGGCTGCGCACCGCCGTGCTGGCGGTGCGCATGGCTCAGGCGATGGGCCTCCCGGAAGAAGATCAGGTGACCGCCTTCTACACGGGCATGCTGCACTTCGCCGGGTGCATGGCCGAGAGTGAGATCGACGCGCGGTTCTTCGGGGACGAGCTCTCGGCGCGGCCGCAGATGATGGCGGTAGCCTTCGGGACCCGGTGGGACCTGGTCGCGACGGCGACCCGGGTCGCCCACCCGGAGCGCGCACGGATCGCGCGGGCGGCCGCGATGACCAGGTCGGCGTTCGGCGGCGTGGCGGAGTTCCGCAAGTGGGCCGCCAGCCATTGCGACGTCGCCCGGGTACTGGGCGCGCGGATGGGCCTGTCCGGGCAGGTCCAGCTTGCCCTGCGGCATCTGTGGGAGCGCTGGGACGGCAAGGGCATGCCGGGAGAGCTGCGAGGCGGCCGGATCCCGCTGGCGGTGCGGATCATGCAGGTGGCGCAGGACGCGGACATCGCCTGGCAGCAGGGTGGCCCAGCGTTCGCTAACGGCGTCCTGGCCGAGCGGGCCGGGTCCGGGCTGGATCCACGCGCCGTGGGCGCCCTGCTCGAACTCGGTGATCAGGCATATGAGGGCCTGGGCGCGCCGTCCATCTGGGAAGACGCGCTGCTCGCCGAGCCCGGCCCGCAGCCGGTGGTGGATGAGGAACGGCTGGATGCCTGCCTTTCGGCGATCGGGGACTTCGCCGACCTCAAGAGCATGTGGACGGCAGGGCACTCCCGCGGCGTTGCCGAGCTTGCCGGAAAGTCCGCCGCCCAGGGCCGGGCTGGCCGCTGCGGACGTGCTGCTGCTCCGCCGGGCGGCGCTGGTGCACGACATCGGCCGCGTAGCCGTGCCTGTCAACGTGTGGGCCAAGCCGGGCCCGCTGAACCGCGACGAGCGCGAGCAGGTGCGGCTGCACGCCTACCACAGTGAGCGCGTGCTTGACGCCGCCGCCGGGCTGCGCCCGCTGGCCAGGCTCGCCGGGTCGCATGGCGAGCGCTGCGATGGGTCTGGCTACCACCGGGGCAGCCGGGCCGGCGACCTGCCACCGGCGGCCTGGCTGCTGGCGGCGGCGGACTGCTACCAGGCGATGCGGGAGCCGCGGGCGCACCGGCGGGCGCTGTCGCCGATGGCCGCCGCGGACGAACTGTGCCGGGATGCGGATGCGGGCAGGCTCGCGCCGGAAGCGGTGAACGCCGTCCTGATCGCCGCGCGGCAGCCGCCCCGGTCATTGCGCCGGCCCGCTGGGCTTTCCGAGCGCGAGTGCGAGGTGCTTGGCCTGCTTGCCCGCGGGCTGGCCACCAAGCAGGTCGCCCGCCGGCTGGGGATCTCCCCGAAGACCTGCGACCACCACATCCAGCGCCTCTATGGCAAGGTCGGCGTCTCCACCCGCGCTGGTGCGACGTTATTCGCGCTGGAGCACGGGCTCGTCAGCTCGGACTGACCTTCATCGCCGGCCGGCCGCCACCGATTCCCGCACTAGGGAATTCTCCCGATTGCCGGCACCGCGGCGACCTCCTTAAAGTCTGCCTCAACAGGCCAGCAGGAGGGGGGACACGATGCTGAGTCTGTTTCCGGCCCAGCGGCCATGCTGGCTCGCTGGTCGTGGCGCGGGGTCAGATGCTGTTGCCGCCCCATCCGGCTCGCCGGGGCGGCAACGGCATCTGCCCGGGTGGCTGCCATCCCGGCCCCGATGCGGGAGCCTGCCGTGACGGACCCGAAGCACCCAGCCGCATACATCTGCGCCGGCCGGACAGCCGGCCCGGGCGCGCTGGCGCTGCGGGAGCACGCCATCGCCGAGGCCACCCGGCGGCGCGGCTGGCCGCCGCCAGCGGTTTACGCCGATGACGGCGACCCCAGCCTCGGCGACGGGCGCAGCCCGGCGATGACCGCCCTGATCGCCGCGATCAGCACCGGCCGTCACGACGCGCTCCTCATCTGCGGTCTCGGCGCGATCAGCGGCGGCCCCGCCTTCCTCCTGAAGAGACTGCTGCTTCCCTGCACGAACCACGGCGTCGCGGTCGAGTTCCTGGCCCATCCCGCCGCCGCTCACAGCACCGCCATGCCGGTCCCGGCCGCTACCGGACAATCGCCGCCTGGCTGAGCGCGGGCCGGCCAGGCGCACCGGGTCGGTACGTTTTGAGGATGGCAGCGGATGATCCGGGAGCAGCGGCGCAGCGGAAGGGACCTGTCGTCGTCGCCTGCGTCATCGGCGGCGTAGCCGGGGCTGCCCTGGCCAGCCACCGGGGCGCGCGGGCTGCCGGCGTGGGCGCCGTCGCCGGGGCAGCCGGACTGGCGGCGTCCGAGGCGGTGGCCCGGGCCCGTCAGCGTCCCGGCGAGATCCCGCCGCTGTGGCAGCGGATCGCGACCAGTGCCGCGCTCGTCGCCCCGCTCGGGTGGGCGGCCGGGCGCGTGACCGGCGCCAGGCCCATGGCGGTGGGAGCGGCGACCGGGACCCTGGCCGGCCTGCTCGGGATCCGTCCCCAGAAAGTGCTGCTGGGGCCGCTGTTCGGAGCAGCGGTGGGCCGGATTCTCGCAGCGCGGCACCGGCCCGTGCCGGCGCCGGTGGTCGCGGCCACCACGATGGTGGCCTACCGGGTGGCGTCGGCGCTGGTTTTCCGGGACGCGCAGGTGAGCCTGCTCGCCGAGCGGGTCCGGGCGGAGGATCTGCCCTTCGTCGTGCCGCGGGAAGCCCGGACCCGGTACGTCGGCACCGGCTACGTCCGCGACCTGGCCGAGGTGGTTGGCGGCCGCTACACCGCCGACGCTCCCGACGTCGGCATCGTCGCCTCCGTCGACGAGCTGGCCGGCCCGGACTTCGACCCGGCAGGCATCGACCCGCGGGTCCGCGAGTTCTACGAGCACACCACCCGGTTCACCCTCGACATCGTGCCGCAGTGGCGGCTGTGGGTGCGTCCCGGTTACCTGCTCTACCGGACCGTGGTCGCCCGCCCGCTGGGGCAGGCGAACGTGCCCATGAACCAGCGTGAGACGCAGCGGGGCATCCGCAGCCGCATCGACACCATCACGCCGCCCGGCTCCGACGCCGTGGCGATCCGCGGCTGGATCCGGTCGTTCACCGATACCGACGAGCCGATCTACGTCGGCATCTACACCACCTACCGGCACCGCGGCCGCGGTTACGTCAGTGTCGGCTTCCCGCTGCCGCAGGCCAGCTTCACCGCGACGCTGCTGCCGCGCGCCCGCCCCGGCGGTGGCCTGGTCCTGACCAGCCGCAGCGAGCTGGATCAGCCCGGCCACTACCTCGCCTACATCGACCCGGTCACCAGGGACCTCACGGCGCTGGCGGTCCGCGGCTTCGCCGAGCAGCTCGACGTCTACACCCGCGACGGCGAACTGCGGGCCGAGCACGCCTTCTCCGTGTTCGGGCTGCCCTTCCTCGTCCTCCACTACCGGATGCACCGCAAACCGGTCACGCCCGCGGCGTGACGGTGCAGCGGACGGCCGCCAGCCGCCGGCCACCGCCCCTGACACCGGGGCCGCCCGGGCCTCCACCATCAAAGCGTGACATACTCATTACTATATGTCACAAGACACCAGGCGCCACCGGCGCAGCGCGCCGGGGTCCTCGCCCGGGTCACCGGAAGCAAGGTGAGCAGCATGGCGGCCCGTTCCTCCCTGACCAACCCGCGGCCACCCACGGCGGCACCGCGCGGCGGCCGTCCCCGCCGCCGCCAGCGCATCCGGTCCTCCTCAACCGCACCGGCCGACCGCCCCGACCCGGCCGTTGCCGCCAGCGAGGCCGTTGCAGCCTTCCTGCGCGACGCATCGGCCGCCGGCGTGCGGGAGCCGGCGGACACTGCCGGCCCACCCGGGAGTCACGCACCCACCGCGTCCGCGGCCCTGGCCCGCCAGCTTGCGGTGCCACCGGGCGAGTCCCCCGCCGCCCGGTTCGTCGCCGACTCGGTCGCGCTGCAGGCCGCGGCCGCAAGTATCGTCACGCTCAACCGGATCGAGACGGCCGCAGCCAAGGTCGAGGCCGACATCCGCGTCGCCCTGCGTGCCCAGGCCGAACTCCAGGCGGGGGCCGCAGCCGCCGCCGAGACGGCGGTGCGCGCCGCCGAGTCAGCCTGGGCAGCCGCGGACGCGGCCGCAGCAGCCCAGGCCCGGGCGAGAATCGTCCTGATGACGACGATCGTGATCGTGATCATGATCGTCGTCATCAGCATGTTCATACCTTTCGAACTCGGGTGAAAGCCGGCCGCAGGCCGGGAAACCCGGGCGCTGGAAACAGGCCCCGGCGCACCTCCATCCCGTTAGCGCGAGCCCGGCGGGCCGGCTGGGGCCGACGATGAATCCCGGTCTCCGGTCATCTCCCGGCGGGCGACGGCGAGCAGCTGGCGGGTGAGGCTCACCGCCTCCTGGGCGGCGGTCAGCTGGCCGAGGCTCGCCAGCCGCTGCGCCTGGAGCAGCTGAGCTTCGAGCCGAGCCAGCCGGGCCCGTTCCCCGGCCTCGGCGAGAGCGCGCTGGACGGCCGCTGGCAGCCGGGCCGGCCGGTCCTTCAGGACATAGTCCGTGGCGCCTTGCTTGATGAGCTCGACCGCCGCCTCGTCGCCGAGCGCACCGGACCAGAAGATGAACGGCACCTGCGGGCACCGCTCCCGCGCGATCTTGAGTGCGGCGTCGCCGGAGAAGCCGGGCAGGGAGAAATCGGACACGATGACGTCGGGCCGGAAGCCGGTGAGCTGCGCCACGAACGATGCCCTGGTGTCCACCACGACGGCCGTGAAGCCGATGCCCGCGCGGGCCAGGAGGCGCTGCGCGAGTTCGGCGTCCCGGGCTTCGTCTTCCAGGATGAGGATGCGCATCTTCGGTCCCGCGGAGTCCGCCGTGGCCGGCTCCGGCCCCCCGGCCCCCGGTTCGTTGCGCTGATGCCCGCCGCTCATTGAGTTCGCCGCCTCAGCCCGGTACACCCTCGTTCAGCAACAGCCAGAACATGCCGAGAGTCCTGATCGCATCGACGAATTCACCGAACTCCACCGGCTTTCGCACATACGCGTTCGCCCCGCAGCGGTAGCTGGCGACGATGTCACCTTCCAGCCTGGAGCTGGTGAGGATGATCACGGGGATGATCTGGGTCCGGTCGTCGGCCCGTACCCTGCGCAGCACCTCAAGCCCGTCAACTTTGGGGAGATTCAGGTCGAGCAGAATCAGGCCGGGAGGTGTCCCGCCATTGAAGAGAATCTCGAGGGCCTCGGCCCCGTCGGCAGCCACGGTGACGTCAGTGGTGATGTTGTTCCTCCTCAGGGCCCGGAGCGTCAGCGTCACGTCGTCCCGATTGTCCTCGATCAGCAGGATGGGCCGGTCCATCATGCGATTTCCTCCGCGTCGAGAGAGAAGGAGAAGGTCGCGCCCTCGCCGACCGCGCCCTCGGCCCGCACCCGGCCGCCGTGCCGTTCCACGATCTGCCGCACGCTGGCGAGGCCGACGCCGGTGCCGGGGAACTCGTTCACCGTGTGCAGCCGCTGGAACGGGGTGAACAGCTTGCCCATGAAGGCGGGGTCAAACCCGGCGCCGTTGTCGCGCACGTAGCAGCAGACGGAGGCGCCCCCGGCCGGCGTCGTGCCGAACTCGATGGACGCATCGTCCCGGCCGGAGGTGAACTTCCAGGCGTTGTCCAGCAGGTTCTGCAGGACCGTGCGGATGAGGGCGCGATCCGCCGACGCCCAGACCGGGCGCTGGATGGCGAAGCGGACGCGGCGGCCCGGCTCCTGGCGCTGGAGTTCCCCGGCGATCTGGGCGGCCTCGGCGCCGAGATCGACCGGCTCGAGGACCAAGTCGGCCCGCGAGAGGCGCGAAAGGCTCAGCAGCTCGTCGATGAGTGTCAACATCTGCGCGCTGGCCGCGACGATCCGCTCGGCGTAGCCCCGGCATTCCTCGCCGAGGGCGTCCCCGCAGTCTTCCAGCAGGGCCGTGCTGAAACCGCTCATCGCCCTGAGCGGGGCGCGCAGGTCATGGGAGACCGAATAGATGAAACTCTCCAGGCTCCGGTTGGCCCGCTCAAGCTCGGCGGACTGGTGAAGTCCCGCCGCCGCGGCGTGGAGCTGTTTCTGTGCGGTCATGTCCCGGGCGATCGACGACGCGCCGACCATCCGGCCGCTCTCGTCGAGGATGGGCGAGACGGTCACCGACGCGGGGAAGGCGCTGCCGTCCTTGCGTTGCCGCTCGGTCTCGTGATGCGAGACGGTTTCCCCCCGGCGGAGATTGGCCAGGATCTCCTTGATCTCGCCTTGCCGGCTGGGAGGGCACAGGACCGTCATCAGCTGGCCGACGATCTCCTCCGCCCGGTACCCGTATATCCGCTCGGCGCCCTGGTTCCAGGTGGTGATCACCCCGTCGAGGGTCTTTCCCACGATGGCGTCATCCGACGAGCGGACTATCGCCGCGAGCAGCTGGGCCTGTTCTGTATCGGAGCCAGCCGTAATATCATTATCAGCCGGCGGCTGAGCCATCATTATCCCCCCAACGGCCGGGACGCTCAAGCCTGGAACTGCGCCCTCCCGCGCACGAACGGCATGGATTCGCTCCCCACCAGGCCAGCTTATTCAGAATACACCCGGACGGGTTAGCTGAATAAGCACCGGCAACGGGTCCGATGAAATGATACGGGTCGCCTGATTAATCCGCCTACAGACCTCTCGTCCCCATTTATAGCTAACCGGCGGGGTCTGCGCCGGCCGCCCGATGTGATGTCTTGCGGTAAAGTCGGCATGCCGAGGCGTTGGAATGCCCGATGGAGGGACCGGTGTGTCAGGACCGACCGGCCACCGCCCGCTCAGCGCCTGCGGCGCGGCGCTCGGCCTGGCGCTGGCGCTGACGGGGTGCACGGGCGGCGTCCCGCGCCAGCACGTGCCCGGCCCGGTCCGGGTGAGCGCAGCCCCGCCGCCTGGCGGCGGCCTGAGCCCCGCGCAGATCCGGGCGGCCTATGACGTGGGGCCGCTGCTGCGTGACGGCGTTGACGGCAGGGGCCAGACGATCGTGATCGTCAACCCCTTCGGGTCGCCGACCATCGGGCACGACTTGGCCGTGTTCGACCAGCAGTTCGGCCTTCCGGCCCCCCCGTCGCTGCGGGTGGTCCAGCCGGCGGGCGCGGTGCCGCGCTACCGGCCCACGGCCGCCCGGACCGGCGCCGCCGGTGAGACGACGCTGGACGTGGAATGGGCACACGTGATGGCGCCGGGCGCCAGGATCCTGCTGGTCGAGACGCCGGCCGCGGAGATCGAAGGACGGAGCGGCTTCCCGCAGATCGTGCAGGCCGAGGAGTATGTCATCAGGCACCATCTCGGTGGCGTGATCAGCCAGAGTTTCGGCGCGACCGAGCCGACCTTCCGGTCCAGGGCCGCTCTGCTGCAGTTGCGCGGCGCCTACCGGCTGGCGGCCAGCCCCGGCTACCGGGTGACGGTGCTCGCGTCCACCGGCGACTTCGGCGCCGCCAGCCCGACGTACAGCACCCGGAGCTTCTTCACCGCACCCGAGGTGTCATGGCCGGCCAGCGACCCGCTGGTGACCGCGGTGGGCGGCATCCAGCTCGGCCTGGCCCGCGACGGCACCCCGCGCGGTCCCGGCGTGGCCTGGTCCGGGAGCGGCGGCGGCCGTTCGGCCGTCTTCGCGCGGCCGGCCTACCAGGACGGTGTGGCGGGCGTCGTCGGGCAGCATCGCGGCACCCCCGACATCTCGATGGACGCGTCCTGTGCGACGGGCGTAGCGGTCTACGGCAACAACGGCAGCTATCCCGCGCAGCCGCCGGGCTGGTCCACAGCATGTGGCACCAGCCTCGCGTCGCCTCTGTTCGCCGGGATCGTGGCGCTCGCCGATCAGGAGGCGGGGCACCCGCTGGGCGCGATCAACCCGGCGCTCTACCGGATGGCGGCCGGCCACGCTCCCGGCATCGTGGACATCCGGCACGGGGACAACAGCTTCACATTCACGCGCGAGGGCACAACCCACATCGTGCGGGGCTTCCGGGCCCAGCGCGGATACGACCTCGTCTCCGGCCTCGGCACCGTCGATGCCGCGCGATTCGTCCCCGAGCTCGCCCGGGCGGCCGGCTAGTCAGCTCCGCCGGGGCGATGAGTCTCGCGGCCGGCGGCAGTCATAATGTCGCAGGGCCGTGATAGGCCACGAGGAGACAGGCGGAGGCCAGGCCAGGCGGGATCATGCCCGGGCAGCATCGGGTGGGTCAACGCGCCCGGCCGGGGCTGGAAGGGAGTGCCGGTGAGCGGCGTACGGGTACTGGTTGGCACGCGCAAGGGCGCGTTCGTCCTGAGTTCGGACGGCAAGCGCGAGCGGTGGGACGTCAGCGGGCCCCACTTTGCGGGCTGGGAGATCTACCACGTCAAGGGATCACCCGCTGACCCGGACCGGCTGTACGCGTCGCAGTCCAGCGGCTGGTCCGGCCAGGTGATCCAGCGCTCCGACGACGGCGGCGCGAGCTGGGAACCGGTGGGCAACAAGTTCAGCTATGAGGGCGTCCCCGGGACGCACCAGTGGTATGACGGCACGCCGCACCCCTGGGAGTTCGCGCGGGTCTGGCATCTCGAACCCTCGCTGGATGACCCGGACACGGTCTACGCGGGCGTGGAGGACGCTGCCCTGTTCCGGTCCACCGACGGCGGGCACCAGTGGCAGGAACTGCCCGGGCTGCGCGGCCACGGCTCCGGGCCGTCCTGGCAGCCGGGCGCCGGCGGGATGTGCCTGCACACGATCATCCTGGACCCGGCCAAGCCTGGGCGCATGTTCGCCGCCATCTCGGCCGCGGGCGCGTTCCGTTCCGATGACGCGGGCGAAACGTGGCTGCCGGTGAACCATGGCCTGAGCTCGGAGGGCATACCCGACCCCGACGCCGAGGTGGGCCACTGCGTGCACCGCCTCGCGATGCACCCCGCGCGGCCGGCCGTGCTGTACATGCAAAAACACTGGGACGTCATGCGCAGCGACGATGCCGGCGGCTCGTGGCACGAGGTCAGCGGCAACCTGCCGACCGACTTCGGCTTCCCGATCGACGTTCACGCGCACGAGCCGGACACCATCTACGTGGTCCCGATCAAGAGCGATTCCGAGCATTTCCCGCCGGAGGGGAAGCTGCGCGTCTACCGCAGCAGGACGGGCGGAGACGAGTGGGAGGCGCTCACCAGCGGCCTGCCGCAGGAACACTGCTATGTCAACGTGCTGCGCGATGCGATGGCCGTCAACTCCCTCGACTCCTGCGGCATCTACTTCGGCACCACGGGCGGGCAGGTGTACGCCTCAGCCGACGAGGGAGACAACTGGGCGCCGATCGTCCGGGATCTTCCGGCCGTGCTGTCCGTCGAGGCCCAGACCCTGCCATGATCCGGGTGGTCCTCCCCGCGCACCTGCGGGCGCTCGCACGCATCGACGGCGAGGTCGAACTCCAGGTCGAAGGCCAGGCCATCACCCAGCGCTCGGTCCTCGACGCGCTGGAGAGCCGCTACCCGATGCTGCGCGGGACGATCCGCGACCGTGGCAACGGGCACCGCCGGGCGTTCATCCGGTTCTTCGCGTGCGAGCGGGACCTGTCCCACGAAGAGCCGGATGCCCCGCTGCCAGCGGCGGTCGCCGCCGGCGCAGAGCCCTATCTCATCGTGGGGGCAATGGCAGGCGGCTAGATCAGGCCGTCCCTTTTGCGGCCGCCATTGCGGCGCCCGCCGGGCCGCTCAATCCCCAAACAGCCTGGGGAGTGGCGAGTGTGGTGGTTACGATTGCTTTGTCGGAGTGACGACATGCCGCAGCGTGGTCCGGCGGGGCAGCGAGCAAGCGGGTGCGGCGACCGGTGCAACGACGGCTGCATGGCGTCCCTCGATGGCGAGCTATCGCTGGTGGCCGTGACTGCCCGGCGCGCCCCGGGCACCGGATGCCCTGACTGAGCCATAGCGTGTGCGATCCGCAGCGCGGTGGTAAGGGAGGGAACGATGAACGGCGCCCGTAAGCGACCGCCGTCACGTGGGCGGATGGGCAGATGGAGTTTCCCGCGAATGTTCGGCGGGGCTCGCCCCCGCCGCCGTGACCGGAGCGGCGTCGACGAGCCCCAGCCCTGGCGCCCGGGGCCGCTGATCTGGACGGTGACCCTCCTGACCGGCGTGGCCGTGCTCGCCTTCGTGGTTTGGCTCGGCTGGTCGATTTATGTGATTGTGCACGGGGCGCACACGGCTTACCTGTACGACCCCGACCGCAGATGCGCACAGCTCAGTTTCTCCTGCGGGGCTATTTCCAATTTCCTGACCTCAGGCCTGCTGCTCGCGCTTGCCTCGTTCTTCGTGCTCTGGCGGTTTTTCGGGCTGCTGCGCCGGTACCGGGTCAGGGCGCGAACCGAATCCCGCGAGCTGGTCCCGACCGCCGGGACAATCCTCGATGAGGTGGTAGGTCGCGACGAACTGTGCAAAGTGGTGATGGCGGATCTGCATGAGCGCCGGACGCGACCGCATGTCCTGGTCGGTGGCGTGGGAGCGGGAAAGACGGCGGTGCTGGTCAGGCTGACGGAGTTCCTGGCCGACAAGCGCGCTGTCCCGGTGCCGGTCCGGCTGCGGGACGCCACGGACGTGCTGGACTTCGAGAGCCTCGCGCAGGAGCGCTTCCTGAGTGAGGTGAACCAGCGCCTGATCTCTTCCTCCGAGGGAGAGACCATCTGGCGCCGGCTGCGTAAGGAGGGAAGGATCGTCGTCCTCGCGGACGGCCTGGAAGAGGCCCTGGTGGGGACCGACGCGGAGCAGGAACGGGACAACATCATCCGCGCTGCCATCCGGAAGGCGCACCAGCAGCACCTGCCGCTTGTCATCGCCTCCCGCCCGCACGATCCGCTCCGGGCCACCGAGGCCACGATCCTCGCGCTTGAGCCGCTGAGCTATGAGGCGGCGCTTGCCTACATCGGCGGCGACGGGACGAGCGAGGACGAGCGCAGGCTTGCCTGGATCGTGGAGACCGCCGACGTGGTGGAGGCGCCGCTGTACCTGCAGATCACCCGTGAGCTGCAGGTCAGGGGCCTGCTCGATCCCAGCTCGGGTGGCCAGCAGGGTGTGGTCAACACCCGCGGCGTGGACCGCTCGAAGCTGCGGCTGGCGCTGCTGGAGACATGGCGCCGGGCGCTCATCTCCGGTTACCTCCGTGAAGACGTCCCGCTGAATCGGGCCGAACGCGTCGCAGCGGTCGAATATCTCTCCGCGCTTGCCTGCGTGGGCCTCAAGCGCGACCAGCTTGAGGTCGAGTTCGATGACCTCAAGCCGGCCAGCAGAGTCTCCGCAGAGGTGCAGGCCAGACTGGCGAAGATCGACCAGGACACACAGTCGGCTTCCGGGGTGGGCAACATCGACGTGCGGCTGGCTGCGGCCTGGGCCGCGCAGCTCGAGCTGGTCGAGCTGCGCGGCAACAGCGTCCGGTTCCCGCATAGCCTCATGCAGGCCTATCTCGGGTCGCGGCTGCTGGATGTCGCCTTGGGCGATCCCGCCTACGGGGAGGAGGCCCTGCAGCACCCCGGACCCGGCCGGGAGTTCCTGATCGCGATGGTCATGCGCTCCCGGGCGGCGGAAGGCACGGGTGGCTGGCGTCCCGGCCCGGCTGTCCACGAGGCCGTCACCAGATTGCGGCGCCGCCGCCTGGTCATGTCCGGGGCCCAGGATATCCAGCAACGATTTGTCGCGCTGCTGCGGCAGGCCGCCGCCAGCCGCGACGACAACAAGGTCCTGGACATGTATGCGGCCGCACTCGAGATCGACTGCGACGCGGCCGGGCCCGCCCACCAGGTGATCGCCGAGGAGATCAGGGACCGGTGGTCCCGGATCCATGCCCAGGATCCACGGACGCTGGACGAGGGCAAGACCGTGCTTGTCCGCCGCTTCGGGGAGGCGGCGCGCAGGATCGACGACCGGCGGAAACGCGGAGAGGAGCGGGCCGGCCAGCCTGCCTACCGGCAGCTCTATGAGATCGGCTGCAGCGAGCGGTCTTACCCGGTCCAGCTCGCGGCTGCGCAGGAGGTCGGAGCCGGCGGCGACGCGGCCTATCAGGCGGTCCGCGACGTGCTCGCAGCGCCGTGCCCGATCTGTGAAAAGGAGCGGGCAGCCGGAGCCGCGACGAGCGCCGGCCGCCCTCCGTCCCGGCTCCCGACCGATGCCGACCGCTGGCAGGCAGCGGTCACCAGTGCCTGGCTGGCGCCGATGCTGGTCGGCACCGTCGGTGCGGCAGGCAGCGGTCAGGCTGGCAGGACCCTTGCTGAGCAGGCGCGCGCGGATCTCGACCGGTGGCTGCGGCATGTCGGGAAGTACGGGCGGCGGCCCGGGGAAGAAGACCTGCCCCTCACCCTGGAGATCGCGGTCGCACAGGGGTTCAAGTACGCCGCGAACCAGCGGCCCGCCCACCCCGACGCCCGGCAGGAGGTGCGCATGCGCCTCGCCGAGCAAGCCCTGGAAATGCTGAAAGGCACCGAATACTGGCTGTCCCAGCTGACTCTCATCCAGGCACTGTGCCTGCTGAGCCTGTCGGAGCGGTCGAAGCATCCCTCCGAACACGGTGCCAGCCCGGAGGCGATCGTCCAGCACTGGCTCGATGTCGCCGGCCGCGAAAGCACCGACCGCGATCTGCAGACCGGTGTGCCCGGCGAACCGCACCCGTTCGTCCGCGAGGCCTCCCAGCTCGCCGTTCTGGCGCTGAAGACCGGCAATCCGCAGCGGTACATGTGGATCGACGAGAGCGGTGTCGTCGGGCAGGTGGGTTCCCGCAAGACGAGCGACGCGGCAACGTACCGCAAGCACCGGCTGTGGATCCCGCCGTCCGCCGGGTGGACAGCGCTGAACGGGCGCGCCCAGCAGCTGGTCGCCGACGTGCTCCTGCTGCTGAACCTGGCTGACCGGGGTGACCAGCCGCGCGACAGCGAACGGCGCCTGAAGCGCTCGAACCGGCACGACCTTCCGCCGTGCATCACCCGGTACCGGCCGGCCCTCGGCCCGGGGCTCACCGTCGGAACCGCGACATCCGCCGCCCCGGGAACCAGCTGCGTGGACGGCTGCGCCTTTGAGCTCTGCCCGTACCCGCCCAAGGGAACGCAGCCCAGGGTGGAGATGAGTGAGGCATTCTGCCGCAGGCAGCAGACCCTGCTGACCAGGACATCCCTCAGCCGGCGCAAGGCTCCATGGCAGGAGATGCGGCGCGGGCAGCTGATCGAATTCTGGGCGGAGATGGCCGATCGCGCCCGGGGCCCGCGGCCGCGGCGCATCGGCCTGTCCCGCCCATCGGACAGGTCGAAGACGGCCACTCCCCGGTAGGACCAACTGCCTGGCATGCCGGCCGGGCCGCTATGGTGGTCGCGGCAGGCACGGCTCCGCAGGCGGTGGCAGCAATGAACGAGACCACAGGCGACGGCGAGCGCACCGCAGGCGTCCGGGCGTCGGACGCCGAGCGGGACGCGACCATCGAGCGGTTGAGCGCGGCCACCGGGGACGGGCGGCTGACCCTGGAGGAGTTCAGCCAGCGGATGGAACGCGCCACCGTCGCGCGGACCCGGGCCGAGCTTGACCCCCTCGTGGCGGATCTTCCGGCGGACGCCGGCCCGGCCGGGGCCACCGCCGCCGGGCGCGCGCCGGCTGGGCCCTCCTGGCACGTCTCGCCGATCGGCGGCCTGCGGGTCGACGGGCCGTGGCGGATGGACCGTCACGTCATCGTTATCAGCGTCGTCGGCGGCACCCGTCTTGACCTGAGCCAGGCAGAACTGGCCGCCCCGGAGGTCACCCTGACCAAGGTGTCGCTGGTGGGAGGAGCCCGGGTCGGGGTTCCCCCGGGGATCCGGGTCGAGGTGTCGGGCTTCAGCCTGATCGGCGGCACCAGGGTGGAAGGCGCGCCGGAGCCCGGCCCGGGCGCGCCGACCGTCCATATCCGCGCGTACTCGCTGGTCGGAGGGGTCCGGGTCCGCCGCGGTGGGCTGTCGCGGGCGCGGCGCTGACCGGATCCGCGCCACCCGCGAACGCCACCTTGACCCTCACCTTGGGGGAAGCCGCACAGTGCTCTTGCGGGGCAACCGCCCCCGCGACGAGGGAGTGAGCACGTGGAGCTGATGAGCATCGGTGAGTTCGCCAGACGGTCCCGCCTGTCGCCCAGGCGCTGCGGCTCTATGACGAGCTGGGGCTGCTGCCGCCGGTGCGGGTGGACACCACGTCCGGCTATCGCTTCTACCAGGCCTCCCAGCTCGAGCGGGCGCGCCTCGTCGCTGCGCTGCGCGAGCTGCAGGTTCCGCTGGCCGGCATCAGGGCCATCCTGGGCCTGGAGCCGGAGGCCGCCGCCGAGCGCATTGGCGAGTACTGGGCGGAGTTCCCCGGGCTGAAACTGCGCACCGAGCCGGCGCACCGCGAAGCATTCGTCCATCTCGGTCCTGGGGGGCAGATCGGCGCCGCCCAGTGGCAGCTGGCCTTCGAGGCGCTCCGTGCGTGGGCCAGCGAGCACCGCGCACATCCGAGCGAGCTGGGGATCAGGGTCACGTTCCTCGCGAACGCGCCGGTCACCGAGGGCAGCGAGCCCGACTGTGACGTCGCGGTTCCGGTGACCTGATCTGTCCCGTGACTTCAGTTGGCCATGATGGGTTCATGGAACTGCTGGATGTGCGCCGGCTGGCGGCCGTCGACATGCACGGTGCCGCGGGGACGCAGCGGCGCCGGCGCCTGATCCGCGCCGAATTCGTCGTGGGCGCCGTCGGCGGCCTGGCCTTGGGCTTGTGGGCAGCCATCACGGCTGCCACCCTCCCGTGGCAGCTGTTCGGCGCCTGGGTCGCCGGGGTGGGCGTCAACTACGCCGTGCTTGCCTGGCATGCGGCGTTGCTGTCGCGGCCCGGCGCGCTGGAGGCCGAGCTCGCGGGCGTTGATGTGCCATGTGAGCTACGGCGCTACAGCTACCTGCAGGCCTGGATCTTCGTGCCGCTGCTGCTGGCTGCGCTGGCGCTCCGCCGCCCCGGCAGCCGGCCCGGTCAGCCCGGCCCATCCGGCCAACCCGGCCCATCAGGCCCACCCGGCCCACCCGGCCCCTGACAGCAGTCAGCTTGCATCCGCTCCCGGGTGCTCGGCAAGCGCGGGGTACTCCGCGAGGACGGCGGCGCCCGCCGCGAGATCCTCATCCAGCGGCCGGTCGCATGTCCGGGGGTCGAGAACGGCGTCAGCGAGGTCAAAGGCCCTGCGCAGGCCGCCACCCGCGGGGGGGCTGCCCTGCATCCGCAGCCCACGTACCGCGGCGACGAGCTCACAAGCGAGCACCACCCGGTAGGCGGAGACGGCATCGCCCGTCGCGCGGGCCGACTGCGTGGAGAAGCCCGCATGCTCTTCCACGCCACGGGACAGCACGGCATTGCCCAGCGCGGCGGGCGCAGCGAACCGGCGAAGGTCGGCCGTGGCGGACTGCGCGACGTATTCGAGCAGCATGATCCCGGAGCTGGTCGCCGTGTCCGCCTGGAAGGCGTTCAGCCCGGTGAACGAGGGCTCGACGAGCGTGCCGAGCCGTGCCGCTGACAGGGCCGCGGTCTGGAACAGGGCGGCCCGCAGGCTGTCGAGGGCCAGGCCGACATAGGCGGCATGGAAGTTGCCGTTGTGCCAGACGGTCCGGGCCGCGACGTCAACAAGCGGGTTCTCCGACGCTGAGTTGAGCTCCCTGGTGATCACGCCCTCCGCATAGCCAAGCGTGTCCATCACGGGCCCATGGACCTGCGGGAACGCCCGGTACCCATAGGGATCCTGGATCCGGGCCTGGCCGGGCAGCCCGGGCGCGAGGAGCGAGCGCATGCTCGCCGCGACCCGCTGCTGGCCCGGATGGGGGCAGGCCAGGTGAACAGCTTCGGCGTACGGCTCCGGCGAGCCGCGGACGGCCAGCAGCGACAGCGCCGCGACCACGACCGCGGATTTGACCAGTCCGGCCAGGTCGCTGCATGTCAGCGCCGCCTCACCGAGGGTTTCCGCATTGCTGCTGATGAAGGCGAGCGCATCGGCGGACCGGATGCGAAACGAAGGCCGGGGCCCACTGCCCGAACGCCAAGCCTGCTCGCCGAGCAGGCAAAGGGCGGCCGAGGCCAGGGCGGTGAGGTCGCCGGTGCCGATCGCGCCGTACATCGGGACGGGCGGCGTGAAGCCACGGTTGATGGCGTCTGCCAGCACGCCGAGCACGGCCGGGTCAACGCCCGAGCCGCCCGCACCGATCTGGTTGAGCCTGACCACTAGCATCGCGCGGGCAAGTTCCGGGGCGATCAGGGGGCCCGCGCCTGCCGAGTGGCTGCGGAGAAGACGCAGCCCGTGCTCCGATTCCTCGCCCTCACCGACCTCTTCGGTGCGGTTGGCGCCCACGCCGGTGTTGCGGCCGTACACCTGCTGCCGCACGGCCACCTCCCGGGCCACCTGCCAGGCGGCACGCGCGGCGCTCTCCGCGGCGGCGCCAACAGCCACCTGTGCCTCACCACGTGCCACGGCCGCCACCTGCGGGCACGTCAGCGATGAGCCATCGATCACGATCTTGCTGGCATCCCTGATCCCCAACGTCACCTGGTAATTCTCCCCGCCGCCTACCGGAGGCCGAACACCAGCCGCGCTCTCACCCGGCCCGCCGTGCACGCGATCCCGTTACCGGAGCCCGAACACCAGCCGCGCTTTCACCTGGCCCGCCGTGCACGCGATCCCGCCGGAGCCCTGCGCGTCCGGTGGAGCTCACCCCGCGGGGCGCGGGTCGCGGGATACGAGATACTGGCAGCTATGCCGGAACTGATCCGCGAACCGAGCCGGGTGGCCGCGGCCGGCGAGCCGCCGAAGCTGATCGATGAATTCGTGGGACGGGCCAGCTCGGGCCAGACCGGGCTGAGCATTGCTCACATGCGCAGCCCGTCCGGCTGGGCTGAGCCCGGGCAGCGGCCGGAGTTCGATGAGTTCACGATCGTGCTGCGGGGGGCCCTGGTCGTGGAGTCCGAGGACGGCCGGATGACGGTCCAGCCCGGCCAGGGAGCGCACGCGAGACCAGGCGAATGGGTGCGCTACAGCACCCCGGGAGCCGACGGCGCGGAATACATCTCCGTCTGTGTGCCCGCTTTCGCCCCGGGTACCGTCCACCGGGACGGCTGACCTGGCCGGCGAGTGGCAGCGCAGATCCAGATGACCGGCAGCCGTCACGACGGGGCAGGCGCCGGCGCGGTGGCGCCTTCGCTGTCCGTTCGCGGGATCGGACCCGGTGAGGTCACCATCGCCGACCTCACCGCGGGCGGCTGCGCGCTGCTGGTCTTCGTCTCGCAGGAGTGCCCCACCTCGGCGATGGCTCTTCGCAACCTCGGCCCGCTCTGCCGTGCCTGGGAGGAGGCGGGTCTTACCAGCACCGCTGTCTTCGAGGATCCGCTTGAGGTGGCCGTCCGGGTGGCGCGCCGACTGGGCTGGACCGGCCGGGTGGTTTCGCAGGAGCCGCCCTACGAGACCTCGCGGGCCTACCAGCTTGTCTCGGTGCCGACGACGGTTCTCGTCAACCGTGCCGGAACGCTGGCGGGCACCGTGACCGGCTGGGACCAGCCGGCCCTGGCGGCCCTCATCGGGAAGGCGGGGGCGCTCCTGCACGCCGGGCTCACGATCCCGCCGACTACCGAACCGCTCCACAAGCCGGGATGCTCCTCGAAAGCCGCCATCGACCCGGCGCTGGCGGCGGCGATGTCAGATCCAGCAGGAACCGACGAGTTCGAGGAGATGTTCGAGCGCGGCTGGAGCGATGGCCTGCCGGTGATCCCGCCGACGCCGGAGCGTGTCGAGGCGATGC
The DNA here is from genome assembly GCA_963741615.1 of uncultured Actinomycetes bacterium. Lineage (GTDB taxonomy): Bacteria > Actinomycetota > Actinomycetes > Streptosporangiales > Streptosporangiaceae > UBA9676. The sequence goes on from CAVUIU010000019.1 coordinate 514,419, forward strand.
TCGGCGGCGCCGGCGGCGGCGTGTCCCTCGGTCTCGTCCCGCCGGCGATGGGCGAGGCAACCCTGGAGCGGGTGGCCGCGTGTGCCGTCCTCGCGGGCTGCCGGCCGGAGTACTTCCCGGTTGTCGTCGCGGCCGCCCGGGCTGTGCTCGAACCCGCGTTCAACCTTCATGGCCAGGCGGTGACGACCCAGCCAGCCGGCCAGCTCATTGTTGTGAACGGGCCGGTCCGGGAGGCGATCGGCCTGAACAGCGGCATGGGCGCGCTCGGGCCGGGGTTCCGGGCGAACCTGACCATCGGCCGGGCGCTGCGGCTGCTCGTCACCCTCACGGGGGGAGCGATGCCCGGCAAGCTGGACCGGGCGACCCTGGGGCAGATGGGGAAGCTCGGCTTCTGCATCGCCGAGGATGAGGAAGTGAGCCCATGGGAGCCGCTGCATGTGGAACGCGGCTTCCAGCCGGGGCAGTCTGCGGTCACGGTCATCGGGAGCGATGCGCCGCTGTCGATCTCCGACCACCGGAGCCGTACCCCCGAGGATCTCGCCACCGTTCTCGCCTGGGCGGCGGCGAGTGCCTGGAGCACCAACTGGTGGCCGCTGGAGGAGCCGTCGGTGTTCGTGGTCTGCCCCGAGCATGCTGAGATGTTCCGCGCTGCCCGGTGGACCAAGCAGCGGCTGCGCCAGTTCATGTTCGAGACGGTGCGCAAACCCGCCGGGGAGCTGCGCCGCGGTGAGACGACTCCCCTGGTCCACGCCTCCGACCCTGCCGCCCAGATGCCCAAGTGGGCGTCGCCGGATGCCATCGTGCTGGTCGTGGCGGGCGGGGAAGCGGGGCGTTTCTCTGCGGTTCTCGGCCCCTGCACCGGCATGGGCTCCCAGATCGTCTCCCAGGAGGTGGCCTCAAGCTGGCCGTGACCACCTGAGCCCGTTCGGCGAGCGGGTCAGCCATCGGGCAGGCCAGCCTCGGCATGCCGGGCTGCCGCGTGGCCTGCGTCCCCATCCGGCCCGGCTGCTGACGGACGGCGAACTGGCCGGCCGGCCGGCGCCACCTTCCCCGTCGGCCGGCGGTCCCCGGAACCGGTGCTCAGGCCTGTGGCTGCTTCGCCCAGCGCAGGTAGGGCCTGACCTCTTCGACGTCCTCGAAGCGCTGCCGGGCATCGTCGGTCAACATCGTCGGCGCGACGATGATCCGCTGCCCGGGCCACCAGTCCACCGGGGTGGAGACCGGTGCCGCGTCGGTCAGCTGCAGGGCGTCGATCACCCGCAGGATCTCGCCGAAGTTGCGGCCCACGGACTTCGGGTAGGTCAGGGTCAGCCGCACCTTGTTCTTCGGGTCGATGATGAACACCGAACGCACCGTCGAGGTGTCGCCCTCGTTGGGGTGGATCATGTCGTAGAGCAGGGAGACCTTGCGGTCCGGGTCGGCGATGATCGGGAAGTTCAGGTCCGTGCCGCCCACTTCCGCGATGTCCGGTGCCCAGCCGTTGTGGCTTTCGACCGGGTCAACCGAGATCGCGATGATCTTTACTCCACGCTTGGCGAACTCGTCCTTGAGTCCAGCCGTCCGGCCCAGTTCGGTCGTGCACACCGGGGTGAAGTCGGCGGGGTGGCTGAACAGGACCGCCCAGTTGCCGTCCTTCCACTGGTGGAAGTCGATAGTGCCGTCGGTGGTCTCGGCGGTGAAGTTCGGGGCCTCATCGCCCAGCCGGATGCTCATATCGGTTTGCTCCTTTTGCCCGGTCATTGGCCGTGTGGGTGAGCGTGTCGCCGGCCGCCCCGGCGTAGCGGTCGCCCGGCCGGCCCTCTCGCAGCGCACCCAATCAGCAGCATACGGCTACACCGGCCACGGCCAGGACGATGTCGCAGGGCGGCGTGCTGCGCCCTGGCAGGCGCGGCGGGCGGAATCTGACGGCGCTCCCCGCCAGGCCCTCAGCCTCGCTTGGCCGCCAGCCGCCGCAGCGGCGGCAGCGTGGGCGGGGGCTGCTGCCGCTGCGGCAGGCCGGCCAGCAGCTCGGCGGTGGCCTCGGTGACCTTGCTGACTGCCCGCTCCACGGCTGCTTCGGTGCGGGCGGAGACAGTCTGCACGCCGCTCACCTTGCGGACATACTGACGCGCGGCTGCCTCGATCTCTTCCGGGGTCGCCTCCGGCTGCAGGCCCCGGAGCGTGGTGATGTTGCGGCACATGGCACCGACGTTACGCGACTCAGTGTGCCGCTCCGCCCGGGTCACGGCCGGCCGCGAACTCGGCCAGCACCGCATCGGTGTGCTCACCATGGCGCGGCACCGGGCCGAGCACCGGGCCGAACCCGCTGTGCGTGACCGGCGGCGGCAGCACCTGCACCTCACGCCCCCCGGCGCTGACCGGCAGCCACCGGCCCGCGAGCTGTGGGTGGGCCACCACGTCCCCGATCTCCCGCACCGAGGCGTAGGCGATCCGGGCCGCCTCGAGCCGCCGCACCAGCTCGGCCGCGGGCAGGCCGGCCACGGCCCGCGCCAGCATGGCCTCCACCTCCCCGCGGCGCTCCACCCGCCGCTGGTTCCCGGCGTAACGGGCGTCGGCGGCCGGCCCCGGCAGGTCCAGCACGTCGCGGCACAGGCGCACCCACTCGGCCTCGTTCTGCACTGCGAGCAGGATGTCGTGCCCGTCAGCGCTCCGATAGGACCCATACGGGACGATGCTCGCGTGGCGCGCCCCGTTGCGGGCCGGCGGCGACCCGGTCAGGGTCGCCATCAGCAGGGGGTTCGACATCCATTCCGCCAGCGCGGCGAACAGGGACGTGCGCACTACCCCGCCGCGGCCGGTACGGTCGCGCTGCAGCAGCGCGGCGAGGATCCCGCTGTAGGCGTACATCCCGCCGGCGATGTCGGCGATGCTGATACCCGCCTTGGCGGGCTCGGCCGGTGAGCCGGTTACCGCCAGCACCCCCGCCTCGGCCTGCACCAGCAGGTCGTAGGCCTTCCGGTCGGCGTAGGGACCGTCATCGCCGTACCCGCTGAGCTGGCAGGCGATCAGCCGCGGGTGGCGGGCCGCCAGCGGGCCGGCGTCCAGGCCGAGCCGGGCGATCGCGGCCGGGGAGAGATTGCAGACAAACACGTCGGCCGCTCCGATGAGCGCGTCGAGCGCCCGTCCGCCGCCGGCGGTCTTCAGGTCCAGCACCACCGACTCCTTGGCGCGGTTGAGCCAGACGAACCAGCTGGACATGCCGTCGCCGGCGGCGCTGTCGTAGTCGCGGGCGAAGTCGCCACGGCCGGGGCGCTCGATCTTGATCACCCGTGCCCCGAGGTCGGCGAGCTGCCGGGTGGCGAAGGGGGCAGCCACCGCCTGCTCCAGCGTCACCACCAGGATCCCGTCCAGCGGCCGCGGGGAGCCGCCCCCAGGCTGCAGGGAGCCGCCTCCCTGCTGCGGGGAGCCGCCCGCGCGCTGCGGGGGGCCGCCCTCGCGCTGCGGGGAGCCGCCCTCAGGCTGCGGGGGGCCGCCCTCGCGCTGCGGGCCGCCGGCGGTCATGGCGGTCCATCCCCGGCGGCCGCGACCACCAGACCCGGGTCGAACAGCTCGCGGTCGCCCAGCGCACCCACCGCCGCGAAGATCCGGCCGGCCGCCGCCTGCCCGAGCAGCCCGGCGCCCTTCGCCTCGATCTCGGCCCGGCCGGCCGGCCAGCCGGGGCTGCCGCGGAAGGCGGGAGTGCTCAGTTCCACCGTCTGGCCGTCGGCGAAGCTCAGCTTCACCTCGGCCCCCCACCGGGCCGGGTAGGCGGCGTCGAGTTCGGCGCTGGTGTGCATCCAGGTCAGGTCCATCAGCGGCTGCAACTCGGTGGCGAGGCGGCCGGCGTTCTGGAAATCAGCGAGTGAGGAGGAACCGCGGGACAGCGTCAGCGCGGCGCCGAAGGGCATCGAGAACTGGGCGTCGACCATGTTGGTGACGGTGCGCTTGCGGTCGGCGGGCTCGGCGACCAGCCCCATCCCGCCGCTGAGCACCCCGCAGTCGATCCGGGTCACCGACTGCACCCGGCCGCCCTCGCTGCGGTAGGCGGCCAGCAGGTCCATCACGCCGTGCATGTAGCGGCAGCAGGGATGGAACTTCACGCTCGTCTCGTGCACGGCCGGCAGCCCGGCGGCGTGCACGAGCACCGCTTCCACCCGCGCCTGCGGACGGATGCCGCCGCAGATGTGCATCAGGCCGTAGGGGTCGCCGAACGCGTCGGCCGGGCCGGTGAATCCGCCGGCGGCGAGCTCGGCGGCGAGGATGCCGCCCGCCGCCGCCGACCCGGAGTGGAAACGCTTGGTCCAGGCCCCCTCGCTCAGGTAGGCCATGCTGCCCGCGGACATGCTCAGGGCGATGCCGAACGCGGCCTGCAGAGCGCCGGTGTCCAGTCCGGCCAGCCGCCCGGCGGCGGCTGCGGCGCCGAACACACCGCACACCGCGGTGGGGTGCAGCCCCTGCCGGTACAGCTCGGCCGGGCCCAGCAGCTCTCCCAGGCTGGCCATGACCTGGTACCCGGTCACCGCGCTGTCCAGCACGGCCGTCACGGTCACCCCCGTGCCAGGTGTGCCGGGCGTGCCAGATGTGCCAGGTGTGCCAGCTGTGCCGGGCGTGCCGGGCGTGCCCACCGCGGCGGCCAGCAGCGCGGTCCAGATCACGGTGCCGGGATGCGAGCTCGACGGCTCGTGAGTGTCGTCGAGCTCGATGCTGTGCGCGCTGATCCCGTTGACCAGCGCCGCGTCGCGGATCGCGGCGGTCCGGCCGGTGCCGAAGACGGGGGCGGGCCCGGCCGACCGTGGCAGCAGGGCATCGCGTGCCACACGTGCCGAGTCGGCGCCTGCCCCGGCGCTCGCCACCGCCAGGTAATCCGCCAGCAGCAGCCGTGCCCGGTCACGTTCGGCCGGGCCCGGCCGGGCGGCCGTCACCAGCTCGGCAAGCGCCGACGTCACCAGGGACCGCGTCACGGGCACCCTCCCATTAGACCGTGTTACGGTCGGCACCGCGTCCACCGATCATCGGCACCGCGTCCACCGATCAGGAGTTCCACGCTGGAAGCCAGGGCCGCCACCCACGGCTCTTGAGGAGACAAGCCCGCCATGGCAGCACCCGAGATCGCCGACCTCGACCCGGACGAGCGGGACATCGTCGCCGTCATCCATGACTGGGTGCGGGACAGTGTGCGCCCGGTGGCGCGTGACCTCGAACACGCCGACACCTACCCGGCCGAGCTGATCGAGTCGATGAAGCGGTTCGGCGTCTACGGCCTGGTCATCCCCGAGCGCTACGGCGGCGCAGGTGTCTCCACCGCCTGCTTCGCGCTGGTCACCGAGGAACTGGCCCGGGGATGGATGAGCCTGGCCGGGGCGATGGGCGGGCACAGCGTGGTCGCGCGCCTGATCACCAGGTTCGGCACCGACGACCAGAAAGACACGTGGCTGCGACGGATGGCCACCGGCGAGGTGCGGGCCGCCATGGCGCTGACCGAGCCCGCCGGTGGCTCCGACCTGCAGGCCATCCGGACCAGGGCGACGGCCACCGAGGGCGGCTACCGGCTCGACGGCGTGAAGACCTGGATTACCAACGCGCGTGCGGCCGGCGTGATCGCCGTGCTGTGCAAGACCGATCCGGACGCGGTGCCAGCCAGCCGTGGCATCAGCATCCTGCTGGCCGGCCAGGGGCCCGGCTTCACCATCTCCCGCGACCTGCCCAAGCTCGGTTACAAGGGCGTCGAGACCTGTGAGCTCGTCTTCGACGGCTACCAGTGCCCCGCCGGCGCGCTGCTCGGCGGGCAGCCGGGCGCCGGGTTCGCCCAGATGATGGACGGGCTGGAGCTCGGCCGGATCCAGGTCGCCGCGCGGGCGGTCGGGGTGGCCCGGGCCGCGCTCGAGGACTCGCTGCGGTACGCCCAGCAGCGGGAGACCTTTGGGCAGCCGATCTGGCGGCACCAGGCGGTCGGCCACCGGCTCGCCGACATGGCCACCCGGGTCGAGGCCGCGCGCCTGCTTACCACTCGCGCGGCCGCCGCGCTCGACACCGGGCGGCGCAGCGACCTGGAGGCGGGGATGGCGAAACTGTTCGCGTCCGAAGCCTGCCTGCAGGTCACCGCCGACGCGATCAGGGTGCACGGGGGATATGGGTATTCGGCCGAGTTCGACGTCGAGCGCTATTACCGCGACGCACCGCTGATGGTGGTCGGCGAGGGAACCAACGACATCCAGCGCAGCGTCATCATCCGGCAGCTCGTTAACCGCCACCCTGCCTGACCCCGCTACCGTGCCTGAGCAGTTCCATGATCGTGGTGGTTTGTATGTGCCACACGCAGATAACCCACCACGATCATGAGCGCCTGAGGCCCTGGGTAGGTCAGCGACATGGACCCGTTGCACGACTACCGGCGCAAACGGAACCCGGGCCGTACCCCTGAGCCGATGCCGGCCGCCGGCGCCGCGCCGGGCTCCCCCGCCCCTCCGGGCTCTCCGGGCGCTCCCGGCTCCCCCGCCGCTCCCGGCTCCCCGGGCCCCGCGGAGCCGACGTCGGGGGGTGTCTTCGTGGTCCAGGAGCACCACGCCAGGCGCCTGCACTGGGACTTCCGCCTGGAGCGCGGCGGGGTGCTGGTGTCCTGGGCACTGCCCAAGGGAGTGCCGGACGATCCGGGAGTCAATCATCTCGCGGTGCACACCGAGGACCACCCGCTGGAGTACGCCGGCTTCTCCGGCGAGATCCCGCGCGGCGAGTACGGCGCCGGCGCGGTCACGATCTGGGACCGGGGCACCTACGAGACGGTCAAGTGGACCGACGGCGACGTCAAGGTGGTCCTGCGTGGCAGCAGGCTCACCGGTGGGTACGCCCTGTTCCGCACCAGCGATGACAGCTGGATGATCCACCGGGAGCGGCTGCCGCTGCCGGTCCAGATCCAGCCGATGCTGGCCCGCACGGGGGACCTGCCGCCCGACGACGGTTCCTGGGCGCATGAGATGAAATGGGACGGCCTGCGCGCCCTGGCCTATGCGGGGCAGGGGCGGGTCCGGCTGCTGTCACGGACCGGCCAGGACATCACGCGCGGCTATCCCGAGCTGGGCGGGCTGGGGGCGGCCATGGGCAAGCGGCAGGCCGTCCTGGACGGGGAGATCGTGGCCCTGGGCGAGGACAGCTGGCCCGACTTCGAACGGCTCCAGCAGCGCATGAACGCCCGGCCGGCCGCCGTGGCGCGGCTCGCCGCCGACCTGCCGGTCACCTACCTGGCGTTCGACCTGCTGCACCTGGATGGGCGGTCGCTGCTCGACGAGCCCTACCACCTGCGCCGCGCGCTGCTGGAAGGGCTCGGCCTCCAGGGCTCGCGCTGGCAGACCCCGCCCTCGTTCACCGGGGAAACGGGGGCCGACCTCCTGGCCGTGTCCCGCCAGCACGGGCTGGAAGGCATCGTGTCCAAGCGCCTCGTGTCGCGCTATGAGCCCGGCAAGCGGACCGGCAGCTGGCGCAAGATCAAGAACCTCCGCCGGCAGGAGGTGGTGGTGGGCGGCTGGAAGCCGGGCGAGGGTGTGCGGGCCGGCCTGTTCGGCTCGCTGCTCATCGGTGTGCAAGGGCCCGGTGGCCTGGGGTATGCGGGCCACGTCGGGACCGGCTTCAGCCAGCAGGCCCTGCACCTGCTGGCGCAGCGGCTGGAGCCACTGCGCCGGGCCACGTCACCCTTTGCCGGCGATAGCGTCCCGCCCGAGCACGCCCGTCCAGCCGTCTGGGTGGAGCCGGTGCTGGTGATCGAGGTGGCCTTCACCGGGTGGACCCAGGCCGGGCGCATGCGCGCACCCTCCTACCGGGGCCTGCGCACGGATAAGGACCCCGCGGAGGTCATCCGCGAGCCCTGACGCCAGCCGCCGGTCAGGCCACCCCGACATAGCACGGATTGCGCTCAAGCAAATCCCCACAAAATTGGACACGATCATGGTCGCAAGCCGTGCCATGTCAGTGCCGGCGCCATCCGGCGGCCTCCCGCGGCGGCCGGTCCCGGGGTCAGCGGGCGGGGGGGTGGCAGCGGCAGGGACGGGGGGCGCGGCCGGCCAGGCCGGCCAGGACCAGCGCCAGGATGGTCTCGAAGATGGCGTCGTCGTCTACATCGGGCAGTTCGCGCCGGACCTGCCAGATATGGGGGTATTCCGCCTGGTCGACCGCGAGGTAGGCATGTGTCCAGGCGGCCCGGTCGTAGGCCTGGGACCGTTCGTCGAGGGCGAGGAACCCGGCCTCGCCGCCTGACCAGGCGAGGGCGAAGTCGCCAACGGCGCGGTAGACCAGGGCGGCCTCGGCCCCCTCGAACCCGGCCTGGAGCACCGCGCCGATGACGATGTCCACGGTCCTCATCTCGGCAGGCCGCTGCGTCGTGCGGCAGGCAGAGAGCGAGGCCGCCGCGGGATGGGCGAGATAGGTGCGCCGCATGCGCCTCGCGGCGTCGGCCAGGGTGTCGACCCAGCAGGGCTGCGGCGAGATCCCCGCCGTGGCCTCCTCGATGAGATGGTCCGCGATGGCCAGGACCAGGTCATCCTTGCTGGCGAAATGGCGGTACACCGCGGTCGGGTCGGCGCCGAGCGCACGGCCCAGCTTGGGCAGGCTGAAACCCTCGGTGCCTTCTTCGTCCAGGAGCCGCACGCTCTCCTTGACGATCAGTTCCGGTGACAGGCTGCCACGCCTCAGGCCACGCCGCTCCCGGGGAGGCGGGCGCCCGTGAGCGGCGGGGATGGGGGTCATCGCGGGTCCTGCCCCTCAGGTAATCGGCCCGGCAGTCGGCGGCCGCGCGGCCGAGTCTATTTCTCGCCGATGCTTAGTCACAGGCATTGACAGCAATTTTGGCCGCTGATCTAATCTCGGGCATCTGGTGACAGGAAGGACAAAGCGTGCGGGTCACCGACGAAGTGGTCTTCCATAACGGCACCGTCTTCGACGGCCGCGCATTCCTCCCCGCCGGCACCTGCGTCCGGGCCGCCGGCGGCCGGATCACCGAGGTCGGCCCGGCCGGCGAGCCCGGCCAGCTGGGCAAGGCGGAGCCCGTCGACCTGGAAGGCGGCACCCTGCTTCCCGGCTTCGTGGACGCGCATGCCCATCCCGTCTTCGCGGGCGATCAGATGCGGCGCTGCGACCTGCGTTCGGCCTCGACGGCGGCCGGCTACACCGAGCTCGTGGCCACCTATGCCGCGGATCACCCCGACGAGAAGTGGATATCCGGTGGCGGGTGGTCCATGGCCGCCTTCCCGGGCGGGATAGCGACGCGGCAGGCACTCGACGCCGTCGTGCCCGACCGGCCCGTCTTCCTGCCCAACCGTGACGGCCACGGCGCGTGGGTGAACAGCCGGGCGCTCGAACTGGCGGGCATCGACGCCTCGACGCCCGACCCGGCGGACGGCCGGATCGAGCGGGACGCCACCGGCGAGCCCGACGGCATGCTGCAGGAAGGCGCCGCGACCCTGGTATCCCGCCTCCTGCCCGAGGTCACCGAGGACGACTGGTACGCCGCGCTGCTGACCGCCCAGGACCACCTGCTCTCGCTCGGCATCACCGGCTGGCAGGACGCGATCGTCGGGCGGTACGAGGACGAGCCCGATCCGCTGACCGCCTACCTGCGGGCGGCGCAAACAGGCACCCTGCTGGCCCGCGTGGTCGGCGCCCTGTGGTGGGACCGGCACCGTGGCCTGGAACAGCTCGGCGAGCTGCTCGACCAGCGCAGCACCGGGCAGGCCGGGAACTTCCACGCCACCAGCGTGAAGATGATGCTGGACGGCGTCGCCGAGAACCACACCGCCGCCATGCTGGAGCCCTACCTGGACGGCGACGGGTGCTCGACCGGGCGGGGCGGCCTCGATTTCATCGACCCCGGTGAGCTGCCCGCCTTCGTCACCGCGCTCGACCGCGAAGGGTTCCAGGTTCACTTCCACGCGCTCGGCGACCGTGCCGTCCGCAACGCCCTCAACGCCGTGGAAGCGGCCCGGCGGGCCAACGGCCAGCCGGGGCCCCGGCACCACCTGGCCCACCTCCAGGTGGTCCATCCCGAGGACGTCCCGCGCTTCGCCCGGGTCGGGGCGACCGCCAACATCCAGCCGCTCTGGGCGACGCACGAGCCCCAGATGGACGAGCTGACCATCCCCTTCCTCGGGGAACGCCGATCCGGCTGGCAGTACCCGTTCCGGTCCCTGGAGGGGGCTGGCGCGGCCCTGTGCGGGGGCAGTGACTGGCCGGTGAGCAGCCCCAATCCGATCTGGGGAGCCCACGTCGCCGTGAACAGGACCCTGCCCGCCCTCGCGGGCGGCCAGGGCGGCGACCCCTTCCTTCCCGGGCAGGCCATCAGCCTGGCGTCGATCCTGACCGCCTACACATCGGGCAGCTCCCGGGTCAACGGCCTGGGCGCCGTGACCGGCTCGATCGCCGAGGGTTACGACGCCGATCTCGCCGTCGTGAACGCCGACCTCGGCCACCTGCCGGCCCCCGAGATCTGCCAGGCGGCCGTCGTCCAGACCTGGGTCCGTGGCCAGGTCGTGTACTCGCCGGGATAACCCCCTGGTACCCGGCTGCCATCGTTGCTCAACAGTGATGACAGCACTGTTGACATCGATCGCTGGGACGGTCACGATGCCTGCATGCCGGCGCAGAATCCCGTCGCGAGTCGGCTCTCGCGGGAAGTGATAGTCGACGCCTACCTGCGCCTGGTGGAGGCAGAAGACAACGACAGCGTCAGCCTGCGGCGCCTCGGCGGTGAACTCGGCGTGGACCCGACCGCGGTGTACCGCCACTTCCGGGACAAGGACGAGATCCTCACCGCGGCTGCCGACCGCCTGCTGGCCGAGGTGACCGACGGGCTTGAGCTGTCCGGTGGCTGGCGTGATCAGCTGCGGGACCTGCTGCTGGCCCTGCGCCGGGTCTACCTCGTGCACCCGCGGGCGCTGCTCGCGCTGCAGCTCTCGCCGCCCCGGCTGGAGAACGGGTTCGGCAACGTCGAGCGCTGCATCGCCCTGCTGCGCGAGGCGGGGGTGGCGCAGGACGAGGTGCCCATCGCCTACGAGGCGCTCGAGACCTACACGATCGGCGCGACGGTGTTCGACGCGCGTGCGACGCAGGAGAGCCTCGCGGGCTGGCGCCAGGTCTACCGGATGCTGCCGGCCGACCGGTTCCCGAATCTGACCGCGACCGCGGCGTCGCTCTACCTGGACATGGACAAGGCATTTCGCTACGGGCTGGACCTGATGCTCGACGCGATCGAGGCGAGGGTGCGCGGGCTTGAACGGTAGCGAATCGAGCCGGCGCTGAGCGCCGGCATCGGATAGGGCTGGCTGGCCCTGAGGAGGAGCCAATGGGTACGAGAAGAAGGATTGGGGCTGTCACCGCGGCGGTGGCAGCGTGCGCACTGCTGGCCGCGGCGTGCGGCCGGTCCGCGAGCAGCGCGGGCTCGTCAACGTCGGGCAACATCTCACCGACCCAGGGCCTGGTAGCGGCCACCGCGGCCGGCACCAAGACGGTGCCGTCGATCACCTGGGCCGTCTACCGTGACGTCAACTCGCTCGACCCCATCTACGCCTTCGACTACCCCGAGAACACCGCCGACTCGCTGATGTGCGAGTCGCTGCTGCGCCAGGCGCCCAACGGCTCGCTGCAGCCCGGCCTGGCCACCGTCTCGAACCCGTCCCCCACCACCATGGTGTTCACGTTGCGGCCAGGGGTGAAGTTCTGGGACGGCCACCCGGTGACGCCCGCAGACGTGGTGTACAGCCTGGACCGCAACACCGACCCCAAGCTCGGCGGCTTCTACAGCCTGGTGTTCAACCGGGTCAAGTCGATCGCGGCGACCGGGTCGAACCAGGTGACGATCACCCTCAAGCAGCCGGACTACTGGCTGGAAGGCGAACTGTCCTCGATGCCGGGGATCATCATCGAAAAGAGCTTCGCCATCAAGCAGGGCAAGAACTACGGCACACCGGCCGGGTCGATCATGTGCACCGGCGCCTACATGTTCAAGTCCTGGAATCCGGGCGTGGGCGTGGTCGCGGTCGCCAACCCGCACTACTGGAACTCCTCGGTCAAGCCGCTGGTCGGCCAGATCACCGTCAAGGGCGCCCCGGACATCTCGTCCTTCACCTCGGGCATGCTGACCGGCGCGATCCAGGGGGACTACGCGTTCGCGCTCCCCACCCTCGACCAGCTGAAGACCAGCAGCGCGGTCAAGGTGTACCAGGGCCCGGGCTGGTCCACCGACGCCTTCATCGTCTCCAGCTTCAAGGGCGTGCTCGGCAGCGTCCAGGTGCGGCGGGCGCTGTCGCTGGCGCTGAACCGCCGCGGCATCATCAACTCGGTTTACAAGGGCGCGGCGCTGATGCCGCGATGGCTGTCGAACCCGGGCACCTTCGGCTACGGCCAGTCGGTGTTCGCGGCCGCCTACAACTCCTCGCCGGTGCTGACCCAGAACATCGCGGCGGCGAAGAAGCTGGTCCAGCAGGCCGGGGCCACCGGGAAGACGATCACCATCGGCACCTCCAGCCAGCTGGCGAACATCTCGGCGGTGACCGGCGCCTACCAGGCGGCGGCGCAGGCGATCGGGCTCAAGGTGGTGCTGAAGTCGGTGTCGGCCCAGAACTACATCAACTTCTTCACCGACCCCAAGGCCAGAGCCGGCATCGACGGCTTCCTCACCGTCAACTACGGCGACTACGCCGATCCGGCGGCGCTGCTGTCCACGCTGGTCCTGCCGGGTGGCTCGCAGAACTACACCAACTTCAACAACCCGAAGATCACCGCCGACCTTGAGCAGGCGCGCAGCACGGCCAATCTGGGCAAGCGGGCGGCGCTGGTGGCGGCGGCGGAGAAGCTGACGATGCAGCAACTGCCGTGGATTCCCGACGTCCAGCCGACGTCGCTGCTGCTGCTCGGCAAGGGCCTGACCGGCGCCGTGGCGTCCTTCGCCTACATGTTCGCCCCCTGGGCGAACAGCCTGGGCGGATCCGGCTGAGCCGGGCCGGCTGAGGCGATGCGCTGGCGTTTCTTCGCGCGCAGGCTGGCCATGCTGGTGGCCAGCCTGCTCGTCGCGAGTTTCGTGATCTTCGCGGCGCTGTACCTCGCGCCGGGCAACCCGGTCACGGCGCTGTCGGGCGGGCGGTCCCTTCCCCAAAGCAGCATCGCCGTGCTGGAGGCGCGCTACCACCTGAACGAGCCCTTCTTCGCCCAGTACTGGTACTGGCTCAAGAACGTGCTGCACGGGAACCTGGGGATCTCGATCATCCTGCGGGAGAACGTGTCCACGCTGATCGCGTCCCGGATCTGGACCACCGCCGGGCTGGTCCTGTACGCCGCCCTGATCATCGTCGTGCTGGGGATCGGCCTGGGCATCCTGTCCGGGCTGCGGCCCGGGGCGCTCGACACGAGCACGCTGGTGACGACGGCGGTCTCGGCGGCCATCCCCGCGTTCGTGGCCGCGATCGTGCTCATCCTGGTGTTCGCCGTCAAGCTCGGCTGGTTCCCCGCGCTCGGGAACGGGACCGACCTGCTGAGCAACATCCGGCACTTCACGCTGCCAGCGATCGCCCTGGCCATCTCCTCGCTCGCGATCGTCGCCAGGGTCACCCGGGCGTCGGTCCGGGAGGAAGGCCAGCGGGAGCACGTGCAGACGGCGGTCAGCCGCGGCATCCCCGGCCGCCAGGTCATCCGGCGCCATGTCCTGCGCAACGCCGCCATCCCGATCACCACGATCAGCGGCATCACGATCGCCTCGCTGATCGCGGTCGCGGCCGTGGTCGAGGTCGCCTTCAGCCTGAACGGGCTCGGCGCCTACCTGGTCGCCTCCGCCCAGGACAAGGATCTCGCGGTGGTGCAGGGCATCTCGCTGGTGCTCGTGACCGCGTTCGTGGTGATCAACCTGATCGTGGACCTGCTCTACGCGGTGCTCGACCCGCGGGTCGCGCTGGGAAGCAGGGCCCAGTGAGTGCGGTCGCCGGTGCCGCCGTCCGGCCCCCCTCGCGCAGCACCCGGGCCTGGGCCATGCTCCGCGCGACCGGCCCGGCCGGCATCGCGTCCGCGATCGTCATCGCGGTCGCGATCTTCATGGCGATCTTCGGCGCCTTCCTCGCCCCCCAAGACCCGATCACGCCGAACCTCTCGCTGTCCTGGGTCGGCCCGGCCGGCGGTCACCTGCTCGGATACGACTTCGAGGGACGCGACGTGCTGTCCCGGCTGATCGTGGGGGCACGGACATCCATGCTCGGGCCGCTCGCGGTCGTCGTCGGCAGCATGACCGCTGGCACGCTGCTCGCGGTCACGGCCGCCTGGCGGCGGGGCACCCTCGACGCCTTCATTTCCTCCGGCCTCGACGTCCTGTTCGCCTTCCCCGGCATCCTGCTCGCGGTTCTCGCGGCCGCGGTGTTCGGCGCGGGCCTGACAGCCGCGGCGATCGCGCTGTCCATCGCCTACATGCCCTACGTCGCCCGGGTGCTGCGCGGCGCGGCGCTCAAGGAGCGGAGCCAGCCGTATGTCGCCGCGCTGGAGGTGCAGGGGGCCTCGGCGACCTCGATCTGCCTGCGGCACCTGATCCCCAACATCATGCCGCTCATCGTCGCCCAGGCGACCATCTTGTTCGGCTACGCGATGGTCGACCTCGCCGCCATCTCCTTCCTCGGCCTCGGGGTCCAGCCGCCCGAGCCCAACTGGGGGGTCATGATCTCGGAGAACCAGGTGGGCATCCCGCAGGGCTACCCGCTGCCCGCGCTCGCCGCGTGCGTGTGCATCGTGGCGGTCGTGATCGCGTTCAACGTGCTGGGCGAGCGGCTGTTCGAGCAGGCCCAGGCGGCCCCCCGGTGAGCGATCCCAGGGCCGCCGCCGCGATGACGCCGTCCGGGACCACGCCGGGCCCGCCGGGCGGCCCGCTGCTCGACGTCGGCGGCCTGACGGTACGCCTGCCGATCGAGGGCATCCACCGCCCCGTCCTGCGCGATGTGAGTTTCTCCCTGCAGCCGGGAGAGGCGTTCGGCCTGGTGGGAGAGTCGGGATCGGGCAAGTCGATGACGGCGCGCGCGATCGACCGGCTGCTGCCCGCCGGCGCCGAGGTCACCGGCTCGATCCGGTTCGACGGCCATGACATCAGCACGCTCGCCGGCGCCGGGCTGCGCCAGTACCGCGGCCAGGTGGCGATGATCTTCCAGGACCCGCGGGCGCACACCAACCCGGTCCGGCGGATCGGCGACTTCATGACCGAGGCGCTCCGCACGAACCTCTCGGTCCCGGCGGCGGAGGCGCGCGCCCGCGCCGTCGACATGCTCGCCCAGGTCGGCATCGACGACGGGGAACGCCGGCTCCGGCAGTACCCGCACCAGCTGTCGGGCGGCATGCTGCAACGGGTGATGATCGCCGCGGCGCTGCTGACCCGGCCGCGGCTGCTGCTGGCCGACGAGCCGACCACCGCGCTCGACGTCACCACCCAGGCGGAGGTGATGGCGATACTCGACAACCTCCGCCGCGAGTTCGGCCTGACCATGCTGTTCATCACGCACGACCTGGAACTCGCGGCCGCGATCTGCGACCGCACCGCGGTGATGTACGCCGGCCAGATCGTGGAGATCCGCCGCTCCTCGCTGCTGCACGACGACCCGCTGCACCCGTACACGGCCGCGCTCGCGGCGGCGCGCCCCGACATCGCGCAGACGGCGCACCGGCTGCGGGCGATCCCGGGCCGGCCACTGTCGGCCTTCGAGGCGCCGGAGGCCGAGTGCGCGTTCGCGCCGCGCTGCCCGCACGCCCGCGACGTCTGCCTGGCCGCCGTGCCCGATCTGGTGGACATCGGCGGCGGGGTGTCCCGGTGCACCCGGACGCACGAGCTGCGCGGGAAACTCCGGGCGGCCGCCGATGCCTGAGACCACGGCGCCCGGGCGCACGGTGCCAGAGCCCACCGGGACGGCCGCGCTGGAGGTGGCGGGCCTGCGCAAGGAGTTCGGCCCGCTGGTCGCGGTGGACGACGTGTCGTTCAGCATCCCCGAAGCCGGATCGCTGGCCATCGTCGGGGAGTCGGGCTCGGGCAAGACCACGATCGCCAGGATGATCGTCGGGCTGGAGCGGCCCACCAGCGGGACGATCACGGCCTGCGGCCAGGACCGGTCCCGGCCGGCCCGCTCGGCGCGGGACCGGCGCCGGCGCGGCCGCGAGGTGCAGATCGTGTTCCAGGACCCCTACACCAGCCTGGACCCGCGCCAGAGCGCCGAGGCCACCATCGACGAGGTGCTCCGGCTGCACCAGGGCTGGCCCGCCGACCGCCGCCGCGCCCGCATCGCCGAGCTCATCGACCTGGTCGGGCTGGACGCACGGCAGGCCCGCGCGCTCCCCCGTGCCCTGTCCGGCGGCCAGCGCCAGCGGGTTGCGATCGCGCGTGCCCTCGCGGCCGAGCCCCGCGTCCTGATCCTCGACGAATCGGTCGCCGCGCTGGACGTGTCGATCCAGGCGCAGGTGCTGAACCTGCTCGCCGACATCCGCGACGAGACACGCGTCTCCTACATCCTGATCAGCCACGACCTGGCGGTCGTGCGCCAGCTCACCGACGAGGCGATCGTGCTGCACCGCGGGACGGTGGTGGAGCGCGGCCTCACCGCGGGCGTGCTCGACGATCCGAAGGACCCGTATACGCAGCGGCTCCGCGCCAGCGTGCCGCGGCCGGGCTGGAAACCGAGGCGCCGGGACCTGCCCGGTGCCGGGGAGGAGATTGACGCTCCATGACCGACCTTCACTACCTCCCGGCGGCGGCGGCGCTCCGGGCGTTCCGGGCCCGCGAGCTGTCACCGGTCGAGCTGGTCACGGCGGTGATCGACCGTGCCGAAGCAGTCGAGCCGGTGATCAACGCGTTCGCCGAGACCTTCTTCGACGAGGCGCTGGCGCAGGCCCGCGGGGCGGAGGCCCGTTACCTGGGCCGGGGCGGGCAGCCACGGCCGCTCGAAGGCCTGCCGGTGGCGGTGAAGGAGGAGGCCGAGATCGCGGGCCACCACAACACGCTCGGGTCGCTGCCGCTGCGCGACGTCGTCGCGGAGCAGACCAACGCCTTCGTGCAGCGGATCATCGACGCGGGCGGCATCGTGCACGCGCGGACCACCACCCCGGAGTTCTCCTGCGCGCCGGTCACCTGGTCCCGGCTCTGGGGCGTCACCCGCAACCCGTGGAACACCACGTACTCGCCGGGCGGGTCGAGCGGCGGGTCGGCGGCAGCGCTCGCCGCCGGGACGGCGGCCCTGGCGACCGGCTCGGACATCGGCGGCTCGATCAGGATCCCGTCCTCGTTTTGCGGCGTAGTGGGTTTCAAGCCGCCGTACGGCCGGGTGCCGGAGATGGAGACCTTCAACCTCGACCACTATTGCCACGAGGGCCCGCTGGCCCGGACCGTCGCCGACTGCGCGCTGCTGGAGAACGTGATCGCCGGGCCGCACCCGAGCGATGTCGCGTCGATCCGCCCGAAGCTGGAGATACCCGCCGAACTGGCGCCGGTCGCCGGGCTGCGGATCGCCTTCTCGGCCGACCTGGGCTGTTACCAGGTGGATGCGGACGTGGCAGCGAACAGCCGCGCGGCCGCGGACAAGCTGCGCTATGCCGGTGCCTTCGTCGAGGAAGTCGAGCTGCCGTGGGATCTGGAAGCCATCAAGCGGGCTGCCCGGATCCACTTCGGGATGATTTTCGGCCCGTCGATCAGGGAGATCTACGCCAAGCACGCCGACGAGCTCACCTCCTACACCAGGGGGTTCATCGCCGAGTCGGACCAGGTGTCCAAGGACGACTTCGTGGCCGGGCTGGCCCTGGAAGGGCAGATCTACGCCCCGCTGGGGCGGTTGCTCGAGGACTTCGACGCGCTCATCTGCCCGACCTTCGCGGTTCCGGCGCTGCCGGCCGCCTACGACCCCGGCGAGCCGGTCACGGTGAACGGCCGGGCCAGCGCGGACTGGATGGACGTGATGATGACGCTGCCGTTCAACATCGCGAGCCGGTGCCCCGTGATCAGCGTGCCGTCCGGCCTTTCCGGCGACGGGGTGCCCACCGGCCTGTCGATCGTGGGGAAGACCTACGACGACGTCACGGTGTTCCGGATCGCCGCCGCCCACGAGGAGCGGATGCCCTGGCTGGACGTGGCACGCCGCCGCCCGGGGCTGTGATGCCGCCCCTGATGGCCGGGGCGCCGCCGTTCAGCCCGCAAGCGCGGGTGACCCTCGCGAACTGGCAGGATCCGCCGTTCAACCGGTGGGCTTTCCAGCACGTACGGGAGCTGATCCCGACCGCGCGGATACCCCGCGGGGAGGGCCCGGCCTGGCGGCTGCCCCGGGCGGAGCGCGACCTGGGCGCCGTCCGGTTCGCCAGCGCGGGCGAGGAGCTGACGATCGCCGAGTTGCTGGCGCAGACCTGCACCGACGGGTTCCTCGTGCTGCACCGGGGGCGGATCGTCACCGAGCAGTACTTCAACGCGATGACACCGGGCACCCCTCACCTGCTGATGTCGGTGTCCAAGTCGGTGACCTCGGCGGTGGCGGGCATCCTGGCCGGCCGCGGCCAGCTCGACGTCTCCGCCGGGGTCGCGGATGTCGTGCCGGAACTGGCGGGAACCTCGTTTGACGGCGCCACGGTCCAGCAGCTACTGGACATGCGGGCCGGCACCGCCTTCAACGAGGACTACGCCGATCCCGCGGCCGACGTGCGCACCTACGAGCGGGTGTACCTGTGGCGGCCGCCCGCCGGGGACCCGGTGCCGGAGGACGCGATCGCCTACTTCGCGACGTTGCGCAACGACGGCCCGCATGGCGGTCCCTTCCGCTACCGCTCGATCCTCACCGATGTGCTGGCGTGGGTGATCGAACGGGCCGCCGGGGCGCGGCTGCATGAGCTCATCGCCCGCGAGCTGTGGCAGCCCATGGGGGCCGAGTTCGACGCCGAGATCACCCTCGACGCCCGCGGCAACCCGATGGCCGACGGCGGCATCTGCGCCACGCTGCGGGACGCCGCCCGGTTCGGGCAGCTGTTCCTGCGCCGCGGCCGGCGGGCGCGCCGGGCGGTGGTGCCCGCAGCGTGGATCGATGACACGATCCGCGGCGCCCCGGACGGGGCGCGGGCGTTCACCGGTGGCGACAACCCCCCCGGTTACCCAGCCGGCGCCCACTACCGGAACTGCTGGTGGATCCGTGACCCCGGCCTGCCGTTCTACCATGCCTCCGGCATCAACGGGCAGCACGTGTTCGTCCACGTCCCGTCGCAGACGGTCGTGGTGAAGCTGTCCACGTGGCCGGCCGCCTTCAGCGGCGCCTTGCTCCAGGCGACCGTCGCCGGTGTGCTCGCTATCACCGGCGCCCTTCAGCGTCCAGGATGAACGCGAGGATCTCGGCCTCGTACGCGAGCTTGTCGTAGCGGCCGCTGGGGCCCACGTGCGCCCCGGCGCCGAGCTCTGCCCGCAGCAGCACCCGGCCGCCGTCGGCAGCGTCAGCCGCGCCGGTGGCGCCGGTAGCCCGCAGCCGGGCCACCCACTTGGCGGGCTCGTGCACCAGCACCCGGGGATCGTGCAGGCTGCCGGTGACCAGCAGATCCGGCCGCGGGCCGGCCGGGATGTTGTCGTAGGGGCTGTAGGACCGCAGATACGCCCGGGCCGCCGGGTCGCGCGGGTCGCCCCACTCGTCCCACTCGGTGATGGTGAGCGGGATGGTGGGGTCGAGCATGGAGTTGACGGCGTCCACGAACGGCACCTCGGCCACCACCGCCCGCCAGCGCCGCGGCGCCATCGAGTAGACCGCGCCCTGCAGCAGGCCGCCCGCGGACAGGCCGCGGGAGACGATCGCGTCGGGCGCCACCCACTGGCCCGCGGCCAGCGCGTCGGCCACCGCGATGAAGTCGGTGAACGTGGTCCGCTTGCGGTCCAGCCGGCCCTCCAGCCACCACCGCCGGCCGCCCTCGCCGCCGCCCCGCACATGCGCGACCGCGTACAGGTAGCCGCGGTCGAGCAGGCTCACCACCGGCAGGCTGAACTCCGGCCACCCGCAGTCCTCATAGGCCCCGTACCCGTAGAGCAGGCATGGCGCGCTGCCGTCCCGGGGCAGCCCGGCCCGGTAGGCGATCGTCACCGGGATCGCCGTCCCGTCCGGGGCGGGTGCGGTGATCCGCCGCGTCCGGTAGCCGGCCGGGTCGTAACCGGGCACCTGCTGCCGCCTGCGCAGCCGCCACCCGCCGCTGGCCAGGTCCACGTCGTGCCAGGACGGCGGGTCGATCAGCGACTCCGTGCGCACGGTCACCGCGGCCGCCCGGTAGTCCTCGTTGACCGCCAGCGCGAGCGCCACCTCCGGCCCGGCGGCCTCGATGAGCCGCTGCTCCCCCGTGTCCCGGTCGATCACGCGCAGCTGGGCCGCCGCCTCCCGCCGCTGCTGCACGACCAGGTACCGGCCGAACACGTCGCATGACACCAGCCGCGTGTCGGCGGCGCCGGCGATCACCTCGGTCCATCGGCCCGGTCCGGCGGCCGGGCCGCGCACGAGCCGGAACTCGGCCGCCTGATCGTTGGTGACCAGGTAGAACTCGCCCCCGTCCGGGCCGTCGGCGTGATCGGCCCGGTACTCCACCCCTTTCCGTCTTTCCTGCAGAACGAAAGGTGCCGCGCGAGGGTCGCTGGCCGGGATGACGTGCGTCTCGGTGGTGTCACGGGAGGCGGTCTCGATAAGGACATACGCGCCGCTGCGGGTGGCGCGCACCTCGACCTCGAAGCGCTCGTCGTGCTCGGTGAACACCACCACGTCCCGGGCGGGATCGGTGCCGATGTCGTGCCGCCAGACCTGGTGCGGCCGGTAGGCGGCGTCGGTCACGGTGTAGAACACGCAGCGCGAGTCCGCGGACCAGGCCAGCCCGTAGTAGCTCCGCCCGATCCGCTCCGGCAGTCCCGCCCCGGTCACGATGTCCGTGCCGCCGGCCAGGTCCCTGATCCGCAGCTGGTAGACCTCGTCGCCGTCGAAGTCGACCGAGTAGGCCAGCAGCGCACCGTCGGGGCTGACCTCGCGCACGCCGAGTGCCACATACCCGCCACCGCACTCGGGGTCTTCCAGCAGCAGATTCTCATCGAGCAGTACCTCGGCAGCCGCGCCCGGCGCCCCGGGGCCGCCGTCAGGCTCGCCGGGTCCGCCGGCGGGCTCCCCCGCCGGACGGCGGCAGAACTGCTCGTGCCCGAGCCCGGCCACGTTCCGGGTGAAGTAGGCGAAATTCCCCCGCCGCCAGCTCACCGATTCGGTGGCCGGCGCCATCCGGGCCGACATCTCCGCCAGCAGTTCGGCGCGGACCGCCTCGGTGTGCGCCATCTGCTCGTCGTAGTAGGAGCGCTCGGCGGCCAGGTAGGCCAGCATGGCCGGATCGGCGCTGTCCCGCATCCATGCGTACGGGTCCGCGCCGGGCGCGGCGGGGCGCACCTCGGCGACCGGCGGCCGACTCGGCATGAGCAGATCCTAGTGGCCACCAGCCGCCCGCCAGGGTCCCGCTGCCCGCGGCGCTGGTGCTGCCCGCGGCGCTGGTGCTGCCCGCTAGCCCTGCCGCGGGGCGGCGGCGCCCTGCGGCCGGTACCGGTTGCCCCGGATCGTGTTCCTGCGGCCGGAGTTCACGACCGCTGCGCCGGAGTTCGGCAGCGACCGGCCGAACCGGTCGAGACCGATGTAGTTGCTGATCACCCGGTTGTCGTGGGTTCCCGCGCACAGCGTCACGCCGTTGCCGGTATTGCCGCTGATCAGGTCGGATCTTCTCTGGTGGGCGCGGCCGATGCTGTTCCGGTACACACTGCCCCCCAGCAGGACCCCGCCCTTGTGGTTGGCCAGAGCCTTCACGCCAAGGACCGCTGTCCCGATGAAGCTGGCGAAGACCCGGTTGCGGTGGGCGTCACCCACGATGGCCAGCCCGTAGCCGTCGTTACCCGAGAAGGTGTTCTGCGGGATCACCGAGCGCAGGGAGCCACCGATCACGTTGCCGTGCGCGGCGCCGTCGATCAGCACACCGTCTCCGCCGTTGGGAAGCGCGGCGTCGCCCTTGGTCGTCAGGCCGACGATGTCGGGGTGCACCGTCACCCCGGAAGCGTGACCCGCCAGCTCGATCCCGTTCCTGGCGTTCCCGGAGAACACGTTCGTCCGGACCAGGTTGCCGCCCCCGGTGGACGTGATGAGCAGGCCATCGTGGCCGTTGGGGGCGGCGCCCTTGAACGCCAGCAGGCCGCCAAAGGTGTTGAAGGTGGTGAATCCGTGTGCGGTCCCGGCCACCTCGATGCCGTTCCGCCCGTTGCCCGCCGACACGTTCCCCAGCGGAATGACCCCGCCCACCTGGGTATTCGCCGAGGACCCGTCAACCCGGATGCCGTCACGCCGGTTGCGCACGACTGCCGTGTTGTTGGCGCCGACGCCAAAGAAGTTTCCCTGGACCACGGTGCGGTCGGCGTTGGTGATGCGCAGGCCGTTCCGGCCGTTGCCGCTGACCACGTTGTAGTAGACGAACGGATTGTTGACGAACTTGCAGCCAACCAGCGAAGTGCCGTTCGCCCCGTCGATCCACACCCCGTTGGCGGCGTTGCCGATCCCCGCGTTCCCCCTGGCCGTCGTCCCGACAAAGTTCCCGTTGAGGACATTGCCCCAGGAATGGGCGTCGATCAGCACCCCGTTCCCGGCATTGCCCGAAATCAGGTTGCCCAGCGGCGGCACCACGAAGGCCGGCGGCACCGTGCCCTTGCTCCCGGTCGGGTTGTTCGGCTGGCCGGTGGCGGTGTCGACGAAGGCGGTGCCGCCGATCTGGTTGCGTGTTGATCTGCCGGTGATCCATATGCCGTCCCCGCCGTTGGCGATCGCCCTGGTGCCAGCCGCGTTCGTCCCGATGTGATTGGACACCACGGTGTTGCGGGCCGAACCGGCCAGCACGAGGCCGCTCCCGGTGTTCCCGGAGATCACGTTCGCCACCACGCCGGGGGAGCGCGCCCCGTTCAGGCCGATCAGGTTGCGGGACGAGGATGCCGACACGTACACGCCGGCGCCATGGTTGCCGAAGGCGGCTCCGCTCAGGCCCAGGCCGACGTAGTCGCCATCGAGGGTGATGGCGCCGGCGTTCAGGGTCACGCCGTTGCCACCTGCGTTGTCGACCGCGACACCGAGGAGCCGTGACCCCGCCGAGCCCGGCGCGAACCGCAGCCCGGCGTGGCCGTTGCAGTCGATCTCCACTGCCGGCCCGCCACTGCCGGCCCGCGTCCGCGCCGTCCTCGCGTCGATGGTCACCTGGCGGGAGATGGCAGGCAGCCCACTCGCGAGCCTGATGGTCCCGGCCACCGCGAAACCGATGACTGCGGACCTGCCCGGCGAGATCGCATCAGCCGCGCTGATCGCGGCCCGCAGCGACCCCGCGCCGGAGTCTGCCAGGTTTGTCACAACGAGGGAAAGCGGGGTCGGACCGGCCGGACCGGCCGGGGCGTGCGGGCCAGCCCGGGCCACAGCCGGACCGGCCGGGGCGTGCGGGCCAGCCCGGGCCACAGCCAGACCGGCCGGGGCGTGCAGGCCAGCCCGGGCCACGTCCGTCCCGGACGGACCGGCCTGGATTGCACGGATTGCCAGCGCCGCCGGCATGCCAGCGGCGAGGCAGATGGAGCCAGTGATCCGGGATATGATCCTTCGCCTGAAAGAGCTTTCGGACAACAGCCGGATAATTACCACTATGCCCCCTCTTTGCCCCCATTGTTTGATCCGGAAAACACCGGACTACCAGGAGTATGCGCACGCTGGAGGCACAGCAAACGCCGAGATGTTCTGGGAGCTCATGCCCCAAGGTGCCGGGAACCGTACAATAAGCCCGAGTGGTACTCCGGTTTCCTTGCCGGATCAAGTCCTGTTAAGAGAGCTGATGGCTGGTTAACTGACAATGGAGCTGAATAGCGGTTCCCGCCTGCATGTCCCGGTGGTCTGGAGCGAGGACTGCCTGCGGCACGACCCGTCCGGTGAGGTGTGGCTGGGCGTGCGCGACCCTGGCACCGAGGTGCCCGCGCGGGCATTGGTGCTCCGTGATGCGCTCGCCGCGGCAGGCGCGCCCGTGGTCGAGGCCAGGCCACACGGCGACGGGATCCTGCGGGCGGTGCACGACGGCGCACTGCTCGACCATCTCGCCGGGGTGTGGGCGAGCTGGGAAGAAGCGGGCTTCCCCGACCAGTACGGCCGCGACCGGGTCGTCCCGTATGTCTTCCCCACCCCGGGCATGCTCGCCGGGCTGGAGCCGCCCGCTCCGGCCGCCATACACGGCCGGGCCGGGCTGTACTGCTACGACACGATGACGTTGATCGGCCCGGGCAGCTGGCAGGCGATCCGGGGTGCCGCCGACGCCGCGCTGACCGCCGCCGACCTGGTTGGCGCCGGAACCCCGCTGGCCTACGCGCTGTGCCGGCCGCCGGGGCACCACGTCACCCGCGCCGCCTACGGCGGCTCCTGCTATCTGAACAACGCCGCCATCGCCGCCCAGGCGCTGCGGGCGGCCGGCGCCGGCCGGGTGGCGGTCATCGACGTGGATGCCCACCACGGCAACGGTACCCAGATGATCTTTTACAGCCGGGCCGACGTCTTCTACGGGTCCGTGCATGTCGATCCGGGTGCGGGCTGGTTCCCCCACTACGCCGGCCACGCCAGCGAGCGCGGCGCCGGCGAAGGGGCTGGCGCCAACCGCAACCTGCCGCTGGCGCCGGGCACCGGGGACCGGGACTGGCTCGCCGCGGTCCAGGCCCTGTGCGCCGAAGCCGCTACGCATCATCCCGAGGCCGTTGTCATGTCGCTCGGCCTCGACGCCGCCGAGTCCGACCCGGAGAGCCCGCTGCGGGTGACGGCGGACGGTTACCGGCGGGCAGCCGGCCTGGTCGCCGCCCTCGGCCCCACGGTCGTGGTCCAGGAGGGTGGCTACGACCTGGCGGCACTCGGCTCACTGGTGGTCGCGGCCCTGACCGGCGCCGCCAGCGCCCGCCACTGACCGGGCAGCGCGCCCGGATTACCGGATCGTGGGTAAAACCCGCCAGCCGCTCTTAGGCTCGCCTATTCGTTACCATATCGCAACTTTTTCTTGCCATACCTAGGGACGAGCCGCGCGTCTTATACGCGGCAGTACACCAGCAGGCGAGAGCGTGTTCTTACCGGCTATCCTCGTGAATCGGGAACCTGTCATCCATGAGCAGTACGTCGGGTAATCCCACCGAGTCATCAGCGTGGTACAATCTGGTATCGAGGCGAACAATTACCCTGATCCTCTCCCCCGTTGGCCTGCTCCTGCTTTCTGCGGCTCGGCTTATTATTGTCTCGGACTATAACACCACAACGGCCATCACAATTGCCACATCAAATGGTTACGTTAACACCCTGCTGGGCACAACGATTCCGCTGATTCCCGTTTTCGCCCCCTATCTTGCCCTGCTCCTGCTGCTGTTCGGGCGCTTTTTCCTTAGCATAATAGCCTTCATATTTGCGGCATTCATCACTCCTACCCAGATAACCATAGGTCAGATGCTGAGTCTCGTGAAGGCAGACTGGGATAACCTGGTCATCCGGCTTGCCGGGAATCAGCTACTGGCCATCCTTCTATTGTTGATGATCGCTGCTATCCTCTGGGCCAACAATAGGACCAGCCTCGACGATGCCGCTGGCCTGGCCGTGGTAATAGTTGTGATTCTTACGCTGGTAACTACGGCGTCCAGCCAGCAATCGAGTCTACCGGTCAAGCTGCGTTTGGTGAGTACCGGCGAAGATCAAATTGTGACCTGGTTTTCCGCAAACGAGGTACTGGCGACCGTGTTCGTGCTCGCAATTGTATTCGCCCTCCTGAGGTATTACGGTAGCAGCTTTTCCGGACTTCTGATACCCGCCGTGGCCATAATTGCCACCCTTCTCCTCTTCCCGTATGTATACAATATCTATCCAATTCCACAACATCGGAGCTATTACGTCGGCGCCCTGGAGCAACTGTGGCTGCCCGCCGAAAATATCGTGCTAAGTTCTGGGGTTTCCTACTCTGGGTACGTTCTCTCGAGCGACACGGGCTGGTTTACCGTGCTGCTGACCAACAAGACGATTGTCTACCTCCACGTAGATGATGTCATGAAGCGATCTGTCTGCCAGCCCTCTGGCAATACTGCTATTCCCCGGTACCCACCTCTGGTCCCCCTGCTATATACCCCGCCTCCTCCGACCCCGGCGTGCCCGCGTACTGTTGTATCAGCGACGCTAGCCTCAATTCGGTCGCACGGGCAGTCACTGAGGTCGATATCTTCAGCAATACACGTCACCCCGTGGCACATAATCACCGCCAGCAATGCACATCATCATGAGCAGCTTTCGAGAGCGCTGCGCGCATACGAAAGAGCGCAAGACTGGGACGCGCCGACACCCGTTGGGGTGTACTTCTGGTACTACCCGCTTGTCAGGTCATGACTACTCTGGCGTCCTGCCTGCCCACGGAGGCACATCTCATGTCCGCTCCAGCAGGAGATGGCCGAAGACCACCCCCATCAGGCAACTTCCGGGCCCGCATCTCCTCCGGTGCGCCGTGCCGTGACGACAACCGCGACCGTGCCAGCGCGAATCGGCCGCCCGAGTCGTTCATAGATGGCCTCATATTCACGCTCAAGAGCTTGACGCTGGCCAGGTGAAATCCGAGCGTAAAACGACATCGTACGAAGAATGGCATTGAGTTCGTCAGGGCTGTGCTCGATCAGCCGTGGCGCGACTGCCACCTGAACATCACCGAACAATCGGGCGGCATAATCTTGGCCTATGTCGTAGCTGCCGAGCCAGGCCCATGCCTGTGAGACGTTGCCACAGCGTTGCTCCATGCCAGCGAGCGTGGCGTCGAGATCCCGGTAGGCCGGCCAATGAGCGGCGATATCCGGGACGACCTTCCTCATGGCAGCGAGCGCTGCTTCCTGATCTGGGCTGCTGCGTGGCTCCTCAAGCCCGCAGTACTGCACGAGGGCGAGCGTTCCACCGGGAACAAGTACGTCAGCGGTCTTCTGCCAGCTGACCTTAGGGTCAACCCAGTGAAACGCGGACGCGGAGAACACGGCCTTGAAATGCTCGCGAGGAAGCAATGCATCCTCAAACTGAGCGTTCACAAATTCCACCGCTCCGGCACCTGCCAGGTTCTGCCTGGCTAGTGCTAGCAGGTTCTTGCCCGGTTCGAGTGCTGTGACGTGCAGGCCCCGGGCGAGAAGGCCGCGCGTGAGTTGCCCGCTCCCACACCCGACCTCGAGCACCTGGTCACCGCTCCCGATCCCCGCGACCTGACAAGCCTGGTCGATGAGCTCGTCAGGATAAGCCGGGCGGTGGCGATCGTACTCAGCCGCTATCTCATCAAAGACCTTGCCGTAACGACGCGCGGCAGATTCTGGCAGCCGTGTCATCCATGGCCTCCGTGCTAGAACATCGCGTCGTACGCCGCGCGCATGCGGCCGGGCAGTTCGCCGGGGATCTTCGCACAGACTCGGCGCACTGCCTCCCCTGAGACCGTCCCGGACATGACCCCGTCAGCGTTCCCGATGGTGGGGCGCCTGCCAGTCCAGCAGCGGCCCGGCGGGCACGATCCCTGACGGGTTGAGCCGCGGGTGGGTCCCGAAATAGTGGCGCTTGATGTGATCGAAGCGGGTGGTCTGCCCGAACGCGGCCTGCTGGTAGAGGTCACGCGCATAGGGCCACAGGTTCGGGTAGTTGACGAGCCGGCGCAGGTTGGCCTTGAAGTGGGTGACGTAGACGGGGTCGAACCGGGCCAGGGTCACCCAGAGCCGCACATCGGCCTCGGTGAGGGCATCCCCCAGCAGGTACCGCCGGGTGGCCAGCCGCTGGTCGAGGTCGTCGAGAGCGGCGAAAAGCCTGGTCACCGCCGCGTCGTAAGCCGCCTGCGAGGTGGCGAAGCCGCACCGGTATACGCCGTTGTTGACGTCGGTGTAGACACGTTCGTTGAGTTCGTCGATCTGTGCCCGCAGCGCCAGCGGGTACAGGTCGACACCGGGGATGGCCCACTGCCCGAACTGGGTCTCCAGGTCGATGGTGATGTCGGGGAAGTTGTTGGAGACGATCCGCGAAGTCCGGCGATCCCACAGCACCGGCACCGACACGTGCCCGTCGAAGCCCGGCTCGGTCGCTTCGTATGCCTGCCGGAGCAGGGTGAAGCCGTTCACCGGGTCGGGGGTGTAGCCCGGGCCTTCGCGGAACGCCCAGCCGCGCCCGTCACGGAGCGGATCCACTACCGACAGCGATACGACGTCTTCCAGGCCCATCAGCCGCCGCACGATGACGCTACGGTGCGCCCAGGGGCAGGCCAGGGAGACGTAGAGGTGATACCGCCCGGGTTCGGCAAGATATCCGCTGGTGCCATCCGCCGTGACCCGGCCGGTGAACGGGTAGACCGGCCGGTGGAAGCTGCCGTCCGCTGCTGCGGGGGTCTTCACCGTGTACTCGCCGTAACGAGTGAGATCGACCGGGCTGGCGACGGCGGCAGTGGTGCCGGTCATGGGACGCGTCTCCTTCCGGCGAAACGCCTGGCTGCCCGCTGACCTGCTGGCGCCAGCCCAGGCCGGCCGACCTGACTTCCCGGCGGCGCAGGCCGGAGCACACCTTCGACGTTACCCCGCCCTGCCCGGCGGCGTTAGCCGTGCGATGTACCGCACCGCCCCGGCGGTATTACCGGTGCAGCCCCCGGCCGGTATGGAGCTGGTACACCACAACGCGGCCGGACCGGACACCGGCGACACCGGTTGCCGCCGCCAGGGTGGCGGCGGCGTCCGAGCCGTGCGGCTGCTCGGCCATCAGCACGGCGCCGACCCGGTGGCTGGCGAGAAAGGCCCTGATGTCGGCCACCGAAGCGCCCGTGATGGCGCCGGTGCCCAGATGTGCCTGCATCGCGGGATCGGGCAGGCCCGCCGGGGTGACCCCGAAGAAGCCGCCGGCCAGCCGGAAGGAGAAGCCCGTTCGCGCCTGCCAGATCATCTGCCGGTCGTGGTGAGGGTCGACGATCCAGACGATCTCCTGGGGCCGCAGGTACCGGTGGTAGGTGCCCTGGGTCAGGAACGCGGGGACCGGCACCCGGCTGGCCCACACGTTGCCGGGAAAGTTGGGCAGGATCACCAGCGCAGCGGCGGTGGCGAGGGCCGAGCGCAGGACAAGGTGGCCTGGCCGGGCCAGCCAGCGCGCCACGATCACGGCGATCAGCAGGAAGGCGTAGACCACCAGCCGGCCCGGCTGCGCCCGGCTCAGCAGCGGCAGCGCGGCGGCGAGCCGCCAGGGCAGGATGTGGGCGCCGAACACCGCCAGCGTGTCGCCGATGCTGAGCACGAAGGTGACTAGCAGACCGGCGGCGAGCAGCCAGGTGCTTCGCCGCCGGGCTTCCGTCCCCACGAACAGGATCAGCAGTGCCAGGAGCGGGACCCCCAGGTACCACGGGTTCCCGTAACCACCCCAGTGCGAGGAGTCCCACAGCAGGGTGAAGCGTCCGGGGACCAGATAACGAAGGAAGTCGCCGGCGCCATGGGCCCCGTGACCGATGGTCGCGAACAGGATGGGCTTGTAGGGGCGCGGCCAGGCGAACAGCCCGTAGATCAGGGGGATGCCCAGGGCAAGAGCCACCGCGTAGGCGGCGGCGAGGGAGCCGGCGGCGGCACGGAGCCGCTTCCGCCACAGCGGGCCGGCCGCCAGCCCGATCAGCGCGAACAGGGCACCCATGAGGGTCAGCGTGGCGAACGTCTCGGTGCTGATGTACAGCTGGGCGGCCAGCACCAGGCCAAGGAGCACGATCACCCTGCGCGCTGGCAGGGTTCCATCCAGCAGCCGGACGACCAGGTACGCCGCGAGCGGTACCAGGAAGACGAGCGACAGGTTGGGGTGCCCCATCCCGAACTCGTCGATCAGGTAGGGCGAGAAACCGAAGAAGAAGCCGCCCGCGAGGGCGGGCAGGAACGACCCCACCAGGTGCCGGCACAGCAGGTAGGCGGTCCAGGCGGCCAGTGCCGGGGCAGCGAGTTCAACCAGGTTGAAGGAGAAGAATGGCCCGAAGACGGCCGTGACCGGCGACGCGGCGATGGCGGGGCCCGGCACCGAGGTGACCCAGCTGAGACTGATCCCCCCCGGTGCCCACGCCGCGGTCGTGTACAGGGGGTTGACGTGGTGGGCGATCGCATAAGGCCACCACCGGAACATCCAGATGAAGATCGAGCCATCCTGGGTGCTCGCCGAGAGGAATCGGGTGGTCATCCGGCCCAGGATCCACGGGCCGAACATGGCCAGGCTGAGGCAGGCGTACACCAGCAGCGCAAGCAGGTGCTGCCAGCGACGGCGGGCCGCCAGCGCCAGGCTGGCAGCGGGCGCGCCCGCCGGGCCGGAGCCCCGGCCGCCCGGGCCCGCCGGTGCCACGTTGCCGGGGGGCGTCGCGCCCGTCGCCTCCACCCGTTCGGTCACCGGCGCCTTCCTCGTCCGGGGTGCTCGCACGCCTCTGGCCGCGGTGTCAGTGGCGAGGGCGCTGCAGCGGAGCGGGCCCGGCCTGCCGCTGTCCTGGTCTCCCGGCGGACCCCGGAACGCGAGTACCGATAAATCGTTCCCCAGGAGCCTACTGGCTGATCGCCCGTGAGCGCCCCCGTCCACCCGGCTCCGCCCCGGTCCACCCGGCTCCGCCGCCCGGTTTGGCTGGCCCGGCCCCGGGCCAGGCTCCCGATGGGCTGGCGTCAGCCGACGGCGCAGCCCTGGCTCTGGCCCGTGCTGGGAAACGCTTCGGCCAGGGCGCCGGCGATCAGCCTGGCGCGGGCGGCGTACCCGGCAGAGGTGTAGTGCGTACCGTCAGAGATGAACCACCGGTTCCGGGCTACCGAAGCCCAGTCAAAGACACGCATGTTCGGGTACCGGGCACACGCCTTCAGCAGCGCGCTGTTCCACAATTGCATGTTGGCCTCCGCGTAGGGGCCGTCGGCCAGCAGCGTCTTCACGTTGACCCACATCACAGGCTCCCCGGCAGCCACCGACATCATCCGCTCGATCCGCGCCATCCGCCCGACCGCCGAGCCGACCGCCACGTCCGCGGTGTCGTCCGTGCCCAGGGCGATCACCCAGCATCCCCGGAACCCCTCCCTCACCAGCGCGCGGGCTGCGTCGTATCCGTTCACCTGGCCCGGGAGTGTCTCCACCACGGACCGCGCCCCCGAGATGTCCAGCCAGATGCGCTCAACCCCCACCGCGGCGTACCTGGCGGTGATCCGCTGCGCCCGGTGCGGCAGGTAGTCCGGCGAGACGAGGCCTTCCGAGGTGGAGTCGCCGATGTGCGCCACGGCGCGGCAGGAGGTCTGGGGCTGCCCGGTCCCCCCTGCCTGTGCCGCCCGCGCGGCCGCCGGGCTGGCACCCGGGGCCTGGACGGACGGCGCAGCCACCTGCCTGCCGGCGGGCGAGGACATGACGGCATGGTGATGGCCCGCACCGGGGGTCAGCACCAGGCCGGAACTGGCGGCCTCGGCGCCGGGCGCCCCACTGGCCGTGCCCGAAGCCGGGATGGCCCCGCTCAGGCCGGCGCAGGCCACCGCCAGGACCCCGGACGTGGCGGCCACCGCGATCACGCCGCCCACCCCGGCGGACCGGATGCGCGCCCCCGACACGCAGGCCTGTGCCCACAGCCGCCCCAGTGCACTCTGGCGCACGGGTTCCTCGATGAATTGCCAGGACAGGGCGGCCAGGAGCACGCAGGCGGCCACCTGAATACCCGCCCGGGCCAGGTCCTCCTGGCTGTCCGCCGGAGACGTCAGCACGATGACCGGGTAGTGCCACAGGTAGATGCCGTAGGAACGCACCCCGAGCCAGCGCAGCGGCCACCACCCGAGTACCAGGCCGAGCAGGCTGCCGGGATAGACGACGGCAGCGACCACGGCAGCGGTGGCCACCGACAGCAGTCCGAGGCCGCCGCGGTAGATGAACGGCGAGTACTGGCCGACCCGCCAGACCATCAGCGCGATCACTGCCAGGCCTGCGATTCCGGCGATGTCGAGCAGCAACCGGCCAGGCAGCGAGGTGCCGCGCAGACGGCGGCTGGGCCAGATCATCGCCAGCGCCGCCCCGAGCAGGAGGCCGCCGGCGCGGGTGTCGGTTCCCTCGTAAACCCTGGTGGGATCGAACCCAGGGTGGTAGAGCACGAACGCCGCCACGGTGGACGCGGCCACGAGCGCGAGGGTGGGCACCACCAGCCACCGCATCCGTCTCGCCCGCAGCAGTTCGTTCGCCCGCCGCCCGCGCAGGAAGCACAGGCCCAGCAGGAGCAGCCAGGGCCAGGCGAGATAGAACTGTTCTTCCACGGCGAGTGACCAAAGATGGTCGAGCGGGCCGGGGGGCGCGAACCTGGCGAAATAGGAACTGTGCTGGGCGATGAAATACCAGTTGCTCACATAGGCGGCGGCCGCGGCGACGGCGCCGCGGAGGCTGGCAAGTGCGGACCGGTCCACCAGCGTCACCCAGGCGGTGACGACGGCCAGCAGCACGAACAGGGCGGGCAGGAGCCTGCGCGCACGCCGGAGCCAGAAGTCGCGCAGATTCAGGCGGCCATCCGCACACCACTGCCCGAGCAGCAGGTCGGTAATCAGATACCCGCTCAGGGTGAAGAAGACCCCGACACCGAGCAGCCCTCCCCCGGCCCACCCGAACTGGAGGTGGTAGGCGATGACGGCGAACACGGCCAGCGCCCGCAAACCATCGAGGCCGGGCAGGTAGCGCTGGCCGCGGCGGACCGGTTCCGGCATGTCTCCCCCTTGCCGCGGTGTGGCCGGCCGACGCCCCCCGTCCGGCGGGCCGTGAATCACGCGACTGCAAGGGAGATTACCCAGAGCAAATTAAAGATTACACATAGTAGTCAAAGAAATTTATCACCCGCCCTCTGGCAATCCCGCCACGGCTCAGCCGGACAATTGCCGCCAGCAGGCGGCGACGCCCACAATCGCCCCCATGCCCATGACGAAAGCCGTTGACCGGGCAGGCCAGGACCTCAGCCGACCACGCAGCCATGACTGCGGCCGTGCTGGGGGAATCCCTTGGCCAGGGCGGAAGCGATCATCTGTGCCCGCGCCGCGTAACCGGCCGAGGTGTAGTGGATCCCATCAGAAATGAACCAGCCGTCCTGGGCCGCTTTTGCCCAGTCGAAGATCCGCAGGTTCGGGTAGCGCGCACAGGTTTGCCGGAGGGTGCTGTTCCATAGCTGCATGTTGGACTCCGCCCAGGGGCCGGCCGAATCCAGCGACTTCACGTTGACCCACAGCACCGGCTGTCCACGAGCCGCCGACATCATCTCCTGGATGCGGCCCATCCGCCCGACCGACGAGCCGACGGACACGTTCGCGGTGTCGTTGGTGCCAAGGGCGATCACCCAGCACCCACGGAAGCCCCGCCGGTCCCAGTTCGTGGCCACGCCGTAGCCGTTGACCTGGCCCGGCATCTCCTCCACGATCGAGCGGCCGCCCGAGGCGTCCACCCACGTCTTCGTGACCCCGACGGAGGCATAGCGCGCGCGGGCAAAGAACTGGTCGTCACTGCCGATCGGCTCGATGTAGTTGACGGCAATCGCGGTCCGGCGGGTGAACTCGGCGAGAGTCGGATGCCGGGCCGGGTCGGCTGGGTCGGTATCGATGTAGCCCGGCCAGTTAGCGAAGCTGATGACCTCCTCGTCCCCGGGGCGGCCGGGCATCGGCGGAGGGTGCCGCCCGCGGCCGGGTCCGCTCATCATCATGGGCACGGCTCCCCTGACGGCCACGTCCCGGCCGTTTAGCCTTTGCTACTTAGAGTCACCTGACGTGAACGCCAAGTATAAGCTCGCGGATCCGGCGTGCCGCCTTCACGGCCACGAACGCGGCGCGCGGAATGGGTGTATACCAGAGATGAGGGGGCGAATAGCGATGACCAAGATGACTACCATCGCCGCCGAGGAGATCCAGGTTTCACTGGACGAGTCGATCCCGCAGGACGTCACGGAGAAGGTGCGGCGCCGGGTGGCGACCGTCCTCGACCATCTGCGCCAGCCGGTGCTCTCCGCCCGCGTGCGGATAACCCGGCACCCCGACCCGGCGGTCGCCCGGCCGGTGACCGCGCAGGCGAATGTGGACGTCAATGGAAGACCGCTCCACGTTCATGTCGAGGCCGAGACGGTCGGCGAGGCCCTGGCCCAGCTTGAGGAGAAGCTGCGGCACGCGGCCGAACGGACCGCCGCCCGGTGGAAGGACCACCGAACCGGGCACCGGGGAGGATAGCCCTAGGGTGCCGGGTCCGGCATCTGCGCTAAGACGGCCCCTGTTGAGCAACCGGGCGCCATCGGCCCGTGGACCGCTGCCTTCCCGCGCCCGGCTCGCTGACCGGCAGGTCCGGGTCGCGGGCGGCCCAGCCATCCACGAGCTGGTCGAGGAGAGGCGCCAGGTTCCGCAGCTCGTCGAGATGCGCGGGCGCGAGCCTGCTCAGCCGCCCTCCGCCGTCGGCGGTCAGCCTGACTCGCGTCACCCGGCCATCCTCGGCGTCGCTCCGGCGCTCCACCAGCCCTGCCGCCGCCGCCCGGTCCACCAGCTCGACCGCGCTGTGATGACGCAGCAGCAGGTAACCGGCGAGATCACCGATGGTGGGATGCTGCCCACCGGGGTGGCCCTTGATCGCTACCAGCAGCTGATGCTGGGCAGGAGTGAGACCGACCGCACGGGCTTGCGTCTGGCTCCAGTGCAGGAAGCGGCGCAGGCTGGTGCGGAAGGCCAGCAGGTTCTCGAAGTCGCCTTGGGTCAGTTCAGGCACCCTCTAACCGTATGTCTGCCCACCACCCCCGCGGCGCGGTGTCTGCCCACCACCCCGGTGGCGCGGTGTCTGCCCACCATCCCGGCGGTGCGGCAAATATATCGTGCTACGATCAAACTGGTCGCCAACCACCCTGGCTTTCCCGGCGGAGGCGCCGTCGGGAAAGCCAGGGACCGCGGGCATGGCGGGCATGGCTTCACCCGGGAGGGGTGATGGGGGCACCCGCGCAGGTTCGGCTGCGCCGCGTCTACGAAGCCCCGGAGCCGTCCGACGGGCGGCGGGTGCTGGTGGACAGGCTGTGGCCCCGTGGCCTTTCCCGGAATGCCGCCGCGCTGGATGAGTGGCTGAAGGCGGTGGCGCCCTCGGACGAGTTGCGCCGCTGGTACGGCCACCGGCCGGAGAAATTCGCGGCGTTCCGGCAGCGTTATGAACAGGAACTGCAGGACCCGGAACGTATCGGTGCCCTCGACCACCTGCGGCAGCTCGCCGGGCGCGGCCCGGTAACGCTGCTGACCGCGACCAAGGACA
Organism: uncultured Actinomycetes bacterium; assembly: GCA_963741615.1. GTDB lineage: Bacteria > Actinomycetota > Actinomycetes > Streptosporangiales > Streptosporangiaceae > UBA9676. The sequence goes on from CAVUIU010000019.1 coordinate 549,692, forward strand.
TCGAGCACAGCCAGGCGGCAGTCCTGGCGCAGCTGCTAAGGGGCACGCCATGACCGGCGATCAGGCCTGGATCCGACCCAGCGGCGCCGATGAGGACCGGCCAGGCGACCCGGCGTGCCTGCTGCGGCGCGTCTGCCCCGCCTGCGGCGCGGTGGCCGACCATGATCCGCCAACGGTCTGCCCCCAGTGCCACGCGGAGATGCCGGCCGGCAACGCGGAGAGGCCGGCCGACCAGCCACGCCTGGCCGCAGGTAGCCCGGATCCGGCACGACAAGCGCCGGTTCACGGCATCGCCTACCCGGCAGGCCACCGGGCGAACACGGGCTCCGCGTTCACGCCGCGGCCGCCCGGCGCGGCCACCGGGTCAGCTAGCGCCCCCATCGACCGCAGCGCGTTCTCGGCCACCTGGGCGGGAGACGGCTTGGTGTCCACCGCTATCGCGGAGGGCCACGGCTCCTGTGAGGCCGCCAGGCGCCGCACCAGCGAGACGGTCGCGTCCGAGGCATCGCCGCCGGCGGCGGCCCGCCCGTGGATCCGCTCCACGATCACCTCGACCGGCAGCTCGCACCGCAGTTCGGTCAGGTCGGCAACGGCGTCGGCGGCCATCCTGCGGGCCTCCTCCCGCCAGGCCGGGTCATGCCAGGTCGCGTCCACCACTACGCTCTGCCCGGCCGCGAGCGTGACCCGCGCCAGCCTCAGCAGCTCACCATAGGTGGACTCGGTCATCTCCGGCCGGTACAGTCCCTGGCCGAACGGAGCAGGGGCTGGCTCTGCTGGGCCGAGCCCGGCCAGTTGCTTGCGCACCTCGTCCGAGCGGAGCACGGCAGCGTCGAGGGCCTCACCGAGCCGGATCGCCAGGGCCGACTTGCCCGTGCCGGGAAGCCCGCCGATCACCACCAGCCGTATCCGGCCGGCCGACAGGTGCCGGGCGGCCAGCTCGAGCAGGCCCCGGGCCTCGTACGCCGCCCGTTCCCCGGCCGTCGCGTCGCCACCGGCCTGCTCCCAGGCCAGGGCCGCCACCTTGGCCCGGACCTGGGCCCGGTAGGCGATGTGATGATGGGCCAGCGAGTCCGGCCAGGTACCGCCCGCGAACTCACGGTAGGCCGCGAGAAACTCCCGGGCGAGATCCGCCCTGCCGAGCCGTTCCAGGTCCATGGCCAGGAACGCAACGTCCGCCAGGACGTCGTCCCAGCGCAGGGCGTCGTCGAACTCGAGGCAGTCGAGCACCCGGGGACCATCCGGCAGGAGAAAGATGTCGTCGGCCAGCAGGTCGCCATGGCCGTCGCGGGCGAGGCCAGCGGCAATCCGGGCGCTGAACAGGGCCTCCCGGCCGGCCAGGTAGCGGCGGGCGAGCGTGATGACCTGCCCGGCGATAGCCGGGTCGAACACCGGCCCGGTGAAACGGGCCATTTCCGCCGCGTTCGCCTCCCAGCGGGCAGCCAGCGCGTCGCGGCTGGCTGCTGCGTCGATCTGCGCGGACACCTCCGCCCGGGCATGGAAGGCCGCCAGCAGGCGGGCCAGCTGGCGCAGGTCCTGCCCGACCGGCTCACCAGCCACGGCCAGGGTAGCCAGGCGGCGTTCCGCTGGCAGCCGGCGCATCACGACCAGATGGTCGCAAGGATGCCCGTCCGGGCCCAGCACGTCGGCGACCCCCAGGTAGACGTCGGGCGACAGGCGCCGGTTGAGTTCCACCTCCCGGTGGCAGGCGGCCTGCCTGGACTCGCGGCTCCGGTAGTCGAGGAAGCCCAGGTCGAGCGGCTTCTTCAGCTTGTAGGCGCGGTCACCGACGAAGAACACCACGCCAGAGTGGGTCTCGGCGACCCCCGCATGACCTCCTGGCGTGGCCAGCGGCGACTCAGGTCCGGGCATGGGCCGGAGCGAGGTAACGGGTGAACCAGTCACGTGCCATGCCCGCGGCACGCTCCAATGTTCCCGGCTCCTCGAACAGGTGGGTTGCCCCGGGCACCACGACGAGCTGGTTCTCACACCGGAGGTGCTCCTGGGCCTCGCGGTTCATCCCCAGCACCACGTCGTCCAGTTCGCCGACGATGAGCAGGGTCGGGGCGCGGACCTCAGCGAGCCGCGGCATCGCCAGGTCCGGGCGGCCGCCGCGGGAGACCACGGCCGCCACGTCTTCGCCTGATCCGGCCGCGGCCCACAGTGCGGCCGCCGCCCCCGTGCTGGCCCCGAAGTACCCGATGCGCGCACCGGCCAAGCCCGGCTGCTCGTGCAGCCACCGGGTGACCGCACCCAGCGCCGGCCAGTAGCCCGATGTCGAACACGTTGGCCCGGTCCTGTTCCTCCTCCGTCGTGAGCAGGTCGAACAACAGCGTGCCGAGCCCGGCATCGGCAAGGACGCCGGCCACGAAACGATTGCGGGGGCTGTGCCGGCTGCTTCCGCTGCCGTGCGCGAAGAGCACGATCCCGGCCTCGCCGCCAGGCGTGGCCAGCTGGCCGGACAGCCTGACTGGACCGGCGGCGATCGTGATCCCGCCTTGCCAGGCGACGGCCGGGCCGGGCGCGGCCACGCCAGGGTCTTCGCCGGCGGACGGGGGCGGGACCCGGGCCGTGACGTCTTCCCCCGCCGCGTGCCGCAGCAATGAGACCACTTCGTCGTCGCTGGTCTGGGAGAAGTCCTCATACCACTCGCCGATCGCCAGGAAGTGCCTGGGCGTCTCCAGGCAGATCACCTCATCGGCATCGGCGGCAAGCGTGATGCACGCGGACGGGGGCGCGACCGGCACCGCCAGCATCACTCGCATGGCTCCCTGCGCCCTCGCGACCTGACAGGCGGCCCGGGCGGTCGAGCCCGTCGCGATGCCGTCGTCGATGATGATCGCGGTCCGCCCGGTCAGCGGCGTGCGGCTCCGGTCGCCGCGGAAGCACCGGGCCCGCCGCTCGAGTTCGGCCCGTTCCCTTTTCTCCACCGCCGCGATCTCGTCGTCCGTGACGCGCGTTATCGCGACCACCTCAGGATTGATGATCCTGACGTCGCCCTCCCCGATCGCGCCCATGCCAAGCTCGGGCTGGACGGGCACGCCAAGCTTGCGCACCACGATCACGTCGAGCGGTGCCCCCAGCGCCCGCGCCACCTCCGCCGCGACCGGGACGCCGCCACGGGGAAGCCCGAGCACCACCACATCCTCCCCACGCAGATGCAGCATCCGGTCGGCCAGCCGCCTGCCAGCGTCCGAACGGTCGAGAAACGACATGGCTATCGCCTCCCTCCTCGGTCACAGTCTGTGTACCCCGAGGCGGGCGTGACAGAGGCGATAGTCCCGGCGATTGCGTCCGCCGGTTAGTACTCCGGGGTCAGGCGGCACCGCGGGCAGGCGGCGCTGCGGGCAGGCGCAAGGCGGTCAGGACGGCCCTGTGTCAGGGGGCGCACCGGTCAGGCCAGCCGCGTGTCAGGCCGGCCAGTGTCAGGCCAGGAGCGAGCTCAGGAAGGTGCGCGTGCGGGCCGCGTCCTCCCCGCTTCCGTACTCCCCCGCCACGAAGTCGGTGACCCCGGCGTCGGCGAGCGCGCGGATCTGGGCACCCACGGTTTCCTCGTCACCGACCATCGCCAGGTCGGCGGGCCCGGCCGCGCCTTCGCGGTCCATCATCGCCCGGTAGGACGGCAGGTCCCCGTAGATCGCGAAAACGCGGGCGGCACGCTCGCGTGCGCTGTCCGGATCGCCGCTGACACACACCGGCAGCATGCAGACGATCCTCGGGGCGGGGCGCCCGGCGGCGGCGGCTGCCTCGGTGATGGCCGGCACGACGTGGTCCCGCACGGTGGCGGGCCCGGTCATCCACAGGACCGTGCCGTCGGCCTGCTCACCTGCGAGGTGGAGCATCTGGGTGCCGAGCGCCGCGAGCAGCACCGGCACCCGACCCTCCCCCGGTGTGGTCAGGCCGATGTTCGCACGGACAGTCGCGCCGGTGAACGAGACCGGGCGCCGCTCCAGCAGTGGCAGCAGCACGGCCAGGTACTCGCGCATGTGCCGGACCGGCTTGCTGAAGTCGTACCCGTACATGTCCTCGATCACGATCTTGTGCGACAGGCCGATCCCCAGGACCAGCCGGCCACCGCAGGCCGCGGCCACCGTCAGTGCCTGCTGTGCCAGGGCGGCAGGATGGCGCGGGTAGGTGGGGACCACAGCCGTCCCCAGTTCGATGCCGCTGACCTGGCTTCCGGTGACGGCGAGCGCGGTCAGCGCGTCCAGCCCGAAGATGTTGCTCATCCATACCGACGCGAACCCGTCGTCAGCGGCCTGCTGCGCCTGCTCCCGCAGGAGGTTCATCGCGTCCGGACCGGACGGATCCTGCAGTGCCACGCCAATACGCATATGCCCGCCTCTCCGCGCCGGGGCCGGGAATGGCTCCCATTGTGCCCACGGCAGGCTATCGGCAGCGCTCCAGCGCTGACCGGCTGGGTGGCGGCGCGGGGCTCACCAGGCAGCAGACGGCTGGCGCAGGTGGGCCGGCCACGCACCGTACGTTCGGCATCCCGGTTCGGCGCGGGGGGATCCGGCATCCGGGTTCAACCGCGGTTTCAGCGCCCGGGCGGCCCGTAATCCAGCGCGGACCAGAACTCGTCCAGCGCGCCCAGCCAGCGGCGGACATCATCGAGCGGCTCGCGGCGCAGCCGGTAGCGGTTCTCCCGGCCGCGGCGCCCCTCCGTCACCAGGCCGGCCGTGCGCAGGACAGCCAGATGCTGCGATACCGCCGGGCGGCTCACCGGCAGCGGGGCGGCGAGTTCGCGCACCGCCTTGTCACCGGCCGCCAGGGCGGTCATGATCTCCCGCCGGATGGGATGGGCCAGGGCGCCGTAGACGTCCGTGACCGGCGGGGCGCCGGGCGAGCTCATGATCCGACTATAGGTAAGGAAAATCTTACCAGTCAATTCGTCCCGCACCACCGGCGCACGCGGCACACCCGGCGGGGAATGGGCCGTGGCCTGCCGTGGTTGATACCCCGTAGGGTATCTGCCGGCTGATGCCCGGGAAGCTGAGGAGGTTTTCATGGCGACGGTCGAACTGACGACCGAGAACTTCGAGTCCGTGATCGGTGATGCCGACCTGGCGCTGGTCAACTTCTGGGCGGCCTGGTGCGGTCCGTGCCGCATGTTCGGCCCGGTCTTCGAGCGGGCGTCGGAACAGTACCCGGACGCCGTGTTCGGCAAGGTCAACACCGAGGCCCAGCAGGTTCTCGCCGCATCGTTCGGGATCTCCTCCATCCCCACCCTGATGATCGTCCGCGAGAACGTCGTCGTGTACGCCCAGCCGGGCGCCCTGCCCGCGGCCGCGCTCGAGGAACTCATCACCAAGGCCCGCGAGCTGGACATGGATGAGGTCCGCGCCAGCATCGCTGAGCACCAGGCCGCCGACCAGGCCGGCAGCGCCTGACCCCTCCCAGGCCTGACCCCTCCCCGGCCAGGCCGGGGCGCGGATCACGCCAAACCGGATGACGACAGGCGGAGTGGGCGGGTCGCCATCGACACCGCGATACGGGCTCAGCGGGCCTGAAATCTCAGCACCCGCCAGCCTGTTCCCGGCGCCGGGCGTGCCCCGGATGGATACCCCACAGGGTATAATTCGCGAGAGCCACAGGGAGACGACATGAAGGTCAACGACGAGTCCGCCGGGGCCGTGCTGAACCGCCTGCGGCGCGCCCAGGGCCAGCTCGCCGGGGTCATCGCGATGGTGGAATCCGGGCGCGACTGCACCGACGTGGTCACCCAGCTGGCCGCGGTGTCGCGCGCGCTCGACAAGGCTGGCTTCAAGATCCTTGCAAGCAGCATGCGGCAGTGTCTCGGGTCCGACGCTGACGCCCCCCTGACCGAGGAGCAGCTGGAGAAGCTGTTTCTCTCCCTGGCCTGACCGCCGCGGCGGGGGCCATCATCCGCCCGGTCCGCCCATCATCTGCCCGGTCCGCCCATGCCCTCAGGCACCGGCATGCCCCGCCGGGCCGCCAGCCGCCCCCCGCCCAGCCAGCGCGGCAGGAACTGGCTCCCGATCCGGATGGCAAATTGCCGGGCGTAGGCAATCAGCCGGGCAGCCCACGCGTACTCGGCCGACAGCACGGTCAGCCCGAGCAGGATGACGGCCAGGCCCGGGCCCGGAAGCACAAGCATGACCACCCCGCCGGCCAGCATGGCGATACCGGCCACGGTGATCCCGCCCTTGCGGGCCCACCTCAGCAGCGGGCCGGTCATGCCTGCCCCCGACGAGCTGGTAGCAGGCTCGATGACGGCGCTTGAACCCAGTGAAAGAGGAGACTGCGCGGTCATCTTCGGTGCTCCCTTCCCGTCAGGACGGCTGGTGCGGGAGGCGTGGCCAGCCGGCATCACGGTGCTGCCGCGATGACATTCTGGCTCCCGCCCGGCCGGGCAGGCAGGGGCGGGAACCAGCTATCTTGCCCGGAGTTATATTGCCGGGGTCTGGCAAGAAGAGGCCAGCCGCATGTGGCTCATCCGGCCGCCAGCGGCATCGCCGGCCAGCCCAGCAGCCGGGCGCCGATGACCGCCACCTGCAAGGTGAGCGCGTCAGCGGGCACGGCCGGGTTACGTCCGGTCAGCTCCCTGACCCGGGCCAGCCGGTAGGTGACCGCACGCACCGACAGATGCAGGTCCCTCGCTGCCGCGGCGGCGACGCCGCCACGGGCGAAGTAGGCCGCCAGGGTGGCCAGCAGGGGGTCGGCGCCGCCGCGCGTGGCAGCCAGCGGCATCAGCACGGTGCGCACCAGGTCTGTGATGGCGGCCCGGTCCCGCAGCAGTACCTGGTAGACGAGCAGGTCCGCGGCGCTGGCAACCGGTTCGGGCAGGCCAAGCCGCTGGGCCACGGCGAGCGCTTCCACCGCTTCCTCGTAGGAACGCACCACCCCGCCCGGCCCCGGGTAGGACCGGCCCACCACGATCCGCCACGGCCCCGGCTGCGCTGCGCCCGCGCCGTGCTGCGCATGCTCCACCAGGCGCGCAAGGGCGCGAGCCACCCGGTCCGCCTCATCCCCGCCGGTCGCCCCGGTGATGGCGACCACTTGCCCGCCCCGGGTCCCCACCAGGGACGGTGAGGGCGCGGCCGCATCGGCGACCACCGCCTCGACCTCCAGGCCGCCAGGGTTCAGCGCCATCCCGGCCGGCGCCATCCCGGCCAGCGCCGGTGCGGCCGGCGGCGGTCCGGCCACCACGACCTGATGCGGCCCGGCCAGCCGAAGCCCGAACTGATCGCCCCGCACGATCAGGTCGCCTGCCCGGCCCCGCCCGGAGAGCAGGTCGTCGAAGAACTCCCGCCGCTCCGCCTCCTCCCGGCGTGCCATGGTCAGGTGCGCGCGCTCGAAGCCCTCGGCGGCCGCGGCCACCGCGTCGTCGGCCGCCCGCAGCACCGCCAGGCCGGCCGCACGCGCGGAGCTGGCAGACGCACCGGCCGGGAGTTCCCGCCACAGCCGCCAGGTCGCCGACAGGAACAGGTCGACCAGCCCCCGCAGCGCGACACCGGACAGGGCCGCCTGCTCCCCCGAGCTCGCGTATCCCGCCAGTTCGGCCGCGGTCAGACGGCGGCCGCCGGCCGCGGCCTCGGCGGCCGCGGGAAGGTAACCCCCGAGCAGGCCGACCGGCACGCCACCGGCCTCGCGGCTGGCTGCACTCGCGATCGCCGCCAGATCGGGGCCAGCTGACGGGTTCACGCGAAGCGCCCTTCCGCCGGGCCGGGGCGGCGCGAAACCCGCCCTGCCCCGGCCATCGTGGTGCCCGGAACGAATCGGGCCCGCACCCGGACCGTAGATTGCCTAGACCCGGCAATCTGTACCGCCTCATCTTAGCCGCTACGGCACCATGACGGCATGGGCCCGGCAAGCGATAGTGAAAGGGAACCGGCCCGGCCCGGCCCGGCTCCGGCCCAGGCCGGCCGGGCTCCATGAGGAGACCAGCGTGACCATCACCCGCCCGCCTGATACCGGGACCGGTCTGGGAACCGGCCCCGGCGGGCCCCACGGCGGCTTGCGCCGCGCGGGCCTGCGGGTCCGGCTGACCGCCGGCGCCCAGCTGCTGTCCGTGCTGACGGTGCTGGCCGGGGCCCTGATCCTGCCCCGTTTCGCGCCGGGCTGGCCGGCCGCCGCCTACCTGGCCGCCACCGCCGCACTCCTGGCCGGCCTGCTGGCAAGCCTCGTCGCGCACGAGCTCGCTCACGCGGTGGTGGCCAGACGGTACGGCGCTCCCGCTGAGGAGATCAGGATCGGGTTCTTCGGCGGGACCGGCCACGGCCGTCACGAGTACGCCACGCCGCGGGGGCTGTGGCGTGCCGCCGCGGCCGGACCCGCCGCCAGCCTGGCCCTGGCCGGTGCCAGCGCGGGGATCACGCTCGGCCTGGCCGGCCTGGGCGCGGGCCGGCTGCCGGTCGAGGTGTTTGCCTTCCTCGCCTGGTTCAACGCGCTCCTGGCCGTTCTCAACCTGCTGCCAGGTGCCGGGCTGGACGGCGGGAGGCTGGTGCAGGCATGGGCATGGGCCCGGTCAGGGGATCGGGCCCGCGCCACCGTGACGGCCGCCCGGGTCGGCCAGTTCGCCGGGGCGCTGCTCGTCGCCGGCGGGGTGGCCATGCTCGCGCTGGGTTACCTCGGCGGTATCTGGGCCGGGCTGGCCGGACTGGCGATGGTCAGTGCGTCCCGGGCGCAGGCACGTGAGGTGCTGGCCATCACGGCCCTGGCCGGCCTGCGCGTGCATGACGTTCTCCCCGGGCCCCGGTCCGCCGCCGTAGGCGTCCCCGGCTGGCAGACGGTCCGGTCGTTCCTCGACGGCGGCATCGCCACCGGGGCCATGACCGGGAACGCGACGGCCGGCGGAGCGGAAGGCGGGCTGGCCGCCAGCGGCGCGCTAGCTTTTCCGCTGCGGGACTTCGACGGCCACGCGGCGGGGTTGCTGACGCTCAGCCAGCTGGCGCTGGTGCCCGCCGAGCGCCGTGACCGGTTGCGGCTCACCGACGTGGCGACCCCGGTCGCCGATGTGGTCACCACCACGGAGGACGAGCCGCTGGGACAGTTGCTCGCCCGGCTGTCCATCCGCCCCGCCACCCCGGCGGCGCTGCACACCGCGGGGCATGCGCTGGTGGTCGCCGAGGACGGCGCCCCGGCCGGGGTGCTGACCCCCAGCGACTTCAGCCGGGCCGGCCATCTCGGCCGGCTTCGCAGCGGACGCCGGGAACCCTGATGTCATGAACGTCCTCCACGTTCCCTTCTGGGCCTGGGCCGCGACTGCCGCGGCCCTTGCCGTTCTCCTGGGCGCTGACCTTGTCATCAGCGCCCGGCGGCGCAGACCGGCCAGCCTTGGCGAGGCGGCGCTGTGGACAGGTGCGACGATCGCGCTGGCGGTGGCGTTCGGCGCGCTGATCGCCACCGTCGGCAGCGGGGCCGCGGCCGGCCAGTTCTTCGCCGGCTGGCTGACCGAATACAGCCTGTCGCTCGACAACCTGCTGGTGTTCCTCCTGCTGATCAGCACCTCCGGGGTGGCACGTCAGTACCACAGCCGGGTTCTGCTGCTCGGGATCCTGCTCGCCCTCGTACTGCGCGGCCTGCTCATCGGCCTCGGCGGTGCGGCCCTGCACCGGTTCGGCTGGGTGGAGTACCTCTTCGGGGCGTTCCTCGTCTACGCCGCCGTGCGGATGGCGGCGCGCCGGGGTGGCCCCGCGGCCGGGGCGGGAGACAGCAGCGCGCTGCGGGTCGCGCGCCACTTCATGCCGGTCGCGGCCCGGGGCGACGGTGCCAGGCTGACGACCCGCGTGCGGGGGCGCCGCTACGCCACACCGCTGCTCATCCTGGTCATCGCGATCGGGGTAACCGACGTGCTGTTCGCCGTCGACTCCATACCGGCGATCTTCGGCCTCACCCGCGACCCGTTCCTGGTCTTCTCCGCCAACCTGTTCGCCCTGCTCGGCCTGCGTCACCTCTACTTCGTTGTCGGGGGGCTGCTGAGCCGGCTGGTGCACCTGGCGGCCGGACTGGCCGTCATCCTCGGGTTCATCGGGCTCAAGCTCATCAGCGAGGCGCTGCTGGGCAACGGCGTTGATCACCTCGGGCCGGTGCCGGTCCCCCACGTGGGCGCCGGTGTGTCGCTGGTTGTCATCGCCGGGGTGCTGATCGTCACCACGGTGACCAGCCTGGCCGCCGGCCGGCACCAGCCCGCCCTGGCCGGGCACCCGGCCAGGCCGGGCCATGCGGGGAAGAAAGCCCGGCCAGCCCGCCCAGCCCGCCCGGCCCGGCCAGGAACGGAACGCCCGCAGCCGCCGCCGTGGGCTGACCGGGCCCCGTCCGCCGGGCAGGCGGACGGCTGCCAGTTATACCTGGCCCCGGGGGGGCTAGGCCGTGTCCTCAGCGCCCGCGAGAGCCTCGCGGGCACGCCGCGCAGCCTCCCCCAGGCCGACGCTGACCGTCTCGCCGGTGGCCCGCCTGGTGATCTCCACCAGGCCATCGGCCAGGCCGCGTTTGCCGACGGTGATCCGCAGCGGGATGCCGGTCAGTTCCGCATCGCGGAACTTCACCCCCGCCCGCTCGGCCCTGTCGTCGATGATGACCTCTACGCCGGCCGCGGTGAGCTGCTCGTACACCGCCTCGCCCGCCTTGGCGACCTCGGTGTCCTCGGCCTGGGCCACGGTCACCACGACGGCGAACGGTGCCACCGAAACCGGCCAGACGATGCCGCGGTCGTCATGATGGCGCTCGACGATCGCCGCCATGGCCCGCTCCACCCCGATGCCGTAGCAGCCCATGGTGGGGTGCACCCGTTCGCCGGCGGAGTTGAGCACCATGACGCCGAACGCCTTGGTGTACTTGTAGCCGAGCTTGAAGATGTGCCCGACCTCGATCGCCAGCAGCAGCTCCAGCGGCTCGCCGCACCGGGGGCACGGCTCCCCGGCCGCGACTTCGCGCAGGTCGGCCCAGGAGCCGACGGCGATGTCCCGGTCGATGTCCACCCCGCGCAGGTGCACGTCATCGACGTTGGCCCCGGTGACCATGTCCCGTCGCCCGCGCAGTGCCTCGTCCGCGATGACCGGCAGGCCGGTGACCGCGACCGCGCCCAGGCTTCCCGGCAGCGCACCCAGCGCGGCCGAGATCTCCTCCGCCTGCGCCGGGCGGATCGACGCGGCCGCCGTCGCGTCGGTGAGCTTCTGCTCGTTGAGCGCGTGGTCACCGCGCATCAGCACCAGGGTGAGCTGGCCGTCCAGCACGTAGACGAGGGTCTTGATCTGCCGGTCGGCCGGTGCGTCGTAGCCGGTCGCCAGGTCCTCGATGGTCCGCACCCCGGGAGTGCCGAACCGCTCCAGGGCAGCCGGCCCCGGGCCGTCGGCGACCTGTGCCAGGGCTGAGGTGGCCTTCTCCACGTTGGCGGCGTAGCTGCACGCCGGGCAGCGGGCGATCAGGTCCTCGCCCGCGTCCGACGGGCACATGAACTCGGTCGAGTCACGGCCGCCCATGGTCCCGCTCGACGCCTCCACCGGGATCGCCGGGATGCCGAGCCGTTCGAAGATCCGCAGGTAGGCGGCATGGTGACGGTCGAAGGCGGCGTCCAGCCCGGCCGCGTCGAGGTCGAAGGTGTAGGAGTCCTTCATCGTGAACTCCCGCACCCGCAGCAGGCCTGCCCGCGGCCGGGGCTCGTCGCGCAGCTTGGTCTGGAACTGGTACCACGCCTGCGGGAGCTGCTTGTGGGAGTTCAGTTCCTGCGCGAGGACCGAGAAGACCTCCTCGTGGGTCATGCCGAGCGCGAGCTCGGCACCCTTGCGGTCCTTGAGCCGGAACATCTCCTCGCCCATGAGCTCCCAGCGCCCGCTGCGCTGCCAGATCTCCGCCGGGTGCATGACCGGCAGCAGCACCTCCTGGGCGCCGATCAGGTTCATCTCCTGCCGGATGATCTCGATGACCTTGGCCCGCACCCGCACCGCGAGCGGGAGCAGGCAATAGTGCCCCGCCATCAGCTGCCGGATGTACCCCGCGCGGAGCAGCAGCCGGTGGCTCGCCGCCCCGGCGTCCGCCGGGTCCTCCCGCAGGGTCGGGATGTGCATCTGTGACCAGCGCATGAGTGCGGGCTTCCTCGTCGTGGGTGATCGCCGCCGCCCGCCGTGCAACGGGGCGGGAGACACCGAGCTTAGTCCCGGTTACCCGGTGCGCGCTCGGCTGCCGGGCTCGAGCGGCGGCGCGCCGACCGGGCAGCAGGTGAGGCACTCCGGTTCCGGCAGCACGTGATCGTCCTCCGGGCGCAGCACCGCGTTGTCGATCGTCACCGCGGACAGGACTGCCGCGGCCACCAGCAGGCCCGCGCACACCACCATGGCTGCCTGGAACCCGCTTTGAAACGATCCGCGCTCACGGAAACCGGCGCTGGTCAGCCCGACCGCGAGCGGCAGCCCCGCCACGGCCAGCAGGCCCGCCGCCCTCGCCACCGCGTTGTTGACACCGCTGGCCACCCCGGCGTGGCGGACGTCCGCGCTGGCGAGGACGGTGGCGGTCAGCGGCGCGACGGTCGCCGACATGCCCAGCCCGAACAGCACAACGGTGGGCAGCACGTCAGTGACGTAGGAGGCGCCCGGCCCGATCCGGGTCGCCAGGAGCAGGCCGGTGGCGGTGACGAGCGGACCGGCGGTCATCAGCCAGCGCGGGCCGAACCGCTGGGCGAGCGCGCCGGCCCGCGACGACAGCAGGAGGAGCAGGATCGTCGAGGGCAGCAGCGAGACCCCCGCCTCCAGCGGCGTGAATCCCACGACCACCTGGAGTTCGAGCACGAGCAGGAAGAGCATGCCGCCGAGCGCGGCGTAGACCAGGAACGTCACGACGTTGACGGCGCTGAACTGGCGTGAGGAGAAGATCGCCAGCGGCAGCATGGGGGCGGCCCGCGAGCCGGGGCGGGCACGCCGGTGCTCAAGGAGCAGGAAACCCGCGGCCGCGGCCACGCCCACCGCCCCGCTGACCGCCGCCCGCGCCACGCCGTGCGCGGGGGCCTCGATGAGCGCATCGGTGATCCCGGCCAGGGCGAGCGCCGCGAGCACGGCGCCGGCCACGTCAAACCGGCCGCTGGCCATGGGATCCCTGGTCTCCGGCACGTGCCGGGCCGCCACCGCCACCACGGCCACCGCGAGCGGGAGGTTGAGCAGGAAGATCCACCGCCAGCCGATGGAACCGACGATCCAGCCGCCGAGGAAGGGGCCGACGGCGGCGGCGACCCCGCCCAGGCCCGACCACGCGCCGATGGCCCGGGGCCGGTCGTTCGCCTGGAACGTGGCCTGGATGATGGCCAGCGAGCCGGGTGTGAGCAGCGCGCCGCCGATTCCCTGCAGGGCGCGGGCGGCGATGAGCATGCCGATGTCGAGGGAAAGCCCGCACAGCGCGGAGGCGAGCGCGAACCAGACGACGCCGATGAGGAAGACCCGGCGCCGCCCCAGCCTGTCACCGAGCGAGCCGCCGAGCAGGATGAGCCCGGCCAGGGTGAGGGTGTAGGCGGTGACGGTCCACTGCAGCCCCGCCAGGGATGTGCCCAGATCCTTGCCGATGGTGGGCAGGGCCACGTTGACGACCGTGCTGTCGAGCAACGCCATGCTCGACCCGAGCACGGCGGCAGCCAGCACCCAGCGTCCCCTCGGCTCTGCCAGCCGGATGCCGGCCGATGCCTGCGAGATCGCGGCCGCCACCGTTCGATCCTCTCACCGCCCGCCGGCTGGGGGCCAGCGCGGCGCGTGCCCGCTGCGCGGGGCAGCGCCTGCGCGGCTGGCCCGACGGCTCCCGGCTGGCCGGTCCTGGCCCGGCTGGCCTGGCCAGGACCGGGCGTGGGAGCCTGGGACCGGACAAGCCGGGCGACCGCCGTGAGGGAGACGCAATGGAGCCAATGCCGGAGGACTGGGAGCGGGCCGTCGCCGTGGTCGCCCACCCGGACGACCTGGAGTACGGCGCCGCCTCGGCGGTCGCCCGCTGGACCGGGCAGGGCAAGCAGGTTGTCTACGTGCTCGCCACCAGGGGCGAGGCCGGCATCGAGGGGATGGCCCCCGACGTGGTCGGGCCGCTGCGGGTGGACGAGGAACGGCGCAGCGCCGCCCTGGTCGGCGTGAGCGAGGTGGACTTCCTCGACCATGCCGACGGGCTGGTGGAGTACGGCATCCCGCTGCGCCGCGATCTGGCCGCCGCCCTGCGCCGCCACCAGCCCGACGTGGTCATCACCATGAACTTCGACCTCACCTGGGGCGAGGAGGGGCCCGTCAACCACTCCGACCACCGGGCGGTCGGCCTGGCCACGGTGGATGCCTGCCGGGACGCGGCGAACTCGTGGCTGTTCCCCGACGCGGGCGCGGCCTGGAACGGGATCAAGACGATCTATGTTGCCGCCAGCGGCAACCCCACCCATTTCGTGGACACCACCGCCACGATCGAAGCGGGCATCGCGTCGCTGCGCGAGCACAAGGCCTACCTCGACGGCCTGGGCCGCGACTTCGATCCCGACGAGTTCCTGCGGAACATGGCCGGGTTCGTCGGCCTGGCCGCCGGCTGCGAGTACGCGGTGGGACTGCGGCGCTACCCGGTCTGACCCGGCGGCAGGCCGGCTGGGCCTACCGGTGAGTGAGCACGACCCAGACCTGGCCGCGGGCGAAGGTCATCGGCTGGCCGGACGCCGTGGTGAAGGTGGTGCCGCCGTTCGCGGTCGGCCGCGACCAGTGCGCGGTCCAGGCCTGGCCGTCGCGCAAGACGATCGCGGTGCCGGACCCGGTGCTCTCCGCGTACGGCGGGCGGCTGCCGTACTCCTTGAACTGGGAGGTGCGCACCGTCGTGTGCTGGATCACCACCGTGGCGGCCGAAAGCCGCGCGCCGCCGGAGGTGACCGCCGGGCTCCCGTCCATCGACACCAGCCAGCGGCCCGCCTTCGCCGACCACGTGAACCTGAACGAGGCCGCCTGGTACGACACCGGCTCCGACCGGGTGGCCTCACCGCCAGCGGGCGGCGGCCCGAACCGGAACCCGATGTCGTGCGCCTTGCTCGCGCCGGGTGCCTGCGCCAGCAACTGCCGCGTGTGCGCGTAGAGGTTGTAGGGGGCGGCGCGGCTGAAGTCACGGTAGTACCCGCGGGCGGTGCCGGCGTACAGGTTGACGATCCGGGCGGTCCGGTGGATGTAGGGGAGCAGCCTGGGTGTCGCGCCGGAGAAGGCGAACGCCGGCCGCCCGAACTGCCGCAGCAGCGCCAGGTCGTCCTCCCGCGCGCTGCGCACCGGCCCGATGACGGGCGGGAAGTGGGAGGAGAAGATCGCCAGGAACCGGCTCAGCCCGCCTTCGACCGGCAGCACGTAGACGATGTCGGCGTGGTTGAGCCCGGTCTGCGGCCGGGCCAGCGCGATGTTGTCGATCTTCACGGCGAGCACCCGGCTCAGCGAGGGCACGGGCTCGCCGGTGAACGGCGACAGCAGCTGTCCGGACGGATGCGTGGGCGTCTCCGCCACCCTGCTCGCGTGCCCCCCACCGTGCAGCGCGAACAGCGCACCGGCCACCAGGCCGGCCAGGACGACCACCGCCGCCACCAGGACGACGGCCTTGTGCCGTGTCCACACCATGAGAACCACCTCACGCCGGCAAGGCGGCCCGCTCATGCGTGACACGAGCCCGCCTGCTCACTCCAGTTTCCCTCAGTCAGTGTGGCTGGCTGAGCACGCGCCCGCACCCGGCTAAGGGCCGGATTTTCCCGCCGTTGGTCACCGCGTTCCGGCTGGCGCCTCAGCCGACCGGCCAGCTGTGCACCGGCTCACCCGTGTGCATGAACGTCAGGTAGCGCTGGGTCATCTCGTGCAGTGCCGTCTCCCGGTCCAGCCCGTTGCGCCCTTGGAGCATGTGCACGGTCTCGGTCTGCCAGGTTGACCCGGTCCGGCCCGTCAGGCAGCGCTGCTCGATCACCGCCAGCATGCGTTCGGCCTGGGAGCTGTCGACCTGCCAGCGCCGCAGCCCTTCCCGGGCCAGCGGCAGCAGCCGGCGCAAGGTCAGCTCGGTCGCCGGGACCTCACCCAGCCCGGGCCAGTAGAGGCTGGCGTCGATCCCGTGCCGGGCGGCCTCCATCAGGTTGTCGCGGGCGGCCGCGAACGACATCTGCGTCCAGATCGGCCGCTCGGACTCGGCGAGCATGTGGACGAGGCCGTAGTAGAAGGCGGCGTTGGCGATGATGTCGATGACGGTCGGCCCGGACGGGAGCACCCGGTTCTCGACCCGCAGGTGGGGCTCGCCGTCGTCCACCGCGTAGACCGGGCGGTTCCAGCGGTAGACGGTGCCGTTGTGCAGGGTGAGCTCCGCCAGTTCGGGGGTCGCGCCGCTCTCGAGTTCCGCCACCGGGTCGTCGTCGTCGATGAGCGGCAGCAGCGAAGGAAAGTAACGCAGGTTCTCCTCGAACAGGTCGAACACCGAGGTGATCCAGCGCTCCCCGAACCACACTCTCGGCCGCACACCCTGCACCTGGAGCTCCTCCGGCCTTGTGTCGGTGGCCTGCTGGAACAGGGGGATCCGGGTCTCACGCCATAGCTCCGTGCCGTACAGGAACGGCGAGTTGGCGCCAAGCGCGACCTGGATCCCGGCCACCGCCTGGGCGGCGTTCCAGTAGTTGCCGAACGCCTCGGGGCTGACCTGCAGGTGAAGCTGGACGCTGGTGCAGGCTGCTTCCGGCATGATGCTGTCAACGTGGGTGACCAGGCGCTCGGGCCCCTCGATGGCGATCCGCATCTCCTCGCCACGCGCCGCGCACATCTGCTCGTTGAGCAGCCGGTACCGGGGGTTGGGCGACATCGCCGCTTCGGTGGTGTCCCGTTCCCGCAGGGTGGGCAGGATGCCGATCATCGCCAGCCGGACACCGGTCTCCCGCGCCCGCCCATCGGCGTAGGCAAGGCTGTCGGCCAGGTAGCGTTCCAGCCCGGCCAGCGCGTCGTCGGCCAGCGGGCGGGGGGCCAGGTTGACCTCCAGGTTGAATCTCCCCAGCTCGGGCGCCCAGTCCCCGTGGCCGATCGCGGCGAGCACGTCCGCGTTGCGCACCGACGCGTGCCCGGCCTCGTCTACCAGGTAGAACTCGACCTCCAGCCCGACCTGCTGCGGAGCTTCCTTGAACCGCGCGTCCTGCAGCATCCTGGCGAAGACGTCCAGGCACCGGCGGACCTTATCCCGGTAGCGTCGCCGGTCCTGCTGGCTGACGATGATCGCGGGAACATCCCTGCCCATGCCGCCCTCCACCTCGCGACCATGGGTGATGGCCTTGAACACAGCCTTACATGCCACCCGCGCCCTGAACAGATAGGACATTCCTTGCATAACGGAAAATCCGGGCAAACGCCGCTACCCGTGCCGGCCCCTGCCCCGCGAGCCGGGCACGCCCGGCCATCCGTGCCGATCCGCCGCGAGGAGGCGGGAATCCCCTGGGCGGACGCATCGGCGACGCAACGGGCCGCCGCCGGCGGATGACGGCAGGACACGCGCAAGCACCCCCGTACCCGCGCCGACCCGGCCGGGCGGCCGGTCCCCCGTCGGCCCCACGCCAGCGCCGGATCGTTATCCGGCCGTTTTCACCGGGAAGGCGCTCGGCGGCCGCGTCGTCAGGTGCTGGCTACATCTTGCGCATGCGCCGCATGCGGGAGATGTCCGCGCGGCCCGCGAGCAGGAAAGCAACCGCACCGACGAGCGTCAGCCCGAGCGCCAGCTTCCACCATTTCATGTCCGAGTCCCCCTTTTCTCCTTACCGAACGCGCAGTTCATTCCCGCGTCCACGGTGGGTCATTACCCCGAAACACGGCCCTCTAGGCGTAGGGACCAGGTCGACCGATGTGTGCCCCGTGGGTGCCCGGCTGGCCCGCGTGCGGACAGGCCGCCCGCACGCGGGCGGCGGGCCCGGGACGCGCGGCCACGCACTGGCCCGGCGGCCCGGGCCGGGCCATGATGACGGGATGGGGATTATGCCGGAGGCGGTCGCAAGCTACGTTGACAGGGCAGTCGAGGCCATGGCGGACATCGTCGGCGACCTGGGTGACGGACTGGCCAACACCCGGCCCGGCCTGCCCGGCGCGAACTCGCCCTATGTGATCCTGCGGCACTGCCTGGGCGTCATGGAGTTCTGGGGCGGGCAGGTGGTGGCCGGCCGCGCGGTGGAGCGGGACCGGGACGCGGAGTTCCGTGCCTCCGGGCCGGTCGCCGACCTGATCGCCGCGTCGCAGGAGGCCCAGCGCCGGTTCCGGGCGGACATCGTCACCGCCGACCCGAAGGCCCGGCCCCGCGGCGGCGGCCATCCGACCACCGGGCCGGACGAACTCGAGTTCATCAGCCAGGGCCACGCTCTCCTGCACATCCTGGAAGAGGTCTGCCAGCATCTCGGGCAGATGGAGATCACCCGCGACCTGCTGCGCCAGCGGTAGCGGGTGCGCCAGCCGTAGCGGGTGCGCGGGCGGTAGCGGTGCGCTGGCGGTAGCGGTGCGCGGGCGGTAGCGGGTGCGCGGGCGCCCGGCGGTACGCGGGCGGGCCTCAGGCCTGGCAGGCACCGGCCATCCGGCGCACCGCGTCAGCGATCAGTGCGGGCGAGGTGCCGATGTTCAGCCGCACGAACCCGCTGCCCTGGCCGCCGAAGTCAGGGCCGGGGCTGACCGCGACCCGACCCCTGTCCAGGAACACCGCTGACGGGTCGTCGCCCAGCCCGAGCGCCCGGCAGTCCAGCCAGGCGAGGAAGCTGGCCTTCGGCGGCGCGTACCCGACCGCCGGCAGGTGCTCGCGCAGCAGGTCAGCCAGCAGTACCCGGTTCTCGTCCAGCTGGCCAAGGACCGCGTCCAGCCACGGCAGCCCGTCGGTGAAGGCGGCCACCGACGCGAGCACGCCGAGGTGGGCGGCGAGCAGCGCCTCCCAGCGCTCCTCCAGCAGCGCCGCCCCGCGGTCCGAGCCGGCGACCGCGATGCCGCATTTGAGGCCGGGGATGTTCCACCCTTTCGACGCGGACGTGAAGATGAACGCCTGCCTGGTCATCTCGTGGTCCAGCGAGCCGAATGGCACGAAACGGGCACCGGGCAGCACCAGCGGGGCGTGGATCTCGTCGACCAGCAGCACGGCGCGGTGACGCTGGCACAGGCCGGCGACCATGTCCAGCTGCTCCGCCGACCACACGTTCCCGGTCGGGTTGTGCGGGCTGCACAGCAGGTAGGCGGCCGCACCCGGCTGGCTCAGCGCCGCCTCGATCGCGGCCGGGTCCAGGTCGTACCGGCCGGCTTCGTCGCGGGCGAGCGGCGCCTCGATGATCCGCCGCCCGTGGAAGCCGAACCGGAACCAGAACGGCGGGTACACCGGGGGGTTGATGACGATGCCCGAGCCGGGCGGGGTGACGGCATCGACCACCTCGGCGAGCCCGGTCATCACGTCCGGGATGGGATACACCCGGGCCGGGTCCACATCCCAGCCGAGCCGGCCGGCCGCGAACGCCGCGTACGCCTCACCCAGCATCCCTTTGTGCGCGTAACCGCAGTCACCGATGGCCAGCGCGGCGGTGACCGCCTGCGTGACCGGCGGGGCGAGGTCGAAGTCCATCTCCGCCACAAAGGCCGGCAGCACATCGGCCGGAAGAGTGCGCCACTTGAAGCTCGTGCGCAACCTCAGCCGCGGCAGCGAGCACGCGCCGAGCATGGCATCCACCCGATGGATGTTAGCCCACCCGCTTAACCCACCAGGCCTGGCAGGTAGGTTTACCCCCCGATGCAACCGTTCTCGTGGTCTGTATCGTTATGCTGCGTTGAGTAATGGCGGGACAAAGGCAGTCGGGAGGCGGGCCCGGATGACGGACAGGCCGCCGCGCGGCAAGAACCCGGGCAAACCATCGCGGATCGACACTGGGACGGCGCACTCCGCGCGGGTCTACAACTACTGGCTGGGCGGGAAGGACAACTTTCCCGCCGACCGGGAAGCGGCGGAGGCGGCCATCGCCGCCAACCCCGGGATCGTCGCCGATGTCCGGGCCAACCGGGCCTTCCTCGCCCGGGTGGTGCGTTACCTGGTGACGGAGGCGGGCGTCCGGCAGTTCCTGGACATCGGCACCGGGCTGCCCACCGCGAACAACACCCACGAGGTGGCGCAGGAGAAAGCCCCGGAGTCGCGCATCGTCTATGTGGACAACGACCCGATCGTGCTGAGCCACGCCCGCGCCCTGCTCACCAGCACTCCCGAGGGTGCCACCGCCTACCTCGACGCCGACCTGCGCGAGCCGGAGCTCATACTCAAGTCCGCGGCGCGCACCCTGGACTTCAGCCAGCCGATCGCCCTGATGATGCTGATCATCTTGCATCTGATCCCGGACGCCGAGCAGCCGGGGAAGATCGTGGCGAGGCTGATGAGCGCGCTCCCGGCGGGCAGCTACCTGGTGCTCGCCCACCCGGCCAGCGACATCCAGCCGGCCGCGATGGCCGAGATGACCCGGCGGGTGAACCAGCGCATGCGGGGCGCCGCGGCGACCATGCGCACCCGCGGCGAGGTCGCCGGCTTCTTCGACGGCCTGGAACTGATCGAGCCGGGAGTGGTCCAGCCACAGCAGTGGCGCCCCGATCCCATGACCGAGACGCCCGCGGAAGTGACGGCGTGGTGCGGCGTCGCGCGCAAGTCCTGATGTGCACCTGGAGGGACGCCCCATGACAGGGACCTGGTACAGCGGCACCCCGGGCCGCCAGGCCGAGATCGACACCTCGGTGGCCCACCCGGCCCGCGTCTACGACTACTGGCTGGGCGGCAAGGACAACTTCGCCGCCGACCGGGAGGCGGCGGAGCGGATCCTGGCGATCTCGCCCGGGCTCCGCTTCCGGGTGCGGGCGAACCGTGCCTTCCTCGTCCGGGTGGTGCGCTTCCTGGCGACCGAGTGCGGGATCCGTCAGTTCCTCGACATCGGCACCGGAATCCCCACGGCGAACAACACCCACGAGGTCGCCCAGGCGGCCGCGCCCACGTCGCGCGTCGTCTACGTCGACAACGACCCCATCGTGCTCGCACACGCCCGTGCCCTGCTCACCAGCGCCCCCGAGGGCGCGACGGCCTACCTCGAAGCCGACCTCCGCGAACCGGATACCATCCTGGCGGCCGCGGCGCGCGCCCTGGACTTCCGCCAGCCGGTGGCCCTCATGCTCCTCGGTGTCCTGCACCTGGTCCAGGACGCCGAGGAGCCGTACCAGATCGTCGCCCGCTACATGGACGCCCTGCCGCCGGGCAGCTACCTGGCCATCTCGCACCCGGCCAGCGACATCAACGCCAACCAGGCCGAGGTGCAGAAGCGCTACAACGAGCGGGTGTCCACCCCCCAGACCCTGCGCAGTCATGCGCAGGTGTGCCGCTTCTTCGACGGCCTGCAACTGGTGCCGCCCGGGGTGGTGTACGTGCACACCTGGCGGGCCGACCCCGACGACGAGCCGCCGACCGAGGTGACCTCCGCGCACGGCGGCGTCGCACGCAAGCCCTGAGCCGCCGTTAGCGGATTTCCCCCGTCAGGTAGCGCTCCAGGGTCGGGCCGATCGCGGCGGCGAGGTCGTCGGTCCCGGCCCGGACGAGCGGATCGAGCTCGAGCACATACTTGGTGAGGGCGAGGCCGAGCACCTGGCTGGCGACCAGGGCGGCCCGGAACTGCGCGTCGGCGCCGGCTGGCCCCGGCGCCGCGGCCTGGGCTATCCGGCCCAGGATGGCCTCGGTGGCGAACTCGCGCAGCATGCCTGCCGCCTGCTCGCTGGTGACCGCGGAGCGGAGCATCCCCAGGAAGGTGGCACGCATCTCCGCCACGTCCCAGGCCCCGAGCACGGTGCGCAGCAGGTGCTCGCCCAGGTCCCGCCCGGGCTCGCCGGCGCCGGGAGCGAGCGCGGCGGCCACCAGCTCACCCGGGCTGAGCGGCAGCCGCATCGCCGCCGCGAACAGGCGCTCCTTGGTGCCGTAGAAGTGGTGCACCAGGGCCGCGTCCACCCCCGCATCGGCCGCGATGGCCCGGATGGTCGCGCCGTCGTACCCGTAATCGCCGAACCGGGTCCGCGCGGCGGCCAGGATCGCCTCCCGGGTGCCGCTGTCGCCGCCACGGCGGCCGCTGCGCAGGCCGCGCCCCGGGCCCTGCGGCGCGGCGGGCCGCCCGGTCACGCCGGCGCCCTCGCGCGGCTGGAGGCCAGCGTGAGCTGGAAGAAGCGCTCCTCCAGGGTGGCCGCCGCGTCGGTGACGGCAGCCTCGATGGTCCCGAGTGCGCGGCGGACGTCACCGGGCGCGGCGCCGGGCACCCGCAGCGTCCGCCCGACCAGCGCGACCGGCAGGCCGGCGGCTTCCAGGGCACCGAACGCCGGCGCCCACGACCCGGTCTCCACTACCGTCACCCGGGCGTCGCCGATGATCTGGCCGGCCGTTCCCTCGGCGACGGTCCGGCCGTCGGCCATCACCATCAGCCGGTCGCACTCCCCCGCCTCATCCATGTAGTGGGTCGTGACCAGGACGCCGACCCCGGCAACGGCGGCTTTCGCCACCGTCTCCCAGAGCCGGGCGCGGGCCAGCGGGTCCACCCCCGATGTCGGCTCGTCCAGGATCAGCAGGTCGGGCCGGTGGGCCAGGGCCTGGGCGAACGCCGCGCTCCGCTGAACTCCCAGCGGCAGCGATCCCACGACCGTCGCCCCGAACGGGCGCAGCGAGTCCGGCAGGGCCCTGGCCACGGCCGCGCGGCTGCCGCCGCCGTCGGGCTTGGTGCCGAAGACCGCTGCCGAGAACGCCAGGTTCTCGGCGGGCGTGAGGTCGTCATACAGCCCGAGGCTCTGCGGAACGTACCCGATGCGCTGGCGGGTCCGCCGGGACGGCGCCTCCCCGAACAGGAGCACCCGCCCGCCGGAGGTCGCCAGCAGCCCCAGCAGCATCCTGATCAGCGTCGTCTTCCCGGCGCCGTTCGCGCCGAGCAACCCGACCACCTCGCCCCGGCCGAGCCGCAGGTCGACCCCGTCCACGGCGACGAAGTGCCCGAACCGCCTGCTCACCCGGTCGCATTGCGCCAGCACGTCCGTCATCGCTGGCCACCCCCTTCGCCCCGGCCGTTTCCGGCCCGGCCGCCGGCGAGCTCCCTGGCCAGGATCGCGACGGTCACCGCGTCCTGCAGGTCCGGCGCGAGCGGCTCGCCGGGCCCGTCATCCGGCTGGCCGGCCGGGTTCCATATCCGCCAGCGTCCGCCGCGCCGCCACGCCCGCCGTCCGGCCTCGCCGTCCGGCCGCCCGTCGCTGGCCCGCAGCGCGCCCGGCATCGACGCGACGATCTCCTGCGGTGTCCCCCTGGCCAGTTCCCGGCCGGCGTCGAGCGCGAGCACGTCGAAGGCGCGCTCTGCCTCGTCGAGATAGCTGGTCGCCAGTACCACGCCCGCGCCGTCGGCCGCGGCGCGGGCGATCAGCCACCACAGGTCGGCCCGGCTGACCGGATCCACGCCGGTGGTCGGCTCGTCCAGCACCAGCAGGTCGGGCTGGTGCAGCATCGAGGCGATGACACCGAGTTTCTGCCGCATGCCGCCGGACAGCTGCCCGGCGAGCCGGTCGCGGGCGCCGGCCAGGCCCGCCCGGTCGCACAACTCGTCGCCGCGCTGGCGGGCGACCGCCGCGGGCACCTGATAGGCGGCAGCACGGAAGGCCAGGTTCTCGGCCACCGACAGATCCGGATAGGTCCCCGATCCCGCGGACAGGTACCCGATCCGCCGTGGGGAGGGCAGCGCGACCCGGCCGCTGGTGACCGCGAGCGCGCCTGCCAGGCAGCGCAGCAGGGTGGTCCGGCCCGACCCGTCGCCACCCACGACCGCGCTCACCCGGCCGGGCACCACCCAGAAGGTGACGCGGTCGAGTGCCAGCTTGTCCCCGTACCTGACGGACACGTCCTCGGCTCCCCACCAGTCACCGGGGGCCGGGGGAGCCGGAGGAGCCGGGGGGGCCGCGGTAGCCGCGCCCGCCGGGTCCACGCCGTCCGGCTGGCCCGGTCCCGATGGCGGCGCGGTCATCGCGTGCTCCCGGCGCTTCCCGCACCCCCCGCGCCGGGCGGCCCCGCGCTTCCCGCCCCGGGTGGCCCCGCCGGATCCGCTGGCCGGGCGGTGCCCGGCGCGTCGGCGTGGCCGCCCACGGGCGCGGCGCCGGCGCCTGCCGCCACCCCCGGCGGCACCTGTTCGGCGGGCGCGCCGCCGGATCTCCCGCGCGGCGCCGCGGGCGCGAGGAAGCGGCGGAACCGGAGGCTGGCCAGGGTGAACACGATGAGCCCGAGCAGGGCGAGGAAGACGAAGGGCTGCCAGAGCGGGCCGATCGGCTCCGCCCGCAGCATCACCCCGCGGGAGATCTCGTTGAAGTAGGTCAGCGGCAGGATGTAGGAGATCCAGCGGACTCCGACCGCGATCGAGGACAGCGGGAAGATCAGCCCCGACAGCAACACCTGCGGCAGCATCACCATGACCGACAGCTGAATGGCCTGGCCCTGGTTCTCCGACACGCTGGAGATGAGGACCCCGAGGCCGAGGGTGACGAACAGGAACAGGATGGCCCCGAGCGCGAACACGGCGTACGAACCGCGGAACGGGACGCCGAAGACCCCGACCCCCACCCCGACCACGATCGCGAGGTCGAGCGCGGCCACGCCGAAGTAGGGGGCTATCTTGCCCAGGAACACGTCCCGCGGACGCAACGGCATGACGGCCAGCTGCTCCAGCGTGCCGGACTGACGCTCGCGGACCACCCCGAGGCTGGTGATGATCGTCCCGATGAACACCAGGACCACCCCGCACAGGCCGGGGATCATGATGTCAGCGGTCTTCAGCCCGGGGTTGTAAAGGACGCTCACCTCCGGCCGCTGGGCCGGGGCGCCCGCGGTGCCCGCGCTGGCGGCCGCCTTCTCCTGCACGGCGGCCAGGGCGGCCAGGGCGGTGCGGGCGGTGAACAGCTGGCTGCCGTCGATCAGGACCTGCGTCGGCCCGCCGCCGGCGACCACCGCGATCGCGGCGCCGTTCCTGTTGTCGCGGATCTGGGTCTGGGCCCAGGCCCGGCCCTCATCCGGCGCGGCGGCCACCAGGTCGAAGGGCTTGCCGAGGCTGTGAACCAGGGCGGCTCCCCCCGGCCCGGCGGCCACGGTCGGGATCGTGGAGACGTCGAAGCTCGCCGCATAGCCGAACACGATGAGCAGCAGCACCGGCATCACGATCATCATCGCCAGCGTGCGCCGGTCGCGCCGCAGCTGCCGGAACTCCTTGACGATCATCGCCCACATGCGCACTCCCCTCGTGCCGGGCGCCCGCCCGGCCAGAGCCGAATCTCAACGCATGTTGAATTCTACGCACGTTGAATTTCGCCCGTCAACCGTCACCGAACTTCCCCGACCGCCGCCGGACCCGCCGAAACCGGGCCTCACCGCAGGCAGGCGGGCACGGACCGGCGGGCAGGGAGCCTGCGGGAGCGCGGTGGGGCTGGCCGGGGGACGGCATATCTGATCGGATGGAGGCATGCCCCGCACGACGCGGCATCGCGGCCGGTGGACGATGACCGACCGGATCGCGTCAGCCTGGCACTACCTGCCGGTGGAAGTGCCAGCCGGATCATGCGGGCTGCAGGTGCGGCTGGAGTACGATCGGTCGGCCGCCGTGCTGGACCTGGGCTGCGCCGGCCCCGGCGGGTTCCGTGGCTGGTCGGGCGGCGCCCGGCAGTCGTTCGTGATCACCGCCGATGCGGCGACCCCCGGTTACCTGGGCGGTGAGCTGGAACCTGGCACCTGGCAGGTGATCGTCGGTATCTACCAGCTGCCCCCCGGCGGGGTCGAGTACCTGCTGGAGGCGGAGGTGAGCAGCAGCACCGGCGAGCTCCTGCCGGAACCGGTACCCGCGCCGCCGCCACCGTTGCCGCCCGGGGAAGGGCCACCGGCCCGGACCCTGCCGGCCCGGCCCGGCCGGCGCTGGCTCGCGGGCGACCTGCACACCCACACGGTGCATTCGGACGGGTCGCAGACCGTCCAGGAGCTGGCCCGTTTCGCCGTGGGCCTGGGGCTGGACTTCATCGCCGTCACCGATCACAACACGGTCAGCCACCATCGTGAGCTTCCGGCCGCCGCGGCCCGGTATGGCATCACCCTGCTGCCCGGCCAGGAGGTCACCACCGCCGGCGGCCACGCTGGCGCGCTGGGCGACACCGGCTGGATCGACTTCCGCCTTCCCGCCGACTCCTGGCTGGAGCAGACCCAGCGGCACGGCGGACTGCTGTCGCTGAACCATCCCATCGGCGGGCACGTGAGCTGGACCCTGCCCATGCGGGGGCGGCCGCCGCTCGTCGAGGTCTGGCACTGGAGCTGGCTCGACCCGCACTGGACCGCTCCCCTGGCCTGGTGGCTGGCGTGGGATCCGGGTGCGATCCCGGTCGGCGGCAGCGACTGGCACCGGCCGGGGTCCGATGCGCCGCCCGGGACGCCGACCACCTGGGTCGAGTGCGCCGGGGACGGGCCCGGTGCCGTGCTCGACGGCCTGCGCGGCGGGCGGGTGGCCATCTCCGCCCGGCGCGACGGCCCGGTCCTGCTGCACGCCGGCGATGAGCTGATCGCAGTGGACGCGGAAGGGATGACCCTGGCCGGCCCGGACGGGCCGCGTGCGGTCGTTCGGCGGGCCCGGCAGAGCTTCCCGGCGGAGGCCGGCTATCACCGGCTGCTCTCCGGCACCGGTGCCACCGTCGCCCTCGCCCACTGAGGACCCAGCCGGCACCCGGCCAGTAGCCGGCCTCTGGTTCCCAGCTGTCTGGTGGCACCGCCGGATGGGAGTCCGTTACTCGGCGATCCGGTACTCCTCCAGCAGCCGGCGCCCCACGATCATCTTCTGGATCTCCGCGGTGCCCTCACCGATCAGCAGCATCGGGGCCTCCCGGTACAGCCGCTCGATCTCGTACTCCTTGGAGAAGCCGTAGCCGCCGTGGATGCGGAAGGAGTCCTCCACGACCTCCTTGCCGTACTCGGACGCGAGGTATTTGGCCATGCCGGCCTCGAGGTCGTTGCGGTGACCGGAGTCCTTCCGGCGGGCCGCCATCACCATCATCTGGTGGGCCGCCTCGACCTTGGTGGCCATCTCGGCCAGCTTGAACTGGATCGCCTGGTGCTCGGCGATCGGCTTGCCGAAGGCGTGCCGCTGCTGCGCGTAGTCGATGGCCAGCTCGAAGGCGCGGATGGCGACCCCGCAGCCGCGGGCGGCGACATTGACCCGGCCGACCTCGACGCCGTCCATCATCTGGTAGAACCCCCGGCCGGTGCTGCCGCCGAGCACCCGGTCGGCCGGGATACGGACGTCGGCGAGGATCAGCTCGGTCGTGTCGACGCCCTTGTAGCCCATCTTCTCGATCTTCCCGGGCACGGTCAGGCCCGGCACCTTGGGATTGGCGCCGAAGCCCGGCTCCTTCTCGATCAGGAAGGTGGTCATGTTCCGGTGCGGCGCGTCGTGGCCCTCGTCGGTCCGGCAGAGCACGGCCACCAGGTTGGCGCTGCCGCCGTTGGTCAGCCACATCTTCTGGCCGTTGATCACGTAGTCGCTGCCGTCGCGCACGGCCCTGGTGCGGATCGCCGAGACGTCCGAGCCCAGGCCCGGCTCCGACATGGAGAAGGCGCCGCGCACCTCGCCGGCCGCCATCCGGGGCAGGAAGTAGTCCTTCTGCTCCTCGGTGCCGTGGCGGGCGATCATGTGAGCGACGATGAAGTGGGTGTTGATGATGCCTGACACCGACATCCAGCCGCGGGCGATCTCCTCCACGACCAGGGCGTAGGTGAGCAGCGATGCCCCGAGGCCGCCGTACTCCTCGGGGATGGTCAGCCCGAACAGGCCGATCTGCTGCATCCCCGCCACGATCTGGGTGGGGTACTCATCCTTGTGCTCCAGCTCGGTCGCGACCGGGATGATCTCCTTGCCGACGAAGTCCCGCACCGTGGCGAGGATGTCCTGCTGGAACTCTGTCAGGCCGTCGGTCTGTGCGAGGCGTCCCATGGTGCGGCTCCGTTTCTGCTCAGGCGGCCGGCTCGGGACGGCCGGGCTGCTCGCCACCGCGCTCCTTGATGTATGTCTCGGTGGGCACCATCACCTTGCGGCGGAACACGCACACCAGGCTCCCGTCCTGCTTGTAGCCACGGGTCTCCACCGCGACGATGCCCCGGTCGCTCTTGGACTTCGACGGCCACTTGCCGAGCACGGTCGTCTCACCGTAGATGGTGTCTCCGTGAAAGGTCGGCGCCACGTGCCTCAGCGACTCGACCTCCAGGTTCGCGATGGCCTTGCCGGAGACGTCCGGCACGGACATGCCGAGCAGCAGCGAATAGATGTAGTTGCCCACCACCACGTTCTTGCCGAAGTCCGTCGTCCGCTCCGCGTAGTTCGCGTCGAGGTGCAGCGGATGGTGGTTCATGGTGAGCAGGCAGAACAGGTGGTCGTCGTACTCGGTGACGGTCTTCCCGGGCCAGTGCTTGTAGACCGCCCCGACCTCGAACTCCTCGTAGGTCCGTCCGAACTGCATCGCCGATGTCCTTCGTTTTGCCGGTATGGGTGGCTCCTGGCTCGGGGAACGCGCCCGGCTCAGGTCTGTGGGGCCTCGAACTCCGAGGTGCGCCGCATGCCCGCCGCCCGGCCCTTGCCCGCGATCACCAGGGCCATCTTGCGGGAGGCCTCGTCGATCATCTCGTCACCCAGCATGGCCGACCCCTTGGCCCCGCCGGCCTCCGAGGTGCACCAGTCGTAGGCGTCCAGGATCAGCTCCGCGTGGTCGTAGTCTTCCTGCGAGGGAGAGAAGATCTCGTTGGCGGCAGCGATCTGGTCCGGGTGCAGCACCCACTTGCCGTCGAAACCCAGCGCTGCGGCGCGCTGGGCGACGGCGCGATAGCCGTCGGCGTTGCGGATCTGCAGGTAGGGGCCGTCGATGGCCTGCAGGTCGTGGGTGCGGGCGGCCATCAGGATGCGCATCAGGATGTAGTGGTAGGCGTCCGCCGGGTAGCCGGGCGGCTGCTCGCCGACCACCAGCGACTTCATGTTGATCGAGGCCATGAAGTCGGCGGGGCCGAACACGATGGTCTCCAGCCGCGGCGAGGAGGCGGCGATCGCGTTGACGTTCACCAGGCCCCGGGCGTTCTCGATCTGGGCTTCGATGCCGATCCGGCCCACCTGCAGGCCCATCGTCTTCTCGATCTGGGTGAGCAGCAGGTCCAGCGCCCTGACCTGGTCGGCGTCCTGAACCTTCGGCAGCATGACGCAGTCCAGGTTGGCGCCCGCGCCTTCGACCACCGTGATCACGTCCCGGTAGGTCCAGTGGGTGGTCCAGTCGTTGACCCGGACGACGCGGGTCTTGCCGCTCCAGTCGCCCTTGTTCAGCGCGTTGACGATGCTGTGCCGGGCGCTCTCCTTGACCAGCGGCGCGCAGGCGTCCTCGAGGTCCAGGAACACCTGGTCCGCGGGCAGGCCCTGGGCCTTCTCCAGGAAGCGCGGGTTGCTGCCGGGGACGGCCAGGCAGGAGCGGCGGGGCCGCAGGCGGTCGGTAGCGGCGGTGGGTGTGGTACTCATGTCGGGTCGTGTCATCCTTCGAGGTTGGGGTGCTGGGCCGGCGGGCCGCCGCCCGGGACGCCCGCCAGGCCACAGCCGGGCGGGGGCGCATACCGTGACGCGTCCATCCCGCGCCCGCTAGGTCGTCCTGGTCAGGGAGCCCGGCCGGCCCCGCCACGGCTGGAGCTGGTGGGCGAGCCGTATCTCGTCAACGATGCGGCCGATGATGGCGGTGATGCCGAAGTCCTTCGGAGTGAAGATGGCGGCCACCCCCATGGCGCGCAGGGATTGAGCGTCGGCCGCCGGGATGATCCCGCCGACCACCACCGGGAGGTCCTCCGCACCGGCCTGGCGCAGCCGGCGCAGCACGTCGGGCACCAGCTCGGCGTGCCCGCCGGAGAGAATCGACAGCCCCACGCAGTGCACGTCCTCGGCCACCGCGGCCGCCACGATCTGTTCGGGGGTGAGCCGGATGCCCTGGTAGATCACCTCGAACCCGGCGTCGCGGGCACGCACGGAGATCTGCTCGGCGCCGTTGGAGTGCCCGTCCAGGCCGGGCTTGCCCACCAGCAGGCGCAGCCTGGCCACCCCGAGCTCCGCGGCGGTGGCGGCCACCGCCGCGCGGACCGCGGCCAGCTCCGTACCCGGCTCGGCGGCGGCCGACACCGGGGCGCCGCCGACACCGGTGGGTGCCCGGTACTCACCGAACACCTCCCGCAGCGCGCAGGACCATTCGCCGGTGGTAACGCCCGCCCTGGCACAGGCCAGCGTCGCCGTCATCAGGTTGACCTCCTCCTGCGCGGCGTCGGCCTTGAGCCGGTCGAGGGCGGCCAGTACCTCGGTCTCGTCGCGCTGCCTGCGCCACTCCGCCAGCTCGGCCCGCACCGCCAGCTCGTGGGCCGGGTCGATGCGGTGGACCGCGGCGTCCAGGTCCGCGGTGAGGGGGCTGGGCTCGGTGGTTTCGAAACAGTTGACGCCCACGATCTTGTCCGCGCCGGACTCGATGTGCGCGCGCCGGGCCGCGTGCGAGGCGACGAGCTGTGCCTTCAGGTAGCCGGACTCCACCGCAGGTATCACCCCGCCCATCTCCAGCACCCTGGCGATCTCCGCCTCGGCGCTGGCCAGCAGCTCCGCCGTCTTGGCCTCCACCACGTGGGAGCCGTTGAACAGGTCGCCGTACTCCAGCAGGTCCGACTCGTACGCGAGGACCTGCTGGATGCGCAGGCTCCACTGCTGGTCCCAGGGGCGTGGCAAGCCTAGCGCCTCGTTCCACGCGGGCAGTTGCACGGCCCGGGCCCGGGCGTCCTTGGACAGGGTGACGGCCAGCATCTCCAGGACGATCCGCTGGACGTTGTTCTCCGGCTGCGCCTCGGTCAGGCCCAGCGAGTTGACCTGCACGCCATAGCGGAAGCGGCGGCCGGCCGGGTCGGCGATGCCGTACCGCTCCCGGGTGACCTTGTCCCAGAGCCGGGCGAAGGCCCGCATCTTGCACATCTCCTCGACGAAGCGGACACCCGCGTTGACGAAGAAGGAGATCCGCTCGACGACCTCGCCCATCCGCTCCGGGGGGACCTGCCCGGAGTCGCGGACGGCGTCCAGGACGGCGATCGCGGTGCACATCGCGTACGCGATCTCCTGCACCGGGGTGGCCCCGGCCTCCTGGAGGTGGTAGCTGCAGACATTGATCGGGTTCCACCGGGGCATGCGGGCGACCGTGTAGGCGATCACGTCGGTGGTGAGCCGTATCGAGGGACCCGGCGGGAAGACGTACGTCCCGCGCGAGAGGTACTCCTTGATGATGTCGTTCTGGGTGGTGCCGGTGAGCTTGGCGATGTCGGCGCCCTGCTCTTCCGCCACGACCTGGTAGAGCGCCAGCAGCCACATGGCCGTGGCATTGATGGTCATCGAGGTGTTGGTCTGCTCGAGCGGGATGCCGTCGAAGAGGGCCCGCATGTCACCGAGGTGCCCGACCGGGACCCCGACCCGGCCGACCTCGCCGCGGGCGAGGACATGGTCGGCGTCGTAGCCGGTCTGGGTGGGCAGGTCGAACGCCACCGACAGGCCGGTCTGTCCCTTGGCCAGGTTGCCGTGGTAGAGCGTGTTGGACTCGGTCGCGGACGAGTGCCCGGCATAGGTCCGCATCAGCCAGGGGCGTTCCCGGGCGGGCCGCTGCGGCTCGGACGGGTCGGTCATGCCCGGCCTGTCCTCATACGTCACGGAACCGGTTGATCTCCGCCAGGTGCTTGTGCCGCAGCTCGGGATCGCGGACGCCGAGGCCCTCCTCCGGGGACAGGCACAGCACCCCGACCTTGCCATGGTGCAGGTTCTGGTGGACGTCCATGGCGGCCTGGCCGGTCTGCTCCAGCGGGTAGACCACCGACATGGTCGGATGGATCATGCCCTTGGAGATGAGGCGGTTGGCCTGCCACGCCTCGCGGTAGTTGGCAAAGTGCGAGCCGATGATGCGCTTGAGGCTCATCCACAGGTAGCGGTTGTCATACTCATGCATGTACCCCGAGGTCGAGGCGCACGTCACGATGGTGCCGCCCCTGCGGGTCACGAACACCGAGGCGCCGAAGGTCTCCCGGCCCGGGTGCTCGAAGACAATATCCACGTCCTCGCCGCCGGTCAGCTCGCGGATCCTGGCGCCGAAACGCTTCCATTCCTTGGGGTCCTGGGTGGCCTCGTCCTTCCAGAACCGGTAGCCCTCGGCCCTGCGGTCGATGATCAGCTCGGCGCCCATCGACCGGCAGAGCTCGGCCTTCCGCTCGCTGGACACGACGCAGATCGGGATCGCCCCGCCGGCCAGGGCGTACTGGGTCGCGTAGGCGCCCAGGCCGCCGCTGGCACCCCAGATAAGGACGTTGTGGCCCTGTTTCATCGCAGCGCCGTTGTCCGAGACCAGCTGCCGGAAGGCGGTCGAGTTCACCAGGCCCGGCGTCGCGGCCTCTTCCCAGGTGAGGTGCTGGGGCTTGGGCATCAGCTGGTTGGTCTTGACGAGGGCCAGCTCGGCGAGACCGCCGAAGTTGGTCTCGAAACCCCAGATGCGCTGCTCTGGGTCGAGCATGGTGTCGTTGTGGCCGTCGGAGCTCTCCAGCTCGACAGACAGGCAGTGCGCGACGACCTCCTCGCCGGGCTTCCAGGTGGTCACGCCGGGACCGGTACGCAGCACCACACCCGCGAGATCGGAGCCGACCACCTGGTACGGCAGGTCGTGCCGCGCGGTGAGCTGTGAGAGCTTCCCGTAACGGCGCAGGAAGGCAAAGGTGGAGATCGGCGAGAAGATGGAGCTCCACACGGTGTTGTAGTTGACCGCGCTGGCCATGACGGCGATGAGGGCCTCGCCCCAGGCGGGCTCGGGAACCGGTACCTCTTCCAGGTGCAGGGACTTACGGGGATCCCGGTCCTGGGTGTCGAGGCCTTCGAACATCTGCTCCTCGTCCCGGTGCAGGGTGACTGCCCGGTAGGCCTCCGGCGTGGGCAGCGCGGCGAAATCTGCGGCCGAGCTCGCGGGGTCGAGGATCGTGTCGAGGATTTGTCTCACGGCTGCCTCCGGACCAGGCCGTACCTGCGTGAAGAACGCAGGGCGTCTAGGGGGGAGCTGCGGCGCCGCGGCTGATGGTAACGATGAATTTGTGGTCGAGGCCGGTGCGGCGGCTCCCGTTCGAACCGCTGCCTCCAGTCCGGCCTCTCCACCAGGATGCCAAATGCGAGACCCGGTGTCTATTAAGAGTTCTGCACAGACAATTAAATAGAATATTGATACTAAACGAACCCGCGCGGCTGGCTGCTGAGCCTTGCGGCGCCCAGGTGACCGGAAGCAGGCACGCTGGCCGCGGGCAGCGGCCCCGGTTTCAGTTGGGCCGGCTGACCCGGAAGACCGGGTAACCAGGCGCGATCTCCAGCAGCTCGGCGTCGGTGGCGTCAGGGCCGACACCCTGGAAGAACATCCCGATCTCGAACTTCCAGCGCTTGAGGTAGGCACGCAGCACGGGCGGCTTGTCCGCGTCGGCGATCTCGGTGGCGGTGAACGGCTCCGCCCGGCGGCCCACCCGGAGCTCGCCGCCGCCCGCGGCACGCATGTTGCGAACCCACTGCGTCTGGCCGCGGGGCGCGACCAGGTAGCGCTCGCCGTTGAGTGTTAGCGGGTTCACCGGGGTGGTCCGCCACTGCCCCGACGTGCGCCCGCGGACGGCGAGCACCCGCGACCCCCAGACGCTGATCCCGGCACGGGTCAGGGCGGCAACCGCCCCGTTGAAGAACCGGGTGCCCCGGTCCGGTTGGACGTAGCGGGGCTCGTTGCTGGTGGCCATGGCGGGTTGTCCCTTCTCTGCCGTCTGCTGCTCACTGCCGTCTGCTGCTCACTGCCGTCCGCTGCTAACGGGAGAGCAGTGATCTCGATTAAGAACAGTGTCACACAATCGTGAGCACTCGTCAAGAGCAGTGCTCTCATTTTAGTCTTATGATCCATAGTAGCGGTAGGGCGTTGCCGGGGCCGGGACACCCGGCATGATGGGGCAGGAACTCCAGGGAGGCCGCGGATGGCGACCACGCCGAGATGGGGCATCACGCTCCCGCTGCGAAGCATGCCCCTGCCCGAGCAGCGGGACATCGTTGCCGGCCTGCCCGCTCTCGGCTATACAGACGCCTGGTCAGCCGAGGTCAACGGCGCTGACGCCTTCACCCCCCTGGCGCTGGCCGCCCAATGGGCAGACGGCCTGCGGCTGGGAACCGCCATCGCCGGGATCTTCACCCGTGGCCCGGCCCTGCTCGCGATGAACGCGGCCACAGTAGCGGCGCTGGCGCCCGGCCGGTTCGTGCTCGGCATCGGCACCTCCTCCCCGGTGATCGTGGAGGACTGGAACGGCAGCGAGCTGGCCCGGCCGTACCAGCGGGCCCGGGACACCCTGATGTTCCTGCGCGCGGCGCTGGCCGGGGAGAAGGTGAGCGCCGAGTACGAGACCTTCACCATCAGGGGCTTCCGGCTGGACCCGCCGCCCACCCGGCCTCCCGGGCTCGCCCTGGCCGCGCTGCGGCCCGGAATGCTGCGGCTGGCCGCGTCCCTGGCCGACGGGGCGATCACGAACTGGCTGGGCCCGTCGGATGTGCCCGCCGTGCGCGCGGCGGCCGGGCCGGACTGCGAGCTGATCGCCCGGCTGTTCGTCTGCCCCACCGCCGACGCCGGCCTCGCCCGGGAGATCGGCCGCCGGCTGATCGCCGCCTACCTGACCGTCCCCGCCTACGCCGCCTTCCACGACTGGCTGGGCCGCGGCGAGGTGTTGCGGCCCATGCGGGACGCGTGGGCGGCGGGGGACCGCAAGGGCGCGTCCGCCGCCGTCCCCGATCACGTTGTGGACGAGCTGATCGTGCATGGCCGGCCAGAACACTGCCGGGAGCGGGTGGAACAGTACCGGGCCAGCGGCCTGGACACGCCGGTCCTCATGGTGGTGCCCACCCCCGGCGTGGACGAGGCCGAAGCCGTGCGCCAGCTGGCGCCCGCTGGCTGAAGTTGAAGGTCTGAGGTGATCTGGTCCTGCTACGCCTCGCCGCTGCTGGCGAAGCGGGCCAGCAGCGGGACTAGCACCTGCGCGTTGGGGCTTCCCCAGCCCGTCACCGGGTCCCATCCGGGACCGGCCTGATAACCGACCGTGACCGAGCCAGCGGCCACGTCGTTGTTGCCGGCAGTAGCATCGTGAAACGCCTTGTGGTAGCTGGGGCTGCGGCCGATGCGGTAGATGGCGGGGTTAACGAAGCCGAGGTCGTGATGGACGTACTGGTCGGCCAGCGCGATGACCCCGCCCCACAGCGGCGTGGACCCGCTGGTGCCGACGGGCGTTTCGATGAAACCGCCGGCGAAGACGATCGGCGGGCCCGGATGACCAGCGTCAGCGGCCACGTCGGGCCCGCCCCTCATCGCCGAGATCCCGGGGACGCCATCCTGGTAGGCGGGACGGGCGTACAGGTGGCTGAAGCCGCCTCCCCCTGCCCAGGCGGTCTCGCTCAGGTAGCTGCCCCGGCAAGGGTGGTCACGATCTGGATCCGGACGGCGGGCAGCCGCGGCCGCGCCGCTCGCCGTTGCGCCTGAGCTTCCGGTGCAGCCTGCCACCGGCGGCCACGCTCAGCAGCAGCGCGACGGCGGGCAGGCGAGCTCGCCATGAGCGGGGTCAGCCGCGCCGGCAGGCTGCTGTCGCGCATCTGGTCTCCTTCAGGGGCCGGACCCGCTGGGACGTGCCGCGATCAGCCTGACCCGGAACAGCTGCGGGTTCACCAGGTGCCCGGGATCGGCTGGCCGTACCAGGACTGGATGATGCGGTGCGCGATCGACACCGGCGGCGGCGGCAGCACCTCGCCGGCCGCGATCCCGGCCGCCAGCTGGGCACGGGTGAACCAGCGCGCCTCGGCGATCTCCTCGTTGTCCACCGTGATCTGCTGCCCAGGCCCCGCTTCGGCCCGGAAGCCGAGCATCAGGCTCTGCGGCATCGGCCAGGGCTGGCTGCCGACGTACCGGATGTCGCTGACGGCGATCCCCGTCTCCTCCCTGACCTCGCGGGCGACGGCCTGCTCCGCGGACTCCCCCGGCTCGACGAAGCCGGCCAGGATCGACACCCGGCCGGGCGGCCAGAGACGGTTGCGCGCGAGCAGGCAGCGATCCCCGTCGTCGGTCACCAGCATGATCACAGCCGGGTCGATCCGGGGGAAGTGCTCGCTGCCGTCAACCGGGCAGTGCCGCGCGTGCCCGGCCGGGCCGGCACGGTGAGAGCGCCGCACCGCGGGCAGTGCGTGTGCCGGGCGTGCCAGTTCGCCAGCGCCACCGCGTGGGTGAACAGCCCGGCATCACGGTCGCCGAGCAGGGTGGCGGCCTGCCGCAGGCTGGCCGGGCGGACCCCGGGCCCGGGCGGCGCCATGTCCGTGCCGGGGGGCGGCGGGGGGGTCGCCCCGAGCCCGCCCGCCGGGCCCGCCAGCCCGAAGTAGGCGATGCCGCCAGCATCCACTCCCAGCAGGAATTTCAGGCCCTCCGGCGACTGCGCGGGCGGCACGAGCACGAGTTCGGCGGCGCCGTCGCCGAACCGGATCAGCGCCTGCCCCTCGTCCAGGACCAGCACCCGGCTGCGGTCGTCCGCCCAGGCAGCAGCGATCCAGTCCGCGTCCTCGCGCCGGGCGCTGGCCCGGTCCACCTCGCTGCGGGCCAGCACGAACTCCCCGAGGTCCCCGCCACCAGCCACCCCGCCGCCAGCTGCCCCGCCACCAGCCACCCCGCCGCCAGCCGTCATGCCGCCACCCACCGGCCCCGCTGCCCTCAGTCCCGGCCCCGGGCCGGCCGGTCCAGCGCCGCCAGCTCAGACCACAGGTATGCGGCGGCCTCCGCCCCCTTGAGCAGCAACGCCATCTCGGCCTTCTCGTTGGGCGCGTGGATGCGGTCGGAGTTCAGGCCGACCGCCAGGAACACCAGCGGCGCGCCCAGGATGTCGGCCAGGTCAGCCTCGGGTCCGCTGCCCCCTTCCCTGGTGAACAGCACTTCACGGCCGAACGCACGTTCCATCGCACGCTTGCCCGCTTGAACGGCCGGCGATGAGATCGGTGAGAAGCACGGCCGCACCCCCGGGCCCTCGAAGGTGACCTCCGCCTCGATACCGGGCGGGGTGTGCGCGGCCACGTAGGCACGGAGCCCGGCACTGACCTCGGCCGGCTCCTGGTGGGCGACGAGCCGGAACGAGACTTTCGCATGTGCCTCGCGTGGCACGATCGTCTTGCCACCCGGGCCCGTGTGCCCTCCCCACATGCCGTTGATCTCAGCCGTCGGCCTTGCCCAGATCCGCTCCAGGGTGCTGAACCCGGCCTCGCCCGCGGTCGCCTGACTGTGCCCGGCGTCGGCGAGCCAGACCTTCTCCTCATACGGCAGCCGCGCGAACAGCTCCCGCTCCTGCCGCGTGAGCGGCACCACCCGGTCGTAGAACCCGGGCAGGGTGATCCGGCCATCGGCATCATGCAGTCCCGCGAGCAGCGCGGCCATCGCGTGCAGCGGGTTCGGCACCCCGCCGCCGAAGGAGCCGGAATGCAGGTCGGAGACCGGGCCCCGGAGCGTGATCTGCCCGGCCACGACCCCGCGCAGCCCGGTGCACATCGACGGCACGTCGGCGGCCCACATCGTGGTGTCGGACACCACGATGACATCGCAGGCGAGGCGATCGGACCGCGCCCGCAGCAGGTCGGCGAAGTGGGGCGAACCGGACTCCTCTTCACCTTCGATCAGCAGCTTGATGGTGACCGGCGGCGCGGTGACAGGCGGCGCGGTGACCGGCGGGGCGGTGGCCGCGTCCGCCGCCAGGCAGGCCCGGACGCCGAGGACGTGCAGCAGCACCTGTCCCTTGTCGTCGGAGGCACCCCTGGCCAGCAGCTGACCGTCCCGCTGGGCCGGCTCGAACGGCGGCGAATCCCATTCGTCGAGCGGCTCCACGGGCTGCACATCGTGGTGCCCGTAGACACAGACCACGGGGGCGGCGGGGTCGGCGGCGGGCCAGCAGGCGAAGACCGCGGGCAGGCCCGGGGAGCCGGCGCTGCCCGTCTCCCAGATCTCCACCTCCGGAAAGCCCGAGGCGCGCAGGTGAGCGGCGAGCCACCCGGCGCTGGCCCGCACGTCCTCGTGGTGGCCCGGATCGGCCGAGATGGACGGGATGACCAGCCACTGCTTCAGATCCTCGAAGAAACCGCCGACCTGCTGCCGGATGTAGTCACGGACGTCCATGGCCGCTGACCGCCTCCTCGATGGGGTTCTGTTCCGGCACTCTAGGGCATCCCTGGCGGATGCCCATCCCGCCGGCCGGACCGCGCCTCGCCGCCGCCGCCGCGGCCGCGGCCGCCTGGCGGTCTGGCTGCTGCTGACGCGGCTGGGCCGTGCCCGGCCGCCGGGGCGGCCTGACCTCCACGTTCAGCGGCGCAGCGGGATGCTCTCGATGAGCGCCGCCAGCCCGCCCTCGTCGAGCAGGTCAGCGGGCCGCAGGGTCAGGTCGTGACGCACGTAGTAGAACGCCGCCCGCACCTGGCCGAGCGGCACCCGGGCCAGCCCGGCCCAGGCCAGCCGGTAGGCGGCGAGCTGGACCGCGGCGGCCTGCCGGTCGGCGTCGGAGCCGGGCGGCTGGCCGGTCTTCCAGTCCACCACGTCGTAGCCGCCATCGCCCGCGCCGCCGAACACGGCGTCGATCCGCCCGCGTACCGACCGGCCGGCGATCAGCGTCTCGAACGGCACCTCCACCTCCAGCGGCCAGCGGCTTCCCCATTCCCCCTCCTCGAACCGCTCCCGCAGCAGCGCCAGGTCGCCCGCGTCCCCGTCGTCGGCGGGCTCGTCGGCGGCGCCGAGGAGGTCCGCCGGATCGATCAGCCGCTGCTGCCCGAATCGTTCCTCCAGCCACCGGTGGAAGGCGGTGCCGCGGCGGGCTTGCGGCGCGGGCGGGCGCGGCATCGGGCGCCGGATCTGGCGGGCAAGATCGGCCGGGTTGGTGGCCATCGTCACCAGCGACGACACCGAGAGCCGCCCGGGCAGCCACACCGTGCCCGCGGCATCACTGCGCCGCTCCGCGCGCTCGGCGAGCAGGATCGCGGTGTCCCGTTCCCAGGCCTGCGCCAGCAGCCGATCCCGGTCGCTCAGCGGGCCGCCGGGATCCGCCGCCCCGGCGCGCGCGCGCTCGACCAGCGCCGCCGCCTCGCGGACGGCCTCGTACCGCGCTCCGCTGGGCGGCACCGGCCAGCGCACCGGCACCGGCTCGGCCAGCGCCGGGTTCGTGGCGTCATCGCCGGGCGGCGGCGCCCACCGCTCCACGGTCCCCGCTCCTGCCTCACACGCGGCCCTGATCTCATCCAGGAACAGCGACGGGCCGAGCGGGGAGGCGCCCTCGCCCCACCAGTAGCCGGTGCAGGCGACCCAGAACGCGGCCCGGGTCACCGCGACGTACGCAAGCCGCCGCTCCTCCGCCAGGTCTCGCGCCGCGCACGCGTCGTGGAAGGCTGCCAGCGACTCCGGCGTGAGATTGGGAAGGGCCGGCAGGTCGCCCGCGTCTCCCCGCAGGCCGAACGGGAGCAGCCGCGGATTGTCCGTCCACCGGGTGCTGGCCACCGGCCGGGCGGGGAAGACCCGGGCCTTCGCACCGGCCGCCAGCCCGGGCACCACCACTGCGGCCCACTGCAGGCCCTTCGCCGCGTGAACCGTGGTGAGGGTGACCGCGTTGGTGCCGCTCGGCCGGCCCGATTCCAGGCCGAACTCCTCGGCCTCGGCGGCGGTCAGGTAGGCGAGGAAAGCGCCGAGCGTCGGCTCCTCCTCGTCGTCCGCGAACGTGGCCGCCGCGTCCGCGAACGCGTCGAGGTCGGCGCGCGCCGCGGCGGGGTCGCGCCACGGCTGGGCCGCCACCTCGACGTCCAGCCCGTTCGCCCGCTCCACCTCCCCCACCAGGTCGGGCAGGGGCCGGCCACGTGCGCGCGCAGCGCCCGCAGCTCGGCGGCCAGCGCGGCGAACCGCGCGAAGCCGCGCGCCGAGTACGCGCTGGCCG
The DNA here is from genome assembly GCA_963741615.1 of uncultured Actinomycetes bacterium. Classification (GTDB taxonomy): domain Bacteria; phylum Actinomycetota; class Actinomycetes; order Streptosporangiales; family Streptosporangiaceae; genus UBA9676. The sequence continues at coordinate 589,718 of CAVUIU010000019.1, forward strand.
GGCCGAGGTCGTCCAGCGCCTCCACCAGGCTGCCCTGCTCGGCGGTCAGGTCCGTGACGGCCTGGGCCAGGGGGTCATCATGCTGAACGACTCCCGGTGGCTGGCCGGGTGCTGCCGGGCCGGCCGTCCGGGGGGGGCGGTGCCTGCCGGCCAGGTCACGGGCCCGCCTGCCGAGCGCTACCAGGTCACGTGGCCCGATCCGCCACCGTGGGCCGGTGAGCAGCCTGGCCAGCGAGCCCGACGCGGCCGGGTCGTGCAGCACCCGCAGCGTCGCCACCACGTCCGCCACCTCGGGGACGGTGAGCAGCCCGCCCAGGCCCACCACCTCGACCGGGATCCCGCGTGACTCGATCGCCGCGCGCAGCAGCGGGAACTGGGACCGCTTGCGGCACAGGACGGCGATGTCGGCGGCGCGCAGGCTGGCGCCGTCAGCCTCGGGCCACCGGTCCCCGTCCGGCGCCGTGCCCGCGGGCAGGTCGAGCAGCCCTTCGATCCGCGAGGCGACCCAGGCGGCCTCGTCCGCCGCGGTTTCCAGCAGGGCGCAGATCACCCGTCCCCGGCCGGCCCGCCGCGGGGGCGGCACCAGCCGCGGCACCTGCGGTACCTCGGCCCGCAGCCCCTCCTGGAGGGCGGCGGCGGCATCCAGGACGCGCCCGGTGTTGCGGAAACTGGTGGACAGCTTCTTGACCTGGGCCGACCGGACGCGGCCCGTCCGCTTCGGCCCGGCCGGTCCGGCCACCGGGAAGTCGGCGACGAAACGGCGCAGATTCCCGGCGCTCGCGCCGCGCCAGCCGTAGATCGACTGGCAGGGATCGCCGACGGCGGTGACCGGATGGCCGCCGCCGAACAGGGCCTGCAGCAGCACCAGCTGGGCGTGGCTGGTGTCCTGGTACTCGTCGAGCAGCACGACCTGGTAGCGGGCACGCTCGACCGCGCCGACCTCGGGATGGCGGCTGGCGATGCGCGCGGCCAGCGCGACCTGGTCACCGTAGTCGATCACTTCCCGGGCGGCCTTGGCCTGCGCGTAGGCGGCCACCATCGGCAGCAGCTGCTCCCGGGTGCGCTGGCAGTCGGCGATCCTGCGGACCTGGGCCGGCACCCGGCCGGGCAGAGCCCGGCAGGCCGCGTCCAGCCACCGGCCGGCCTGCTGGACGTCATGCGGTGTCCGCAGGTGCTCGGCGAGTTCCCCGGCGAGGTCGAGCACCGCCGCGGTCACCCATTGCGGGGCCCGGTCAACCGCGTCCATCGGCCCGCCGTGGGCGGCGACCACCCGGGCGGCGATCTGCCAGGCCACGGCCGGGGTGATGAGGCGCAGCGAGGGCTCGAGCGCCTCGCGCAGCGCGTGGTCGGCGACGAGCCTCGCGGCGTACGCGTGGTAGGTGGACACGACCGGCTCGCCGTCCAGCACGTTTCCGCCGGCCTGCGGGCTGACGGCTTGTGCCCCGCCGGCCTGCGGGCTGGTGACTTGTTCCCCGCCGGCCTGCCGGAAGATGACTTGTTCCCCGCCGGCCTGCTGCCGGGCTTGCGCCCCGCCCGCCTGCGGGCCGCCTACGGCCAGGCCCGCCCGGCGCAGGCCTGCCAGCCTGGCCCGGACCCGCTGCCCCAGTTCGGCGGCGGCCTTGCGGGTGAAGGTGAGGCCGAGCACCCGCTCCGGCACCACCATGCCGTTGGCGACGAGCCAGACCAGCCGGGCGGCCATGGTCTCGCTCTTGCCCGACCCGGCGCCGGCGATCACGGCCAGCGGCTCGAGCGGCGCGGCGATCACCTCGGCCTGCTCGCTGGTGGGCTCGGGCAGGCCGAGCAGGACGGCCAGCTGGGCCGGGCTGTAGGAGATCTTGGCCATCAGGGGGTCACCTGCTCCCCCGACGTATGCACCGGGCAGCTTGAGGCGACCGGACAGTGCCGGCAGCCGGGGTTCAGCCGGGCCTGGAACAGCGGCCCCGCCATGCCCGCGGCCACGGTCTCCACCAGCTCCCGTGCCCAGCCCGGTTCCGGGTCATCGAGCAGCGAACGCTGTGGCTGGATCCGGACCTGCGCGGCCAGGCCGGCCTTGCCGACCTGGACGAGCTCGGCGCCACCCGGCTCGGTGAGGCCCAGCCGCTCGAACGCGCCGAGCATGACTGCGAGCTGGTACACCCCGAGCTGCGGATGCCGTTCCAGCTCGGTGCCGGGCACCGGGGTCGAGCCCGTCTTCAGGTCGACCACGATCGCCCTGCCCTCGGAATCGCGTTCCAGCCGGTCCACCCGGCCGGTGATCTCGACCGCGCCGACCTGGGCCCGCACGCTCTCCTCGTAGGCGACCAGTTCCCGCAGATTCTCCCGGTGCCAGGCCAGGAACTTGGTCACCATCTGGTGGGCAAGTTCCCGCTGCTTCTCGCTGTACCAGGCGCTGCCGAAGTCCAGGTGATGCCAGACCTCGTCGATGCGCTCCCCGATCACCGCGTCGGTGGCGCCCTCGGCGGCGAGTACCGCGGCAGCGTGGATGACGATGCCGAAGTGGCGGACCACGTCCACCGACCCGGCCCCCACCGCCATCTCCAGCAGCCAGCGCAGCCCGCAGCGGGTGAACGACTCCACCTGCGACGGCGAGACCCGGATCAGCGCGCCGCCGGGCGGCTGGGCGGTGAGCGGGACCGAGATGGGGGCGGTGAGCGGGCCGGGGTCGGACAGCGTCGTGAGCTGATACCAGTGGCCGGGATCGGCGCCCCGGACGCCGGCCTCCGCCAGCCGGGCCAGCTGGGCCGCCGCGGCCTGGCGCAGCGCGGGTGGCCGCCGCTGGTCGGCGGCGGCCCGGCGTAGGTCAGCGGTCAGCGCGGGCAGCGACAGCCAGCTGGTATCCAATCCGGCTACGTGCTCGATCTCGATCTCGTCACCGGCCAGCTCGGCGAGGAAGCGGGACGGGCGCTCGTCGCTGTCCTGTCCGCCGGCGGCGGTGACGACCAGGGTCCGGCGGGCGCGTGTCGCCGCGACGTAGAACAGCCGGCGCTCCTCGCTGAGCAGCTTGGAGGCGAGCGCCGCGGCGGCGGCGTCGGTCCCGGCGGCGGGCCCGAGCACCCCGTCCGCCATGTCCACAAGTTCGTCCATGCCGAGCAGGGACGACCGCAGCCGCAGGTCCGGCCAGATGCCTTCCTGCACCCCGGCCAGCACCACCACATCCCACTCCAGGCCCTTGGACCGATGGGCGGTGAGGATGCGGACGGCGTCCCCCTGCGGCGCCTGCCCCGCCAGCGTGTCGCCCGGGATCTCCTGGCCGGACAGGCTGTCCAGGAAGAGCAGGGCCGAGCCGGGCGGCAGCCGTGCGGTGAAGCGGGCGGCGGACTCCAGCAGCGCGACCACGGCGTCGAGGTCGCGGTCGGCGGTAACGGCGCGCGACCCGCCTGCCGCACTCGCTGCCTGCCACTCCCGGGCCAGACCGGAGGCGTCCCACACCGCCCACAGGGTGTCGTGCGCGTTGCCGCCGGCCGCGGTGTCGCGGGCGAGCGCGAGGAGGGCGGCCAGCCGCCGGGCCGCGTCCGCGGCCGGGCCGTCGGCCAGGGTCAGCTCACGTGGGTCGCGGAGCGCGGCAGCCAGCGGCTCGTCCGTCATCTCCTCCCCGGCCGCCTGCGCGGCCGCCCGCAGCGCCCGGCGGAGCCTGCGCAGGCCCAGGGCGTCGCTGCCGCCCAGCGGCCCGGTCAGCAGCTGCTCGGCGGCGTCCTCGTCGAGTGTGCCCGGGCGCAGCGCGCACCGCAGGAGCAGGACCAGCGGCTGCGCCCCCGGCTCGGCGGTGAGTGGCAGCTCGTCCCCGGCGACCACGGTGGGCACCCCGGCCGCCGTCAGCGCGCGCCGCAGCAGCGGGACCTGGTGGACCACCGACCTGACCAGCACCGCCATCGATGACCAGCTCACGCCGTCATGCAGGCGCGCGCGCCGCAGCACGTCCGCGACGACCGCGGCCTCCTGGCTGGCGCTGGTGGCGGTGATCACCCTGACCGTCCCCGGCGGGGCGGATGGGAGCGCGTCCAGATCGCGGTGGCCAACCGGTCCGGCCGGCAGCCTGCTCGCAACCCGCCGGGACGCCGCGAGCAGGACGGTCCCGCTGCGCCGGCAGGTGCGCAGCGCGACGACCCGGGCCGGCCGGTCGTCGGGGGTGCGGAACCGCTCGGGGAATCGGGCGATCCCATGCACGTCCGCGCCGCGGAAAGCGTAGATCGACTGGTCCGGGTCGCCGACCGCGATCAGTTCCCTGCCATCACCGGCCAGGGCGTGCAGCAGCGCTTCCTGGGCCGGATCGGTGTCCTGGTACTCGTCCACCAGCACCACGTCGTAGGCCTTGCGCTCCCGGTCCCTGACCGCGCCACGCCCCAGCATCGCGGCGGCGATCCTGATGATCTCGGAGTAGTCGTAGGCAGGGACCGGGGCCAGGTCGAAACGCGCCGCGTAGCGGTCGAGAAAGCCGCCCGCGGCCTCCCAGTCGTCACGCCCGCGCTGCCTTCCCAGCCGGGTCAGGCCCCGGCCGTCCAGGCCACGTTCGGCCGCCCGCAGCAGGAAGTCCCGCAACTCGGCGGCGAAACCGCGGGTGGCGAGCGCGGGGAGCAGGCGCCGCGGCCAGGCCGCGCCACCATCCTCGGCCTCGCCCCGGAGCATGCGCCGGACCTCCAGCAACTGCTCCGGCCCGGACAGCAGGGTGGGCGGCTCGTCTCCCGCCAGCACGAACTCCCGGCGTACCAGCGCGTACGCGTAGCTGTGGAAGGTCAGGGCCAGCGGCTCCCGCGTGGTACGGCGCAGCCGTGTGGTGATCCGCTCCCTCAGTTCCTCGGCCGCCTTGCGGCTGAAGGTGAGGACGAGCACCCGTTCCGGGTCGATCCCACGGTCGATGATGCGGTCGGCGACGGTCTCCACGATCGTGGTGGTCTTTCCCGTACCGGGGCCCGCCAGCACCAGCAACGGCCCGCCGGCGTGGTCAACGACGGCTTGCTGCGCCGTGTCCAGCGTGGGCGCCTCGTCCGCTCGCCCCGGCGACCGGACGAGGTGGTAGGCGGGAGGTTGCCTGTCCATGTCCGTACCGCAAGGACGGGCCGTCTGGGGCGGTCCAGGGGAATCCGTGCGGGTCGCATCTAGCAGTAGCACGCGGCCACGACAGTCCGCGCTTGTCCGCGCATATCCGCTGGCGTTGGCTCCCGGACTTGGCTCCCCGATTCCTTACAACAGCGGCCCCGCCGACGCGCGACCACGCCCGGCGGGGCCTTGGAACCCATCTCACCGAAGGAGACAGAAACCATGAGCAGCACGATATCGATCACCACGCCAGCCAGGGCCGAGACCGCGCTCTGCGCCCAGGCCCACCCTGACGCGTGGTTTCCGGAGAAGGCGAGTCCGTCAAGACGGCCAAGCGGATCTGTGCCTGCTGCCCGGTCCGGGTGCCCTGCCTCGACTACGCCCTCGGCCAACACATCCGGGAGGGCATCTGGGGCAGGGCTGTCCGAACGCGAGTGCCGGGCACTGGCTCACGGATCGGATGCAGCGGCATGAGCGGCGCGATCCCACAGCCTGCCCGCGATGCCCTGGAGGCCATCCGGGAGGCAATCGACATCCCCAACGCCGCCACAGTCGGAGGGCAGGAGACCCGGGACCGCACTCTGGTGGAGCGGGTCGGCCACGCGGTGGTGATGCTCCGGGGCATCCTGCGCGAGGACGCCACCGATGACATCGCGTGGTCGGTGGCCTACCTGCGCGCCCGGATTGCCGAGCACCCCGCCACCGGCTACCGCACCTGGGGCGAGGCCATGGCGGCCCTGGGCGCCGCGAAGGCACGTAAGGATGGTGCCCGGTGAGCGCCGACCAGCGGGTGGCGATTCGCTCGCGGCTACCTGGCGTCGGTCCGCAGCCACAAGGTGACCATGCTCCCGCCGAGCGTGCTGGTCCGTGAGTGCGCCGAGCTGCGCCGCCAGCTCGGCCAGGTGCTCGATGTGATCGAGGCCCACGCCATGCCGCTCGACGCCGACCAGGCCGCCATCGTGCTGGACGCTCTGGATGTGGCCGCCGACTACAGGCGGGACGGCGCGGCCAACTGCCCGGACTGCGCGGTGCATCCGGCGGAACTGTGCTCCACGTGCGAATGGCGCCTGTCCAGCGCCGAGGCATACGACCATCTAGCCGCCCGTCTGAGGGAGGGAATCCAGTGAGCCACCGTCGATCCTGCAGGCACCACCCGCTGACCTGGTTCGTCGCCTTGTTGGCCCTGGTCGCCGTGCTCAACTCAGTGGCCGTGGTCGAGCGGCTGGCGGGCCGCTGCTGGTGATCGGCGCGGTCGCGGCGGCAGCGGCCCCGGTAAGGCCGTGCTCGTGCTCGTGGCCGCCGCGCTCGTGGTCCGCGGGGCCGGGCCCGGTCCTGGCCGCCGCCGCCGAGCTGGTCCACGTTTTTCCTGCTCGTGGGCGGGGAATCGTCGGCGTAGGTGCCGCTGGCCTGGTGGGCTCGCTCACATGGTGGTGGAGCCGCTCTCGCGGCCCGCGCCAGCCCCCGCTCCACGGGGCCGTGTCCCTGCTCCACGGAGTGGCGCGGGCTGCGATCGAGCGGCCGGGCGAGGTCCATCCGCACCTGCATGGCCTGTCCGCAAAGGACATCGCCGCCATCCTCAGCCAGCGGGATGACTGATGAGCAGCGGCGCCATGAACAGCGCTTTGCGGCCGGGCCAATAGCACCAGCCCGGGCGGAAGGAGCCCGCGGCGGCCGGAGGGGGTTCGGGCACCGCGGGCTCCTAGGCCGGGCGGTGGGCCCCGCAGCCGTGCAGATAAGCCGGCACGCTGCAAGAGACCATCACAAACCGTCAACGACCCGACCCTTCCCCTGTTACAGCCCCAGGTCAGAACCGGCACTCAGGACCCGCCGCAGACTGGCCCGCAGTCACCAGGGCCTGACCACTCCGGCGACGCGGCCAACCCGCCGCGTCGATCAGTCAGGGGCCGTTCCGCGGGTGACCTCGGCACATGCAGAGGATCTTCGTCCCTAAATCCTGGTCGGCCCCATGATGCACGGTGGTGGAGCGGGTGCCCTGTGCTGGGGGGCCACGGGCACCCGCGCCCTGGCCCCAATCGGCGACGCTCACTCCGCTGGCTCATGCCGCGGCTGGTACCACACCGACCGGCAGCCCGGCATGTCGCAGTAGACGGCCAGGTGACCTGCACCGGCTACCCGGCCACGTTCCGCGACAGCGGGCCCGCAGGCACACGGCGACCAGGACACGGTGATCAGGCCAGGTCCCCAAAGATGCCCGTACTGGCACCGCTCCGGGAAGCACCACCAGTCAGGTAGCCGCACCCCCATGACACGATTAGAACATATACACGATTCCCCGGGAGCAGCGGGAGCGAGCGAGTGCGGCACGGATGCCCCGCGCATGGTGCCGCACACGGTACCGTGGGGGGGTATCGGACGGGCATCCGGGAGATTGCGGATGCCCGTCTTGCTGTCTCCCGGACGCCCGCCCCGCGGCCCCCGGGAGGCTTGGTGTACGACATGCAGGCGCGGGTCCCCGCGCCGCTGCCCGGGGCGGCCCGCGATCCCCGGCCCGGCCGCGGCGGGCGGGACTGACATGGACTGGGCCCGGGGCGGTGAGATCACCGTGGCGATCGTGCTGGCTGAGCTGATCATCCAGGTAGGCCGGGCCATGGGGCACACCACAGCGAACTACCCAGGCCGGTAAGGGGCCCCTACCGTCATGCCGGTGATCCCCCGCGGCCGGGTCGTACGGCGCGGCACGGTCCGCACCGGGGACGGGCGGACGGTCCATGTGGTGGTCACCGGCCGGTGGGACGTTCGTGACCTGCTCGGGCACTACGCCAAGCGCGAGGACGAGATGGCGATGTGCCCGCACGCGTGCTGCCGTCACCGGCGCCCGCACCCGGAGAAGCTGCCCGTCAAGTTCGACCGCGCCGTGCTGCGGGGCATGAGTGAGCGCGAGCTGGAGCGGGAGCTGCATCGCTACGCCAACTTCTATGACGAACGCCAGGGCGCGTTCCGGCAGATCATGGGTGAGATCGACCGCCGCGACCTCGCCCACAAAGCAGCCGCCCAGAGCCGGGCGCGCCGGCGGGAGCATTACCGGACGCGGGCCAGCGAGCACCGGGACGAGGTTTACCGGCAGTTCCTGATGGCCGAGGCGCAGACCAACGGCTACATGCTCAACAAGGCGGGCAAGCGGGCCGACATCGACCCCATGTCGCTGCTCACCGGGCCAGAATCACGAGTGCGGAAATACGCCAGCGAGGAACTGATCCGCTACTTCGAGCAGCACGGGCGGCCAACCCGGGTCAGCTTCCTGGGCACGGCCCGGGAACGCCGCGAACACCTGGCAGGCCGCCGCATCTACTAACAGCGCCAGCACCACACCCGCCGGTGCGGAACCCCGCCAGGTGCAAGGCAGGCGGAAGGCCGGCAGTTACGGAAAGCCGCATGAGGCCTGACGGGCTGGCCCTATCGCCGATCCGGTGTTCCTGCCGTCACCGCGTGCCACTATCGCGTCCGGGACCAATCAGCTGGGTTTCCCTGACCCTGGGCGCACATTGACAGGAGCACTGATTGTGGTGAGTCAGCATCAGCCCCGTACCCGCTACGTCTACCCCGGCGCGCCGATCTTGGTGATCATCGGCTTAGCCGTCGCCGTGATCGGCGGATGGCTGTGGCTCCACACTGGCCCGGCCGCCCGGGTGTGCGCGCAAGGGTTCGTCCTGCTTACTGCCACGCAACTCCTCGGCGCCGCCATCGGCTTAGCTGGCGGTGCTCTTGCCCTCACCGCCCTCGTGCTGTCCTTGCGCCAGCACCCGGAACTGTAGTGACGCCCGGTGGGCTGCTTCGCGAGGCAAATACGAACACGGATTCATTTGGTCGGCCAGCGTGTGCACCAGCTGGCTGTGTTGCGCGTCTGCTAACCGGGAGAAACGGGAGCGTGCACAAGTCATGATCTAGCCCGATCCGTGACTCGCGACACCCTAATGCTGCGTCACCCGGAGGACGCCCGGTGAATGGCTATCTTTACCGGCATGGCCCGGTGAGAACCCTCGCGGTCGTCGGTGGCCTGCTCGTGATCGCCGGGGTATTGCTCGCGGTTGTCCCCCTCGACCACGGCACCGTCAGCCAGTGGAATGGGCTGTGTACGTCGGGGTTTGGCCAACTCGGCCAGTTGCTCGATGCGTCGGCGCGGCAGGATTGCGGCGCCGTGGGCATCGCGGACCACCTGCTCGGCTGGCTTCTCGGGGGCGGGATCCTCGCTCTGGCAGCGGCCGGGGTGCTGACGGTCATGCAGCACCAGCCTGGCAGTGCGCCCCCGACGCCTCCCTATCCGCCGCAGATGACGTGGGGGATTCCCGGTGGGGCCCATGCGGCGCCTCCCGGCGCCACATCTGATGCGGCTACTGCGTCCGCGATGGGCCTTCCTCCCGCATCCCGGCCGGGCCTGCGTGGCCGCCGCCTGGCCGTGATCGCGACCGTGGCCGCGCTGGTAGCGGCAGGGGGCGCCTGGGCCGCGGTCCACGCCGCCACTAGCAGCCCGCAGCTGCTCAGCTTCTTGTGCTGGAAGGGCCCCGGAGACACCGGTGCGACCCTGCTGCAGTGGCAGTCCGGGAGCGTCGTCTCCGGCACCTACCGGGACGCGTTGGTCAGCGGGACCGCGCCCGCTGAGCAGGTATCAACGGGCTCCGGTGTGCTGAGTGGCACCGTCACCGGGTCGAGCGCCAGCTTGGACCTGGGCGGGTCGGGTCAGATGTACGGGACGATTGGCAGCAACCTGGTGCTCAACGTGCCCCAGCAAGACGGCACGATCCAGCCGCTCACCTGCAAGCCGGGGACGGCGGCGGGATGGAACAAGGCTCTGACGGTGATGGGGCGGCAGGTGACCACGGCCAATGCCGCCGCCGCCGTGCAGGTGCAGCAGCAGAACACCAACGCGCAGATCACCCAGGCTGACCAGCAGCTCGCCAGCGACATCACGACCCTCACCCAGGACGCGACGACCCTGGACACTGACAAGACGCTGGCCAGCGATGTCCACCAGATGCAGGCCGACCTCGCCACCGAGCAGTCCGATTACCAGACCGAGCTCCGCGACTCGTGCCTCAACCGGGGCGGTGACGCCGATACCGTCGGCGGGGATGCCGACACCGTGGGCGGCGACCTGGACACCCTCAATGGCGACATCACCAACCTGCAGGCCAACAGCGTGCATAGCGACCTCGCGGCGGTGCAGTCCGACGCCGCCACGATCACCAATCTCGGCGGCGCCCCCGACCCCGACCCCTCAGCCGCGATCAACGCCGGCAAGCAGGCCCTCAAGGACCTTGCCGCGGCGGTCGCCTGGGCCACATCGAAAGGCAACTCGCTCAACAGCCAGGCCCAGCAGATCGTTAACGAGGCGCAGGCTGCGGCGAACTGCTGAGGAGCCAATGAGGCCCTGTGAACTAGCTACGCCATATTCACAGGGCCCGCATAAGGATCTCTAATGGCGGAGGTTACAGGCGGCCGGGTGCCCCTGATGGTCGCATTGTCGGTTCTGGTCCGACATCGGTGCATCACGCGCGTCACCTGTGGCCACGGGATGCGATTCCCGGACTAGCTGGACAACTGCGGGTTCAGAGAATCGCGTAGGGCAGCGTCAGCGTTGCTGCGCCGCCGGGGCTTGCTGGGGTTCGGGAGCTGTTCTGCCGGGGGAGCAGATGCCGCCTGGCGGCCAGCTCCCGGACCGCTGTGAGTTGCTCGCTGCGGAGGCAGGTGACCGCCGGAGCGCTTGTCGCGCCGCGCGCCGCGCATCTTGGTTCCGAGTAGGAACAAGGACACGAAAGCACTCCCGGCCCCCCCGAATACCAACAACACCGCCGCCGGACTGGCGAACGGACCAGCGGAGATGGAGATTACCAGGGCAAGGACCGCGAAAATGGCCGTCGCAATGATCGCGCGGTCGCCCGGCCCGACGTTCGCGTGTGCTGGAGCATGGCCCGGTGCCGCTGTGGGCCTGGGCCGCTGGTGTGCTGCGGCCAGCCCGGCAGGGATGTCGGCGGTAATCAGGGCCAGTTCGGCGTAGGTGCGCGCAGCGAACGCCTGGCTGACCCTCGCGTCGAACTCATCCTTGGTCACCAAACCGTGCACGTATGCGGCCTTGAGCGTGTTGACCACGTGCTCGCGGTCGGCGTCGGACGCCCGCTGGCGGCCACGGCCGCTGTCTGCTGCCATCTCGTTCTCCAGCCCGGCCATCGAAGCTGCCTCCCGTGATCACGACGAACGATAATGAGGCGTACCAGGTTGCCCTCCGGCGGTCACGCCCATGACGCAGAGAGGGCGCGAGCACGTTGTGCGTGCTGACCATCGTAGGCTCTGCCAGGCCGATGCGATCGAGCCAGGCTGGAACGGCCCCACCCCCACGCTCTGACGAGACACCAGCGCGGTTTCCCACGGACTTGCTAACCTCCGCCGTTAAAGATCTATAGCTGGTAGGACAGAGCACGGGTCTGTGCAATGGTTAGGTCACCGGCTGCGAGACGAGGAGCGGGGTGGAGCGGCCAGCTGGGGTGATGTGGTCAGCGGATCGTGGGGGGAGCGATGGCCAAGGTTTACCTCTCGTCCACCGTCGCCGACCTGAAGCGGGAACGGCGGGCGGTGCTGGAGTGGCTCCGGGCGGCTCGGCATCAGGCCATCGACAGCTACCTACCCAATAGTGAGACCGTGCGGGAGAGCTGCCTTGATGATGTCGGGACATGTGACCTGTATGTGTTGATTCTGGGGCATCGGTATGGTTTCGTGCCGGTCGATGGCAATCCCGGTGGGCTGTCGATGACTCATCTGGAGTTTCGGCGGGCCGGTGAGTGCGGTATCGCGCGGGTCGCGTTGCTGCGGACGAGCATTCCCGACGTCAGCGTCTCCGATATAGCAGATCCGAAGAAGGTGCTCGCGTTCCGGGATGAGGTTGCACGCGCGGTGCGTGCGGCGGAGTTCAGCGATCTGAAAGGCTTGATCCTTGGGCTGAGCACGGGGCTCCAGGCCGAGCTGGACAAGCTGGACAAGCTGGCCAAGCAGCCCGCCGGTCAGGCGGCCGCGGGCCGGGCACTGCAGCTGGCGCCGCGGCCGACGTTTCTGGCCGGGCGGGAGGAGCTGCTGGCAGAGCTGGATGCCCAGCTGACCGCCCATGACGGCGCCGGGCCACGGGTGGTGGCGTTGTGCGGGCTGGGCGGGGCGGGCAAGACGAGTGTGGCGCTGGAGTACGCGCACCGTCACCTAGGCGAGGTGGGGGTGGCCTGGCAGTTCCCCGCCGAGGACCCGGCAGTGCTGGCGGCCGGCTTCGGTGAGCTGGTCTTCCAGCTCGGCGGCCGGGGTCTGCCTGATAGCCGGGACCCGGTGGCGTGGGTGCACGGCGCGCTGGCCACCTATCCCGGGGAGTGGCTGCTGGTATTCGATAACGCGCCGGACCGGGCGTCGGTCGTGCCCTTTGTGCCGCCGGCGGGGCGCGGGCGGGTGCTGATCACCAGCCGGGATCAGATCTGGCAGCCTGGCCAGGCGCTGGATGTGCCGGTGCTCGACCCAGAGGTGGCCGCGCAGTTCCTGGCCAGCCGTACCGGTGACCCGAACCGGCAGGCGGCGCTGGAGCTGGCGGGTGAGCTGGGTGGGCTGCCGCTGGTGCTGGAGCAGGCGGCCGTCTACATCCAGGCCAACGCGGATAGCCTGGCCGGTTACCTGACATGGTTCCGGCAGCGGCGCGCGGACATGCTGGCGCGCGGCGAGCCGCTTGGGTATAGCCAGACCGTCGCCACCACCTGGCGGCTGGCGTTTGAGCAGCTGCAGCAGGCCGCGCCGGACGCGGTTGGCCTGCTGCGGCTGCTGGCAGCCTGTGCACCCGAGGCGATCCCGCTGCCTCTGCTGCTACAGCCCCGACCCGGGCTCGCAGAGGAGCTGGGGGACGAGGTGGGGCCGGTGCTGGCGCCGGTGCTGGAGAACAATCTGGCCGCCAAGCACGCGATCGCCGCGCTGTGCCGCTATTCGTTGATCACCCCGGCTAGGGGCGGATCGGTGTCGATGCACCGACTGGTCCAGGCGCTCACCGCCGATCAGATGCCCGCGGAGCTGGCCGCCGCGTGGCGGCAGGCTGCCGCGGCGGTAATCGAGGCCGCCCTGCCAGCTGACCCTGCGGCCCCTGAAACCTGGCCGGTGTTTGCGGCGCTGCTGCCCCATGCCCAGGCCGCCTTCGCCGATGACAGCGAGAGCATGAGGCGCATCGCTGTGTACCTGGGGAGAAGCGGGAGCTACGCAGCCGCCAGGGACCTCCTGCAAAAGTTGCTTAATGCGCGGATACGGACCTACGGTCCTGAGCACCCGGACACGCTGGTTGACCGCGGCAATCTCGCTTACTGGACCGGGCTTGCGGGGGATGCGGCCGGGGCTCGCGACCAGTTCGCTGCGCTGCTGCCAATGCTGGAGTGGGTCCTGGGCTCCGAGCATCAGGAGACACTCGCCTCCCGCGGCAACCTTGCCCGCTTCACGGGGCAGGCGGGGGATGCGGCGGGGGCTCGCGACCAGTACGCTGCGCTGCTGCCGGTGTTCGAACGGGTCTCCGGCCCCGAGCACGCGGGCACCCTGACCACCCGCGGCAACCTCGCTTACTGGACCGGGGAGGCGGGCGATGCGGCGAGGGCTCGCGACCAGTACGCAGCGCTGCTGCCGGTGCGTGAGCGGGTCTCTGGCCCCGAGCACCCGGAAGCGCTGACCACTCGCGTTAATCTCGCTTACTGGACCGGGAAGGCGGGCGATGCGGCCGGGGCTCGCGACCAGCTCGCTGCGCTGCTGCCGGTGTTCGAGCGGGTCTCTGGCCCCGAGCACCCGGATACCCTGACCGTCCGCGGCAATCTCGCTTACTGGACCGGGGTTGCGGGGGATGCGGCCGGGGCTCGCGACCAGTTCGCTGCGCTGCTGCCGGTGTTCGAACGGGTCTCCGGCCCCGAGCACCCGGACACCCTGACCACCCGCGGCAACCTCGCCCGCTTCACCGGGGAAGCGGGCGATGCGGCGAGGGCTCGCGACCAGTACGCAGCGCTGCTGCCGGTGCGTGAGCGGGTCTCTGGCCCCGAGCACCCGGATACCCTGACCGTCCGCGGCAGCCTCGCCCGCTTCACGGGGCAGGCGGGGGATGCGGCCGGGGCTCGCGACCAGTTCGCTGCGCTGCTGCCGGTGCGTGAGCGGGTCTCTGGCCCCGAGCACCCGGAAACGCTTATCGACCGCGGCAACCTCGCGGGCTGGACCGGGGAGGCGGGGGATGCGGCCGGGGCTCGCGACCAGTTCGCTGCGCTGCTGGCCATCTACGAGCGGGTCCTGGGCCCCGAGCACCCGGAAACGCTTATCGACCGCGGCAACCTCGCGGGCTGGACCGGGGAGGCGGGGGATGCGGCCGGGGCTCGCGACCAGTTCGCTGCGCTGCTGGCCATCTACGAGCGGGTCCTGGGCCCCGAGCACCCGGCCACCCTGAACACCCGCGACAGCCTCGCCTATTGGAACGCACAAAGCAGAGGATCACGCGGTGATGCTGTGAAGTAGCTCCCGCATATTTACCAGGAAACAAGCCATCCCAGGGTGACTCTGACCAGCGGGTGTTAAGCGGAGGCTGTCCACCGCGGGCGTAGGGCCTATTTACGTCCCGCTCCGCCCTGTGGCGGCTGGCGAGCGGCAGGCCACGCTCTGCACTGTCCGATAGCGGGGATTACTGAGAACCCATCGACTGTCGTCGGACCGACCGCAGGCACGCGGAATCGCATCAGGACCCGGCCGGTTTGGAACTGTCGGCTCCTCCGGCAACTCCGTTGGGCGGGGAAGCGTCCCGTTGTCCGGGCAGCTTCACCTTCACCCACGCTGGCGGGGTGTCAGACCAGTCGAACTTCGGCTGATGTGACCAGTCGTAGGGATTGCTGAAGTCGAGCTCGCCGCCGGAGAACTCGGCGCCGACGAAGCTGACCTGACCGCCGGAAAACCCTGCGTGGCCGAACAAGACCAGGCCGCCGGAGAACCTGGCGCTCCGGAAGCTGACCTGGCCGCCGGAGAACACGGCACGCTCGAAGCTGACCTGGCCGCCGGAGAACACGGCGCTGCCAAAGCTGACCTGGCCGCCGGAGAACACGGCGAAGCCGAAGCTGACCTGGCCGCCGGAGAACACGGCCAAGCTGAAGCTGACCTCGCCGCCGGAGAACACGGCGCTGGCCATGCTGACCTCGGCACCGGAGAACTCGGCGCAGAGGAAGCTGACCTGGCCGCCGGAGAACACGGCACTCTCGAAGCTGACCTGGCCGCCGGAGAACACGGCGCTGCCGAAGCTGACCAGGCCGCCGGAAAACCCTGCGCCGACGAAGCCGACCTGAGCATCGGAGAACACGGCGCCCTCAAAATTGATCTGGCCGCTGGAGAACTCGGTGCCGACGAAACTGATTCGGCCACTGGAGAACACGGCGCCGGAAAAGTCCCCCCCGTCGAACACCACTCCGGTGAAGTCAAAGTCCAGGCTCCGCCATGACATTGGGGCGGTATCTCTGAGGTGCGCGGTGATCACCCTGATCACGGTGTGACGAACCTCGCGGACAGAAGCGAACATCAGCCGATCCTCCGCAGGAGCGTTCTCTCCTGGGTCCGCCGTATATGGCATTCGCAGGTATGCGCAGAGCACATCGACGCAGGTCTGCCGGTTCTCCGGCCAGTCATCAGCCAGGCCCGCCATTGCGTGCACCCCGGCCAGCCGGATCGCGGGCTTGTCATCGCCAAGTTGTGCCGCCGCCGCGGTGAACCGTTCGTTATGCACGCGAGTCCGCTCAAGCTGAGCGCTGGCTCTGTCCAGAGCAGCAGTAGACTCGGCGACCTTCTGCCGCCGGTATGCCACGATCAGGGCGACCAGCGCGCCCGCCCCGGCCACCGACGCGAACACCAGTTGCAGCACTCCGACTGTGTCATGCAGCGAAGGCGCCCCATGGCGCCGGAACCCGGCCAAGCCCAACAACAGCCACGCCAGGGCGACCAAGCCGACCAGACCAAAGACTGCCACCGTGAAGCTCACGGCGAGCGCGGTACCAATGTGCCATAGGGGCGCTTCGCCGACGTCTCGTCGCTGGCTCGGCAGCTTAGCTCGCATGACCGTGAACCTAGCGGCGTGAGTGCTCGTGGGCTAGATCAGATCTTTGCCCGCCCATGCTGGCGTCCCACTAACGTGTGTCCAGCGGACAGCGGGCATCTGGCGTCCGGGTAGTCGGCGGCACGGTCTGCAGCGTGTCCGAAACTCCTGTTCACTTCTGCTGTGTGTCCGGTAACGACGGCAGGTCCGGGACGAGACAATGGGACCATGGCGAAGATCGGTTACGCCCGGGTCTCTACTCTCGACCAGCATCCTGAGACACAGATCGAGGCGCTCGCGGCGGCGGGGTGCGAGGAGGTGTTCACCGATCATGGCGTCAGTGGCACGAAGGCCAGCCGGCCCGAACTCGATCGCTGTCTGGCCTATCTGCGCAAGGGTGACCAGCTCGTGGTCTGGAAGCTCGACCGGCTCGGCCGGTCGGTCTCCCACCTGGTGCACGTGGTCGAGGATCTCCGCCGCCGCGGTGTGCAGTTCACGACCTTGACCGAGCAGCTCGACACGACCACCCCGGCCGGGCGGCTGATGTTCCACATCCTCGCGGCCCTGGCCGAGATGGAACGCGAGCTGATCGGCGAGCGTACCCTCGCCGGGATCGAGCGGGCCAAGGCCGAGGGGCGCATTGGTGGGCGCAAGACGGTGATGACCCCGGAGCGGGTCAGGGTCGCGTCCGCGATGCTGGCCGAGGGGCGGCCGGTGTCCGAGGTCGCGAGGGTACTCGGTGTCGGCCGGGCCACCTTGTACCGGGCGCTGCCGATCGGCCAGCGCAAACTGGCCTCATGACCAGGCGAGAAGCGCTGCCCCCGGCGGTGATGACCTGCCGACGGTGCGGGCACCGGTGGGACAGCTACGCCCAGGATGGCAACACCTCGCGGTGCCGACGGTGCGGGCACAATCACCGGGTCCACCGCCACGACGATGGCAGCCCCCGCACGCCCGGGCCGGGTATCGCCGCCCGCGAGCCGCCCGGCCCGCCAGCTGCGGGCCCGGTGCTCACGGGCACCGTGCTGCCCCGGCCATCGGCGGCCTTGCCTGCCTCCCGGCCGGTGGCCGTCACCGGCGTCTCGCCCGCCGCTGGCCCGGCGCTGGCGGATGGGGTGACCCCCGATGGCGTCGTCCGCTGTGATGCCTGCCGCGCCGATGGGGTCCGCGGCGCCGATGGCCGGTGGCCGCCGGCGGTGGCCACGGCCGAGATCGCGGTGGCGCCGTACCGGCTGGCGCTGTGCCGGGCGCACCTGGCCGGGCTGAGCCAGGCCGCGCCGGCCGGGGCGGTGCATGTCTGCGAGCGGCACCAGGGCGCCCTGGCCCGCGCCCGGGCCCTGGCCGCGGCCCGGCCCCAGCTTTACGTCTCCCCGGGCCCTGCCGTGGCGGCGCCTGTGCCTCGGCGCCGGTCGTGGGGGGCGGCGTTGCTGGCGGCCGTGGCCGCCATGCCCGCGCCGGACCGCGCGGCGCTTACCGGTCCGGTGGGCGCCGCGGAGGACACCGGCGCTGCCTGACCCGCCGGTGCCGGGCGCGGCCCGGCGTTGGGTGTGGCTGGCCGCGTGTCTGCTGTCACACTAAAGGCCATGGCAGCCCGTCCCCTTCCGCCCCACCTGGCCCGCAAGTACAGCAAGCAGCGCAACACCACCTGGCGGCAGGCGGTCGCGCACGCGCTGGCCACCGGCGAGCAGGTGGTGATCGGCGCCATGCCCGGCGAGGACGGCCAGCTGCGGGCGCTGCTGACCGAGGACGACGCTAAGACGGTGGTGCGCGGGCTGTATAACGCCCGGCGGTATTGCTGGGAGCCCGAGGAGCGGCCCGGCATTCCCAGCCCGGACATCTCCCAGCGCCCGGACGGCGGCTGGGAGGTCACCTTCCGCGCCCACCCCCGCGAGGAGGCGCTGGCCTACATGCAGGCCAAGCCCCGCCACCAGTGGGCCTACGACCCCGCCAGCCACACGGCCCGGCCACGCGGTGGGCTGACCGCCGAGCAGCGCACCGAGCGGGCCCGCCACGCCGCCAGCGCCCGCTGGGGCCGCCAGCGCCCACCCGCCAGCCCGCCAGCCCCGCCGGTCGCGCCAGCGGCGGCCGACTGGCTCGCCGCGACCTGGCGCAGCGCCGCCAGCAAGCTGCTGGACCGTGCCCGCGCCACGCCCGGGCAGCCCGCAGTGGCGAGGATCCCGACCCGCGGCGAATACGCCGCCACCGACGCCACCGGCCGCACCCAAGACGAGGCGGCCTTTGAGCGTGCCGTCCGCCAGCAGGCGCCCACCGCGGCCATCAGCTGGGGCGCCCGCCACGGCCGCGGCCGGCTCGTCCAGGTCACCATCGCCTGCCCCGCCGGTGGCTACTTCGGGCAGCCACAGCGCCGCGACGCCCCGCCCGGGCCGCCCGCCCCGGTTGAGGGCACATTGATCGGCAAGCTCGCCAAAGCCTGGCCGGACAGCTAATACAGGGTTTGAATGGCCGGGGTCTGTGTGCTTGATCGCTGGCGCGGCCAGGGCGTATCTGTGCTCCGGGACGAGGCGGGGTGATCACCGGCGGCCGGTTCATCCTGATCGTGATCGGTGTGATGTACGCGCTGGCGTCCATTACCGGGCTGCGGGAAAGGCCCGGTCTGGCCAGCGCCTGACCGGCGGCCCAGGCGGCCGTCCGCAGGCACGGCAGCGCCGCCACGACGATGACCGGACGGGAATCGGCCGTGTCATCATCGTGGCGGCGCCGCTGACGGTGCTGCCCGGCGACCGGGCGGCCGGGTCATGCGGCCTTGGTGAGCTGGGCGCGCGCCAGCGTGGCGGTGGCCGAGCCGGCCGGGGCCAGCTTCAGCGCCTGGCGGGCCTGCAGGTAGGCGTGCGCCTGGCTGTGGTCTGGCGCGGTATCGGGCCGCTTGAAGGTTATCCACAGCGGGACGGCGGTGAACGCCACCAGGAACGGGATCGTCAGCAGGATGCTGGTGATCAGCAGCGCGGTCATGTCGTGCCTCCTTGGGTTGCCGCCGACGGCTCTTCCCCGCCGGCCTGTATGAGCAGATAACCAAGGCGGCTTCTGCGGACCGTGTGCGGGGCTTCTAAGCCAGCCATGAGCCGGATCCGGCCACGCCGAACAGGCAGGCCGCGTTGTGCCAGCGGACCGCCCGCCGCCAGGGCCCGCCCGGTTCCAGCCGGGCCAGTCCGGCGATCTGCTCGGCCTGGGGGGTACGGGATGGCCGGGAAATCGCCGTCCAGCAGCACCTGCCCGGCCAGGCCGGGCGCGCGCAGCCCGGGCAGCGCCCAGCACACCCCCCACTGCCCAGACCCCGGCCTTTCAGCGCCCGTAGCGGCCAGCGGCCCGCATTACGGTATGCCACCCGTATCAAGGCGCGGCACACGCCCGCACACGGCACACACGCCGCACACACGCCAAGGGATAATCTATGCTCGCCGCGGTTAATTTCCGGGCCAAATTGGCCCGGCGCCGAGCATGAGCAGGGATTTGCCTTTATTCCTGGGCAATAAGGAGCTGGGCGCTGGCTCAGCGGCCCGCGCTGGTAGAGGGGTCTGCCGCCACGCCTGCTAGCCAGTTTGGGCCCGGCGGCCGGGGTGCGGCTGGTTGAGCGCGGCCAGCTCAACCGCGATGCGGCAGCCCGGGCGGCCACGCTCCCACGGTGGCTGGGCAGGGTCTTGCAGGTCGCAGACATGCCATACGGCCGCGTCCTGCCCAGCCGCCGCTAGCCGGGCCAGCCACCGAGCCTGATCGGCGCGCAGGCCGCTGTCAGCTTTCAACTCCCGGAACGCGATCCGGTGGGCACCCACCAGCAGCAGGTCCGGGAAGCCCTTACGGTGAGGGCCGCCGCTGCTGGCGCGGCGCGCGTCGGCCAGGTGAATCCAGCCGGACCGGCGGGTCCTGGGCGCCGCAGAGCCTGACCACCTCGGCCAGCAGCTGGTCTTCGGTCACGACCGGCTTACCGCTTGCCGGTCTTCCGGCCGCCGACCTTGACCTTGCCATCCGCACCCCACGACAGCCCCCGGGCCCCATGCTGGCCGACATGGCTGGGGGCCTTGGAGCATTTCACGGTGCCCCACGGTGCGTGGCCTTTGTGGCCGCAGGTCTTCGTGCCGAACAGTCCCATCGTGACCATCCTTCCGGCCGGGCGGGCAGCTGCCCGCGGATCTGGGTGAGGCGCCCCCCGAGCAGTTCCACCAGCTCGGGGTTGCTGCGCCTTTGGCGTGTCCCGTGTGCGCGTGAGCATCCACCGCATCCACCGCATCCACCGCAATGACCATCTGACCTGCACCGATGGCTGCGGTGGATAGCCGGTTACTGGATTCGTGATCCTCCGCATCCACCGCATCTGCGGTAGATGATCCACCGCAAGTGCGGTGGATAGTGTTGATCTTCGCGGCGACGTTCACGCAGTTCAATACCGGTGCTGCGGGTGATGCGGTGGATGCGGTGGACGTTTCACCCCTCACACAAGAGCGCGTGCTCATTCGGGGCGCTCCTCGACCCGCCATGTCTTGAGCTTCGTATGCCTGTTCTGATCGCACCGGAGGACGTAGGAGCCACGCCAACGACCGACCTGGCCCGCCAGCCGCTTCCCCAGTGCCACATCGCGCAGCCGCCGGCCGCGGTCGTCGGTGACGAACAGACCGGCCCATGGGTCCGGGCCGAACGTGGGCGGCTCGGCCGACTGGTGCAGCTCGTTCGTCGTGAGCCAGGCATCACCGTGGATCTTGCGCCATTGGGCAAGGAACGCCGTCCAGAGCGACTCTTCGTCGTCGATATTCCTGGCGTTCTCGATGTTGCTGAGGAATCCCTTGATCCCGTGATGGGCCAGGAACCCGCCGACCGCTTCGGCCCAGGGCGTGAACTGCCGCATGGTGATGCCCTGTTCGCGCGGCGCGCCGCTGCTCGTCCAGTCGATCACCAGGACTAGCAGGTTCCACAGCACCCGCCGCTGATTGGCGGGGTTGAGAATCCACTGATCAAGGTCTGGGATGGCGAACCCGGTCCGCTCCTCTGGGCGGGGCATGTCCGGGTCGAGGCGGATCAGTACCGTGCGGCTGGCCATGTCCCCGCCCAGGCGCAGGTTGTTCCCGGTGGCGCACCAGTCCTTTTATCCCCGCGGGTGACGTCGTGCGACGTGAAAATGGGGGTGGGTTGCCCGCCGACGCCGAACCAGGTCTTGAGATGCGATCTCGTGCACCAGTCTGGCTGTGGGGCCTTGACCTGAAGGGTCGCGCACTGTGCTTGGAGCACGCCGGTCAGATTTTCGGTTCCCGACCGAGGCCTCCGGGCAACCCGCCACGTGTCCTGGCTGGTGATGGAGGTGGTTGTGGTGCTGCGCGAAGTCGAGGAGATCCCGGATGAGGAGCATGAGCAGGTTACCGGGCGGGTCTGCGCCATCGATGTGGCCAAGGAGTCCGGCAAGGTGTGCACGCGGGTGCCGCACGAGTCCCGGCCGGGCGGACGCGTGTGCAAGGTGTGGGACGTGGCCGCCACTTCGCACTCGGTCGCGGAGCTGGCTGATCATCTGGCGGGTGAGGGAATCGAGGTGGTCACCGTCGAGTCAACGTCGGACTACTGGCGGATCTTCTTCTATCTGCTGGAAGCGCGTGGCTTGAAAGTGCAGCTGGTCAACGCCCGTGATGTCAAGAATGTGCCGGGCAGGCCGAAGACGGACAAGCTCGACGCGGTATGGCTGGCCAAGCTCACCGAGAAGGGGCTGCTGCGGCCCTCGTTTGTCCCGCCTGCAGAAATCCGGCGTTTGCGTGATTACACCCGCACGCGCACGGACTTGACCCAAGAGCGGACCCGCTACTGGTCCAGGCTGGAGAAGTTGCTGGAAGACGCCCTGATCAAAGTGTCGTCGGTGGCCAGCAAGATCGATGGGGCCTCAGTGCGGGACATGGTCGAAGCGCTGATCGCCGGGGAACGCGACCCCCAGGTGATGGCTGGCATGGCCCGCGGCCGGCTCAAGGCCAAGCACGCGGCTCTTATCTCGGCCTTGAGCGGCCAGTTCGGCGATCACCACGCCGAAATCGCCCGCATCCTGCTCGACCAGATCGACGGGCTGTCCGGCCAGATCGAAAAGCTCACCGCCAGGATCGACGAACTGATCGCCGAACTCCCTGCCGCTGGGGCACCTGCCAGCGGCGGGCAAGAACAACAGCCCCCGCTGCCCGCGCTGGATCGCCTGATGGAAATACCCGGGATCGCGGAGCGCGGATCCCAGGTCATCCTCGCGGAGATCGGGCTGGACATGGCGCGCTTTGCCACCGCAGGCCACCTGGTGTCCTGGGCGAAGCTGTGCCCCCGCACCATCCAGTCCGGAGCGAAGAGCTCGGCCGCCAGGAGCGGGAAGGGCAACCCCTATCTCAAAGGCATTCTCGGCGAAGCCGCCGCCGCGGCCGCCAAGACCGACACCTTCCTCGGGGAACGTTACCGGCGGATCGTCAAACGCCGCGGCAAGCTCAAAGCCCTGGTCGCCGTCGCCCGATCCATCCTGGTGATCATCTGGCACCTCCTGGCCGACCCTGCCGCCCGCTACCACGACCTGGGACCCGACTACCACACCAGCCGGATCGATCAGGGCAGGAAGGCCCGTAACCACATCCGCCAGCTCGAAGCGCTCGGATTCACTGTCTCCCTCAGCCCAGCCGCCTGAGGTCCACCCGCCCACAACCGCAGGCCAACAGCGGAGGTTCGCTGCCGCGCGCCCCAGCTGAGGTCCCATTTTCCGGTCAGAGCCGGTCGTTGGCGTAGCTCGCGGTCACGTTGCCGCCGAGCAGCCGGTCAGCCCAGGTCCGGTCGGTGATCAGCCGCGCCAGCACCGGGGACTTGATGACCGTGCCTTCGGCGAGGTTGTCGAAGATGATCGCACCTACCGGGTCGGCGAGCACGGACGTGATCACCTTGCGCAGCTCCGCCTCGTCGTCCGACCAGGTGAGTACGCGCTGCCCGTAGAGCATGCCGGGGCCGCAGGTGAGGATGGTCTTTCCCGAGCTGGGCATCGTGGCCGTGAACACCACGAACGGGATCAGGGTCCGTATGTAGCGCCGCAGGATCGGGGTGGCGAGAACGCCGAGATAGTTGGCCCGGTCGGCGCCGTCCACCCATGGGAAGTCAACCAAGAACTGATCGAGGAGGAACGCACGCGCATCCTGGACGTGCTGCCGTGTCGGCGCGCCGGGAACCGGGGTGAGCGGCACCTTGCTCGCCAGGTACAGCCCCGTGGCCTTGTCGTATCCGGGGTCTTGCAGCAGGCTGCCGTCCGGGCGCAGCAGAGGCGCTCCCGCGATCCCATACAGCGGATGGAGTCCCGGCCATTTCTTCGCCGCCAGCGCCGCAGCGAGGAGGGCCGGGGCGGGCGTGACCTCCCCCTCGTCCACGCGCGCCTCGCCGCTCTTCTCCTTCCCGGGCCGCTTCTTGTAGGTGAACGTGTGCTGGGCGAGTAGGGCTGCCAGCTCCGGCGGCTTGACCTCGCTGGCCACAACCGGCAGAGGCGAATCCTCGTCACCGGCCAGCGCTGTCGCGGCCCCGGAGACTTCCTCGACGTGGACCACCCGCCCATCGGTGACATAGGTCTCGGGGAGCTTGCGTGCGTCGATCGCCTGGACAACAGCGCGGATGGTTTCTGGGCCCGTCCCAGCCCGGACGCGTGTCTTGGCAAGATGCTCACAGTCGCAGTGGTCGGGCAGGTTGCGGCATGCGCCGCAGGTGGGCTGCATGTCGCCTGGCCGAGATACCAGCGGCCGTCCGCAGGAGCAGGCCTCGCTCACGCTGCCTCACCCCGGCCGCGGAAGTCGCCGGGCCGCGGGCGGCCGAAGTCCTCACGCCAGCCGCCCCAGCGGGCCATCTCCAGCTGTACAAGCCGGTACAGGTCATGCTGGGCCGCCTTGTAGGCGAGGATGCCGTCAGCGAACCCACGCTCGTACTCGTCTGCCATGCTGGCCACGCCACGGGCGAAACCGCGACGCTCAGCGTCGAGGATGCGGGCGAGGGCCTGGTCGCGTTCGTCGGAGAGGGCCAGCCACCCGGCGACCGCCTGACCGATCGGCACCAGCCGGTCGCTGTCTGGATCGCCTGCTACCCTGTGCGCGTCGAGACCTTTAGCCGGGTGATCGGTGTGCGGCGGCTCCTTGCGAGGAGCCGCTTGTGCGTTCCGGTCCATGGGATCACGCGTTCTTCGCGCTGTCCCGCTGGGCTCGCGCAGTCGCCAAGAGCCCGTCGAGGAAACGCTTCGCCGCCTCGGCAGGGATGATCCTTCTGCGCCCGACCTTCACGCTCTCGATCTCGCCGCGGGCCATGCGCTCGTAGATCTCGCTACGGCCGATGCCGATGACCTCGGCGGCCTCTTCGACAGAGAGTCCGAGCTTCTCCACGCTCGCCTCCTCGGGTATAAGCACGTTGCGCCTTGTGCGCGCATTACCATGCCAGTTATACGCGGCCGGGGTGGGGCTGCGCAAGTCCATCTACGGTTGCGCGCGCACACTTGCGGACCTTATGCGCCCAGGCTTACCCTGGCTGCGTGACAGACGAGAAGGAGCCGAAGTCTCACGCGGGCTGGCTGTCGATTGCCAGCCCGGAAGGCGGCGGCACATCCCTGCGAGTCGCCATGCGAAGTAATGGCCGCTGGGTCGTTGATGCCATCTACATGCACGGCCCCGAGATCACGGTGTCCGACCTCCAAGGCGTAGGCCCAGTATTGCGCCATCTGGACCTGTTCCTCAGTCTCGGCCGGTCTGTCGCATCAGTCCGCGAGGCCAAGGAACTCTCGGCCATGCCACTCGACCCGCACGAGTTTCCCTATCCCGTGCTCAACGAGGCTGACCACGACGGCGAGCCATCCCTCGCCGAACTACGGGCCATCGTCGAGAACGCCCCGAGACGGCGGCGGATCAAGGAACCGGCTTCCGGTCGGCCGAAGCTCACCCGGCCGGATGGCAACGACCCAGACGGTTTCTACGCGCAGATCGCCCAGGCGTACTGGGAATACGCTACGCGGACCCGCTCGCCAGCAGTCGAGATCGCCCGCGAGGCGGAGGTTCCTGTCACCACCGCTCATCGATGGGTCCGCGAGGCCCGGCGCCGCGGTTTCCTGCCGCCCGGGCGCAGAGGGGCGGCAGGCTGACATGGCGCGGCGGTCGCGTGGTGACGGGTCGGTGTACTATGACGCGGCCCGCCGCTGCTGGGTGGGCGCGATCGACCTCGGCCGCGACGAGGAGACCGACCGCCGGGTCCGCCGCAAGGTGAGCGCGGCCACCAAGACCGAATGCAAGGACAAGCTGGACCTGCTGCGCCAGGAGCGGCGCCGGACCGGCACCGTGGCCCGGCGGGACGTGACCGTCCGCCAGGTGCTCAACGACTTCCTTGCCAGCCCGCCGGACAGCATCCGGTCCGACATCACCCGCCAGGTCAACTCCGACGCCGCCCTGCGCATCAGCGACGGCGCCCGCGGTGTCCGCGGTATCGGCGGGACACCAGTGGCCCGCCTGACTGTCGGCGACGTCGAGCGGGTGCTGCACGGGCTGGCGCGGGCTGGCTACTCGGCCCGCTCCCTGTCGCAGTCCCGGTCGGTGCTGCGCCGTGCGATCCGCCGGGCCGAGCGCAACGGGCAGGCTGCCCGCAACGTCGCCGACCTCGCCGAGCTGCCCGCCGCGGTGACCCGCAAGTCCCGTGCCCTGACCGAGGCCCAGGTGCATGCCCTGCTTGCCCTGAAGCTGTCGCCATGGTGGCGGGCGTTCATCGTCACCGCCGTCATGACTGGATTGCGCCCCGGCGAGCTGCTGGGCCTGCGCTGGGAGGACATCGACTTTGAAGCAGGAGTGATCCGGGTACGGGTCAGCCTCAAGCGCATCCGTACCAATGCCGGGTACGAGCTGGCGCTGCGCGAGCTGAAAACAGAGCGCAGCAAGCGGACGCTGACCATGGCTATCCCGGTCCGTGGGGTGCTCAATGCTCTGCGCCGGGTGCAGGCAGCCGACCGGCTAAAGCTTGGGGCGGCCTACGTTGACCGGGGCCTCGTATTTTGCGGCCCGGCCGGTCATCCCCGCCACAATCAGGGCGTCCGCGATTACTATCGTCGCCTGTGTCTGCGCGCTGGGATCGGCGGGGACTGGCAGCTCCGGGAGAC
Source organism: uncultured Actinomycetes bacterium (assembly GCA_963741615.1). Classification (GTDB taxonomy): domain Bacteria; phylum Actinomycetota; class Actinomycetes; order Streptosporangiales; family Streptosporangiaceae; genus UBA9676. The sequence continues at coordinate 615,925 of CAVUIU010000019.1, forward strand.
CCGGCACACGTTCATCTCGCAGTTGTCGGACTCGGGCGTGGACATCGAGCGCATCGCCGACGCTGCCGGGCATATCAACTCCAACGTCACGCGCACCGTTTACCGGCAGCAACTGGCCGACGAAATATCCTCCGCGGCTGCTGCGATGGACGAGCGGTATGGCACTTTGGGGCAGTCATGAGCGCCCATAGGCTCCCAGGTTTGGCTCCCACACCCCTGCCACAGCGCCGTGACCTGCGCGGTAACCGGACGCGTGTCATGCCCGTACCGCATTCCAGCAGAACCTCGAATGGGGGTGGGCAGAACCCTCTGACATCCCGGGGCCGTTTGGCTCTTGGGGCGGCCACATTTCGCCGGCGACGGCTCTGGGCCGGCATCCTGGAGAGTTACGCCAAGGTGGCCGCCGCGGCCTGACCCGGCGATCCACGCTGCGGCCGGCACCGATCGCCTGCCGCGCGGACGCCGGCCCGGTTGTTGCGGAAGCTAGGATGGCCGGAATCCGCGCAGCGACGGATCGGCGTTCCACCGGCCCGGCCCGGTGGCCCGGCGCGGCGCCGGACCGGCGTTCCGCCCGGCGGCCTGCTGCTGGCGGATCCACGTCGTCGGAGGGCTGGGCGCGGTGACCCTGAACACGCTCACCAGCCGCTACCTGGCCGAAGCGGCTGGGCACGGCACCTACGCGACCAGGCTGGTGGAGGTGGCCCGTGAGCGCATCGACCTGGCGGCGACCTCTTACGATGGCGACTGCCTGACCAGGCCGGTCTTCCTGGAGCACGCCGAGTTCTCGGTCCTGCGCGACGACCTCGTGGCCCTGCATGCCGCGCTCGCCAGTCTGCCGGCCCGGCTGTTCGGCGGTGATGTGGCCGCGTTCGCCCGTGCCGTGGGCATGACCGGCGCCCAGGTGACAGCGATCGCCCGGACCGGGGGCCAGGCGCCCACCAGGCTGGGCCGGGCTGATCTGTTCCGGGACGAGACGGCCTTCCGGGTGCTGGAGCTGAACCTGGGCAGTGCCCTCGGCGGGCTGGACAACGCCCTGCTCAACCGCGCGTTCCTCACCGACCCGGTGGTGGCTGATTTCGTGGCCGCGCATGGCCTGTCCTATGTGGACACCATGGACGTTGTGGTCGCCACCCTGCGGTCGGAATGCGCCGTCCCCGGCGGGTCGCGGCCGCTGATCGCGGTCGCCGACTGGCCGGAGTCGTTCGCGATCCTGGAGCGGCAGCTGCGTTACAGCGCTGCGCAGCTCGCCCGGTACGGGCTGGAGGCCGTGCCGTGCCATCTCGGCCAGCTCCGGGTCGCGGACCGGCGGGTCTGGCTGGACGGCCGCCCGGTCGATGTGGTCTACCGCGTCTTCCTGATCGAGGATCTGCTCCGCCCGCGGGCCGGTGAGCTTGCCGACCCGGTCCTGCGCGCCGCCGAACGAGGCGAGGTCAGGCTCTTCGCCCCGATGGATGCGGAACTGTACGGCAGTAAGGGCGCGCTCGCCCTGCTGTCGGACGAGGCCAACCGGCATCTGTTCAGCGAGGCGGAACTCGCGAGCCTGGACCGGATCCTGCCGTGGACGCGGATGGTCCGCCCCGGGCCGGTCACCATACCCGGCGGCGGGCAGGCCGACATGGCCCGGTACGCGAACGCCGAACGAGAGCACCTGGTACTCAAGCCGACCGCGCTGCACTCCGGTTCCGGGGTGATCCAGGGCTGGCTGACCGGCCCCGATGAGTGGCACGGGCGGCTCGCCGCCGCGATGGGCCGCCCGTTTGTCCTGCAACGCCGCGTCCGTCCGCTCGCCGAGCCCTTTCCCGCCGGGTCCGGGCCGCGGCCGTGGTTCCTGTGGTGGGGTGCCTTCCTCGGCGCACCGGGCTATGGCGGGGCGATCGTCCGGGGCAGCACCGACCCCGACGCCGGGATCAAGAGCATGCCGCACGGCTCCACCGGCACCTGCTGTTTCCACCAGCCCCTCCCCCGCCCAGCCCAGGCAGCCGGTGACCCCCGCCACTCTCCATGATCAACGACGATTGCCGGTGCTATTCGCCCCCCGATCGTCCGTGATCATGAAACGGGGGCCGGCCCAGCGGGCCTGCCGCATGTCCACCTGGAACTGGCCGGCGCCCGTCTTCCGCAGCGGAGTCTTCTCCTGCTGGTAGCGGGCGAGCGCCTCACGCTCATGGCCGGACAGGAAGGACCCGTCGGCATGGATCACCCGCCACCAGGCGACACCGCCGCCCCACAGGGACATGACCCGCCCCACCTGGCGCGGGCCGCCCTGGCCCAGGTATTCGGCGATGTCACCGTAGGACATCACCCTGCCGGGCGGGATGGCGTCCACGACATCGAGCACGCGGCCGGCGAAATCGGTCACCGCGACCTCACCGGCCCGGCGGGCGGCGCTCACGGCCCCGGTGGCAGCCAGGGCAGCCCGGCCGGGCCGGGGCCGGACTCGTCCGGGGATGTCGATGCCGGCGGCAGGTCCCGCGATGGCAGATCCCGTGGTGGCTGATCGTGTGGCGGCAGGCCCTGTGGCAGCAGGTCCCGCGGCAGCAGGTCCCGCACTGGCAAATCCAGCACTGGCAAATCCAGCACTGGCAGTTCCAGCGTTGGCAGGTCCAGCGGTGACAGGTCCCGTCGTGACAGGTCCCGTCGTGACAGGTCCCGTCGTGACAGGTCCCGTCGTGGCGGGTCCCGTGGTGGGCGGTCTCGTGGTACCGGGTCGCGTGGTGGGCGGTCCTGTGGTGGCAGATCCCGTAGGGGCGGGTCCCGTGGCGGCGGGTCCCGTGGCGGCGGGACCCGTGGGGGACGGTCCCGTGCGGGCGGGTCGGGCCAGTAGGAAGGGGTGCGGTACGGCGGTGCCGGGGGCATGCGTGGATGGGCCGGCCCGGGACCGGGCGCCGCATGCGACCGAGGTGGCCGGCCGGGCCCGGGCTCGCCGCCCGGCCACGGGCCGCCGTCCCAGGTCCCGGCCGGTGTCCTGCGCCTGAGCCGGACCGCTGCGGCCACCGCGAGGGCCAGGCAGGCCAGCATCAGCAAGGAGTACAGGACCAGCCGCCCCCTGCCCCGGGGTGCAACAGGGACCGCCGGTGTGGCCCCCGGCCCGTTCCCGAAGTGCGCGGCCACCTTCACCCCACGGCCCCGGTCCACGTCGCGGCTCAGGCGGGCGGCAGCGGTGAGCGCCGCGGCGGCGTCGACGGTGCCGAACCCGACCCGGTCGTCGTATCCCCCTGGCGGCGGGTTCTGGGCGCTGGCGGTGATGGCCTGGTCTACCAGGGCAGGCGACAGATGCGGATAGCGCGACTTGATGAGGGCGGCGACGCCGGCCGTCAGCGCGCATGCCGGGCTGGTCCCGCTGACCAGCCAGTACTGACCGTCCCTGCCCTGGGCCGGCACCTTGACCCCGGGCGCGGCCACCTCCACCGACAGGTTGTCGCTGGAGAAACCGGCCGCTGTCCCGTTCGAGCTGACCGCCCCCACCCCGAGCACGCCGGGGTAGTCGGCGGGGAACGAATAGGGGGCCTGTCCGGTGCGCCGGGCACCAGCCGTGTCGCCGGAGTTGCCTGACGATGCGACCACCACGACCCCGTGGTCCAGGGCGTACTGCAGGGCTACCCGGACCACGCTACTGGAGGCGCCGTAGCCGAGCGACATGCTGATGACGAGCGCACCACGTCTGGTCGCGACCATGATCGCCGTGGCCAGGGCCCGCTGGACCTCGGCGTTCGTCTCCCGCTCGTACTTGCCGAAATTAGGATCCCCCCGGTCGGTGACCACCCGGATGGACAGCACCCGCGACTGGGGTGCCACCCCCTCGATTCCGCTGGACCCGTCCCCATGACCGTGGCCGGCGATGAGAGAGGCCATCCATGTCCCATGGATGCCCCAGGACGGGTTGGCAGGCGAGGTGTTCACATCGGAGAGATCCGGGCCGGAGATGACCGAGCCAGCCAGGTCGGATACGGAGGGAACGACACCGCTGTCGATGACCGCGACGGTCACATTCTGGCCCTGGCTGACCGGCCAGGCGGACGGGGCGTGCACCATGTCGAGCACCCACATCTCCTGGTCGCGCACCACGTCCGCGCGGGCCGGGCTCGCCGTGACCGCGCTGAGCCCGGCCACGGCGACCAGCAGGGCGGCGAGCGGCGCGGCCGCCCGCGCCCCGCGGGCGCGTCCTAGCACGCCGGTCCTCCCGGGCAGTGGGGTGGGGGCGGGGCAGCCCCGAGGTTCGCGGCCACCCGGCGCCCGACCCAGCCTCCCAGGCCGGACATTTCCGCCGTCGCATACAGGTTGGCGGCTTCGTGCACGCGGCGCCTGCCATCGGCATAGCCCACGGTGGCGAACACCAGATAGGAGCCGGCGACCTGATCCCATGACAGCTGGCGCTGCCGGTTGCCGAACCTGGCCACGGGCGTCCGGCGGAAAGGCACCGCCCGCACACCGGGCCCGCTCCCGCGCTGACCCGGCAGGGCGTCCAGCGTTGCGCGGGCCGCACCCGGACCGGGCAGCACGGCGACGCCCACGGTCACCGCAAGGCTCTGCGTCGCGTCGTCATAGGTCGCCCTGAGCACGGCCATGCATCCGTGCCGGGCCAGCACTCGCGCTACCACCGGGTCGGTGGCCGCCCGGCAGGTGGCCTGGGGGGCGATCCCGATCCGGTGCGCGGTCAGGGCCAGGTCGGCCGCCCCGCCGAGCGCGGAACCCGGCACCAGGTACCTGAGACGGTCCGGGAAGATCTTGCCGGCGGGCCAGGTGTGCCAGCGCTTGCCCATTTCCCAGGCGGTGATCTGCTGGGCCTGGGGCGCGCTGAAGGTGCGCGGCATGATCTGCATCACCAGTCCCGCCGCCGAGGCGACCAGTCCCACCAGGGAGAGTGCCAGGGCGGTCACGGCGAGGCCACTGCGCCTCGGGCGCGTCGCCGTCCGCCGGGCGGATGGGTACACCGGCGAACCGGCAAGCGGCACTTGCGGGCGGGGCGGGCGGCGCGGGCCCGGCACCGGCCCGGGTAGCGCAGCATCTTCTGCGCCCGGCCCGGGGCCGGCGCCTCCCGGGGACTCCGGCCGCAATGCCACACCGGCATGTTACGGCCTCAACCGTGCGGGCGCCTTTGGGTGCGAAAGGTTGCCGCGCCGGCCGATCGTTTCCCGGCGCGGCCTAGTAAGCCGGCAGCGACGGATCCACCTGGTTGATCCAGGCCAGCACGCCACCACCGACATGGACGGCGTCAGAAAACCCGGCGTCCTTGACCACGGCCAGAACTTCGGCGCTGCGCTGTCCGCTCTTGCAGTGCAGCACGATCCGCTTGTCCTGCGGTAGATGCTCAAGGGCGGCGCCCGAGAGGAACTCCCCCTTGGGGATAAGGACCGCGCCCGGGATGGAGACGATCTCGTACTCGTTCGGCTCGCGAACGTCGATCAGGAAGATGTTCTCGTGCTGGCCGAGCATGTCCTTGAGCTCGGTGGCCGTGATCGTCGACCCCGCCGCCGCCTTCTGCGCGTCCTCCGAAACCGTGCCGCAGAACTCCTCGTAGTCGATCAGCTCTGTGATCGTGGGGTTCTTGCCGCACACCGGGCACTCGGGGTCCTTCCTGACCCTGACCGGCCGGTAGGTCATATCCAGGGCGTCGTAGATCATCAGACGCCCGAGCAGCGGCTCCCCGATCCCGGTGATGAGCTTGATCGCCTCAGTGACCTGGATGGACCCGATGGAAGCGCACAGCACCCCGAGAACCCCGCCCTCGGCGCAGGACGGCACCATGCCCGGTGGCGGCGGCTCCGGGTACAGGCACCGGTAGCATGGCCCGTACTCGGCCCAGAAGACACTGGCCTGGCCGTCGAACCGGTAGATCGAGCCCCAGACGTATGGCTTGCCCAGCAGTACACACGCGTCGTTCACCAGGTAGCGGGTGGCGAAGTTGTCCGTGCCGTCAACGATCAGGTCGTAAGGCTCGAAGATCTGCATCGCGTTGTCGGAGTCGAGCCGCTCCTCGTGCAGCACCACGTTCACGAGCGGGTTGACCTCGCGGACGCTCTCCATCGCGGAAACGGCTTTCGGCCGGCCTATGTCGGACTGGCCATGGATGATCTGGCGCTGCAGGTTCGACTCGTCCACCACGTCGAAGTCGACGACCCCGAGCGTCCCGACACCGGCGGCGGCCAGGTACAGCAGGGCCGGAGATCCGAGCCCGCCCGCGCCGACGACCAGTACCTTGGCGTTCTTGAGGCGCCGCTGCCCGGTCTTTCCGACGTCGGGAATGATCAGGTGCCGGGAGTAGCGCCGGACCTCCTCCACGGTCAGGTCATCAGCCGGGGAAACCAGCGGTGGCAGCGACACGGTAGCTCTCCTGAATCACGTCAGTCCGGGCCCGTTCTACCCGGCTCCTGCACTAACCCGCCACCTGGCCGGCACATTCCCCCGCGCCGCCCGGCAGCACCCCGGCCCTCCGCTCAGCCCGGCGCCGTGCGACGGTCATGAACAGGCGGGTGCCCGGGCCAGAAAATGTCACCGGGCACCGGTACAACTCAGGGCAGGCGGCCTCGCCGCGGACGTCATGGTCCCGGCGCCGGACGACACCCGCCACCTCGCTGACCCCCTGGGAGGCGCCATGCCCGCATTACCACCAGACCGGCCAGGGGCGTTTCCGCCCGCGCCCGGCGATCACGCGGCGGCCCGTCCCGGCTGCCCGGGCCCACCCGCAGGCCCCCGGCCGCCAACCCAACCGGAGCTGCCCACCGAGCCCCGGCCCCTGCCGGACCCGGCAGCGGTCCGCTTGTGCCTGATCCCCGACTCCGCGCCCCCGTACGACGCCGAAATGGCGGCGGCCGGGCTGACGGGCCCGTTCCCCCCGGATGGCGCCAGCCCAGCAGCAGCCCGCGGTTCAGCGCATTCACCGGAATCAGGATCGCCAGACCCGCCGGGCCCGGCCGAGCCACTGGCCCCGCCGGTCTCACGCGCTGTACCCGGGTCGGCTGCCGCCAGCGGGCCGCTGGGCTGGCCGGGCCAGTTCGCGCAGGTGCTGGCGGAGACACTGGCCGGGTCCCGGTCAACGCGCCAGCTGGTGCCGTGGACGACCGAGCGCGCACGCGACCGCATCCAGCGGCTCGGGCCCCGGCTCTCCGCCGGGCAGCAGCCGCGTGTCCGGCGGGTGGTGACCTTCCATCCCACCGCCGACGCCATGGAGATGACCGTGGTCGTGGGCTTCGGGAAGCGCGTCCACGCGCTGGCCGTCCGGCTGGAACGGGTCGGCGGCGGGCCGGCGGCCACCGGCCGGGCCGCCGGGGCAGGCAGGTGGCTGTGCACGGCCATCGAGGCCGCTTAGCGGCCCCGCACGGGGTGCGGTGTCAGCCGCCGGGCCGGTTACGCGGGTCGCCGTGGCACAGCTTGTACTTGCGACCGGAGCCGCAGGGGCATGGGGCGTTGCGGCCGACCTTGCCGAACTCCCCGCCGCCGGTCGAGTCGGTGCGGCGCTCGACCTGGGCCTCGCCATCCACGGTGGGTGCGCTGTAGGAGAGTTTGGCGGGCCGTTGTGGCTCGCTGAGCCCGGGGGCGACCACGGCAGGCGCGCCGGCCGCCGACGGCTGAGCAGCCGGCGTGCCTCCCGCGTGCCTCCCGCCGGTGCCACGTCCACCGGTGCCCCGCCCGCCGGTACCCCGCCCGCCGGTACCCCGCCCGCCTGCGCCTCGCCGGCCGGTGCCTTCCTCCGCCGCGCTGCCCGCGCCCGCGCCCCGCCCGGCGGTGTGCCGCCCGCCGGCATGCCGCCCAGCGGAGCCACCCTCGGCCCCGTCGGCCGGGGCGCCGCCGCCCTCGTCGGCACCGACCTGTGCGCCCGTGCCGACGACCTGCCCGAGGGCGAAGGGAACCGCGGGCATCTCGCCAGCGGATTCCTCAACGATCGGGTTCTCCCGGACCTCGACCTGGGAGTTGAACAGGTAGGCGACAGACTCCTCCTTGATCCCCTCCATCATGGTGGCGAACATGTCGAAGCCCTCACGCTGGTACTCGATCAGCGGATCGCGCTGTGCCATCGCGCGCAGGCCGATGCCCTCGCGCAGGTAGTCCATCTCATACAGGTGCTCGCGCCACTTGTGGTCCAGGACCGCCAGCACCACCCGGCGCTCGAGCTCGCGCATGACCTCGGGGGTGAGCTCGGCCTCCCGGTGGTCGTAGGCGGCCAGGGCGTCGGTCTTGACGACCTCGGTGATGAACTCCTGGGAGAGTGCCGACTTCTCCCCGCCGGCCTCCTCGACCAGGTCCGCGACGGTGAGCGCCGGGTGGTACAGGTCACGGAACGCGGTCCAGAGCTGGTCGAGGTCCCACTCCTCGGGGAAGCCGTCGGTGGTGGCCCCGGCCACGTAAGCCGTGATCACTTCGTCGATCATCTGGCGGATCTGCTCGCGCAGGTCGGCACCCTCCAGCACGGTACGGCGCTCGCCGTAGATGACATGACGCTGGCGGTTGAGCACGTCGTCGTACTTGAGGACGTCCTTGCGGATCTCGAAGTTCTGCTGCTCGACCTGGGTCTGCGCGGACCGGATCGACCGGGAGACCGCCTTCGACTCGATCGGCACGTCCGGTGGCGTCTTGAGCCACTCCATGAAGTGCGCGACCTTGTCGGCGTTGAACATCCGCATCAGGTCGTCTTCCAGCGACAGGTAGAACCGGGACTCCCCGGGGTCGCCCTGCCGTCCGGACCGGCCGCGCAACTGGTTGTCGATGCGGCGCGACTCGTGCCGTTCGGTGCCCAGCACGTACAGCCCGCCGACCGCCACGACCTCCTCGTGCTCGGCGGCTACCGCCCGCCTGGCCTTTTCCACCGCCTCCGGCCACGCGGCCTCGTAGTCCTGCGGGGTCTCCACCGGCGACAGCCCCCGCTGGTGCAGTTCGGCGTCGGCGATGAACTCCGGGTTGCCGCCCAGCATGATGTCGGTACCGCGGCCGGCCATGTTGGTGGCCACCGTGACCGCGCCCTTGCGCCCGGCCTGGGCGACGATCGCGGCCTCCCGCTCGTGGTACTTAGCGTTCAGCACCTCGTGCGGAACCCCGCTGCGCTTGAGCATCCGCGACAAGATCTCCGACTTCTCCACGCTGGTCGTGCCGACCAGCATCGGCTGGCCGGCGGCGTGACGCTCCACGATGTCCGTAACGCAGGCCTCGAACTTGGCCACCGCGGTCTGGTACACCACGTCAGCCTCGTCAGACCGGATCATCGGCATGTTGGTGGGGATCGGCACCACGCCCAGCTTGTAGATCTGGTGGAACTCGTTCGCCTCGGTCATGGCGGTACCGGTCATGCCCGCCAGCTTGTCGTAGAGGCGGAAGTAGTTCTGCAGCGTGATCGTGGCCAGCGTCTGGTTCTCGTTCTGTATCTGCGCGCCCTCTTTGGCCTCGATGGCCTGGTGCATGCCCTCGTTGTAGCGCCGGCCGTGCAGGATCCGGCCGGTGAACTCGTCCACGATCAGGACCTCGCCGTTCATGACGACATAGTCCTTGTCCCGCTTGTACAGTTCCTTCGCCTTGATCGAGTTGTTGAGGAAGCTGACCAGCGGCGTGTTGACCGGGTCGTAGAGGTTCTCGATGCCCAGCCAGTCCTCGACCTTCTCCACTCCCGACTCGAGGATGCCAACGGTCCGCTTCTTCTCGTCAACCTCGTAGTCACCCTCGCCGTCCGCGCCCCGGCGCAGCCGGGGTGCGATCTTGGCGAACTCCGTGTACCAGCGGCCGCTCTGCTCTGCCGGGCCGCTGATGATCAGCGGCGTCCGCGCCTCGTCGACGAGGATGGAGTCGACCTCGTCCACGATCGCGTAGTGGTGCCCGCGCTGGACACATTCCTCCAGGGTCCAGGTCATGTTGTCGCGCAGGTAGTCGAAACCGAACTCGTTGTTGGTGCCGTAGGTGACGTCGGCCTCGTAAGCCTTACGCCGCTCCTCCGGGGTCATCTGGGCGAGGATGACCCCGACCTCCAGGCCCAGGAAGCGGTGGATCCGCCCCATCCACTCCGAGTCACGCTTGGCCAGGTAGTCGTTGACCGTGACGACGTGCACGCCCTTGCCGGCCAGCGCGTTCAGGTAGGAGGGCAGCACGGCGGCGAGCGTCTTGCCCTCACCGGTCTTCATCTCGGCGATGTTGCCGAGGTGCATGGCGGCGCCGCCCATGATCTGCACGTCGAAGGGACGCTGCCCCAGGGTTCGCTTGGCTGCCTCGCGGACGGTCGCGAACGCCTCCGGGAGCAGGTCGTCCAGTGATTCCCCGTCGGAGTAGCGCTGGCGGAACTCGTCCGTCATGCCACGCAGGCCGGCTTCGTCGAACTTCTTGAAGTCCTCTTCGATGGAGTTGACCTGCTCGGCAATCCGCGCGAGCCTGCGCAGGAGCTTGCCCTCACCCGCTCGCATGACCTTGTCGATGATGGCTGGCACTTCTCGTCGCGCTCCTCGCGGATCGTTTGGCTGTGAACCGGGTCGCGGCCGCCGGCCGGTGCGCTGCCGGTGACGGCGTGCAGGCATGACCCGGTTACAGCCATCGTAGGCGAGGCGTACGTGAAATCGAGCCGTGCCGACGCCAGTGACCCGGCCGCCGGGGAGGCGCAGACCAGGGGCCCCGCTCACGATGACAGTAAGGAGCCAGGTCCAGCGCGTGTGAGCTGCCCGGGAATCCCGTTGACCGGTAGCCGGGATCGGTGGCGGCGCACGTGCGCGGCGCGCCGGTTCGGGTGCTTTCCCGCTGGTTCCGGCTGACCTGCGAGCCGCAAACGAAGGGGCCGGCGTCAGTTGCCGGGGACGCCTCGCCACAATAAGAGAACCACGGTGGCCACCTCGACGCTGGCCGCCCACCCCGAGGGGAGCAGAACTCATGGCTGACCAGGCGAGTCCGGGCCCCGTGGCCGGCGTCGGCCAGGACGGCGGCACGCTCGTCCAGGCGGGTCCTGGGAGCTACCAGGCGCCTGAGGTGTTCCACGGCCGGACCGTGTCGTGGGTGGCGGTCTCCATCATCATGGCCGGCTTCCTGGCAGGCGGCCTGGGCCTGGTCTTCGGCCCAACCTGGTGGCTGTTCTGGGCCGGCGGGGCGGCGGCGGTCATCGGCGGGCTGCTGGCCCTGGGGACCCACATCTTCGAGGACTGGTACTGATCCGCGCCCAACTGATCCCCGTACTGATCCGCGCTCCTACTGATCCACGCCCGAACTGATCCACGCCCGAACTGATCCGCGCCCGAACTGATCCGCGCCAGGACGATGAGCTGGCGGATGTGCTCGGCGCCGCGGCGGCGACTTCGGCATCCACCAGCTGGCTGAACCGCCTGGCTGGCTCGAAGGTGGCCAGGTAGCTGGAGGAGCCTGGGTCACGGACGGGGTGGCCTTCGTCAGCGAGGGTGGTCTGGGAGAACAGGCAGGCGAGCTTGACCTCGCGGGTAAGCGCCTGGCCGTCGGGGCCTTTGCCGGGGTGGCCCTGGGTGACGCTGCGACCATGGGCACCACGGTGCCGTCGATCGCGATGTAGAGCAGTCTGGAGGCTGGCGCTGGCGGCGGGAGCGGAACCACCTGGCGGGCAGATCGCATCAGCCTGTGCGCCGATAGCCGCGCTGGCCGCGGCGCCATCAGCTCGGCGGACCGCTCGATGCGTTGGTGGTCAGGCCGATGCCGGCGAGGTCGGCGAGCAGGCCGCCAGCCTTGGCGAATGGCCGGCGGCCGCTGCCCGGGCCACCATCGCCCGCAAGCCAGGAGCGGCGGTCCAGCCGGGCAACGAATGTCGTAGGCCACCGTTAAGCTGCCGTATTTGTGGCCACCCCGCTCGCCCAGGTACCGCGACTGTCCCTGTCCGCCGACGACGTGCGGCTGATGACGCTGCGCGCACAGGGCTTCGTCGGCGCCGAAACGCGCCGCGGCGGGGTCCCCGCGATGCTGCGCCGGCTCGGAGCGGTTCAGCTCGACACGATCAGCGTGCTCGCCCGCTCCCACGAACTGGTCGCCTACGCACGGCTCGGGCCGGTGCCACGGGACCGGATCGAACGGGCTTACTGGCATCCCCGCCGGCCGACGGCCTTCGAGTACTGGTCCCATGCCGCCTGCGTGCTGCCGCTTGAGGAATGGCCCTACTACGCGTTCCGCAGGCGTGCCCTGCGCGCCCGCGGCAAGCGATGGCACCAGAGCCATCAGGGCACCTGCGCCGAGGTCCTGGCCAGGCTCCGGGCCGAGGGCCCGCTCACAGCCACCCAGCTTGGCGGCGCCAAGAACGGCAGCGACTGGTGGGACTGGTCGGAAACCAAGATCGCCGTCGAGTGGCTGCTGGATGTCGGCGACGTGATCTGCGTGCGCCGGGAAGGCTGGCGCCGGGTCTACGACCTCCCGGGCCGGGTCCTGCCCAGCGACCTGCTTGCCCACGAGCCCACCGACGAGGAATGCCTTGCCCATCTCGCCGCGGCAGCAGCCCGGAGCCTGGGGGTGGTGACCCGGGCCGACCTGATCGACTACCACCGCCTGAGGGAACTGACCAGCCCGGCGGCCAGGCACGCCGACCTCGTGGAGGAGGCGGCGCAGGCGGCCGGGCTGACACCGGTTCTGGTCGGCACGGACGCCGTGCGCGCCGGGAGAATGCCGACCGCCACCCCGGGCGCCACCACTCCGAGCGGCACCACCGCGGGCTGGGCCCATCCTGCTGCGCTGGCGGAGGCCGCCCATGGCGCCAGGGGCAGGCACCGGGTAACGCTGCTGTCCCCCTTCGACCCGCTGATCTGGGACCGCAAGCGCACGCGCCGGATGTTCGGTTTCGACCACGCCCTGGAGGCCTACGTGCCCAGGGCCAAGCGGGTGCATGGCTACTTCGTGATGCCGCTGCTGGCTGGCGGCCGGCTGGCCGGCCGGGTCAACCCGGTACGGCAGGGCCGGACCCTCGTCGCCCGCCAGCTGTCGCTGAAGTCGGCGGCCGCCGTCGCGCCGATGGCGCGGGCGCTGCGGGAGGCAGCGGAGTGGGTCGGCTGTTCCGCGGTCGCGGTGGAGCGAGTCGAACCGCCGCACCTGGCAGAGCGGCTGAGGGTGGCGCTCAGCTGACCAGACTCTGCTGGTTCAGTACCCGCCATCGCAATCGGCAGTCGGAGAGCTCATCGACCCGCAAATGTCGGTGCACCCTGACATGATTCGAATATGTGTTTACAACAGCAATCGGCCCGGGATGCGGCGTTGGCAGAGCTCGCCGAGGTCGATCCCACATCGTTCGATCCCGACGGCCTGATGCGGCAGGTCACAGATCTGTCGGTCTTCATCAGCCGGGCCCAGGCCCAGCTGGCCCGGCTCACCGGGGCGCTCGACGCCTGCGGCGGCGCTGCCGTGGCCGGGCACCGGTCCACCGCGGCGTTCATCCGTCACGACTGCGGCACCACAGCGGGACATGCCAGCGAGCTTGTCACGGTGGCGCGGGGGTTACGCCGGGCACCGGACACCGAACGCTCCATGCAGGCGGGTCGGATCAGCTTCGACCAGGCCCAGGTCATCGTCCGGACCGTGGCTGCCATCGGCGACGACCGGACGGCCAGGGAAGCCGAGGTGGCCCTGCTGGCCCGCGCACCCGAGCTGAACGCCGGCGCACTGCGCCAGCTGGGCGAAGAAATCCTCTACCGGGCCGATCCCGACATGGTGGAGGAGCGAGAACGGCGGCGCTGGGACAAGCGCTACCTTTCCTTCGGGCTGACCTTGGATGAGACGGGGACCATCTCGGGCGCTTGCGCGGACACGGCCACTTTCGAGATCATCCGTACCGCCGCGGAGGCATTCGCCCCGCCCGGCGGGCGGCTGGACAGCCGCACCGCCGCACAGCGGCGGATGGACGGTCTGGTGACCGCATGCACGGTGGCGCTGAATACCGGAAGCTCACCGGACCGGCATGCGAACGCGCCCCACGTCAGCATCCTGGTGCGGGACGAGACACTCGCGCAGGCAGCGGGCGCCCCGCCGGGCCGCACCGGCCATGGCGCATTGCTCACCGCCCGCCAGGTACTGGCGATGTGCTGCGGCGCCCAGCTCAGCGCGATCCGGTGGCAGGACGGCTTACCGCTGGACGTCGGCCGGGCCGCCAGAGTTGAGCCCCCCGGTCTGAGACGTGCGCTGGAGGCGCGGGACCGGACGTGCCGATGGCGCGGCTGTGATACCCCGGGCACCTGGTGCACCGGCCACCACATCCTTGGGTGGCGCAACGGCGCGCGTACCAGCCTCGGTGAGATGGTGCTCCTGTGCCACGTTCACCACCACTACTTCGTGCACCTGCTCGGCTGGACGATCAGCGGTGACCCCAACGGGACCCTGCGGTTTCACCATCCCAGCCGTCTGATCAGCTTCGAGAGCCCACTCCCGGGCCGGATTCACGCGCCCTGATCAACCCTGCCTCAGCTGAACTCGATCAGTTTCTCCCGCACCGCGATCATGACAGCCTCCATCCGGGAGTGGATCTGGAGCTTCTCCAGGATGTTGCGCACGTGGTTCTTGACCGTGTTCTCGGAGATGAACAGCTCCTTGGCGATGTCGCGGTTGTTCATGCCCCTCGCCACCAGCCTGAGTACCTCCATCTCACGGTCGGTGAGCTTGGGCGCGGGCACTTGCTGTGTGCGCTCCTCCCCGTCCCGCTTGGCCAGTGCCGCGAATTCGGTCAGGAGCTTTGCCGCCATGGAAGGGTTGATGAGCGACTGCCCGCCGTGGACCGCCCGGACCACGGCGGCGACCTCGTCATAGGGGATGTCCTTGAGCAGGTAGCCACTGGCGCCCGCCCTGATCGCCTCGAAGAGATCCTCTTCCTCGTCACTGATCGTCAGCATGACGATCTTCGCGCTGGGGGCGACCTCCTTCATCGCCCGGCAGGCCTCGATCCCGCTGCTCTTCGGCATCCGGATGTCCATCAGGACCACGTCCGGCAGCGCCTCGCCGGCCTTCTCGACCGCTTCCGCCCCGTCACTCGCCTCGCCGACGAGTTCGATGTCGGCCTCCTCGGCAAGGACCATCTCCAGGCCACGGCGGAACAGCGCATGATCATCGACGATAAGCACGCGGATCGGATCGGGAACCCTCCGGGCATCATCTGCCCGGCCGATGGTTCCTGGATCTGCGCTCATGTCGTTGCCTCCCTGGCCCTGACCTGCTCCGCTGCCTGCTCTGGCCTGCCTCCGGCGGGCGGACTCTCCGCGGCCCCGGACTCACCAACGACCGGACTCTCCCAGCGACCGGACCGCCCGGTGACTGGGCGCAGGCACTGGCCGGGCCGCCCGGTGACCGGGCGCAGACACTGACCGGACCTGTCGCCGTCCCTGCCTGCCTTCCTGACCTGCCCGGTCTGGCGGCGGAATCACGGCCGGCCGGACCTCGCGTCCGGATCTCGCGACCAGACCTCACGTTGCTGACCGGGCCACTGTGCTGACCCTGCTGTGCTGACCCTGCCGTGCTGACCCTGCCGTCCTGACCCTGCCGCATGCCGGACCGGCGTGCCCGGCATGCCCGCCGTGCCTGGCTTCCTTGCCAGTGTGCATGTCAACCTGCCCAGCCCGGGTACGTCACCGTCGCGGCGGCCTTCGATCAAACTCTGGCCGACCAGGCCACACCATGCAAACCAGAGCTGTTGATCGTCTCCCGGGCGGGGCCGGGCCGCGCCGCTTCACGCCCGTTGGCTGCGCTGCCCTGGCACATCCACCGCGACCTCCTCGACGAGGCGGATCAGCCCGTACTGATAGCCGTGACGGCGGTAGACGACGCTCGGATGACCGCAAGCATCGTCCCGGAACAGGAAGAAGTCGTGTCCGACGAGCTCCATCTCCAGCAGCGCCTGGTCGATGTTCATCGGCACGGCCGTGTGGAACTTCTCCCGCACGACGACCGGCCCGTCTCCCTCCATCTGGATGGGAATGACGTCCTCCGCGCCTCGCGGGGCGGGTGGCTGCGGGTCAGACGTCCCCGTCCGGGCCGGTCCCCCGGCACGAACGGGCCCGGCCTGCCCGTTGCCCTCCGCGCCGGTCCCCGGGCCCCCGATCACCGGCTGGCCGACGGCCGCGGGCACCGGTGAGAGTGCGGTGGCGCGCTCCGCCGGCGACGCCGCGGCCCTCTTCTTGCGGCGGTCCCCCGACCGCCGCAGACGTCCCTCCAGTTTGGCGAGTGCCCGGTCGAGCGCCGCATACCGGTCGTCCGCGGCTGCTTCGGCGCGGATGACCGGGCCACGCGACCGAATAGTCAGCTCAACGCGCTCGCGCCGATCCGACTGACGCGGATTGCGCTCTGCGGTGACCTCCACGTCGATCCTGATCGTCTTGCTGTCCAGTCTTTCGATCTTGCTCAGCTTGGCCGAAGCATGCCTGCGGAAACGCTCCTGCACATCGGTTCGCCGACCCTTGAAGATGATGTCCACGCGGGAATCCCCCTTTCGGCCCGATATACGTTGCGGCACCCGCCCGGCCGACCTGGTCTTCGTCCCCACATCCGCCTGCTGAGGGGTTCGCGGCAGCTTGTTGCCACTACTGCCCTTCTCCCGGCCCGGGAGACATCGGGTCCCCCGGCGGGGCAGGACTTACCTCTAAGCCGCACCGTGATCAGTTGACGAGAAGTCGCTTTACGTGGGCCGTTTTGCCTGCGGCTGGCATCGGCTTGCCGGCGCAGGCCACCTGCGGGCTGCGGGTAGCCCAGCCTGGCGCAACCACGGACCCGGGCGGGTGCCATGACACGAACGTAGCCTGACCGGGGCCGGATGTCAGGAGACGTGGGGCGAGTAATCCGTCACCACGGATGCACGGTTGCGCTGCTCGACCCCGGCGGGCATGGCGCACGCGGAGCCGGCCGCGGGACTGCCCCTCAGCCGGGGTAGGTGGCGTCGCTGCCCGCCGTAATGTCCCGCAACGGCTCACCGAGCCCGACCGAGCTCTCCACCCGGCCGGCCGCCATCCCGACGTAGAGAGCGTTCTGCGGGCCAGCCGCGGTGATGGACGCCATGCCTGGCGGCGCGATCTCGCGAGTCGGCCCGTCGCCGTTGACGGGCACTTCCCAGAGCCGGGTACCCGTGGCTTGCTGCGTGATCGCCAGCACGTGGTCCTCGTCGTACCAGGTCAAGGCGGAAGGCCCGAAGAGGCCGGGGGCCAGCGGCACGGTACCGGTGATGTCGATGCCGGCACCGCTGCGAGCGATGGCTCCGAGCACAATATGAGCCGCCGCGCCGGTGCCGACGATCATGGCGATCCGGACCCCGTCCGGAGCGACCCTGAGCGCGGTGACCGGGCCGAGACCGTCGGGCAGGGTGACGGGCATCGGCGCGCCGTTGGCCGCTGGCACCACCCAGATACCCTGCAAGCCCTTGACCTTGCCTGCTACCCACAGGCCTCCCGCGTTGTCCCAGCTGGGCGCCGAGAAGCCCGCCCCGGTGAGCCTGCTGTGCAGACTGGCCGCCCTGGCCGAGGCATGAGGCTTCGCGGCGGCAGCCAGGTCCTCGGTGTAGACCGTGGTCGCGGGACCGGCGACGCCGGCCAGGTAGTTCCCGTCCGGCGATACCGCGATCTTGTTCAGTTGCGGCTGGCCCGTGCCTGCCTGGCCTGGCACCGCATGGCTGTGTGCCAGCGCGCCGAACATCCGGACAGCGCCGTCCGTGGTCAGGTAGTAGAGATCCTCGTTGCGGCGCCCGCGCGGCAGGTAACGCCGGTAGCCGCCGAGAGTCTGGACGGATCCGCCGGGTTTCGGTGCCCAGAGACGCCCGTTGATCTTGAGCGTGACCGCCTGGATGAGTGCCGGGGTGTAAGCCGGGCTGGTCAGCGTCCACACGATCTGGGCGGCCATGGCCTGCACGGTGGACTGTGGCGTACGGGGGGGCAGCCCGATATCAATGATCGCGGTCTTGCCTCCCGGCGGAGCGGGCAGGACCTGGATCTTCCTCAGCCGCGCGCTTGGCGGGAAAGCGGTGACCGCCGCGTTCCCCAGCCAGGTGTTGGGATTCTGCGTCAGACCATTGACCAGCCGCGTGACGAGGTCGGTGGACTCGACGGGGACGAACACCGGGTCGGGCACGAGGATCTTGCCCGGCGGCGCGTAGAAGTACAGATTCCGCGGTGCGTAGTCGAGGCGGAAAAGAACGCTGGTCAGCAGGAGTTCGTGGGTCGAGGGCAGGCCATCGATGCGCCATTGGCCCTTGACCGATTCCAGCGTGAAAACCTGGCGTGCCCGCCCGTGCCCGGCCGCGACGTACTGCCCGCTGCTGTTCAGGGTCGCCAGTTCCTGCCAGCTCACCACGACATTGGCGCGGTTGTCCTGCGAGACCTGGCCCGGCCGCTGCTCATACACGCTGGGCGTCGCCGAGAGGATCGTCACCTCCGAGCCAGGCTTCCATGACTTGCTGGCGCTGGGCGTCAGATACTCCCTGGCGACCCCGTGGCCATGCGCGAAACTGGCGCTGGCCAGCAAGAAGCCGCTGACGATCTGTTGCGGGAGCCAGCCCGGCTTCGGGCCTTCGACGATCAGCCCGGCGCCTGCCGCACCGCCGCCACCCGGCGGTGCCGGAGTCCGGGCGTACCCCACGGGGCCGGATGAGGGGATGGTCGCACAGCCTGCCGCCACCAATGCGGCGAGCAGTGTGGCCAGGACGATGCCGATGAACTTCCTGACCGGGGCGCGGGCAGGGAGGGCATCCCGGCGCCAGCCGTCAGCCATCCCGGCCACCCCCCGCTCGCGGCGAGCGGGGGCGCCGCGGCGGGAGATCGACGGCCCGGCCCGGCCCGGCGTCTCCCGTCCCGGTGCTGACCACGCCCGTGCTGACGCCCGCCACGCCGGTCGCGGCCGGCACGCCCAGGCCCCCGCCACCGTCGAGGCCCCCATCACCGTCGAGGCCCCCATCACCGTCGAGGCTCCCGTCACCGTCGAGGCCGAACCCGGCACCGTTCACGTCGGCCCGCCCGGTAACCTCGCCGCCGACACCAGCCAACTCCGCCTCGTCGGGCCCCAGCGGGAGGGGGGAACCGGCTAGTTCCTGCCCGAGAGCCCGGGGCAGGGTGAGCCGGAACACCGATCCTTTCCCGCGCTCTCCCCATGCCTGCAGCCACCCGTGGTGCAGCCGAGCGTCCTCGAGTGCGATGGCCAGGCCAAGCCCGGTGCCGCCGGTGGTGCGCGCGCGGGCTGGATCGGCCCGCCAGAAACGGTCGAAGACCAGGAACTGCTCGCCCGGCCCGAAACCCACCCCATGGTCCTGGACGGCGACCGCAACCGCGTCCCGGTCCGCGGCGACCGTGACCACGACATCGCGTCCTTCGCCGTGCTCGACCGCGTTGTCGAGCAGGTTGCGCAAGACCCGCTCCACGCGGCGCCGGTCGACTTCGGCGACACACGGCTCGGGGGGCAGCCGGAAGTCGATCCGGGTGCCCTTGCGGGCCGCCAGTTGCTCCGCGTCCGCGGCTGCCCGGCGCACGAGGTCGCAGACGTCCGCCGACTCGGCATCCAGGGTCGCCACGTTGGCGTCGTACCGGCTGATCTCCAGCAGATCAGCGAGCAGTGCCTCGAACCGCTCAAGCTGGCTCTGCAGCAGCTCGGCGCTGCGCCCGGCCGCGGGATCGAGTTGGGTCTTTGCCGCGAAAAGAACGTCGGCGGCGATCCTGATCGTGGTCAGCGGGGTACGCAGCTCGTGCGACACGTCGGACACGAACTGCCGCTGTACCTTGGAAAGCTCCTCCAGTTCCCTGAGCTTGTCCTGCAGGCTCACGGCCATGTCGTTGAACGAGTTGGCCAGCGCGGCAAGGTCGTCGGTACCCCTGGCAGGCATGCGTTCGTCAAGGTCCCCCGCCGACAGCCGGCTCGCCGCCTGTGCCGCCTGCCGCAGCGGCACGACCACCCAGCGGGTGACCAGCGAGACGATGCCCGCCAGCAGCATCACGAGCACCACCCCAGCGCTGATGAGCGTGGTCTGGACCAGGCTCAGCGCCTGTTGCTGCGGATTGAGCGGGAAGAGGTAGTAGAGCTGGTCATGACTGGAAATCGGGACACCTACCGCGAGCGCGGGCCCCACGGGCCTGCCGCCGGCCCGCACCAGCTGGGTCGCTTGGTAGTAAAGCCGGTCGTACCTGCTGCCCCGCTGCTCGGTCGTGACCGCTGTGCTCAGCGTCGCGGGGATGCTCGACGCCAGCGCCTGGTTCCCGACCACGCCACCAAGGCCAGAGTTGGCATGCTGCTGGAGGATCACCACGTCGTAGACGTTGCCGGGACCACTGCCTTCCTGCAGGTCGTTGACCAGGGAGTACAGCGCGGACGTCCCGCCGCCGTCCGGTCCCAGCATGTCGGGCCTGGCCTGCGCGATGGCCAGGCCAGCCGAGGTCTGGGTGAGCGCCGCCTTCCGCTCGTTTGCCAGCAGGCCACCAGTGATCTGCTGGACAAGGAAGAAGCCCAGGACGGCGACTACCACGACGGAGATCACCAGGGTGGTGGCGATCACGCGCAGCTGAAGTGACCGATGCCAGCGTCGGCGGAACCGGCCGATCACCGCTCGCGTCCAGCTGCGCACGGATCTGAGCACCCGGCGCACTGGCAGCGGAAGCCTGCGCCGCAGCTTGTCGGCCGCCCCCCCAACCAGCCCAGCGCCGTCGGTGGACAGCAGGCCCCGGAAGGAGGTCAGGCCCAGGCTCAGCCCGCGGACGGACGGCCCCGCCTCACCCGCGAACGGCTCCGCCTCACCCGCGAACGGCTCCGCCTCACCCGCGAACGGATCGGCTCCGGCGGCGAGCCGTCCCGCTTCGCCCTCGGGCGGCTGCACCGCGATACCCGGCTCGCCCGGTCCGGCTCCGGCGGCTTTGCCGGGCGTGCCATCTGTCCCGTCCACCAGCGTTGCGCCGGCCGGGCCCATCTCGGCCGGGCTGGCATGGGGAGAACCCGGCGCGAGGTCGCCCGCCGCTGCGGGCGCCCGGCCCCCGGCAGGAACCCTGCCCGGCGGCCCTCTCATCGCCTGCGCGTGGATGGACTGCTTCTCCGTGGCCTGCTCTTCGATGATCCGCTCCCCAGCCTCAACGATGGCCCGCACCGCCGGCCCGCCGGGTTTGGCCCGCCGGACTGGCCCGGCGGGCCAGGTGCCATCAGGCCGGTCCTGCCTTGTATCCGACGCCTCTTACCGTCACCACGATCTCCGGATGCTCAGGATCTTTCTCGATCTTGGCGCGTAGCCGCTGCACATGGACGTTGACCAGACGCGTGTCCGCCGCATGCCGGTACCCCCACACCTGCTCCAGCAGGACCTCACGGGTGAAGACCTGCCGCGGCTTGCGGGCCAGGGCTACCAGCAGATCGAACTCCAGCGGGGTGAGGTTCACCTGCTCACCGCCGCGTTTCACCGAATGCCCCGCCACGTCGATGGAGACGTCAACGATCTGCAGCATCTCCGGTGCCGGATCGTCGGTCCGCCGCAGCCGGGCACGAACACGGGCAATCAGTTCCTTCGACTTGAATGGCTTCAAGATGTAGTCGTCGGCACCGGATTCCAGCCCAAGGACCACGTCCACGGTGTCGCTCTTCGCGGTCAGCATCACGATCGGGACACCGGACTCGGTGCGGATCTGGCGGCAGACATCGATGCCATCCACACCGGGCAGCATCAGGTCAAGCAGCACCAAGTCGGGATGCGTCTCGCGGAACGCCTGCATGGCGTGATCCCCGTCGGCTACAAACGTGGGCTCGAACCCCTCACCGCGAAGCATGATGCCGAGCATCTCGGAGAGGGCGGCGTCATCATCGACGACCAGCACGCGTCCTTTCATAGGCCTCATAGTTCCACGGAAACGCCGGCGGGGGCAGTCACTCGGATGGGCGGCGTAGCACCCAGACGCTGCAGCGTACCCGCATTGACCGGCTGCGCTATCCCGGTTTCGGTCACCAGCGCGGTAACGAGGGCGGCGGGAGTCACATCGAAGGCCGGGTTGTAGGCGCTGCTTCCGGCCGGGGATACCGGCGCGCCGGCGAAGAAAGTCACCTCTTCCGCCGCGCGGTGCTCGACGACGATCGCCGCGCCGCCGGTGGCGCTGAAGTCCACCGTGGAAAGCGGGGCGGCCACGACGAAGGGCACGCCATGATGGCTGGCCAGCACGGCGAGGCCGTAGGTGCCGACCTTGTTGGCCACACTGCCGTCGGCGGCGATCCGGTCGGCACCGGTGATGACCATGTCCACCTCCCCGGCCGCCATCAGCGACGCCGCCGCCGCGTCGGCAAGCACGGCGTAAGGCATGCCGGCGCGCCGAGCCTCGTACGCGGTCAGCCGCGCGCCCTGCAGCAGCGGCCGGGTCTCGTCCACCCAGAGCCTGGCCAGCCTCCCGGCCCGGTGCGCCGCGAGGATGATCGCGAACGCGGTCCCCTCGCCGGCCGACACCAGGGCGCCGGTATTGCAGTGGGTCAGGATCCGGGCACCGTCCGGGACGAGGCCAAGCCCGTTCGACGCGATGGCCGCGCTCGCGGCGGCATCCTCCGCGGCAATCGAGCGGGCTTCGGCTAGGGCGGCCCGCGCCGCAATCCGTTGCGCATCCGGGTTGGCGGTTGCCGGGTTCGCGGGTGCCCCCCGCCGGGCGGCCTGGTAGGTGGCCAAGGCGCGCCTGGCACCCCAGCCGAGGTTGACCGCGGTCGGCCGGGCCTGGGCGAGCGCGGCCGCCGCTTGCGCCACATCGTCGCCCCGGTACGCGGCGAGGGCCACACCGAATGCCCCCGCCAGCCCCAGCAACGGCGCCCCGCGTACCACCAGCCTGCCGATCGCGTCCACGAGGGAAGCGACATCCGTGCAGGTCAGATAGATTTCTTCGGCCGGTAGCCGCGTCTGGTCGAGCAGTACGACGGCCGGCCCGTCCGGCCGGTCAAGCCAGCGCAGCGCCGATGTGTCCACCTCATGAGTGTGCGTCACCCCCGCGTCGTGGGTCGACCCCGGCCGGGCCGGGACGCGGGTGCGTCTGCCTGGCCCTTCATGCGAGTATGGGCGCCAGCGGGGGGAGCATCCTGGTGCTGGCCCAGCGCCAGGACGGTAAGGAGAAATATGACAGACACCCCGTCGTCGGGCGCGGGCGAAGCCGGGGACCAGGATCAGGGGCAAGGAGAGCCCCCTCAGCCGTGGTTTCCCCCGGGCAGCCAGCCGGGCGAGTTTGGTCAGGCCCCGCCGGGAACCGGCTACGGTCCGCCGGGAACCGGCTACGGTCCGCCGGGAACCGGCTACGGTCCGCCAGGCACCGGCTACGGGCAGGCCGGACCCGGGCAGACCGGCTACGGGCAAGCACCCGGCTACGGGCAAGCCGGACCCGGGCAGGCACCCGGCTACGGGCAAGCCGGACCCGGGCAGGCACCCGGCTACGGGCAGGCCGGACCGGGAACCGGCTATGGCCCCCCACCCGGCGGGTGGGCCCCGCCCCCGCAGGCCCCCAAGCCCGGCGTGATTCCGTTGCGGCCGATCGCGGTCGGCGAGATCCTCGATGGCGCGTTCACGTCCATCCGGCGCAACCCGAAGGCCACCCTCGGCATCGCCGCCGTCGTGCTCACCATCTCCGGCGTCGTCACGACGAGCCTGGAATTCTTCCTGATATCCCGGCTGGGGCTGAACACGGGATCGGGCCAGACGCTGACCGGCGCGCAGGTTGCCGGGACGCTCGCGGTCGCTGCGCCCAGCGGCCTCACTGCCGTCGTCCTGGCATTCATCGTCCAGATCCTGCTGACCGGCATGCTGACGGCCGTGATCGGCCACGCCGTGCTTGGCCACCGGATCAGCGCCGGGGAGGCCTGGCACATCATGCTCCCCCGGCTGCCTGCACTGCTCGGCGCGACGGTGCTCGCCGGGCTTGCCCTCGCCGGCCCCTGGGTAGGGCTCATCGTGGTGCTGATCCTGCTGGGGGTCAGCGGCGCGCCGGGCCTGCTGCTCGCTGTCGTGGGCATCTTCGGTGGCGTCGCTTCGATCGTGCTCGATGCCTGGTTCTGGGCCATGTTCAGCATGTCGGCCGCGGCGGTGGTGCTGGAACGCCGGCGACCCGGTCAGGCGCTGGGCCGGTCCTGGCGGCTCGTGCGCAGCAGCTTCTGGCGGGTGTTTGGCATCCTGCTGCTCGCCACGCTCATCGTCTTCGTCGCCTCATCGGTGCTGCGGCTGCCCTTCACCATCATCTCGGCGGCCTTTTCCCATAGCTCCGGCCCCTTCGCGCAGGCGGTGCGGCCGGGCGTGGCCAGCTTGATCATCGGCGCCATCGGCAGCATCATCGCGGGCGCCATCACCCAGCCCATCTCGGCCGGCGTCACCGTCCTGCTCTACGTTGACCTGCGGATGCGCCGGGAAGGTCTTGACCTGGTCCTGCAGACCGCCACCGGCGGCGGCCAGGCATCCGGTGACGAATTCGCCACCGTGTGGCGCCCATCCAGCCCAGCGGAACAGGCCGGGCCAGCCAGCCCGGCGGGCGGGCCAGGGCCGGCGGGCCAGGGCCGGCGGGCGGGCCCTCACCACCGGCCGCGGGCGCTCCGCCAGCGTGGTGACCGCCGCCCACGGCCCCGTCCCAGCCATCCTCGCCGCGACGGCCGGCGGGAGGCCGGGCGACCCGGGCATCGGCAGGAAGACGGCGCAGCGGCTCGCACGCACGGAACTGTCCAAACCGGAATACCACCGGCACATCTCGCTGACCCAGCGCATCACCGCGGCGGCCGGCGTCTTCATCAGCCACCTCTTCCGTGCCGCCAGCGACGCGGTGCCTGGCGGATGGTGGGGGCTCATCGCCCTGGCCGCTCTCGCCGTGATCCTGGCCGCCGGCCTGCTGACCTGGATCGGCCCGGTCGCCCGGACGCACCGGGGTTCCGGGCCGCTGACCGCTGAGGGGGAAGCGCGCACCGCCCGGCAGCACCGGCAGATCGCGGGGCGCCTCGCGGGCACCGGCGACTACGCGGCCGCGATCATCGAATGCGTGCGCGCGATCGCGGCCGAACTCGAGGAGCGGGGGGTGCTCCCGCCGCGGGCTGGCCGTACCGCCGACGAGTTCGCCGCCGAAGCCGGCCAGGTGCTCATCGCGCACGCGGACGCCCTGCGGGACGCAGCACGGCTCTTCGACGAGGTCTGCTACGGCCAGCGCCCGGGGAG
Source organism: uncultured Actinomycetes bacterium (assembly GCA_963741615.1). Taxonomy (GTDB): domain Bacteria; phylum Actinomycetota; class Actinomycetes; order Streptosporangiales; family Streptosporangiaceae; genus UBA9676. The sequence continues at coordinate 640,961 of CAVUIU010000019.1, forward strand.
CCGGGCCGCCTACGAGCGGCTCAGTGAGCTCGACCGGCGGATCACGGCGAGTGCGCCCCGGATGAGCAGGTCCGCAGCAGTGGGCACCACCCCGGCGACGACCGGCGGCCTGGCGTCGTGACCGCGGTGACCGGCGAGGCAAGACCGGGTGGCGGCCCGGGTGTCCCGGCCGGGCCCGGCGTATCAGCCGGATCCGGCGGCCCGGCCCGGACTCGCAGCCCGGCGGGCACCCCCGGGTGGCGCCGGTGGCGGGCGCCGGCCGCGCTGGTGGCGCTCATCCTGGTGGGCGGGGTAGTGATCGCGATGCTGCAGGCAGGGCCCGCCGTCAGCGGGCCGCTCGATCCGCGGGACGTCGGCCCGGCCGGCACCCATGCGCTCGCGGCACTCCTGGCCGGGCAGGGTCAGAACTCCGCCACGGCCGGAACGGTGGCCGCGGCGCTGGCGCAGTCGAAGGGACAGCGCACGGCTCTTGTCATCACCAACCCCGGCCTGGTCGCCCCCTCATCGCTCCGGATGCTCGCGGTGGCCCGCGCCGACCTGCTGATCGTCGCACCCGGCCCGCACGTCCTCGGCGCCCTGGCTCCCGGTGTCACGCTGGCCGCCCAGGTGCCCGTACGGAGCCGCCCACCGCGGTGCGGCTGGCCGGGCGCCCGGCTGGCGGGCACGGCCGACATGGGTGGGCTGCTGCTGCGTTCGGTGGCGCGGGGCGCGTGGCGCTGTTACCCGGTGAGCCGCGCCGCACCCATCCGCGGCCCGGGCGGGACCGTGGGCGCGGGCGCGCCGCCGCGGACCGGGTACGCGTCCCTGGTCCGCTACGCGCGCGGCGGCCGCGTCATCACCGTGCTCGGCACCGGTGCGCCGCTCACCAACCGTGACCTGGGCCTCGGTGGCAACGCCGCGCTCGCGCTCAACCTGCTGGCCGGCGATTCGCGCGTCGTCTGGCTCGTGCCCGGGCCCGTGACCAGCGCCGGGCCGGGGCAGCGGTCGGTCCCCGGCCTGATCCCGGAGCCCTTCTACCTGCTGGCCGCCGAACTCGCCGTGGCGCTGGTGCTGGCCGCCCTCTGGCGGATGCGGCGGTTCGGCCCGCTGGTCTTCGAGCCGCTGCCGGTCGTCGTCCGCGCCAGTGAGACGGTGGAAGGGCACGGCAGGCTGTACCGGTCCCGGCGCGCCCGTGACCGCGCTGCCGCCGCCCTGCGTGCCGCCTCGGCGGCGCGGCTCACCACCCGCACCGGGCTGCCACAGGCGACATCGCCGGAGGTGATCTGCCAGGAACTGGCCGACCGAACCGGGCGCGGCGCGGACGAGATCCGGGCGATGCTGTTCGGGCCGGTTCCCGGTGACGACGCGGCGCTCGTGAAGCTCGCCACTGACCTTGACGACCTGGAAGGACAGGTGCTCACCCCGTGACTGCCGAATACCCGCCCGTCACCGGGCTGGATCCCGCGGGCCCTGTCCCGCCCGCCGCGGTGCCCGCATCCGGGCCCGCGCCCGCGCCCTCACCCTCGCCCGCGCCGGTGCCAGCTACGGCACCGGCCGGGGGCGGGGATCCGCGGGCCGCGCTCGAAGCGGTGCGGCTGGAGGTCGGCAAGGCCGTCGTCGGCCAGGACTCGGTGATCACCGGACTGGTCATCTGCCTGCTCTGCCGGGGCCACGTCCTGCTGGAAGGTGTTCCCGGGGTGGCCAAGACGCTGCTGGTCCGCTCGCTCGCCGGGGCGCTGTCGCTGCGTAGCACCCGGGTGCAGTTCACCGCCGACCTCATGCCCGGCGACGTGACCGGCTCGCTGGTCTACGACGCGAAGACGGCCCAGTTCCAGTTCCGTGAGGGCCCGGTCTTCACCAACCTGCTGCTCGCCGACGAGGTCAACCGGACCCCGCCCAAGACCCAGGCCGCGCTGCTGGAGGCGATGGAGGAACGCCAGGTCTCGGTGGAGGGGATACCGCGTCCGCTGCCGGAGCCGTTCCTCGTCGCCGCCACCCAGAACCCCATCGAATACGAGGGGACCTACCCGCTGCCCGAGGCACAGCTCGACCGGTTCCTGGTCAAGCTGGCCGTGCAGGTGCCCGCGCGCGACGAGGAGATCGCGGTCCTCGCCCGGCATGCGGGCGGGTTCGATCCCGGTGATCTCGGCGCGGCCGGGATCAGGCCGGTCGCCGGTGCGGCCGACCTCGCGGCGGCCAGGGCGGCCGTGCGCGGAGTCCGGATCGCGCCCGCGGTCACCGGCTACATCGTGGACCTGGCCCGGGCTACCCGGCAGTCCCCGTCGCTGCGGCTGGGCGTGTCCCCCCGCGGTGCGACGGCGCTGCAGGCGACCAGCCGGGCCTGGGCCTGGCTGGCCGGGCGGGACTATGTGATACCCGACGACGTCAAGGCGCTGGCCCGGCCGGCCCTGCGGCACCGGGTGCAGTTGCGGCCCGAAGCCGAACTTGAAGGCGCAACGGCTGACGGCGTCCTCGAAGCGGTGCTCGCCTCGGTTCCGGTACCGCGATGACGCCCCGCTGGCCCACATCCGCGCTCTCCGTCCGGCCGCCCCGCTGGCCCACGTCCGCGCTCTCCGTCCGGCCGCCCCGCTGGCCCACGTCCGCGCTCTCCGTCCGGCCGCCCCGGTGACCCTGACCGGACGGGCAGCTCTCGCGGCCCTGACCGGCACGCTGGTGATCCTGGCGGCCCGTGATGTGGCCGCGCTGTTTGCCGTCAACGGACTGCTGCTGGCTGTCATCACCGCCGACCTCGTCCTGGCCGCCCCGGTCCGCCCGCTGCTGATGTCGCGGGCCGGGGAAACCAAGGTCCTGCTGGGCCAGAGCGTGCCGGTGACGCTGACGGTCGCCAACCCCGGCCGCAGGACGTTGCGCGGCGACGTCCGCGACGCCTGGCAGCCCAGCGCCGGGGCGGCCCCGCACCATGTGCGCGTCCGCATACCCGCGGGAGGCCGGCTCACCCTGACCACCACCCTCACCCCCGGCCGGCGCGGCGACAAGGCGGCGGCCACGGTCACGATCCGCTCACTGGGGCCGTTCGGGCTCGCCGCGCGCCAGGCCGGGCGGCCGGCCCCGTGGACGGTCCGGGTTCTGCCGCCGTTCGGCAGCCGCCGCCACCTGCCGGAGAAACTGTCCCGCCTGCGCCAGCTCGACGGTCAGCACCGGGCACTGCTGCGCGGCCAGGGCAGCGAGTTCGACTCCCTGCGCGAGTACGTCATCGGCGACGACGTGCGGTCCATCGACTGGCGCGCCACCGCGCGCCGGGGCGACGTCATGGTGCGCACCTGGCGGCCCGAACGTGACCGGCGCATCCTCATCGTGCTCGACACCGGGCGCACGTCGGCGGGCCGGGTCGCGGGCACGCCCCGGCTGGACACCTCCATGGACGCGGCGCTCCTGCTCACCGCGCTGGCCTCGCGGGCAGGAGACCGGGTTGATTTCCTGGCATTCGACCGGCGTATCCGGGCGAGAGTCGTAGGCGCGCCGCGTTCGGCAGTTCTGTCGTCTGTCTCGGAAGCGATGGCTGTCATCGAGCCCGAACTGGTGGAGACCGACGCCGCCGCCCTTGCCAGCGCCGCCCTTACCACCGCCCGTCACCGCAGCCTGATCGTCCTGCTGACCGACCTCAACCCGGCCGCGGTGGAAGAGGGCATGCTGCCCAGGCTCCCGCTGCTGGCCGCGCGGAACCAGGTGCTCGTCGCGGCGGTGGCCGATCCGGCGCTGGCCGAGATGGCTTCCGGCCGGGCCGACGCCGCCCAGGTGTACGGCGCGGCCGCGGCGGAACAAGCCCGGTCGGGCCGGCGGCGGGTCTCGGCCCTGCTCCAGCGGCACGGCGCACAGGTGGTGGACGCGCCGCCGGACCGGCTGCCGGCCGTGCTCGCCGATGCCTACCTGGAACTGAAGGCGGCCGGCAGGCTGTGACCCGCGCGGCGCGGGCCCGGGCACGGACCTCCGGGCCGGCGCCGGCCGGCCGCTCAGCCGGTGACCGGCACCACCTCGGGGGCATCGGCGATGTCGGCGGACAGCCCGGCCGCCTCAGCGCGGCGGCCCAGGATGATGACGTAACCGAGGAAGGTGGCCTCGGCGGCCACGCCGATCATGATCCGCGCCCAGGCTGGAAGGTGCGACGGAGTGACGAAGGCCTCGATCACGCCGGAGACGAGCAGGACGGCGACCAGCCCGAGCGCGACGGTGACGGCCGCGCGCCCCTCCTCGGCGAGCGCCCGGCCGCGTGGCCGCGGGCCCGGGTCGATCACCGTCCATCCCAGCCGCAGGCCGGTGGCTGCCGCGAGGAACACGGCCGACAGCTCCAGCATCCCGTGCGGGAGGATGAGCGCGAAGAACAGGACGCCCTTGCCGTGGACGATCATCAGGGCCCCCGCGACACCGAGGTTCGAGGCGTTCTCGAACAGGACCAGGAGCGTGGGCAGCCCGAGCAGGATCCCGAAGATCAGCGACTCGGCCGCCACCCAGGCATTGTTGGTCCATACCTTGGCAGCGAAGGCGGGGGCGGCGTACTGCGAGTAGTAACCCTGGAACTGGTGGTTCACCAGCTGGCGGACCTGCGCATGGGGCAGCAGAGCCGCCTGCACCTGCGGCGACCGGGCGACCCACCAGCCGATGACGAGGGCGACCGCCAGCGAGCCCGCGGCCGTGCCAAGCCACCACCAGCGGGCGCGGTAGGCCATCGCGGGAAACGAGACCAGTGCGAAATGCCCGACAATGCCCCATTGCGCCGCATGCGTGCCGGTGACGGCGGCCCGCGCCCGCGCGACCCGGGCGGACAGCACGGCCACCAGGGCCGGGTCGTGCGCGGACGAGCGCGCCGCGGACAGGTGGGTGGTGGTCCGCTGGTAGAGGGTGACCAGCTCGTCGACCTCATCGCCGGTCAGCCTGCGCCGCCGCTTGACGAGCGCGTCCAGCCGCTTCCACTCGGGCTCGTGCGCGGCCACGTAGGCGTCGACGTCCACGGCAGGAGACTACTTCCAGACATGCCCTAGCCTTGGCCGCAGACGGGATGGGACTGGGAGATAGCGTGGCCGACATCGTCACCGGCGAGGCCGTCGTCCTCGAGGTGCCGTGCGCCCGGTTCCCCAGCCGCCTGCTCGCCCTCGGCATCGACCTGGCGATCCAGCTCGTCCTGATCTTCATCCTGCTCACCATCGTCGGGCTGAGCGCGGCGCACCACGGTATGAACGAGGCCGCGGTCGCCGCCATCGTGATCACGGTCACCGTCGCGGCCATCGTGGGTTACCCGATCATCTGGGAGACGGCGACCCGGGGCCGCTCACCCGGCAAGTACGCGCTCGGCCTGCGGGTGGTCAGCGACGACGGCGGCCCCGAGCGTTTCCGGCAGGCGCTGGTCCGCGGGCTCGCCACGGTGGTGGACTTCTGGCTGTTCCCGTTCATCGGGGTCCCCGCCCTCATCTCCTCCCTGCTTTCGGCCAAGGGAAAGCGTCTCGGCGACGTCTTCGCCGGCACCTTCGTCATCCAGCAGCGGCTGCCTACCCGGCGGGGACCGGCGCCGATGCACCCCGTGATGCCGCCCGAGCTTGCCGCCTGGGCCTCCGGCCTGGAGTTGTCCGGGCTGACCGACCAGACGGCGGCCATGGCGCGCCGCTACCTCGGCCGCCTGCCCGAGCTCACCCCCGGCGCCCGGGCCGAGCTGGGCGAGCGGATCGCCGCGGCCGTCCGGGCACAGGTCAGCCCGCCGCCGCCACCCGGGACGCCGCCAGCCGCCTACCTGGGTGCGGTGCTGGCCGAGCGGCACCGGCGCGAACACGCCAGGCTGATGGCGGCGAGCGCGTCCGGGCCGGCTCCGCTGCCGGTGCCGCCTCCCACGCCCGGGTGGGCTCCTCCCGGGTCCCCGCAGGTACCGACAACGGAATGGATGGGGGCAGCCTGGGAAGGTGAGGGATCACAGCCGGGTGAGCCGACCAGCCCGCCCGCCGCAGGCACCGGGTTCGTGCCGCCGCAGTAAGCCAGCGGATCCGGTGACCCGGACCCGCGGCGCCCAGCCCACCTGCCGAGGATGTCATTCATGCCCGACCCGCACCGCCCCGCCGGACCGGAGGTGGGCGAGCTTGAAACCGGCGCCGCGGCGGCCGCGCCCCGGGGCGGGCCGATGACACCCGCGCCCGGGCCTCCGGCCCCGGATCGGGCGGCCCCGGATCAGGCAGCCGCAGACCAGGCAACGCCGGACCAGGCAACGCCGGACCAGGCAACGCCGGACCAGGCAACGCCGGACCAGGCAACGCCGGACCAGGCAACGCCGGACCAGGCAACGCCGGACCAGGCAGCGCCGGATCTGCCAGCGCCGGACCGAGCAGCCCAGGTACGGCCGGCCCGGCGTCGTCGCTGGCTGCGGATCGGGGTGGCGATCCTCGCGGTCGGCGCGATGGTCTGGGTGGTGGTGGCCAACCGGCACACGCTCGGCGAGTCGCTGGGTGCGCTGGGCGACCTCGACTTCCGCTGGTTCGCGCTGGCCATCCTCTTCGAGGCCGTGTCGCTGACCGCCTTCGGGCTGAGCCGCCGGCGGCTGCTGCGCGCGGACGGGCACCAGGCCGGCTTCGGCTCGGTGATGGCAATCACCTACGCCGGCAACGCGCTGTCCATGGCGGTGCCGTTCGCCGGCGCCCAGCTGGCCGCCGTCTTCTCCTACCAGCAGTTCCGCCGCCGCGGCCTCGACCCCGCGCTCACCGGCTGGGCGCTGGGGATCTCGGCGATCGCGTCGTCCTCGGCGCTGGCGCTCATCCTGATCGCGGGCGCGTTCGCCGGCGGGGCGCCGCTGGTCACGGTGGCCGGTTTCGCCGTGGCCGCGGTGTTCGCGCTGCCGGCGCTGACCGTCCTGCTGGCGCTGCGGTACCCGCGGGCGCGGGCGGTCGCGAACAGGGCCCTGGCCTCGCTGGTCCCGCTCGCCCGGCGGGTGCTCCGCAAACCGGGGCTCGACCCGGCCGCGCTCGATGAGTTCCTCACCCGGCTGGCCAGCATCAAGCTCCGGTGGCCGCAGTACGCGGAGGTGTTCGGGCTGGCCGCGGTCAACTGGCTGGCCGACTGCGCCTGCCTCGCCTGCGCGATCCACGCGACCGGGGAACCGATCCCGTGGCGCGGCCTCGTTCTCGCCTACGGCGCCGGCGCCGCGGTCGGCAGCACCGGGGTCACGCCGGGCGGGTTCGGCCTGGTGGAGCTGACCCTTACCGCCGCCCTGGTGGCGGCCGGGCTGACCACGGCCAGAGCGCTGACCGCCGTGCTCGCCTACCGGCTGATCAACTTCTGGCTGATCCTGTTCGGCGGCGGGATCGCGATGATCGTCCTCACCCGCGCCCGGGAGCAGCGGATCCGCCGCTACGCGCGCGCGGGGCAGGGGCCCGGGGAACGACCCAGCCGACCCCCGGTTCCATGATGATGATTTCCGGGGTGGCCGCGGGAAATCTGCCTACAGCTCGCGCCGCTCGAAGCTGACCAGGCTGAGCACGAGGACGAGTGCGAGCCAGATGGCCGCCCAGGCCAGGTACGGCCAGGACGGGGCGGCGGAGGCGTAGAACGGATCCCCCTGCACCCCGGACGGCCCGGCGAGCTGCCGGGGGATCATCGACGCGGGCTCGAGATAGTAGATGGCTCCGTGCCACAGCCCGTCGGTGGGCAGCAGGTACTGGCTGATCCGGCTCGCGGTGCTCATGGCGTGGATGCCGAAAACCGCGCCCAGGGACCCGACCACGCCCGCGAGCCAGGCGATGCCGAACACGGCCACACCGATCACCCCGGCGGCGAGCGTCGACAGCCGGGTGCTGAGCAGCAGCACCAGGGTCAGCAGGACGACGCCCTCGGCGAACACGAACGCGGCCGCGGCGGCCGGGTCGGGTGCGACAAAGCCGCTGGCCCAGTACACGACGGCGATCTGCAGGCCGGACACGATCGCGGTGTACGCGGCGAGCAGGCCAACCAGCCCCAGCCACTTGCCGAGCAGCACCGCGCTGCGCCGGACGGGCCGGGCGACCACGGTCTGCAGGACGCCGGAATCGATCTCGCCGGAGATCGCCGGGGAGGCGATGGCCGACGCGCTGAGCGCGACCACGAAGCTGAACATGAACATGAACAGGATGACCGCCTCGGGCACGGCTATGTGGGTCTCGCCCGAGGTGAAACCGGCGCTGTGACGGAGCAGGTAGAAGCCCCAGCCGCTCACGCTCACCAGGACCACGGAAATGACCGCGAAGGCGGCCACGAGCCGGCGCCGGACCGCCTCCCGCATGGTGAGCGAGGCGATCGTCCAGACCGCGTTCACGTCTCCTCCAGCAGCTCGAGGAAGCGCTCTTCGAGGCTCTGCCGCTCCGGCACGACCGCCTCGACCTGCCCGCCCAGCGCGACGATGGCGCCGACCAGTTCCGGCACCCGCCCGGCCGCCACGTCCTCGACCAGCAGCCAGTCCCCCTGCCGCGTCCAGCGGCCGAACCCGGCCAGCGACTGCCACCAGCCCACGGCCAGGCCGCCCACCCGCAGCCGGACGCCGGGCCTGGGGTCTTTCAGCTCGCCGAGCGTCCCGGTGGCGACCGCCCGGCCGTGGCTGATGATCGCCACCCGGTCGCAGACGTGCTCGGCTTCCGCCAGCAGATGGGTGTTGAGGAAGACCGTGGTGCCGCGGTCACGCAGCTCGCGGATGATCGTCCGCACCTGGTGCCGCCCGACCGGGTCCAGGGCGCTGGTCGGCTCGTCGAGCACGGCCAGCTCGGGCTCCCCGAGCAGCGCCACACCCAGGCCGAGCCGCTGCTGCATGCCCTTGGAGAACGTGCCGACCTTGTCGTCGCCCCGGCCGGACAGGCCGACGGCCTGCAACGCATCGTCCACCGCGCGGGCCCGGCGCGGCCGGGGCAGCTGCCGCAGGCGGCAGTGCAGGACCAGCACCTCACGCGCGGTCAGCCAGCTCTGGTACCGGAACAGTTCGGGCAGGTAGCCGATCCGCCGCCGGGTCTCCAGGTCCCCGGCGGGCGCGCCCAGGACCATGGCTTCGCCGCCGGTCGGCCGGACCAGGCCGAGCAGCAGCTTGACCGCGGTGGTCTTGCCCGCCCCGTTCGGGCCGAGGAAGCCGAAGACCTCGCCGCGTTCGACGGTCATCGACAGGCCCGCCAGCGCGACAGTGCGGCCGTAGCGCTTGCGCAGTTCCATGGCATGGATGGCCGGCGACCCCGGCGCCGGTATGCAGGCGCCGGGGCTGCCCGTGACACGGCCGGCCACGGCCGCGGCCTCAGCCGATCTGGCGGGCGACATTGAGGATGTCCTCGGCGTCCAGCAGGCCACCGACTCCGTGCACGACGCCGTCCCGGTTCTCCCAGATCACTCCCGATGCCGCGGCGGACGGCCCGGTGACGAGCACCGCCGGAGCCCCGCCGATCTTCAGCTGCCGCGCCGACATCCCCGCGGGGACCGGCACCGGCAAGGTCGTGCGCGGATTGCCGATCAGCCGCAGTTCCCGGGCCAGGCCGGAGGGCAGGCCTCCCCGCGAGAGCAGGAACGTCTCCAGCTGACGGGCGGTCGCTCCGGTCGCGGACGCCGTCGGCCTCTGCATGACGGCGATGGCGAGGGTGGGCAGGCCGGTCCGGCCCGGGCGGCTACCGTACAGGACCACCATCGCCGGTCCGCCGGTGATCTCCAGGGTGCTTCCTGCGATGCCCGGGCCGGCCTGCTGGCTGACGTGCACGGTGGCCGTGACCTGGGGCTGGACCACGACAGCGGTGGGCGGCCCCACGCCCACGGGCAGCGCGCCGGGGGCCGAGTAGGCCAGGTGCGTCAGCGCGCTGGCGCGGGCGATCGAGCTCACCTCCTGGGCCCGGCCTGCGGTGGTCCAGGTCAGGTCGCCGAAGGCCAGCTTCCTGGAGCCTGACGGCGGCAGGCCCCCGGACAGCTGGGAGGCGGTGAAGCCGGTGAGGTTCTCGATGGCCTGCACATCGTTCCGGGTGACCGGCACCGGTGCGACCCGGGTCGGGGCGTAGACGCTCGTGAGAGCGGCGGCCGCGCCGACTCCGACGGCGAGCACGGCCGCGGCGACCGCGGTGCTGGTACCGAGCGAGGCGTTGGCGAGGCGCCGCGGCATCCGCCACGGGTTCCTGATCGCCGGGCGCCGGCCCGCGTCCGGCCGGAGCCGTTCGGACAGCAGGATCCACTCCAGGTCCAGGTCGGAGATCTCGCGGGGCGCCTCGAGCAGCCGCGCGGCGGCGGCGGCATTCCCCGCGATCTCGGCGCTCTCCGCCTGGCAGCGGTCGCAGCCGGCGAGATGGCGCCTGGCGCGGTCCGGGACGGCCATCGGCTCGTCCACCAGCCGGCGCAGGACCGGGCTAGACACGTGAGGCATGCTGCAGCTCCTTGCGTAGTGCTGATTCCGCCCGGCGGAGCATCGTGCCGACGTGCCCCACCTTGACGTTCATGGCCTCGGCTACCTCGGCGTAACTCAGGCCGTTGTGCCGCAGCGCGAGTACGGTCGCGGCCCGCCGGGGCAGGCGGGACAGCGCCCGCCTGACCTCGGTCCGGAACTCCCGGTCCAGCACCGTCTCCTCCGGCCCCATGGGCGACACCTCAGCGCCCGACAGCTGCTGGCGGAGGTCGCGGCGGCGCTCGCTGCGGATCGCGTTCAGGGCGGTGTGCGCCGCCGCGACCCGCACCCAGGCGCAGGCGTGATCGGATTCCGCTGGATCGGGGAAGCGCTTGAACGCGGAGATGAAGACGTCCTGGGCGACATCCTGGGCCGCTTGGGCATCGCCGACGACGCCGAAGGCGATGCGCACGACGGCGGGATACTGCTCACGGAAGAACCGCTCGAAGCCGGACAGCGAGGCCTGCGGCGGCGGCGATCCCAGACGGGCCATGAAGCTGGTGTCCATTCTCACCCCTCTCCCATCAGCTAAGCACCGCGGGACCAGCCGATGTGACACCCGGCTTTGACCAGGGCAGGCCGTGGACAATCCGAAGCCGCCGCCAGGAGATCAGGCGGTCCGGCCGGGCGGCACGGGCGGGCGGCACGGGCGGGCGGCACGGGCTAGGCGCCGGGCCGCCAGGAGTTCAGGTACTCCTGCTGGGCGGGGGTCAGGACATCGATCCGCGCCCCGGAGGATTCCAGCGTCAGCCGGGCGACCTGCTCGTCGATCTCGGAAGGCACTGCGTGCACCCCCGCGGGCAGGGCCGCCCCGCCAGCGGCCAGCCAGCCGAGCACCAGCGCCTGCCCGGCGAACGACACGTCCATCACCTGGGGCGGGTTGCCCTCCGCGGCGACGAGGTTCACGACCCGGCCCTCCGCGAGCAGCAGCAGCCGCCGGCCGTCGGCGAGCAGGTACTCGTCGGTGTGCGGCCGGACGTCGCGGGTGACCTTGACCGCCGCTTCCGCCAGCGCGCGGACGTCGATCTCCACGTCGAAGTGGCCGGCGTTGGCCAGGATCGCGCCGTCCCGCAGCGCGGGCAGGTGCCCGCCCGTGATCACGTCGCGGGACCCGGTGGCGGTGACGAACACCTCGCCCGCCGGGGCCGCATCTGCCATCGGGAGCACCCGGAAGCCGGCCAGGACCGCCTCCAGCGCCCGCACCGGGTCGACCTCGGTGACCACCACCTGTGCGCCGAGCCCGCGGGCGGCCGCGGCGATGCCCCGGCCGCAGGCCCCGTAACCGGCCACCACCACGACCCGGCCGGCCAGCAGGACGTTGGTGGCCCGCAGCACGCCGTCGACGACGGACTGCCCGGTGCCACAGGTGTTGTCGAACATGCGCTTGGTGGTCGTCGCGTCCGTAGCCACCATCGGGAAGGCCAGCGCCCCCTCGTCGGCCATCCGGCGCAGCCTGATCACCCCGGTGGCGGTGGACTCGCAGCCGCCGCGGACGGCGGCGAGCAGCTCCGGGCGCTGTGCGTGAAGCGTGTTCACCAGGTCGCCGCCGTCGTCCACGACCAGGTCGGGGCCACCGGGCCCGGCGTCGAGCGCCCGGTGGATGTGATCGTCGTAGGTGAGCCGGTCCACCCCGGCCCGGGCGAACACCGCCGCCGCGCCGCCGGTGGCGAGCGCGGCGGCCACGTCGTCCTGGGTGGACAGCGGGTTGGAAGCGGCCAGGAAGACCCGCGCCCCGCCCGCCCGCAGCGCGTTCACCAGGCCCGCGGTCTCGGCCGTGACATGCAGGCAGGCCGCGATGGTGAGCCCGTCGAACGGCCGCTGCACGGCGAACCTCTCCGCGATCAGGCGCAGCACCGGCATGCCACGCTGTGCCCACTCAATCCGGGTCCGCCCGGCCTCGGCGAGGCCGGGATCGGTGATGTCGGAGGGCGGGCTCCCCGCGTCCCCGGCCGCGTTGGCAGCCATCGGGTCAGTAGCGGTAGTGCTCGGCCTTGTAGGGGCCTTCCACCGGGATCCCGAGGTAGCTGGCCTGCTCCTTGGTCAGCTCGGTGAGCGTGACGCCGAGCGCGGCCAGGTGCAGCCGTGCCACCTTCTCGTCGAGGTGCTTGGGCAGGGTGTGCACGCCAATCTGGTAATCCCCGGGCCTGGTGTACATCTCCACCTGGGCGATCACCTGGTTGGTGAAGGAATTGGACATAACGAAGCTCGGATGGCCGGTCGCGTTCCCCAGGTTGAGCAGCCGGCCCTCCGAGAGCACGATCACGCAGTGCCCGTCGGGGAACTGCCACTCGTCCACCTGGGGCTTGATGTTCTGCCGGCGCACGCCGGGGGTACGGGCCAGCCCGGCCATGTCGATCTCGTTGTCGAAGTGCCCGATGTTGCCCACGATCGCCTGGTGCTTCATCCGGCTCATGTCCTCGGCCGTGATGACGTCACGGTTGCCGGTGGCGGTGACGAAGATGTCCGCGGTGGCGACGACGTCGTCCAGGGTGGTGACCTGGAACCCGTCCATGGCCGCCTGCAGCGCGCAGATCGGGTCGATCTCGGTGATGATCACCCGCGCGCCCTGGCCCCGCAGCGACTCCGCGCAGCCCTTGCCCACGTCCCCGTACCCGCAGACGACCGTGACCTTCCCGCCGATGAGCACGTCGGTGGCCCGCTTGATGCCGTCGATGAGGGAATGCCGGCAGCCGTACTTGTTGTCGAACTTGGACTTGGTGACCGAGTCGTTCACGTTGATGGCGGGGAACAGCAGGGTGCCATCCCTGGCCATCTCGTAGAGCCGGTGCACGCCGGTGGTGGTCTCCTCGGTGACACCGATGATGCCGGCCCCCATCCGGGTGAACCGGCCCGGGCGGGCGGCCAGGCTGTCGCGCAGCAGCGCCAGGACGACGGCCAGTTCCTCCGGGTCGTCCTCGGCGGCCGCCGGCACCGCGCCTGCCTGCTCGTAGGCGGCGCCCCGGTGCACGAGCAGCGTGGCGTCCCCGCCGTCGTCCAGGATCATGTTCGGCCCGTCCTCGCCCGGCCAGGTCAGTGCCTGATCGGTGCACCACCAGTACTCCTGGAGGGTCTCCCCCTTCCAGGCGAAGACCGGGATGCCCTTGGGGGCCCCGGGGGTTCCGTCCGGCCCGACGGCCACCGCCGCGGCGGCGTGATCCTGGGTGGAGAAGATGTTGCAGCTCGCCCAGCGCACCTGGGCTCCGAGCGCGACCAGCGTCTCGATCAGGACCGCCGTCTGGATGGTCATGTGCAGCGAACCGGTGATCCTGGCCCCACGCAGCGGCTGTGCCTGCGCGTACTCGTCCCGCACCGCCATCAGGCCCGGCATCTCATGCTCGGCGAGCATGATCTCCTTGCGGCCGAAGTCTGCGAGCGAAAGGTCGGCGACCTTGAACGGAACCGGCTCGGTGGGCATGTTCACTCCTTCGCTGGGCGGGGTTCTCCGGTGGCGCAACACATCGACGGTACGGGACGGCACGCCGCCGGCGCACGTGATTAGGGGTGTTCTTGACACAAGAATGTTAGATTTATCAGATGCGCATCACCGAAGCGGCCCAGCAGCTCGGCACCTCGCCCCGGATGCTGCGCTATCGCGACCTGCTCGGGCTGCTGCCAGCCGTCCGCCGCCCGCTTCCCGGGCTCGGCTCCCGGCACCGGCGGTTCGGCGAGGACGACCTGGCCGCGGTCTCCCTGGCGCTGGGAATCGAGCAGAGGTACGACATCAGCCCCGCGGCACTGGCGTTCGGCCTGCGGGTTCTGACCGAACCAGGCGTCCGGGCCGAGGTTGCCGAGCTCGGGCGCCGGATCGGGCGGATCGGCCCGCTGCCCGCCCGGGCCCTGGAGTTCGAGAAGGAGCGGGCGCTGCGGCTGCTCAGCCTCTCGCCGGGACGCCGGCCAGAGCACCGAACGGGCCGGGGCGCGAGCAGCCCGGGGCGGTGAGCCGGGCAGGTCACCCACGATGGCCGGAGGTCACCCACGATGGCCGGGGGTCACCCACCCTGGCCGGGGGTCACCCACTCGCGCCGGAGGATCGCGTAGACGAGCTCGTCGGTCCACTCGCCCTTGACGAACTCGTTCTCGACCAGGTGCGCCTCGCGGCGCATCCCGTTGCGCTCCATGACCCGCGCTGAGCCGCGGTTGCGGCCATCGCACCGGCCGATGATCCGGTGCAGCCCCAGGCCCCCGAACCCCAGCCCCAGCAGGGCCCCCGCCGCCTCGGTGGCGAGCCCGCGGCCGTGGAAGGCGGGATGGAAGATGAACCCGATCTCGCCCTGCTGATATGCCCGGCTCAGCCAGAACAGGGTGCAGTCACCAACGAGCTGGCCGGTTGCGGCCAGCTCAGCGGCCAGGCAGAGCGCCTTGCCGTCGGCGGTGAGGGTGCTGGCCGCGATCTTCCCCCGCAGCAGGGCGCCGACCTCCGCCCGGTTCCGGGGCTCGTGATACAGGTAGCGGGCGACCTCGGGCAATCGGTGGAAGTCGTACAGGGCGTCGAGGTCATCCAGCGTGAACGGCCTGAGGGCAAGCCGGGCCGTACGGACCGGGTATTCGGGCCTGAGCACGGCGCTGTCCCCCTCTGGGCCGGGACTTCCAGGCCTGGCGCCCGGCGGATTGTGATGTACCGCTGTCACCGTAGCGGCCGGCGGCGGACCGCGCGTACCGCGGGATCGGTCACGTCCGCACGGGATGACTGATACAGATCGGGCTCAAGATAGATCATCTCAGCGATCGGCACAGCGCCGCGGACCCGCCGCTCGGCCGCGTCGATCGCCGCCGCGACCGCATCGGCCCGGTCGGTCTTGCGGACCGCGATCTTCGCCGCCACCAGCAAGCTCTCCGGGCCCATATGCAGGGTCCGGAGGTGGATCACCCGCTCCACCCCGTCGCCGGCCTGCAGCGCGGCCACGATCGCGCGCTCTACCTCGGCGCCGGCGGACTCGCCGATCAGCAGGCTCTTCATCTCCACCGCCAGGATCACCGCGACGCAGGCGAGCAGCACGCCGATCGCCAGCGACCCGGCCCCGTCCCACACCTCGTTGCCGGTGGTCACCGCGAGCGCCACACCCGCGGTGGCGAATGCCAGCCCCACCAGAGCAGCCATGTCCTCCAGCAGGACGACGGGGAGTTCCGGGGCCTTCGCCCGCCGGATGAAGGAGAGCCAGCTGCGCCGGCCCCGCACCCGGTTTGATTCCCGCACCGCGGTGCGCAGGGAAAAGCCCTCCATGACGATGGACAGGCCGAGCACCACGAACGCGACCGCGGGCGACCGCACCGGCTGCGGATGCGTGATCTTGTGAATGCCCTCGTAGACCGAGAAGACGGCACCGCCAGTGAAGAGCAGCACCGCCACCACGAACGCGTAGAAATACCGCTCCCGGCCGAACCCGAACGGATGCTCCTCGGTCTGGGCCCGTGCCGCCCGGCGGCGCCCCAGCAGCAGCAGGGCCTGGTTCGCGGTGTCGGCGACCGAGTGCACGGACTCGGCCAGCATCGACGCCGACCCGGTGACGGCGAAGGCGACGAACTTCGTGACCGCGATCCCCAGGTTCGCGGCGAGCGCCGCCAGGACGGCCCGCAGACCAGCTGACCCGTGACCGGAATTGCCGGTGATACCTACCACTTCCTACGCGATGCGAGCCTTCAGTTCCTGGATGGCCTCGACCGGGCCCGGGTCGATGCCCAACGCGATGGCGAGATAGACCGCCGCGTAGTCGATCAGCTGGACCAGGCTCGCCAGGCGCTCCAGCGGCCCGCCGCCGGAGGCGGCCAGCTCGGTGACGCCGATACCCCGCTGCGCCGCCAGCCGGGCCGACTCCTCGCGGCGCCGCGTCACCTGCGGATGCTCACGGCTGTCCCGCAACAGCACGAGCCGCAGCGGGACCCCCGGCCCGTCCTGGCCGGCCCCGTCCTGGCCGGCCCCGTCCAGGCCGGCCCCGTCCAGGCCGGTCGCGAACGGCCCGTCGAACGTGACCACCTGGTTGTGATTGGCCTCGGGCAGGGCCCCGGCCACCGCCGGGTACTTGGCGTTCTCGTTGAGCTGGCAGGCGAACCGGTAGGCGGCCACGCCCGCGAGGGGGGAGGTGCCCCAGATCATCGGCAGCGTCCCTGACAGCTCCAGCGCGAGCGTCTTGGCGGGGTTGACGAACGACTCGCTGTCGGGACGGCACAGGTGCGAGACCCGCTCCAGTGCGGCGGCGGCGGCCTCGTAATCCTCCGCCGCCGTCTCGAGCAGGCCCAGCCGGCCCGCGATCACCACCAGCGGCACCGACAGCCCCCACAGGGTCGACCGCGGCATGCCCGCCGACTGAACACCGATGAACGGGGCGCGTGCTTGCTGGGCGATCATCGCCAGCGGCGAGCCCTCCCCCCCGACCCCGATCAGGCGGCAGCCCCGGCGCACCGCGGCGGTCGCGGCGGAGATCGTCTCCTCGGTACCGCCGGAGCAGGAGACGGCTATCACCAGGTCGGCGGCGCCCACCCAGGCGGGAAGCCGGTAATCGTGCACCGCCGCGACCTGCACCTTGCAACCAGGGCCGCAGACGGCCGCGAGCACATCACCGGCCACCCCGGAGCCCCCCATGCCGGTGACCACGATCGCCCGCGGCCGCCCGGCGGCGATGACCTCATCCAGATCCGCCTCCTGGGTGGCCCGCACAGCGGTCCTGACCTGCGCCGCCGACGAGGCGACCTGGCGGAGCATGTCAGCCGGGTCCGCGCCCGCCAGCAGCGCCATGGTGTCCAGGCGCTCTTGCGCGTCCACCGTCACCCGGCCTGCCCCGGGTGGCGGGCCTCGTCAACCAGCAGAACCGGGATGTCGTCCCGGACCGGGTAGGCAAGGCCGCAGGTCTCACTCGTGCAGACCAGCTCGCCGGCCGGGTCGTCGACGCGGAGCGGAGCATGGCATGCCGGGCAAGCCAGGAGGTCAAGCAGCCATTCGTCGATGTTCACAGGCTCTCCCAGGGGTGCTGGAGCGGGCGGCCTCCCGCCTGCCAGGGCAGGCGTTCGTGGACGGCGGGTCCCGCCACGATGACCGATAGCTCAGGTGTCCGATCGTACGGATACCCGGTCACTGGATACTCGATCACACGGGATACTCGCACGGACGCGCCTAACCCGCCGGGCCGCGGACGATACCCAGGACCTCGTCCCGCAGCGCGGCGAGGGCCGCCTCGTCTGACGCCTCGGCGTTGAGCCGGAGCAACGGCTCGGTGTTGGACGGACGGAGGTTGAACCACCACCCGTCCCCGTCGACGGTGAGACCATCCAGATCGTCGAGCGTGACTCCCGGGCGGGTCGCGAAGGCCCGCCGGACCTCGTCCATCGCCGCGTCCTGGTCGCGTACCTCACTGTTGATCTCACCGGTCGCGACGTACCTGCGGTAACTGCCCAGCAACCGCGACAGCGGCGCATCCTGTGACCCGAGCGCGGCGAGTACGTGCAAGGCGGCCAGCATGCCCGAATCGGCGAACCAGAATTCCCGGAAATAGAAATGCCCGGAATGCTCACCGCCGAACACCGCGCCCGACTCGGCCATCCGTGCCTTGATGAACGAGTGGCCAACCCGGGTGCGCACCGGCTTTCCGCCGTGCTCGATGATGATCTCGGGGACCGCCCGGGAACTGATCAGGTTATAGATGATCGCCGCGCCCGGCTCCCGCGCCAGCTCCCGGACCGCGATCAGCGCTGTCAGCACGGACGGCGGGACGAGTCCCCCGCGCTCGTCCACCACGAAGCACCGGTCGGCGTCACCGTCGAAGGCGAGACCGAGGTCGGCGCCCGACTCGATCACCGCGCGCTGCAGGTCCGCCAGGTTGGCCGGATCGATGGGATTCGCCTCATGGTTCGGGAATGTGCCGTCCAGCTCGAAATACAGCGGGACCACGCTGATCGGGAGCCCCTCGAAAACCTTGGGCACGGTGTGGCCGGCCATCCCGTTACCCGCGTCCACCGCCACGGTGAGCGGGCGGATCCGCGACAGATCGACCAGTGACTTCAGGTGACCGGCGTAACCAGGGAGCAGGTCGCGTGGGGTGATGGTGCCGCGGGGGCCGCCGTAGGCGGGGACGCCCTGGGAGACCATGTCACGCAGTTCGTTCAGCCCCGAGTCGGCCCCCACCGGCCGGGCTGCCGCCCGGCACAGCTTGATCCCGTTGTACTTGGACGGGTTGTGGCTGGCCGTGACCATCACCCCCGGGACGCCGAGGCTGCCACTGGCGTAGTAGAGCAGGTCCGTCGAGCCGAGCCCGGCGGCGATGACGTCCGCGCCCTGAGCGCTCGCACCCCGGCTGACCGCTTCGGCCAGGGCCGGGGAGGAAGTGCGCATGTCGTGAGCGGTGACGATGCGGGAGGCACCGGTCAGCCGCACGAACGCGGCCCCGACAGCCTCCGCGACCTCCTCGCCGAGTTCGTCGGGAACGACGCCGCGGATGTCATATGCCTTGAAGATCCTCGCGTACTGTCCCATTCGGCTTTCCCCTCCCCGTATTCCGCCTAAGGAACCGTCCGCCCAG
Source organism: uncultured Actinomycetes bacterium (assembly GCA_963741615.1). Taxonomy (GTDB): domain Bacteria; phylum Actinomycetota; class Actinomycetes; order Streptosporangiales; family Streptosporangiaceae; genus UBA9676. The sequence continues at coordinate 659,807 of CAVUIU010000019.1, forward strand.
TGGACAACGAGCCTACCGGCCTGCCGGTGGTGGCCGACGGTCATGGGGACCGGACTTGGCAGCCGGCCGGCCCGTCCGGCCCGGCCGGCGAGCGCCCGCCCGTCGGGACAGGTCTTAGTGCCCGCCCCGGTCTTCCGGCGACGAGCGCAGCACCCGCAGATGGCCGCGCCGGCCAACCTCGATCCCCTGGCCGACCGGTTCGGTCCCCGACGACGGCAGGACCGCCTCCCTGACCGCGTTGGCGAGCGCCTCCAAGTCGTCGGCCTCCGGTGCGACCGCGTCGTCCGGCTCGACGGGCAGCCGGACCACATCCCAGCCCCGGGGAACCGTGAGCCGCCCGGCGTGCGCGGCGCACAGGTCGTAGCAGTGCGGCTCCACGTAGGTGGCCAGCGGGCCGAGCACAGCGGTGGAGTCGCGGTAGACGTAGGTGAGCGTGTACAAGGCGGGCTGTTTGCAGGCGGGCCGGGAACATCGGCGGGACATCAGGGGCCCGCCTTGCGGGCGGCCGGAGCCGCGCCTGGCACGGCCACGCCGGCTAGCGCACGCGTCCACCCGTAGCCAGGTTTGCGCGCATCGCTCACAACGGCAGACCGTACCCATCCGCGCCCGCTAACGCCACCACCCGGGGCACTCTTCACGACTCGTGTCTTGCGAGAGGCGTGTGCCCGGGCTCGCGCCGCGGCGCGGGAGGCGGCGGCCGGCCCCGTCTGCCGGCCGTCAGCGCGCCGATCGTGGTGGGCCGGGACACCGGGGTTACGCTCAGGATTGTGCAGACCGGCGACCCGAGCCACCCGGAGCGCACGGCCCGGATCAGGCGGCGTGACCGGCATGGCCGTGGCATGCGTGGGATTCTCGCCCCACCGGACGTGCCGCTGCACCGCACCCGGGCGGAAAGTTTCGATGACCTCGTCCTGCAGGCGGTGGCGCGGCTTGAGCCCCGGTGGGAAGCCCATCTCGCGGGGGTCGAGTTCGCGGTGGAGGAGATCCCGCCGGTCAGTGACGTGACCGCTGGCCCGGTGCCACTGGCCAGGCTCGAACCCGGGTCAGCGGGCAGCCCTGGGACCGCTGGCGGGCCGGGCAGCCCTGCCCTGCCCGGCACGGGCGCGGCACGCGGGAGGGGAGACGGACTGCCGCCGCCGGAGGCCGCCGCCAGCGCGGGAGCCACGCCCCGCCCACCCCGGATCGTGGTGTACCGGCGCCCGCTGATGGCACGCGCCGATAGCGATGACGATCTTGGTGAGCTGGTCTTCGAGGTGATCGTCGAGGAGTTCGCGCGCCTGCTCGGGATGGATCCCGAGGATGTCGACCCCGGCTTCCCGGCGCCGGACTGACCGCTTCTGCGCGGCTCACGGCACCGTGGTGATGGAACCGTCCTGCACATGTGGCAGCGGCACCGTGGTCAGCGCACTGATCACGGGCAGCAGGGACTCCACCTCCCCACCGGTACCGCTGCCCGTGACCACCCGCCCGGCATAGAGCGGCCCGGAGCCAGCCAGCGGTGTGATCACCACCGAAAAAGCTGACCTGCGGCCGGATCCCCCGCCCTTGCTCAGCTGGGCTACCAGGCTGTAGCCCGCGCGGATCTGCACGATCTGCGGCGTCCCGGGCGTACCCGTGGTCCCGATCTCGGTGATCCGCGCCCTGACGGCACGGCCCGGGGCGGAAAGCACCAGCTGCGAGGCTGAGCCGCCGCCGGCCTTGTTGTACGCGACCACGCCCTGCTCCTGAAGCGGAAGGGAGGCCGCGGTGAACACTCCGGGAGCACCCGCCGAACCACCCGACAGCATCGCCGACGCGGTCACCGGGACATTGGACGTCAGTTTGAGTGCGGCTGGAACGCCCGACAGCGATGGCAGCACGATCGTCGCGGCCGAACCACCGGGGATGTCAAGCCCGCTGCTACCGGTGGGCTGGTAGGAACCTTTGCTGGTGACGGCGGTCAGCTTGAGGTGAGCGTCCTGGGTTCCCGGCACGGCCACGAAGAGCTGCCGCGTACCCGCCGTGGCGGGCAGGCCGGGCAGCACCACCCGGGTGGCGGGCGTCTGCGCCGCGGGCAGCCAGGCGCCGTCGCTTCCCGCACCCGTGGCCTCCCGGACCGCCGCCGCCACCTGGCCGACGCTGGTGCGCACGTGCAGCGCGACCACCCGGGATCCGTGCAGGACAGTGGCAAGGGACTGGACAACCATGCTGTGGGGGGCCACGGCGATGCCCGTGTCGGTGCTGCCCTGCAACGGCCCGGCGTCGGTGGAGACCTCGACATTCACGTCAGCCGGCTGGCTCCCGGCGTTGACCAGGAACAGCTGGATGCGGGCGGCGCCCCGCTGGCCGGGGCCGACGAACCAGAAGTCGGTGCCAGGGCTCTCGCACCGGGCCGTGGGGATGCCCGCGGCGATCTGTTCCACCTCCAGCCCGCGCGCCATCGACCCGCTTGCCTGGACGACCACGCCGCCCGGGGCCGCCACGGTCGAGAACTGCTGGCCACCGGACGCGGCGGGCGTCGCGTGCGGCGCGGCGGGCGCCGCACGATGCACCGCGGCCGCCGCCCGGACCGGCCGGACCGACAGCTGCCCCGGACTGGTCAGGCTGTGCAGGGCAGGATTGCCCGCCGTTCCGAGGCGGCTCACCACGGCCTGCCCCCGGCCGACCGTCGCGGGTGCGGCAACGAGCGCGACGTCGGTGGCGGCCGAGCCGACCAGACCCAGTGACGGGCACGCGCGCACCACGGACATGGCTGCCGCGCTGCTCGGCGGCAGCACCTGCCTGCCCGCCCCGAGCGTGGTGGCGTGGCTGTACGCGGCCAGTCCGTATACGGCCCCCAGCGCTATCACCACCAGCAGCGGCGCCAGGACCCGGTTCGCGCTGAGGCTTCTCACCAGTCCGTCTCTCCTGGATCGTGCTGAGGCTCAGCGTCCCAGTCCGGCGCCCCGCCGCCGGTGGCGTATCCCTGCGCAGTCCTGCGCGTGCGGGGGGGCAGCGGCGGCAGCGGGGGGAGTGTCTCGTCGTCGCCGGGCAGCCGGCCACGCGGCACTCCCGGGCTGGGATGCTGGCCGCGGGCCGGGCCCCGGCCCGTGCCAGACCGGCCACCCCACCCGGACCAGCCGGCCCGGCCCCTGCGCCCGCCACCCTGGGCGGGGGGACCGGGCGGAGGGTCGTAGCCGGGTGGCCCGCCACCGCCCGTGGCCGGGTCATAACCCGCCCCGCCACGATCCGGCGCAGGCTCATAGCCCCGGCGCCCGCCGCCCGCCGACACCGGCCGCCCGCCGCCCGCCGACGCCGGCCGCCCGCCACGGCCCGGAACCGTGTCATAGCCCGGCCGTACGCCCTCACCGGGAGCCGCGGGCTGATAGCCCGGCTGGCCGGAACGGTCTGGCGGCCGCCCGCGGTCCTGGCGTGGCCTGCCCGGATTCGTGCCGGGACCCTCCGGCGGCAGAGCACCGGAACCGCGATGCAGGCCGCGGCCGCCCGCACCGTGGCCGGGCATGTCCGCTTCCCCGCGTGCATAGCCCACCATCGTGGGGCTGTCCGCTTCCGCGCTACCGGGGAAGGACTGCGCGGGCGATCCGCCATGCCGGCCGGGCGGGCCGGCTGGGCCGGGCGGGCCGGGCTGCCAAGACGGCCCCGACTGCCCAGACGGGCCGGGCGGGCCGCCGCGGACCCCGGCCGTTGCCGCCCCGCGCACCCGCTGCGTGTCCTGGGCCGCGGGGACCGGCGGCCGCCGCACCCGCGGCCTTGGCGGGCCGCCCGGTTTGCCCCTGCCGCGCCGCGCGGACTTGCCGCCGCGCACGCGATCATGAGCCGTCTCACGTTTCCCCGCGTCGGCCTCACTGGCCACCCGGGCACCCGGCAGGCCCAGGGCCAGCACAATCGCCACGGCGAGGCCTTCGAGCACGACGGCCACGACCCGGCCGAGCTGGCTGCGGCTGACGGTCAGCGACCCGCCGCCGGCCGGCAGCCGGAATCCCTGCGCCCAGCCATCCACCGGGGCCGCGAGCGGCGTCAGCGGGTGCCCGTTGAGCGCGGCGGTCCAGCCCCCGGCCGGCTCGGCGAGCACCAGTGTCCCGCCGGAAGCGGGCACTTTGGCGCCAGCGACCGTCACCCTGCCCGAGTTCACCGGCACCACCGTGCCGCCGGGCTCTACCACCCGCACCCGCGCGGTGGTGTCGGATACCTGCCACAGCTGGAACGCCGGGGTCTGGCTGACCGGGCGCAGACCAGGCACGGCGTCGAGCAGCCGCGCCAGGGCCGCGTCGGCCGGCGCCGGAAGCAGCACGTAGCCGATGCCGAACTGGGCCAGCGACCGCCCCTGATCCTGCACAGAACTGCCGTTCGGCGCGGTCAGGGCGGCCACGGTCAGATTGAGTGCCCGCTGCGCGGCGGGGGGCACGGCGAGCTCGCTGGCACCGATCAGGGGGTCGGTGTCACGGAGCACCGAATACGTGACGCTGCCGTGCGCGCCGCCGCGCAAGACCAGCGTCCGCAGGCGCAAACCGGTTCCGGAGAAGACGGTGGCGATCTCCGGCAGCACCGGCCCGGCCACCGGTGCCACCGGGCCCGTGACCCCGGAGGTCACCCACGCCGCGGCTGCCAGCACCGGGGTGGTGCAGGCCACCGCGGCAAGGGTCACGACCGCGATCCCGCCCGGAGCACGCCACCCACCCGAACCCAGCTTGCCGAGGAGCACATCACCGCAGGCCAGCACGGCAAGCAGCAGGCCGGCGCCGACGAACGCCAGCGCTGGTCCCGGCCAGGCCGGGACCGCGTCACCGCCGACCGCGGGGGTGACGATGATCTTGCTCAGCCCGGCGGCGATGAACAGCCCGAGCAGCGCGGCGGACCAGCCGGCCAGCACCGGCGCCCGGCGTGCGCCGGCCACCAGTGCCACCGCCGCGGCCAGGCCCAGGCCCGCGGTCACCCAGAACGGCGGCAGGCCGGGGCCCCCGGGGGAGAGCATCAGCAGCGACCGGGCCGCCAGGCCGCGCGCCGCGAGCCCCGGCGGCTGCAATCCGGCCTCGAGCAGCAGCTGGGATGGGTGGGCGGCCAGGGACGCGCTCCACGGAAGGAGGAGAACCACCGGGACCACGGCGACGATGGCGGCGTCGATCAGCACTCCCGGACGGCCCCGGCGGAAGACGATCGCGCCCACGGCCATCGCCACCACCGTGATCATCCAGACCAGGGGCACGAACGCGGCCGCCACGGCGACGAGCAGGCCGGCCGCCCAGGCGGCCCGCCGCGCCCGGCGGGGGCCGCGGGTGAAGACGCGCGCGGCCACCATGCCGATGATCGGCAGCAGGACGAGCGTCAGCGCGGTACCGAGGCGGCCGGCGGCCACCGCGCCCATGCCCACCGGCAGCAGCGCATATGTCAGCGCCGCCCAGATCCGGACCGGCACGAACCGGGTGATCCGCCGGGACGCCAGGTAGGCGGTGACACCCGCGAGCGGGATACAGCCGATCAGGATGACGTCAACGGCGAGCCAGGGCTTGCCCCCGAGCAGCGTCGCCAGCAGCGCGATCACCGCCACATACGGCGGCGTGCTCGCGGCCGAGCCCACCCCGGCCGGATGGAAGCCCTGCAGGTACTCCGACCACAGCCCGGACGCACCGCCCCACGCGGGGACGAGTGCGCCACCACCGAGCGGGCTGGAGCTGAGCAAGGCACGCTCGGCCACCAGGGCGATCGTGGTCAGGACCAGGAACAGCAGCACCCCGGGGCTGGTGAGCAGCCGCTGCACCAGACCGGAGTCGACCAGCAGCGAGTCATCATCGGAGGGATCTTCGGTCGCGTGGTGACTGCCGACCACGTCCACCGGGAGGGACTTCGACAGCGCGCCGGTGGCGAACTCCGCCAGCTTGCGGAACGAATGGCCGGGTGGGACATAGGCGCGCAGACGGCCGTAGGTGGTTCGCCGTCCGGGGGCCCGGCGGCGGCGGGCACGGAGCAGGCGCAGGGGATGACCGGCAACCCCGGCGTACGCCGCGAACTCGTCCAAGGCCGCCCCGGGCCGCTTGGCGAGCAGGAAGAACAGCGTGCGCAGCGTCGACAGCACCAGGTTGCCTGCCAGCGAGGAGAGCATCGGCCAGGCGCGGAGATTGCCGAAGAGCACCAGCAGGGCGTTGCGGCGGTCCTGCCGCCGGCGCCGGGGGGCGGCCGTTGCCTCCCGCCGGTTCCTGGCCGAGGCCTCCATGTGGTAGACGACGGCATCGGTGATCACCCGCACCCGGTAGCCCGCCGCGTGCACGCGCCAGCAGAAGTTGACGTCCTCCCGGTAGAGCAGCATCCCGGGATCGAACCCGCCCACCTGGTCCCACACCTCGCGGCGCACCAGCATCCCGGCGCTGCCGACGGCGAGCACGTCCCGGTCCCCGTCGTGCTGCCCCTGGTCAACCTCACGCGGCTCGATCCCGGTGATCCGGCGGCCGGCGCGGTCGATGCCGACCCCGGTCTCGAGCAGCACGTCCCGGTCGGACCAGTCCATGACCTTGGGACCGAACACGGCCGCGGCCGGCACCTCCGCGGCGCCGAGGAGCAGCAGTTCCAGCGCGTCAGGTTCGGGCTCGCAGTCGTCGTGGAGCAGCCACACCCACTCCGTCCGCTCGCCCGGCGCCCCGGTCGCCTGCGACAGATGGGTGGCGGCGGCCCGGTGCCGCAGGGCCTGGTGCACCGCGGCCCCGTAGCCGGTACCGCGGTCCATGCCGAACACGGCGGCGCGGCCCAGTGCCTCGGCGAGCATCGCCCCGCTGCGGTCCCTGCTGCCGGTATCGACGGCGACCACCCGCTGGACCGGCCGGGTCTGGTTCAACAGGGCTTCGGTGACACGCGGAACCCACGCGGCTCCATCGTGGGCGACGATGACCGCGGTAACGACGTGCTGAGCCTGTGGGTTATTCGGCGACACGGATCCGCTTGCTGCTCAAGATGGTCACCTGCCGGGCACCCGAGCGGACTGGGCCCGGTCCCGGACATGGCGGGGACACCCGTGAACAATACGCGAACCGATGGCAACCAGGCAGGCAGACCGCAAGACCCCGCGGCGCGGAAGGCAGCGGGCCGGAACGCACCCGCTCACGCGGGTCCGCCGGCCAGGCCGGGGCCGCCGGAACGGCCGGGCGGCAGGCCGCCGGGCCGTGGCCGCCGGGCGGCTCAGCCGGTCTCGCGCTTGAGCCTGCGCCGTTCGCGTTCCGACAGCCCGCCCCAGATCCCGAACCGCTCGTCGTGCTCGAGTGCGTACTCCAGGCATTCGGCCCGCACGTCACAGCCGCGGCACACCTTCTTGGCTTCCCTGGTGGAGCCGCCCTTCTCCGGGAAGAACGCCTCCGGATCGGTCTGCGCACACAGCGCCTGATCCTGCCAGGCAAAGCCCCCGGCATCGTCCTCGCCGATACCGAATATGCCGATCGGGACGACCTCAGCCACGGCGCACCTCCTACCTCTTCGAGCCCCGCGCCACGCGCCGTGCTCCCCCCGGCGCGCGAACTACACAGGTGAAATTACACGCGCGTGTCTTGCGTCGCGTCAAGCGGGATACGTGATAATGGTCAACAGATTGACCCTCGATGGCAGGTAAGTCGGCGGCCAGAATGCTGTGATCACAGGGTCGCCGGGGCCGGCCCGGGGAGCGCGCCCGGGCCCGGGGTTGCCAGACTGGCCGCCATGCGCATCGCTGTGCTCGCCGGCGGGGTCGGCGCCGCCCGCTTCCTGCGCGGGCTGAAATCCGCTGTCCCCGACGCCGGGATCACCGTTATCGGCAACACCGGCGACGACATCAGCCTGTTCGGCCTGCATGTGTCGCCGGACCTCGACACCGTCATGTACACACTGGGTGGCGGCATCGACGAGGGGCAGGGCTGGGGACGGGACGGCGACACCTATACCGTCCTCGCGGAACTCGCCGCCTATGGTGCCGGGCCGGACTGGTTCGGCCTGGGTGACCGGGACATCGCCACCCACCTCCACCGGACCAGCATGCTCGGCGCGGGCCTCTCCCTGTCCGCCGCCACCGGGGTTCTCTGCCAGCGGTGGCAGCCCGGCGTCAGACTGCTCCCGATGTCCGATGACCGCGTCGAGACCCAGGTGATCCTGGGCGGCGAGGGTGGGCGCACGGTCCACTTCCAGGAGTGGTGGGTGCGCCTGCACGCCGACGTGCCCGCGGCCGGGTTCGACTTCGCCGGCGCGGGGGATGCGGCCCCGGCGCCCGGCGTGCTGGAGGCCATCGGCCAGGCGGACGTGGTCCTGCTGCCCCCGTCCAATCCCGTCGTGAGCGTGGGCACCATCCTGGCCGTTCCCGGCATCGCCGAGGCGGTCCGCGCGAAGACCGTGGTCGGGGTCTCGCCGATCATCGGCGGGGCACCGGTGCGCGGCATGGCCGACAAGTGCCTGGCCGCCATCGGAGTCCAGGCGTCCGCGGCCGGCGTCGGCGCCCACTACGGGGCGGCCCTGCTCGATGGCTGGCTGGTGGACGAACGCGACAAGGCGGCGGTGGACGCGCCCGAACTGGCCGGTATCGCCGTCCGGGCGGTCCCGCTGTACATGACCGACCTGCCCGCTGCCGCGGCGATCGCCCGCGCCGCACTCGATCTTGCCCAGGAGCTGAGCGCATGAACCCGAGCGCCGAACAAGCCGGCCTCAGCATCATCGCAGTTGAGGGGTTCCCGGAGATCCAAGCCGGGGCCGACCTGGCAGAGCTGATCGCCGACGCGGCACCGGGCCTGGCCGACGGCGACATCGTGGTGATCACCTCCAAGATCGTGAGCAAGGCGGAGGGCCGGGTGATCCAGTCCGGCCGGGAACGGGCGATCGACGCGGAAACGGTCCGGGTGGTGGCGCGCCGCGGTGCCACCCGGATCGTGGAGACCCGGCAAGGGCTGGTGCTCGCGGCGGCGGGGGTGGACAACTCCAACACCGCGCCCGGGACGGTGGTACTGCTGCCGGAGGACCCGGATGGCTCGGCCCGCAGGCTGCGCAAGGCGCTGCGCGACCGGCTCGGCGCGAGGGTCGGGGTCATCATCACCGACACCCTGGGACGGCCCTGGCGCAACGGGCAGACCGACGCCGCGATCGGCGCCGCGGGCGTGCTGCCGGTGCGCGACTACCGGGGCCAGCCGGACACGTTCGGCACGTTGCTGGAGGTGACCGTGGTCGCGGTGGCCGACGAGATCGCGGGGGCCGCCGACCTGGTCAAGGCCAAGACCAGCGGCATCCCGGTGGCGATCGTGCGCGGCCTGGCGGACCTAGTCACCGACGCGGACGGCCCCGGCGGCCGGGCGCTGATCCGGCCCCCGGCCGAGGACATGTTCCGCTTCGGTTCGGCCGACGTGCTCGCCGCCCGCCGGACGGTGCGCGAGTTCACCAGCGCACCGGTGGATCCCGCCGCGGTCCGGCGGGCGGTCGCGGCCGCCATCACCGCGCCCGCGCCGCATCACTCCACGCCGTGGCGGTTCGCCGTCGTGGAGTCGGAGCGGGCCAGGATCGCGCTGCTGGATGACATGCTCGCGGCCTGGGTCGCCGATCTCCGCGGGGACGGCTTCACGCCGGAGCAGATCGCCCGCCGGACCCGGCGCGGCGAGCCGCTGCGCCGGGCACCGCTGCTCATCGTCCCCTGCCTGCACGCCGAGGCGGCGCACGCCTACCCCGACCAGCGCCGCGCCGCCGCCGAACGGGAGATGTTCGTGGTCGCCATGGGCGCAGCCGTGCAGAACCTGCTCGTCGCGCTGGCTGTGGAGGGCCTCGGCTCCTGCTGGGTGTCGAGCACGATGTTCTGCCGGGAGACGACCCGCCGTTCGCTCGGGCTGCCCAGTGACTGGGACCCGATGGGCGCCGTCGGCGTCGGCCATCCCGCCGCCGCGGCCCCCGACCGCCCGCCCCGTGACCCAGGTTCATTCATGGTGACCATGTGACTGCCGCTCTCCCAAGGATGCCGGTGAGCGCCGGCAAGGAGAGCGGCTGGCATTGACATAGCACGGCTTGCGCCCATGATCATGTCCGTTTCGTCCGGGTTCTCATGGTCCCAACCCGTGCTATGTCGTGAATGGACGGGCTACCGCACCACGGGGAGGGGCTTGCGGCCGCCGCGGACGGACGTGCATACGCCGTCGCTGGCCGCCGATGCCGCGAGGCGTTCGGCATCAGGGACTCCGTACAGGGTTGTGCGCTGGCGCAGGGGGCGGCCCAGCGGGGCGATCATCGCTTCCATGTCGCTGATGGTCTTGTAGGAACCCTGCTCGGAGCCGGCCATGCGGCTGATCGTCTCCTCCATCAGGGTGCCGCCGATGTCGTTGACGCCGCCGCGCAGCACGTCCCGGCAGGCATCGCCGCTGAGCTTCACCCAGGAGCACTGGATGTTGCTGATGGCCCCGTGCAGCAGCAGCCGGGACAGCGCGTGGACCGCCCGGTTCTCCCGGCGGGTGGGACCGGGCCGGGCCAGCCCGGCCAGGTAGATCGGCGCGCTGGCGTGCACGAAGGGGAGCAGCACGAACTCGGTGAAACCACCGGTCCGCTCGGCGATGCCGCGGATCACCCGCAGGTGGCCGACCCAGTGTGCCGGGGTGTCCACATGCCCGTACATCATCGTGGCCGTGGTCGGGATGCCCAGTTCGTGGGCGGTGGTGACGACCTCGATCCAGGCCGAGGCCGGCAGCTTGCCCTTGGTCAGCACCCACCGCACGTCGTCGTCGAGGATCTCGGCCGCGGTGCCCGGGTGCGAGCCGACGCCGGCCTGCTTGGCCCGCTCCAGCCACTCCCGCACGCCGAGCCCGGTCCGCGCCGCGCCGTTGACGACCTCCATCGGCGAGAACGCGTGCACGTGCAGGTTCGGGCAGCGGCCCTTGACCTCCGCGGCGATGTCGAAGTAGGCGGTCCCGGGCAGGTCGGGGTGGATCCCGCCCTGCATGCACACCTCGGTCGCGCCCGCCTGCCACGCCTCGGCCGCCCGGTCGCCGATCTGCTCCAGCGAGAGCGTGTAGGCATCGGCGTCGGTGCGGCGCTGCGCGAACGCGCAGAACCGGCAGCCGGTGTAGCACACGTTGGTGAAGTTGATGTTGCGGGTGACCACATAGGTGATGTCGTCGCCAACCGCGTCGCGGCGGATGGCGTCCGCGAGCGCGGCGAGTGCCTCCAGTTCCGGGCCGTCGGCGCCGAGCAGCGCCAGCGCCTGCCCGTCGGTGATCCCGGCCGGGTCGCGCTCGGCCGCCCGCAGCGCGGCGGCCACCTCGCCGCGCAGCCGCGCGGGCGCACCGCCTGCTGCTGGCCGGTCCGGCCCGACGCCAGCGGATGCCAAACGGCTGCCGCCGGCCGGCCCCGGCTCCCCGGCCGACCGGGCGGCGGGGTCGATCCGGGCCGCCACCGCCGCCCAGTCGCCGTAGACCTCGCCGAAGTCGGCCCGGCGGTCAGCCGTCCGCCCGGCGGTGTCGATGGTGACGTGCAGGTCGGTCCGGCCGGCCGCGTCGCCCCAGCCGCCGTCGGGCTCCTGCCAGGGCCGTCCCCGTGGCACCGCACCGTCACGGGCCAGCCCGGTCGCCGGGTCGGCCAGCGCCGCCACGTGCCCGGCCACCCGGGGATCCAGCCAGGGCTCGGTGAGATAGGGCGGGTAGATCGTGAGACGCTCCCGCAGGGTCATCCCGGCCGCCTCCGTGCGGCGCGCCAGCTCGTCGATCTGCGGCCACGGCCGTTCCGGGTTGACGTGGTCCGGAGTCAGCGGCGAGACCCCGCCCCAGTCGTCGATCCCCGCGGCCAGGATCAGCCGGTGCTGGTCCCCGATGAGGTTGGGCGGGGCCTGGATCCGCGCCGACGGGCCGAGCACCAGCCTGGCCACCGCGATCGTCGCCGCCAGGTCGTCAAGGTCCGCATCGGGCACGCCGCGCATCTTCGTATCCGGTTTGGCGCGGAAGTTCTGAACGATAACTTCCTGGATACCGCCGTACTCCTGCGCCACCCGGCGGATGGCGAAGATCGACTCCGCGCGCTCGGCCATCGTCTCCCCGATGCCGATCAGGATGCCGGTGGTGAAGGGGACCGCCGACCGGCCAGCGTCCTCGAGCACCCGCAACCGCACCGCGGGGTCCTTGTCCGGGCTGCCGAAATGCGGCCCGCCCTGGTCGGTGAACAACCGGGCCGCCGTGGTCTCCAGCATCATCCCCATCGACGGCGCCACCGGCTTGAGCCGCTGGAAGTCCTGCCAGCTGAGGACGCCCGGGTTGAGGTGCGGCAGCAGGCCGGTCTCCTCCAGCACCCTGATGGCCATCGCCCGGACATAGGACAGCGTGTCGTCGTAGCCGCCGGCGTCCAGCCAGTCCCGCGCCTGCCGCCAGCGGTCCTCCGGCCGGTCCCCGAGCGTGAAGAGCGCCTCCTTGCAGTTCAGGTCCGCGCCCTGGCGGGCGATCGCCAGCACCTCGTCCGGGGACAGGTAGGGGCTGTCCAGCCGGCCGGGCACGGTGGCGAAGGTGCAGTAGCCGCAGCGGTCCCGGCAGAGCCTGGTCAGCGGGATGAAAACCTTGCGCGAGTAGGTGATGACACCCGGGCGTCCGGCGGCGGCGAGCCCGGCGTCGCGGACCCGGCCGGCGTGGCCGGCCAGCGCCGCCAGCTGCTCGCCACGGGCATGCAGCAAGGTGGCGGCCTCGGCCGGGTCCAGCGTCTTGCCGTCCCGGGCACGGGCGAGCGCGCGGCGGACGGCACCCACCGGTGGCGCGGGCTCCGGCGGGCGAGACGACGTGCGGGGGGCGGGCTCATCGCTCATAGCGGCACTCTAATTGCGTTTTTCCCGGGCCGTCCCTTGGCCGCCCCCCCACGGCACCGCCGCCACGCCCCAGTGGCACCACCGCCACGCCCCGCACCCCACCCCCGGGGCACCGCCGCCGCGCCCCGCACCCTGCCCCCCGGGGCACCGGCGCCACGCCCCGCACCCCACCCCCCGGGGCACCGCCGCCACGCCCCGCACCCCACCCCCCGGGGCACCGCCGCCACGCCCCGCGCCCCCCGGTGCCGGCGCCTCGCCAAAGTTACTCCGATTTAGTATTATCCGAAATCGTGATAGACGGGGATCCGGCACCGGGCGTCGTGCTCGGGCTGCACCGGGCCACCCACGCGACCATGCACGCGCTGGCCGGCCGGCTGGCCGAGCTGGACCTGGCCGCATCGGAGATCAACGTCCTCGCCAACCTGGCCGGGCGCCGGCCGCTGACGGTCGGCGCACTCGCCGCCGCCACGGCGACCAGGCCGACCACCCTGACCAGCGTGCTGGACAGGCTGGTCGGGCGCGGCTACGTCGTGCGTGAGGTGGACCCGGCCGACCGGCGGTCATTCCTCATCTCACTGACCGCGCCCGGCCGGCTGGCCGCCGGGACCGCGGCCGAGGCCGTGCGCGACCTCGAGCAGCGCGCCCTCGCCGGGGTGAGCGCGGCGCAGCGGGCTGGTTTCTTCGCCGTCGTCCACGCCCTGACGGAGGTTCCCGGATGACCCAGGACCGCGAGCTCGCCGCCATCCTGGTCGAGATCGTCCCGCCCGGCGGCGCTTTCCGCCACCGTCAGCACATCCACCTGGCGTTCCTCGCTGTCCAGCGGCACGGGGCCGCCCGCGCAGCCGGGATAGTCGCTCGCTGGATCCAGCAGATCGCGGCTTACCAGCGCGCGCCGCAGAAGTACCACGCCACGGTCACCCGGGCGTGGACCGAGATCGTCGCCCACCATGTCGCGGCCGGCCAGCCCGACCCGCCCGGCCCTCTCGGCCCGCCCGGCACCGATTTCGCCTCGTTCGTGCTGCGCAATCCGGCCCTGCTCGACAAGCGGCTGCTGACCCGTCACTACTCCGCGCGCCTGCTCGCGTCCCCGGCGGCGAGGACCGGCTGGGTGGAACCCGACCTGGCGGGGTTCCCGTGGACCTCCGACCGGGGGCCGGCCTCGGGACCCGGCATCAGCGCCGGATCACCAGACATGGCCTAGATCGAACGGTAGTCGCGGGGTGCCATCCGGGGGCCCCGGCGCGGCGGCCGGATGCCGCTGAGTTCCACCAGCCGGGCCGCGCGGTGCCGGTGTCCGGCGTAGGGGGCGAGCAGTTCCAGCATGCCGGCGTCGTCGACCTTCCGCCCGGCCAGCGCCCAGCCGACCATCGCGGGCAGGTGATAGTCGCCGACCGATACCGCGTCGGGGTCGCCGCAGGCCCGCTGGCGTATCTCGGCGGAGGTCCAGAGCCCGATCCCAGGCAGTGAGCGCAGGCGCAGGTCCGCTTCGGCGGAGCTCATCGCGGCGATCTCCTCCAGCCGCTCTGCGACCCGGGCGGCGCCGACGACGGTCCGGGCACGGACGCCCTCCACGCCCGCCCGGTGCCACTCCCAGGAGGGGATCCGTGCCCAGATGCGGGCCGGCGGGAAGACCCTCATCCCAGCCGGGGCGGGCCCTGGCGCCGGCTCCCCGAACCTGAGCATGAGCGTCCGCCATGCCCGCCACGCCTCGGCCCCGACCACCTTCTGCTCCAGCACCGCCGGCACCAGCGCCTCGAGCACCCGGCCCGAGCGGCCTATCCGGAGATGGGTGTACCGCCGGTCGAGCTCGGCAAGCAGGGGGTGCGCCGGCTGGAAGCCGGTCCGGTCGTCGTCGGCGCCGAGCATGCCGGGCAGGCGGGCGAGCAGCCACGCGGCGCCGGGCCCCCAGGCGGTGGCGAGCACCGTCGCGCCGCCGCCGACCCCGCCGATGTCGTCGCTGGCCGTGACCCGCAGTGTGGCCGGGCCGTGCGGGGTTCGCGTCGTCCGCCACACCGCACCGGACGCGTCGACCCGGAAGGCCGGATCGCCGGCCCCGCGCCGGTGCACCCCCAGGGTCCGGGCCAGGCCCACCCGGAACGGCGCCTGCCACCGCCGCGTGAGCGCGGCCTGCTGGTCGCCTCCGGCGGCTGCCGGACCGGCCGGACCGGCCGGCGCGGGTACGGCCCCCGGCCCGGGCCGCGCCGCCGCCGGGGACACGCGGCTCACACGTCCGTGGAGAAACGGACCGAGGTCGGGGGAAGGTCTACCCCCGGCCACACCCGCATGCCCGCCCGCAGTTCGTTCCCGCTGGCCACGCACACGCCGTCGCCGATCACAGCCTCGTCGAGCACCGCTGCCTCCCCGATCCGCGCTCCGCGGCCAAGGACGGACGCGCTGATCCGCGCCCCCGCGCCGACCCGCACCCCGTCGAACAGGACGCTGCCATCGACCTGCGCGCCGGCGCCGATCACCGAGCCAGCCCCGACCACGGTCCCGCCGCCCACCCGCGCCCCCGGGTCCACCTGCGCCCCGTCGAGCAGCAGCACCTCGCCGGGCACACCGCGGACGGGGGCAAGGGCGGGCGACGGGAGACGGCCCAGGACAAGATCACATGATCCCTGGACGAATGCCTCGGGGGTACCCACGTCGAGCCAGTACGAGGTGTCAAGGTAGCCCATCACGACCGCGCCGGCCTCGATCAGGGCGGGAAACGTCTCCCGCTCCACCGAGATCACCGCGCCCGGCGGGATCTCGTCGATGACATCGCGCCGGAAGACATAGCAGCCCGCGTTGATCCGGTTGGTCACCGGGTCGGGGGTCTTCTCGACGAACGCGGTCACCCGCCCGCCGGGGTCGGTCGGCACGCAGCCGAAGCGGGCCGGGTCGGTGACCTCGACCAGGTGCAAGGTGACCGCGGCCTCGGCCTTGCCGTGCAGGTCGAGCTGGGCGCCCAGGTCGTGACCGGACAGCACGTCCCCGTTCAGCACCAGCACCGGGCTGCCGGGGCCGCCGCGCAGGACCCGGGCCGCGTTCCGGATCGCGCCACCGGTGCCGAGCGGGGTGTCCTCCTGGACATAGACGATCTCCACCCCGAACGCGGAGCCGTCCCCGAGGCAGTCCGCGAACATCTGCGCCCGGTAGGACGTGGCGAGGACCACCCGGGTGACACCGGCCGCGGCCGCCTTGGCCAGCTGGTGGGCGAGGAACGGGACCCCGGCGGTGGGGAGCAGCGGTTTGGGCGTGCTGATCGTCAGCGGGCGCAGCCGGGTGCCCTGGCCGCCGACGAGCAGGATCGCCTCAAGCGACTCCGGGCGGGCGGGGGTCACGAACCGTGATGACATGCCGACGCAGATTACTCGTCCCGCTGCCCGGCCGCACGCAGGTAGGACGCGAGATGTGCCTCGGCCGACGCGGCCCAGCTGAACTCCAGCGCCCGGGCGTGGCCGGCCGCACCCAGCGCCTCCCGGCGCACCGGGTCGTCGAGCAGTGCCCGCAGGCTGGCCCGGATGCTGTCCGAGTCCGGCTCGGTATAGGCGACCGCGTCGCCCCCGACCTCGGGCAGGGAGGCACGGTGGGTGGTCAGCACCGGCGCCGCGCAGGCCATCGCCTCGAGCACCGGCAGGCCGAATCCCTCCCCCCGGCTGGGGAAGGCCACGACCAGGGCCCCCCCGAGATACCCGGGAAGGTCGCTGAAGCGCAGGTAGCCGGGGCGCAGGAGGCGCAGGTGCGCGGGCACCGCGGCGACCGCCTCGTCCACCTCCTCGCTCCAGCCGCTGCCGCCGCCGAGCACAAGCGCGGGCGGGTCGGGAAGGTCGGAGACGGCCGCGGCCCAGCCGGCGATCAGGGCGGGCACGTTCTTGCGCGGCTCCAGGGTGCCGAGGTAGGCCACGTACGGCTTGCCATGCAGGCCCAGCCGGTCCGAGACCTGCCGCAGCTGTTCGGGACTGGGCTGGTGGAACAGTGAGTGGTCCACGCCGTGGTAGGCCACGTCGATCCTGGTCGGGTCCGCGCCCAGCACCCGCACGAGCTCGTCTCTGGTGGCCTTGGACGGGACAAGGAGCCGGGTCGCCCGCCGGACCGAGGTGCGGATCGCCGACTTGAAGAAGGTGGCGCTGACCGGGGAGTGCGCGTCCGGCTCGGTGAAGAACGTCAGATCGTGGATCGTGACCACGACCGGCACACCGGGACGCAGCGGCATCGTGTAGTGCGGCACGTGCAGGACGTCCGCACTGACCTGCTGGGCCACCAGCGGCAGCCCGGTCTGCTCCCAGGCCAGCCGGGCGGGCCGGTGGGCGATCGCGGTCGGGCCGGCGGCGATCCGGGCCTCGGGCACCAGCCGCCCGTACCGCTCCTCGTCGTTGCGCTGGCAGGCCACCGCGAGATCGGCCCCCGCGGCCCCGAGGGCGGCCACCAGGCCGTCCACGTACCGGCCCAACGCCCCGCGATCCGCGGGCACCGCGGTCGCATCAATGAGCACTCGAGGCGCCACAGCCAGTCTCGCTCCCTTCCCTGGTACCCAGCCCGGGCACGCGGATGCCTACTCTCTCCAGCATTCCCGATGATGCCCGCCACCACCGAGCGTACGCCCTCGGCCAGGCTGCTCGTGAGCACCGGCGCGCTACCGGGCGGTAGCCCATTTGCCCCGGCAAAGCGGTCAGCGCAGGCGTCCCGCTAGCCGGACGGGGACGGGCTGGGGCTGGCCGTGGCGGCCCGGGACGGCGACGGTGACGGGGTGGCGCCAGCGGCGGCACCCGATCGCGCCCGGGCGGCCCGCTGGGCATTGTCGAGCGCCTGCTTCATGCTCGCGATGGCCTTGCCGTAAGCGGTGAAGTTGCCAGCGCGCAGCGCCGCCTGCGCCGTCGCGTAATCCTGCTCCGCCTGCGCCAGGTCCCGGCGGACGGCCGCGCTGATGTTGCCCGAGCCACCGGGAACCGCCGGTCCCGTGCTCGGCAGGCCGGTGAACACCTGCGCGAGCGCGTTCTGCAGCGACGTGCCGTATCCGACCTGGCCGTCGAAGAACACGAACACCCGTTTCAGGGTCGGGTATGACCCTGACCCGGCGCCCCCCGCGGCCTGGATGTAGATGGGCTCTTCGTACAGCAGCCCGCCGCCGAGCGGCAGCGCGACCAGGTTCCCCTTGATCACCGACGAGCCGCCCTGGCGGAACAGCGAAAGCTCCTTGGACGCGACCGTGTTCGACTCGAAGTTGTTCTGCACCTGCTGCGGGCCCAGGATGGCGGCGTCCTGCGGAAGCTGGAGGACCCTGATCGTCCCGTACCCGGCCTGCGGGTTGCTGTTGACCGCCATGTAGGCCGCCAGGTTGGGGCGCGCCCGCTGCGCCAGGGTCGTGGTGAGCGAGAAGGCCGACTGCCGGTAGCCGGGCATGGTCATGGTCAGGTAGTACGGCGGCTGGTTCAGGCTGCTGGTGCTGCTGGTCGGGTCGTTCGGCACGGTCCAGAAGTTCTGCCCGCCGTAGAAGGACTGCGGGTTCTGGACGTGGTACTTGGCAAGTATCTGCCGCTGGACCTCGAACAGATCCTGCGGGTAGCGCAGGTGCGGGAGCAGGTAGGCGGGGATGTCGTGGCTCGGCCTGATGATGCCGGGGAACGCATTCATCCAGGTGCGCAGCACCGGATCGGAAGGCCCCCACTGATAGAGGGTGACGGCCCCCGAATAGGCGTCCACGACCGCCTTGACCGAGTTGCGGATGTAGTTGACCTGGCCGGCCGCCTGCCCGGCGATCGCCCCGTTGGGGTCCTGGCTGGTGGAGGTGGCCTGCGGCATGCCGAGGCGTTCCGAATAGGGATAGAGATCGGTGGTGGTGTAGCCGTCCACCACCCACAGGATGCGCCCGTTGGCGACCACCGGATACGGGTTGCCGTCCAGCGTCAGGAACGGGGCGACCTTGGCGACCCGGGCGAGCGGCTGACGGTCGTAAAGGATCTTCGAGTAGCTGTTGATCGCCCCGGACAGCAAGATGTTGAGCTCGCGGAACTTGACGGCGAACAGGAAGCGGTTCACCAGCGAGCCCACCGGCACACCGCCGCTCCCGTTATAGGTGTAGTTCTTCTGGCCGCTCGCGTTCTCGAAGGGGTAGTCGAGCTCTTCCCCGGGCCGGCCGGGCGGGCCGCCGACGATCGCGTACGGGTTCTCCTGCTCACCGAAATACACCCGCGGCTGGAACTTGCCGAGCTGGCCCCGCGGCGGGATATCGCTCTCCACGAACGCCGGGCCGCCGCCGTTCCCCACCACGTCCGCCTTCGCCGCCACGAACCCGAAGCCGTGCGTGTAGACCAGATGGGTGTTGATCCAGTTGCCCTGGCCCTGCGGCGGCCCGCCCATCCCGCGGACCGCGACCACCAGGTCCTGCAGCGCCTGGTCGCTGCCGGGCAGCCGGTAGCGGTCCACCGACAGCTGGGCCGGGAACTGGTAGAAGCCCTTGACCTGCTGAAGCTGCTGGAACGTCTGCGAGAGCACCGCCGGGTCCATCAGCCGCAGGCCGGACAGGCCCGCCACCTTGCTCGCGAGCTGGCTGGGTGCGACCGCAGGGGCGCCCTGGTACGGGATCACCCGGGCGCCGCCGACCGCGTAGGCGCGGCGGGTGCCGGCGATCTCCCGGGCGATGTACTTGGACTCCTTGGCCAGTTCGTTCGGCTTGACCACGAACTGCTGGATGATCGCCGGGTACACCCCGCCGATGAGGATCGCCGAGAGAACCAGCAGGCCGAACCCCACCGCGGGCAGCATCGCACTGCGCCGGACCGCGCCGGCGAAGAACAGCAGCGCGCACAGGACCGCGATGACCGCGAGCACGGTCTTGGCCGGCAGGACGGCATTGACGTCGGTGTAAGACGCCCCGGTGGTCACCGCGCCGCGCTGGGAGAAGTCGATGCCATAACGATCGAACCAGTAGGCGACCCCCTTGAGCAGGACGAAGATCCCGAGCAGGAGGAACAGCTGCAACTGGGCGCCCATGGTCGCGCGCACCCGCCGGCCCTGGACCCGGAGCCCGCCGTACAGCGCGTGCACCAGCACCGCCGCCACCAGCGACAGCAGCACGGCGGCGAACAGATAGGCAAGCACCAGCCGGATGAACGGGTAGGTGAAGACGAAGAAGGAGATGTCCAGATGGAACTGGGGGTCTTTCTGGCCGAACGGGACCTGGTTCGCGAACATCACCCATGTCCGCCAGGCGCCCGACGCGGTGATCCCGGTGATGACTCCCACCAGGCCGAGCGCTATCCCGAGCAGCAGCCGGCGGTGCGGGTCAACGGCCATCCGGTAGGTCTCGATGCCGGGACGCTGCGACGCGACCGGCCGGTAGGCCGGCCGGAGCCGGAAGGCGATCACGGCGTTGAAGCCGGTCACCAGGGCCATGAAGAGGCCGGCGACGAAGAAGAGCGCCCACCTGGTGCCGTAGATGACGCCGAAGACCGACCCGTAGTGCACGGAGCGGTACCACAGGAAATCGGTCCACACCCCGGCGATGATGACGAGCACCACGATGAGGGCGACCAGCCCGGCCAGGACCGGTACCAGATACCGGGGCCAGCGAGGCAGCTTGAGCGCCGTCCTGCCCTCGGGCGGGCGGGCGGACCCGGGTGACCGGAAGCTCAACCTGTCCCCCTCCTATCAGGATCCGGCGGCACAGCCCTGCGGTGCGGGCCACGCCCGCAGCCGGGCCGCACCGGGGAGCGGAGGTTCATGGGCCGCCAATCTACCGCTATCACGCCAAGCCCCCTGTCGGAGCCGTCCTGCCGTCCACCCTCAGCAGCCGGGGACACTTCGGCCCGCCGCGAGTGCTTTCAGTGCGCTGACCGCGCCTGCCAGGGTGCTCACCTTGACCAGGCGCAGCCCGGGGGGAACGGCACCGGCGGTGTCCGCGCAGTTGGCGGCGGGAGCCAGGAAGACGGTCGCGCCGGCCTGCCGGGCGCCGGCCATCTTCTGCTGGATGCCGCCGATCGGGCCGACCGCCCCGTGCACGGAGATCTCCCCGGTGCCTGCGATGAACCTGCCGTCGGTCAGGTTCTGAGGGGTCAGCTTGTCGATGATGCCGAGCGCGAACATCAGGCCCGCACTCGGGCCGCCGATGTTCGCCACACTGATCTTGACATTGAACGGGTAACGGTAGCTCTCAGCGACGGAGACGCCCACCACGGCATGGCCCTGGACGTCGGCCGTCTTCAGGCGGGCCTGCTTGGTGACCCGGTGGCCGCCGACGCTGCGCGCGATGGTGAGGGTGACCGGCGCCCCCGGCGCCCGGGCACGGATCAGCGCCGACGCGTCCTGCTGGAAGGTCACCGGCTTGCCGTCGACCGCGGTGATGACATCGTGGGGCCGCAGCACACCGGCCGCGGGAAGGCCCTTCCTGACCACGATGATGGTGTCCACGGTTGTGAAGCGGATCCCCAGCTCGCGCAGGGCGGCTATGGTCGCCGCCTGCTGCGAGCCCACCATCTGCTGCTGGTCCTGCTGAGCCGCCTGCTGCTGGGTCTGGCCAGGGCCGAACAGCTCCTCCTCGGGGACCACCGCCTCGTGCGGGGTCAGCCAGGCCCGGAGGGCGGTGAAGACGTTGAACGGCTTCGAGGGACCGCCCATGACGCTCACCGTGAGCATGTTCAGGTGACCGGTCACCGGGTACGTCCGGTGGCCGGTGATCTGGATCAGCGGCCGGCCGTTAACGTCTTTGCCCAGGGTGTTAAGGGTCGGGCCAGGACCGAGGATCACGTAGGGGACGGGCAGGATCACGGCGGCCACCGTGGCGACGAGCACCCCGCAGCCCGCGACGAACAGGGTCAGCTGACGGCGGGAAGCCGCCTGCAGGCTAGGCACTGTTGACCCACTCGCTGGTGCCATCGCTGAATTGCTGGTGTTTCCAGATCGGCACATCGTGCTTCAGGTTGTCGATCAGGGCACGGCACGCCTGGAACGCCTCGGCCCGGTGCGGGCAGGCGACGGCGACCACCACCGCGAGGTCACCCACGTCCAGTTCCCCGACCCGGTGCACGGCGGCCAGTGCCCGCACATCGAAGTCCGCCGCCACCTTCTCGGCCACGACCCGCATCTCGGCAGCCGCGGACGGGTGCGCACTGTAGGACAGCCGGGTCACGGGCCTGGCCCCGTCATGGTCGCGGACAGCACCCAGGAACAGCGCGATGCCGCCCGCCCCGGGGTCGGCGACGGCGGCCCGCACCTCGTCCACCGACAGCGGCGTCTCCCGCAACTCGGCGAGCCTGATCACGTCCACGGGAGCAAAGGTACCCGGATCGAGCCAGGGCGGCTGACCGGCCCGGCGCCCGGGCGGCTAACTGCCGCGCCTGCGGCGCCGGGCCGCGCGGACGATCGCCGCGGTGCCGAGCACCGCGACGGTCGCCCCGGCCGCGGTAATGGTCGCCTCCTTGCGCGGGATGCGGCGCGCGGACGCGCGGTGGATGGCCCTGGCTTCCATCAATGCCCGCAGGACAGCTTCGTTGCCGTAGCCAGGGTGCCAGCCGGCCTGCCGGAGGGTCCGGCAGTCAACGACCCACGGGTAGACCAGGTAGCGCAGGTCATTGACGGGGGCGGGGGCGATCCCGATCCGGTGGAGGCGCTGCGCCGTGCCAAGCGTCAGGCCGGCCGGCAACTCCATCCGGTGCAAACCGCTGATCTCCTCCACCTCGTCCTGTTCCAGCCAGCCGTCGCAGCCGACAGCGAAGTTCCCGGTCACGTCCCCCGCCACGGCGAGTTCGAGCGCCGAAACGAGATCATCGATGTGGCAGAACTGCCAGCGCTGGGCGCAGCCTTTGACCGTCAGCAGCCGGGCCGCATCGAAGTGCCTGGTCACCAGGGTGTCTATGCCGTCGCCGACGAGCGCCGCTGGCCGCACCACGGTCACCGCCATGCCTGGGTGGCTGCGGGGCGAGCGTTCTGCCAGATGCTCGATCTCCAGGAGATCGCCGGCCACGCTTCCGTCGGCGTCGGCGCCAAGCGGGGCCGTCTCCGCCAGCGGCACCGGGTTGTCCGGCCGGGCGCCGTAGACCATCGCGCTGGTCACCAGGATCACGCTGGCGACGCGCCCGGCCGCCGCCGCGGTGAGCACGGTCTGCGCCGCGCGGACGTTGAACGCCCGCCGGGCCCGGTAATCGGTGTCCGCCAGGTCGACGTCGGTGTGCACGAGGACGTCCACCCCGGTCAGGCGTCCTGCCAGTGCCGGGTCACGTACGTCCGCGAGGCGCCAGGTCACCCCGGCCACGTCGCCACGGTGGTCGTCGATGGCGACCACCCGGCTGACCCCGGGCGATGCGGCGAGCCTGGCCGCCAGCGCGTGGCCAAGCCCGTGCGCGGCCCCGGTGACGGCCACCACCGGGCCGGACCTCGCCGCCGGGCGCCCGCCGGCCGGGCGGACGGCGGGCCGCGGCTTGGCCGCCGCGTTCCTCCCGCGGCCTTCCGGCGGCCCCGGGGCGCCCGCCGCGTCGCCCGTGCTGGCCGGCCCCGTGCTGGCCGGGCCCGGCCGGCCCCGTACTGGCCGGGCCCGTACTGGCCGGCCCCGTGCTGGCCGGGCCCGTGCGGCCGGGCCTGGCGCGGTCGCCCTGGCCGCCCGCGCCCACCCCGCGATCGTCGGGGCCGGAAGGCCGGTCTTTCCCGGTGCGCCCATGGCGAACCTCGGCTGGTGCGGTGCTCAAGGGTGCTGCTCCCGGGATAACGTGGTTTGCATGACCCTTCCATCCTGCCTGAGAGGGTGTACAGATGGCTGAACCTCCCTTCGGCTTCGGCCTGCCCGGTGGCCAGGGCCGGGGTTCTGGCGGGTCCGGCGGGTCTGGTGGTCCCGGCTCTTCCGGCGGCCCGCCGGCCGAGGGCGGGCCATTTGGCCCGCTGGGAGACCCACAGCAGTTCGCGGAGGCACTGCGCCAGTTCGCCGACCTGATGTCCTGGCAAGGCGGCCCGGTGAACTGGGACCTCGCCAAGAACGTAGCCCGCCACACGCTGGCCGCGGAAGGCGACCCAAGTGTGCTTGACACGGACCGCCACAAGATCGAGGACGCGGTCCGGCTCGCTGACCTCTGGCTCGACGAGGTCACCAGTTTCTCCAGCGGCGTCCGCCGGGTGCAGGCATGGAGCCGGTCGGAGTGGGTGGAGGCCACGCTGCCGGTGTGGTCCAAGCTCTGCGACCCCATCGCCGGCAAGGCGGTCGAGGCGATGAGCGGGTTGCTCACCGACGCTCCCGGCGAACTCGGCGCGGGATTGCCCGATGAGCTGAGCACCGCCCTGCAGGCGATGGGGGGAAACCTCGGTGGCCTTGGCCCGATGATGAGCCGCATCGGCGGGATGATGGTCGGCTCACAGACCGGCGCCGCCCTCGGCGCACTCGCGCTTGAGGTTGTCAGCTCGACCGACGTGGGGCTGCCACTGGGGCCCGAGGGCACCGCTGCACTGCTCCCGGCGGGTGTCACCGCCTTCGGCGAGGGATTGTCGATCGGCGCGGACGAGGTCAGGCTGTTCCTGGCGCTCAGGGAAGCCGCGCACCACCGCCTGTTCGCTCATGTGCCCTGGCTCCGGGCTCACCTGCTCGGCGCGGTCGAGGAATATGCGCGTGGCATCACCGTGGACGCTTCCCGGCTGCGTGAAGCCATGCCGCAGATCGATCCGGCCAATCCGGACGCGCTGCGCGAGGCACTGTCGGGCGCTGCCCTGTTCCAGCCGGAGGACACCCCACAGCAGAAGGCCGCCCTCTCCCGGCTGGAGACCGCGCTCGCGCTCGTGGAGGGCTGGGTGACGACGGTCGTCAACGCGGCGGCCGGGAACCGGCTCCCGCAGGCCGGTGCGCTCGCCGAGGCGAGCAGGCGGCGCCGGGCGACCGGCGGGCCGGCCGAACGCACGTTCGCCACCCTGGTGGGCCTCGAACTGCGGCCGCGCAAGCTGCGCGAGGCGGCCCTCATCTGGCACCGGCTGACCGAACTCCGGGGCACCGCGGGACGGGATGCCGTGTGGGCGCACCCCGACCTACTGCCGACCAATGAGGACTTCGACGACCCGGATGGTTTCGTGCACGGCCGGCCGGACCTGGACATGTCCGCGCTCGAGGAGGAGGTCGCCAGGGCCGAGGAGGCCCGGGACGACGACCCCCCGGGCGACGACCCCCCGGGCGACGACCCCCCGGGCGACGACCCCCCGGACGACAGCACGCCCGGCGGGCCGTGACGGGACCGTGAGCGGCAGCGCGATCCGTCACGGATCCGTGCCGGGCGGACGGCGGTGCCGACCGCACAAATCTGTTTTCCACAGGCGGTGGATGAAAATACCGCAGTTCGGAGTGCTCTTCTGACGGCGGGACTGGAGAATTCACAAGCCTTTCCCGACGGCATCCACAGAGACGCTCCATGTCCTCCCCAGGCTGTCCACAGCGTTGTCCACCGGGCTGTTTGACCGCAGGCCGAGGGCCCGCCTACCGTCGCCAGCAGAGTCCCCCGGGTCGCGGGCTGCCGTCACTTCCGGGGAAGGGGGCGACCGGCCGGCAAGGGAACCGCTGACTTCTCCTCGGCTGGTTCCCCCCGGGGAACTCATTTACCGGCTGCGACCATTTCACCGCCCGCATCGTTCCTCTCCGCGCGGCCAGAACGTCGGAACGGCGCGTCACGATGGGGTGCATGAGACCCGCCCTCAAGCCCGGCTTGCTCGCTGTCTGGCGCAACCGGGACACGGTCCAGATCGGCATCGACCCCCGCCGGGCCATCGCCCTGACCGGGATGCGTGGGGCGGCGATGCTGCTCGGCCTCCTGGACGGCAGCCGTGACCTCGGCCAGATCCTGGCCGCTGCCCGCGAGCACGGCATCTCCGCCGAGACAGCGGACAAGGTCATCGCCCTGCTCACGGCGGGAGGCGCCCTGGACGACTTCCCGGTCAGCGCCTATCGCGCCATGCCGCATGGGCTGCGCACCCGGATGGCACCCGAGCTGGCCACGGCGGCCCTGGCGCACGGCGACGGGGACGGCGGTGCCCGGATCCTTGCCCGGCGTCAGGGTGCGTGTGTCCGGGTGGAAGGCATGAGCCGGGTCGGCTTATGCGTCGCCAGCCTGCTCACCGCGTCCGGTATCGGGATGGTGGTCAGCGCGGGGCGGACGCCCGGCGCCGGTGCCCGCCCAGCCGTTCCCCCGCCCGCCCGCACCACCCTCCCGGCCGGCACCGGCCGCCGCCCAGCTGGCCCCCGCCGCCACCCCGACCTCGTGATCCTCGCCGACAGCTACCGCCGCGAGCTGCCGGAGGTGCTCCAACGGGAGAACGTCCCGCACCTGGCGGCGGCCGCCAGCGAGGCCATCGGCATGGTCGGGCCCCTGGTCCTGCCGGGCGGGACAGCGTGCCTGCGATGCCTGGACCTGACCCGGGCCGAACGCGACCCCGCGTGGCCACTCATCCTCGCCCAGCTCACCGGGGGCGGCGCGGATCCGCCCGCCTG
The DNA here is from genome assembly GCA_963741615.1 of uncultured Actinomycetes bacterium. Classification (GTDB taxonomy): domain Bacteria; phylum Actinomycetota; class Actinomycetes; order Streptosporangiales; family Streptosporangiaceae; genus UBA9676. Next base: position 685,966 of record CAVUIU010000019.1, read on the forward strand.
CGACACGGTGCTGGCGGCGGCCGTGGCCGCGCAGGCCACCGCGCAGGCCCTGGCCTTCGTCAACCGGCCCGCGTTGGCCAGCGCGGTGATGAACGGCACGCTGGAGCTCGTTCTTCCCGGCTGGCAGTGGCGGCGGCGGACCTGGCGGCCACATCACCGCTGCGGTTGTGGCAGGCGCACCACATTGTGACCGACAATGAAAGTTGTGAACGATCTCCCCCGTCGCGCCGTGACGCGCACCGCAAAGCTGGCAACGCTGCCCGTCGGGCTGGCCGGCCGGACCGCCCTGGGATTGGGCAAGCGGCTGGGCGGCCGCCCAGCCGAGCTCGTCGCCGCCGAAATACAGCACCGCACGGCCGATCAGATCTTCCGGGTGCTGGGCGAGCTCAAGGGCGGCGCGATGAAGTTCGGGCAGGCCCTGTCGATCTTCGAGGCCGCACTGCCGCCGGAGATCGCAGGCCCCTACCGGGCAACCCTGACCAGGCTGCAGGAATCCGCGCCGCCGCTGCCCGCGAGCACCGTGCACCGCGTGCTCGCCGACGATCTCGGCCCCGACTGGCGGGACCAGTTCGCCCAGTTCAACGACAAGCCGGCGGCCGCCGCCTCGATCGGGCAGGTGCACCGTGCCCGGTGGCGGGACGGGCGCGAGGTCGCGGTGAAGATCCAGTATCCGGGCGCGGGACATGCGTTGCTCAGCGACTTCACCCAGCTGAGCCGGGTCGCACGGCTGTTCTCCGTGCTCATGCCCGGGCTCGAGGTGAAGCCGCTCCTCGACGAGCTGCGGTCCAGGGTCGCGGAGGAACTCGACTACCACCTCGAAGCCGCGTCCCAGGCGCGATTCGCCGCCGCCTACGCCGGCGACCCGGAAATCTTCGTGCCCGGCGTGGTCGCGTCCACCAGCCACGTCCTGATCACCGAGTGGCTGGACGGCACCCCGCTGTCGAAGATCATCAGCGGCGGTTCCCAGGAGGAGCGGGACCAGGCGGGGCTGCTGCTGGTGCGCTTCCTGTTCTCCGGGCCAGCCCGGGCCGGGCTGCTCCATGCCGACCCTCACCCCGGCAACTTCCGGCTGCTCGCCGACGGGCGGCTGGGCGTGCTGGACTTCGGTGCCGTGGACAGGCTGCCCGACGGGTTTCCCCCGTTCATCGGCCGGCTGCTGCGGATGGTGCACGACGGCGGCGACCTGGCCCCCGCCGAACGTGAGCTGCGCGAGAACGGGTTCCTCCGGCAGGGCATCGAGTTCGATCCCGAGCTGCTGCGTGCGTTCCTGGCGCCACTGGCGGAACCCTCCCGGGTGGAGAGGTTCAAGTTCAGCCGGGAGTGGCTGCGGGGTGAGGCCGCCCGGGTGACCGATCCGCGGTCCGCCAACATGAGCCGCCGGCTCAACCTGCCGCCCTCGTACGTGCTCATCCACCGGGTCTCGACCGCCGGCATGGGGGTGCTGTGCCAGCTCGAAAGCGAGGCACCCTTCCGGGCGGAAGTGATCAGATGGATACCCGGCTACGAGGACGACGGCCCCTCGGCCGACGAGCCCACCGTCAACGTGGTGAGCCCAGGCTGGTAGGAGCGCCGGCGTGGGGAGTCCGGCAGGCAAGCGAGTGGCCCTGGCTCGCCGCATGGTGCGTGCGGTCCAGGGCCACGTCCCGGGTCACCCCCAGGACCGGTTGAGCTCGCCGCTCACCCGCCGGGCGTCAGACTGGGCCCGGGAAAGGAGTTCCCGCGCCCGCTCCGCCCGCCGGGATGCCCGCCGCAGCGCCCGCAGGCGCCGCGCCTGGCGCAGTTCCTGCGCGGAGGCCAGCATGTCCCGCTGCCGCCCCGCGACGAGCCGGGTGTCGGTATGCACGTTTCTCACCGCCTTTCGCCGTTGCGTGGCCGACGGCCGCTGGCCGTCTAGGCAGCGACTTCGGTCTTGGGCGGGCGCCCCCGCGGCCGCTTGCGTGGCACGACCACACCACGCAGGAAGAGCTCACCACCCCATACGCCCCACGGTTCCTGCCGCTCCAGGGCACCCGCGAGGCAGGCGATCCTCGCCGCGCAGCCACGGCACATGGCCTTGGCTGTCTCGACGTCCTGCGGGGACTCCGCGAAGAACAGGTCAGGGTCCGTCATGCACGGCAGGTCGGAGCCGGCGCGCGGCACCGGCACCATGGCCCTGCTCGCCCCGGGGGAAGCCGCCTGCAGCGGCACCGTGACGGGTGCGCCGCGACCTCTCCCGGGTCCCCTTACTCCTGGTACGGACTCCGCTTCCAACCCCGTCGTGCCCGGTGCAACGGCGGTGGTGCCGGGCCAGTACATGGCCATCCCCTCTCTTGCCTCGTCGTGCTCGTCGGTCTGACTGGCTGAGGTCGCGCTGGCCCAGCACATAGCTAAGGCCGCGGACCCGGTTCCGGGTCCGCGGCCTTCAGGGGATCGAGGCCGGTCTTTTCTAGACCGGATCCCAAGCCGGATGCGGACCCGAAGTGTCACCGCCGTTGGCGGCGATACGGGTCATGTTGTGGTACTTCTTGCAGGTGAACTGCTGCGTGGCGGTCATCGCTGCCTCGCGCAGCCTCGGCCGCGCCGCAGCAAAAGCGCCACGTTCCTCGGTGAGCGGAACCAGGACGCTGGCCGGCAGGCTGGTACCCAAAGCGGCAACAGGCAGCGGCCAGCCACGCGGTTCGCCGACGGCCTGGCTGAGAAGCACGCTGTTCTTCACTGTGGGCACCTCCTCCCGGAGAGCGTTGTTGGCCCACTGATGGACATGTCAGCAGCCTAGGTAGACGACCGCCCAGGGGGCAACTGCTTTTCCGGGGGGATCTTCTGTTCCGGCTGATTCTGGCTCGCCGGCCAGTCCGGCCGCACCTGCCGGGCAGGCCGGCCTGACCCCGGGGCCACCGGTAGGCCGGCCGCGGGTGGCAACGCCGCTCATGAACTGGTCCGGATAAGGCCTTCCTGCACCACCGACACCACCAGGTCGCCTTCCCGGGTGAACACCTCACCGCGGGCGAGCCCTCTGGCACCGCCCGCCGCCGGGGAGTCCTGCGCGTACAGCAGCCACCTGTCGGCGCGGAACGGGCGATGGAACCACATCGCGTGATCGAGGCTGGCCCCGCTCGTGTGCCCGTCCGCCCAGGACAGGCCGTGCCGCAGGAGCACGGTATCCAGCAGTGTCATGTCCGAGGCATAGGTCATCAGGCAGACGTGCAGCAGCGGGTCGTCCGGCAGCTCGCCGTCGGCCCGCAGCCAGACCAGGTTGCGGTCGGTGCGCAGGGACGGGTCGAGCTGAGCCTCGTAGGTGAGCGGCCCGATCACCCGGAGGTCGATCGGATTGTCCTTGAACAACCTGCGGAGCGGCGCGTCGGGCAGCTTCGCCAGCCGCTCGCCTGCGGGCAGCACCGATTCCGGCGGCGGGACCTGCGGCATGGGGGCGGCATGCGCCGGGCCCGGCTCGGCGTGATGGAAGGACGCGGACAAGATGAAGATCGTTTTGCCGTGCTGGATTGCCGAAACCCGCCGGGTGGTGAACGACCGCCCGTCCCGCACCCGGTCAACCAGGTAGACGATCGGCACCGCCGGGTCACCGGGCCGGATGAAGTAGGCGTGCAGGGAATGGACGGGCCGCTCGGCCGGCACGGTGCGGCCCGCGGCCACCAGCGCCTGGCCCGCGACCTGCCCCCCGAACACCCGCTGCCGCCGGTCGCTCGGGCTGCGGCCACGGTAGATGTCGAGTTCGATCTGCTCCAGGTCGAGCACGTCCACCAGCCGGTCCAGGGTCTCGCTCACAGCCCGCCCTCAGCCCCTCACCCGCCCGGCCTCGATGAGGCCGCGTCGGCGGCGCCAGCGGATGCGGGCGCGTCTTCGCGCAACGCCGGTACCGAGGCACCGTACCGCCCCGGGCGGCGGGCCCTCCCGGCGGGGACGCCCGGCACCCCGGCCAGCCGCCGGGGGCGCAGGCCGTCCAGGAACCGCGACGGCGCGCGGGACGGCCGTCCACCCGGCGAGCGGGCCAGCGCCCACGACAGGTACAACCGCTCGCGGGCCCTGGTCATACCCACGTAGAGCAGGCGCCGCTCCTCGGCGACCGCCTCCTCGGACTGGGCGTGGACGATCGGCAGGTTCCCCTCGGTGAGCCCGGGCAGGAACACCACGTCCCACTCAAGCCCCTTCGCCGCGTGCAGCGAGGCGACCGTTACCCCCCGCAGAGCCGGGGGATGTTCGACCGCGGCCCGGTGGGCGAGTTCGGCCACGACCTCAGCCAGCCCCGCGCCGGGCGTGAGGGCGCAGAAATCCTCGGCGAGCTGGGCCAGCGCCGCCAGTGACTCCCAGCGCTCCCGGGCTGAGCCCCTGCCCGGCGGGGACTCCCCCGAGAAGCCGAGCCCGGAAAGCACGTGCCTGACCTCGGCCGCGGCCGGAGCCGAACCAGCAGCCCGGGCGGAACCAGCAGCCGGGGCCGAACCAGCGGCGGCCCGCAGCATCCCCATCGCCTGGCGCACCTCGGTCCGCTCGAAGAAGCGTTCTGTCCCTCGCACCTGGAAGGGCACGCCTGCCTGCGCGAACGCCTGCTCGAACCGTTCGGTCTGGACATTGACGCGTACCAGCACGGCCATCTCGCGGGCCGGGACGCCAGCCGCGACGAGTTCGGCCGCCCGGCCGGCCACCGCCGCCGCCTCCGCCGTCTCATCCTGGTGACAGGTGAACTCCGGTTCCGGGCCGGCGGCCCGCTGCGCGACGAGCGGGGGGCCGCCGCCCGGCGGGCGTCCGCGGCCGCCGGTGACCGCGCCGGTCAGCCTGTTCGCCAGGGCGACCACCTGCGGGGTGGACCGGTAGTTGCGCACCAGCCGCACCACCGTTGCCTGCGGGAATTCGGCGGTGAAGCCGGTGAGGTAGGCGGGGGTGGCGCCGGTGAAGGAGTAGATGGTCTGGCGTGGGTCGCCGACCACGCAGACGTCGTCCCGGCCGGCCGTCCAGGTGTCGAGCAGCAGCTTCTGGAGCGGGTTGACGTCCTGGAACTCGTCCACCACAAAGAAGCGGTACCGGTCGGCAACCTCCGCCGCCGCGAGCCGGTGCTCGGCGAGGATGGCGGCGGTGAGCTCCAGCACGGACTCGAAGTCCACCAGGTGCCGCTCCCGGCGCATCTTCTCGTAGGCGGTGTACAGGCGGGTCATGGTCTCCGCGCCCAGCGGCGGGATCCGGCCGGCGGCAGCGGCGGCAGCGGGATAGCCGGACGGCCGCACCTGGGTGACCTTGGCCCACTCGATCTCGCCGGCCACGTCACGGAGTTCCGGCAGGCTCACGGGCACGCCGAGCTCACGGGCGGCCGCGGTGAGCAGGCCGGCCTTGGAGTCGAGAATCGCCGGCGGCCTTCCGCCCACCGTACGCGGCCAGAAATGTGTGAGCTGGCGCAGCGCCGCCGAATGGAAGGTACGGGCCTGCACCTGGTCCATCCCGCCGCCCGCAGCCCCGGCGAGCTGGCGGAGCCGCCCCCGCAACTCACCCGCCGCCTTCGTGGTGAAGGTGACGGCCAGCACGTGACGCGGGTCAACGACACCGGTGCGCACCCCGTAGGCGATCCGGTGCGCGATGGCCCGGGTCTTGCCGGTCCCGGCACCCGCCAGCACACAGACGGGCCCACGGGTGGCCAGCGCCACCTCACGCTGCTCCGGGTCGAGCGCGGCGAGCACAGCCTCCGGGCCGTCCGCATCCGGGCCGTACGCATCCGGGCCGTACGTCTCCACCGCACCTCCTGAGCGTCGCCCTGCCATCCTCCCGCATGCGGCCGACGGTCGCGGGAAGCCGGCAGGCGGTCCCGGTGTTGCACAAGCGGAACCCGGGCGTGCCTCGTAGATCCACCCGGCCCGCAGCAGGCTGGGGACCCCATGCCGCGAGCGAGGCATGCCCTAGTGTGGAGCAAGGAGACGCGCGTGTCAGAACCGGTCGTGATGTATACCACGCCGTGGTGCGGCTTCTGCCGGCGGTTGAAGAACCAGCTTGCGCGGGAAGGAATAGAGGTCACCGAGGTTGACATCGAGCGGGACCCGACCGCTGCGGACTATGTGATGTCCGTGAACGGCGGTAACCAGACGGTGCCCACCATTGTCCTCCCGGACGGAAGCGCGCTGACGAACCCGTCAGCCGCCCAGGTCCGGGAGCACCTTCGTGAACTCACCACAAGATGATGGAAAGCGACCAGACGACTGGCGCGGGGAGCTACCGCGGCCGGCACTCGCAGACGGCAGGGACCGCTGGCGAGCAGCGGACGGACGGCGGATCCCGTCGGCCCGGCCCGGCCCGGGCCGACGGTGCACGGGGCGGCCCAGCACGGGGCGACGGCACGGGGAGAGGCGCATCACGGGGCGACGGGCACCGGCCCACGGACCCGCCGGTCGCCAGGCGGACCCCCACCGGCTGGCGGGTGGGCGATGAGGAGGTCTCCGACCTCACCAGCGCGATGGTCCTTGCCGACCTGCTCGCCGCCGAACTGCCCGCCGAAGGCCCGCCGACTCCGGGCAGCCCGGCTGCGGCCGCTTCGGGGCAGCCAGGCCAGGCCGCGCCGGCCAATAACCGGCAACTCCAGGAGACCGTGGCCCAGCTCGAGCACGCGCTGACCGTCCGGGTGCGGGTGGAGCAGGCGATCGGGGTGCTGGCCGAGCGCCACCGGCTGCGCCCCCGGCAGGCGTTCGAGCTGCTGCGGTCCGCCGCGCGGGCACGCGGCCGGCGGGTGCTTGAGGTTGCGGGTGAGGTCGTGGACAGCGCCAGCAACCCGCTGCTGCGCCTCCCCGATGAGCTGGCCAAGCCGCCCGTGGTCCGCCGGGGGCGGATGTCCCGGCGCCCGCAGGCAACCGACTGACCTGGCTCGCCGTAGGCCAGAACCGTTCGCGATCATGACTTGGGTACCGTGCTCGGTACGCCAAGCTCATGATCGTCGTGCGGCCCGTGCACGGCTACCGTGCGGGCACTCCGACGCCGATCGACAGCGGCAGCGCGGCGATGGCCGGTGACTGGACGGCGCCGTACCAGCCGGCCGGGTGGTCAATGGCGGACAGCCCACCCGTCGAATCGACCCGGATCGGGTGCGCGGCGATAGCGCCAGCGGTTGCCACGGCCGTTGCCACCAGCAGCGCCGCATACACCGCGCAAAAGACCCGCAGGGTCCAGCGCCAGAACCGCGACGGCAGCCTGCCATCGGGGAAGAGCAGGATCACCACGAACAACAGCACGAGGCTGGAGCCCCACAATGGGGCCAGCGCCAGCCCCAGCGGGCCCAGCGGAAGATGATGCCCGAGGCGGTAGCTCAGGAACGCGTAGTCAGGGCCATCGGTGCTGCCATGATCACGCTCCCGGCAGGCTGGCGGATCCCGGTGCCGCGCGGGCGCGCTTTCCCGCCATGTGAACGTTTGGTTCGCAAGTGGCTACGTTGGGTAACAACGCACCGTGGACGGACACTCCGGCGACGGTGTTCCCCCAGGTCGCCTGCTGATCATCGGAGGTGGCGAGGACAGGTGCTGCGGCACGGGCGTCCTCGAGCGGTTCGTGGACCTCGCCGGCGGGGAGCGGGCGCGGATCGCGCTGGTGACCACGGCGGCCGGCGTCCCCGGCGAAGTGCACGCCGAATACGAACGGGTGTTCCGCAAGCTCGGCGTGGAACACACCAGGGAACTGCGGCTGCGCGGCCGGGCGGACGCCGACGGCGGCCCGGCGGAAGCCATCCTGCGCGACGCGACCGGCGTCCTCTTCAGCGGCGGGGACCAGTCGCGGATCCGGGCCCTGGTCGGTTCCCGGGCCAACGACATCCTGCGCCAGCGACTCGATGAGGGGCTGGTGGTGGCGGGCACCAGCGCCGGCGCGACCGCGCTCGGGCGGACCATGATCCTTGGCGGCGAGGGCTGCGACGTCTCCGCCGCCACCGTGCGCACCGGCCCCGGGCTGGGGCTGCTGCCGAAGCTGCTCATCGACATGCACTTCGCCGCGCGCGGGCGGCTGCCCCGGCTGCTCAGCGCGGTGGCGCTCGACCCCGGTCAGGTCGGCGTGGGGATCGACGAGAACACCGCGATTCTCGTGCTGGGGGATCACTTTGAGGTGCTGGGATCGGGGGTTGTCGCGGTGGTGGACGCAGAGCGCTCGACGATGGTGCACCCGGCCGGGGACTACGACCCGATCACGCTTTTCGACGTGCGCCTGCACCTGATGCCGGCCGGATGTGTCTACGACGTCAGCGAGCGGGCGCCGTCGATCGGCCCCGCGCACACCCGGTACTGACCGTCCATCCCAAACCACGTCCAAGGGGGCAGACGTGCGCCTCGTCAACCTGCGCCGCCTCAGCGGCCCGAACATCTACCTGTCCCGGCCCGTCGTCGTCGCCCGGCTCGAGCTCGACGAACTGGCCGGCCAGGAGACCACGTCGCACGCGGGCTTCGCCAGCCGCCTGCTCGCCGTGCTGCCCGGGCTGGCCGGCCACCACTGCGCCGCCGGGCGGCCCGGCGGTTTCTGTGACGCCATGGCACGCGGAACCTACTTCGGGCACGTCACCGAGCATGTGGCGCTGGAACTTTCCGGGCTGGCGGGCAGGGAGGTCTACTTCGGGCGCACCGAGCGGGCGGGCGCCGACGGCAGCTACAACGTGGTGATGGCCTGCCCGCGCGACGAGCCCGCCGACTCGCCGATCCCCCGTGAGCTGCTGATCCTCGCCATCCGCCTGGTCGGCGACATCGTTGCCGAACGGATCCCCCGGCTCGACGCCCCGGTCCGGGCGATCTCGCAGTCGGTGGAGGAATCCCGCCTGGGCGTGAGCACGGCCGCGCTCGCCGCGGCCGCCCGCGGCCGGGACATCCCGGTGCGGCGGGTGGGCAGCCTGAGCATGCTGCGGCTGGGATACGGCTGCCACCGCCGACTGGTGTGGGCCGCGCTCACCGAGCAGACGTCCGCGGTCGGCGTGGACATCGCGTGCGACAAGATCGTCGCCAAGGAGCTGCTGGCCGGCGCGGGGGTGCCGGTGCCGGCCGGGACCGTGGCGCGGACGGCGGCTGAGGCAGCGAGCGCGTTCGCCCGGTTCGGCCCATCGGTGGTGGTGAAGCCGCGTGACGGCAACCAAGGCGGCGGCATCACCGTGGGGGCCGCCTCGGCCGCCGAAGCCGCCGAAGCGTACCACCGGGCCAGCGCGGGTGGACCGGACGTCATCGTGGAACACTACGTGGCCGGCACCGACTACCGGGTGCTGGTCGTCGACGGCCGGGTGGCCGCCGCCGCGCAGCTGCGGCCCGCCGCGGTGGCCGGCGACGGGGTGCATGACATCCAGGCGCTGGTGGGGATCACCAATGCCGACCCACGGCGCGGCGCCGGCCACGCCCGGCCGCTCACCCGGATCGCGCTCGACAGCGACGCGCTCGCCCACCTGGCCGCCCAGGGACTGCACCCGGGCTCGGTGCCCAGCCCGGGCACGGTGGTGACGCTGCGCCGCAACGCCAACCTGTCCACCGGCGGTACCAGCACCGATGTCACCGACCTGATCCATCCCGAGGTCAGCGCGATGTGCTGCCGGGCGGCGGCCGCTGCCGGGCTGGACGTCTGCGTGGTGGATCTGCGGCTGCCCGACATCGCCTCGCCGGTGGGGCACCCGGCGCACCCGGCCGCCACCGGGGCCGTCATCGAGGTGAACGCCTGCCCCGGGTTGCGGATGCATCTGGCCCCGAGCGCCGGCCGGCCCAGGGACGTGGCGGGGGCGATCATCGACCGGCTCTACCCGCCCGGCGCCCAGGCCAGGATCCCGGTGGTGGCCGTGACCGGGACAAACGGGAAGACGACGACGGCCCGCATGATCGCCCGCATCCTGGGCCAGGCCGGGCTGCACGTGGGCCTGGCCACCACCGACGGCGTCTACTCCGGCGGGCAGCTGGTGCAGCAGGCCGATGCCTCCGGACCGCGGTCCGCCGAGATGGTCCTCGACGACCCGGCGGTGGAGGCGGCGGTGCTGGAGACCGCCCGGGGCGGCATCGTCCGCCGCGGCCTGGGCTACGACAAGGCGGACGTGGCGGTGCTCACCAACATCACCGCCGACCATCTCGGGGCCGACGGCGTCGACGACCTCGACGACCTCACCGATGTGAAGGCGCTGGTGGCCGAGGAGATCAGCTGGGGCGGCACGCTCGTCCTGAACGCCGACGACGGCCGGACCGCGGGCCTCGCCTCCCGGCCCGCCGTGCGGGAGCGGCACCCGGTCATCCGCTACTTCAGCCTGGACGGGCGCAACCCGCTCGTGCTGGCCCACCGCATGAGCGGCGGTATCACCTGCGAGCTGCGCGGCCGCCAGCTGGTAGAGGCCAGGGGCGGGGAAGAGACCGTGCTGCTCGGGGTGGACGAGCTGCCGGGCTCGTTCGGCGGCGCCGCCTCGCACCTGGTCGCTAACGCGCTCGCGGCCATCGCCGCCTGCCGGGCGCTGGGGGTGAGCGTTAAGGACATCCGGCGGGCGCTGACGGCGTTCACCCCCGACGAGGCCAACCCCGGCCGCGGCAACCTCTACCTGGTGGAGGGCAGCCCGGTCATCGTGGACTACGGGCACAACGCCGCCGCGCTCGCGGCGATGGGCAGGCTGGTCCACGACACCTGGGGCGGTGACCCGGTTGCCGCCATCACCCTGCCCGGGGACCGCCGGGACGACCTGGTGCGGCAGACGGCGGCGAGCGTCGCCGCCTGGTTCGGCCGGGTCGTCGTCTACGAGGACGACGACCTGCGGGGGCGGCAGCCGGGCGAGATGACCGGCCTGATCAGCGAGGCGCTGCGGGCCCGCAGACCCGGCCTCACCGTCATGCCGGCCACCGGGCCGGAGGACGCGCTGCGCTGCGCGCTGACGCTGGCCATGCCCGCCGACCCGGTCCTGCTGCTGTACGAGGAACTGGAGCCGGTCCGGGAGATCCTGGCCACGCTCGGCGCCGCCCGCTGGCCCTCCGCCCCTACGCCGTCGCCGTTACCGGCAGCCAGCCACGGATCGGCCGGACCTGCGGTCGCCGGTGTCATCCAATCGGCCAGCCACGGATCGGCCGGACCCTTCGGTCGCCGGTGTGTCATCTAACCTGGCGTTGTGAGCGATCTTGCAGAGGCCCGGCAGTTCGCGCTGTCCCTGCCCGAGGTCACCGAGGAGCCCCACTTCGACATGGCCTCGTTCCGGGTACGCGGCAAGATCTTCGTCACGGTCCCGCCCGGGGAGACCCGCCTGCACGTGTTCGTTGACCCGCTGGAGGTCGGCGGCTACGTGGCGCAGGACCCGGCCGCTTTCGAGCCGTTGCGCTGGGGAGAGCGGGTCAGGGGCCTGCGGGTCAACCTGGCGGCCATCTCCCGCGCGGGCCTGGCCGAGGTCATCGAGGAGTCCTGGCGCCGCAAAGCACCCAAGCGCCTCGTCGCCGCGTTCGACCAGCAGCTGTAGGTTCTCATCCTGCTTGTCACCCACTTCTTGTCACCCCACGCTCCTCCGACCTGGGCCTGGGTCCAGCTGGCGAGCTGGACGGTCCTTGCGAGACCGCGCCGGTCGCGATCGCGGCGGGCGGAGCGCTACTCGGGTAGCCGGTCGCGGGCGGGAGGGCCGATGCCGGCGGTGCGCCGCACGCTGGCAACGTCGGCTCAACGCCGCTGGCGGTCCAGGTCTCGGCATGCCGCAT
>CAVUIU010000020.1:0-44894 GCA_963741615.1 uncultured Actinomycetes bacterium
ACCTTCGACGGCCGCCTCACCGCCGGACGGAAGTAGAACATACAAGATCAGTTACACCGAAGACTTGACAGACCCACCTCGGCCAGCTACTTGACAACTAGAGGGCATCGGATGTCTTGGTCGCTAGGTTGTGGACGTTTGTGTCAAGTTTTCACGCGGCCGGGCTGAGCCGGGCGCGGGTTATGTAGCTGTCGATGTGCTGGTCGATGGCGCGCAGGGCGGCGCGCAGTTCGGCTGGGGTCTGGGGCTGGTCGGCGGCCAGGAGCGGGCGCAGCAGCCGGTTGTGCAGCTTGGTGTAGAAGACCGCGACCTTGATCCCGTCGGAAGTCAGGACGTAGCGGTTGGCATGGTCGATGCGGCGGATCAGCCCGGTGAGGCGGAGCCGGCGCAGGTCGTAGGTCATCTGGCCGGGGGTGTAGCGGTCGTGCAGCAGTCCGGTCATCAAGGCGCGCAGGCTCTTGTTGGTGATGCCGGTGGCGGCGAGCAGGGTGGTGCATAGGGCGCCGGCCAGGGCCATGACCCGAGGATCGCCGAAGCGTAGCGCCGGGGTCCTCCGCCCGTCCGTGTCCACGGAGGGGTGCGCGATCCGCTCAAAGGCTGGGCTCGCAAGGACGGTGCCCTGGCCGGCACGTTCAGCTTCCAGTATGCGGTGGTTGGCGGCGCGTGCCTTGGCCTGGAGTGCCTCGAGGTTGGGCAGGCGGGCGTTGCACCCGAGGTCGCGGGGGGAGTTGATGACGGTCTCGATCCGCATCGCCTTGCCGTCTTTGAGGTACTGCTTGATCCGCGAATGCTTGTAGAACACGTTGAGCACGACGCCGCCGGTGTCGGGTCCGACCGCTGGGCGGTCGATGGCGGTGCGGAACACGCCCGGGGTGTCGCGGCGGATGCGCCGGCCGAAGATGATCTCGACGTTAGCGGGGCGGCCGATATCAAGGTTGTCGGCGATCAGCGCCTCGAAGAAAGCCCGGGCGCGGCGGGGCGCGTCGAACACTAGGGTGCGGGAGACCTCGACCTGGCGCATGGAGATCTCCCACCAGTACCCGGCCCGCTGATCGGCAGGGCCGAAGGGCATCGGCAGCCGGTGCAGCCACCGCTGGGCGAACACCTCGATCGTGCCTGGCTGCAGCCGGTCGCAGATCTCCTGCAGCGCGCCCGGGGCCTCGCAGGCGGCGAAGCCGTTGGACAGCTCGGTGAAGGCGATCCCGGCCCGCCCGGCTTGCCGTTTGGCCCACTCGTGGCCGTTGAGCCAGATCTTGGCTGGATAAGGGAAATAGGCGCAGACCTTGATGAACGCCGGCCCGAAGCCCTCATCCCACAGGTAGAAGTAGTAACAGGTCACCCGCCGGTCAGCCTTGGCGAAGGTGTACTGCGGCGCCGCCGTGGCCGTGTCCCGCTGGTAAGCGGCCCAGACCCGCTGGAACTCCTGTGCTACCCCGATCGCCGCGACCTGCGAGCGGCCGGTGGCCGCTGCCTTGCGCAGATAGGGAGCCATCACGTCGGCCTTACGGTCGTCCTTGCTGAACCTGACCCACGGGATGCCGTTCGCCTCAGCGAACGATTCCACCGCACGGCGGAACCGCGTGCTGATCTTCTCCATCAGCGCCGGCGAGGGAATCGGCATGCCCAGGTGCTGGGTCATGAACGCGACCACCTGCCCGCTGGACTGCAGGATGGGCACATAAGCGTTCAGGTAGACCCGGTCCAGGCACTCGATATCCAGCACCACGTGCCCGCCCAGGACCTCGTTCACCGTGACAATCCGCTGCGCCATGACGCCAGCGTGCGCCCATCGCGGCGCAGCCGCGACCCCTGAGGCCAGGCTCGGACCGCCGCCCCAGCCACCCCGCCACCTGCACGGGCGCACTCAGCCCAGCCAGCTACCTCGGCGGTCCGAGGCTGGCCTCACTGGTACGGCAGCAGCCATTCGGTTTGTGACCTGCGGCGGAGCGTGGGAAACCGGGATCGATAGGGCAACCGCACCACCCAGACCGGGCGGCCATCCGGCGTGCGGGCGTGCTCGCCCTTGACCTGCTTGGGTCTGGCGGTCCCGGCCACCCGGCCGTGGGCCGGCTGGTCACCCCGATGGCGCGGAGCGGTTGACTCCCGCGCCCACATCCTGCTAGCTTTCTTTGGCAGGTGCTAGAAAGGATGCCGTGAAACTCCCGGACATGACCGGTGACGACCTGCTGCGGGTGCTGGCGACCCTCGCTAACACGCACCGGCTGCGGGTCGTCGCCGCCCTGGCAGAAGAGCGCAACTACGTGAGCCAGCTGGCCCGCGAGCTGGGTATCAGCCGCGCCCTGCTGCAGGTTCACCTGCGGAAGCTGCAGGGCGCCGGGCTGGTGTCGCCTGTCATCGAAGTATCGCCGGACGGGAAGGCGATGAAGTTCTACGAGGTAACGGCCTTCGCGCTGCAGCTGACCCCCAAGACGATCATGGTGGCGGTGCGGACGCTGGGTGCGGATAGCGATCTTGACGCGGAGGTAGTCAGATGAACCCTGGGTTCAGGCTCTCAACCCTGGAAGGGGTGCTGCTCTTCTCGCTGGCAGTCGCGATCGTGTGTGGCGTGTGGCTGATATCCCGGCACCTCAGCGCCTCGAGAAAGGCGAAGGTGGCGCTGGCTCCCGGCCAGGAGTACCGCGCTCTGGCCGACGAGTTCCGGCGGCTCAGCGACATGGCGATCACCGCGCAGGAACACGTTGACCTCAGACTCACCGACCTCAGCGTGCAGGTTGACTCGCTCAGAGACCAGCTGGCACAGATGCAGCACATCCTGAAGGAAGTCGAGTAAGCCCCAGCGCTACCGGGCAGGCCCCCGTCTACAGACAGTCTCCCGGCGTTACGGCGTGAGACCCCACAGCGACGACTGGCTCCTGAACTATTCGGCTTCCCCACTACATTCCGCCAGGTCAAACCTTCAATGGTGGCTGGCGGCTGCCCGACAGCCAGCGCCAGGTCGTGGAGCTCGCCTATTTCGGGGGTCTGAGTTACCGCGAGGTCGCGCTGGCGGCCGGCATTCCCGAGGGGACGGCCAAGTCGCGGCTGAGGCTGGCGCTTGCGAAGCTGGAGTCCGTGCTGGACCAGCAGTTGCTGGAGTTGTCATGACCGCCGGCGAGCGCGAACCCGTGACGCCTCCGGCCGGCCTGCGGCAGCGGGTCATGGCGGCCTCCTTGCGGGCCCGCCCGGCCGGCCGGGCCGTCCCGGCGGTCCCGGAGATTTCCCCGGCGGAGGCTTTCAGCCGTGCCGCCGACGCCTTCTACGGGCTGCTGTGCACCCTCGATGAGCGGGACTGGCGGCTGCACGTCCTTCGTGACCTGGACGTCCAGGGTCTCGTCGGTCATCTCATCGGGGTCGAGGATGATGTGCAGCGTGCCCTGTCCGGCGCCCCCGCGCTGACGCAGGCGGATCACATCAGGTCCACCCAGCCCGCGGCGGAGCGCGAGGCCGGGCGCCCCGTCGCCCGGACCCGCGCCGCCTGGCGGGATGCGGCCGACCGTACGCTCGAGCAGGTCCGTGGTCGCGATATGGCCGCCAGGATCACCGTGTGGGGGATCGCGCTGCCGCTGAGCGCGGCGCTCGTCGCCCGGGCGTTCGAGCTGTGGACGCACGAGAACGACATCCGCCGGGCGGCCGGGCTGCCCGCGTCGGTGCCCGATGTCCCGACGCTGCACCTGATGACCGAGCTCGCGACCGAGATGCTTCCCCTCGGGGCGGCGTTGACCGGCCTGCGGGGGCCGATCAACCTGCGGCTGGTCCTGACCGGGCCCGGCGGCGGGACCTGGGATGTCGCGATCCGCGGGGATGAGCCCGAGCCTGCCTCCATCGTCATCGTCACCGACGTGGTCGGGTTCTGCCGGCTGGCGGCGAACCGGCTCAGTCCCGCCGACCTCGACCTGCATGTCACCGGCGACCGGAGCCGGGCATCGGGGGTGCTGGTGGCGGCTTCGGCCCTGGCGCTCGACTAGGGCACGGCCCGGGTCTGCGGAGGATCGCCGCCGCCGCGGTCATCGCGGCCACCAGCTGAAGCACGGCCGCCGCCGCAATCCTGGGCGCAGGGTGATCCGCCGCCGGTCCCGGCGACGTACCTTCCCCGGAAGCTGCGCGGTTTCCGGCGCAGCACTCACAGAGGGGGTCTATTGCCGTGAGCGTGCTGGTCATTGGGAAGTTCCAGGGTGATACCGACACGTTCCGCCAGGCGCTCACCGGCCGGGCGGGCGAGTTCGTCAAGTTCGGCGACATGGCCCGTGCGGCGGGCGGGGTGCACCACCGGTTCGGGGTCGGCGACGGCTTCGTCATCGTCGTCAACGAGTGGGAGAGTGCCGAGCACTTCCAGCGGTTCTTCTCCGACCCTGAGCTGCAGGCCTTCATCGGGTCCATCGGCGCCGCCCCCGGCCCCGCCGGAGATGATCGTCGCCGACGCGGTCGCCTCGCCTGACCAGTACTGATCCTTCCACGCGACCCGCGACCCGCGACCCGGCGGGCCGGGGGGTGGGGGGCGCCGGCCCAGGTGGCCGGCAGTGGGCCGGCCCTTGTGCCGAACCAGGGCCGGCCGGCCCACCCGCGCGGTCCGGCACAGGTGCGTCCCGCCACGGGGGCCGGGATGCGGAATGTCGGGCGCCGGTACCGCATGACGGCCGCCGGGGACCGAATGACGCCCCCAGGGACTGGCCGGCCTATGGCCGGCGGGCGGTGACCTGGGCGAGCAGGTCGCGGGCGGCGCCCATCGGTGGCACGTTCCCGCCGGACCAGATGGCCCGCAGAGAGCGCCGCAGGTTGACGCCGGCCACGGGCACCCGGGCCAGCCGGTGTGAGGCCAGGTCTTCGGCGACGGCCAGTTCGCTCAGCACCGCCGGGCCGGCGCCGGCGAGCACCGCCGCCCTGACCGCCGCTGTTGACGACAGTGCGAGCGCGACCGGCATCGCCGCCCGCCGGCCCAGGGCCTCCGACAGCGCGGCGGTGAGCACGTTACGGGTGCCGGATCCTTCCTCCCTGCTTGCCAGCCTGGCACCGGCCAGCTCCGCGGGACTCAGCGGCTCGCGGCGCGCTGCCCACGGGTGGTCGGGGCGCACCACGACCACCAGTTCGTCGTGACCGATGACCCGGCTGTGCAGGCCGGTCGGGCTGGTCGGCCCCTCCACGAAGCCGAGGTCCGCCGCGCCGCTGGCGACCTGCTCGGCCACGGTGTCGCTGTTGGCTGCGGTGAGGACCACCTCGGCTGGTGCCTCGCCCCGCTGGCGCGCCCTGGCCTGCAGCGACACCAGCCAGCCGGGCAGCAGCTGCTCGGCGATGGTCAGGCTGGAACTCACCCTCAGCTTGGTCCGGTGGCCGCGGCGGAACGCGGCCAGCCCGGCATCGAGCTCGCCGGCGACCGCCAGCAGCCGGGCCGCCCACTCGGCGACCACGACTCCCTCCGGGGTGAGTGTGGACCCGCGCGGACTGCGTGCCACGAGCACGACGCCGGCCTGCGCCTCGGCCGACTTGATCCGCGCTGACACGGCTTGCTGGGTGACGCCGACCTGGCGCGCGGCGGCGTTGAGGCTCCCGGCCCGTGCCACCGCGAGCAGCACCTCCAGCGCGGCCAGATCTGGCACCCGCGCGCTCAGCGGCATGTCCCGCTCATGGCATGTCTCGTAGATCCTGAGCCACGAGACAACTCTAACCGGCGGCGACAAGCCGCCCTTGTAGCTCGTGCAGGGCATGCGAGGTGCCCGCCGCCCGGTTCGCCCACCAGCGCCGGGGGTCCGGCCCGGTGGCCGGCTGCTGCCCAATGTGCCAGCACGCCCAGCGGCGGGCGAACCCGCTCAGCCAGCCCAGGGTGGCGGCCGCATCCTGGTCGAGCATCGCCTGCAGTGTGTAGCGGCGCTCGCCGGCCCGGTAACCGGCCCCGGCCGCCGCCGCGGCGTCCCGCAGATCGCCGTGGGTGAGCACGATGCCCGAACGCACCGGGGCCAGCAGCGGGCCCAGGAGCTGGCCGCCGGGTGCATCCGGCGCGGGCGGCAACTGGCCGCCGGGTGTATCCGGCGCGGGCGCCAGCTGCCCGCCGGGCGTTTCCAGCGCGGGCGGCGCCGTCCGCAGGGCCAGCGGCAGCGCTGCCGGGGCCGCCGCCAGCCTGGCCTCCCGGGCGAGCGCCGCCAGGGTGAGCCGCGCCCACCCGGCCAGGGACGGTGTGTCGAGCCGGCCCACGGCCGTGAGATAGCCCGGGGCCCATGACCACAGATGTTCCCACAGCAGCGCCTCCCGGGTCCGGCGCAGCGAGCCGGCTGCCCGCTCGCCGCGTGCCCGTGACTCGGCGTCGCCGAGTTCGGCGTACAGCATGAGCAGGACGCCGAGATGGTCGGCGTCGGCGGGCGGGGCCAGCCCAAGCACCCGCCAGAACCCGGCGACGCGGTCGAGCGCATCACCCCCGAGCTTGCCGTCGGCACCGAGGTGGATCGCGGCGTGCGGGGGGGCCGACAGCACGAACACCGCGGTGTGCTCGGCCCCGGTGGGCTCCGGCAGCCCCAGGCCCGCCGCCACCGGGCCGCAGTGCGGTGGCGGGCTGCAGGCCACCGCCCCGAGCGCCCGCAGCAGTTCCATCCGCCCGGGCGCGGGCCTGTCCAACGTGCCGCTCACGGGGCGGCTCACGGGTCCCGCCGCGCCCGCGGCGGCACCCGGAACAGCCCGCGGGCGGGCCTGAGCGGGCGGATCAGCCAGGGCGGGCGGCGCAGCCCGTCCGGGGACCCGGTGCCGGCGGGCCGGGTGAGCTTCAGCCATTCCAGGTAGACCTCGCGGGCCTTGCCCGTATCCACCGCGATGTCGCCGTGCTGGTCGCCGGGGGTGGCTGGGCGTACCCGCACCGCCTGATGCCAGCAGTGCATCCCCGAGACCGGGTCGGGGTGGACACCGAAGGTGAGGTTCTGGTGAACCCCGGTGTCGCTCCACCACACCCGCTGGCTGTCCGGGTCGCCCGACTCATACCGGCCCGCCGTGGCGAGCCGCTGCATCCGCCAGCCGGACTCCCCGTGCCGCAGGTTGACGGTGGCCATCATGCCGCCCGCCCCGCGCGGCCCGCCATCGAGCCGCCAGCGGCCCATGTGGTGGCTGCAGGCGACCACCCCGGGCCGGATCCCCTCGGTGATCCAGGCCTTGGCGACGAAGTAGCCGATCTCGGTCTCAACCCGCACCAGGTCACCGGTGCGGGCCACGCCGAGCCTGGCGGCGTCGGCGGGGTGGATCCACACCGGGTTGGTGTGCGCGAGCTCGTCGAGCCACTTCGCGTTCGCCGACCGGGTGTGGATCTGGGTCGGCAGCCGGAACGTGGACAGCAGGACCAGCTGGCCGTCCGCCAGCCGGTCCGGGTGCACGTGGCTCTTGATGTAGCCGGGCAGCGCGTGTTCCGGCCAGCCCCACGCGGCCAGGGTGGAGGACCAGAACTCCAGCCGCCCGGACGGGGTCGGGAAACCGCGGCGCACGGTGTCGTCGATCCGTACCCCTACCGGCCGCCGGCCCTGAGCATCGGGTTCCGGCGCTCCCATGGGCACGATATTGGGGCTGAACGGCTCCTCGGCGCTCGTGTACACCCGCCCGCTGCCCGCCGTGACCATGCCCGCAAGCTCTCCGGGCGGGACCTCCTGCTCGTGACTGGGCCCCTGCCCGGAGGTGATCTCGAAGGCGCCGTACCGGCGCATCCACGCCAGCGGGGTCATGCCGTCGGCCGCGGCCCGCTCCGGCAGCCCCGGCACCGAGTTCTCGAACATCCAGCCGTAGTACTCGTCCACCGTGAGCTTGCTGCCCGGGTGCGCGCGCGACTCGTGGTACTGGCGGATGCCGAGCGTCCCGTCCGGGTCGATCCGCCAGGACAGCTCGATCCAGAACTCGTTCTCCTCCCACACCTCGCCCGGGTTGACCTGCCGGGAGTCGGTGATCGTCTCGCCGAGCCGCTCCCGCGCGGCCCGCAGCACCGGCTGGCGGAAGCCCACCCACTGGCCGTCGTACTGCTCGTAGGAGTGGGTGTCGTGCCGCTCGCTGCCGTGTCCCATCGGCAGCACGTAGTCGGCGAGGTAGGCCGACTCGCTCCAGGTGGGGGTGAGCGCGACGAAGCAGCCGATCTTGCTCTCGTCGGTGAGGACTTCCATCCAGCTCAGTCCGTCGGGGTTGGTCCACACCGGGTTGTAGACGCGGATGAAGTAGGTGTCCAGCCTGCCCCTACCCTCGGCCAGGAAATGGGGGAGCAGGAACGACATCTCGTTCTGCGCCAGTGGGTATTCCAGCGGCCAGGTCAGGTCCTGCCAGGCGCCGGGGTGCGGCGGGGTGTGAATGGGCCTGGGCACGAACTTGTTGAGCGCGTTGGGGAAGGTGCCGCCCTCGGTGGCGACGGCCCCCAGCAGCGCGGAGATGAGGAACAGGGTGCGCGCCACCTGCCACCCGCCGAGGTTGCCCGCGGCGGCCGAACGCCACACGTGCGCCGAGAACCGGGTGCCCGCGTCGGCCACGGTCTCGGCGACCTCGGCGAGCACGCTGGCGTCGATGCCCGATTCGGCGGCGGCGTAGTCGAAGGTGAACCCGGCATAGAGGGTGGCGAGCACCGCCTCGAACGCCTCGAAGGTGACCGGCCGGCCGGGGTGGCAGGCCTGGAGATACTCGGCCCAGTTCCACCACCTGCGGACGAAGTCCCGGCGATAGCGCCCGGTTGCGATGATGTGCCGGGCGATCGCCAGGTTGATGGCGGCCTCGCTGCCTGGCTGCGGCGAGAGCCAGTGGTCGGCGTGGGTGGCGGTGTTGGACAGCCTGGTGTCGAGCACGATGACCTTGGCGCCGTTGGCACGGGCGGCGCTGATCCGCTGCGCGTGCGGGTTGAAATAGTGCCCGGCCTCCAGGTGCGCACTGATCAGGTAGATGACCTTGGCGTTGGCGTGGTCCGGGCTGGGCCGGTCGGCGCCCATCCAGAACTGGTAGCCGGCCCGCCCGCCGCTGGAGCAGACGTTCGTGTGTGAGTTGTGGCCGTTGACCCCCCAGCTGGCCAGCACCCGCTCGGTGAACCCGTCCTCACCGGGCCGGCCGATGTGAACCATGATCTCGTTGTGGCGGTTCTCGGTGATGGCGGCCCGGATCCGGGCCGCGAGCGCGTCCAGCGCCTCGTCCCAGCTGATCCGCTCCCAGCCGCCGCCGCCGCGCGGACCGGACCGGCGCAGCGGGTACAGGATGCGGTCGGGGTCGGTCACCTGGTTGAGGGTGGCCGGGCCCTTGGCGCAGTTGCGGCCCCGCGAGCCGGGGTGCTCGGGGTTCCCCTCGAACTTGCGCACCTGGCCGGTGCCGCGGTCCACGTAGGCGAGCAGCCCGCAGGCGGATTCGCAGTTGAAGCACGTGGTGGGCACCAGCAGATAGTGGTTCTCCTTCCGGTCCGGCCAGGCCCGCGAGTCCAGCTCCACCCAGTCGTCCCAGCGTTCCCGCGGCGGGAAGGACGCCAGCTGGATCCCGCTCGGCCCCTGGTAGAAGGTCTCGCCGCGATCGGTGACCGCCCGCCGGGCGGCGGATACGCGGGTGCCGAGCGCGTCCAGGGCGGCATCGGCGCCCGCGCTCGCGCCGGGACCAGGGCCGTGGGCGCTGGGCATGGGAACCGCCTCCCTAGGCCAGTGGCACGGACTGGCCGGCCTGCACGTACGCGTGCTCGTAGGCGAGCAGCCCGGCGAGCGCCAGCGGTGCTGCCGCCACCCCGATCCAGGGCGCCGCGACAGCGGCGGCGATCAGCGCCAGGCCCGGCCAGAAGAAGCGGGCGAACCTACCGCGCACCATCTCCCGGGTCGCCAGGTGGGCGTGCGCGGTCACATGCGGCAACGTGGTTTCGGCCAGCACCTGCAGGACGTGGACCGCGGCCGCGGCCGCCAGCGTGACCTCGGCGGCGGTGACCCCCCGGCCGGGGGAGAGCCAGGTCAGGACCGGCAGGATCGCCGCGGCGCCGGCCAGCACCGCCTGGATGGCCAGCTGGGCGGGCAGCAGCGGGCTCTGCCACAGGTCGCGGGCCTTGGCCTGGGCGAACAGGTACGCGGTGTAGACGGCGGTGGCCAGCGCGAGGGGCAGCCCGAGCCCGGCGAGCACCTGCCGGGCCGTCGTGGCGCCGGCCAGGGCGGCGAGGAGGTACAGGGCCACGACCCCGCCATAGCCGCCGATGATGAACGAGCCGCGCACCAGCCAGCTCCGCCAGTGGTGCCTGGTGAAGATCAGGTAGAACCGCAGCGGGTGCTTGAGGTCCCAGATCAGCAGGGTGCCGGTGACGGCCAGGAAGGCCAGGGCCAGCAGCGGGGCACCCCAGCGGGTGGCCGGGTCGCCCCAGCCCAGGTAGCCCAGGAAGGCAAGCAGCACCGGAACGCCGAAACCGCCGGCGGCGATGCCCTTGGTCCATGTGTACAGGCTGACCCGCCACCCCCATGGGGCGTAGTGCGGTACGTCGTAGGAGAGCAGCGCGGCCGCCGACGAGGCCGGCCGCCCGGGATGGCCGGAGGTGACGAGCTGCGGATCCGGCGGCCCCTGGGTGGCCCAGGCGAACAGGCCGCCGCCGGGACGGACGGCCGCGAGCGGGTCCAGCGTCGCCTGGTGGGCGCCCTTGTAGTAGACGCTGGGCCGGGTCTCCTTTTCCGGCCGGCGGACCTGGACGGGCTCACGTGCGACGATGCGGGCCGCCGGGGAGGCGGGATCGTTCGCGTCGCCGACCAGGATCGCCTGGGTCGGGCAGACCGTGACGCAGGCCGGCTCCAGGCCGGTGTCCAGCCGGTGCGCGCACATGTTGCACTTCTCGGCCGAGTGATCCTCGGGGTTGATGAAGATCGCGTCATAGGGGCACGCCGCGATGCAGGCCTTGCAGCCGATGCAGAGCTTCTTGTCGAAGTTGACGATCCCGTCGTCCCGGCGGAACATGGCCTGGGTCGGGCAGGCGTCCACACAGGGCGCGTCGGCGCACTGGTTGCAGCGGGTGACCTGGAACGCCCGGCTTGCCTGCGGGAACACCCCGACATCGACGGACTTGACATAGGTCCGGGTCACCCCGACCGGGACCTCGTTCTCGCTCTTGCACGCGGTGGTGCATGCGTGGCAGCCGATGCACTTCGTCTGGTCGAGCACCTTCAGCCACCGCGTGGGCTGGTTGCCGGCTGGCGCCATGACGTGACGTTACGCTCGGGCAGGCCCGCCGAACAGCCGGTCAGGTCTTGTACCTGATACAAGGATCGCTTGTGGCTGAGGAGCGGCGGTCACGGGAACGGGGCGGCCCCATGACCGAGGAAGCTCAGCACCAGCGCCACCAGTGAGATCCCGGTGGTGGTCACCGTGATGAGCAGGAGCCGCCGGTCGTGGCGGCCGGCGGCGGCCGCGGTGCTGGGCAGCCGGCCGAGCCGCCAGATGACGGCGGACAGGATGAGGATCGGCAGCCCGACCGCGGGCCGGTACTTGAGGATGACGCCCCCGACGGCCGCGAAGGAGATGGCCGTGCGGGTCCAGGCCAGCTCGGTCCGTTCGCCGGCCAGCCCGGGGGGACCGTCCTCGGTATCGTCGGCTGCCGGGGGGCCGGCGGGCGGTTTCAGCGGACCGTCACCGCCGACAGCACGGCGAGCACCGCGGCGGCCAGGCCGATGGCCGCGATGGCGAACGCCAGGATCTGGGGCAGGCGGGAGCGGGCCAGCGGCTCCCCGTGGCGCAGTGCCCGCTGGCCGGCCTTCCATTCGGTGTAGCTGATCACCGACACGGCACAGCCGAGCAGGATCAGCGGGGTGCCGATGATATGCCGCCCCCAGGGAATGCCGGGGAAGGGCGGCAGCAACTGGACGATCGCAAGGCCGCCGACCACCAGCGCGAGCGAGGTGCGGCTCCACGCCAGGAAGGTCCGCTCGTTGGCGAAGGTGAAGCGGGCGTCGGGCTCGGTGCCGTCGTCATCCCCGCTGGTGGCGGGCGGATCCGCACCGCCCGGTTGGTCAGTCACCGCGCTCCTGCCTCACCGCCGGGATTTGTCCTGGCACCACGTTGTCACAGGCGATCACGCCGCGCGCGCGCTGACCCGGATGTGGCGCTCAGCGGTTACCAGGCCGCCATGGCTGCCGGGACCGCCAGCCACGTCATTGCCATCGCGGTGCTGGTGGCCGGGACGGGATTTGCTCATCCCGCGTGGGACCTGTTCTACCTGGGCATTTCTCGTCTGAGGTGAACGATTGCGCCGGTCCCTACGTGATCTGGGTATCTGGCACCAACAAATGAAACGGAGAATGCGATGCGTGGCAAGTGGTGGGCGACCGCAGGGTTCGCTGCCGCCGCCCTTATTGCCGCTGGGTGTGGGAGTTCAACCTCGGGCTCAGGCGGCGGTTCGGCGGCCGCGAGCAGTGCCGCGCCGAGCGCCGCCTCATCTGCTCAGTCTTCCAGCTCGATGGTGAAGACCACGACGATCGGCGGCGTGGCGGTGCTGACCAACGCCCAGGGGAGGACGCTCTACTGGTTCGTTCCGGACACCTCGACCAAGTCGAACTGCAATGGCGCATGCGCCAAGTACTGGCCGCCGATGAAGGGGCCGGCCACGGCGGGCACCGGGGTGACGGGCAAGCTCGGGACGATCACCCGTTCCGACGGCTCGATGCAGGCCACCTATAACGGCCACCCGCTGTACACCTACGTGGCCGACACCGCGCCCGGCCAGGCCAAGGGCAACGGCCTGAACCTCTCGGGCGGCGTGTGGCACGAGGTGACCGTGTCCGGCGCGGCCGCGCCGGCCGCGGCGCAGTCCAGTGCCGCCTCCAGCGGCGGCGGCGGTTACGGGTACTGATGCCGGCCACGTCCGGTCAAGGAGCATGACCATGCAGCAGACGCCGCGGCCAGTCCGGCCGGTGACGGGCTGGCCGCGGCTCGCTCTGCGGGTAGCCGGCGGCGGCCTGCTGCTCGCGGCCGGGGCGATTCACCTTGACCTGTACCTGACCGGCTTCCGCAACCTCCCGACGATCGGCTGGCTGTTCCTCCTCCAGGTGATCACCGCCTTCGCCCTCGGGCTCGCCGTGCTGGTGTCCGGCAGCCGGCTGGCCGCAGCGGCCGGGGCCGGCTTCGCCCTGGCCACTCTCGGCGGGTACCTGTTGTCCATGTGGGTCGGCCTGTTCGGGTTCAAGGAGGTGCGCACCACCGCCGGCATCGTGGCAGGCGTGATCGAAGTGGCTGCCGCGGCGGCACTCGCCATGCTGGCGCTGTCTCCGCCCGCGCCGGGCCAGCACAGAGCCGCGGCGGGCAGTCCGGTGCTGGCCCGCCTGCAGGCCGGTGTGCCACGGGCGGGCTGGCTGGTCGCGGGCGTGTCCGTGCTGGCGCTCGTCGTGCTGGGCGGTTCGGTGGCGGCGGCGGGCGGCGGCTCCCCGGCCTCCGCGGGCGGCGGCCTGAGCACGACCCGGATCGGTGGCGCGACCGTCCTGGTCAACGGCAAGGGCTTGACCGTGTACTGGTTCGCCCCGGACACCCCGGCCAAGTCGGTCTGCAACGGCAGCTGCGCCGCCTACTGGCCGCCGGTGAAGGGGCCGGTAACCCTGAGCGCGGGCGTCGGCGGCAAGGTCGGCACCATCAAGCGCTCGGACGGCTCCCTCCAGGCCACCTACAACGGGCACCCGCTGTACACCTACGTGGGCGACTCCGGCCCGGGCAAGGCCGCGGGCAACGGGCTGAACCTGAACGGCGGGCTGTGGTACGAGGTGAAGGTGACCGGCTGAGGTTCCCGGGCGGGGCAGCGGGTGTCAGAACACGCCGGCCAGCTCCGAGGTCCACATGACGATCCGGGTGCGGTCCCCGCGGAACAGGTCGCGGGCGAACTCCACCGGCTGCCCGCTGCGGGCGTAGGCGACCCGCTCGACCAGCATCAGCGGCGCGCCTTCCGCCACCTCCAGCGCCTCCGCCTCCCTCACCCCGGCGGTGACCGGCTCCAGGCTCTCCCTGGCCCGGTGCGGGCGCTGGCCGTACCGGGTATCCAGCAGCTCATACAGGGAGCCGTCGAGCCGGCACTGGAGCAGCCCGGGAAACATCCCCGCCGGGAACAGCGAGCGCTCCAGCACGATCGGGCGGCCATCGCCCAGCCGGACCCGCCGTACCTCGTGCACCTGGTCGCCTTCCCGCAGGCCGAGTGCGGCGGCCGAGACCGGGCCGGCCGGCCGCTGCGTCGCGGACAGCACCCGTGCCCCCGCCTGGATCCCGTGCCGCCGCAGCTGCTCGGAGAACCCGGCCAGGGTGGTGCGGTCCTGCTCCAGCTTGCGCTCGGCGACGAAGGTGCCGCCCCTGCGCCCGACGGCACGGGTCACCAGCCCGCGCCGGGCCAGGCTCGCGAGGGCATGGCGCAGGGTCATCCGGCTCACCCCGAACCAGGCGGCCAGGTCCTGCTCGGCCGGCATCCGCTCGCCCGGGGCGAGCCGCCCGGCGGCGATCGCCTCGGCCAGCCAGTCCTCGATCTGGCTGTGCACGGTGGCACCCGATCCCCGCAGGATCTGCGGCGGCGCCGGGCCGAGCATCTCCGGCGCGACCCGTGCCGCGTGTGGTCCCCTCACCCTTCCCGCGTGGTCCCGTCCTCGGTCACCAGCGGCGCGTCGTCGCCGGCCGGCGCGATGATGGGCGCGAACTGCTTCCTCCGCCCGACCGCGAAGTAGTAGATCGCGCCGATGAGGGCGATACCGATCGCCACGGTCCACAGGATCGGAATGTTGTTGAGGAAGCCGATGCCGAAGCTCAGCAGGCCGCCGGTCTGGCTGGGCTCCGGGTTACTCGCCACCCGCGGCCAGGCGATGTTGATCAGCATCGCCCCGCCATACACGAGGCCGAGTATGTTGACGAGCATGCCCCAGCGCCCCAGCCTGAACGGCGCGCTGGTCTTCGGCCAGCCGCGGGCGCGGGCCCGCAAGATCACGATGTTGCCGAGGAAGTAGCTCAGGTAGATCATGCCGGTCGCCGCGATGGCGATGATCCCCACCCCGGCGTACTTGAGGAAGGGCACTGCCGATAGCACGGCGATCGTGATGCAGGTCCACACCGGCGTGTGCAGAGTGGGCGACACTTTCGCCAGCGGCTTGGAGAAGGGGAGCGTGTTGTCGCGGGACATCCCGAAGCACAGCCGGATGGTGGCCGCCATGATCGACAGGCAGCAGACGAAGATCGCGGCCGACACCACCAGCAGGTAGATGGTGGCGAAGGCGGAGGAGAAGTTCGCATCGATGATCTGTGCCGGGCCGAGGCCGAGGCCGCCGTTCGCCGCCATCGCCCCCTTCACCCCCAGCCGGGCCGGGATCGCCACCAGTGTTCCCAGCAGGAACACCCCGCCGATGACGAACGCGCCGATCACCGAGTAGAGCACGGCCTTGGGCGCCGCCCGGCGCGGGTCCCGCGTCTCCTCGGCGAGCGTGGAGGCGGTGTCGAAGCCGTAGATGACGAACAGGCTCATGAACATGGCCGCCAGGAAGGTGTTCGACGCGACGTGGACGCCGCCGCTGTTGGTCACCACGTGGATGCCCTGGTGGTTGTGGAAGGCCAGCAGCACGAGCGCGAAGACGAACATGCCGAGGATCTCGAAGACCACGCCGGTGTTGTTGATGATGGCGACCAGCCGCACGCCGTAGATGTTCAGCACCGTGATCACCAGGAGGGTGATCAGCGCGACGATGAGCTGGGTGTGCAGCACGGTCGAGGAGCTGCCCACGCCTAGGCTGTGCCAGCCCAGGCCATTCAGCGCGGGAATGAGTGCCAGCGGAAGGGTCGCCACCACCGCGGCGACGGTAATGATGCCGGCGAACAAGTAGATCCAGCCGGTGAACCACGAGTAGCTGCGGTTCGCCAGGTACTTCGTCCACTGGAACACCGAGCCAGCGACCGGATAGTGGCTGGAGACCTCGGCGAAGTTCAGCGCGATGATGAACTGGCCGAGCGCGACCACCGGCCAGGTCCAGATGAACACCCCGCCCAGCGTGGTCAGGCCCAGCGCGAACAGGGTGAAGATGCCGGTCGACGGCGAGATGTAGCTGAACGCGACCGCGAACGAGCTGCCCAGCCCGAGCGAGCGCTTCAGCTCCTGCTTGTAGCCGAACTGGGCGAGGTCGGCGGAGTCCTGCTGATGCTGGTCGCTGGTGGCCTGTTGCTCAGCGCTCATGGCCTGGTCCTCCCCCGTGCGGCGGGGCCGCACCTTACGGGGCCGCTGATGACGGCGCAGATTGAGCCGTAGCGTAAGGTCACGTCCTGCTAACTGTCTAGACCCTTTGCGGGCACCTCTGGTAACAATTCGAACATCCGTCCCGGTGTCCGCCACGTGGCCGCCTGTTTCGTCTAGACCTTTTGATGTCCCGGCATTTACGCTGCGTGTCAGCACCCGGTCGGGCCGGGTGGGCCGGGCGGCGAGCGGGCGGAAGGAGGGACCAGCGTTGGGCAGCGAGCTCCGCGACGCCCAGCAGCAGGGGGGCCTGCTGGGTGGGCCGGACCCCGCCGCGCTGGATCCGGTCCCCGCCGAGCTGGCCACGCGGCTCGACCGGGTGCCCGCGCTCGCGGGCGTGCCGCGCACGGTCAGCGAGCTACCCGGCGGCCTGACCAACCGCAACTACAAGGTGACCACCCCGGCGGGCGCCTTCGTGGCGCGGGTGTGGTCCGGCGGGGACTACCTGGCGATCAACCGCGACCACGAGTACAGCAACTCCGTGGCCGCCGCGCAGGCGGGCGTCGGCGCCCCGGTGGTGGCCTACCGCCCGGATGACAGGCTGCTGGTCCTGCGCTTCATCGAGGGGCGCACCTTCGGCGACGCCGATGTCCGCGCCCCGGACAACATTCCCCGGATCGCCCGGGCCTGCCGGATGCTGCACGCGGGCCCGCGGTTCACCGGTGACTTCGACATGTTCGCCATCCAGGGCCGGTACGCGGCGGTGACGGCCGAGCAGGGCTTTGCCGTCCCGGCCGGCTACGACGCCTTGATGCCGCAGATGGAGGCCGCCCGGCGGGCACTGGCCGTGCGCGCCGAACGCACCGTCCCCTGCAACAACGACCTGCTGGCGGCCAACTTCATCGACGACGGCAGCCGGATCTGGCTCATCGACTACGAGTACTCGGGCAACAACGACGCCTGCTTCGAGCTCGGCAACATCTGGGGCGAGTGCGGCCTGTCCGCCGACGCCCTGGCCGACCTGGTGACCGCCTACTACGGGCGCACGCTGCGGAACAAGATCGCCCGGGCGATGCTGCTGGGGATGGTGGGCAAGTACGGCTGGACGCTGTGGGGCGCGATCCAGGCCGCCACCAGCCCGATCGAGTTCGATTTCTGGTCCTGGGCGATGGAGCGCTACGAGGGGGCCAAGGCCGGGTTCACCGGCCCGGACTTCCCCCGCCTGCTCGACGACGTGCAGCGCGACGACTGAGGCGCCGATGAGTCCAGCGCTGCCTTCCCGGGCCCGGGTGGTCGTCATCGGCGGGGGCGTGATCGGCACCAGCGTGGCCTATCACCTGACCGCGATGGGCTGCGCCGACGTCCTGCTGCTGGAACAGGGGCAGCTGTCGTGCGGGACCACCTGGCACGCGGCTGGCCTGGTCGGCCAGTTGCGTGCCTCGGAGAGCGGCACCCGGCTGGTGCAGTACTCCACCGAGCTGTACGCGCGGCTCGAGGAGGAGACCGGCCTGTCCACGGGGTTCCGCCGCTGCGGCGGGATCATCGTCGCCCGCACCCCGCAGCGGATGGTCCAGCTTCGCCGCACCGCGGCGGTGGCGCAGGCCTTCGAGCTGGATTGCGAGATCATCAACCCCGGGCAGGCCCGTGAGCGGTACCCGATCATGGAGACCGGCGATCTCGAGGGCGCGATCTGGCTGCCCGACGATGGCAAGGCGAACCCGACAGACCTGACCTATGCGCTGGCCAGGGGCGCCCGCACGGGTGGCGCGACCATCCGCGAGCGGACCCGGGTGACGGGCATCCTCACCAGCGGTGGCGCGGTGACCGGCGTGGCCACCGAGGAGGGCGACGTCGAAGCCGAGATCGTGGTCAACTGCGCCGGCCAGTGGGCCAAGCAGGTGGGAGCCTGGTGCGGGGCGACCGTGCCGCTGCATTCGTGCGAGCACTTCTATGTCGTGACCGACCAGATCGACGGGGTCCACCGTGACCTGCCGGTGCTGCGCGACCCGGACGGGTACACGTACTTCAAGGAAGAGGTGGGTGGCCTGGTCGTGGGCGGGTTCGAGCCGGCGGCCAAACCCTGGGTCGCGCCCGACGCCCTGCCATACCCGTTCGAGTTCCAGCTGCTGGCCGAGGACTGGGACCACTTCGCGGTCCTCATGGACAGCGCCTTGGCGCGGATTCGCGCGCTGCACCACACGGGCATCAAGAAGTTCTACAACGGACCGGAGAGCTTCACCCCCGACAACCAGTTCATCCTGGGTGAGGCGCCGGAATGCCGCAACTTCTTCGTCGGGGCAGGCTTCAACTCGGTGGGCATCGCCTCGGCGGGCGGGGCCGGCCGGGCACTGGCGGAGTGGATCCTGACCGGGGACCCGGGCCTGGATCTCACCGCCACCGACATCAGGCGCTTCGCCCCCTTCAACGGCAACAACCGCTGGCTGCGCGACCGGGTGGGGGAGGTCCTCGGCCTGCACTACGCGATCCCGTGGCCGAACCGCGAAATGTCCACCGCGCGGCCGTTCCGCCGCTCACCCGTGCACCACCTGCTGGAGCGGGCCAACGCCTGTTTCGGCAGCCGGATGGGCTGGGAGCGCCCGAACTTCTTCGCGCCGGCCGGCGAGGCGCCGGTCATCGAGTACTCCTGGGACGCACCGAACTGGCTGCCCTGGGTGGCCGCCGAGCAGCGCGCCACCCGGACCGCGGTGGCGCTGTTCGATCAGACCTCGTTCTCCAAGTACCTGCTCACCGGCCCAGATGGCGAGCAGGCGCTGCAGTGGCTGTGCACCGCCGACGTGGCCGTCGCGCCCGGGCGGACGGTGTACACGGGGATGCTCAGCGAGCGCGGCACCTACGAGTCAGACCTGACCGTCACCCGGCTGTCCGCTGACGAGTTCCTGTTGGTGAGCAGCGCCGCCACCACAGAGCGCGACAAAGACCACATTGCCCAACGGATGCCCCGGGGTGCTCACGCCTCCCTGGTCAACGTGACGTCGGCCTATGCCGTGTTCGGCGTGATGGGCCCGAGATCGCGGGACCTGCTGGCCTCGCTGTCCGGGGCTGATCTGTCCGACGCCGGTTTCCCCTTTGGGACCAGCCAGCAGATCGACCTCGGGTACTTCACCGTCCGGGCGACGCGGATCACCTATGTGGGTGAGCTCGGCTGGGAGCTGTACGTCCCGTCCGAGTTCGCGGTCGGCGTCTACCAGGACCTGGTGGCCGCCGGCGCCGCATTCGGCCTGCACAACGCCGGCTATTACGCGATCGAGTCGATGCGGCTCGAGAAGGGCTACCGGGCATTCGGGCGGGAGCTGACCCCGGACTACAACCCGGTGGAGGCCGGCCTGCTCTTCGCGTGCAAGCTCGGCACCGACGTCAGCTTCCTGGGCCGCGAG
The DNA here is from genome assembly GCA_963741615.1 of uncultured Actinomycetes bacterium. Classification (GTDB taxonomy): domain Bacteria; phylum Actinomycetota; class Actinomycetes; order Streptosporangiales; family Streptosporangiaceae; genus UBA9676. The sequence continues at coordinate 19,504 of CAVUIU010000020.1, forward strand.
GCAGTAGAGAAGGCGAAGGCAGATGGCCCGCGGCGCAAGCTCGTTTCGCTGGTTCTGCAGGATCCGGAGACAATGATGTGGGGCGGCGAACTGGTATTGCGTAATGGCGCCCCGGTGGGGCAGGTGATGTCGGGCGCCTGGGGACAGGCCCTGGGCGCGTCGGTGGGCCTGGCCTATGTCCGCCACCACCAGGGCGGCAGCGTGGTGACCCCCGCCTACCTGCGCGAGGGCTCCTATCAGGTCAACATCGGCGGCGACATCCGGCCCGCCACCGTCCACCTCCGCCCACCCTACGACCCGGCGGGCACCCGCGTACGCGGCACCCAGCCCTAACGGCGACACTGACATAGCACGACTTGTGACCATGATCATGTCCGTTTCGCCCTGGTTCCAGTGGTCCCAATCCGTGCTAAGTGTTCCAGCGGCAGGAGCTCCGGCATGACTATCAGCGTTTTCGACTTGTTCAAGATCGGGATTGGGCCGTCTAGCTCGCATACGGTGGGGCCGATGCGGGCGGCGGGGATGTTCGCGGGATCGCTGGCCGCGGACGGGGTCGCGGGGCGGGTGGTTGGGGTGAGGGTGGAGCTCTTCGGGTCCCTGGGGGCGACCGGGCACGGGCATGGGAGTGTGAAGGCCATTGTGGCGGGGCTGTCCGGCGAACAGCCGGAAACGGTGGATCCGGTGGCGGCGCAGGCGCTGGCAGCGGAGGTCGCCGAGACCGGGAGGCTGCGCCTAGCTGGCGGCCGCGAGATTGGCTTCGATCCGGGTGAGGACATCGTCCTGCACCGGCGCAGGCGGCTGCCCTTCCACTCCAACGCGATGCGGTTCGCCGCCGTCGATGAGGCCGACCGCGAGATCAGCGCCCGCACCTACTACTCGGTCGGCGGCGGCTTCGTGCTCGGCGAGGACGAGACCGGCGCACCGCGGATCGTCCCCGACGCCACGCCGGTGCCGTATCCCTTCCTCAGCGGCGCCGAGTTGCTCGCCCAGGCCCAGTGCGGCGGACTGCCGATCAGCGGCGTGATGATGGCCAACGAGACGGTCCGGCGGCCGGAGGCGGAGGTCAGGGCCGGGCTGCTGGCGATCTGGCGGGTCATGCAGGAGTGCATTCAGCGTGGTTGCGAGGCCGAGGGGGTGCTGCCCGGCGGGCTGCGGGTGCGGCGCCGGGCACGGCTGCTCCGCGAAACCCTCGAGGAGACCGGCGACACCAGCGACCCCTTGTTCGCGATGGAATGGGTCACTCTCTCCGCGCTCGCCGTCAACGAGGAGAACGCGGCCGGCGGCAGGGTGGTCACCGCGCCGACCAATGGCGCGGCCGGGATCATCCCGGCGGTGCTCCACTACTACACCAGGTTCGTGCCCGGGGCCAGTGAGGACGGGGTGGTGCGGTTCCTGCTGACCGCTGCCGCCATCGGCACCCTGTTCAAGGAGAACGCATCGATCTCCGGGGCCGAGGTGGGCTGCCAGGGGGAGGTCGGCTCCGCCTGCTCGATGGCCGCGGCGGGGCTGGCCGAGGTGATCGGCGGGTCGCCGGAGCAGGCCGAGAACGCCGCCGAGATCGCGGTCGAGCACAACCTGGGGCTGACCTGCGACCCGGTCGGCGGCCTCGTCCAGATCCCCTGCATCGAGCGGAACGCGATCGCCTCGATCAAGGCCATCACCGCCGCCCGGATGGCGGTCCGCGGCGACGGCGTGCACCATGTCTCTCTCGACAAGGCGATCAAGACGATGCGCGAGACCGGGGCGGACATGAAGGACAAGTACAAGGAGACGGCCCGCGGCGGGCTCGCGGTGAACGTCATCGAGTGCTGATCGCTAGAGGCCGGCGCTAGGCCCCCAGGTGCCGTTGCCCAGGATGGTGCTCACCAGCGGGCCCGCCGACAGCGGCGTCCCGCACAGCCCGTACCACCTGCCGTTCAGCACCACCCCGCCCTGTTCGATCCCATAAGGGTCGGGTATCCCCCCCTTCGCCCACAGGCTCCAGCCGACCCCGTCGGCCGACCCGCTGGCGGCCCGCACGGATCCCTTGATCAGCGGCGCGGCCGGCTCGCCGGACTCGTGCGCGATGAGCGAACCACCGGCTCGCCCGGCGCTGATGCGCCCTCGCCGAGGCCGCGATGCCGGCCCGGGACCGGCCACCTGTGGGTCACATCTGTTGTACGCGCGACCGAGCATTTGGTTGCCCGGCCGTGACAAGTTCCTGGTGCGGTCCGCCCCGCCTTGCCGTCCCTTCCTGGCCGCCGCTCGCGAGGGCATGGACCCACCAGCCACGCCCCACTGGTTACGCTGCTGCTCAGAAGGAAAGGACCCGGCATGGCACCTACGGCGCTGCTGCGCATGATCCTCCAGCAGGGCGACGCCCTGGACCGGATGGCCGGGCTCGACCTGACCGGGCCCGCCGGGGTCCTGGCCGGGGCCACCAGGATCATCCTGGTCGGCACCGGCACCAGCCAGCACGCGGCCGAGCTTGGCGCGATGATGCTGGACGCGGCCGGCCGGGACGCGCGCTGGTATCCCGCGGCCGCCTGGGCGCGGTGGGCCACCGGCGCGCGGCTGGGGGACGCGCTGCTGGTGATCAGCCATACCGGGGAGACCGCCTACGCGGCCCGGGCCCGGGCCAGCGCGCTGGCGGCGGGCGTACCGGTGGTGTCGATCACCGGCATCGGGCGCGCCTGGCCGGAGGCGATCGAGACCGTCGAGCCGGACGAGTCGCACACCTACACCGTGAGCTATACCGCCGCGCTGGCGGTGCTCGCCCGGCTCGCTCACGAGCTGGGGTCCGCGGACGGGTCACCCGGGCAGGTGGCCCAGGCCGCCGCCGCCGTCCGGCACGTGTGCGCCGAGCCCGGCATCGAGGAGGTGGCGGTGCCCGCTCGCAGCCTCGCGATCGTCGGCTGCGGGCCGTGGGGGATCACCGCCCGGGAGGGCGCGCTGAAGATCCGGGAGGGGGCCCGGATGCTCGCCGAGGGCTTCGACACCGACCGGCTGCTGCACGGCGGCGCCGTCCCGCTGACCGCGGCGGACGGGCTGGTGGTGCTGGAGCCGGAGGCGGACCCCGACGGGCTCACCGCCGCGCTCTGCTCCGCCGCCCAGGCGGAGCGGGTACCCGCCGCCGTGCTGGCGGCGACGGAACCCGGCCGGCTGCCGCCGCTGCTGGCGCAGATCCCGATGACGGTCCGGCTGCAGCTGCTGGCTGAGCGTTTCGCCCGGCTGCGCGGCCAGGATCCGGATGTGGCCATCGTGGGCGCGTGGGACGGGCCCGCGCTGTGGCAGATGGGCGCGCCCGGGGCGGCCCAGTGATCAGGCCGGCTCCGGGCGGGCGCCGGATCTAGCCGACCGGGTCCAGTTCGGCGGGCCCGGACGAGATGGCGGGCGCGGACGAGATGGCGGGCGCGGCCGCCGCTGCCCGCGCGGGGGCCAGCGGAGCGGGGACTGCCGGGGCGGACGCGGTGTGCCGCCGGGGCAGCAGCAGCGCGGCGGCCGCCGCGACCGCGACCGCGGCCGCGCCGACCCACACCGCCGAGGACAGGCCGGAGACGAAGGCGGCCCCGCTCGTGTAGCCGCCCCGCGCCGCGAACACCGCGCCGAGCACGGCGATCCCGAAGACGCCGCCCAGTTCGCGGATCGCGTTGTTCGCACCGGAGGCGATGCCCTCCTGGTCGCGGCGCACCGATCCCAGCACGACGTTGGCGACCGGCGCGAAGAACAGCGACATCCCCACCCCGGAGACCACGAACGCGGGCACCAGCGTCGCGTAAGCGACCGTGGGGCTGATGACCGCCGCCAGCCAGCCCAGGCCGATCGCCTGCAGCGCCAGCCCGGTGGCGAGCAGCGGCCGCCCGCCGATGCGGTCGGACAGCGAGCCCGCGATGGGGGCGATGACGACCGGCATGGCCGTCCAGGGCAGGGTGCGCAGGCCGGCCTGCAGCGGGGAGTAGTGCTGGACGGTCTGCAGGAACTGCGCCAGCAGGAAGATCGAGCCGAACATCCCGAAGAACATGAGCAGCGAGGCGATGTTGGTCATGGTGAAGCCGCGGCTGCGGAACAGCTGCAGGGGGAGCATCGGCTCCGGGGCCCGCAGCTCCCAGGCGACGAAGCCCGCCACCAGCAGCGCGCCGATGACCATGGGCGCGAGCACGGTCAGGCTGGTCCAGCCGTGGTCGTTCCCGCGCACCACGCCGAGCACGATCCCGAGCAGCCCCAGGCTCGCCAGGACCACGCCGGGCAGGTCCAGGCGGGTCGCCGGGCCGTAGCTCTCGGTCAGCCGGGCCCACGCGAACGGGATCAGCGCGAGGCCGATCGGCACGTTCAGCCAGAAGATCCACTGCCAGGAGGCGCCCTCGACCACGGCCCCGCCGACGAGCGGGCCGATGGCGATGGCGAGGCCACCCACCGCTCCCCATGCGCCGAGCGCGAGGCCGCGCCGGGCGGGCGGCACGGCGGCCGACAGCAGGGTGAGCGTCAGCGGGATCATGATGGCGGCGCCGACCCCCTGCAGGGCACGGGCCGCGATCAGCCAGCCGATCCCGGGGGCGAGAGCGGATGCGGCCGACCCGGCCGTGAACAGTCCGAGGCCGGCCACGAACACCCGGCGGCGGCCGAACCGGTCACCGAGGGTGGCGCCGGTGAGCAGCAGCACGGCGAAGGTGAGGGTGTAGGCGTTGACGGTCCACTGCAGCCCGGCGAGCGAGGCGTGCAGATGGGCGCGGATCGACGGCAGCGCCGTGGTCACCACGAGGTTGTCCAGTGACCCCATGAACAAGGCCGTCGAGGTGACAACGAAGGTCCACAGGATGCGTGCTCTGTCAGTCATCTCATGCTCCAGAAAGTGAGTAGTCACTAACTTGTGTGCTGAAAAAAAATGGCCGTCCCAGCAGTCCGTCCCGGCGGCTCATCCCGAACACCACCGGGTCCATCGCTCGTCAACGGCCGGCAGGTCCATCGCCGCCGCCACGTTCATCAGCATGCCCATCGCGAAGAATTCCACGACCCGCTCGTAGGGCAGCCCGCTCAGCCGCTCCACGAGCGCCCAGAGTTCCTTGTAGCCACTGCGGGTCGCGGCCCGGATATCGGGGTCGTCGCACGCGGCGTAGGCGTGCATCTGCACCAGCAGCAGGGTGCGGTCATCGAGCAGTCGCTGGTAGGCGCCGCCCATCGCGGCAAGTGCTTCCTCGCCCACCTCGTCCGCGGCTGCCGCCTCGAACGTGCCGGCCACCTGCTGGAAACAGCGCTCCACCAGCGCGAGGAAGAGTGCTTTCTTGGTGGGGAAGAGGCGGAAGAGGTAGGGCTGGCTGATCCCGGCCCGGCGCGCCACGTCCTCGGTCGAGGTGCCATGCAGCCCGCGGGCAGCGAACTCGGCAACCGCCGCCGCGAGCACCGCCTCGCGGCGCTCGCTGGCTGTCATCCGCAGTCCGGTCCGGGTCATGAGACTAAGTTAGTAACTACTCACTACCTTGTCAAGAGGCTCAGGACCCGATGTTCGCCGCCGCGGGGTCCGGCCCACCATACTGACCTTGCCCAAGGTCGCCACCATGTGGGCTGGGGTGCCCTAGCATCGACCAACCGGGCGACGGAGCTTTCGGGAGCAATGCGGTGACGAGTTGTCTGCGGGGCCATTCCGTCTCCCCAGGGTCGGAGTTCTGCGAGACCTGCGGAGACGACGTCCGGCCTACCTGCGGCCAGGGTCATCGCAGCGGCGCGGGCGCGCAGTTCTGTGAGACCTGCGGCGAAATGCTGTCCGCGCGGGCCGACGCGCCCGGCGGGGAGCAGGTTTCCAGCGGGGAGAAGACGGCCGCCGGGGAGCAGGCGCCCGCGTCGGTCCTGGAATACAGCAGTGGGTCCTTCTCCGACTTCATCATGGCCGAAGAGCCGGAAACGGCCGGGACTGCTGGTGAGGCCGGTGGCGGTGAGGCCCGCGTCGGTGAGGCCGGTGCTGGCGGCGACGCGCCGCGCTGGGTGCCGGCGCGGCCCCGGCCCGGCCCGGCCAACGGCTCCGGCGCCCCCAGCACCCAGCCGATGGACCTGGCCCCGCTGCCCGGCCTCGCGGCCGGCCCGGCCAACCCGGCCGGCCCGGCCAACGCGGCCGGTGCCCAGCCGGCCGACCCGGCCAGCCGGGCCGCTCCGGCGGGCCTGCCCGAACCTTGGCGTGACGCCCACGCAGATGTGCTCGCGAGCCTGCCGCCCTTCGGCCACGATGTGGCCAGCCCTCCGCCGGCGCCAGCGGAGCCGAGGCGCCGCGCTCGTGTGCTGACGATGGTGCTGGTCCTGGTCGTGCTGGCCGCCGGTGGCACCGCGGGCGCGCTCATCCTGCTTGGCCGCCACTCGTCCGTGCCGCAGGCGAACGCACCGACGCTGCGCCCGAACGGCACCTCCGCCAGCCAGCCGGCCTCGGCCAGCCCCCAGGCCTCCCGGGCGGCACCGGGCCCGGCCTCGGGGTGGACAACCCCGCTGCCGATCGACCAGACGGCGCTGCAAGACGACAACGCGATCATCACGGGGGTGTCGTGCCCCCAGGCCACCGTCTGCTACGCGGTGGACAGCGCGGGCAACATCCTGTCCGCCACCTCCCGGGGCAGCTGGCGGCTGGCCGCCAGCGACTCCATCAACGGCCTCGTCGCGATCTCCTGTCCCACCACCCAGTTCTGCCTCGCGGTGGACAGGTCCGGCGACGCGCTCACCATGAGCGACGGCACCTGGAGCAGCCCGGTCTACGTGGACGATCGTTCCGGCACGTTCACCGCCGTGTCGTGCCCGGGGGCCACGTTCTGCATGGCCACCGATAGCGGCGGCAACGCGTTCGCCTACACCGCCGCATCGGCGACACCATGGGAGCCCTTCACCGTCAACACCAGCGGTGGCGGCCTCACGGGCGTGTCTTGCGCCGGCCCTGGCCGCTGCGTGGCCGTCAACTCCGGTGGCGGCGCCTACACCTACGACGGCAGCTCATGGAGCCGCGCCGTCCCGGTGGATGCCGGCCATGCCTTCACCGCCGTGTCGTGTGCGAGCCCGTCGTTCTGCGCCGCGGCCGACGCCGGCGGCAACGTCGCGGTCCTCACCGGCAGCACGTGGACCCGGGCGGCGATGGGCACCGCCGCCCGCGCGATCGCCTGCCCGGCCAACGGATTCTGCCTGGCGACCGACGGTTCGGGCGGCGCGGCCGTCTACCGCAACGGTGCCTGGTCGGCGGTGACCAGGATCGACCGGCAGCGGGTCATCGCCGCGCTGAGCTGCCCGTCCCCGACCGCCTGCACCGCCACCGACCGGCGGGACAACGTCCTGTACTACTCCCCGCCATCCCGCTGACCTGCACCGCTGGCCATACCCAGACGCGGCTCGATGAATTGCCGGGGATTTGGCGCGATAATGGCGAGATGAGCGAGGGACTGGTGGTTCCGGTGCTGGCCGCCGGGCCGTTCCGGCTCCGGCCTTTCACGATGTCCGACCTGCCGGTGGTGCGCGAGGCGGCGCAGGACCCCTACATCCCGCTCATCACCACCGTCCCGGCGGTGTTCACCGAGAACGAGGGGCGCCGGTTCATCGAGCGGCAGTGGGACCGTGCCCGGCGGCGGGCGGGCTACCCGTTCGCCATCGCGGATGCCGCCACCGGCCATGCGGTCGGCCAGATCGGGCTCTGGCTGCGCGACCTCGGGGCGGGCCGCGCCTCCGTCGGCTACTGGGTCGTCGCGCCGGCCCGGGGGCATAACGCCAGCGGCTACGCCCTCAGGACGCTGGCCCGCTGGGCATTGGGCGTCCTGGCGATCCCGCGCCTCGAGCTGTACGTGGAGCCGTGGAATGAGGCGTCCATCCGGATCGCTGAGCGAACCGGGTTCCGGCGCGAAGGCCTGCTGCGCGGCTGGCAGGAGGTGGGCGCGGAACGCAAGGACATGCTCATGTACTCGCTGTTGCGCGCCGACCTCCCGGACTAGGCCAGGACTGGGCCATGTCTGGTGATCTAGGCGGTCCGCAGGCGTGACCAGGCGTCGGCCCCGACGGCGATCAGCAAGATCGCGCCGAGGGTGATCTGCTCATAGAGTGGGTTCAGGCCGAGCAGGTCGAAACCGTTGCCGATCAGCGCGATGAACAGCACGCCGATCACCGTGCGCCAGATGCCACCCTCGCCGCCGAGGATGCTGGTACCGCCGACCACGATGCCCGCCAGCACCGTGAACGTGAGCGCGGTCTCGCCGTTGGAGGCCTGTGCGCTCAGCACCCGGGAGGTGTCGATCAGCCCGCCGAGCGCGGCCGCGCCGCCGCTGATCACGAAGGTAGCAACCTTGATGAGCTGGACGCGGACCCCGGCCAGGCGGGCTGCCTCGGCGTTCCCGCCTGCCGCGTACATATACCGCCCGGCGGTCGTCCGGGCCAGCACGACGGCGAGCAGGGCGACGGTGACCACCATGAGCCAGGTCGAGGTGTTCACCGACAGGAAGCTCGTGCGCGCGAGGTCGCCGAAGGACGGGTGGCTGTACAGGATGATCAGGTTGCCGCTGGTGACGAGGCTGGCCAGGCCGCCCACCACAAAGGACATGGCGAGCGTCGCGATCAGCGAGTTGATCCGGAAAAACGTGGTGATCACGCCGTTCGCGAGCCCGACGGCAAGCCCGACCGCCAGGCCCGCCAGGATCGCGACGGCCGGCGGGGCCGACAGCGCGAGATGGGCGGCGGTCACCCCGGCGAGCGCGTAGATCGCGCCGACCGAGAGGTCGATCCCGCCCGCCACCAGGACGAGGGTGCCCGCCGCCGCGATGATCAGCGTGGCGGCCTGCTGGTCCAAGATGTCGAGCAGGTTGACCTTGGTGAAGAACGGCCCGCTTGCCACCGACAGCACCACGAACAGGATCAGGAACGGGAAGACGATGGCCGCCCGGCGCAGCCGCGCGGGCAGGTCCGCGGGCGGCCGGATGCGGGCGAGGCCGGCCGGCCTCCCGGTATCCGCCGCGGCGTCGGCGGTGCCGGCCCCGGCTGACGGTCCCGCCGCTCCGCCAGCGGCGCCAGTCTCGGGTACCGGGGTCCCGGCCGGGCCGGTCACGTCCGGCTGGTTCATGACGCGCCCCTTTCGGTCGTGTCGAACGCCGCGCCGAGAATGGCCGCTTCGGTCAGATCACCGCCGCTGAGCTCGGCGGTGATCCTGCCCATGCGCATCACCAGGACGCGGCTCGCGAGACCGAGGATCTCCTCGACGTCTGAGGAGATCAGCAGCACGCCGAGGCCATCGGCGGCCAGCGTGCTCAGCAGGTCATAGATGGCGCGCTTGGCGCCGACGTCCACCCCCCGGGTCGGCTCGTCCGCGACGAGCACCCGCGGGCCGCACAGCAGCATCCGGGCGAAGAGCACCTTCTGCTGGTTGCCACCGGACAGCGTGCCGGCCGGTGCCGCCGGGCTGGAGAGGCGCACGTCGACGCGCCCGATCATCCGCTCCACGGCCCGGCGCTCGGCCCGGCGCCGCACGAGCCCGAAACGGCTGAACTGCCGGAGGCTGGCCAGGCTGACGTTCTCCGTGACCGGGCGCATGAGCAGGAGGCCCTGCTCCTTGCGCGACTCCGGGATCATCGCGATCCCCCCGGCCAGGGCGCGCCGGGGGGAGCCCGGCCGGCCCGGGCGGGGGAATCGCGGCCGGCGCGGGCGGCCTCCGTGCGCGCTCGGCGGGCCGGCGGCGGGTTCGCGGCCCCCGCTCAGGCTGACGGTTCCCGCCGTGACCGGGCTGGCCCCCTGCAGCGCGCGGGCGAGTTCGGTGCGGCCGGCGCCGACCAGGCCCGCCAGGCCGACGATCTCGCCCGCCCGCACCTCGAGCGAGACGTCGTGCACCCCGGGCGCGGTGAGGCCGTGGACCGAGAGCAGCACCGGGGCCGCGGCCCCGGCCGGCCGCTTGGCCGGGAAGGCGGCGCTGACAGATCGCCCGAGCATCGCGTTCAGCAAGGACTGCTCGGTCTCGTCCGCCGCGCGCGCCGTGCGGACCACGCGGCCGTCGCGCAGGATGGTCACCTCCTGCGCCAGGTCGAGTACCTCGCGCAGGAAATGCGAGACCAGCACGATCGTCGTGCCGGATCCGGCGAGCCGGCGGATGATCTCGTGCAGCCTGACCACATCGGGGCGGGACAGAGCCGCCGTCGGCTCGTCCATCACGATCAGCCCGGCGTCGCGGGACAGCGCCCGCAGGATCTCGACCTTCTGCTGGTCGGCCGTCCGCAGCCGGCCAGCGGGCAGGTCACCGTCGAGCTCGAACCCCACCGAACCGGCGAGTTCGGCATAACGACGGCGCAGCGCGGCCTTGCGCAGGAAGCCGGCCCGCCGCGGCTCGGTGCCCAGGAAGACGTTCTCGGCGATCGACAGCGCGGGCACGAGCGACAGCTCCTGGGCGATCAGCACGATCCCACGGGCGATCGCCTCCCGGGGCGAGTGGAAACGCACCGGCTCGCCGCCGAGCAGCATCTCCCCCCGGTCGGGCGGGATGACCCCGGAAACGATCTTTCCCAGGGTCAACTTGCCCGCCCCGTTCTCGCCGACCAGGGCGTGGATCGACCCCCGGGCGATCTGGAGGCTGACCGCCTCCAGGGCGCGCGCCGCACCGAAGGACTTGCCGATGTCCCTCAGCCCGACGTGCGCACCCTGGAGGCCGGGATCGCCGGGCACCTCAGCCGGGCCACTCGGCGGTGAACTGGCTCGCGTTCGCCTTCGTGACCACGCCATTGTTCGGCAGGCCGGCGACCGGGTCGATGCCGCCGCTGGTCTTCCCGTCCCGGAGGGCCTTGATCATTGCGGTCACGGCCAGCCGGCCCTCGCTCGACGGCGCCTGGGCGACATCCCCGTACCAGGCGCCCGATGCGACGCCCTGCAGGGCCGCGGCGCTGGCGCCGTAGCCGACGAGGATGACCTTGCCGGTCTTGTGCGCGGCAGCCAGCGCCTGGGCGCCGCCCTCGATGCCCTGGTCGGAACCTACGATCAGGTTCAGGCTCGGGTTGGCTTGCAGCATGTTCTGCACGGCCGTCAGCCCGACCGTCGGGCTGAAGAAGCTCTGGCCCTGGGCGGTCACCTTGACCGAGGGGTCGGCGGCGATGGCCTTGGCGAAGGCGCCGTGGATCGCGACATCCAGCGCGGACGCCTTGATGTCGTACAGGTAGCCCACCTTGCACGGGCTGAGGTGACTGGCCTGGCAAGCCTGGACCACGAGGTTGCCGAGCTTGGTGCCGATCTCGGTGGGCACGAACGTCACGTTCGCCGACAGCCCGGCGACCTGCGGCTTGTCGGTGGACAGGTTGGGGCCGAGGATCTGGTCCATGTTGACGACCTTGATCCCCTTGCCGATCGCCTGCTTGACCAGGCCCGTCAGGCCGGTGCCGAAGATCGGCTGAACGATGATCCCGTTGTACTGGCCGGAGTTGATGGCGTCCTGCAGCTGCGAGAACTGCGTCTGCGGGTTGTTGTTCGCGTCGAAGACCTTCAGCGTGGCGTTGTTATCGGCGGCCACGGCCTGCGCCGCGGCGAGCATCGGGGCGTCGTAGCTGTTCTCGACCGCGAAAGACAGGTAGGCGATGGTCAGGTGCTTGCCCCCCGAGGGGGACGAGGATGAGGACGGGGTCGCGGCGCTGGAACTGCAGGCGGCGAGGGCGAGCCCAGCGGCCGTCACCGCTGCCAGTGCGGCGCTGAGGCGGTAACGCCGCAGCATGAGGGGGATGGGACGCACGGCTAGACTCCTTTGTGCTTACTCACTGGATGGTGGGTGGGTGGTTCTGCCGGTGAGCCGGGTGTGCGCCCGGCTCACCGGTTTCTTGCGGGTGGTTCCCTTGGTGGGCCGATCGGTGGCGGCCGGAGTGCCCGCCGCTCGGTCAGGAAATCAGGACGGAATCAGGACGGGGCGGCGGTGGGGGGCCCGGCCGCAGCGTGACCAGCCCTCGGCGGCGTGGTCCAGCGGCAGGGTTTCGCGGTCGGCGGTGAGCCGTCCGGCCGCGGCGTGGGTGAGGATCTCGCTCAGTGCGGCGGCTTTCTGCTCATCGGTGAGCATGTTGTTGGTGTAGCCGAGGACGGACAGCACGCCGCTGCGCAGGGTCGCCGAGCCGATGCTGGCCTGGGCGCCGGCGGAGGAACCGAGGTTGACCAGCCGGCCGCGCGGCGAGAGCACCCGCAGCGACGCCTCGGCCGGGCGTCCCCAGACCGGGTCAAGGACCAGGTCGGCCCGGTTCCCGGTGGCGTGCGCCAGGCGGGCCGCGATCGCGTCGGTGTCATCGCCGGTGAGATCGGCGACGGCGTCGGCGCCGAGTTCGGTGGCCCGGTCGCGGCCATACCGGTCCCGGCACGCCGCGACCACCCGTCCGGCCCCGAGCAGGCGCGCGGCCTGCACCGCGATCTGGCCGACGTTGCCGCTGGCGCCGAGCACGATCACGTGCTCGCCGCGCTGCAGGCCGGCCCGCCAGGTCAGCGCCATCCAGGCGGCGATCGCGGAGAGCCCGAGCGCGGCAGCGAGATCGTCGCTGACGTCGTCGCGCAGGGGCAGGATCGCTGTCACGGGGACGACACACAGCTGTGCCATGGCACCGTCGCCGGGCCGCATGCCGGCGGTGCAGCTGAACCAGACCCGCTGGCCGGCCGGGATGTCATCAGCCTCGACGATGACCCCGACCCCCTGGGTGCCGGGCACATACGGCAGAGCGGGTGCGCCGAAGTACGACGTCCCGGAGGCGCAGAGCAGGTCGAGCGCGTTGATGGGCGCGGCCGTGACCCGGACCAGTGCCTCGCCCGGCTGGCGGCGCGGCACCGGGTGGGACCCGGCCGCCGGAGGCTCGCCGTGGCGGCGGAGGACCGCCGCCAGCATGGTCGGCGCGCCACCTGCTCCGCCGTCACCGGAGCCCGGGCCGGCGGTCATCGTGACACTCCGCTCATCACACTCTGCTCATGACACGGGGCTCATGACACGGGGCTCATGACACTGGGCTCATGACACTGGGCCCGGGTCATCGGTGTAGGTGTAGGTATAGGGGTTCTCCAGGACCCTGGTCTCCGGGATCTCCGGATGCATGCCCTCGGCCCAGGCATCGGGTCCCAGCTCGCCCTGGAGGTACTCGACCGTCCGCTCGGTCACCCGCCGGGCCTTGCCGAGGTCCACGCCGACCAGGCGGTGGTCGAACTTGACGACCCGGCCGTTCACGACGACCGTATGGACGTCGCCGCGCTGGGCCTGGAACACGACGTGGCCGTACGGGTTGAGCAGGGGGAACATCACCGGCGAGGCGTCGTTCTTGATCAGCACGACGTCCGCCTTCTTGCCCGGCTCCAGGCTCCCGGTCAGCGAGTCCATGCCCAGCGCCTTCGCCCCGCCCCGGGTGGCCCAGTCCACCACGTGCTCGGCGCGCAGGTGGTGGTGGGTCACGGTCTCGTCCTTGCTGTGCGCCTCCAGGTGCTCGCGGGCGCGGTCCGCGCTCAGCGTGGCCCGCATGGCGGAGAACAGGTCGGCGCTCCACCAGACGCTGGTGTCCATGGACAGCGAAACGCCGATGCCGTGCTGGCGCAGCTTCCAGGTGGGGGGGTAGCCCTGCCCGGCGCTCTGCTCGCTCTCGGTGGAAAGCGACGCGGACCCGCCGGTCGCCGCGATCCGGTGGTAGGAGTCGGCCGACAGGGTCGCGGCGTGCACATAGATCGTGGACGGGGTCATGAAGCCGTGCTGGTGCATGAGCCGGATCCCGTCGTCGGTGGTCACCTTCCACACCCCGGCGTGGGTGGTCACCGGGACGCCCAGGTCGCGGGCCACCTCGAACGCCGCCTTTTCCGGGAAGTCCGGGCTGGCCGGGGGGACGTCGAAGGCCATCTGGAAGCCGAGCATGTCGTTGCCGCCGCCGAACCGCCTGCTGACGAAGTCGCGGAACTCCGGTGCGGCCGACCACTCCCACGGGGCCGCCTGGATGTTGCCGTAGGCGAGCACGAACCGCCCGGGGACCTCCTGGAGCGCGTCGACCGCGGCTTCCGCGTGCTCGACCGTCTGCAGGTTGTGTGACCAGTCCACGGTGGTCGTCACACCGGCGTCGACCGCCTCGATCGCGCTGAGCAGGTTGCCCGCGTAGATGTCGTCCGGCCGGAACGACTTGCCCCATTGCAGGTAGTTCCAGACGAAGTACTGGGTGAGCGTCCAGTCGGCGCCGTAACCGCGCATCGCCGTCTGCCACATGTGCCGGTGGGTGTCGATCATCCCCGGCATGACGATGCCACCGGACGCGTCGATCTCAGCTGTCCCCTCGGGCACCTGCAGGCCGGGGCCCACCTCGGCGATCCGCTCACCGGTGATGAGGACGTCGGCGCCGTGCAGGACGCGATGGGTGTCGTCCATCGTCAGCACGGTGGCGTTGCGGAAAACGATGGGCCGGCCGGGGCTGAGGTCGGCGGCGGTGAGGCCGGCTCCTGGCTGACCGCCCGTGGAGTCCGGGCTGGGTGCGGCTGTCATGAGTTACCTCCACTGTGCTGCAGTCCCAGTGCTGCAAGAACCCAGTGCTGCAAGAACCCAGTGCTGCAAGAACCCAGTGTGCTCCAAGAACTCCGTGCGGCGCGGCCGTGTGTCCAGGCTGTTACGGACACATGTCCGCACAACGGCCAAATGCAGCTTGACCGGAACATTGGCCGGCCTGGGGGCCGGTGTCAAGTCACAATTTCGGCCCGTTGACGCGTCGGGCATACTGGCCATGTCCGCCATGCGGACGCCGGGGTCCAGTCACGCTACAGTCGTGGAGGCCACCACACACCGTCGTGACGGCCACCAACCGCGGACCGCAGCACCGCGCACCGCAGCACACAGCACGCAGGGACCGGAGAAGCGCCATGGCACGCCGCGACAGCAGCCCGGATTTCATCGAGGCCCTGGCCCGTGGCCTCGACGTGATCCGGGCCTTCCAGCCGCGCCAGCCGGTCATGTCGCTGGCCGCGGTGGCGGGCGCCACCGGGCTGGCCCGCCCCACGGCGCGGCGGATCCTGCTGACGCTGGAGCAGATGGGCTACGTGCGCGCCGCCGGTGGCGGCTTCGAGCTCACCCCGCGCGTGCTCGAGCTCGGCATGTCCTACGTGCTGTCCCGCAACCTGTGGGAGGTGGCCAGGCCGCACATGGAGCGCCTGGTGGCACGCACCCACGAGTCGTCGTCCATCGCGCAGCTGGACGGGTCGGACATCGTCTACGTGGCCAGGGTCGCGGTGCCGAAGATCGTCGCGCTGGCGGTGACCATCGGCACCAGGTTCCCGGCGATGCAGACCTCGCTGGGGAAGGTGCTGCTGGCAGCGCTCGCGCCCGAGGAGGCGCAGCGGGTGCTCGCCGAGCCGAGCCGGTCCGGGATCCCCCCGCGCATCGCGTTCAGCAGTGAGGAATGTGCTGCCAGGCTGCGGGAGGTCCGCGCCCGCGGCTGGGCGCTCACCGACGAGGAGCTGGCCGCGGGAATCCGTTCGGTGGCCGCGCCGCTGCGGGACGGGGAGGGCCGGGTGATCGCGTCGCTGAACGTGAACACGCACGCCGCCGAGACCCCGGTCGAGGTGCTGACCGGGGAGTACCTGCCGCTGCTGCTCCAGACCGCGGGGGCGATCAGTGCCGATTGGGCCGCCTGCCAGACGGCGCCCCAGGTCACCGTCCCGCAGCCCGCTACCCCACAGCCGGGCCAGCCCACCCCGCAGCCGCTGGCCCTGCCGTGAGACCAGCCTTGACACTGGATCTGCACGCTACCCACACTGCACCTTGCCGGACAGCTGTCCGGCAAGCGGACAAAAGGACATGTTCCCCGCGATGAGCCAGCCTCCTGCGCCAAGTCCCGACACCCCGCCTCCCGGCGCCCGGTCACCAGCGACCGGCCCGCCCGCCGTCCCTCCGGACGGCTCCGGCCCCGCGGCGCGCCCCGGGCCGCTGGCGGGCCTGCTCGTAGCCGATTTCTCGCGCGTCCTGGCCGGCCCGTACTGCACCATGCTGCTCGGCGATCTCGGAGCGGATGTGATCAAGGTGGAGAGCCCGGGTGGGGACGACACCCGCCGCTGGGTCCCGCCGGTCACCAAGGACGGCGTGTCGACCTACTTCCTCGCCATCAACCGCAACAAGCGGTCGGTCGCGCTGGACCTGCGCGAGCACGGCGACCTCGCGCTGGCGCAGGAGCTCGCCCGCCGCGCCGACATCTTCGTGCAGAACTTCAAGCCGGGCGGGCTGGCCAAGTTCGGCCTCGACTACTCCTCGGTCAGCGCGGCTAACCCCGCCGTCATCTACGCCTCGATCAGCGGGTTCGGCGCCGCCGGCGGCAAGGACCTGCCCGGCTACGACCTCATGGTGCAGGCGATGTCCGGCCTGATGAGCCTGACCGGCGACCCGGACGGGCCGCCGTACCGGGCGGGCATCTCGATGTTCGACGTCATGGCGGGCATGCACACGGCCATCGCGATCCTGGCCGCCCTGCATCACCGGTCGGCCACCGGCGAGGGCCAGCACATCGAGGCGAGCCTGCTGGCCTCCGCGCTGTCCGGGATGGTGAACCAGACCAGTGCCTACGTCACCGGGGGAGTGGTCCCGTTCCGGATGGGCAATTCCCATCCCAGCCTCACCCCCTACGAGCCGCTGCCAGCCGCCGACAAGGAACTGATCGTCACCGCGGGCAACGACACGCAGTTCCGCAAGCTGTGCGAGGTGATCGGGGTACCCGAGCTCGCGGACGACCCCCGGTTCGCGACCAACGAGGGGCGCACGGCCAACCGGCACGAGCTACGGCCGCTCCTCGCGGAGCGGCTGGGCACCCGGACGGCGGCGGAGTGGTTCACCGACCTGACCGCGGCGGGCGTGCCGGCCGGCCCCATCAACACGGTGGACGCCGGCGTGGCCTTCGCCCGCGACATCGGGCTGGAGCCGGTGGTCACCGCGGGCGAGGGTGAGGGGGCCATGCCCACGGTCCGGCACCCGATCATCTATTCGGTGACCCCGCCCAGCTACCCGCTCCCACCACCCGCGCTGGACGAGCACGGGGAGCAGATCCGCGCCTGGCTCGCCGGGCCACCCGCCCCGCCCGGCCCGCCGAGGGATACCGCGGCCGCGCATCAGACGGGAACGGAGACATGACGGAGCCCGGGGACGTCCCCCGCTTCCCGACCTCGCTGGGGGCCTCCGATCCGGACACGATCACCCTGCTCGGCCAGAACCTGGCTGACGACCTCATGGGCAAGGTCGGATTCGGCGAGCTGGCGTTCTGGCTGGTGACCCAGCACCGGCCCACTGCCGGCGAGATCCGGGTGTTCGAGGCGGTGCTGGTGGCGCTCGCCGACCACGGCTTCACCCCCACCGCGATCGCGGCCCGGCTCACCTACCTGAGCGCGCCCGACTCGGTGCAGGGGGCGCTCGCGGCCGGCCTGCTCGGCGGCGGCTCCCGCTTCCTGGGGGTCACCGAGGACGCCGGCCGGTTCCTGTCCGACGCGCTCGCCGCGGCCGGGGAAACCGGACCGCTGCCCACCGGCGACGCGGGCTGGGACGCGCTCGCACTGGCGGCGGTGACCAAGGCCCGCGCTGAGCGCACGTTCGTCCCCGGCCTCGGCCACCCGGTGCACAAGGTCACCGATCCGCGCACCCCGGCTCTCATCGCGATAGCCGACGAGGAAGGGCTGCGCGGCCCGCATCTGCGCCTGTTCGAGGCGATCGGCCGGGTCCACCCGCAGGTGCTTGGCCGGACCCTGCCGCTCAACGGCGCGGGCACCTGCGGCGCCGCCCTCGCCGACCTCGGGCTGCCGCCGGATCTGCTGCGGGGGTTCGCGCTGCTGGCCAGGGCGGCCGGACTCCTCGGCCAGCTGGCCGAGGAACGGCGGCGCCCGGTCGGCATGGATATCTACCTCACGGTCGAGCGCAACGCCGAATACCTGCCCCCCGAGCCCGTCTGAGCGCGGGCCTGCCATCCCAGGGAGCCGCCATGGCCACCATCGCAGCGGTCATCGCATCGACGCACCACCCGTTCTACTACCGGGCCAGCACCTCCACCGGCGCGGACCGGCCGCCGTTCGCCGACGAATGGGTAGCCAAGATAGAGGCGTTCCGCCAGACCCTGACCCGTGCCCGCCCCGACGTCCTGGTCATGGTGGGCTCCGACCATTTCCACCAGCTGTGGCTCGACAACATGCCGCAGTTCCTCGTCGGCAAGGCGCCGTTCTACGACGGGAACTTCTACAACGAGGAACGGGAGTTCGGCCTGCCCAGGATGTTCCTGCGTGGCAACGAGGAACTGTCCGCCTACTTGCTGCGCCAGGGGATGGACGCCGGCTTCGACCTTGCGTTCAGCAACGAATTGAGAATCGACCACAGCATCACGTGCCCGCTCATCACCTTGCGGCCGGACGCGGACCTGCCGATCGTGCCGATCTACACGAATATTTTCGCGCCGCCGCTGCCGCAGCCGAAGCGCTTCGTGGAGCTGGGCAAGACCATCCGGCAGCTGGTCGAGTCCTGGCCGAGCGAGGCGCGGGTGGCGATCATCGGCACCGGTCACCTGTCGCTGGAGCTGGGCGGGCCGCGCCAGTTCGGCCCGCACGGCCCCGACCCCGAGTTCGACCGCACGGCGGTCGGCTGGATCGCCTCGGGTGACCTGGAATCCGCGCTGGCACAGGTCAGCCTGGACAGCCTGTGGCTGCCGGGCAACGCCACCCATGGCTTCATGGACTTCATGCTGATGATGGGCGTGGCCGGGGAGAACGTGAAGGCCGACTACGTGGACTCGCTGGACCTGTTCCACACCATGGAGGCCTATTTCACCTGGTACCCGGAGGCATCGGCATGAGCAAGTACCTGCTCAACAAGTTCCTCTACACCGTCGACCGCGACCCCGACCTGGTCGAGCGGTACCGCGAGGACCCGCGCGGCACGGTGGCCTGGTGGGAGGCCGAGCGCGCCAACGTCATCCTCAACCTGCCCGGGATCGAGCGCAGCACCTGGCTGGAGTTCACCGATGCCGAACGCGAGGCGCTGGCGGCTCACGACTTCGTCAAGCTGTTCGAGCTGGGGGCGCACAACTTCCTGACGCTGACCCTGTTCATCGCCATGTTCGAGCGCGACTACGACGAGCCGCTGGGATTCCAGCTCGAGTACGCGCGGAAGCTGGGGCACTTCAGCCTGCCCTACCCCGACATTTCCACCTGAGTGGTCATGCGCTCTCCGTGGGTGCTGCCAGATCGGCGCCGGTGTACAGGCGGGTGCCGGCCACGTACAGCTGATCGGCCGGGAACCGGGTCAGCAGCTCGCAGCCGCCGGCGGTGACGACCACCTCCTCCTCGATCCGGGCCGCCGACGAGCCGTCCGCGGCCGGCCAGTAGGTCTCGATCGCGAACACCATGCCCTCGGCCAGGTCAACCGGGTGCTCGAAGGAGTGGTAGCGGCTCATCAGCGGCCGCTCCCAGTTGGACAGGCCCAGCCCGTGGCAGTACTGGAGGCCGAACGCCTCCTCCTCGTCGGCGAAGCCGAACTCGGTGGCGGCCGGGAAATGGCGGACCACGTCCGCGGAGGTGGCGCCCGGCCGGATCTCGGAGATCGCGTTGTCCATGAACTCGCGGGCACGGCGGTAGGCCTCGCGCTGCCTGCGGTCCGCGCTGCCCACGTTCAGCGTCCGGTAGTAGCAGGTCCGGTAGCCGTTGAAGGAATGGATGATGTCGAAGTAGGCGGTGTCCCCGGGCCGGATCAGGCGGTCGGAGAACACGTGCGGGTGCGGGCTGCACCGCTCGCCGGAGATGGAGTTGACCGCCTCCACCTCCTCCGAGCCGTTCTCGTACAGGTACTGGTTGACCAGGGCGACGCAGGCGTTCTCCCGGACGCCGGCCCGCAGGTACCGGTACAGCTCGTCGTAGGCGCCGTCAACCAGCGCTGCCGAGTGGTCGAGCAGCGCGATCTCGTCGGCGGTCTTGATGGCCCGGATGTCCTGCATGAACCCGTGCCCGTCAACGATGTGCAGGCCCTCGGCCTCCAGCGCACGCAGCACCGGTAGCTCCACCACGTCCACGCCGACCGGCTGGTCGGCCAGCCCGTGCTCGCGCAGGATGCCCGCCAGCCGACGGGCGTTGCCGCGCTCGACCCCGACCTCCTCCGGGATGGACCCGCGCCAGCTGGAGATGCCTGCCCGCCAGTTGGCCCTGTCGTTCCAGGGCGCGAACATCTGGTGCGTGCGGGCCGCCGACCCGATGTCCCACAGGATCGGGTCCGCGCCGCGCATTACCAGGCAGCTGCGGAACAGCTTGTCCCTGGCCCAGTTGCCGATGTGGGTCGCGGTCGTGTAGCGGATGTTGTTCATGTCGAACAAGATCAGGGAGCCGATGTCCGAATGATCTAGTGCGGTGCGGACCTTGTTCGAACGGTCGGTGCGGAGGCGGGCGAAGTCAACGCGTTGTTCCCAGTCGGTGCCCTGGGTGGCGCCGGGTGAAGCTATCGGGACGGACTGGGTGGTGGCGGAGTAGTTGTCGATCATTTCGGGCTCCTAGCTGGCTGGTGTTGGGGCGCGGGCCGGGGTGGGCGCCCCTGCACTTCGCCTTCGGCTCTTGTACGTTCCGGGCCACCCACCCCGGCCCGCGCCCGATCCGGTGCTCGCCGTTATGAGGCTCATACCGGGGCGTACTCGCCCTCTTCGATTGCGAGGGGCTGGGAGCGAGGGGGGGTGCCGGGTTGGCCTAGTGCCGACCAGGCTGTGTTGATGAGGTGCTGTGTGGATAGGCCGTATTTCTGGAAGAGGTAGGTCGGGGTTTGGGCGCCTTCGGCGAAGGTGTCGGTCAGGCCGAGGCGGCGGAGGGGGCGGGGGAGGGCGGACTCGGCGAGCGTTTCGGCTACGGCGGAGCCCAGGCCGCCGATGATGCTGTGGTTCTCGGCGGTGATCACTGTGTGGGTGGCGGCGGCGACTTCCAGGACGGTGGCGGTGTCCAGGGGCTTGATGACCGGGATATTGAGAACTACCGTGGCGATACCGGCCGACCGCAGCACGCGGGCCGCTCCGAGCGCAGGGGCGAGCATCATGCCACTGACCAGCAGAGCTACATCGGATCCGGGGACCGCCAGCGGTGCCCGGAGCTGGCCTGCCGCGTCCGCTGTGGAGGCCGCCCACACACCGATCCCACCCCGGCCCGCGGTTTCGGCGCCGCCGGCGGTCACTCCTCCGCCGCGGGTGACGGCGCCGCCCTCGGTGACGGCGCCACCTGTGGTTTCGGCGCCGCCTTCGGTCTGCGCCCCGCCGCGGGTGACGCCGCGGCCCGCGGTTTCGGCGCCGCCCCGGGTCACGCCCCCGCCGCTGGTGACCGCGCCGCCCTCCGTTTGCGCGCCGCCCCGGGTGACGCCGCCCCCGGCGGTCACGCCGCCGCCGGTCGTTCCGCGCGCAAAGCCCGTCTCGTCCCGGCCGTCGGCCAGCACCTGGGCGTGATCGAGGGACAGCTGGTGATCCTCCGGGAAGATCACCGGGATCTCGCCGCGCTTGAGGCGGAGATAGACCGGCCCCGGCAGGTCGGCGATGGCCGCCACCACCTGGGCGGTCTCCGTGGCGTCGGCTACGTCGACGACGGTCATGCCAGGAAGGGCCCGCATCAGCGCGACATCCTCGATCGCCTGGTGGCTGGGGCCGCCGGGGCTGGACACGCCGGGCATGAAGCCGACGATGCGGACCGGCAGGCGCGGGTAGGCGACCGCGTTCACGATCTGGTCGAAGGGCCGCCGGGTCGCGAACACGCCGAACGTGTGCACGAACGGGATCAGCCCGCTGCGGGCCAGCGCCCCGGCCACGCCGATCATGTTCGCCTCGGCCATGCCGGCGTGGATGAAGCGATCGGGGAACGCCGCCTGGAACAGGTCGATCTCGCACTGGCGGGTCAGGTCGCCGGTCAGGCAGACGATCTCCGGACGCTGCCGCGCCAGTTCCACCAGGGCGTGGCCGTACGGCTTGAGGACGGTGCGGTAGGGCGGGTCCAGGACGGCCGGGAGACGGGGGTCACCGGTCATGGCGGGCCAGTTCCGCGCTGAGTTCGGCGTCCGCCGCCGCCGCCAGGTCCGCCGGCAGCTTGATGAAGTGGCCATCGGCGTCCGGTGGCAGGCAGGCGAGCCCATGACGGGTGGAGGTGCGGCAGACCAGCACGCGCGGCCCGGTCGGGCCGGTCGCCCCTCCCGTGCTGTCGGCCCCGCTGGCCCCGCTGGCCACGGCGGCGGCCACGGCGCTCACGTCGTGGCCGTCAAGCTCGACGGCATCCCAGCCGAACGCACGCCATTTGGCGGCCACGGGCTCGATGGTGGTGATGCCGTCCACCGGCCCGTCGACCTGGGAGTTGTTGGCGTCGAGCAGGACGGTCAGGCGGTCGAGGCGGTAATGCCCCGCGAACATCGCCGCCTCCCAGACCTGCCCCTCCTGCAGTTCGCCGTCGGACAGGAACGCGAACGTCCTGACCTCCGGCCGGGCGCGCAGGCGATCGGCGAGCGCGAAACCTGCCGCCGCGGACAGGCCCTGGCCCAGCGAGCCGCACGTGTAATCGGGCACCGGGCTGCGCTCGGTGCCGATGGCTTCCAGCGCCGAGCCGTCCCGCCCATAGCCGGCCAGGACCGCCTCGTCGAGCAGGCCGGTCTCGGCGGCAGCCGCGTAAGCGGCGATCACGTAGTGCGCTGGCGAGCAGATCACCCGGTCGGTGCCCGGCCGCAGCGCGGCACCGTAGACGGCGGCGTACTGCTCCGCCGCCGACAGCGCCTGGCCCAGGTAGCCGAACCCGTGCGGGGCCACCATGCGCACCGCACGCAGCCGGATCGCGGTGGCCAGCCGCCGGAGATCGTTGACGCTGGACGTCGGGTAAGCCGCGGGAGCAGGCAGCCTGATCACCTCTTTTGGTAAAGTGGCTATGCCAATTTAGCGAAGGACTCCCCGGCACGGAAGTGGTCCTGGAGGCGATCGGGTGGCGGATCCGCGGTCTGTTCACCGGCGCGAGCAGCCCGTCGACCTGGCCGGCATCCGGCCCGTCCTGCTGCCGCGCGTGTCGGATGAGGTCGCCGAGCAGATCCGGCGGCTGATCGTCGGCGAGCAACTGGCCGAAGGTGCCCGGCTGCCGGCCGAGCGGGAACTCGCCGACCGGTTCGGGGTGAGCAGGCCGATGGTGAGCCAGGCTCTGCGCATGCTCTCCCTCATGGGCCTGGTCGAGATCCGCCGCGGGTCGGGCGCCTTTGTCCTGCGCCGTCCCCAGGCAATGGTCACCGCCTCGGTCGGCCTCATGCTCGACCTCCACGGATCCGTGGGCGAGCTGGCCGAACTGCGGCTGTGGCTGGAAACGCTCGGGGTCGTCCACGCCGCACAGCGTCAGGTCCCGGTGGGGGAGACCGCCGTCATCGGCGACGCCCTGCAGCGGCTGGCCGGCTCGACCGGCAGCGCGCCTGCCTGGATCGCCGCCGACACCGTGTTCCACGCCATGGCCGTGCGGGCCGCCGGGAACACCTACCTGACCGCGATGTACGAGGGCGTGCACACGGCCGTGCTCGCGCACGAATACGAGCACTGGGTCCGCACGGAGACCGAGCCGGCCTGGCTGGCGCCTGCCTGCGCTCCGGCGCTACTCGATCTTCACCGGGCGATCTACGACGCGGTCGCCGCAGCCGACGCCGAGGCGGCCCACGACGCGGTGCTGCGCCATCACCAGGTGATGCTGGAGCACCTCGCGGCCGCCCCGGGAATGTCCCCCGTGCGCTGAGGATCCCGCGTGTGCTGATGATCCACCAGCGTGGAGAATAGCGCCTATGAAGCCCTCGTCTAAGTGGTCACTGTGGTCACAGGACTCCTTCCTGTCGATCGGATCGCGGGGATCGGTCCTGTCCATCGGCTCGGTGGGTTCTGCGCTGTCGATCGGGTCGGTAGGGTCCTTCGCGTCGGTGCTCAGCGCCGGATCGTCGTTCTGTCTGCTGTCACTGCTGTCGGCGCGGTCGGCCGGATCTGTCATGTCGTTCCGGTCGGTCTGGGGGGTGATGTCGGGCCCGCAGCCCGGGGCGCCATCGGGCCCGCGCCGGGGGGCATCGTCCGGCTCGCGCCGCGGGCTGCGGCGGCCGACGGCGTGACCGAAGCCGGCGGGGCGTTCGGCCTGCTCCGCCGCCGGCAGGGCGCCGAACGGGTGACCAATGTCGAGCTGTTCTTCGATCTGGTCTACGTGTTCGCGATCACCCAGCTGTCGCGCCACCTGCTCGGGCGGCCGACGATCGCCGGGGCGCTGGAGACGGCGCTGCTGCTGGCCATGGTCTGGCTGGTCTGGGCCTACACCGCCTGGGTGACCAACTGGCTGGACCCGCAGCGGATGCCGGTCCGGCTGCTGCTGATCGCGCTGGTCCTCGTCGCGCTGGTGATGTGGGCCGCGGTGCCGCAGGCGTTCGGCACCCGCGGGCTGATCATCGGGATCGGGTACGCCCTCACCCAGATCGGCCGGAGCGTCTTCGCGGTGGTGGCGCTGCGCGGGAGCCCGCTGCAGCGGAACTTCCAGCGCATCCTGGCGTGGTGCGTCGTCAGCGGTGCGCTGGCGATCGCCGGCGGGGTGGCCAGCGGGCTGGCCCGGGACTGGCTCTGGCTGGCCGCGGTCGGGGTGGACCTGCTCGGTGGCGTGGCCGGCTTCTACACGCCGGGACTGGGCCGCTCGGCCACGACCGAGTGGACGATCGAGGGGAATCACCTGGCGGAACGGTGCCAGGCGTTCATCCTCATCGCGCTGGGCGAGTCGATCGTGGTCATCGGCGCCACCCTGTCCGTCCTGCTCGGGTCGGGTATCACCGCGGCGGAGGCCGGGGCGTTCCTGATCGCGGTCGTCGGCAGCGTCGGGCTGTGGTGGCTGTACTTCGACCGGAGCGCTGACGAGGCGGCCCGGGTCATCGCCGCGTCGGCCGACCCCGGCCGGATGGGCCGCACCGCCTATCACCTCATCCACCCGGTGATGGTGGCCGGGATCATCGTGGCGGCCGCCGCGGACGAGGTGATGGTGTCCAAGCCGGGCCTGACCGGCGTGACGTTGACCGCCTGGATGATCCTGGGCGGCACCGCCCTGTTCATCGCCGGGCACGCCGCCTTCAAGATCGCCGTGTGGCGGGTGGTGCCCTGGTCCCGGATCGCTGCCGTCGCCGTCCTTGGCCTGCTGGGCCTGGCTGCGCCCCACGTGTCCGCGCTCGGGCTGGGGGCGTGCGCGACAGCCGTAGTGATTGCCGTCGCGGTACTCGATTGCTTCCTGGCCACTGGCGGGGCAGGACCGCGGGCGGGCTGAGGGACGCCGCCGGCCACCGTCAGGCGGCGTGGCCGGGCGGCCCGTGTTCCCTTCCGGGTGGCCCGTGGCTGTGGAAGACGCGCCCGCCGTCGGGGCTTATTGCCGTGGTCGTGCCGTCGGGGTGAAGGACCAGGGCCCAGCCCCAGCGGTGGATGGCGACCAGGTGATGGAAGACGCACAGGGTCACGAGG
>CAVUIU010000021.1:0-180332 GCA_963741615.1 uncultured Actinomycetes bacterium
CTAGCGGTACAATGTCCTGACCAGCCGAAACGAGTCCTCATAGCAACCCCCGTTGCACATCGGCTGCACATGAGGCCTCGCCGAGCTCCTCGAAGAAGGCGTTCATGATCTCGCGGGCGCGGTCGTCGTCCTCGGGCATGAAGTGCGCGTAGGTGGCCAGCACGACCTCTTTCGTGTCCCCGAGGTAGGCAGCGACTTTGGGCAGGCCGAGGCCGGCCGATAGCCACGCCGATGCGGCCGTGTGGCGTAGCACATGGCACCCGTTCTGCCGTCCGCGCTCGGGATCGACGCTAGCGGCCCGCCAGGCCTTCTGCCACAGGCGGTTGAAGGCGTTACGGTTCAGTGCGCGGCCGTCCTGCGCGGTGAACAACAGCTCGCGCGTGACCAGCTTGCTGCTCGGCGTGCCCCATGGCAGCGTCACGCTGACCGATGGGTACTGGCGCACATGCTCGGCCAGGGCCAGAATCACCGGGTCAGCCACCGGCACGTCTCTGGCCTTGCCATTCTTGACCGGGGCGAAGAACATGTGCCCGCCCACTAGCTTGACCTGCGTCTCGATGCGCATGGTCTTCCGCAGGAAGTCCAGGTCGCTGAGCGAGGCGGCGAACAGCTCACCCTGCCGCATGCCGCAGGCCGACCCGAGGTAGGGTAGCGCGGCGATACGGCCAGGGAGATGATCGGCGACCGCCTCCACCTCGGCGGCGGTCCACGGGATCGCCTCGGTCTTCACCGCCTTCGGCTTCTGCACCGACCGGGCCGCCAGCGGGTTCTTGGCGATGATCCCGTCATCGAGCGCGGCGGTGAACACCTGGGACACGTCTGCGATGATCTTCCGCGCCGTGTTCGGCCCGACCTTCAGGCCGCCGATCCATGCCTGGATCAGGGAAGGCCGCTTCGCCAGGGTGCGCAGCGCGTAGTCGCCTATCGCGGGGTAGACGTGGTTGCGGAAAGCGCGCTCGATCCGGTCAGCGGTTGCCAGGTCGTGGACCCGGTTCCTGCGCCAGTCCTCGGCGGACTCCCGGAATGTGACCAGGCCAGCAGATGGATCCACATAATCCCCATCCGCGAGCTGGGTCCTGATCTTCGCGTCAGCCCTCTCGGCGTCGGGCTTCCTCATGGCGGCGATCAGCGGCGGGCACGCCCCGCTGGCCGTCGACATGTCCGGCGTCACCTTCATCGACGCCGCCGGGATCGGCGTCCTCGTCACGGCGGCTAACCGGGCGCGGGAAGCGGGAGGTGGCCTGTCGCTGCTGGCGCCGTCCGGGCAGGTGCGGCGGCTGCTGGACGTCTTTCACCTGGACGCGATCTTGCCGGCAGCCCAGCGCTCAGGTGGCCCCTTCGTTGCCGGCAGCGCCGCCTGACACCTCCCGGGCCCGGACCGCGGCTGAGTTGCCGCCCGACCCAGGGATGCCCCGTGACGGTCCAGAACGCTTATCGCCATGGCTAACGCCGATGATGTGGGCGCACAGTTGCGCTCGGCCTTCACCGCCGGCGTCACCGTGGTGATCGTGGTGCGCGCATCCCGATTACCGGCCCGCACTGCGGGATTATCTGGACCGCACGAGCGCCACCGGGCCCGGGAAGCATACCCCGCACCTGCTCGGGGAGGCATTGTTGTGGCACGTGCGCTACCTGCGCGAGGGCACGATGGGGCCCGGCTGAGGCGGCCCACGCGGACCGGTGGCCGGGCCTGTCGTTTGCGGCGGCCGGCCCGGGCCAGCGGCGGCCCTGTTATGCGAGGCGGCGGGCCCGGGTAGGTGGCCGGGTGGTCAGCGCAGCCGGCGGAGGTGGGCGTCGGCGGGCTCGGCGGCTTGGAGGCGGATCCGGGCATCGACGGCCTGAATGCCGTCCGGGCGGGCGAAAACCGGGCTCAGTTCGAGCTCGGCGATCTGCGGCAGGTCGTCGGCCATCCGGGAGACGCGCAGCAGCAGGTCCCGCAGCGCGGTCAGATCGGCGCCGGGGGCGCCGGGGTGCCCGAGCAGGAGCGGGGCGGCGCGGATGGAGCGGATCAGCCCGTCGGCGTCGGAGCCGGTCAGCGGAGCGAGCCGGGCGGCGCGGTCAGCCAGCGCATCGGCGGCCGCGCCGCCAGCCCCGAATAGCACCAGCGGGCCGGCGGCTTCTTCGTGCAGCATGCTGATCATCACCTCGACGCCGCCGGTGACCATCGGCTTGACGATGACACCGGCCAGCCGGTGGCCGAAAGCCTCGGTCAGGGAGCGGAACCCGCGCCGGACCTCGTCCGCGCCGTGCAGATCGATCAGCAGGGCGCCGGCGCCACGCGCGCGCACCAGGCCGGGCACATCGGCCCGGAGCGCGACCGGGCCCCCGAACCGGGCTGCGGCCGCGACGGCGGCGTCCTCGGTGACGACCCCGATGCTGTCGGCCAGCGCCACGCCGTAGCAGCCGAGCAGTTCCACGGTCGGGTCCAGCGGCAGCCAGCCGCCGGCTGGCCGTGCGGCCAGAAATTCCGCGGCCAGTTCCCTCGCCCGGTCCGGGCGCAGGCCGTCGAGGTCGGGCACGGTTCCCGGCGGCATCGCCCGCCACATGCCGTAGCGGGCGGCGTGGCCGAGGGCGCGGGCGGCGGATTCGGCGTAGGCGTAGGCCGGAACGGCGGCGGAGCCCCCGCCCGGGGGCCGGAGCAGCCGGACCACTTCCACCTGGTCCAGCACCGTGGCGGCGATCGGCACCGGCAGCCGCGCGGCGCTTACCTCCGGCACCAGGTCGCTGCCCGCGCTCGCGGTCATCAGCGCCAGCACCGCGTCGACGCCCGGATCGGCCCCGACCAGCTCGAGGCACCGGCGGAAGGTTCCGGGGCCGATCAGCAGGGTGGTGTCGACCGGCCCGGTCATCGTGGCGTCGCGGGGAAGCAGGTCCCGCAGCGCCCGCTGGGTGTCCCCGGCCAGCGAGGCGACCTGCAGGCCCGCGTCGCCGCACGCGTCGGCGGCGACCACCGCGGCGCCGCGGGTGTTGGCCACCACGGCGACCCTGGGCCCGGCGGGCGCTGGCTGTGAGGCCAGCAGCACCGCGGTGTCGAGCAGCTCGCCGAGATTCGCGACAGCGATCACCCCGGCCTGCTCGAACAGGGCCTGCCTGGTGAGCAGGGGGGTAGCCGCCGCGGCGCGCGCCCCGGCCAGGCGCCGGCCCGTGATGGACCGGCCCACAATCACGGTCAGGACCGGCACGCTGCGACCGACGTGGCGGGCCGTGCGGGCGAACTTGGGCGGGTTCCGGATCGACTCCACATACAACAGGGCCAGCTTCGTCGCCGGGTCGGACTCCCACCACAGCAGCATGTCGGTGCCGGACACGTCGTCTGTGTCGCCGAGCGAGACGAGGGAGGAGATCCCGACGCCGATCCGCGACAGGTGCTCGACCAGGGCGAAGCCGGTGCCACCGGTCGACTGGAACGCCAGGCCAGCGCTTCCCAGCTTGGGATGGTGGCCGGCGAACGTCGCGTCCAGGCCGGCACTGGTGTCGGCCACACCGAAGCTCGCCGGCCCGACCATCCGCATGCCGTAGCGGCGGCAGATGTCCAGCACCTCCGCGCGGCCGGCGCCGTCGAGTCCCGCCGCGAGCACCACCAGCGCCTTGACCCCCCGCCGCCCGCATGCCTCGGCGATACCGGTCACCGCCGCGGCCGGTGCGGCGATGACCGCCAGGTCGATGCCCTCAGGCAAGGCGGCAGCCGACGGCAGGCAGGGAACGCCGTCCAGTTCGGCCGCGGCCGGGTTGACCGCGTAGACGGGGCCGGGGAAGCCGCCGCTGACGATGCTGCGCAAGATGGCCCGCCCGACCGAGCCGTCCCGCCGGCCGGCGCCGACGACCGCGACCGAGGCCGGGGCCAGCACGTGCCGCAGGCTGGCCACATCGGCCGACCGCTCCCGCTCGGCCACCGCGTCACGGTAGGCGCCGAGGGCGACGTCCTCCTCGCCGGAGGGCAGCGGGAACGTAAAGTCGTACACGCCATCCACCAGGGAACGCTGCGCCTGCAGCCCGGCATCGGCGAACACCCGCAGCATGGCCGCGTTCTCGCTCAGCGTCTCTGCGGTAAACGCGCGGATACCCCGGCCGCGGCCCAGCGAGATCAGGTGCTCCATCAGCAGCATGCCGACCCCGCGGTTGTGCAGGTCATCGGCGACCGTGAACGCGACCTCCGCAGACCCGGACTCAGCGCCGTAACGCTCGAAGGTACCGCAGCCGACCACCTCGCCGTCCAGCACGGCCAGCAGCGCGGCATGATCCGGGGCCGGCTCGCGGCAAATCCGGCGCGCCTCTTGCTCGCCAGCCAGCGGGCTCATGCTGAAAAAACGCAGGTACAGGTTGTCCGGGGACATCTTGGCGTGCATGTCCCGCACCGCGCCGAAGTCGCCGGGCCGCGCGGCCCGGATCTCGATCGTGGTGCCGTCGTTCAGCAGAGCGTAAACGTGAGGCTCGGCGTCTGCGCTCACGTCGCCCTCCCCGGTTCGGTGACGGCTGACGGTGCCGCACCTACCAGCATTATCGGCTATCGGGATGCGGCCCTACCGGGGACTCCGTCCGCGGATCCCGGCCCCCGGGCGGCCAGCAGCCCGCTCACGGTCACAAAGCGGTACCCGGCGTCGGTCATCGTCCCGACCAGGCGATCGAGTTGCCGCATGAGGGTGGGGCTCGGCTGCGGGCCGCCGCCGTGGGCGAGCACGATGCTGGCGGGGGAGGCCCGCCAGCGGTGTCCCGTAAACGCCGGCGCGGGCATTGCTGCCGGTGACCCGGTCCGACCACAACATGACCTCGTAATGCAGGCTCGCGCACACGGCCAGCCCGACGCTGTCGATGCGGCCGTCCGGTGGCCGGGACCGATCATGCAGGTGCTCACAACCGGCCAGGATCGCGATCACCGCCGGTATCCAGGGTGCGCAGCGCCCGGCGGGTCACGATGAGCCTGACCGGCCTCACCGGGGACCCGACGGCCCGTGCTCACATGGTGCCGGAACGACGTGCAGGAACCGCGGCTGACCCGGCGCCAGGGCGATCAGCCCAGCGACGCCCACGCCGCTTCGGGCCTGGTCGTAGGAGCCGGACACCCCCGCCAGGTGACGGTTCGCCGTCACCGGCGAGCGCCGCCCCGCGCCCGTCTCCTGCACGATCACCTCCTGCGCCGGGCACGCAGCCAGGCCACCAACCGGGTCATGGCCGAAAGGGGCGAGCTTCACCACCGTACGCCACGGGCCCACGCCAGCGGATCGAGATCGAGAGTGCCGGCTACGGCCGCCTCGGCGACATCGGTGAGTCGTAGGTTGCTATCGCGGGCGCAGGCCCGCAGCCGGGAGAACGCCTCGGCCAGGTCGACACCGGCGCGCTCTGCGACCACGCCCTTGGCCTGCTCGATTACCACGCGGCTGGTCAGGGCAGCAGAAAGCTGCTCGTTCACGCGCTGCGCCCCGGCGCTGGCACGATGCTGCACGATGCTGCACGATGCTAAGGGTGGCAAGATCCGCGAAGGCGCGGGCCACGATGACGTCCGCCTCGGCCATCGGGGCGCGGGTGACGCTGAACAGGTTCAGGGCGCCGAGGGTGGCATCACGAAACCGCAGCGGCAGGGCGGACACCGACTGGAAACCCTCCCTGAGGGCAGCGGCGGAAAATGACGGCCAGCGGCCGGACTCGGCCTGCAGATCCTCGCGCACGACGCGCTCCCCGGTGCGGAAGGCATCCAGGCAGGGGCCTTCCTGGGCCTGCAGCTCGAACAACTCCAGCAGGCGCATCACCTCGCTAGAGGAGGCCACCAGCCCCAGCCTGCCCGCGGGAGAGGCCAGCATCACCCCGGCCGCGGACACGCCGAGCACGCTGACGCACCGGTCCGCGAGCCCGGTCAGCAGGTCAACCACGTCGTAGTCGTCAACAAGGGTGTCGGCCATCTCGGCCACTGATCGCATCGCGTCGGCTGCTTCGGACATCTCAACTCACCTCCCGCACGCCCGGCAGCCCGTCACGGCCGCCGGGGCAGCCCGCCGGCTTCGCGCCCCCGGCCCTTGACGCCGGGCTGCCCCAACCCGCCCGAAGGTGCCCCGGCTGACTTTGTGCCGGGGCTCCAGCCGACCTCCAGGCGTCGAGCAAGAGCGGCGCGCACGACCGGCCCTGGCTCCCCTTCGTGCGCACCGAACAGGACGATCTGGACACGGCCAGTCCCACGATCTAGCAGCATCGAGCCCGCAAATATTCGGCAGGGAGGATGTGGATAGTGCTTCCGGCCCTGCTTCTCCACTTCCGGCGCTGCTTCCGTGGATTTGGCCTGGTGCGGGCGTAGCGTCGGGGGCCTGGGTCCCGGCCTGACCTCCGAATCGGCCGCCGCCGCTCGGGTTGTCTTGAGATCGACCTGTCGGCCGGGCCCCAGGTTTTCAGGCACCCACCGGCGCTGCCGGTCTGATCTGCCTGGCCTGGCAAGAGGCCGGGATGTCACAGGTCCGACGGCCAGCGGGTGCGTGCCATCCCTCAACCACAGAAAGGGATGACAGTGACCATCGTAGAGACACGCGCCATCACCGGCGGCGTGGATACCCATGCCGGCGCTCACGTCGCCGCCGCGCTGGATCCCATCGGCGGGCTGCTCGGCGTGCAGGAGTTCCCGGCCACGGCGGCCGGTTACGCCCGGCTGCTGGCCTGGCTGGCCGGGTTCGGGACGGTGTGCCTGGTCGGGATCGAGGGAACCGGCAGCTACGGCGCCGGCCTGGCCCGCCACATCACCGCGGCTGGGATCCGGGTCGTCGAGGTCGACCGCTCCGACCGCCAGGACCGCCGCCGCCAGGGTAAGTCCGACCCGCTCGACGCCGTCAGCGCTGCCCGCGCGGCCCAGTCGGGCCGGGCCCGCGGCGCGTCCAAGGGCCGCGACGGCGCCGTCGAGGCGATCCGCGCGCTGATGGTCGCCAAGCGCAGCGCCGCGAGCGAACGCACCCAGACCATCAACCAGGCCCGGGCCCTGATCTTGACCGGGCCCGAGGACCTGCGGGCCCGCTTCACCGGGCACACCGTGGCCGCCCTGGTCGCCGAGCTGGCCTCGCTACGCCCCCGGCCCGGCAGCACCGTCGGCTACGCCACCCGCATCGCGCTGCGCGAGCTGGGACGCCGCGCGGAGTTCCTCAACGCCCAGCTCGGCCGCCTCGACGAGCTCATCGTCCCCCTCGTGAGGGCGCATGCCCCCGGGCTGCTCGCCCTCTACGGGATCGGGCCTAACACCGCGGCACTGCTGCTCATCGCCGCGGGAGACCATCCGGAACGGCTGCGCTCCGAGGCCGCCTGGGCGCACCTGTGCGCCGCCGCCCCCATCCCCGCCTCCTCCGGCAAAACCACCCGCCACCGCCTCAACCGCGGCGGCGACCGCCAGGCCAACCACGCCCTATGGCGGATCGTTTTCACCCGCATGGGCTCACACCCGGCCACACGCGCCTACGTCGAACGCCGCACAGCCGAAGGAAAATCCAAAAAGGAAATCATCCGCTGCCTGAAGCGCTACGTCGCCCGCGAGGTCTACTCCCACCTGCGCGGTTCCGCCGGGTAACCCACACTCCCGGGGGCGGCCTGGCCCAATATTCGGCTGCCGCACCCGCTGGCCTGCGAACGATCCGCCGGCCGTCCCCGGGGCCACCACCAGACCTGCTGAGCGGTCGGGTAGCCCCGGCGCATTGCTGCGCCGGGGCCCCCTCAGAACCACGGCGAGCGGCTTTCACCGCACCGGGCTCAAGCAGGCCCTTCCGGCTAGATCGGCTCGATCGTCATCCATCCCATGGGGACGGCCCTTGGTCCGTTCACCGCCGAAGCGGCGTCTAACTTGCCCTCGGGTCCTGACGCTCACCGACGTCGTCCTTGGGGTCCACCTGGCCACGTCAGCACCCTTTCGGGTCCGGGCAGGCGCCCGTATCCGGCCGGTTATCCGGGACGGTCGGCGGAGGAACCAGCCATGATGTCCCGGTTTCCCGTTGCTTTTCGGCCACCGGCATTCGCTTCCTGGCCATCCTTTGCCCGCCGGGGAGCTGGGCCTTCCTTGCGGTCGGCTTACCGGTCCTGCTGCCAGGGCCGGACCCCGACGGGGTTGCCACGTTCCGCGCGCATGAGCTGCGGCCGGGGTGGGTGCCCTCTCTACCCCGGGGACTGCGGTGCCCGCACGGCCGGCAGGTCATCCCCGGCCGCCGCACGCCGCCTTGCAGCGGCCCGTCCCTGTACCCCCGTCCAGCAACCCACCACCGGAGGCTTCTTATCACGAGGCATCATCAAGGGTTCACGGTCGTTCACCCGTCCGGCCTTCCCCTCGCCGGTAACCCCCGGGTGGAACGGGAGCCCTCGGGCTTCCCCCCGGGCTTCACACCCCGCCGTTACCAGCGGCGCATGCCGGGGTGGGGACAGGCATCGTGGGCACTTGCCTGAGCTACGTCACCATGAAGTTGGTCCTCCAATCCACGTAGCCACTCACGGCGTGCGACCTCGTGTCGCACTGACCTCATAAGAGCTTTCCCTCCACACCCGGAGTGGCTCATCCCTGTCTTGTCCGCACCCAGCACCGCAGCAAACCACCGGCCTCACGGCCCGAAAACCGGAACCGAAAGAGACCTTGACAAACATAGGAGTGCCCTATGTCAAGCCGTGCCGGTTTGGCGGCCGCGGTGGAGGGCGGGGTCGAAGGCTGTGCCGTCTTGCCAGCAGCGCCAGATGATGCGCAGCCACGCGCGGGCCAAGATCCGGATGGCGTGCGGGTGCCGGCAGCCGCGGCCGATCGCGGCAGCGTAGATGCCGGCGGCCCAGGAGTCGGCCATGCGGCTGCCGTTGGCGAAGTCCATCACCGCGGCGCGGAGCTTTTTGCTGCAGGACCAGCGGAACACGGCCTGGGTTCGCTTGCCGGACTGGCGGGTCGATGGGCAGGCTCCGGCCAGGGCGGCCAGGGCATCATCGGTGGGGAACCGCTGCCGGCAGTCACCGATCTCGGCCAGCAGGCTCGCGGCGCGGATCGTCCCTGAGCGCGGGAGGCTGGCGAAGATGTGCCGGTCGGGATGGGCTGCGAGCAGGCGGCCGATCTCGGCGTCCAGGGCGGCGATCTGGGTGTTGAGCGCGCCGATCACCGTCACCAGCGCGACAGTGATCTGCCCGCGGGTCTCGCCCTCGGCGCCGGCGAGCCCCGGTGCCGCAGCGGCCAGCCGGTCATACAAGATCCCAGCGCTGACACCGCCGGTATACCCCACCGAGCTGAGCCAGCTGGCCAGCCGCTTGGGGGACAGCCAGGCCGCCTTGGCCGCGGTCGGGAAGCGCTGCAAGAACGCGAGGCTGATCGCGCTGTAAAGCTTGGTGAACAGGCCGATCGTGCCGGGAAAGGCCAGTTCCAGGTTGGCGCGCAGCTGCCCCAGGACCTGAACCCGGGTCCCGGCCAGGTCCTTGCGGGACCGGCACGCTGCCCGCAGCGCCCGGGTCGGCCCGGTGTCGGGGCGCAGCGGCTTCCACCGGTGCCCATCGGTGCGCAGCGTGTCCGCCAGCACGTAGGCATCGAACCGGTCATCCTTGTTCCCTGCCGAACCGTACCGGGTCCGCAAGCCCTTGATCTGGCGGCTCGGCACGACGAACACCGCCAGTCCGGCACTCAGCAGCTCTTCGACGACTGGCCCATCGCCGCGCTCGATCGCCACCCCGGCCACGCCCGCGGCGCGCAGCCGCCCGGCCATGGCCCTGATCGCCGCGCCGTCATGGGTGAAACTGAACCGGCTGTCCACCGCGCCATCCCCGTCCAGGACGCAGGCGACATGGACCTCCGACGCCCAGTCGATCCCCGCCACCATGCCCTCACCCATCGCTGCCCCCACTCTCATCGGTCCAGAAGGTCAGGCCGATGCAGGCGCTGGTGCTGGTCGCTCATTGCAAGGCGCTCGAAGCGCGTGGCCCTATCGCCAGTCACAGCGCCGGGCCGCCGGGTCCTGCCGCACTCCTATTGGCCCTCGAAGGGCGAGCATCAGTAGCAGTGACCCGGCGGCTACCGGCCCCGCACCAGCATCCTCACAGACACCAGCACTACAAGAGTGGATCAATGAGCATCGATCTGGCTGCGCCAATAACTTCCGGCTCTGCCGTGGGCGCCTCGCGGCCCTGGGGTCAGATTCAGCTTACGATCATGAAATTCTGCATACGTATTCGCTACCCGGCATCATCATGCGCGGGTGCCACGCGCTCATTTCGGCAATAGCGGTTGACTCGCGCGTCCCGGCGAGCTGCGTTCACGATCATCCTTCGAGCCGGCAGCCGGAGGGAGGTGCAGGCCACCTGGTCGCCCAGGCGGTTCCGCGAACGTACTCGTCGCCGGGGGTGAACGGCATCATGATCAACTGCTGCTTCGGGGAGGGGGTGTCACATTTGGTTCCGCAGGGGGTGGCTCATGCACTGCCTAGTCCTCTGCTGCGGCGCGTGAGGGTGGACGGATTCCTGACCGGGCACTCCCGCGGCAGACCTTCGGCTACGCCAGCGCCCGCGGCTGTGCTGCCCGACTGCATGAATGGCAAGAGTTGACCTGGTGCCTGCGCCATGGATGCTCGTCGTGCCAGGGCGAGTGTGCTGGTAGTCGCCTTTGTGGCGATGGCGAGCTCATCTAGAAGCGCAGTGACGCGGGTACTGGCCTTGATCGCTGTGTCATAGCTGGCCAGGAGCGCGTCAGCCCGTGACTGGAGGGCGGGGGTGTAGGGGAAGGGCACGTCGCATTCGTCAGGGAGAAGGCGCGTCGGCATGTACAGCCGGCTGTCGGCGGAGGCTGTGTACACAGCTTCCCGGTCCTGGATGGCGATGCGGGTGACAGCGTCGGCGGCGGTGTGGACGGCGGCCATCACGGGGATCATTTCGCCGATAGTAGGAGCGAGATCTGCCAGATCGCGGATCAGGCTGGTGTCGCCGTCGGCGGGCGTCCATTGTCGGTTGCAGTAGGCGAGTCGGCCGATCCGGAGTACGAGGTCGCCGAACTCGGTAGCCACTGGGCTGGTGCGTGTGTTTCGGTGGATGCCGGTGCTGAGGATGTCCCAGTGGTGGGCGATGGTTCGCCACTCAGGCCAGGCCCGGCTCATGGCGTCGGCAGCGTTCTGCAGCTGTATGCAGATTGCCGGGTCGGAGGCGAGCTGATCGGCTCGGTCGGTGAGCGTTCGCAAGACGAACTCGCTGGCATGGCTGGTAACCGCCGATGCGAGGGCGTTCTTTCGCCACGTGGCGGATGTGATGATCGGCGACCAGCGGCTGCGGGGTTCAAATCGCAGGGCCGCGTGGCGCAGGCGTTCCGCTGTGATCATGACGCCGTCACACAGGGCCCTGACTTGTTCGTCGCCGGATGGCTGCGCCCTGGGTGGGGGGAGGTTAGCCGGGATGGCGCTGAGCAGCCTGCCTGCATCGCTGGTTGGGGGGCGACCGCGTTGCGCCGCCTGCACTGCGGCTCCTGCGACCCAGGTGCAGTGGCTGGCCGTGTGCAGATCCAGGAGTGTGGCTGCGGAAACGCCCCGCTCCATGGTCCCTGCCACTAACAGGCGCGCTGCCCAAGGCCCCAGCCGGAGCGCGCAGCCTGCCAGCTCGCCGAGCAGGGCGGCGGTCACCGGCGGCGAAATGATGACTGGGGCCCAATACGAACGATCTTTCCGGGCACCGCGTGAGCTGGTGGCGAAATGGGTTTGCAGGAGATCCCGGCCCGCTGCCAGGAAGTCGGCGGCTGCTGACAGGTGCTGGACGGCTGGATGGGAATCGTCGATAACCACATCCCCTATGGAATCTATGGCATGGCGCAGGCTTTGCGCGCCTCGGCGCAACGCGATCCGGGTATCAAGCACGGTCTGCGTCTCCGGGCTCAGCGGCCCCGTCATGGCCGCTTCGAACTCGTCTGGCACTGGGAAGTCGCCCACATAGCTTGCCAGCGTGGAGAGCAGCCGGCCGAATTGCCGGATGACCCCGAATGTGGCTTCGGCTGAAAGTTCATCCTTAATCGAGACGGCGGCGGCGATGTGCTCACTGGCTGGGCGAAGGAAGTCACCGAAGACCGCGGTCATTGTCTTCACGAGCCATCAGCTGACGGATCCGGCGGCTCGCCTCGGCGGCTTGCTGGCATGCGGCCCGGTCGCCTGGTCTGGATGTCCGGTTCGCGGCTATGGCCAGCCGCTCGTCGAGCAGTGCGCCCAGCGCCGCCAGGGCGTCAGTGATCATCTTGATGTCGGCATCCAGGGCTGGGGGGCTGGCCAGCGGCGTGCTGTCGTGTGCGGGGGGCAGCGAGGGGGCGATGGTGATGGCTTCCCTGCCGTCGACGGCAGCGTCAGCGGCCGTCATGAAGGCGGCAAACAGGCTCGGCGCTGCGTCCTCGCTGCGGCGGGCGAGGACGCGGACAGCTTCGAACGCATCGAAGGCCGCCGCTAGCAACTCGGGAACCGAAGATGCCTCCCGCAGGCGGGCCTGGATCGTTCCGAACTCCCGCAGGCCATCCGCCTCCCTCATCTGAGAACCGGCTGATGGCTGTGCCGGGTGCTCACTGTGAACCCGTTGCCCGTGGGCTCATGCTGCTTTTCCCGGGGCGAGCCCAACGCTCTGCGCGATCCGGCGGAGATGATCGTTGGGGAACCGGTGACCGCGCATGCGCAACTGCAGAGCAAGGGCCCGCTGGCTGAGCCGTTCCCCCCGGGCGGTCGCGTGCTGGCAGATAGCGGCGGCGTCTCGCAGCAAGCCGGGGCTTGGGCCGGCGCAGCCACGCTGGCCACGCCCTGAGAGGTCATCTGACGCGGTGGGCCGGATGACCACTGGCGCCCTGGGCGCTGGTGACACAACCATGCCGGTGCTTGGCGCCTGTGGCGCGAGCACCAGCGTCGTGCTGGCACCCGATCCCTGGGGGCGGCTGTTGGCCAGCTGACGGGTCATCTTCAGCACAAGCAGCCCGACAGACAGACCCGCGAATGCGGCGATCGGGCTGGTGGCGGCGGTCAACCGGTCGGCCAGAATGACCGGCTGGCCGGGCTCGGCCTGAATGTGGCCGATGTTTCCCGCCACACTGACCGCCAGGCCGGTCAGCGCGGTTGCCCAGGGCCAGATCCGCTGCCGGACGGGCCAGTCGTCGAGGTAGGCGACATAGAGAGCGAGTTCGCCGACAGCCAGGAACACGTCGATCTCAGCCGGCCAGGACCTGGCCTGCCAGCCGCTGAGCCGATGGTGGATCGCCCAGTCGTAGAGTCCCGCATAGCTGTGCGCCAGTGCATTGGCGCAGGCCAGGATCGCGATCGCACCGATCACATACAGCGCCGCCCGGCGCGTCCTCGGGTTCACGCTGGCCTCCCCGTTGCCCGGTTGCGGATTCTGCTGAACGCGTCAAGTGCCAGGTCATCGGCCTCGGGCAGGGTGTGCAGGTACTTTTCGGTGGTGGAGATGCTGTCGTGGCCGAGTCTCTCCTTGACCGTCTGGAGATCGGCTCCTCCGGCGAGTAGCCAGGAGGCATGCGCATGACGCAGATCGTGGGCGCGTACGGAGAAGGTCAGCCCGGCCCGTCCAAGGGCGGGCTTCCAGACTCTGAGCCGGAACCAGTCACGGGAGATGTGACCATCGGTGTCTGCCACCCGCGGTCGGCGGGGGGAGTCCTTCCCAGCCAGCCGGCGCCCCGCCCGGTAGATGGCGGCGGCGTCCTTGCAGAACTGGCACCGGCACCTGCCCGCGTTGTAGCCGCTCATCGTTCCGTGCCGGTACTGGCGTCCGGCCGCGTTCGGCTTGGTGAACCCCAGCGTGGCTATGTCGGGCAAGGCACGCAACCGGGCAGCGGGGGAGTCCTGCGGAGGCATGGGGAAGAAGAGGTCATCGGCGATCAGGCCGCTGTCGTTGCTGTGCGCGGTGAGCTTGGCGGCTAGTTGCCGGCTGAGCTTGAGGCGGCGGTACTCCTTGTCTTTGGGGTACTCCTTGACGAGGAACCGCCCGCCGGAGGGATGGAACTTCGGATCCACCTGCACGACCGTCCGGCTGACCGTCAGGACCCGGGCCCCTGGATCGAGGTCTTCCACGCGTAGTTCCGTCAGTTCCCCCCACCTCAGGCCGGTCTCGATGCCGGTTTCGATGAGCAGCCTGGAAACCGGGTCAGGGAGCGCTTCGTAGATCGAGTCGAACTGCTCCGGAGTGATGATCTTCAGAGGTTTCCTCGGAACGGTCGGAGTCTTGACACCCTTGCACGGATGCAGGAATGTCACATCGTTCAGAGCTGCCGTGAAGATCGCGCTGAGAATGAAGCGCACCTTCTGAATACTCGCTGGCGTAACCTCTTTGGCTTGCAGGTCGGTCACCCATTCGCGGACATGGCTGGGCATGATCTCGTTCATCCGCATCGGGCCGAACCACGGCAGGATGTGCTTGTTGATCTGGTAGGTGTACGCCTCCCGGGTGCTCGCTTCGATCACGTGGTGGGGGAGCCACTCCTCGGTCACGTAGCGCCGGAAGGTCTGCCTACCGCGCCGTGGGTCGTTGAGGCGGCCTTCCCCTAACCTCGCCTCGGCCTTCTGCCATGCCCGGTCGGCATCCTTCCTGCTGGAGAAGGTCCCGGCTGACCGTCGCTCACCGCGGATGTCCTGAGCCTGAGCGGGTTCGCGGAAACGATAGAGGTGCTGGCCAGGCTGCTGGGATAGCGGCTGGCTCTGCCCGCTTTATGGCCGGCTGGTCAGGTGGGGGCGGGCAGCGGCGGTGCCCAGGAGGTGCCGGACACGGCGTGACGCAGGGCGGTCATGACGTTGATGCCATGCTTGCGGGCGGTATCGATGTAGCTGCGGATGTCCAGCCGGTCTTGGGTGATGTCCTCGCTGGTCAGCCGGCCGGAGATCTTCTGCTGGGTCTTGACGGGCCGCAGGTCCCGCTCGCTGATGTTGTTGGTGGGCCAGACGCGGGTGTCGTAACAGAACCGGGTCACGTCGGCCTGGCGGCCGCGGCAGAATTCCAGCAGGTCCCGGCCAGGATGCTGGGCGGTGGAGGACTTCGGCCCGGGGATGCGGGGAACATCTGCCAGCCCTGCCAGCACGGCGTGGCGGAACTCTTTGATCAGCGGGTCCCGCGCGGGCGCGGGGATCTGGGGCAGGCCCTGGCCGCGGGCGGCGTGCCAGGCGCGGATCAGCCCACGCAAAGCGCGCTGCGCTTGGGCGGGCCAGATCGCATCTGGCCAGGACTCGGCGGCATCCTCAAAGTCGCGAACCAGGTGAGCCAGGCAAGCTTGGTGCCCGGCCAGGCTCGCCCAGCCCTCGTGGAAATAGCAGGCGTACCGGTCGTGCACCGCGATCCCGGCGAACGCGGGAAGGATCCCGAACGCGGTGAACGAGCCCAGGTCCCGGCCCCCCAGGTGGTAGGCGACCGCGGTCTCGGTCGAGCCGGACAGCACGTATTTCTTCTGCCCGGCGGGGCCGCAGCGGATGGTGGTCTCATCGAACCCGGCGACCGCCGCGAGCGTGATCGCGGTCTTGATCAGCGTGACCACTTCGGCCAGCGCGGCCGCGCACCGGGCCAGCATCCCGTGCACGAACCCCGCCGAGGGGGCCGTCCCGCCGGTCAGGTCCGCGACTAGCTGCACGCACCGTCCCACCGGCACATGCTGGTAGACGATCAAGTAGATCACCAGGGCCTTCAAGCCTGGCCCGTAGCTGGACGGGGTCGCGGGCACACCGGCCGGCAGCGTGCCCACATGCTCCCGGCCGCAGCCGCAACGGACCCGCCACACCTCATGCTGGGTCACCTGGACGCTGACCTCCGGCAGGTCATGCACCTGATGCGAGCGCTCCACCCGCACGTCCCTGGCGGCGGCCAGGTCCACCCCGCAAGCGCAGCACCCCACCGGGCGGTGGCACACCGTCTCATCCGGGGCATCCACCCAGCCCAGCCAGCGGCCCGGCGCACCCGGCTGCTTGCCCCGCTTCCGCCGCGGCCCGCCGTGCCCGCGCCGCCTGCCTTCCGGCTTGCCACGGCCCGGCAGCACATCGTCGCTGGACGGCGGCAGCGACGAGTTCCCCGAGTTGCGGGAGACGATCCGCTCCAGCCTGGCCAGGCGCCGAGCCAGCCCGGCGTTCTCTTCCCGCAGCGCTGCGATCTCCCGGTCCCGGTACACGGCCGTGTAGCGGGGCTTGCCGCTGAGCCCGACCCGCTTCTGCGAGTACCCCATGCGTGCCGTCCAATCAAGATTGCTTGTTGGCCATTTGTTGGCGGCTAATGCGTCACCCTTCGGTCCACGCTGACATTAGCCGTCACCACTTTACGGCCTCTGATCTGCATCTTAGTCGAATGAGGCGCAGGCTGTGGATTTCTATTTGAATGGAAACACTGCACTCATAACCCAGAGGTCGCGGGTTCAAATCCCGCCCCCGCTACCAGCAAGTGCAGGTCAGAGGCCTGATCGCCAAGAGGCGGTCAGGTCTTTTGATCTTTGTGGCAGCATGGTGGCAGCGGGATCGGGCCGGATCTGACACGGGCCGCATCTGACGCGCATGGCCGCCAGAAATCGGCAGACATCGGCTGGGGAGCAATCAAGATTATCCACACGGCGCCGTAGGCCGGGGGGGTATGGCCGGCGGCGGCGCCGCTTTGCTGACTTGGCCGGTTACGGCGCTGCACAAAGCGCCCGGTGGCCGGGGGCGGGGTAAGGGCGGGAACGGGTGGCGCGCAGACTGGTCATATCAGGTCTGCCGGCGCTGCTGGAGGTGGCCGTGTCTGGTTACCAGGCCCATCCACCGGAGCTGGTCCCGATTCTGTCCCGGGGCAAGCACCGCGGCCCGCGCCAGGGGGCGTGTTTCATGGAGCTGGCGTCGTTCCTGGCGGGGGAGCGATGGAGTGATCACCCGGTCTGCACGCATCCGCTGCTGGCCGCGCTCGCCCGCGATGTCAACGACTGCACCTCCGATGCCGGCCGGGCGCGGCTGGTGCCGCTGATCCCCTCGGTGATCGGGCTGACCGGTGAGGACCTGCACATCGACGCGCGGATCGCGCTGATGTGCGCGCGGGTGGCGCTGCCGGTGGTGGCTGCCCCGCAGCAGCAGGTCATGGCGGTGTCGGTGCTGGCGTGTGGGCGCGTGCTGGCCGAGCTGGATGGGCGGCCCGCTGGCTGGCTGGACGTACCGAGCCGGGCCGCACTGGCGCGGGTTCCGCAGGCCGCCCGGTGGGCCCGCGGCTTCACACGCTGCGTCGCGGTCTCGCCGAAGGCCTTCCGCCGGCACTCCGCGCCCGCCACCGTGCATGCCGCGGTGACGGGGATCGCGCAGGCGTGCGTCCCACAGCCCGGGCAGATGCTCCATGACCTGCTCGCCGCCGCGATAGCCGAGGGCGCCGTATGGGGCGGCCGCGACGCCCATCCCGGCGCCCGGCGCGACACGGCAGCCGTCCACTGACGCGACGGCCGTCTTCCCACCGGGTACCGACAGCTACCAGCACCAACTCGCCCGGGCGCCCAATGCCGCTCTGCGCGGCGAGCTGCGCATGACCGCGCCCTCGACCATGCGCGCAGACAGGAGTGCCCGGCATGGGTCCACCGACGCGCGGTCATGCCGAAATGAGTACTTCATCCGCGCGCATATCTATACGCCACCTAGCATATTCACTCACGGTTCGCTGGACTTGATCCGCGAACCGCCGCGCAGCCTTTTCCATCGTTCTGGTAGGAAATCAGATCGCCGACTAGGCGCGCATGATTCAGCTTGGATGGCTGAGCGGATGAGCGTACAGATCATCCGATTCTGGCTGCTGACCGCGACGGAGCGGAAGGGCTAAACGGCCGCCGGAAGGCGCATGGTGGAGAGGTGGTGAGGGCCCGCAGGCATATCCCGCGCCTTCGCGGCTCCGCAGTACTACTCGTCCGTCTGTGGTTCGTGGTCGGGTCTACGGAAGCGACTGTTTCGCGTGAGCCGATGGTTTTACGAGCCGTTCCCAGACCATTAGAATGGCCGTTGATCTAGCCAAATTCCCTTAACTGTCGCATGAATACATACTCCTGTCCGCCATATGTCTGTCGGCGGCGACAGCACAGATGGCTAACAGGTACG
The DNA here is from genome assembly GCA_963741615.1 of uncultured Actinomycetes bacterium. Classification (GTDB taxonomy): domain Bacteria; phylum Actinomycetota; class Actinomycetes; order Streptosporangiales; family Streptosporangiaceae; genus UBA9676. The sequence goes on from CAVUIU010000021.1 coordinate 18,000, forward strand.
TGATCCCGGAACGCCGGCCGCGGCGGCCTGTCTGCGCGGTCGGCGTCCGGCTGGGGTGTCAGGATCATGCGCCGCGGTGGCGGGCGGGGTGTGCTAGGAGGGGGACGAGGTACTGGGCGTTGGGGCTGCCCCAGCCGGTGACCGGATCCCAGCCGGGTCCGGCGGTGTAGCCGGTGAAGAGGCGGGTGGGCCAGAACACCGAGTTGTCGCCGGTGGTCACGTCGTGGAAGGCGCGCTGGTAGGCGGGGCTGCGGGCGATGGCGTAGATGGCCGGGTTGACGAAGCCGAGGTGCTGCCCGGCGTCCTGGTCGGCCAGGGCGATCACGGCCGCCCACAGCGGGGTGGCGGCGCTGGTGCCCTGGGCCGGCAGCAGGGCGCCGCCGGTGAACGTCAGCGCCATGGCGGTGGAGGCGTCGGCGTCGGCGGCGACGTCGGGGACGCCCCGCATCCGGCCGATGCGCGCGGCGCCGTCCTGGTAGGCCGGCCGGGGGAACAGGCTGCTGTAGCCGCCGCCGGAGGCTACGGTGTCGGCGTTCCAGGCCATCTCACCGTGGTAGGCGCCGGTGAAGGTACTGGCGCCCAGGGCGGTGCCGCCGGCGCCCAGCACCAGCGGGTCGGAGGCGGGCAGGCTGACCTGCACCGGCGGGCCGTCGTCGCTGATGACGCCGGTGTCCCCGGAGGAGGTGACGACCGTGACGTGGCGGTCGGCGGCCTGCTGCAGCGCCGCGTGGATACGGGCCACCTGGGCCGGGGTGAAGAAGTGCTCACCCTCGCTGCCGCTGATCGAGACCACTGCTGCGTGCTGGGTGATGGCAGCGTGGATCACCCCGGTCACGGCCGCGGTGAAGTTCGCCGCGCCGGCCACGGCAGTGGGTGGAACGAGGATCACGTCGAGGGTGGCACCGGGCGCTATCGCATGCACGATCTCGGTGTCCTCGACCTCCTCGGTGCCCGCCACGTAGGGCGCGCTGGCCCCGGCGAGGGTGGTCGTGAGCGTGAGCTTCGCCGCGGGCAGGCCGAACTTCTTGTCGAATGCGGCCAGGTCCGTGCGGATGTCGGTGAAGTTAGGGCCTGGCTTGTGGGCGAGTTCGGGCATCACCACGGTCTCGCCGCTGCCGGTGATCCCCCGGCGCAGCAGTGGCACCACGCCGTAGGCCACCTGGTACTGGCCTGGGCTGTAGCACTGGATGAAAAAGTCCGGCGGCCCGCACGACAGCGCGCGATGGACCGCCGCCGTACCGGCGCTGCCGGCCGTTCCGGGCCATGCCGGGCCGGCGGGCGCAGCCGACGCAGACCCCGCGGCCAGGCACGCTACGACGGCCGCCGCGGCGGCCAGGCCCGCCGCCAGCGACAGTCGGCGCGGCCTGTGCCCGGGCCGCGTTACGGCGTGCGGCATCAGACGGACGATCGGTTTTACAGGCATGACCTGCCCCTTCCTTGGGGTTGCTGGTGTTAGAGGTGACCGATGAGCGCGACAGCGGATTCCTCCCTAACTGTCGTCGCTGAGGCGGGTGCGGGGACCGCGGATGGTGAACAGCAGCACGCCGGCCGCGAAGGCCGCGCAGGCGCAGATCCAGGCGCCGCGGTCGGCGGGCGGGCGGACCGGCCAGGTCCACGGGGCGGTCCAGGCTTCGAGCAGGGCGTACTGGCAGAACGTCATGTATCCCATGGGGAGCGTCCAGGCGAGCAGGCCGCCGGTGACCAGCGAGCACAGTAGTCCGAGGCCGGTGAAGCCGATGACATTCCGTGCCAGCACTGCGATGCCGTCGTTCAGGTTCTCGCCGGCCGCGCCTAGCTGCAAGGCGAGGATCGCAAGCCCGGTCAGTCCGATGGCGGCGAGCAGGCGCAGGTAGGGCAGCCAGCGCCCGGTGGCCCGTTCGGTCTCCCCGAATGGGCTGTGCGCCGTCACCGCGATCATCGCCGCCGCGCCCGCCTCGATGATCATCGGGACTTGCTGCGCGTACGGGCCGGTGTTGAACGCCCAGTGCCAGTGCAGCGCCGCGTGCAGCAGGGCGCCGCAGACGGCGAGCGCGAGGACCGCGGCGGGGACCCGGCGGGTGCGCAGGTGGAGCCAGGTTAGCCGGATGCCCGCCGGGATGGGGCGCTTCGTCCCGGCCCGGGCGGTCGGCGGCTTGAGTACGTCGGCGGCGGTCACGGGATCTGCGCCGGGGTGATCGTGCCGGCCCGCAGGGCGGCCAGGTGCGCCGCCAGCCAGGCGTGCCGTGCGCTGGCGGGCAGCGTGGCGAACCGCTGCGCGGCGGCGGAGATGCCGGCCGACGTCATGCTGGGGCTGAGCGGCTGCGAGCCGACTGCGGTCAGCAGGGCGTCCTCCACCGCCTGCTGCGCTGGTCCCAGCAGAATCGGGACAGGACCCGGATGAGGCGGCCGTCCGGTGAGGAACGCGTCAAGCAGCCCCTGCTGGAACCCCAGGGCCCACCCTGCCGGGTCGGGGATGCCGTTGAACTGGCCGAACATGGGTCCCACGTGCTCTGCGGTGAACTCGAACACCGGGGGGCTCACTGAGGTGCCACTCTGGACATCCTGTCTGCCGCTCACGCTGGCCACCTCCTTGGCGCCGGCCGGCGCGCCGGGCAGGCCCGCGATCTCGGCGGCCACCGGGTCGAACGCCGTGGCCAGGTCGTGCAGGTAGAAGCTGAACGCTGGATGGACGCACACCTGGAACCCGGACGAGGACGTGCAGTCCTGGGTGACAGGTACCGGTTGATCGCTGGCCGCGGAGTGCAACGCCGGGATCTCCCACCCGCCAACCGGGTTCGGCTTCGCGGTCCCGGCCAGCGCGAACGCGGTCCAGGACGCCGCCACTCCGCATGCGACCAGGACGACAGCGACCGCGCGAAGCAGCCAGCCGCCGCTACGGGCGAGGGCGGCACGCGCCGGCGCCAGCCCGCGAAGTGCCGTCGCCAGGCCGAGCACGCCCAACAGCCCGACCGCGATCCCGCCCATGAACATGACCTGCACGATCGACAGGTCCGGCGCGACGTGATAGTAGACGCCCGTATCGACGACCGGCGGGGCGTTGGCCGGTGACAGCAGCGCATAGGTGCCCGACGAGGCCGCGACACCCAGCGCCTGGCGGAGCCCGGTCTGGTAGACGACGAGCATGCCGATCGCGACCAGCGGCGCGGTGAACCGTCCCGGGAAGAGCACTCCGCAGGTGAATGCGATCACGGTCACGACGGTCACGCCGGCCGCGCCGGCGAACACCGGCCACAGCGGCAGGCCGCCCCAGGTCGCCTGCACGGCGGTCTGGATATACAGGGCGGCGACCCCCGCCAGGAACGCGAGCAGCAGCCAGCACAGCGTCCCCGCCAGGGCGATGCTGCGCGCCCACGCCGCGCGGGGGGTGGTCGCCACCAGGTCGACGGTCTTCCTACGCCCCTCGCGCGACCCCGCCCAGGCGGCCAGGCCGCCGGCGAACGCGCTGAATTCGAACAGCATGTGATCGGGGATCGCGGACGCGCGCAGGGTCCAAATGGGCGCGAACCCGTCCGCCGTGCGGAGCGTGTCGAAATAGAACACTGCCGCGAGCAGCGGCAGCACGTACGGCACCGCGTTCCGCTTGAACTCCAGCCGCAGCGCCCGCGCCGACCGCGGCAACGGCATGCTCATGACGCTCATGACCGGGCCGCCGACAGCACCGCGCTGTACCCGCGCTCCAGCGGGGCATCGCCCGCCGCGCCGCTCCCCTCACCCCGGGCTGTCAGCTCATCCGGGGTGCCGTGGAAGACGATTTCGCCGGCGTCCATCAGCGCCACCTCCGAGCACGCCGCACCCACGTCCTCCACCAGGTGCGTCGACACGATCACCGTCGCGGTCTCCCCCAGCGACCGCAGCAGGGCACGGAACTGCACCCGCTGCTCGGGATCTAGCCCGGCGGTCGGCTCGTCCAGCAGCAGCAGCTCCGGCTGGTTCACGATCGCCTGCGCGATCCCGGCCCGGCGCAGCATCCCGCCAGACAGGGTGCGCAGCCGCGACCGGGCCTTGCCGTCCAGGCCCACCTGCTCGACGGCGGCCGCCACCGCCCGCGGCACCTGCCGTGGCGGCAGGTCCTTCAGCAGCGCAAAGTACTCGACGAACTCCGCGACGGTGAATCCCGGGTAGTAGCCGAGATTCTGCGGCAGGTACCCGACCCGGCGCCGGATCTCCCGCCGCGGGCCGTAGGAGCCGGGGTCGCGGCCGAGCAGCCGCAGCCTGCCGGAGCTTGGCGGGATTACGGTGGCCATCATCCGCAGCAGCGTGGTCTTGCCCGCCCCGTTCGGGCCGAGCAGCCCGAACACCCCGGCCCCGGCGTGCAGGCTCACCCCATCCACCGCCCGGGTCCGGCCGAACCGCCGGGTCAGATCGCTGATCTCAACATTCATGACGTTTCCTCTCGAATACGGGTAGCAGCCCAGGCGATCGCGGCGCAGACGGCCGCGAACGCCAGGCAGGGAAGGACAAGCGCGGTGCCGGTGATGACGGCGGTGAGCCGCCCGCTGGCGGACTGCCCAGCCAGCACGACAATCGCCAGCCGGGCCCACGGTCACGCCGGCGCTCGCCGACCGCGCGAGGGTCGCAGCGGCCAGCGCGAGCGCGCAGACCGCGGATCGGGACCAGCGAGTCGGCGGAACCGGGGCTGCCGCGAGCACGGACCTTCGCGGGGCCCTGGCCGCGGGTTCCGGCACGCGCCGCGGTTCCAGCAAACTCTCAGTCATGGTGCTGGACGGTAACGGCCGGCCGATAACACTGCCTTAACACCCGAAGGGCCGGGTCCGTCCCGCGCCGGCAGCGGGCCGTGTTATCGCGGTGTTAAGCGTGACCAGGCATGATGGAGGCATGCGCGTGCTGGTCGTGGAGGACAACGAGGTGGTGGCCCGGGCCGTCGCTGCGGGCCTGCGTGATCAGGGAATCGCCGTGGATGTGGCCGGCGACGGCGGGGCCGGGCTGGACAAGGCCGGGCTCTCGCCTTATGACGTGATCGTGCTCGACCGTGACCTGCCGGTCGTGCACGGCGACGATGTGTGCGCGCGGCTGGCTGGCCGCTTTGGGGGTGCCCGGATCCTGATGCTGACCGCGGCGGGCGCGCCCGATGACCGGGTCGACGGGCTGAATCTGGGCGCGGATGACTACCTGGCCAAGCCGTTCCACTTCCCGGAGCTGGTCGCGCGGGTCAGCGCGCTCAGCCGCCGGGCGCCGTCGGCGCCGCCGGTGCTGCGCCGCGGCGAGCTGACGCTGGACCGGCCGCGACGGCGGGCCAGCAGGAACGGGCAGCTGGTGCCGCTGACCCGCAAGGAACTCGGGGTGCTGGAGGTGCTGATGTCGGCCGACGGCGCGGTGATCAGCGCCGAGCAGCTGCTGGAACAGGTCTGGGACGAATACGCCGACCCGTTCACCAACGCCGTCGCGGTGACCGTGATGCGGCTGCGGCGCAAGCTCGGCGAGCCGCCGCTGATCGAGACGGTCATCGGCGGCGGGTACCGGCTGCCATGAGGATCACGCCAGCCGCGCTCAGGCCGTGGCGCAGCAGTATCCGGGCGCGAATAATGATCGCCTGCGCAGGGCTGTTCCTGGTGCCCGGCGCCATCTTGATCGGTGCCGCCTACACCCAGGTCGGCTACGTCAGGGTGATTCCGCCCGGCCCGCGGGCCGAAGTCGCCTCGCGCCAAGGCAACGTGACGTACTTCTACGACGCGAACAACCCGCAGATCATCAACATGATCGCCGCCAACCGCCGCCGCGCCTTCCTGGAGTTCACACTAGCCGGGCTGGGCCTGGGCACCTTGTTGGCAGCCGGGCTCGGCTGGGCGGCCAGCCGCCGCGTCCTGCGGCCGCTGACCGCCGTCACCACGGCGGCGCAGGCCGCCTCCCAGGAGAACCTGGGCCAGCGGCTGGCACTAGCCGGGCCGCCCGATGAGCTTAAGGAACTGGCCGACACCTTCGACGCGATGCTCGCCCGGCTGGAGGCGGCGTTCGCCAGCCAGCGCCGGTTCGTAGCCAACGCCTCCCACGAACTGCGCACCCCGCTGACCGAGATGCGCACCCTGATCGACGTCACCACGGCCAAGCCAGCCGCCTCCGCCGCGCAGCTAGAGCCGGCGCTGGCCGCCATCGGCGCCGCCGTGGACAAGTCCGCGGAACTGATCGAGGCACTGCTCACCCTGGCCCGCTCCGACCGCGGACCAGGCCCCGCCGAGACCGTCGACCTGCCCACCGCGGTCGAAGACGCCATCGACCTGATCGGCCCGGCCGCCAAGGCCCGCCAGATCCAGATCGGCACCACGCTGCAGGACGCGCAAGTCACCGGGGACCGGGTCCTGCTCGAACGGCTGGTCAGCAACCTCATCGACAACGCCGTCAAGCACAACGTGACCGGCGGCTGGGTACGGGCCAGCACCAGGACCGAAGCAGGCAGCGCCGAAGTCACCGTCTCCAACGGCGGCGAGCACATCCCAGCCGACCAGGTAACCGGGCTGTTCGAGCCGTTCCGCCGCCTCTCCGGCCGGACCGGCAACCAGCCAGGCACCGGCCTCGGCCTGTCCATCGTCGCATCCGTGGCCAACGCGCACGGCGGCCACGCCCAGGCCCACGCCAGGCCAGACGGCGGACTCGACGTGCAGATCACGCTGCCGACCACAGCGAACGAGCACAGGCCCGCCCCCCGCCAACCCCAGACCACAGCGCCCCAGATCTGGCATCCAGATCACCACATTTCCCCCGCTGCAGATCAGGGCCACGCGACAGCAGGATAAGTGCCCGATTCCAACGCGAGCCCAGCCACGTCGTCAACCTGTCCACGAACGTGAAAGCGCAACTTACAAGCGGTACCACGCAGCCAAAGATCGGAAAGGCCCAGATATCCGTCTCCAGACCCATTGGGCGTTCACCGCCACTGACGGGCAACACCCCACCCAGCAGCCGCGCAGCCAGTTACACGCAGAACCTCGGGATAGGCAGTTAGCAGGCGACGGAATCCTCCGGGCCTCGCCAGCGGGCATGACGATCGGCCGGGGTGACTCATGGCCGGTCACAGATCACGCAGTTCGGTGCGTACTTGAACCGGTCGTACTGAGGGAAGGCTGTCGACCATATCGGCGGGTCTTCGCGCGCTTATCACGTCGTCTGCATTCCTACCGTCATGGGCCGGCCAAAGCAGCATGGCGTGCATGGTCTGCATATTTATACGGAGCACGCTGTACCAAGAACGCTCGCACATGCCGCACTGGGTATGGACCGGGGATGAATATCAGCAGTCTGCCAGCGGCCTGTGCTCAGGCCCAGGATCGGAGGCAGGCATCGATCAGCGAAGTCCGCTGCTGGACCGGGCCGGGCGGGATGTCCACCAGCTCGAACCCCAGTCGCAGGTACTCCGTTTCGTGGATACGTTCAAACGCCAGCGAGTCCTGGTAGCTGATCCGGCGGGCCGGCGTCGGCTCACAGAACCCGAGCGGCCGGACGAAAAACACCCGGCGGTCGAACAGCCCATCCCCGGTGACCTGCGCGACCGCCTCCCTGAGCGCAACGCTCACCGGGTGATTCAGCCACCGGGCGAGTGTGAGCGTGCATACCACTGAACGATCATGCACCTGCACTACTGCCCCCTGCCGGACCTGCCGGTCCTGGCGGTGACCTTGCAGCTGGGCGATCGCGTCGATGAACAGCGGGTCTTTCCACGGCTCGCGGTTGCCCTGCGCATGCTGCGCGGCGATCACGTCAGTGGCGGCTTCTTCCACCACCGCATATCCCAGGCTCTCCAAGGCGCGCAGAATCGAGGTCTTACCGGAGCCAGGGGCACCGGTCATGATGAAACGCCTCACAGAGAACTCATCCTCATCTGACCCGTACCGAGTGCACTCATCTGCCGCCGATAGATTCCTCCTGGGTCATCTTGCCCGGAGGCGGGCAGAACGGCGGTCGATGAACCAGCCAGCGGCCGCTGTGGCGGTGGTGGCCGCTGCACCAAGCAAGCTGATCGGTACTCCTGCTACCCGCTGGACCGGGTGTGGCGGATCGTCGACTGCGGCGCCAGGGACCAGGGGAGCCAGGAAGAAAGGGCCCCAGTAAGCCACCGGAACCGCCGCCGCGAAGAACCGGGCCCTAGCTTGGCCGCTGTCGTTGGACCATAGCGACCAGATGTTGGCACAGGACAACGTGGTGGACATGGCCAGGGCGGTCACGCCGTGGAAACGGGCGTGCGCCGGCCAGCGCTCGTTGAAAATGTGCGAGTCGTTCCAGTCCGCGGCGAGGGGCGCCGCCGCGGTGATCACGTTGGCGAGGGTGAGCAGGCTCCTGCCGAGCACGCGGCCGCCCCGTCCCGCGAGTGCCTGGGACATCTGCGCCTCCGATCGGCTGGATGGGCTGACTTCACGTTACTTCGGCCGCCGGATCGGGCCATGACGCAGGGGCAGGACCGGCCCAGCCCTATAGACAACAGCCCTTACCGGCTCGTCGGCAACATCCGCTTCTGGCTCCCTTCTATGAAGGGGTTTGTCAAGTGCGCGGTCCCGGGGCTGTCGAGTGTGCGACGGCGCTGGTCGGTGTCAACGTCGTTCGTCCGGTGGGGCGCTCCACGTTGACACCTCTGGCGCGCCGTCGTGATGTGGCAGCTGCGGGGGCCGCAGGGGTCTTTAGCTCTTCTGGAGGCGGGGGTAGCGTCTTGGGTGCGGGTCCGGGAAGTGGCTGGTCCGAAGTGCCGGTTCCCGGGGGAAGGCCGGCCGCGCTGGATGACAGAGTCGCCCCGGAGTGCCCTCCCGGGCCCGCGTCCCGCGCGGCGGCATCGGTGACGAGCTGCCGGCAGGCGGCGTCGGACAAGCGCCGTCGCAGGCAGCGCATCGCCTCCATGGAGGTCTTCCCGGCAGCGCGCTTGGACCGGTAGTAGGCCCGGCCGGGGGTGTCGTGGCGCAGCTGGACGATCCCGGCTATGTAGAGGACATGGTTGAGCCGGCGGTTCCCGGCGCGCGACAGCCGGTGGCGGAGATGCTGGCCGCTAGAGGCATCGATCGGGGCGGTGCCGGTCCAGGAGGCGAAGTGGCCGCGGTCAGGGAACCGGGCGATGTCGCCGGCATCAGCCAGGATGCGGGCGGCGCCAGCGGGGCCGATCCCATGGATGTCCATCAAGTGTGACCCGGTCGCCTGGACTGCGGCCTTCAGCTCGGCTTTCATAGCCTTGAGCTTGGCGTCCAGGCGGTGCAGGTCATCGAGTTCCTCAGCGGCCATCCGGCGGCGGGTCTTCCCGGCCAGGTCGCGGGGGCGCACCGTGGCCAGAAGCACCTGGTACTGGCGGACGGACTTCTTCACCGGCGCCCCGCCTGGAAGCAGTTCCAGGAACAGCCGGTGCATGCGGTTGAGGGCCTGGGCCCGCGCGCGGGAGAGCTCATCGCGGCGGTCGCATAGCATCCGCAGCACCATCAGCTCAGGATCGATGCGCAGCTCACGCAGTCCCTTGTCCCGCAAAGCGACCATTACGACGGCGTGCGCGTCCGTGGCGTCGGTCTTGCGTCCCTGGCCGGTGTCAAAGACGCGTGCCCGGGCGGCCAGCTTGGCGGGCACATCCAGCACTCGTTCCCCATCGGCGAGGAGCCGCTGGGCGAGCGGGCGCCCGATCCCGTTCGCGCCTTCCACCGCCCAGGTCCGCTCCGGCCACTGCCGGGCGATTTTCAGCAGCTGATGGTAACTGCGGGTATCAGTGCCGAACCGGCCCGTCGCCCGCAGGATCTCCCGGTTGTCCCGGGCCTCGATCGTGACCGACAGCTTATGGGGGTCCACCCCGATGATCACCTGGTCCATTACCTTGCGCCTCCTCGCTCACGCTGGGCTTGTCAGCGAGGACGGGCAACGCTACTTCGAGCTGAGCAGACCCTTCTTGAGCCACGCCTCGCCACGGCACCCGGCCAGGACGCATGCCAGAAAAGAGCCACGCCCATCACTCCAGGCGGGCAGCCGCAAGAGAGAGCACCCGGCCGGGCACCTCACCCGAGCCTGCGCTGGCCCGGGCGGTCTGAAAAGACATAAGTAGCCGCGAATGGCGGTAGCGGGCCTACCGGGGAGTGCGGCGACTAGCCCCGGCAGGGCCGTTCGATGGTCAGGTCGTGGCGCCAGAAGCAGCCGGATCCTTGGACAAGATGCAGAACTCGTTGCCCTCCGGGTCGGCGAGCATGATCCAGCCGCTGCCATCAGGGCGACGGTGATCAGCCAGCTGTGACGCCCCCAGCGCCAGGACCCGGTCTACCTCTTGCTCGCGGGTGCGGTCCACCGGGCGCAGGTCGAGGTGGACTCGGTTCTTGACCTGCTTGTCGTCGGGAACGGTGATGAACAGCAGCAGCTGGCTTCGGTCGCGCGAGGTGATCAGACATTCGGCGTGGCCGGGCTCGTTCGGGTCATCAGGATCCTCAACGAAACTGAGAACCTGGGACCAGAAGACCGATTGTGCGTAGGCGTCCCGGGCGTCGAAGGAAGTGTGCGAGATACGGCTGGTCATGGCGACAGCCTTGGCCGCTGGCCGAAGGCCGTCAACTGGTTTCCCGCGCAGTGCCATGCAGCGGACCCATCTACTGACCGCCCGCATGGGTGCTCTGGGCGGACGAAGACCGGCCCGTAACCGGGGTTCCGGCCATCCGCTCATGCCGCGCTGAGGAAGATTGGTCACAGGTCACATGCCGCCGCGCTGAAGAGGCAGCGCCAGGATCTGGATGTCCCCGACCGGAACGAACTCACTTGTCCGGTAGAGCTGGAGCGCCGCGATGTTGCCGGATTCTGTCTGAACCGACAAACGGATGGCCCCGGCGGCGGTAGCTGCCTGGCGGATGGAGCCAACGAGTGCCCGCGCCACCCCGCGGCGCCTCGCGCCGGGTACGACATACAGATCCCGGAGCTGCCACGAACACCCCAGCCGCAGGGATGCGGGAACTACCACGGTCGTGGCCAGGCCGGCCAGATCCTCCCCGACATGAGCGACAAAGATGGCCAGCCGCTGGTGGCTGGTCTGCTCAGTCAGCCACGCTAGCGTCTGCCCAGCCACCACGGGCTGGCCATAGTGCCGCCGGTATTGATCAAACACCCCGACCACGCCTGCCAGCTGATCCGCGGCCGGTGCGGTTAGCGCAGTCACTCTTACCGGGACCATCGCCTCACGCTACCGCCCCGGCGCTGTCGCCCTGGGAGCGTTGCCGGGCGGCCAGCTGTAGATGCCGCGCGAACATCCTCATCTGCCGCATGTAGCCCGTCTTGGCCTCATGTGCCAGCAGGGAGGGGTGCCTCGGTCAGGGCGATAGAACCAGCATGCGCAATTGGTGGGCCTTGGTCCTCGGGCACAGTCTCGCCTGGGAATCCCACGGTCAGGAAGCCAGGGCGTCGCCATGTCCGGAAGACGCCCGTAGCGCATCGGTCAGCAATGCGGCCAGCGCCTCGAGCTGCACATCGGCCGACGAGGAGACCTCTTGGTCCGACCCGTCCAGGGCCCGGGCGGCGAGCCCTGCCTTACTGTCGATCAGCCCGGCGATCCGGGCGTCGATGGTCTGCGCGGCGATGATGCGCCACGCGGTCACCGGTTCGGCCTGCCCGATGCGGTGGCTGCGGTCGATGGCCTGGGTCTGCTCCGCGTCGGTCCAGGACATCTCGGCCAGCACGATGTTCGAGGCGACCTGCAGATTCAGGCCCACGCCAGCCGCGGTCAGCGAGCACACCGCGACCGCGACGTCCGGGTCGTTCACGAAGGCTTCGACGTTCGCCTGCCGCGCTGTGGGCGTCTGGCCGCCACGGATCGACGAGAAGCGCACCCCCTGCCGGGCGAAGATCTCTTCGGCGGCGTCCATCACGTCGACGTGCTTGGCGAAGAAGACGACCTTGCCGGCGCTGCGGGCCAGCTGAGCCGCGTAGTCCGCAGCCAGTCCGGCCTTCGCCTGGCCGATGCGCCGCATCATGGTGAACACGTTCTCGCCGGACTGCGCGCCCGTCGCTTCCTTCAGCTCCGACCGGGCCACCCGGCGGACCAGGTCGTGGTCGATGCCCTCGGCGCCGACGTCGGAGGATCGGTTCGCGAGCGCGGTCTTGTACCGCGCCACCATCTGGCCAGCGAGGTCCCGTTCTGCCGCCCGGATCGACCGGCCGGCCCGTTCGTCCAGCTCAACGGGGAGGTCGGCGATACGGCGGGCGGGGATGTCCGCGGCCACGTCGAGCTTGCGCCGGCGCACGATGCCCAGGTCGATCACGCACTGGCGCGCAGCTGCGTAGAAGCTTCGGTCGGCGGGCGTCAGGCCGGTGTCCTCAAGCGCGTCCATGAGCTCGTCGAGGGGCTTGCTGCCGTCGATCCAGCCGAGGAACTGCCAGATTGCCCGGAAGTCCTCGATATCGTTGATCAGCGGGGTGCCGGTCAGCGCCATCAGCAGGGGCCGGTCCGTACAGGACCGGATGCGGTCGGAGAGCGCGAGGACGTTCTGCGAGCGCTGCGAGGTCTTGTTCTTCATGAAGTGAGCCTCGTCCACGACCATGCCGCGGAAGCCGAAGTCACCGAGCCAGCCCATGTGGCGGTCGAGAACCTCGTAGTTGAGCACGACGACATCGGCGAAGCCGTCGACAGCCTCGCCGTCGCCCTGCACCACCGTGGCCGGGCGGTGGGGAGCCCAGCGGGCCGCCTCACGGGCCCAGTTGGTCTTGACGACGTTCGGCACGACGACCAGCAGCGGGTACGCGTTCGCTGCCTCCGCGGCGAGCAGCGCCTGGGCCGTCTTGCCCAGACCCGGCTCATCGGCGAGCAGGAATGTCCGGTGGCCGGCAGCGGCCGCGGCGACCAGCTGCCCCTGGTGCGGCATCAGTTCCAGGCCCGCCGGGGTGAACCGTTCCGTCGGCGCCGGGAGCGCCATGCACGCCGGGGCTCCCCCGCCGGCACGCTCGAAGGAACTCAGCAGCGGGCCGAGCAGCTCCCAGCCGGCCAGGCGGCGCGCACGGGAGGTGCGCTGCGGAACGGCGGAGGAGTCGGGGGCGAGAAAGGGGTTCGCCAGTTGCCGGGAGACCACCGACTGCGGCAGGACGCGCCGCTCCGAGCCGGCGGAAGCGGTAGCAGTCTCCGTAGGCGCGATCTCTTCGCGCGCCGGCTCGATGCCGAGGTCCCGCAGCATCTCCCACTTGAGCGACCGGGCCGCGTCGGAGACGCCGGAGCCCTCGGCGAGCAGCGCCAGTAGCCCAGCGTCCTGGACGGCGGTCGTCGCGAGGATGGCCGCGACGCCGTCCAGGCGCTTGAGCTGCTCGGCCCGATGGCTGTCGCTTCCGGTCGCCGCCCGGACGCGGGCACGCTCGTCCCGCAGCAGGAGGGCGACGGCCTGGAACTTCGTGCGCACGGCAGGCGTCACGCGGCCGCGCCGGGCAGCCGCCTCGACCTCACGGACGGTTCGGGCGAGCACCGGGACGACATCGCCGCGGTGGTGGACGCGTCGCTGCTTCCGCGGGGCGGTACGGCGAGCGCCCGTCTGGCGCTGGCCTGGTCGAGCCACAGACTTCTCCTCTGGAATGCCAGGACACGATGGCCAATGCAGCATGCCGCACAGTCCCGCGGCCGGGGCGAGAAGCGTCCCGGGCAGCGGGCCTGGCGCTGTGAACGCCGAGCCGAGTTGCGGATCTCCGACGATCGACGCAGGCAGCCCATTTACACGAACCCTGAGCCGTCGGTGGGTGGGCCGGTGACCACAGCGCGGGGAAGTCGTCTTCGGACGACCGGCTCGGTTCTCGGCTACCACCCATGTTAACGCGCGCGAGAGCGCATAATTCCCGGCCGCACTATGGGTGAACGTCCTCAATTGCCGGGCCGGGTACGCGGGCTTCGCGGCGGAGCGAAGCAGACGCAGTGTCTAGCCATGAAGAACTTCATCGACCTGTCCTCTGTCCCGTCCGATCACCTGGTGCCGTTCACTGATCAGCTGCGGCTGGCGGTGGCTGCCTACCTCGCCCGATTCAAAGGCGCCTCCCGTTACCACACCGAATCCGACCTGCGCTGCTACCTGGCCTGGTGCGCCGAACACAGCCTGGACCCACTGACCGCACGGCGCCCGCACCTGGAGCTCTACATCCGGTGGATGCAGGAGATCCGCCGCTTCAAGCCTTCCACCGTCTCCCGGCGGTTCTCGGTGGCGGCCGGGTTCTACCGGACCTGCGTGATCGACGGCCTGCTGGAGCACTCACCCGCCGAGCACGTCCGCCGGCCCACGGTCCCGCCGGAGTCACCGACCCTGGGGTTCACCCACCTGCAGTTCGAGGCCCTGCTCACCGCCGCCCGGGAATCATCCAGCTCGTGCGACTTCGCGCTGGTCGCCATGCTAGGGCTCTTCGGCCTGCGGGTCTTCGAAGCCACCGGGGCCGACATCGCCGACCTGGGCGAAGAGCACGGCCACCGGGTGCTGCGCGTGTGCGGCAAGGGCACCAAGATCGTGCTGATCCCACTGCCACCAGCCGTCGGCCGGGCTATCGACCAGGCCATCGGCGGCCGCATCCGCGGACCGGTCCTGCTCAACAGCCGCGGCGCCCGGATGGACCGCCACGCCGCCACCCGGCGGCTACGGCATCTGGCCGAAGCTGCTGGCGTGCGGATCACCAGGCCGCACCCGCACGTGCTGCGGCGCACCTTTGTCACCACCATGCTCGATGCCGGGGTGGACCCGCGTGATGTCCAGATCGCGGCCCGCCACGCCGACCCGCGCACCACGATGCGCTACGACCGGGCCCGCAAGAACCTCGACCGCCACCCAAACTACATCCTGGCCGCCTACATGGCCTCCGGCACCAGACCGCGACCGTTGTCTCCCCTGGCCCAAGCCGGGGAGACGCCCGGCATTGCCGATGAGCGTTCGTCGCGGATGTCTGTGTCGAAGCCCTTCGGATACCAGATGCCGCGCCAGTTGGGTGGAGCCATATTAGGGATGACGTGCCCTTGGTCGAAATCTCGAACCGTCAACGTCGGCTCGGATTTCACGGACATGCGGAAGAGCACTTCCTGCATACGCCACATGCTGAAGGCCCCCAAGGCTTCCATCAGGGAGGTGATGGACAAGGTGCATCTCAGCGGATTGAACCCTTGCTAACTCAATCCACGACTGTTGTGTGCTCCGTTGACCAACGCAATGGTCGCCTGGGGATCGTCTACGTCGATCACAAGTTGCGAGTAATGTTCGTCGCGCAGCGTTATCAGCACTGTCTGCTTGGGATCATGCACAACCCAGAAAGTCCATTTGCCCTGACGCCGGTAGGAACCTACCGTGAACAGTCCGGGAAAGCTGTTTGCCAGCCATGGGAGACCGGGCATTAGAGGCCTGCCCATCTGCACGCCCTCGCCAACAGTGACGACGTGCTCGAGGGGAACCGTGACCCCGCGCTTGTTGAGGGCACAGAATCGGTCAAACCCCGTTACCTCAACAACGAGATCGTCGCCGGCCACAGAGACTGTCGCCATGAGCGGATCATACCGTTCGTTCCTATGGACTCGCTCAGCCCAGCTCTGACTACACAGGCTAGCGCAGCGACTCACCGTCACCGCGACACCGTCGCGACCGAGCACGCCCATCCAGCCGACTCCACTAACGCCCGCACAGCCGGTGCCGGATCTGGTCACCGGAGGAGGCGTCGATCGGCGCGGTGCCATCCCAGGAGGCGAAGTGCGCCTTGGTGGGGAACCGGGTCACCTCGCCGACCTCGGCCAGCAGCCGGGCAGCGCCGGAGGGGCCGATCCCGTGCAGATCAGTCAGGGTGGTGCCGGTGGCGGCGAGCAGCGCATTGAGTTCCTTGTTCGCCTCCTTCTTGCGCTGGTAGATGCGTTCCAGGTCGCTGATCAGCTCGGCGGCGACCCGGCGGCGGGCTTTGCCCGCGGCACCGCGGGGGCGGACCCGGGCGAGCAGCGCCTTGGCCTGGGCCGCGGACAGGTCCTTCTTGGCCCCGCCGGGGATGAGCTCAAGCAGCAGCTGATGCAGCTGGGAGACCATCCGGGTGTGGTCTTCACCCAGCGACCGGCGGCGGTCGGCCAGGATCCGCAGCACCGCCAGCTGCTGGTCATCGACCACCTGACGCAGGCCGGGCATCCGGGTGGCGGCCAGCGCCACCGAGTGCGCGTCGGTGGCGTCGGTCTTACGGCCCTGCCCGGTGGCGAACACCCGGGTGCGGGCCGACAGCTTGGGCGGCACATCCACCACATGTTCTCCCGCGGCCAGCAGCCGGTGCGCGATATGCCGGCCGATGCCCTGGCATCCCTCGATCGCCCAGGTCCGTTCCGGCCACTGCCGCGCCTCCGCCAGCATCGCCCGGTACCCGGCCACATCAGTGCCATACCGGCCCCCGCCAACGACGGTCTCATCGCTGGTCATGACCTCGATCGTGGCCGAACGCTTGTGCGGGTCCATCCCGATGATCACCTGGCTCATCTCCAGTCCCTCCTACTCGATCATGCTGTTCTTGCCGAGCCAGGAGGGCACCGCTACTTCGAGCTGGGCAAACCCCTCTTGAGCCTCTCCCCGCTCACCGCGGCGCCCGGTCCGCGCAGGCCAAATGAGAGCCACACGACCAGCGTGGGCAGCCGCAATGAGAGCGACGAACCGGGCACCTAGACCGAGCCTCGCCAGGCACCGGTCCTAAGGCAAGTCAACAAGTAGCCGCAGTCCGCGTGTCCATACGGCGGCTGATTATGCCGCACCGCTCGTCTCGGGCTGGTGAGCCGAGGTGAGGCGCGATTGCCGTACCGTGCGGTCATGAGATGGCAGCCCTCCGAACCGGTCTGCGCCGAGTGCGGCTTCGACTGGGGCGTGTCCCGCCAGGCTGCCATTGACCTGGTCGCCGACGGCCCGGATGCGGCTGCCCAAGCGCTGGCAGTCTGCGGCCCGTGAATCGGTCACCGCCGCGCAAGCCACGCCGGCCGCCGCGCAGGTCCGCCATCCCCAGTTCGGCACGCTCGGGGCCGTGGAGGTCATCCGCCGCAACGCCCATGAAGTGCACCATCACCTGTGGGACATCCACCGCCAGCATCCCGGCCCCGACCATCACGCTGATCAGCCCACCTAGTGCCTGCCGCGTGAACATGGGATGCCGCTGTGTGCGTGTGGATGCGCTGGCCCGGTGTGACGGGTGGGTGCCATCACGGCGTCGTGCCCTCGGCTATGCCGGCGTCAGCCTTGGCGGGCGGGTCGTTACCCTGAAGCCGTGTCACCTGTGATCCTTCCCACCGGGGAGCCTCTTGCCGGGCGCTGGGTCCGGCTCGATGTGCTGGGCGGGGCCGACATTGAGGAGTTGTGCCCGGTTCTTTGTGACCCGGCGGTGTACGCGCAGGGCTATGTCATGCATCGCCGCCCGGCGTCGCTGGCAGATGCCCGCGATGTGGCCCGTTCGGTGTTCCTGGCGGGCCAGGGGGAAGCCGATGGCCACGGCGGGGGGCGTACCGCCTATGCGATCCGGCTCGTGGGGGACGGCGGCATGGGGGCGGCACGAACGCTGGTGGGCACGTCCTCGCTGGGGGAGGCCGATCTGCGCAACGAGAGCATCCATCTGGGCTGGACGCTGATGGGCTCGCGCTGGTGGGGCACCCAGGTCAACCCCGAGTCCAAATTGCTGCTGCTGGCGCACTGCTTCGAAGAGTGCGGCTACGGCCGGGTCAAGATCCAGACCGACGCGCTGAACACCCGCTCGCAGGCAGCGATCGCCAAGCTCGGCGCCCACCGGGAAGGAGTCCTCAGGCGGCATATCAAACGCGAGGATGGCACCTTCCGCGATTCTGTCGTCTACAGCGTCGTCAAGGACGAGTGGCCCCAAGTCAAGGCACGCCTCACCAGCCGTCTCCGATGACTGCGGGAGCGCTGGCCACCGGCCCGCTCCGGCCCGGCGCAGCTCACCGCCTACCGCACTCTCATGACCCTGATCGAGTGCACTCTTCTGGCCGCAGGTCGCGCGCGTCTGCTACGCGCTGGCGTCGTGCCAGATGGTGTGCTGCGGGCCCGGGTCGCCATGGCCTGTCGTCCGGGTGAGCAGGCAGCGTTGGAGGCCGAAGCTGAACAGGTGATCGCCCGATGCGGGCGCCGCGACCCCGCCGGACCGCTCGGCGACGAACAGCTCGGCCAGTGGCCGCCGGGTGGCCGGATCGTCAACGGCCTGAGCACGGCCGGTGCAGTAGAAAGCGTCCTCGTTGCCCTCGCACGGAAACGAATGGAGCGCATACAGGCCGTCCCGGTGCAGATCGGCCTGCTTGGGCCCGGGCACGATAAAGGCGTACAGGCCGCCATCATGGATGAGTGGGCACATCGGGTGCACCCGCGGCCCGCCATCGCGGCGGACCGTGGCCAGGAATGCCAGTCCCACTCCGAACTGGTACAACAAAGCCCGGCCCGCATCAGCCAGGCCCGGCTGGGCCCGCTCGAACTCACCCCATGTGGCAGCCACGCCCCCAGTCTCCGCAGGACCGAATTTCGCGTCAACAAGCCACGATGGGTCTTCGCCGACCAGCTCAACGGATCTGCGTACAAACGAGGCATGTGCGCCCCAGCGCGGATCGTGGCACGGGCGCATAAGTATCCCGCAGAGCCGCCGCACAGACCATCCTCAATTGCCGCTGCCGGGCATTCCGATCCTTGAGCGCGGGCAGTGGGAGAGATTTATCCTGATGCTTGATCTGAGCAGCGTCGATCTGGAGGAGATCGCGAACGCACTGGCTGACCAGGCCGGCTACGAGCACCGCTGGCTGATCGACCCGGACACGGGAGAGATCGCGTTCTGGACGGCCAATACCGGTCTCAACGACTAGGGACCGGTCGACCTTGATGAGCTGGACCTGGTAGTCATCGATCCGCTGCCGTCCTGGGTCTGGTACCAGGACATGGCCGACTTCGCCGGCGGGATAAGCGATGAACGCGCCGGCCGCAGGCTCGCGCGGGATATCCAGGGCAAGGGAGCCTTCCGCCGGTTCAAAGACGAGCTGCACGAGGAGCAACCGGGCCTGCTACAGGCCTGGTACGCCTTCCGGGACGCCCGTGCAGCGCGCCGTGCCGTGCAATGGCTGGCCGATAACTCGCTCATTGACGACGACTCTGCCGATCGTTTCCTTGCCGGGAACCCTGATCCCGCCCTGCCCTGAGCCGTGCGAGTGCCGTGACCGCGCGCTGTCATGCCGCCGATGGGGTGTCCGGGTCATGCGGAGTAGGGTGTGGCCTCGGCTGGCGGCTGGCTGGCACTGGACTCTTGCCCCGGCTGCCCTCGATTCCAGGGAGTGAGCCGGCATGGCATCAACCGCCTTGCTCGTCATGGACGTGCAGCAGGGCATTGTGGATCGCTTCGCCACCGACGAGGGCTATCTGACACGGCTGGCTGCCGCGATCGGGACTGCCCGCGGTGCCGGGATCGCGGTCATCTTCGTGATCGTCGCGTTCCGCCCCGGGTATCCCGAGGTCAGCCAGCACAATAAGAGCTTCGCAGCCATCGCGGGGACCGGCCGGTTGACCGAAGATGACGCCGGCTCCCGCATTCATCCCGCCATCGCCCCGGCTCCCGGTGAAGTGATCGTCAGCAAGCGCCGGGTATCCGCGTTCACCGGCAGCGACCTGGACGTGCTGCTGCGAGCTCGCGGCATCGACAGCCTTGTGCTGGCAGGAATCGCCACCAGCGGCGTGGTGCTGTCAACCCTGCGTCAGGCCGCAGACCTGGACTACCGGCTCACCGTCCTTGCCGACGGCTGCCTCGATGCCGATCCCCAGGTACACCAGGTCCTAGTGGACAAGGTATTTCCCCGCCAGGCAGAGGTCATCCGCATCACCGAGTGGACAGCCAGCCTGAGCCAGGCAAGATCCGGCGCAGACGGTCCCTGAACCCATCCGCATCTGCCGCCGATCGTGCCTTGTCTCGGTGCGCTGACAATCTCACGGGCGGCGGTGCGGGTGGGTCGTGCGGGCCCGGGCGCCGGTGGTCCGTGGTCAGGCGGAGCGAGCGCTTCCAGCGTCTTCGAGCTGGTGCTTCAGCCCGGTCCAGATCCTGCGTTCCATGCGGCCGCCAAGGGCCCCGACCAGCGGACCGAGTATCCGCATCCAGCCCTTCGGGCGCACCTGCCAGTCCCAGCTCATGACCGTGCCGTCGCCCTCGGCGGCGAAGGTCAGCCCTCCGGTCGTTTCCATCATCGAGCTGGCCGTGCGCGAACTGAGACGGTGCGGCCGTTCGAACCCGGTCAGCTCAATAAGCATCTCCCCGCCAGCCTTGCCCATGCGCGCACGGAATCGCGTGCCCAGCCCGATCGGCAGCGGGGTGAGCAACTCGGCGCCGGCCATGGCCGGGTTGAATGATGGCTCGTTGCGCGAATCGGCGGCCGTGTCGAATACCCGCTCGACCGGCGCCGCAATGCGGATACGACCGCGGATACGGGCCATTGCTCCAGGGTACTTCTGCCCGCTGCCCCGGGTCGTCCAAAGTCCTCGCAAGAGCGTCCTGCTCAGCTAGCTCGGGCCCGCCGAACAGCGCCGAGACTACCGGCAGAGGTCCAGTCGCCAATACGGACCGTTCTCAATTGCCGCAATGATGCTGAGCCTGTGAGCGAGCGTGCGCCTGGTACCGCGGTGGCCGGTCGGGTGAGCTCCTGGGGTTTCCGGCGTGGTGCTGGGACACTGGTTCCCGGTTGCCTCGGCGGGCGGTCACCTTGCCGGTGCAGTGTTGTGGTCGGACTCAGCGGCCGGAATGGGGCGGGAACATGGAGCAGGTCGTCGCGCTGCCCGGTGAGCGGGCCGCCAGTTACGAGGTCATCGGAAACGGAAGGCCGACGCTGATGTTCGCGGGCGGTCCCGGGTTCACGGCTTCCTACATGAACGGCGATGCGGAACTGCTGTCGGATGTGCTGCGTTCCTACCTGATCGACCCGCACGGGTCGGGGTCATCCACGCCCCCGGCTGGCCCTGCTGGCTACTCACCCGAGGGCCACGCCCGCTTCTACGAACAGGTACGCCAGGCGCTGGCGCTGCCGGAAGTGGTAGTGCTGGGCCATTCGTTCGGAGCGACCACCGCCCTGACCTACGCCGCGCTGTTCCCGGACAGCACGGCGATGTGTGTGGCCGTGGCTGCCTTTGGCATCGGGCCCGGCACCGATGCCCGGGAAGGAGGTGAGGCTGAGGCCGAGGCCGGCGGCTCTGCTCGCCCGCCACGCCGGGTCGCCGTGGTATGAGGCGGCGCGGCCCGGTGATGGACTCCTGGACCGAACGCCTGCTGGCCGCCACCGACGCGGCCAAGATGGAGCAGATGATGGCGACGGTCCTGCCCTTCTACCTTGCCGAGCCGGACAAGCCCGAGGTAGCGGCCAGGCTGGCCGACATGAGCGCCGCCATGAAAGCGAACCTGGCGGCAGGCCAGGCCTGGGAAGGCGGCCTGTACCAGTCGGTGGACCTGCGCCCGCTGCTGGGCCGCATCACCTGCCCCACCCTCATCGTGGCCGGTGAGCTCGACTTCATCTGCGGCCCCGCGCAGGCTCAGCCGATCACCGCCGGCATCACCGGATCCCAGCTCGCCATGCTCCCCGGCTGCGGCCACATACCCAGCATCGAAAAACCCGAGGAATACCGTCACGCGGTGGTGGAATTCCTCCGCAGCTGACCGGCGCCGCAATTTCCTCCCCAGCTCACACCGCAGCTCCGCGGGCAGGCGGCCCCTCGCCATACCGGCAGCCGGTCAGACGACATCCGGTCATGCGCGTGAGTTGGTCTGCGTCAAGCTTTTGGCCGGTGCCTCGTCCGTCGTCTGTCCCTGCATAGCGGTTACGGGTTGGTCCCGGCAGCGCGTGATCGGGTTGAGGAGACGACGGGCGGGGCTGCCCATGATGACCGGCGAGGTAAACGATGTTCCTCAATGCCGCGGAGGGCTCGCCCCGGCCGTCAGCTTGATGGGCCGCTGACTGGATCAGGCGGCCGCTGGTGTGCTTTCCCGCCGGGTGCCGTGGGCCGCGGTGAGCGGATCCCAGGCCTGCCCGGTGGTGATGACCGCGTGCAGCTGCCGCAAGATCGCGGCGGCGATGACGGTCTGCGCCTGGGTGGGCGTGAGCTTGTTCTGCTCCCTGCTGGTCAGGTGCTGGTAGCGGGCGGCGTAGACCGGGTTAGCGCGCTGGGCCCCCCAGACCGCCCGCCAGGCTGCCAGCCGCAGCCCGGGCCGTCCCTGCCCGGTCAGCCGGGTCCGGCCGGTGAACGCGCCGGACAGTTTCTCCCGCGGGGCCAGGCCGGCGTGCTTGACCACCGCGCGGGCGGTGGCGAACCGCCGGGGGTCGCCGGTCTCGGCCAAGATCGCCGCCGCACCCACCGGCGACAGACCGGTGATCGAGGTGGCCAGCGCGGTCAGCCCGAGCTCGTCCAGGACCGCCGTCATCCGCCGCTCAGTGTCGGCGAGCCGGTCCTGGGTGTGCTGCCAGTCTTCGGCCAGCAGCTGCACCCGCTCCAGCGCGCCGGGCCGGTGCGCGATCACCCCGGCCGGATCGGCGAGCGCGGCGAACAGCCCGCGCACGATCCGCAAGCAGGGTTTCTGCCCGCCGCGGCGGGTGATCACCCGCCGCACCGCCTGCTCGAACCGGGCGGCCCCCAACCGCCGGGTGCGGGCGAAGTCGCCGCCGTCCCGGCCAGCGATCACCGACAACCCGGCCATCCAGGTGCGGGACCGGAATGGCTGCCGGGCCGTGTCCAGGGCCGCCGGCCAGGCGCACTCCAGCAGGTCCCGCATCTGCTGGATCTGGCGGCCGGCCTCGGTGATCAGCTGCTCCCGGCGGGTGCCCAGATGCCGCAGCCGGCCCCACGTCTCATCGACCGGCTCCGGGACATAGCAGCGCAGCTGGGCGGTGAGGCGCGCGATCAGCACCGCGTCTTTCTCGTCGGTCTTATCGACGGTGAGATCCTCGGTCCGCCGCGACCACGAGGTGACCAGCGGCTGCACACACACGAACGGCATCGACCGGTCCGCCGCCAGCTGCCCCAGCACCCGCCACCGGTGCCCGGTCGGCTCACACGACACCGTCACCCCGGCCCAGCCCTTCGCCGCGGCACGCCCGGCAGCCCAGTCCAGCGCCGAGCCAAGATCCCAGGCGCGGCACCGGAACACCCGCCGCGCGATCACCTTCGAGTCATGATCGGTCACCACGACCATCTGCTTCTTGCCCGCCAGGTCAATCCCAACGATCGCGTTCGACACCGGCACCAGGGCCCGCAGCCGCTCCAGCCGGGCATTGCGGTTGCGATCACCTCGGGACACACCACTACCGTTACCCATGAACGTCCTCCTGCTGCGTGGGACACCAAGCCCGAAGCGCATCAGGGGGACGTTCCCACGTCACGAACCGACACGCAGAACGTCTTTCTATGCCGCGAGTGGTCAGTCCAGTGGCTTGCGGAAGTACACACGGCGGAAGCCGTCTTGCTTGGCCCGGTGGGTCTCGACATACCCATGCCGGGGGTAGTAGCTGAGGTTCTCGGTCATGGCTTCGTTGGTGTAGAGCCGGACTTCGCCGAGATGGAGGCTGCGGGCGTGATCTTCGGCCAGGTCGAGCAGACGCGTGCCGATCCCGCGGCCTTGCACATCGGGCCGGACGGCAACGTTGTCCAGCAGCACGTAGCCGGGCTGGGCGATCAGGATGGCAAACCCTATGACCTCGCCATCTTCAACTGCAACCCACGCTTGCCGGCAGCGGACCGCCTGCGCATAGTCGGCGGTCATCGGGGCAGGTGCCTGGCCGATCCTGGGGACATAGTGCTGGTAAGCCACGACCGCGATGCTGCGGAGTGCATCCACGTCGCCGGGCTCAGCGGGGCGAAGGGTCACGGCAGCAAAGGGTAGCCGTACAGGGCGCACCCGCTCATGCCGCTGCTCGGGCGTTCCAGTCCTTGAGTGTGGGCAGCGGGGGAGACCTATCCTGGCCGGGTGCTGGACTTGAGCAGGATCGATCTGGAGGAGGTCGCGAACGCGCTGGCCGACCAGACCGACTACGAACATCATTGGCTGATCAACCCGGACACGGGAGAGATCGCGGTCGTCATCGGCCCGCTGCCGTCCTGGGTTTGGTACCAGGACATGGCCGACTTCGCTGATGGGATAACTGATGAACGTGCTGGGCGCAGGCTGGCACGTGCGATCCAGGGCAAGGGAGCCTTCCGCCGGTTCAAAGACGAGCTCCACGAGGAGCACCCGGAGCTGCTGCCAGCGTGGTACGCGTTCCGGGACACGCGGGCCAGGCGCCGGGCCGTGCGATGGCTGGCCGATAACTCCCTCATTGACAACGGCCCTGCGGACCGCTTCCTGTCCGTGCACCCAGATCCCGCCTTGCCCTGAGCCTGCGGATGCCGTGACCGGCGCACTGTCGCGCCTCGATCTGCGTTGCGGGCGTCGGTGGGGTCAAGTCGCTGGTGGTGCGAAGGAGCGCGACAGCGCGGCCAGTTCGCGGTCGGGACTTATGTGTTTGCGGTAGAGAGGGCTGCAGGGCGTGGCCGCCAGGTGCATCGCAAGGGCCAGCAGATCCGGCGCCGGAGTGTCGCCGCGGTAGGACTCGGCCAGGAAGGTGAACTCATTCATGATCCCGACAACGCTGCGGTTCGCGGTCTTGGCGAGGCGACGGTCGCGCATCTGCCGCTGTTCCTCATCGATGACCGCGCCGGGGGTTCCGTGCGCGGCCAGCACCGCAGCGAGTTGCTGAGGGAACCTGGCCAGCAAGGTCGCTGCGGGAGCCAGTGGCATCAGCACCGGCAGCAGTGTCGGTTCGTTGACGAACAGCGCGGCTTGGGGCTTCCAGAACAAGGCGGTGGCATACCACTGGCCCATCAGGGTGGTGGATTGTTCTCCTTCACCAAGGCTGGGCGGGCCGATGCGGTCGAGCAGTTTCTTGGTCGCGCGCACGATCAGCACCCGCCCATCGTGCCCCAAGCCCAAGCCCGATGCCCCGCCGGGACGCCGGTCAGCCTTCCCGGCCCTTGGGGCCGGAGCATTGATTGATGGCGATCGGCCTCGACCGCCACCCCAACTACATCCTGGCCGCACACATGGCCTCCGGCACCTGACCGAGCCCGCGTCTCCGGCGGCCCAAGCCCCGGGACACATCCGGCATTGCCGATGAGCGAGCGTCAGGAGGACATCTTCACGTCCCGGAACTGACACGCAAGGCCGTGGGCACCTGGGCGTGGCCGGCCGCTGGGGGGCGTGTCCTACCGGCTGTGTAAGTGACGTGGCCTGACGATGAGCCGCAGGCAATGCGGCTCGCGGAAGTTACTGTGTCGAGCACCTGCGCTCAGCGGATCCGCGGCCCTTCCCCACTCTCGGCAAGGCGAGCGAGCTGCTCGATCCACCGCTGGTGCTGGCGCAGCATCGCCGGCCTCAGCCACGGCCGGGCCAGCGTCGGCAGGAACCCGCGCTCGGTCTCCTCGGTCACGATTTCCCATTCGGGACCGTCGCCGTCGAGTAGCCACACGTGGTACGCGGTTGCGCCGAGCCCGCGCCCGGCCCAGGCCAACCGCCTGAGCGGTTCGAACTCGGTGACCTCGGTGGTCACCAGGGCCCCGAACGTGATCCAGGAGAAGCAGCTGCCGAGCCCGAGCTGCGGCCAGGGGCCCGAGCGGTGGCGGATGAGTTTGGCGTTGCCGTAGAAGCGATGCCACTGGTCGGGGCGGATCAGCCAGGCCCAGACGAGCTCCGGGTCGGCGGTGGTCCGGGTGTGGTTCGCGGCGTAGATAGAGGCACCCTCGGGAGCATGGGCGTCGGGCCAGCGCACCTTCGTCGCGTCCATGTGAGGTCCCTTCCGGGGCTCGTTCGGATGTGTCACCGGGCGAGAGCGAGGTTGCGGCGACGCAACTGGGTGGCTTCGACCAACAGGCCTACCCCGGCGGCGAGCTGTGCGAACAGCAGTGGATAAGCAGCCACCCGCTCGAGGGTGCCGATGTTGTGGGGCAGGACAGCGCTGTCCACCACGACGAGGACCTGGACGATCAGGAAGAAGGCGAAGCCGACGGCGCCGAGCCCGGTGAAGACACGCGCCAGCCAGCTTGGTAGGCCGAGCCGGTCGCCCAGCCGGCCGGTCAGGAACACGGCGATGTTGCCGCCGCCGATGATCAGCGTTGCGCCGAGGGCGTGCCAGGGCAGCATCCAGTTCGGCACCTCGTGGTATTGGGAGGCGATGAACAGTCCGAGGCCATATCCGATGACGAGGCGAAACTGCCAGCGTGCCAGCCGACCTTGCCCGCGAGGCCGCAGCAGCAGGGCGGCCGCGATGACGACCAGCGCTCCGTTGACGATGAAGGCGGTGTTGAGCAGAAGGGCCAGCGGGGAGTGGACAATGTGTCCCTTGAACACTGTGGGCGGGCCCGGCACGCCCAGGTCGCTGACGAAGTCGTTCGCGTAGCTGTACGCGGGGTGGTCCCATGCCGCGGCGGTGACGGCCTCCGCCACGACGAACGTGGCCGCGGCAAGCAGGAGGGCAGTCGCCGCCAGGACGTTGCGGCGGGTGTCGCGGATCGCGTCATTCCCTGTCTTCAGTGCTGTGACTGTCATGCAGGCATCGTATGACTGTCTGTCAGTGACTGTCAACAAGGCATCAGATGTCAGGCAGTCAACGGGTGACATAATGCAGGGATGAACGACGTCGCGGGCTACTGGCAGCAATCTCGGCAGGCGGTGCGGCAGAAGGTTGTCGAGACTGGGATGCGTCTGTTCGTCAAGCAGGGCTTCGATGCCACGACAACGATGCAGATTGCCGAAGAGGTTGGCATCAGCAGCCGATCGTTCTTCCGCTACTTCGCTAGTAAGGAGGACCTGGTCCTGGGGCACCTAGCACCGCAGGGCGAGGTGGTGGCATCGGCATTGGCCGCACAGCCCGCGGATGCCTCGCCGTGGGACGCGCTACGGGCAGCCTTCGACTCCCTCCGCCGACTGCCCGACTACAACGATGAGCATCAACTAGTCCTCACGAAAATGATCTATGGGACCCCGACGCTGCGGGCTCGCTATATGGACAAGCGGATGAACTGGATGACGCTCCTTGCGCCCGAAATCGCCGTTCGGTTGCGAACCGTGGGCGACGTGCCGGAAGGTGACCTCGAGTTGGTCGCCCGGGCTATCGTGGGTGCCGCGCTGACGTGCCTGTCGCTGGCTGCGGAGGCATGGGCAGCGCAGGACGGCCGGGTCAACATCGGCGTCCTGTATGACACAGCGATTGCGGCCGTCCGTGACAAGGGATCCGCGCGAACCGCCCGGAAGCGGCCAGCGCGATAGATGCCAAAGCACGGAACGGGTCGTTGTTCGACGCCTGGACCTAGATCGCCGTCCCCGGTGGAGACTGCCGACGATCACGATGCGGCCGGATGGCTGCACGATGAGGTTTCTGGGATAGAAGTCGCCGTTGTTGACGATTATGGGCGTGAGCTGCCGGTGGGCCAGCAGCCGCTCGGCCTTGGCGCAGTCGTCGGGGAGAGCAGGCCAGCGCGGGTCAGCCGGTGGGCGGTGCCTGCGGACCGGGTGAGGGCCGCGGTGTGGTCGAAGACCAGGTCGGGGATGTGCGCTAGCACCGGGTCGCTGGTCACGCGGCGGGTGTCGATGCGTGCCAGGTCTTCCAGGACAGCCGGGATGGCGGAGGCCAGGCCGATGCCGAGCTCAGCACCGCCGTCGGGCTCGCTCCACAAGGCATCAAGGTCCTCGCCGTCGTAGTGGGGCAAGACGAGCAGTCCCCGGGTGGGGTCGATGGTGATCGCGGTGGGAAGCAGCAACGTGGTGAGGCGATCGTTGTAAGCAGGCGCCAGGGAAGCCAAGATCCGGTACATCGCGAGTTCCCCGGGCCCGGCGCCCCGCTTGGTGTGCGTCCGCCCAGCCACGGGGCGGATGCTACTCGCTGCGGGCAGACCGGTGGCTGAGCACACCTGTCGGCCCCGAACACCAGTCCCGCTGCGCAGCAGCCTGGCCTCGCCGCATCATCAAGCTCACCCCAGGGCAGCCGCACCTGCATTCAGGTGAGGTAACCGTGCTCGAAATGGGTGAGGACGAGCGCGGCGCGGGCGATGTCACTGATCTTGCCAGGGCTGGCGGTGATGTGCTGCAGGGTGCGCCAGCGCTGCTTGAGCAGGGCGACCCGCGTTCGCCCAAGCAGCGCAAAGAGCGCTGGATGGCGTTGCGGGTACGGGTATCGATATCGACGTCGCGCCCGCCAGCGGGCTGTTTGACCGGGATGTGAATGCCGATGCCCGCGCCGTCATAGCCGGAATCGGTCAGGGTGGGCAGGTCAGCCGCGGCGGCCAGGTACAGCGCGGGCAGGGCGTGGATGCGGGCGGCGGTGATGTCGTGCACCGAACCGGGCTCCACGGGCGAGACCCACAGCGGGAACCCGTCCGGGGCGAGCACGGCCTGGACGTGGCCGCCGTGGCAGTGGGCCTTGCGGAATACCACAGGTCGATGACCTGGCCTTTCACGCTGACAGCCGGTTCTTTGCACCGGTCGCAGGGGATGACTTTCCCGTCCAGGATTATATGGGAGAATCCCTGGTCCTTGGCGCGTTCCAGGGCTTGGTGCAGGTCATCCCTGAAGGAGCGGGGGCCGGTCAAGGGCTGGGTATGTCCCTTTTTCTGCCGTTCCCGGCTGGTTTCCTGGCACGCGATGGCGGGGCCGGGGTCAAGGGTGGAGCGCCCTGCTGGACGAACGATCCTTGAGGCCGGTCCCGCTGGCGGCGAGACTGGCGCCGTGCCGGGACAGGTATGTGGTTGTGGTGGCGCCCCAGGTGCAGCCTTGGTGTCGTGGCAGGCGCCCGGCTGCGGTCATCCCTTCGGGGTTCCCGCGGGTGGCTGGCCGCGGGTGCATGGGGCGTTTCGCGTCCGGGCAGCGGGATCAATCAGAGGCGCGGCCGCGCCGCCACCGGCGGGGGCCAGACCTGCGGGCGGTCACGCGCTGCCCGGTTCCGGGCCTGCTCACGCCGCCTCCGCCGCGCGGCTGCGGGCGGCCAGGGACCTGGCCTGCCCGTTGCGCATCGCGCAGAAGATGCAGGTGAGCAGGTAGCGGGCCGCGGCGGTCTTGGCGATGTTTTTGGCCTGGCCGCCGCGGCGGGCGATGATGCGGTCCTTGACGTCACGGACCGGGCTGCCGGCGGGCTGGTGCTGGATCGCCTCCACCACCGCCCACCGCAGGAGCGGTGAGCCTTGTTTGGTGATGTGCCCGCGGGTGACCTTGAGATCGGACTCGCGGTGGCGGGGGGTCAGGCGCGCCCACGACGACAGCCGGGCGGGGCGGCAGAACCGGCGGATGCCGCCGATCTCGGCCACGATCACCGCCGCCAGCACCGGCCCGATGCCCGGCAGCGCCTGGATGGCGTGGTAGCCGTCGTGGCCAGCGAGCAGGTCGGCGATCACCGCATCCAGCACAGCGATCTCGGTGCTCAGCTCGCTGGTGAGCTTGCGCAGCGAGGCCACCTTCCCGGCATAGGGCTGCGGCAGGCTCAGCGGCGTCTTTCTCATCGTTCTTGACCCGGCGGTAGGTGAACGTCTTCACCCCCAGCGGGTGCGCCAAATGCACGTCCGCACCCGCCTCAGCCAGGGCATCCGCCGCCCAGTACCACCCGAACGTGGCCTCCAGCACCACCGCCGGGGACCGGCCAGCCTTCGCGTTCTCTCGGCGCCGCTCCGCCGCGCTGTTGGTGATCCGCGAGGTGCCCAGCCGCCGCCCATCAGCCGTCATCCGCACCAGCACGCTCCGCCGCCGGTGCAGATCCATACCCACGATCTGCGGGCCGTCATACGCTTCCGCCAGGGGCCTCCCATCGTCGTAGCGGCGTAGACAACCCGAGCATGAACCCCCGGGGCACCTACGGGGAGCGGAGGCCCCGCTCCTTCATCGCATCAGAGGCCTGATCGCCAAGAGGCGGTCAGGTCTTTTGATCTTTGTGGCAGCATGGTGGCAGCGGGATCGGGCCGGATCTGACACGCATGGCCGCATCTGACGCGCATGGCCGCCAGAAATCGGCAGACATCGGCTGGGGAGCAATCAAGATTATCCACACGGCGCCGTAGGCCGGGGGGGTATGGCCGGCGGCGGCGCCGCTTTGCTGACTTGGCCGGTTACGGCGCTGCACAAAGCGCCCGGTGGCCGGGGGCGGGGTAAGGGCGGGAACGGGTGGCGCGCAGACTGGTCATATCAGGTCTGCCGGCGCTGCTGGAGGTGGCCGTGTCTGGTTACCAGGCCCATCCACCGGAGCTGGTCCCGATTCTGTCCCGGGGCAAGCACCGCGGCCCGCGCCAGGGGGCGTGTTTCATGGAGCTGGCGTCGTTCCTGGCGGGGGAGCGATGGAGTGATCACCCGGTCTGCACGCATCCGCTGCTGGCCGCGCTCGCCCGCGATGTCAACGACTGCACCTCCGATGCCGGCCGGGCGCGGCTGGTGCCGCTGATCCCCTCGGTGATCGGGCTGACCGGTGAGGACCTGCACATCGACGCGCGGATCGCGCTGATGTGCGCGCGGGTGGCGCTGCCGGTGGTGGCTGCCCCGCAGCAGCAGGTCATGGCGGTGTCGGTGCTGGCGTGTGGGCGCGTGCTGGCCGAGCTGGATGGGCGGCCCGCTGGCTGGCTGGACGTACCGAGCCGGGCCGCACTGGCGCGGGTTCCGCAGGCCGCCCGGTGGGCCCGCGGCTTCACACGCTGCGTCGCGGTCTCGCCGAAGGCCTTCCGCCGGCACTCCGCGCCCGCCACCGTGCATGCCGCGGTGACGGGGATCGCGCAGGCGTGCGTCCCACAGCCCGGGCAGATGCTCCATGACCTGCTCGCCGCCGCGATAGCCGAGGGCGCCGTATGGGGCGGCCGCGACGCCCATCCCGGCGCCCGGCGCGACACGGCAGCCGTCCACTGACGCGACGGCCGTCTTCCCACCGGGTACCGACAGCTACCAGCACCAACTCGCCCGGGCGCCCAATGCCGCTCTGCGCGGCGAGCTGCGCATGACCGCGCCCTCGACCATGCGCGCAGACAGGAGTGCCCGGCATGGGTCCACCGACGCGCGGTCATGCCGAAATGAGTACTTCATCCGCGCGCATATCTATACGCCACCTAGCATATTCACTCACGGTTCGCTGGACTTGATCCGCGAACCGCCGCGCAGCCTTTTCCATCGTTCTGGTAGGAAATCAGATCGAGTGATACACGGATGATCATCTCCGTATATCTCTTCTGAAAAATTGAGCGAGGATCACCCGTGTATCTGGCGTTATACGACCGAAGGGTAGTGATCTGATCTTCGATCACCCGTATAGCGCCGATTATTCGCTCCTGTGTCCGCTTGTTCTTGGCAGCGTGGTTGAGCACATATCAGGGCGTTCTGAGCGATGATCTGATCATGCTCATAAGCCATTAGCCATTAGCCATTAGCCATTAGCCATTAGCCGCAGGTATGAACTCACCGGGCTGCCTGCGTGGCTGCGGTGGTGAAGCTCCGAGCGCGGCTAGCTGGGCAGCGCCGGCCCGGCTACCTGCTCATCGCGGGCATGCGGCACCTCGCCCGCAGAGCACGAGACCTTCGGTGTGCCGAACGTAGTTGACGAGGGTTGACCGGGACTGGAACGCCAGCGCGTTATCGACGGCGACGGCCAGCACGGGGGATGTACCTCGCGCGAAACTGAACCGGTAGGTGGCGCAGCCCCCGGGGAATGTGTAGAAGCGAAGGCTGGAGAACTGCGGCGCCGGGCTCAGCGGATGCTCGAACCGGCGCGCGCCGGGCTGGTCGGAGGGGATCTGCTGGGCGCCCGAGGTGTCGCAGGTGGCAGTCAGGGTTACGGTGACCGCTCGCGGCCCGGCGCGATCGGAGTCCAGCCAGAAGCTGGCCTTCCCGCTGGCGATGTCCGCGCCGCCAATTGTCCAGCCCGCCGGGAGCGCGGCGATGCAGGGCAGCAGGGCCGCGGACGGGACTGCCTGGGCGCTGAGGATCATCGAGTGGCCGG
The DNA here is from genome assembly GCA_963741615.1 of uncultured Actinomycetes bacterium. Taxonomy (GTDB): domain Bacteria; phylum Actinomycetota; class Actinomycetes; order Streptosporangiales; family Streptosporangiaceae; genus UBA9676. The sequence goes on from CAVUIU010000021.1 coordinate 49,897, forward strand.
TGCCGCAGGCGGGGGCGTAGGCGCCCAGATTCCGGGCCGCCGGGAAGAAGGCATTCCCCGTTTCCCCCACGGCGGCGGTGATGATGGCGAGCATCGCGACGGCTAGAGCGACCCGCCCGATGCTCCAGCGTTGCAGCACGATCGGCTTGCGCGGCGGAGCCAGGGCGCGGAACGTGCCCAGCAGGTCACGCGGGTCCCGCTTCATGAACGCGCGCAGCTGGGTCGGGCTCGCTACCCCACGGGTGGCGGCGAACGCCTCGGATAGCTCGGCCGGGGTGAAGTAGCTCAGCGCCTGCCGGTAGACCCGTTCCGGGTCGGTGCGCACGGCCAGGACCAGCATCATGTTGCCCAGGTCGACCGCCTGCCGCCACGGTGACGGGAGCACCTGGACGAAGGCCACGTCGATCAGCAGCAGCTCACCGGAGCGGACCATCAGGTTGCCCGGTTTGATGTCGCGGTGCGCGATCCCGGCGTCCCACAGCGTGCGGATCATCACCAGCCCCTGGTCGATCACCGTGTCATCGACATCGGCTTCGCCGATTTCAACGGCGCTGGCGAAGAACTCGGTGACCAGCATGTACTCACGCTCGGGCGTGATCTCCACGATGCCGTACGGCCGGGCCGTGCGGACCCCGATGTCCTGCAGCAGGCGCAGGGCATAGTCCTCGTAGGTGACCAGGCGCCGCACCGTCTTGAACGGAGACTCGTCCTCCAGGGAGCCGTACAAGATGGTCCGCCACAGCTTGTACCAGCGGTCGGCGCGGACGTGGCCCTTGGTATAGAGCTTGGCGAACAGGAACTCATCCGGGCCGCCCTCGACCCGCAACCGCAGCGGCGTCGAGCCTGCGGAGGACTCCAGCCCGACCGGCTTGATCTCGAGCACGGTCAGCCCGAGCCGGTCACGCACGGCCTGGCGGATCGCCTCCCCCCGCCGGCCCGTCACATCGACGTGCGCGGTGCGGCCGCGCCGGTACGCAACCGGGAACACCTCGTTCGGGGTGAAGAAACGGAACGCGGTGACCGCGATCGCCACGGCGAACGCCACGGCGAGCAGCGCATCACTGGGGTGATCGACACCCAGGTACAGGCGGGCCAGACAGAACACGGCGACCACAGCGGCCACCGCCGCCTTAGTGTAGGTGCGGGGGCGGCCCGGCACGGCCAGGCAGTAGACGGCGCCCATCAAGAAGATCGTCAGGACCGCCGCCGAGGGCGACACCCCGGAGTACCCGCCCCAGCTGCCGATGATCGGCACGCCGTACGGGCGCGGCCGCGACAGCCCGAAGTAGACCTGCGCCCCGGCAAGCTCCAGGAACAACACGCTGCCCAAGAACACCAGCAGGTGCCGCCAGCGCCGGAACGCCATCGTCAGGGCAACCACCGACAGGCCAAGCACGCTGGCCCCCCAGCCGGAGCCCGCCCCGTTGATCCCGTTGGCCACATCGGTCAGCCACGGCGTCCGCATCCCCGCCAGCCAGCGAAGGACCCAGGTACTGAATCGGTCATCAAGCCGGAGCCACGGCGTGTGCTGGGACGCCAGGAACGCGCCGACGAGCGCCACGGCCCCAAGGACCAGCCACGCCGCGGTGCTGACGGCGAACGGGTGCGGCAGCGGCGGCGGCGCCCCGGTCGGGCGGCGCTGACGGCGGTCCTTATGGACGGCCGGGCCCGGCGGCGAGCTGGCCGGGCCGTTCCCGGCGGCCACGCGCCCGATGTCGTCACTCAACGTGCGTCACCCCCGCCGGGATCAGCCTATGTGCGCGCAGCCAGCTGCCGGCCACCGCTATGAGCACCGTGCGCGATTTCATACGTACTCCCGCCGTGGCAGGCGCGCCAGAACAGCCAGCCCGGCGCCACGGCAGCCAGCAGGTGGCCAGCCGGTACAGCCCAGCTCGCTCGGGCCAGCCGCGCCCGCGTATGACTCAAACCTAGGCCTCGCCTACTGTACGGACAAGGCGTGCCTGCTCGTGCCTGACACCGGGCACCAGCGCCCGATAGGCGTCCCGCGCCCGTTCTGAAATACGTATCGAAATCAGTAATTCCCACGATGCTGGAAGAACGCCCATGCGCCACGCTGATCACGAGGGCGACGGAGCCGGGCCGGTCGTCAGGCCGGCGCCGGTTAGCGAGGCGGCTGGGAGGTCATCAGTAGGCGGCGCGGCCGGCCTTCGGCTCTTCCTGATCGAGCACGACCTTCAGGACTGCCGCCAGGGCACATGACCAGCGCACACGACGCCCTGGACCAGGCTGCCCGGTTGCAGGCACATCGCGGCGGCCAGATCCGCCACCTGCAGCGGATCTTCGCTCCGGAGGAGTCGAGGTGCCTGTGCCTCTTCGAGTCGAGCGGCACCGGCGTAATACGGGCCGGTACTGACGCCGCGCACTTTCCTTTGGCCAACGTCGTGGCGGTGATGAGTTCACGGCCATCCAGTGACAGCGCCACAACGACAGGAGAGAAATAACAATGGACACCCAAACGCGTCACGATGTCGGCCAGCAGCCGGGCAGGCCGCGCCATGCGCCTCGGCTTGCGGGCGGAAGGTTGGCATCGTGAGCACTCCGCAGCTCCCCGGATCAGCACAGCCGCTCGCCGCGCCGCCATCGGCCCGGCCGGGGAACGGCCTTGGCGTGGCCGCCCTGGTTCTCGGCATGGCCAGCCTCGTGGCCGCCGTGTCCTTCATCTTGTTCCCTCTTGGCCTGCTGGGAGGCCTGGTCGCAGCGGTCCTCGGCGGCATTGCCGTCACCCGCGGACGGGCGAAGGGCGCGACGAACCCCGGACAGGCCACCGCAGGGATCGTGTGCGGCGTCTTGGCGCTGGCCATCGCCATCGTGTTCGCGGTCCGCTTCGGCACGTTCGTGGCGCGCAACGCGAACGTCTTCACCACGTTCGACAACTGCATCGCCACGGCCGGCAATCGCAGCGCCGTCTCCAGCTGCATCGCCCGCCTCGCGAACGACATCCGGCCATAGGATCATCTCGGCACAACCGGCCGCTGGTAAGCCTGGCCAGCCGCGCAGATCACCCATTCGGTCCGCCACGGGCCCCCACCGCCAACCGACCGGGACCCGGCGCGCATAGCGGGTCAGCGCGCGGTTATCCAGAGCTTTTCGCGAGGTCGGCTGCACGGCGGACCCAGTTACTGTCCCGCCGGTCAGTCCGCCAGGCCGTATATTTATGCATCGCCGCGCCTTGTCGCAAACGTACTCATTTGCCGCGACGAGTTCAGTTCAGGTGGCAGGCCGGTGCTGTGGTCGGCGTGTTGATTGGTTAGGTGGCGCGCCGGCCGATCAGGACGCGCAGTCCGGCAGGCAACTGCTCGGTTCCGAAGGCGGAAGCCACCTGTACGTGGATGCCTTTGGCCGCGAGCAGCGTGGGCACGCGGGCGGTGTCGATCAGCACGTTGTGGTGGCGCTCGTCGTCGCGCCGCCAGGATCTGTCGTCGCCCCGCACAAAGGTGGTGATCTGGCGTATGAACCGGTTGGGTTCGGGCAGCGAGAACTGGGTGACGATCGCCCAGTCGTCGTGAACGAGGCCGGTGCTGGGCGCGTCGCGCCGGGCCTGGCCGTACTCAAGGTCGCAGATGTCGATGGCGAACAGGCCGCCGGGCCGTAGCGCCCGGGCGATCGCAGTGAGGGCCTGGTCGATGGCGGGTTCATCGGGCAGGTAGTTGAGCACGTGGCCCACCGAGACCACGGCATCGGCCGGGGGCAGTGGGTCTGCGGGAAGCACCAGCGTGCGAATGTCCTCGGCGGCCGGTGCGTAACTGTGGGCCAGTTCGAGCATCGCCGGGGAGGCGTCGGTGGCGATGACGCGGTGGCCTGCGGCGGTCAGTTCCCTGGTGAGCAGGCCACTGCCGCAGCCCAGTTCGAGGACGATTCCCTCCCGCGATCGCACCGGCTCCAGCAGCGCCAGGATCCCCGGCACGCAGGCCTGGGCGTGGAGGCCGAAGCCGCGGTGGTGAACAAGCGCCAGGTCGCGGCGGTAATAAGAGTCTTCAGACAGCGCCACCCGATGAGTGTCCCGCGGCGCGGCACCCTTGTGCCAGCTGGCGAGCGCTGCAGGCCACAAGGGAGCCAGCCCAGGCGCCCTCACAGGAAGCCGCATGGCCGTCGCCTCAGCGGCACGGCCAGCACGCAGGCTGGCTGCGCCTGCGGCAGCCGCGGGGTCAAGGCCGCAGACGCCCGGCCGATGAGCGAGCGCCCTCATCAGGGCTATGCCGGTGATCCGGAGAGTAGCCGAATAGCGGGCGTCACGTGCCGGTATACTTATGCGCTGGCCTGTATACCTAATGGTTGCGGCGATCGTCAATTCCGCCTAGCCCATCATGCTCTGCGATCAACACCAGACGTGGATGTGCAGCCGCGTCGGCACCGCGAGCGTCCGCGCCCACCCGCTGGCGCATAAGGCTGGGCCCCGCGCTCCTCGCGAGCTCATCGAGATCGCGGATGCTGATCAGCTCACGCCGGGTGGGGTGGCCGCGCGGCGGCATGGCCCAGTAGTCACCGGTGAAGCTGCCACGCCAGATCAGCCATCGCGGGTATTGGCGTCGTAGCTGCTCGAGTCTGGCGTCCTCGCTGGCTCCGCTCCTGCCGGCACTCACGCTGAGCGTCGGCTGGCTGTGAACGTGACGCTATCTACCAATATCCAGGGCATAAAGGAGGAACGCCGGTATGCCCGCAGGGGTTTACCGGCGCCGAAGCTGCCCGTCTGGCACGCCGCGCCATGCGGCCATACCGGGGGTGGGCTTGCGGCCTTGATAGAGGAAGGACGGCGCGCTGCTGTCCGGCGGGCGTCGATCGATGATGGGGTGAGGTAACCATGTTGGAAGAGGAGGCCCGTGAGTACCACGCGGGCGGGCGCCCCGGGAAGATCGCGGTGGCGATCACTAAGCCGTGCGCGACCCAGCACGACCTCGCCTTGGCTTACACCCCGGGCGTGGCTGTCCCGGTTCGAGACATCGAGCGGGACCCACTTGAGGCGTTCCGCTATACCGCCCGCGGGAACCTGGTGGCCGTGGTCACCAACGGCACCGCCGTCCTGGGCCTGGGCAACGTCGGGCCGCTCGCCGGCAAGCCGGTAATGGAGGGCAAGGCGCTGCTGTTCAAGCGGTTCGCCGACGTCGACGTGTTCGACATCGAACTCGACGCCGCCGACCCGGACGACGTGGTGCGGATCGTCAAAGCACTCGAACCGACCTTCGGCGGCATCAACCTCGAAGACATCAGCGCGCCGCAGTGCTTCGAGATCGAGGAGCGGCTGTCCGCCGCGATGGACATCCCGGTCTTCCACGACGACCAGCACGGGACGGCGATCATCAGCGGCGCTGCATTGCTCAATGCGCTCGAGCTCACCGGCAGGGACATCGGCGAGGTCCGGATGGCGGTCAGCGGCGCCGGGGCGGCGGCAATCGCTTGTTGCGAGTTCTTCGTCACCCTGGGTATGCGGCGAGAGAACATCGTGCTCGCCGACACCAGGGGCGTTGTCTACCGTGGCCGCACGGAGGGGATGAACGCCTACAAGGCGCGCTTCGCCACTGACCACGCTGCGCGCACTCTGGCCGAGGCCATGGAGGGGGCCGACGTCTTTCTCGGGGTGTCGATCGCCGGCACGGTGACGCAGGACATGGTCTTGTCGATGGCCGGCACGCCGGTCGTTTTCGCGCTGGCCAACCCCGATCCCGAGATCAGCTACCCCCAGGCCCGGGCGGCCCGCGGCGACGTGCTGATGGCGACCGGACGGTCCGACTACCCGAACCAGGTCAACAACGTGCTCGGCTTTCCGTTCATCTTCCGCGGTGCGCTCGATGTGCGAGCCCGGGCGATCGATGAAGCCATGATGGTCGCCGCTGCGCGGGCGCTCGCCGACCTGACCAAGGAAGACGTGCCTGACTCGGTGCTGCGCGCGTACGGCGTCGACCGCCTGGCGTTCGGCCCGGAGTACCTCATCCCCAAGCCGCTCGACCCGCGGGTGCCGCTTCGCGTTGCTCCGGCGGTAGCCGCAGCCGCGATGGCGTCGGGCGTCGCGCGCAACCCTGTCGACCTCGCCACCTACACCGAGCAGCTGGCGAACCGGCTGACCCGGGGCCGGGAGGTCATGAGCGTTGTGACCCACAAGGCGCAGACCGCGCCCAAGCGCGTGGTGTTCCCCGAGGGCGAAGAGCGCAAGATCATCCTCGCGGCAGCCAGGATCCAGCGGGAACACATCGGGGTGCCGATCCTGCTTGGGCGCCAAGACGTTATCCGCGCAACGATGAAAGAGCTGGGGGTCACCGCCCCGATCGAGATCGTTGACCTGACGGCATCGGAACGGGCCGGCGCTTACGCCGTGACGCTGTATGAAGAGCGGCAACGGAAGGGAATCACGCTGCGCGAGGCGTCTGCGTTGCTCAGTCAGCCGAACTACTTCGGCGCCATGATGGTGCAGGCAGGTGACGCCGACGCCTTCGTCGCCGGCCTGACCTACCACTACCCCGATGTCATCGGGCCGGCGCTGGAGGTGATCGGGCCGGCGCTCGACGTTGCGCGGGTGGCCGGGCTGTACGTGATGATCACCGACGACGGGCGTGCCGTCGTCTTCACCGACCCGACGGTGAACTTCGATCCCACGGCCGAGGAACTGGCCGACATCGCCGTCATGGCCGCGGAGCGGGCACGCAGCTTCGGGCTCGAACCACGGGTGGCGCTGCTGTCCTTCTCGAACTTCGGCTCCACCAGCCACCCTCGTTCGGCGAAGATGGCCGCCGCCACGAAGCTGGTGAAGTCGCGACATCCCGAGTTGATGGTCGACGGCGAAATGATGGCGGACGTCGCGCTGTCGCCCGCGCTCCGTGAGGAGGACTACTCGTTCTCGGACCTGGTGGGCGAGGCCAACGTGCTGGTCTTCCCGAGCCTGGAAGCGGCGAACGTGGCGTACAAGCTGCTTCAGCAGCTCGGCGGAGCCGTTGCGATCGGGCCGATCCTGGTCGGCATGAACAAACCGGTGCACGTGCTGAGCCGTGGCGCCGAAGTGACCGACATCGCCAACATGGCTGCGATCGCGGTCATCGATGCCCAGGACGCCCAGCCAGCCGCCAAACAAGATTGAGCTCGTGCGTATCGAGGTCGCGTCCGGGGATACCACTCGCGCAGACGGAGGCGATCCTCGCCGCCGCGAACCGCCAATTCGCTGGCGGCGGCCTTGACGGCGCGATTCATCGGGCTGCCGGAGGAACAGGCCGGGCCATGCGGCCTCGCCGACGGGGCAATGTCATCGGCAAGCAGGCGGGAGTGTGCGCCGTGACGACACCACATAGCAGCCACGCCGCGTGACGCGCAACGTGGTGCGGCGAGTCGTCGCGGATCTGCCAGCCACGCCATAGCGGTCCTGCCGAATAGGCCGCGAAGGCGTGACTGTCGCCCCGGAGCGGCGGCATGCTCTGCCGAACCATTCCGTGCTGAGGCGCGGGTGAAGCTAAGGGTTTGAGCCTGGCACGTCAGGCTCGATGATGTGGCCGCGGCGAAGTGAACGTGGCGGGCCGGTGATGAAGTGCCGGTGTCCTACTCACGGTCGAGCGGGTTTAGGTCGCTGACCTCACCAAAGACGATGAGCACGTCGCCGGGCTGGAGCTGAAGCTCGCGGGTGGGGTTTGCGATCAGCTGCCCGTCGGGGTGACGGACCAGCAATGGAACCGCCGGTCCGCGGAGCTCCTGCAGGCTCCTGCCTGCCAACGGAGAGCCTTCCGTGATCGCCAGTTCCTCCAATCGCACGCCGGGCCGGCCGGCACGTGCGATATCGAAGAACTCCACCACGTGGGGCCGGACGGCCAGATTCGCCATCCGCCGTCCGCTGGTCACATACGGTGAGACCACACGGGTAGCGCCCGCCCGGTACAACCGGTCGGCCGACTGCTCCAACGCGGATCGGGCCACGATGCGCAGATCAGGGCTGAGCGAGCGAGCGACGATGGTGATGAAGACGTTCTCGGCGTCGGAGTCCACCGCACAGATCAGCCCCTGTGCCCGTTCGATCCCTGCCTGGCGCAGGACCGCCTCGTCCGACGCATCGCCGATCAGGTAGCACGCCCCGTCGCGTTCCAGGTCCGATTCCAGTTCGGCTTTGCTGTCCACGACGACGAACGGCACGCCTTCGGTCTCCAGTTCCCGGGCGATTGCCCGGCCGACCCGGCCGTAGGCACAGATGATGAAATGCCCGCGTAGTTCATCAATGCGCTGGCGCATCCGGCGGCTCCGCGAAAACAGGCTCACCCGGCCTTCCACGATCGCCGTCGCGGCCAAGCCCAGGATGGCAACGAACAGGCTGACGCCGAGGAAGGCCAGCCCAGCCGTGAAAACCAGCACACCAGTTGAGAGATGACTGCCAGAGGCGAATCCGACCGTGGTCAACGTGAGCAGGGTCATGGCCACCGCTACCCACGGCGAATAGCCAAAGCTCAGGTAGCCGACAATCCCGGCGACGACCAGCACAACCGGCCCAGTGGCGACCAGCACGCCACGGTGCAGCCGCGACCGCGGTCTCATCCACTCGGCCTCCTCACCCCAGAACGTGTTGGTGCCCGGGAGCGGGCTCGGCGTGGGCGCCGTCCGTTACCGCCCCGAGCTCCCAGGCCGGAACGGGAAGTGCAACCGTACCGGCCCCGGCCGCCGCCTGGCCAGGCTAGGCGCAGGAATCAGCGCGGCTGGACAGCGCGTAGCTGCGGCGGGGCCGCGAGATTTTCAGGGCCCGCCGCGTATGAAGTTACCTGGGAGTGCTGAGATCCAGCCTTCCGGGAGCACCGCCTCACACACACGATCTTCCCGACAATCCCGCTCTTGCGTGTCGACGCCGTCGACTTCGGGGGTGGTCGGCGCGGTGAAAGCGTTCGTGGCGATCGAGAACGCCGGCGACGCGATCAACCAGATCGCGCAGACCACGCATGAGCGTGCCAATGCCCGCCGGTAGGAGGCCAAAAGGCGGCCACAGCAGCATGTGATCTGCGGAACCGATGCAGTGCAGCCGCCGGGCATGATGATCAGCCGTGTCGATGCGCTTGCTGTACCTGATCTTCGCCCGGCTCACAGGATGGCTCGTCCTCGCTCGGCCGGTCATCCACGGGGGCCGCGCTGCTCGTTCTGCGCCGTGAGGTCGCGATGCTGCGGGCGGATCTGGGTGACATCGCGGATCACCGCAAGGGTGAACTGGCGGCCAGGGTGGTGCGCCAAAGGCCGCCGGTGAGGACGGGCAGGCCTCGGGGTCAGGACGGGGCCGGACGGGCAGGGGAGGCCCAGGCCAGGGGATCGAGGGTGCCGTCGATGGCGGCCTGGGCGATGTCGGTGAGGCGGAAGTTGTGGTTGCGGGCGTAGCCCCGCAACCGGGAGAAGGCCTCGGCCAGGTCGACGTCGGCGCGTTCTGAGATCACGCCTTTGGCCTGCTCGATCACCACCCGGCTGGTCAGGGCACCGGAGAGCTGCTCGTTCAGGCGCTGGGCCTCGGCGCTGGCGCGATGCTGCACGATGCTGACGGTGGCAAGGTCGGCGAAGGCCCGGGCGACGATGACGTCCGCCTCGGCCATCGGGGCCCGGGTGACGCTGAGCAGGTTCAGGGCGCCGAGGGTCACATCACGCAACCGCAGCGGAAGGGCGGACGCCGAGGCGAAGCCGGCCTGCAGGGCAGCGACGGAAAACGACGGCCAGCGGCCGGACCGGGCATCGAGGTTCTCGTGCCCGACCCGCTCGCCGGTGCGGAAGGCATCCAGGCAGGGGCCTTCCTGCTGCTGGAGCTCGAACAGCTCCAGCAGGCGCATCGCCTCGCTCGAGGAGGCCACCAGGCCCAGGCTGCCCGCCGGAGAAGCCAGCATCACCCCGGCAGCGGAGACGCCGAGCAGGCTGACACACCGATCCGCGAGCCCGGTCAGCAAATCGACGACGTCATAGTCCTCGACGAGGTTGTCCGCCATCTCAACGAGTGAGCGGACCACATCGGATTCTCGGGTCATCTCAACCCACCCTCCCGAGCGCCCGGCAGCCCGCCGACCTGATCGACGCCGGATCGCTGCCAGGGCCAGTGGCATCCATCGTAGCCGCGCCCTGCCCCCGCGCCAGCGCGCCGGACGAGGCAGTTCACCCCAGCCGGAGCCTGCGGGCGACGACGTCTTCGGCCACATCGGCAAGCAGCCGATCGTTGCTGAATGCGAACGCCCGCAGCCGGATGAGCGCCTCGGTGACGCTGATCCCCTCCTGAACCGAGACCATGCCTGCCGCGTTGTGCACCACGAAATGGAAGTTGGCGCCGGCCTCCAGCTCCTCAGCCACCATGCCGAAAGAAGCTCCGGCCTGGGCCTCCAGCACCCAGCGGGCGGCCAAATCGGCCACGACCAGCGCGTCAGCATGCTGATCGCCGCCCAGCGGGCCAGGGCAGTCCCGGTAGAGGTTAAGCGCTCCGAGGCGCACCGTGCCTACCCGCAACGGGAACCCGAACACCGCCCGCGCGCCCGCCTCCAGCGCCGGCGGGGTGAAAGCCGGCCACCGGCGGGTCACCGGATCCGACAAGTCGGGCTCGGCCACCGCCCGGTCCTGCTGGTAGGCATCCACGCACGGGCCCTCGCCGAGGGTGTACTGCAGCTCCTCGATCAGGTGACTCACCGCGTTGGTGGTGCACAACGACCCGCGCGGTACCTCACCCGACATGAGCATGACACCCGCGCCGGTCACCCCGGCGAGCCCCGGGCACACCCCGCACAGCCGGGCCGAGGACCACACATCCCCCCCGGCAGAGAACGCGGCCAGAATCCGGTGCAGCCTGTCGCCTGGCATTCAGCAACACCAGCCCAGGCAAAAGCCCGGCTTACCGCCCACAGCACCGTGGCAATCATCCACCTGCTGCCCTCCGCCCGAAAGGAAAGCGCCAGCGGGACCGGACTCAACGCCCTTCCGGGCCCGGGCCACCGAGCCCCTCACCACCGACGCTACGCCATCGAACGGCCACCAGCGCCCCGCCAGGCCAACGGAGAATCCGCCATCTTGCTGGCCAGATGTTCCCGTGCCACGGGCAGCTCCTGGCCGAAGGAACCCAGAGGTCACAGCGGTCATTTCCCCCCGCGACGTTCACCCCGCCCGCCAGCGGACCGTCATTGAGCACACTTAGCGCAGACGTGCTTACCCGTGGCCGGGATGTGATGCGTCACCCAAGACGTACGGCACGCGTAACAACGGCGGCCACCGTAACCGATGAACCCCCACAACCTGCCAAGAAGGCCACTCGAACGATTAGCCGGCAACATACCGGTGACGATGTCTGGGGATGCGGCACTCACGCGATCCCTCCCAGCGCAGTAGTTCTGTTACTGCCTGGGTCTGGAGCAGAGTCGTCGCCCGACTACTTGCAACTATCGCAAAAAGGTCACCGCCTGGCAACGCTCAGCTCCGGCCACAACTTCCGGTAGCCGGGCTGGTCACCCGCACGCGCGCCCGGCACGACGATGTGGCTGCCGACCCCGCGCAAGTGTCGTTCCCTGCCGTGGATGCTGCCAGTTGTCACAGGTACTGGCCGGTCGCTGCGACGAGGGTGGGTGTGTGGCCAATGGTGCTGCCAGAACATCGCTGCACGCGTCCAGGCCTGAAACGATGAACTGGCGGGCCAGGACACACACCGGATCAACCTCACCGGGACTGCTGGGCCTGCTGGCAGCCCTGGAAAGACGGCACCGAGGTCCTCAACTGCCACCAGATCAGCATTCAGCAGCAAGGCGGCAAGCTACCCATCGCCGCGGCGACCAGGAGAATCCAGGCCTGCGAGGGCGGGTACCTCGGGGAAGCGGACTGCGCCTGTGGGACTCTGCGACGGGCCGATCGTCACCGGATGGGGAACCATCGCCAAGCCCAACGATGAAGTACTGGCCCTGATGAACCAGCTGAAGGAGAAGGGAACCGTGGTCACGGCATGAACGGGGACTACTGCGAAGTCATCGTCACCGCCGGCAACGCAGCCTGGCTAGCCGACTTCACCCGAAGCCTCGTTGACGCCCGGCTGGCGGCCTGCGGGCAGAACATCGCTGGCATCTGGTCCATCTACCGGTGGCAAGGCACCATCGAAGACCAAGGCGAAGCCAGGGTTGCCCTGCACACCCGCGCATCCTTGGTACCGGCCATCGTCGAACGCACGAAAACGGACCATCCTGACGAGGTCCCGTGCGTCATCGCCTTGCCGATCCTGGGCGGAAACCCCGACTACCTGGCCTGGATCGAGCAGGAGACCAGGGCGGCCGAGGAACCCCAGCACGACTAGCCAGATGCCTCGACGCCCTGCTCGGCGCGCAGCTCCTCCACGTCCGGGCCGGACAGGCCGAAGCGCAGATAACATCGGACGGCCACCGATGTGCCCTGTCAGTGGCAGGCATCCCGGCAGGCATGACCTGCTAGAACCTACAACGGCGCCTGATGGGAAGGAGCCGTCCATGAGCGGCCGCCGCCTAGCGCGGTCATCCCTTGGTGGCCAGCCGCCCGTCTGACAGTGCGGCCAGGTCCACCTCGTCGAGGGTGGTGACCACGATGTCGGCCCCGGCGGCGGACAGCAGGCCCGTGTCGTCGGCCCGCGCGACGCCGACCGCGGCCATGCCGCCGGCCTTGGCCGCCTCGACCCCGGCGGCGGCGTCCTCGATGACGATCGCAGCCTCGGGCGCGGCCCCGAGCTCGCGGGCCGCGGTGAGAAACATCTCGGGGTGGGGCTTGCCGTGGGCGAAGTCCCGGCCCGAAACGTCGGCGCCGAAGAAATCCAGCAGCGTCAGGCCCGGCCGCACAGACGGCGAACAGATGCCGTGCTCGCGCGCGAAGGTGTCAAGCCGGATCCGGCGCAGGAACAGTTGCGCGTTCTTCGACGACGACGCGGCCGCCACCGCGATCCCGGCGTCCTTGACGGCGATGAGGAACCGCAGCGCGTCGGGATAGGCGGTGAACTCGCCGGCCTCGATGAGCCGTACCACCATCGCCTGCTTGCGCGCGGCGTACTCCCCGGCGCGGGCACCGGCATCGGGAACCTTGAAGTACTCCAGGGCCGCCCGCGCGCCGCTCATCCGCGGCTTACCCGACATCTCCTGCTGGTAGAGGTGGGGCGTGAACGCCGCGGGCGACCAGATCGTCTGGCCGCGGATGTCGCTCCACTCCCTCTCCATCAGCTCGCGCAGCGACTCACGCCACGCCTTCTGGTGGGGCGAGTCGACGAGCACACCGTCGACATCGAAGATCGCTGCCTGGAACCGGGCCGGCACGGGTCCTCCCCTGTCAATCCTGGGCCTGCTGCTGAGGGCCCGGGTCCGGCTGGGGCTCGAACGTGCACCGGTCCCCGGGACGTAGCTCGCGCACCTCATCGCCGACGGCAACCTTGACCGGCGGGCTCACGCCCTCCCGGTGAGCGGCCACGGTGAGCCGGCCGCCGGCGAACGTCACCAGGATCGGGGCCCCCTGAAACTGCATCGAGAACGACAACCCGTCGAGCTGGCTGGTGAGCCTGGGGTCGAAGTACAGGACGCCGTCACGGATGTGCGTGCCCGTGTAGCTGCGCTGGACGAGGTCGAGTGTCCCGGACATGACGCCCATGTGGATGCCCTCCTTCGTGGTCCCACCCTGGACGTCGCCGACGTCGCTCTCCAGGGCAACGAGGAACCGTTGCCACGAGCTCTCCGGGTCCAGCTCCGCCAAGACCCCTGCGTGCGCGATGAAGCTCAGCGTCGAGCCGTGTGAGGTGCGCCGGTCGTAGTAGGCGATGTTCTTGCGCGCCGTGTCCGGGCCGTAGCTGTAGTCCAGCCGCCCGAACAGCCGCCGCAGCTCGTCGCGGGAGAACAGGAAGAACAGCATCACCGTGTCGGCCTGCTTGGCCACCTTGTAGCGGCCGGGGTCGTCGCCCTCGGCGCGCAGTATCCGATCGAGCCGCTGGATGTTGCCGTATTTCGCGCGGTAGGCGTCCCAGTCGAGCTCCTGAAGCTCCTCGTAGCCCTCGAACTGGCTGATGATGCCATCGCCGTGGAACGGGACGAACATCCGGCGGCTCATCCTCTCCCACGTGCGCAGCTCCTCGCCGTCAAGGCCGAGCCTGTCGCGCAGCGCCCCGGCCCGCGTCGCCGGCAGCAGCAAGAGAACGTCCCGGGCCACACCGCACAGCCAGGCAACCATGACGTTGGTGTAGGCGTTGTTGCGCAGACCGCCGTCCCCGGCGCCGGGATACTTCTCGTGGAACTCGTCCGGGCCCATCACCCCATGGATCTCGTAGCGGTCCCGCTCGGGGTTGAAGTGCGCGATGGAGGCCCAGAAGCGGGCGATCTCCAGCATCATCTCCGCGCCGTAATCGCGCATGAACGCCAGATCCTGGGTGGCCTGGAAGTAATGCCAGATGTTGTAGAAGATCGCCGCGTTGACGTGACGCTGGTTGCGGCTCAGGTCGGGCTCCCAATGGCCCGAGAGCGGGTTGAGGTGGATACTCTGGGTCTCCTCCGTGCCCTCGCTGCCGCTCTGCCAGGGGAACATCGCGCCGCGGAACCCCGCCTCCCGGGCCGCGGCGCGCGCCTCGCCGAGGCGACGATAGCGGTACAGCAGCAGCTCCCGCGTTACCTCCGGCATGCGGAAGTTCAGGAACGGATAGACGTACAGCTCGTCCCAGAACACATGACCCCGGTAGGCCTCGCCGTTGAGGCCGCGGGCGGGTACCCCGGCGTCCCGGTCCGCCGTGTTGCGGCAGCAGACCTGGAGGATGTGGCAGATGTGCAGCCGCAGCAGGAGCTGCACCCGGTCGTCACCGGGCACGCGCACGTCGCACTCGTGCCACAGCTCGTCCCAGGCCAAGGCGTGGCGCTCGAACGCCTCGCCGAAGTCGGCGTACCGCAGCGCCGACGTCCCCGCCTTGACCAGCGTGTCGCTGATCGCGCGGTCACGCGACGTGTAGAAGGCCACCATCTTCTCGACCCGCACCGCGGCCCCACGCCCGACGTCGAACGCGAGGACCTGCTGGATGTAGTCCTCCATCTGGTAGAGGCCGCGTTCGACGGCAAGCGGGCCGTAGCCGTCAAAGACACGGGTGCGTGCCGCCTGACTGATGTACAGGTTCGATTGCCGCGTCTGGACCTTCAACGCGATCACCTCGGACCCAAACGTCCTCGGGCCCACCGGATCCAGGTGCCGGCCCTCGAGCTGCCCGTAGCGTGCCACGCCGTTGTTGGCGACACGCCCGTCGAGCGCGGAGACGACCTCGACGCGGCCCGACCAGTTCTGCGGCGTGAGCGTCCACTCGATGCCGCCGTGGTGCACGTCGGCCATGCTCACAAACCGCCGGCTGCGCAGCCTCGTCTCACGGCCAGCGCGGTCGCGGAAACGCAACTCGCGGATGACCATCGCGTTGCGGATGTCGAACTCGTGGCGATAGTCGAGCAACTCCACATCGCCGAGCCGGAAGGCGTCACCGCCCTCGATACGCAGCTTGAGCACCAGCCAGTTCGGCAGGTTCACCAGGTCCTCGTTGAGCACCGGACGACCGCCGAGGATCGTCGTCTCGCGGTTGTAGACACCATGCGCATACGTGCCCGGGTAGTGCACGCCGTCGTCGTCGTCCCACTCCGCGGCACCCCGTGCGCACAGGAAACCGTTGCCCGTCGAGGTCAGCGCCTCACGCAGCCCCTCCCCGGCCGGATCGAAACCCTCGTACGCAAACGCGAAACCGTTCACCGGCACCTCCTCAGACCACGAGACGACCACCCAGCCTGACACTCACCGCAGTCAGGGGACAGTGTCAATCAGCACCAATCAGGCAATCAGGGCCGCCGGCCACCGGGCCGGCGCCGGTGAACGCGCACACACTGGGCTGTCAGCCGAGCAGTTCCCGTACACCGCGCGGCGCGCGTCCTGATGATCTGCACCAGGGTGCGCGGCGGGGCCGCCGCCTGGTCTACGGTGTCTTGTATGGTCTCGTCCTTCCGGTTTGGCGGGAGGACTGGGACCTAGGCCCTGCCGGGCGCTCTCACGCCTCGGCGGGGCCGCTCTCGTGACGGGCTGAGGCAGGTCCGGGTGCGCGAACGCCTGCCGCGCAGCAGGTGCGGCGGTTCGAGGGAGCGTCACTGCTTGCCATGAGGCTCTGGTCATCTTCCGCGAGACTGGAGATCATCACAATGAGCAGATCGCCCTAGCCGACCTTGAAGCCGCCAAAGCGCGAGCGCTAGCCGAAGGTTTCGGGCGAACTTCGGGCCAGCGCCCGAGCGGCTGCCGTCCTTGATCGTTTACGTTGATCCGAGCGCATACGGGGTCGATGTAGCAGGCAATTACCGGCGGGGGAGAAAGAGCACTCGCCCGGGCTGGATCTGGCCTGGCTGGTCGAGCAGGGCGGAGAGGGCGCCGGTGATGGCTGCGCTGAAAGCGCGGTTTTGGGGGAAGGTCTTGGCCGAGACGAGGATCAGCCCGGCATGGGTTTGGCTGGCGGCGCGATAGCGGGCGTCCAGGGGCGTGAAGTCCTTGATGTTGGCGGTGACCAGGGCGCGCCTGGCCGCGGTCGCATGGGCCAGGATCTGGTCGTCGGCCAGCCCGACGAGCGCCGGGTCGGCTACGACAGTCAGCACGTCATGGCCTTTCGCACGCAGTTGCTCGGCGATGATGCCCGAGAACATCTCATCCAGCAGCAGAAGGCTCATTTCTCACCCAGCGAGCAGCTGGCGCTCCCGCCGCCACGCGTCTTCGGCAGCGTCGTCGGCGGCCTCGGCCGCAGTGATCTCGGCATCGACCTCATCGGGGTAGGAAGCCCAGTAGCGGACGGCGACAAGGATCAGACGTACCGGGATGCCAGTGTTCTCGGCTATCAAGGTGAGCAGCTCGTCTTCGGCGAAGCCAGGCTCATGCGCGCGAGCCGACTTAACTGCCCGCACCACTTCCCACACGTCGGGTCCACCAACCAGGCCGGCACGCCGTCCGGTCGGCCCTGGCCGGAACACGATGCCCGGATGCTCACTCATCCGGAGAGCCTCGTCCACGAGCCGGTTCGCAGCAGACGACAGGGACATGCCAGGGTTGGCGGCGACGAAAGACGACAGCCGTTCCGCAACGGCGGTGTCGAACCTGACTGGTGTTGCGGCACGCTTACTCATGACTACATGGTAGTCGGTTCATGTCACCCTAGCGATGATGGTCGGCGAGTGCCAGACAGGGCTGAACAGTGCCGCCTGCGCTCATAGCCCAGAGGTCGCGGGGTTCAAATCCCGCCCCCGCTACCAGCAAGTGCAGGTCAGAGGCCTGATCGCCAGAAGTCGGTCAGGCCTTTTGATCTTCATGGCAGCGGTTCATCCGCCGGTCGTCGGGGCAAGTTGCGGACGTGGCCGGCGTTGCAGAAGGTCTCGTGTGACTGCCCGCTCATAGCCGATGAGCGTCTACTTGAGGGCAGCCCGGTGAAGCCGTTCATCGATCTCGCCGGCAAGGTGATCCAATTGCTGACTACCGCCCTCGGCCGCCTCCTGCTTGGCAAAGACGAGTCCAAGCCACAGAGCCGCCGCCCAGGCATCTCGAACCTGCGAGGCCTCCCACTGCCGGTCTGCGAAGCGCTGGTAACTGGTGATGAAGTCGGCGGTCTGCGCGACCGAGGCGATGGGGTCTGATCCCCCCTCGCGGGGCCACATGGCCGCCGCGAGTCCCACGATCGCCGTCTCGGGCTGGGCGATGACACTGTCCCAGTCATACACGGCGAGAGGATCGCGGCCCGTCCATCGGATGTTCGGGGGCTCCCAGTCACCGTGGCCTATACGCACCCGCCTCCGTGCCGAGGTCAGTCGTTCTCTCACGCGCCGGGCAGCGTCATCAACCCACTCAGGCCCGGCGGCGATGTTGAGGTCTTGCCCGTGCTCGTCAAGGTCGGGCCACAGCCGCCGCCCGGGGTGGTCCCATCCGGTCCAGGCAGGCGAGGGCATCAGGCTCAGAACCGTCGCTGGGGCGGGCGCTGAAGCGATCAGGCGGGCAAGGAGGGCCGCGAAGGGGGCTGCTCCCGCTTCGCTGGGCACAGGGCTGCCACCAGCTATTTCCGTCTCGGCCGTGACGGTCATACCGTGGACCCGCGTCGCCCCGGTCAGTGGTTCCGGACATGGGAAACCTGCGCCGGCCAGCGCAGCCTGGACTTGCACACAGCCGGCGATCCGGGGCTGGAAGGGACGCGCTTTCACCACTGCCCGCAGACCGCTGGACAACTCGACCCCGACGACCTCGGACAGGTATCCGGACCGGAAGAGCACGCGGCCGGGCGGCACGCCCAGGTGACGCAGACACCAATCCGCGAGGACTGCGTCATCGAGCACACCCGGCAGCGTACTGCGGCATCCGGAAACGCACTCTCATAGCCGCGCGGAGCGCGTGCTGGTCCATGACCCCACCTGTGCCCTGCCGATTCGGGCGCGCAGGCATAGGCCAAGTGTGTCCGACTTGCAACCGGACGAGTTGAGCACAGCCGGGTCATGCGCGACCGCGCTCGCTCGACGTCGCACGCGATAAACCCGTGGCAACGTCGGTTGTCATCCCGCGATAATGGCCAGGCGTGGAGGAAGTCGAGGTCGTCGTCGCCCACAACGAGCGCGCGACCCTGCGCGTCGGCGACGTGTTCCTGAAGATCGACGCTGATCAGACGCGCACCGACGTCGAGGTCGAGGCGATGGCCATGGCGCCGATCCCGACTCCGGAGGTCCTGTGGCGGAAGCCGCCCGTGCTCGCGGTCGCCGCCCTGCCAGGGACGGCACTCGGCCGCCTCGGCGAGCCGTCGACCGCGTCGCCGGCGGCGTGGGCCGCGGCGGGTGCCGCCGCCCGGATGCTGCACGACGCGCCGCTGCCGCCATGGCCCGGTCAAAACCTCGACGAGATCGCATCGGAGCTCGACGGCGAATGCGAGTGGCTCGTCACGAACGGCGTCCTTCCCGCCGACCTGGTCACGCGCAACCGCCGGATTGCCGAGGCTGCGCTCCGGCCGTGGACACCGGTGTTCATCCACGGCGACCTGCAGATCACCCACGTGTTCGTCAACAAGGACGAGATCACCGGCGTGATCGACTGGTCCGAGGCGAGCCAGGGCGATGCCCTGTACGACCTCGCCATCTTGACGCTCGGACACGAGGAGCACCTTGGCGAGGTCCTCGCCGGCTACGGCAGCGACGTCAACCTCGACGTGATCCGCGCGTGGTGGTCGTTGCGAAGCCTGCAGGCGGCCCGCTGGCTGATCGAGCACGGCTTCGACCCATCCTCGCCAGGCTGCGAGTTCGACGTGCTGAGATCCCGGCTATGAGGCTGCACGAGCCGACGGCTACGAGTGCCGTTCTGCCGCATCGAGCGGGCCATCTCCGCCTCAGCTGAGGACCAGCAGTGCGGATGGCTCTCATCCGGGCTTGCGGCCGGAGTCGAGCATGCGCCTATCGGTCACGGCCGACTTAGCATGCTGCTGGCGTCACGATCGCGCGCTCGGTGTAGTCCTGCCCTTGGCACAGGACGTGAACCTGGGGCAACATAGCGCGCCGTCAGGGCGTTTCACCGAAACCAGCACCGCTCTTGCTCCACTCCGTCGCACCTAGTAGAACGATACGATGGGAAGACAGGCAGCCGTCGTGCTTTACGTGCTCGCGCTGGTAGCCATCGTGGTCGGCGTGGACGTGCTGTTCTTCAGGCACCACTTCTGGGAGCGGCTGATAGTAAACGTCGGAATCGTCCTGGTGTTCGCGGCGTTCGGTTTGAGGTTCCTAAAGCGTCCATGAGCGCAGCAGCCGCAACGCGGCTTACCCCGCTCCACGGCGAACCCAGGTCAACGCTCGCCGGGCTAGCGTGCGCCCGCGACGGCACGGAGGTGCCGGTACTCCCATGGCCCGGTCAGACGGCTCCGGGTACCGACCGCACATCCGACCTGAGTACGGAATCGGTGATCTGGCTGCATAACCGCACAGCTAACGTCACTTTCTGTGGTTAGTCTTGCCCCGGCTTCGCGCGGTCTGGGCCGATCGGCGTCTGGCAGCCTGCCCGCCGCCGCGGTGAGCCGACTGCCTGCACGACGCCTGCCCCAGCCAGACCGACCAGGCTCCGTTAGTTAGGCTCCGTCCGGCATGACCCGTCAGGCAGTGAGCAAGTTGATAGGGCTTTACTTCAATCTCGGGACTCCATTCCGTGACGCCGTTCACGAGTCCCCGCGTCCGACATATACGCTCGCCGGCGGATTGCCTACCCGGCTGTTTACCGCTCCAGGCCCCACGGCGGATGGTCCGCGAGCCTGCTCATCCGCCGGCGGTAACCAGGGCCTGGTCGCCGATGGCGACCCGGACGCGCAGCCGTGCCTGGTGCAGTCGGCTCTTGAAGGCGGCCTGGCTGATCCCGGCGATCTCGGCGGCCTCCTGCGTGGAGAGTCCCTCGACGTCACGCAGCACGAGGGCGGTCCACAGCGGGGGCGGCAACTCGGCCAGGGCCCGGCCCAGCGCCCGACGCAATTCGCTGTTCTCGGCCTGCCGGGACGGGTCGAGAGCGGCTGGCGCGGGCAACTGCAGTTCGTCCGACCCGATCGCAACTCCGATCGGGCGCCGCGATCTGCGCTCCAGCGTGCGGTTGGCCTCGTTGACCGCAATCCGGTACAGCCAGGTGAAGTAGCTGGACTGGCCGCGGAACCGGGTGATGCCCTGCCAGGCGCGGAGCATGACCTCCTGCGTCACGTCCTCGGCCTCGCTGCGGTCGCCGAGCAGCCGCAGCAGCAGCATGAACACGCGGTCGGCATAAGCGCCGGACAGTCGTTCAAAGGCGCCGACGTCCCCGGCCTGCGCCCGGGCGAGCAGGCTCGCCTCGGTATCCGCCGGAACCGGGGCGTGCTCCACGGGATCGGGGGCGGGCCGGCCTTCCGGCGGTATCACGCCGTCCCGGCCTGCGGCGTCATCACGCGCGCGCCGATGAGGGCGCGCCACCGGGCCCGCCGGACCGGACCCGGTCGAAGATCGTCTCTGGCGCGCGCATGCCCGCGGGCCCGCCGAGGCCCTGGACCGCGTAGACAAGGGCGCGCATCGCCCGGATGCCGCGCCCGCAATCCACGCAGCCCCGCGCGTGGCGGTCAAGGCGCCGCCGCGCGCGGGGTCGTAGGTCGCCCTCGACATAGTGGGATAGATGCCGCTGCGACCACTGGTGGTCATCGGTCCGGCCGGGTATGCCCATCACCTCTCCCTCCCGGATCAGGGCTGGACTACCCGACTGTCACGGTAGTGGATCACCCCGAGCCGGGCCGGCCGCGGCGGTCAGTTGCCGCCCTGCTCCGGGCTCGCGGTCACGGGCTCGAACGCCAGCGAGCACGAATTGATGCAGTACCGCTTACCGGTCGGCTTGGGACCGTCGTTGAAGACGTGGCCGAGGTGGCCGCCGCAGCGGCGGCACACGACCTCGGTACGCCGCATGAACAGGCTGTTGTCCACCCGCAACTCGACCGCCTCGGCGACCGCGGGCTGGTCGAAGCTCGGCCAGCCGGTGCCCGAGTTGAACTTGGCGTCCGAGCTGAACAGCCTGGCGCCACAGCCGGCGCACCGGTAGAAGCCGTCCTCGTGGTTGTGGACGTACGCACCGGTGAACGGCACCTCGGTGTGCGCCTTACGCAGCACGCGGTACTGCAATGGGGTCAATTCCTGGCGCCACTGCTCGTCGGGCTTGGTGACCTCGCGGGTGGTGGTTGCCTCGGTGCTGGCACGAGCCTTACGCATGGATCGGGTTCCTTTCCCTCTCGTCCGTCATCTGTTTAGACCCGCGCCGCGCCGAAACGATTTCCCGGTCATGGCGTCGGAGCGGGCCTGGCAACGCACCGGCGCCGCGCTGAGAACGCTGACTGGAACGGCTGCCGCTTAACAGGAAGAAGAACCGCAGGTCGTTCAGCCCGGCCCAGATGTTGAAACATCACCGTTCCGGGTGCCGTGGTCCTGCCGCATACTGGTCCGGTGGAACCGGCAGCTGATTCCGTCGGGAGGCAGATCCAGCCCCCCGCGAGCCGCCGCAGGCAGGCACGCCGCCCGCGGTTGGCAGGGCCATCCGACCAGGCCCTGCACCGGCTGGCCGGCTGGTATGCGATCGCTCTGCGGCTCGGTGGCGCGGTCTTGTTCACCGCGGTAGCCGTGCTGGCCGCAACGAAGCAGATCTCCGGCTGGTGGCTGGGCGTGCCGCTGACTGCGCTGTGCTTGTGGTCAGCCTTCTTCGCCTGGCGGGTCCGGCGGTCCGGGCTGGCGTCGGCCGTGGTACTGGCCGACGCCGCGGTTATCTCGGCGCTGGCGCTGGCGCAGCAGCACCTGGTCCCGGCTGTGCTGATCAAGGACAGCACGACCTGGATGCTCCCGCTGGCCTGCACGTCGGTGTACATCCTGCAGATCGCGCTGCGGCCGTGGCTGGGGGTGCCCGCGGCCGCGATCGTGGTCATCGCCTACGGGCTCGGCGCCGGCCACCCGGCCGATGCCTGGCTGCTGGTGGTGGAGACGATCGTCGTCGCCGGGCTGGTGGCGGTGATCCGCGGCGGCGCCCGGCAAGCGGACGCGATCGTCGCCGCCGGCCTGGAGACCGAGCGGCAGATCCGGGCCGAGGAGGCGCGGCGCGCTGACGAGCGAGCGCAGCACCGCCAGCTGCACGACACCGTCCTGTCGACCCTGACGATGGTCGCGGCCGGCGCCTTTGCCGGACCGTCCCCGGCGCTGACCGCGCAGGCGGCCCGGGACCTTCGCGTGCTGCAAGGGCTCGCGGGCGCCCCAGCCGGGCCGGGCGGGTTGGCGCCGCTGACTGACCTGAGACCGAAGCTGGAGCAGGCCGCCGCCAGCACCGATGACCTGGCCGTACGGCTGAAGCTCGTCCCGGTCACGCTGCCGTCTCCGGTCGCGGATCAGCTCGTGGCCTGCGTCGGCGAGGCGCTGCGCAACGTCGAGCGGCACGCCAGAACCGGCCAGGCGGAAGTGACCGTCACCGGCGGTGCGGGCTGGGCAGTCATCAAGATCACTGACCGCGGCCGTGGGTTCGACCCGGCCGCCACCCCGCCATCCCGCCGGGGTATCCGCGAGTCGATCACCGGGCGGGTGCTGGCGGCCGGCGGCCGGGCGGCGATCGCCAGCCGTCCCGGCGCGGGCACGACCGTCACCGTGAGCTGGCCGGCATGACCGCCGTGCAGCCGACGGCGATGATGTCCGGCCGCTATCAGCGGGCCTTTACCATCGCGGTGGTCTTCCTGGTCGCGGGCTGGCATCTCGCCGGAGCGGGCGGGCAGCTGCTGCATAACCGGGCGGCCTACGGCTCGTTCGCCTTCCAGGGCGCCATGTGGCTGGTCATGGCGCTGGCGATCACCGCCGGGTCGGTCCTGGTGCTGCGCGGAGCGCCCGGCTGGCGCCCGGCCTGGGCGGTGGCCGTGATCGCGCTGGCCGCCAGCACGGCAGCGGCGGCGGCCAGCCCGGCCGGCCAGATGCTGGCGGTCAACTGGGCGTGGGGGAGTGCCGGCTGGACGGGCGTGCTCGTGCTGCTCCACCGCCGGTTCGCCGAGCTTGCGTGGTTCCTCGCCGCCGAGGCCCTGGCCATCCTGGGCGTGCAGGTGTGGGACGGGCTGCACCGGACTGACCTGGCCGGGTTCCTTGCCGTGCTGGCCTGGTCAACCGGCGCCCAGGTGGCCGTCGCCGCCGGGGTCATGGCGCTGGATGCCGCCGCCGGCCAGGCCGCGGCGGCGGCGCGGAGTGAGCACGCCGCGCGCGAGCGGGCCGCCACCGCGGAGATCATCCGGACAGCTCGGCACGCCCGCTGGCTGGCGCTGCAGGAAACCGCCGTCCCGCTGGTCGGTGAGCTGGCGGCGGGGACGGCTGACCCCGGCGACGCGCAGGTGCGCATCTGGTGCGCGGTCCAGGCGGCCCGGCTGCGCCGGCTGCTGGCCGAGGGCGATGAGGTCCCCGGGTCGCTGGTGCACGAACTGCACGCGAGCGCCGACGTGGCCGAGCGGCGCGGGGTTGCCGTCGAGATCGAGACGGCCGGGCCGCTGCCGCAGGTGCCCGGCCCGGCCAGGAGAGTGATCACCGACGCTGCCATCGCGATCCTGACCGCCGCGCGCAGCCAGGCGCGGATCACCCTGGCGGCGGTGGTCGCCGGAATCGCCGTCAGCTTCGTCGCCGATACCGGCGCGGTCATCCGGCTGCCCGCGGCCGGCGAGGGGGTCGCCATCGAACAGCAGCAAGACGGCGGCATGCTCTGGGCGGAGGCGCGATGGAACAGCCTGTGACGGTGGCGATCATCGAAGACCATCCGGTCGTCACGGAGGGGGTGGCGTCCTGGATCCTGGCCGATCCCGGCCAGCGGGTGCGGCTGGTGCAGACGGCGCGCGACCTGACCGGGCTCCGCGCAGTTCCGCGGCCGGCGGCCGACGTGGTCATCCTGGACCTGGAGCTGTCCGGCGAGCTGGTCACCACGCAGATCCCCGGGCTGGTGGCAGCCGGATACCGGGTGGTGGCCTTCTCCGGGCACAGCGATCCGGCGATCGTGATGGAGACGCTGGACAACGGCGCGCACGCCTACGTGTCCAAGGAGGAGGGCCGCGACCATCTGGTCGAGGCCGTGCTGGCGGCTGCCGCCGACCGGCCGTACGTGACCCGGTCGCAGGCCAGGGCGATGCTCGCCGACCAGCGCCCGGCCCGGCCGGCGCTGTCGGAGCAGGAGCGGCAGGCGCTGCTGCTGTGGTTCCAGGGCATGTCGAAAGCATCGGTCGGGCGGCGCATGTCGATCAGCGAGAACACGGTCCGGCAGTACATCAGCCGCGCCCGCGCCAAGTACGCGGCCACCGGGCGGACCGCGCCGAGCAAGGACGCGCTGCTCGCCCGCGCGATCGAGGACGGCGTGATCAAGCCGGGCGAGATCATGCCATACAAGTCGTTCGCCCGCGCCGCGCGGCCGACCGCCCCTGCCTAGGTGCCCCAGGCCGGTGAATGGCCCGGGGCACCCAAGCCCCCCCCAGGTAAATCGGCCGCAGGCCGACGCCGGGCTGCATTGCCGGGCGCCGAGGCGCCATCAGATCGCGGGCTGGCGCACAGTCAGCTTTCCCGATCGGGGGCGACATTGTCATGACGCCCGATCGGGTGACACGACGGCGAGCTGAGGACCCGGCGGGAAGTGCCCACGTGCCCTTCCCAGCTGAGAAGGCCTGGACGGTTGCGCAGCCCGCGCCGGCGTGGGGTCCACGCGAGGCGGCATTGGCCCGGGCCGCGCCCGCCCAGAGGGCCACTGTCATCACAGCACGCCCACCGGGCGGGAACCCTCCGGTAGGCCACGTGCGCGCAGGCCGGGCTGCTGCCGCCAGCGCCTCATCGCTTCCGGGGGGGGATCGGAACGCGAGCCGGGCACACACAAGGCACCGGGTGGTTCATCAACCGCAGGCCCAAGGTAGACCCTGAACAGTCGTACAGTCCAGGCCTTGCCCTGGCCTGGCAGATGAGAGTGACCGGTCGTCGCGCTAGGGCCTGTTCTGGGCACTCAGGCGTTCATCTTTCCGGGTGGTGCGAGGCGCGGCCCGCGGTGAGCCTATCGTAATTGATACCTCACACTGTGTAATGTGACTGGCCTGATTGCCCGCTGAAAGGATGTCTGCCGATGCCGCGTCCTGACCGGAGCGATGCTCTCGACTATGTGGTCGTGCTCATGTTTGAGAACCGGTCAGGCATCCGGGTACCGGCCATCGCCATCTCGCGGTGGATCCCCGAGTGCACGGTCATCACCGGCCACTACCGTCACACCTCCCTGATCCGCACCCTGCGGGAGCGCTGGTCACACTGACCACGCTGCAAAAGGGAATGATCTTTGCGCTCCTGCCCCTGGGCAAGGCCCTCGGCCACCCCCTGCCCGACATGCCCCGCGACACCCCGCTAACCGGCGCCCAGGCGATCGCTCTAACCGCCGAGCTGTTCGACGACGTGTTACCCAACCTCACTCCGAGGTGAGGCCGGGGCCCTGCGTGGCCACCAGCCGCCCACACCAGGCGTCGGCCCAACGGGGAACGCCGCAGGCAACATTGCCGCGCGGGATGCCGCGCGGATGCGCTATCGCACCGCGGAGATGTGCCGCTATGGCGCTGCGGGGGCGATCGTGCCGGTCACCGGGAATCCAATTGCGGCCCAGCCAGCCCGCGTACAAGGATCATTTGTGTGAAGCCCGTCCAGGTCACCAGGCGGCTGACGTTGCGGCAGTTCACGGCGGCCAATGCTGATGACCTGCTGGCACTGGACGGTGATCCCCAGGTCATGCGCTTTGTGGATCGCAGGACCAAGTCGCTGGCGCAGATCCAGTCCGAGGTTCTGCCCCGGTTCCTGGCCTACTACGACCGCTACCCTGGCTTCGGCTTCTGGGGCGCCGACGCCCGCAGCGACGGCAGATTCATCGGGTGGTTCGGGTTGCGGCCGGTGACTCCCACGTCGGCAGCGATGGTGGACTGGCCCGATGCACCACCTGGTGAGATTGCGGTGGTCTCGCTGGGGTACCGGCTGCGTGCCAGTGCCTGGGGCCGGGGGTATGCGACCGAGGGTGCGCGGGCGCTGGTCCGGCGGGCCTTCACCGAGCTGGATGTCAGCCAGATCGTTGCCACCACCATGGCCATCAACACCGCCTCGCGGCGGGTGCTGGAAAAGGCTGGCCTGAGGTATGCCCGCACCGTTTACCTGGACTGGCCGGACCCGCTGCCAGGAAACGAGTGCGGCGACATCGAATACCAGCTGGACCGCAACGACTGGGCATCCGGATGAAACCCCGTCACCACGCTCGTATGCCGCGATGAGGTGCAGGTATCGGAGACCGTCCCGGGGTTTTCACAGAACGCGCAGGGCTTCCACCTGGTCGCGTTCGCGGCGGGTCAGTGCCCGCAAGACCGCGATGTCGCCGTGCCGGAGCCGTGCCACGTCAACCAGCGTGTCAATAGCGATCGTGCAGGTTCGTGGTTGCGGGGGCGCCAGTTCCACCCCGATGCTGGCGGCGAGATCGTCGGCGTGGACAACCAGCTCCACCACCCGGGTGCGCAGGTACTCGTCCACGGTCAGGACCAGGCCGGCTGCGACGCGCACACGCCGCCCGGGTTCCACCCTTGGGAGCTGGGAAGACAGCCGTTCAAAGGCTTGCCGCGCCTGGCCGGCCAGGGCCGCGGGGCCACCGGCCGCGGCATGCTCACCACGATCCCTGACCGCCTTGCTGGCCGGGTCATCAATGCCAGCCGGACCTGTCACTGCCTGGAAGTAGTTGGCGGCGCTGATGCCGTCCTTGCTGGGTTCAGGCCCGTCGAGGTAGTGCTCGGCAGTGGTCATCGCACGTAGCAGATGTCCCGCCAGCGCTGCCACCGAGAACCGCGGCAAGACGCTGCCGTGCCCCCACCGCTCTGCCAGTTCACCACGCTCGAGCAGTTGCACCGCTGTTGAGGCAGCGTCAAGGAACGCCGCAAGGGCCTCATCCACGACCACATCCTGCCCCGGCCACCAAGCAGAAGGCGCGGGGGCCCCACCTTCACTGCCCCGCCGGACATCCACATCTAGATCGTTGACCGGGGATTGGCCGCAGGTTGCGGGATGGGCGAAGAGTGCCCAAGATCGGCGTGTTCACACACGTCCGGACTCTGGAGCCCGTCATGATCGCCGACCTGGACACTCTTCTGATCGCACTCTATGTGGAGCTGACCGACCGCATCATCCCCTCGCTGGGCTTGGCCCGGTCCGGGCCGGGCCAGCGGCCGGAGGTGACCGACGCTGAGCTGGTCTGCCTGGCGGTGGCGCAGGTGCTGCTGCGTTACGACGGCGAGCGGCACTGGCTGCGCGCAGCTGCCTGCCGGGTCGGGCACCTGTTCCCCCGGCTGCTGGCCCAAAGCGAATACAACGCCCGGCTGCGGGCCGCCGGGCCGCTGATGGAGGCGGCGCTGCGGTGGCTGGCCAGCCACACGCCGGCCAGCGCGGAGCTGGTACGGCTGCTGGACGCTACCCCCGTCCCGTGCGGCCAGTCCGCGGTCACCGCGCGGCGTTCGGACCTGTATGGCTGGGCCGGGTACGGCTACTGCCCCAGCCATTCCCGCTGGTACTGGGGATCCAAGCTGATGCTGATCTGCACCTGCGAGGGGACGGTGACCGGGTTCGGCCTGGCCAACCCGAAGCTGGCCGGCGAGCGCGACCAGGCCTGCGCCATGCTCCGCGACCGGCCTGCCAACCGCCCAGCACCGGGCACCGCGGTCGTCACCGACAAGGGCCTGGCCGGCGAGGACACCGAAGCGTTCTTCACCAGCCCCGGCCTGGGCCTGACCCTGATCCGCCCCGCCCGCAGGAACGAACCGCCCCGGTATTTCCCCAACTGGCTGCGCCAGCGCATCGAGGCCATCATCTGGACACTGAAGAACCAGCTCGGCCTCGAACGCCACGGTGGCCGCGTCCCGGCCGGGCTGTGGGCCCGCATCGTGCAGCGGCTGCTCGCGCTCAACGCCGCCATCTGGTTCAACTGGCAGATCGGCGCCCCCGTCAAGCGCTCCCTCATCGCCTACGACCACTGACCTGCCCACATTCCCCGGTCAACGATCTAGCCGCGAAGCGTGTTGGTTGTCGGTTCGATGAGGCGACACGGCGGCGTTGAGGTGGCGCTGACGACAGTGCTCATCGTGGCACGTGCCGTACCTGTCACAGCCTCAGCAGCCGGTCGAGCACGGCTGGATCGGCGCCCGCCACCTCCACTATCTTCGTCCGGCTTGATGCCCCCGCAACCAGCGTTACCTCACGAGGACGGACAGCGAAGGCGGCGGCCACCGCGGCCAAGGCGGCCGCTGTAGCTTGACCGTCCACGGCACGCGCGGCGACCCGGACGACCAGGGCACCATCGTGCTCGCCGCCTACGCCGGGACGGGCAGATCCGGGCCGGACCCGGACTGTGATCCGCACCCCCCCAGTGTGCGCCCAGCCCCCGCGCTCAGCCGCCAATCGGCAGGCACTGCTCGAGCCGGACGCCACAGTCGACCGCATCTGGCCGCATGGCGCGGTGGGTGTCCGCCCGCGGTCGGCGCGCCGGGCGGTTGCGGGATGATTCTGATCGAGAGGCGCGTTGACAACAGGGGACACGACATGTCGTGTTGTTGGGGTAGGCCGAGGCCCTTGGCGGGCTCCGGGCCTTGAGAGGTGAGCGCGATGACCGGTTGGTACGCGGAGCGGACGCCGGACAGGCCGGCCAAGGCCATGATCGCCGTGACGCTGCTCGCGCTGCTGCTGGTGGCGGCCGTGCCGGTGGCCCTGCTGGCCGCAGTGATCATGATGATGCTGGGATACGTCGTCGGCGGGCTCGCGCTGTTCGGCGGCTCGGTCCTCGCCGCCGCCATAGCTGTCGCGCTCGTGGGCGTGAGCGGGATGCGGCACCTGCGCAAACTGCTCTCGGGGGGTAGCTTCCGCGTCGTGCGGCTGGACGGCAGCCAGTACACCGACGTCGCAGAGCCAGCGGGCAGCGACTACACCAACCTCGTGCAGCTGGATCGCAGCGAGTACACCGAAGTTCGCTGACCTGGCCTCCCCTTATTGCGTGTATTGCGGGCCGGATATCCGGCGGCGGATTCGGCTATGGGGCGTGTCCCGTGGATCTTCGTGGCCGGGTCGTGTAGATCAGTACGGTGCTTGACCGACTGAAACGCCATGACCTGACTGATGAGGAGTGGGAGCGCCTGCGGGGGTTCCTGCCCGCTGATCCACCGCGGGGCGGCCGGTGGCGTGATCACCGGACGGTGATTGACGGGATTTTCTTCCGCACCCGGGCGGGGTGCCCGTGGCGCGATCTGCCGGAGGGGTTCGGGAACTGGAAGACCGTATATAACCGGCATCGGCGCTGGTCAGGGGACGGGACATGGGAGAAGATCCTCGACGCGCTGCGTGCCGGGTGCGATGAGGCAGAGGGGAAGGCGTGGACGGTCGCGGCGGACGCGACGGTGGTCCGGGCGCATCAGCATGCGGCCGGGGCCCGGCATGAGCCGGCGCGCGACATCGACCCGGCGAGGCTGGCCGTGGCCAGGCTGAGCGCCCCAGCCCGCACAAGGGGCTGAAGCGAATCACAAGAATCCGCCGCCCGCGGGCACCAAGCCGGCCAGGCCGAAGGAGCGGGAGGCGCTGGGCCGGTCCCGGGGCGGGCTGACCACCAAGGTTCACCTGCTCGCCGATGCTGGCTGCCGGCCGCTGGCCCGGGTGACCAGCGCCGGGCAGCGCCACGACTCCCTCGCCTTCATCCCGCTCCTGGACCGTCTCGCGATCGCCCGCCGCGGGCCGGGGCGGCCACGGACCAGACCCGGCCGGGTCCTTGCCGATAAGGCATACTCCAGCAAGGCGATCCGCTCCTGCCTGCGAAGACGCGGCATCAAGGCCACCATTCCCGAGCCCGCCGACCAGATCCGCGGCCGGCTTCGCCGCGGCGGCAAGGGCGGCCGCCCGCCCGGATTCGACCCTGCGGCCTACAAGCAGCGCAACACCGTCGAGCGCGCCTTCTGCCGACTGCGCCAGCACCGGGCGGTGGCCACCCGGTATGACAAGCGCGACTTCATCTACCGCGGAACCGTCGATGTGGCAGCGATCCGGATCTGGCTCCGCGATCTCACAAAAGAAGATCACGGGACAGGCCTAGTGGCCGCAACGGAGGAGCCGGAGATAGGGCAACGGGTGATGGTGGCTAGTGCACGGCGCGACCAGGTGATGGCGGCATGCGGCGCCAAGCCGGGATCAGCAGAGCACTATCCGTTCGGTGACGACGTGGCCGTCTTCAAGGTCGCCGGGCGGATGTTCGCCCTGGTGTCGCTGGGCCCGGCACCTGGCAGCGTCAGCCTCAAGTGCGACCCTGGCCTGGCGACCGATCTGCGCGGCCGTTATGCGGCCATCACCGCGGGCTACCACCTCAACAAGCGGCACTGGAACACTGTGGCGCTCGACGGTTCGGTGCCGGATGAGGAAGTGCTGGAACTCGTCGATCATTCCTACGACCTGGTGCTGGCGGGCCTGACCAGGGCTCAACGGAACAAGCTGATCACCTGACAGGCGACCCGGCTGTGCCATGCGCCTGAGCATGCCTGCCGAGGCCCTGCGCCACCTGCAGCTGGCCGCCCGCCTATCCGGCGCGGGCTGGCGTGCGGCCGCGGGCGCAGATCGCGGCATGGCTCGCCGAACACCGGCTGGGTAGTTCGCCCGATGCCTGCGGCGCCGCGGGCGCCGGCCGCGGGCACAAGGCCGCCAGTGGCCGGTAGTTCACTCGATTGCCGGCGCTGGCCTGCGCTCAATAGCGTCGTGCTGGACATTACACACCAGGCACCCAACGGGGGAATGAACCACCATGACTACGTCCGTCATCGCCACAGCTCCGGTCAACGAGCTGGCCGCCGCCGTGCGCGGCGACGTGATTCTGCCAGCCGATCCCGGCTACGACCAGGCCCGCGCCGTCTACAACGCCATGATCGACAAGCGTCCGGCGGCCATCGTGCGCTGCCGCGACGCCGCCGATGTCGTCGCGTGCGTGCGGTGCGGGGTGTAGTCAACCCACCCCGATTTCCCGTCGGCGCGGCGTCCCCGTTGGGGATCAGGACTAGCCTGACATCGCAAGATCCGGACAGCTTGGATCTGCAGGCCAGCCAGACTCACGCGTGGGCCCAGATCGGGGAAGCGACATGACAGGACCGGGACGAGATGCCCGCACACCACCGAAGGCCATGACCGCGGCGGACGGCAGCGGGCCGGCCCGGCGGTCGCGGGCCGCAGGTGCTGGCCATCGGACGGCGATCCGCATGGTCGCGCTGGCCACGGTGGCCCACATGTTGCGAAGCCCCCGGTTTTACCAGCGGGTGATCACCGTCGCCATCGCGGTGCGGGCGCTGGGGCAGATTGGCCAGGAAGACCAGGTCAGCACCATGACGCGCCTGACTGACTGGGATAGGCGGCAGATCCAGCGCCTTGAGCGCAAGGCCAAGCGCCAAGGCCGTGCAATCAGGGGTGCCGGGCAGATGGTGCGCTCGGGCGAGCCGCGCATCTGGCGACCAAGAAGGACGGGACCTGACGATCACCTGCTTGCCTGTGATCCCCTGCCACCTGTGCCTGACGCCGGGAGCTGGCACGGTCGGTGACGGTAACTCACGGGTGCAGCACTGCCACTACCAGGTCATACGCCAGCCCTCCTCACGCTCATCAGGCTCGCTGGCCGGTCTTTGGCCAGGCGCGGTGGATGGCTGGTGGCGCCAGGCCCACCGGGCCGCCGCGGCGGCTGGGTTCTCGATGATCTCGCCCGGATCGTGGTGGTGGCCGAAACGGCCGGCCCGGGTTCCAAGGGCCTTGGCCGCCGGGCTGCTGGCGGGCCTGGGAGCAGCGCTGTTCGGCATTTCGGCGCTGGTGCTCGAAGCGGGAGCGGTCAGCTGGGATGTACGCCTGTTCAAGATTCTCAACGAGGTGCCCGCGGCCGCCGCCTCGGTGCTGGCGCCGCTCTCGCATCTGTTCCTGCCGGTGGGCATCATCGTCGTCGTCGCGCTGACCATGGTCTACGTTGTGGCCAGAAACCGCAGCGTCCTGCCGGTCGTGGCCGGAGCCGTGGCTGCCGGCGCCGCATGGGTGCTGGCGCATGTGGCGAAGGCCATGGCTGACCGGCCCCGGCCTTACCAGGTGGTGTCAGGCGCGGTGCTGCGCCAGCAGCCTGCGCACGGCACGAGTTTTCCCTCCAGCCACACCGCCATCACTCTGGCGGTCGCGATCGCGCTTGTGCCATTCCTGGCCCGGCCGCTCGCCGCGGTGGGGATCGCCTACGCCGTCCTGGTCGGCTGGTCCCGGGTCTACCTGGGGGTGCACTATCCCCTGGACGTCGTAGGCGGAGCGGGCATCGGGATGGCGGCGGGAGGGGTGATCTTGCTGGCGCTCGGGACGCTGCTCCGCCGGGCACGCGAGAAGCCGATTGCATAGCGCACCCGGCCTGGCCTGACGGCAGCGAAGCCGGGCCAGGCCGGTCTGAGTCGCGGTGGCTGATCCACACTGACAGGTGCGCGGGTTCCAGGGCGCGGGATACCACTTTGGCTAGGTCGTCGCGGACCGAGTCCAGGTCAACCGCGTCTTTCAGCCGGCCCGCGAACGCCATCACGGTCTGGTCGGCGTCATAGCGCGCCCGGTTGAACCGGCGGTCCACCGCCCGCTGCACCCGGCGTCGCAGCGGATTAAACAGGCCGGGATACCCGCCGCGTTCGCGCGGACGTCGTTAAGGTTGTCGGGTCCACGCCACGGGGCCGGATCAGTTCCCTGGTATTCCCATGGTGACCGGCAACCCAGCTGCGGTGCTTGCTTGGCAAGCGGCCGCGCTGCCGGGTTGGCGGCCACAGGAGCAACCGCATGACGCAACCGGATGAGCGTCCGATTCGCTGGGGAATCCTCGCTACGGGCGGGATCGCCCATGCCTTCGCGCATGATCTCGCGCTGCAGCCCGGCTGTGAGGTTGCCGCCGTCGGGTCACGGTCGCAGGTTTCGGCGGACGCGTTCGGGGACGAATTCGGCGTACCGCACCGGCACGCGAGCTACCAGGCTCTGGTCAACGATCCAGATGTCGATGTCGTGTATGTGTCAACGCCTCACCCCGGTCATCACGGTGCCGCGCTACTGGCGATCAACGCGGGTAAGGCTGTGCTTGTGGAGAAGCCGTTCGCCATGGACGCCGCGCAGGCGCGTGAGATGATCGACGCCGCGCGCGGCCAGGGAACGTTCCTCATGGAAGCGATGTGGACGCGGTTCCTGCCGCACATTGCGCGGGTGCGTGAGATCCTCACCGCCGGAACGCTCGGCGATGTCGTATACCTGACCGCCGAGCACGGGCAGTGGTTCGCCGCCGATCCGCGGTTCCGGCTGTTCGCACCGGAACTGGGCGGCGGCGCGTTGCTGGACCTTGGCATATATCCGGTCTCGTTCGCGAGCCTGGTGCTTGGCGCGCCGACGCGGATCACGGCCGTCAGCGATCGGGCGTTTACCGGCGTTGACGCCACGACGTCGATGATCTTCCAGTACGACAGCGGCGCTCACGCGGTGCTGACCACGACCTTGCGGGCCGCATCGGGCAACCCCGCCGCCATCTGCGGCACGGCGGCGAGGATAGAGATCGACGGCTGGTTCTACACGCCGACCACGTTCCGCGTGATCGCCCGCGACGGCACCGAACTCGAGCACTTCGAAGAACCCTATGAAGGGCGCGGGCTGCGCGGCGAGGCCGCCGAGGTGGGCCGCTGCCTTCGCGCCGGGCTACTCGAGAGCCCGCTGCTCCCGCTGGATGAGACCTACACGATCATGCAGGCAATGGACGTGGTCCGCCGGCAGATCGGCTTGTCTTATCCGCCAACCTGATCGCCTCTTATCCGCCAGCCTGATCGCCGCCCAGCCGTGAGGTTCGCGACGTCCCGGCCGTGCCTGCCCCACCGCACGTACGGCGCGGTTGATGCGCATCACAAGCCGTCTGCGGGAGGCCCATCCAACGCCGGGGTAGCGGAGGCGCGGAACGGCGATGAAGGCGTCGCACGGCGTGGCGCATGCCGAGCACTCGACCGCTTGGACACGCCTACCACCTCCCGTTCTCCTCGACCCGGCCGGCGGCGCACCCCGGCTGCTGCGCAGCATGGCAGCTGGCGCTGTGTCAGGTGGTGAGGTTGAGCATGAGTACCCGGGCCGATGCCGGGTGGGGTGATCCGCCGTCGGGTGCGACGGTGAGGCCCAGCCGGTCGCCGAGGTCAAGGCCGGTGGCGATCACCGGGCTGGTCATGCCGTCGTGGGGAGCTGGGAGCAGCCCGGCTGACCGGTCGCCGGATGGCCCCATCAGCCACACCTGGTAGCGGCGCCCGGACGGGAGTGGCGGCAGCCCCGCGGTGGTGAGCACCAGCGAGCGGTACCGGTGGGACATCACGACGGTGGCGGTGCCCAGGGGCCTGGCCTTGGCGGTGAGCATGACCGCGTCCGGCGCGGTCAGCACCTGGGCGATCTGATGGTCGCGCAGCTCGGCGGTACTCAGCCGGTGCTCGGCCGTGAGCGCGATCGCGCCGAAGGCCGCAGTGGCGGCAAAGAACACGGCGGCCAGGGCCAGGGTGGCCCGCAGGCCGCGCCTGCGGTGCGTGGGCAGGCCGTGCCTGCGGTGCGTGGGCAGGCCGGGCTTCACGGCGCGCGGCTGGCGGGCACGGCCGACGCGCAAGCGGGCCGCAGGCCCCGCGGCCGCTGGCGGCAACTGCGGTGTCCGCGCCGCCGACGCCACGACCCGCTGCACCAGGCCGCCCGGCAGCTCGGCGGCCACGGCACCGGCCAGCCGGGCGGTGGCCTCACCAAGCTCCGCCAGCTCGCGCGCGCAGGCCGGGCAGCTGGCCAGGTGCCGTTCAAACCGCGCCTGGTCCGGCGCGGTCACGGCGTCCATCGCGTACGCACCGGCCAGGGTGTGCGGCTCGGGCCGCCGCGGTCTCATCGTCCCGCCCCAAGGCAGTCCCGGAGCCGGATCAGGCCATCGCGCATCCTGGTCTTCACCGTCCCCTCCGCCACCCCCAGCAGCCCGGCGACCTCGCGGAAGGTGTACCCGCCGTAATAGGCCAGGGTCACCGACTCGCGCTGCAGTTCGGTCAGCGCGCCCAGGCAGCGCCGTACCCGCTCCCGGTCCAGCCGTGCCTGGACCGTCTCGGCCACCTCGTCGTAGGCGATGGCATGCGCGGTGGCCCGTCGCTCGCGTTGAGCAAATCTGCGCTCGGCGCGGACCCGGTCAACGGCACGCCGGTGCGCGATCGTGGTTACCCATGCCATCGCGCTGCCCCGGTCCGGCTGGAATCTGCACGCGCAGCGCCACACCTCCAGCAGCACCTCCTGGCAGACCTCCTCGGCCTGAAAGGGGTCACGCACCACACTGCGCACCACACCGAACACGGTCGCTGCCGAGCGGGCGCACACCCCCTCGAATGCGGCCTGGTCTCCTTTGGCCACCTCGCCCAACAGGGCCCCCAGGTCGGCGTCGGGCACCTGCCGGACGCCTGCGGCTGACCCCGCGTGCGAGCTGGCCTCGCTTCTCCCCACATCTGTTATTCGCCGCCGGGGCGGGCGCCGATTGGCCCGGGCGCAGGATTCCGCCCAGCACAGCAATCCACGACGGCGCCGGCGACGAGTCATAACCGTGACCAGCCTCAGCCCGCGGCCCAGCCGGCGGCCCAGCCACTGGGCCACCCGGTCGGCCTGGCTCCCCGCGCGGAGCAAGCAGCCATCGGCGGGCGCCCGCACCCGATACCTGCCGGCCCCGCAGAAAGCGGCCCGCCCGGCTGGGCACGAACACTGCCCGGCCGGGCCGTCCATCCCAAACAATTAAGGAGAAGCAATGCGCTTTGTTATACGCAGGAGGCCGGGCCCGGTCTTGTTCGGCCTGGCGGCCGTGGCCGCCACGGCCACGGCAGTCCTCCCGGCGGCCGCCTCCGCCTCCGCCTCTACCCTGGCGTCCCCGGTGGTCGGGCACGTCTACGTCAATGACAACACCGCCGGCGCCAACACCATCGGCGCGTTCAACCGGCACGCGGACGGGACGCTGACTCCCGAGGCCGGATCCCCGTTCGCCGCCGGCGGCGCCGGAACCGGGACAGGACTTGCCTCGCAGGGCGCGCTGCAGATCTCGCCGGACGGCCGCTTCCTGATCGCCACCGATGCCGGCAGCAACCAGATCTCGGTGCTGCGGATCCGGGGGAACGGCTCGCTCAGGCCGGTGCACGACGGCGTCGTCCCCTCCGGCGGCGTGCTGCCCGTCAGCATCGCCATCCACGGTGACCTGGTGTATGTAGCCAACTCCGGTAACGGCGGCAGCAACTACACCGGCTTCCGGCTCCGTTCCAACGGCCGCCTGCGGCCCATCGCCGGTTCGACCGTCGCGCTCGCTGACGGCTCCCAGCCAGGCGACGTGCTGTTCAGCGGCGATGGCGGCAAGGCGGTGGGCACCCTGGTCGGGACATCCCAGATCGACAGCTTCACCGTCGGCCGCGGTGGCCTGCTGACGGCCGCGCCGGGCTCACCGTTCCCCGCCCAGGGGCTGGGCCCGTTCGGCAGCGAATTCCGCCCGACCCGCCCACATCAGCTGTTCGTGTCCAACGCCCACAACACCGGCGCTGGCAGCGGCACCGTCTCGGCATTCAACGACTCCGCCGGCGGGACGCTGTCGTCCATCGGGTCCTCGCCGTTCGCAGATCAGCAGACGGCGCCGTGCTGGGTGGAGATCAGCCATAACGGCCGGTTCCTCTTCACCGTCAACACCGGATCCGGCAGCATCTCGCGCTACAGGATTGCCCGCGGCGGCGCGCTGACCCTGCTCGGCAGCACGCCCGTCAAGGCCAGCGGTGGCGTCGGCGCGGTCAACGCCCGGCTCAGCCCCGACGGGCGCACCCTGTACGTCAACGAGAGCAAGATCGGCGACGTCGGCGCATTCGCCGTCAACGGCGGCAATCTGACCGAGCTAGCCAGCTCCCCAACCGCACTGCCCACCGGCGCTGCACCCGCTGGCATCGTCGTCACTTAAACCGCTCGCCACCGCATGCTCCGCATCACCCCACTGCGGGTCCGGTCGTCGTCACCATGCGGGGGACCGGCAAGCACCAGAGCCGCGCATAGCCTGGCCCGACGTGGTGTCAGTCCCGCCGCTCCGCTCGTCACGTTCGGCGACAGGCACCGCTGAATGATGGTGTCGGCGGGAAGTAACACCCGGCCGGTAGCGTGCGGGGTATGACGATCCAGACGCGCGTTTTGGGACGGACCGGGGCGAAGGTGACCGTCCTCGGGTACGGGGCGATGGAGCTGCGGGGCCAGCCGCGTGGCCCGGGGATCGATGATGAGGACGCGGGGCGGCTGCTGAACGCGGTCCTCGACGAGGGGATCAACCTGATCGACACCTCGATCGACTACGGCCGCAGCGAGGAGCTCATCGGCCGCTATCTCGGTCACCGCCGGGAGGAATACTTCCTGGCGTCCAAGTGCGGATGCCTGCTCGGTGATCCGCCACCCGATGCCAGGCCGCCGTTCCCGCACGACTACCGCGGCGGCAACGTCCGGGAAGGGGTCGAGCAGAGCCTGCGCAGGCTCCGCACCGACCGGCTGGACCTGGTCCAGGTGCACATGTCGCCCAGCCCTGCGCAGATGGCGGCGGACGGGACCATCGAGACGCTGGTGTCGCTGCGCGAGGAGGGGAAGGTCCGGTTCATCGGGATGTCGGGGATCCTGCCGCACCTGCCCGACCAGATCGCCATGGGTGTGTTCGACGTGTTCCAGATCCCCTACTCGGCCGTCCAGCGCGAGCATGAGGAACTCATCACCGCCGCTGCCGCGGCCGGGGCCGGGACGCTGATCCGCGGCGGCGCGGCCCGCGGCGGGCCGGCCGGGGACAAGGACTGGCGGCAGGGGCCGCTCGGCCTGCCCGAAGGCGAAGGCCAGCGCCGCTGGGAGTCCTCCGGCGTGGACAGCCTCCTCGGCGACATGCCCCGGGTCGAGTTCGTGCTCCGCTTCACGCTCAGCCACCCCGATCTGTCGAGCACCATCGTCGGCACGTCCAACATCGGCCATCTCCGTGCCAACCTGGCCGTCGCGGAGAAGGGACCGCTGCCAGCCGGTCTCTACGAGCAAGCCAAACGGCGGCTGGCCCCAGCAGGCTAGCGAACTCCTGACCGGGCGGGGCTACCGGCTTGTCTCGTTCGAGAACGTGCTCGGCCTGGCCCTCACCGGCGCGCACGAGCGCGTCACGCCACCCGGGATCGAGGTCCGGCTGAGCGGCGACGAGGAGCTCGAAACCTGGCTCGACGTCGTGGTGGATGCCGACCTCCATCCCGACACCCAAGGTGTGCCCTCGCACGAAGAGTTCGCGCGCGAGGCCCTTGCCAGGGATTGCCAGCGCCACGCAGGTCATCGCCCACCGCAGCGGTCAAACGCGCCTGCGCAGCGCAAGGATGACAAGCACGATGATGACAATGATCACTATCGTCCCGATACCGATGTACATGGTCTATTTCCCCTCTCGCGCCCGCGAACGGCGCTGGCTGGTTTCGGAGCCTGATCTGGCCGCGAGGTGAGCGATCTGCTCGCGGAGTACGTGGTCGTGTCTGCGCCCGGGCGGACGTCTGGCTACCCGCCGAACCCGGCCCGAAACGCCGTCACCGCGGCCGGCCAGTTCTCCTGGAGCACCGCCGCCGGAGCACTAGGCACCTCGTCACCGTCTGGCTCGTTCGGGTGTTCGTCCGCTGCACCGGCCGTGTTAGGCCCGCCGGAGGGTGGGTAGAGGCAGGCACTCACCGGCAGGGAGGGGGACAGCATGGAGCACATTGGCGACGGCGCGCAGCCGCCTGTCTCCCAGGAGCGCTCAGCGGGCGGCGGGAGCGGCTGGCGCGACACCCTCAAGCGCAGTTCCAAGGCGTTCAAGGCCGACCGCTGCACGATGATGGCCGCCAGCCTGGCCTACTACTGGTTCCTGGCCCTGTTCCCGGCGCTGATCGCCTTGCTGGGCCTGGCCAGCCTGATACAGGTCGGCGCCGGCGTGGTGCACCGGCTGGTCGATGGCCTGGCCAAGGCGCTGCCACCCGGAGCGTCGGAAGTGTTCAGCCAGGCCGTCCGTTCCGCGGCCGGCCGGTCGTCGGCCGGCTCACTGGCGGCGGTCATCATTGGCGTGGTGGTGGCGCTGTGGGGCGCCTCGGGCGGCATGGCCGCGCTGGAGACGGGGCTGGATGTGGCCTATGACGTGCCCGCCGACCGCAAGTTCCTGGCCAAGCGGCTGCTCGCCTTCCCGCTGATGCTCGCCACAGTGGTGCTCGGCGGGATCGCCTCCGGGCTGGTCGTCTTCAGCGTCCCCCTCGGCTCGGTGATCCAAAGCCATACGCCGCTGGCCGGGACGGCCTTCATCGCCGTATGGACGGCGGTGCGCTGGATCGCCACGATCATCGCGATCTCGCTGCTGTTTTCGGTCTATTACTGCTACGGGCCGAACCGGGCATCGCCGCGCTGGCAATGGATCAGCCCGGGAGGCCTCGTGGGCACGGCCATCTTCCTGCTCGCCTCGCTCGGCTTCTCGTTCTACGTGGCCAGATTCGGCTCCTACGGCAAGACCTACGGCGCCTTCGCCGGTGTGGTCATCTTGATCTTCTGGTTCTACCTCACCGGGATTGCCGTGCTGCTTGGCAGCGAAATCAACGCCGAAGCCGAACGCGGAGCAGCCGCGCGGGGCGGACATCCGCAAGCACCGGCGGGAGCGCTGCGCGAGCCGCAGCGCGGTCTGTAGGAGCTGGCAGGCCAACCGCCGGCGCGGGCATGGCCGGCCGGGCCAGCTACCAGGAGCCCCACTTCAAGCCGGGTTCCGGCAGCGGCGGGGGGTCGAGGAAGGCCGGCGGGCAGGCCAGGTCCAGCGCACCGAGCGGCGAGACCGCCGCCGCGTCCCGCGCGGTCAGCGCGGGCAGGTTCCACTTCTCCTCGACCAGCTTGAGCACGGATGTGTGGTCGAGCACATCGGAAAGGACGTAGCCCGGCCGCGCGTACGGCGACACGACCACGGCTGGCACCCGGAACCCGTACCGGTCGTAGCGGCGCGGCCCTTCGGTCTCGATCTCCGCACTGTGGACGGGGCCGGGGAGGATCACCCGCAGCAGCCGCTGCAGCCGCGACGGGCTGTCGGCGAGGCTGCGCCCCTCCACGTCATCGGGCGGCGCCGCGGCGGGCGGCGGGACATGATCGTGGTAGCCGCCGTGCTCGTCGTACACCCAGATCAACAGGGTGCGCGGCCACCCCTTGCCGTGCATCACCCGGGTGATCACCTCGGCGGCGAAGCTCTCGCCCCTCCGGATGTCCTGCGGGTTCTCCTCGGAGTAGACGTCAAAATCAGGGTCCACGATGCAGAACGAAGGCAGCGTGCCGGCGTCGGCATCCGCGAAGAACTCGTCGGTGCTGCGGACGTGCAGCATGTACCGCGCGATGCCGAGCGGGAAGACGTTGGCGGTGAACTGCAGGTCCTTCTGGACTCCGTCGGTCACGCCCCGCAGCGACCTGGCCATCCGGAGCCGCCGCCGCCGGGCCATCCGGCGCGTGTGATGGGCATAACGCCGGGCCATGCGCTTGTCCCCGGGCACCGCGTGGTAGTTGGCCCAGGAGATCCCGTGCTTGGCACACAGGTCGAAGATGGTCCCGGCGGGCGGGTAGTCGAGCAGGTCGAACGGCAGGTCATCGATGAGGCCGTGCGCCGTTCCCGCGATGAGGAAGCGGCGGTTGGGGAACGTGGGCCCCAGGCATGAGCTGAACCAGTGATCGGGGAGCGGGAAGGTCCGGGCCAGGCCGTAGTAGAAGGGGATGTCGGTCTCGGTCCAGTAACCCATGCTGATGGCGGGATCGGCATCGGGCAGCACCTCCTGGTTGCCCGCCACGAACCCCCGGCAGGTCCCGTGCCACCACTGCAGGTGGCTCGCGTGCCAGCTCTGCGAGGGCGACTGCGGATGCTGGACGGTGGAGGTCATGTGGTGCGCGCGCACGAATTCGCCGTCGGCGCCCGGGTTGGACACGGCGGGCTCGCCGTCGGCTCCGAGCGGGAAGCCCTCGCCGCGGCCGCGGAGCATGCCGAGGTAGTTGTCGTAGGAGTGGTTCTCCATCATCAGGACGACGATGTGCTCGATCTGCGGCAGCAGGTCGGTGCCGATGGGCCGGGACGGATCTGGGGGCTGGCCTGGTTCCGCGGTTCCGGCACGACGCGCCAGGTACTTCATCTCGTACCGTTCGAGCCGCTCCCACACGGTCGCGCACCTCCTGACCCTGACCCTGACGCCTCGCATCGTCTCACCTACTGCCCGGACCACACCCGCGTATGCAGGGGTGAAACGTGCATGGTGTGAACCCGTGGGGGGTGGGCAGCTTGGTGTTCATGTCATCTCGCTCCCTCGGCCGCCAGCGGCGCAGCCTCGCGCCGCTGGCCGCCGTCACCGCCGCAGCGCTGATCTTCGCGGTCCTGCTCGTCCTGGTGCGCCTGCGCTGGCCCCCGCTGGAGTCGGCCGACCACGGCGCCGCAGCCGGCATCAACGGCCTGATCGCCGGCAACGCCGCGCTCATCGCGGTGGTCAAGGCGGTGACCTGGCTGGGCAGCGATGGCGTGCTGTGGACGGTCGTCGGGGCCGCGGCCGTCGTGCTGGCGCTCCGGCGGCAGTGGCGGCTGGCGGTCTACCTGCTGGTCACCGGCGCTGGTGCGCTCATCCTGGACCCGGTCCTGAAATCGCTGGTCGGCCGGCTGCGCCCGGTGGTGGCGCACCCGGTCGCCCACGGCATCGGCAACAGCTTCCCCAGCGGGCACGCGCTCGGCTCGATCGTCTGTTACGGGGCGGTGCTGCTCGTGTTCCTGCCCGCGGCGCGAGGCCGGTGGCGGGCCACGTTCATCACCGTGATCGTCGCCCTCGTCGCCCTGATCGGGATCAGCCGGATCCTGCTCGGCGTGCACTTCGTGTCCGACGTGGTGGGCGCGTGGGCGGTCGGGATCGCCTGGCTCGGCCTCACCGCGTTCGCCTTCGAGTTGACCCGGGACGCGGCCGGCCTGCCGGTGACCGGCCCGGTGACCGAGGGGCTGGAGCCCGAGGCCCGCGCCGACCTCAGGCCGGCCCAGCCGGAGCCCGCCAGGGGCAACGCGCGCATCCGCGGCCGGGGCCGCGCCGCGGCCGGGATCGCGGTCGCCTGGGTGCTGATCCTGGGTGTCGTCATCGGCGCCGGCGAACTGGTGACCAGGTACGGGAACGGCAATGTGCTGGGCGACCACACGATCCCGCACTGGTTCGCCGCCCACCGCACACCCGGCTGGGACCGCTGGAGCCTGGTCTTCAGCACCCTCGGCGCGACCCAGGCGATCCTGATCGCAGCCCTCGCCACCTGCGTGGTCTTCCTCGCCGTCACCCGGCGTTGGCGGCCGGTCGTCTTTATCGCCGTGGTCATGGCCGGGGAGCTTGCCGCGTTCCTGACCGCCGCCGCGGTCGTCAAGCGGCCCCGGCCGGACGTCACCCACCTCGACCATCAGCTGCCGACCTCGGCCTACCCGTCCGGGCACATGGCTGCCACCTGCTGCCTCTACGCCGCCGTGGCGATCCTGGTCATCGGCCACGCCCGCGGCTGGTGGCGGTGGCTGTTCCTGATCCCCGCGATCGCCATGCCGGTCCTGGTCGCGATCTCCCGCATGTACCGCGGTGAGCACCACCCGACCGACATCCTCGGCAGCCTCCTGTTCTCCGCTCTCTGGCTCACCGCGCTTTCCGTGCTGATCAGGCCCAACGGGCGATGGTGTGGTGCCAGCCCGCCCGATCGCCGTGCTGGCAAGCTAGCGGCATGGAACGTGTGCTTGGAATAGGTGGATACTTCATGCGGGCCGCCGACCCGGCGGCCCTGGGCGCGTGGTATCGCGATTGCCTGGGCCTGGACGCCGATGAGAACGGCCTGTGGCGTCAGGGAGCCGGGCTGACGGTGTTCGCGACGTTCGAGTCCCAGACCGGCTACTTCGGGTCCCGCGCCCAGCAGACCATGCTCAACTTCCGGGTCCGCGACCTGGATGCGATGCTCGCGCAATTGCGCGCCAAGGGAGCGGACGTGGCCGAAGAAACGCAGGACATGGAGGGTGTCGGCCGGTTCGGCTGGGTCACCGATCCGGAGGGCAACCGGGTCGAGCTGTGGCAGCCCGCCTGACCGCGTCTTCACGCAGGCCGTGACGTGCAAGCCACGCGCGCCCTACGCGGCCCGGTCTGGGAAGGCGTGGGTGACGGCGGCGGCGCGGCTGGAGACCTGCAGCCTGCTGTAGATGTTTTCCAGGTGGGTGCGCACGGTTCCCTCGGACAGGCCGAGCCGCCGGGCGATCTGGGCGTTGGTGTGCCCGGCGGCGACCAGGCGCAGCAGGTCCGTCTGCCGGGGCGTGGGCCGGTTTGGGCATCCGTGGATCGTCGGATGGCGGACGCGCTGCTCGCCTGTTCGGGACGGCGACATACTTGGTCGGGTGGCGACCCCTTCGATCCGCCCATTCGATGCTGGTGCGCTCTATCTGGCGCTCGACGCCCGCCGCAGCGAGCTCGGCCTTAGCTGGAAGGCGTCGCCGACCAGATCTGGGAACTGTCGTCCGACCTCAACGACCGGCGCCGGGACCACCCATCAGCCCTTCTACGCTCACCGGCATGGCGAAGAAGCCAAGGACCAGCTGCCAGCACGCCCTCTTCATGCTGCGGTGGCTGGGGCGGGCCCCCGAGAGCTTCCTCCGGGGCGCGAGCGGGGACGGGCGCGCTTCGCGCTGCCCGAAGCCGGCCCCGACCGTCGGCTCCGCTGGTCTCTCAAGCTGCTCCACGCCGCCATGGACGACAAACGCCGCCAGGAGGGGTTGACCT
The DNA here is from genome assembly GCA_963741615.1 of uncultured Actinomycetes bacterium. GTDB lineage: Bacteria > Actinomycetota > Actinomycetes > Streptosporangiales > Streptosporangiaceae > UBA9676. Next base: position 94,223 of record CAVUIU010000021.1, read on the forward strand.
GGCCGGCCCTCGCAGTGCTCCTCGGATGCAGCGCCAATCAGCTAACCGCGTTGCGCACCGCGAAGTTCGCCACCGGCATGGACCTGGCTATGCGGATCGTGCAGTGGCTCGACCGGCCTGCTGCTGAGTTCGTCTACCTGGCCACCTGGTGAGGCGTCGGGCGATATTCGGGGCGGCCGCGTGTTCCGCGTCCACCGAAACGGGTGACCGTACCGGTCAGGAATCGAGAAGCACCGGTCACCGGGCCTTCATTAGCGTGACCGTCATGACTTCCATCGAATCCGTCACACTCGAGGTGGCCGACCTCACGGCCGCCGACCGCTTCTACACCACCGCCTTCGGTTTGGGCACCCAGGTGCGCCTGCGGGCCTCGCAGGCACCGGCGACCGGTTTCCGTGGGTTCACGCTCTCGCTCACGGTGTCCCAGCCAGCCACCGTCAACGGCCTCATCGGCGCCGCCCTCGACGCCGGCGCCACTCCGCTGAAGCCGGCCGCGAAGTCGTTCTGGGGCTACGGCGGCGTCGTCCAGGCCCCGGACGGGACGATCTGGAAGGTCGCGACCTCGGCGAAGAAGGACACCGGCCCGGCCAGCGTCCAGATCGATGAGATCGTGCTCCTGCTGGGAGTCGCGGACATGGCCGCGAGCAAGCGGTTCTACGTTGACCGCGGCCTGGCCGTGGCGAAGAGCTTTGGCCGCAAGTACGTCGAGTTCGCCACCCCGTCGAGCCCCGTCAGGCTGGCGCTCTACGGGCGCCGTGCCCTCGCCAAGGACGCCGGCGTCCCCGCCGACGGCACCGGATCGCACCGGCTCACGATTGCCGGCGATGCCGGGCCCTTCACCGACCCGGACGGGTTCGCGTGGGCGGCCGCGGGCACGGCAGCCGAGGTCGGCCCGGCGATGGCGCTCGCCCAGGATGCCACGACCGTCAGTAGCGAGGACACCGGCCGGCGCTGATAGGAACGTCCGAGGAGACCAGCCCGTGTCCGCCGCCGCGGCCCATGAGCCCAACCGGGCTTACCGGGATGTGCTGCGCAACCGGCACGTGGCTGGTCTCCTGCTGGGAGATCTCCTCGCCAGCGCCGGCACCGGCATGATCATCGTCGCAATGCCCGTGCAGACACTCTCGATTCACGGGAACGTGCCGAGCGCCATCGCCATCGGGCTGGTCGAGGCGGCGCCGTTCTTGCTGTCCACCGTCCTCGCGCTGGCCTGGCCACGTCCATGGCGGGCGGGACAGGCCGGTTCGCCGTCAACGGCTTGCTGGGGCTCAACGCCACCTTCGCGCTCTACATCGTGGGCCCGGTTCTGGGCGGCGTGATCGTCGCCACCACAAGTGCTGGCGTCGCGCTCTTCTTCGATGCCTGCGGCGCACTGATCTTGCTGGCGGCCGTCCTGATATCGGTCCCGCGGGCCGTCGAAGCCGGCGCCGCGCCCCGGCGCCCAACGTCCCGGGAATCGGGCTGGCGCATCCTGCGGCGCCGTCCGGTAGCTGCCCGGCTGCTGGTGGTCGAGTTCTTCTTCAACTTCTTCTACCTGCCGGTTGAGGTAGTGCTTCCGCTATACGTCCGCGGGACGTTGGGCGCCGGCGCGTCTGCCTTGGGCCTCATGTGGGGCGCCCTAGGGGTCGGCGCATTCATCGGTGCCGCTCTGGTAAATCAGCTGCGGAACCTTCCGCAGCGGCACTTGCTGATCGCGATCATCGGCCTGTGGGCGGTGTGCCCGATCGTCCTTGCCTTCGTTGGCAATCTGACCGTCGCGATGATCGTCTTTGGGCTGGGCGGCGGTGTGCGACCGTCAGGGGAACGCCACGCGGGTCGCTTCCTGCTTGCCTTGGGCGAAACCGGCACGGGCGGCGGGGATGCGGGTCGCCGGATCCATCTGGTTCGTGCCCATTGCGGCCCGGGAATCGGCGTCAGGCGTGATCACCTCGACACGGCTGCCCTGCTTGCGCAGGGCCTCGACCTGGCTTGCCAGGTCCACGCCCCATTCCGGTGGCCTGCGCAGGCCCTCGAACTGGCCTGCCGGGTCCGCGCCCCGTTCCGGTGGTGTCTGGCTCCGTCCGCCCAACGGCGAGAGCACCACGACGTTCGCATAGCCGCAGGCAAGGTCGGCGTTGTCGGGGGAGCGCACGCCACCGTCGATGTAGCGAGTGCCGTTGATGCTAACCGTGGGGACCAGACCGGGCAGCGCGGTGCTCGCGGTGACCGCGTCCACCAGGTCGACGCCGGAATCGCGGTCGAACGCAGCCAACTCGCCGGTATGCGCGTCGACGGCCGTCACGATCATCGCCCTGTCCGGCCATTGCGGGCCAGGCAACCTGGCGGCGACTATGGCGCGCCGCTGTCCCGCCCCGGGTGCGAGTGTGGAGTCGCTCTCCAGCCCGAACGCGCCCATCGCTCGTCGTAGATCGGCTGCCGAGGTGGCGGCGGCGCCGATGGCCCTCATCCGCTCGAACACCGTGGTCATCGGCAGGGACGGCGCCCGTTCCCGGTTCTGCCCGGCCGGCCGAACCGGCGGGGACAGCGCCGAGGCCAGCAGTTCGGCCGCCGGTATACCGCTGCGCACCTGCGCTGCCGTGGTGGCACCGGCCGAGGTGCCGACCACCAAATCGGCGGCCTGCGTCAAATCGAGACCAGCTTCGGCCAGGCCGGCGATGATCCCGATCTCCCAGGCATTTCCGGCAGCCCCACCACCACCGAGAACCAGAGCAACGGAGTGAGCCAGCTGCGGGTGCGAGGTACGTCGCACCGAGTCAAGCGTGAAGGATGGGGCTTTGCCCCCGGACGACGGGAGCGATTCGTGAAATTGCGACATGTCATGGTCCCTTCAGTGCATCCGAGACACGGGCACCCAAGGACCGATGACGACGAAGCGCTAGCGGCTCCAGCGTGAAGGGGTGAGCACCCGACTGTGAACGAGAATCGGACTCACCTCCTTAGCCGTGCGCTGCGACAGCGCTCCTGAACGAACTCAGCTTGGACAGTAGTCGGGCAAGGAGCTCCGCCGCAAACGGCGAAGCAGTTGTCGCCGGGACGGATACCGTCGGCTTCGCTGCACGGCGTACGCGTGAAACCTGGACTGTGCCGCGGTCTCACCGCGACCATCGCCGCGCTTGCCCGCATCGGCGCTCACGAGGCCTCGGCCGGGCTGCCGCGCGGCCGCCCACGGGGGCGCATCTGCCGCGCATGCGCGGGCAGCCGGCCCGCGTCGGCCAGTGCCCGGCGCAGCAGGAACTCGATCTGGGCGTTGGTGCTGCGCAGCTCGTCGCCCGCCCATCTGGCCAGCGCGTCGTGCACGGCGGGATCCAGCCGCAGCAGCACGCCCTTGCGCTCGCTCACCGCGTTCCCCCCGTCCCTGCCGTCAGCGTTACCGTGCCCGCGGTCACTGATAGAGCGTGCCGGTGTTGACGATGGGCTGGGTCGCCTGCTCGCTGCACAGGACCACGAGCAGGTTAGACACCATCGCGGCCTTCCGCTCCTCGTCCAGCTCGACGACGCCTTCGCTCTCCAGCCGCTGCAGCGCGAGCTGCACCATGCCGACTGCGCCTTCGACGATGCGCTGCCGCGCGCCGACGACCGCGCTTGCCTGCTGCTGGCGCAGCATGGCCTGGGCGATCTCCGGGGCGTAGGACAGCCGGGTGAGGCGTGTCTCGATGATGTCTACGCCGGCCGGCCTGACCCGCGCGGTGAGCTCAGCCGACAGCTGGCTGGTGATCTCGTCGGCGTTGTCGCGCAGCGACATCGCGCCGCTGCCGCGGTTGTCGTAGGGATAGCTGGAGGCGATGTGGCGGACGGCGGTCTCGGCCTGGATGGTGACGAACTGGGTGAAGTCGTTAACGGAATAGACGGCGTTGGCGGTGTCGCGGACCTGCCAGACGACCACGGCGGCGATCTCGATCGGGTTGCCATCGGCGTCGTTGACCTTGGCCTGCGCGGACTCCTGGTTGCGGATCCGGGTCGATACCCTGATGCGATCGGTGAGCGGATTGACCCACTGCAGGCCAGGCTCGCGGATCGTGCCGCGGTACTTGCCGAACAGCTGGACGACGCGGGCCTGGCCCGGCACCACGGCGGTCAGGCCCCGCAGCGCCAGGAGGCCGACGAGGAAGGCAAGGACGCAGAGCACTATCAGCGTCTTGGCGACGCCGCCATGCTCGTGACCTGCCTGCACGGCCAGCGCCACCCCGGCCAGCAGCACGACGATGGCCACCACCAGCATCCGCATGCCCGACAGGCCCCGCGCCGGACGCTCCGTTACCGGCGGGCCGGAGGATGGCTGGCCGGGAGACGGCTGGCCGGGAGACGGCTGGCTGCCGGGCTGCTGGTTACTCGCTGGGCCTAGAACCTGGGACGCCATCTGAGCCACCTCCGGTTGACAGGTGATACCACACGCTTAGCATATTGATATCAGCCTCAAAAGGCAACGACTTCCGGCGTGGCGGGAAGCGCTACCTCGCCGCCGACGGCGGCCGCCGCTGCCGGACCGCCGGAATCCTCCCGTTTGACACGGCTGGTATCACATGCCTAGCATAGTGATATCACTTTAAGGTTCAGGCACAGTCAGAAGGCAGGCGATCCCCATGAGTAGCCTCAACGGCGGATGGGTCAGCTACGGCGGAGACGCCAGGATTGAACTCGCGGCCGGCCTGCTGGCCGCCGCGGGCTGCGCGGCCTATGCGGGCTTCCGGCTGCGGCGGCCCGTCCGGGCCACCCGGCCGCCTACCTCGGTCGTGGTCCTCATGTTCTCGCTGTGGGTCATCTCGCTCATCGCGTTCGCGGTCGGGCTGTCGGTCTACGTCCGGCAGTTCGTGCGCGACTATCCCCATATCCAGTCGATGGTCACCAATCCCATCGCCCCGGTGACGTTGCTGGCCGCGGCGGCCATCTTCGGCGTCATCATGACCCGCACCGGGTACCGGTACCAGACCAGGCTGGGCAGCGCGGTCGTCGGCGCGATGGCCGCACCGATGATCTTCGAGTTGCCCTTCGATTTCATCGTGATGGCCAAGACCTACCCGCCGCTGTTCCCCGACCCGGCCTTGTACCGGGCGGTATTCTTCACGCCCCTGTTCCTGATCGAGATCACCACGTTGTCGCTGCTCACCCTGTCGCCCATGGTGCGGGTGCGGAGGTCCACGTGCTTCTGCTTCGCGCTGATGATCGGGGTGTTCGGGATCTGGGCCCTGTCCGGCTTCGGCTACCCGAATGCCGCGCTGCCCATCACGATGAACGTGACCTCCAAGATCCTGGCCTTCATCACCGCCCTGACCCTGTTCCTGCCCGACCGGCTCCGGGACTGGCGGACGGACGGGCCCGGTCGCGAGCAGGCCCAGCAGCCGGCAGCCGCTCGCGAGCAGATCCAGCGGCCGGTCATGGCGGCCCCTGCCCCGGTGATGGTCCCCGGCCGCGATCCGATCCGGCCATCACTCATGGCGCACCCGGTCCTGTCCGTCCGGGACGCGACCGCGCCCAACGGGAAGATCAAGGACGGCAGCGCGGCCGGCAAGGCCACGCGACCAGCCGTCGCCCGGACCACGCAGCCCCCCAAGCGGGCGATCAGGGGCGAACCAGCGATCAAGGTTCTCGGACTGCGCAAGAGCTTCGGTGCGAAGGAGGCGGTGGCCGGGATCGACCTGGAGATCGCGGCCGGCTCCTTCGCCGGGCTGGTCGGGCCGAACGGGGCCGGGAAGACGACCTCGCTGTCGATGATGACCGGCCTGCTGCGGCCGGACTCCGGCCAGATCCTGATCAACGGATTGAACGTGTGGGCCGACCCGCCCGCCGCCAAGGCCATCATCGGCGTGGTGCCGGCCGAAGCCCGGCTGTTCGACCGGCTCAGCGGCGAGGAACTGCTGGAATACGCCGGCCGGCTGCGCGGCCTGCCGGTCGCCGAGGCGCGATCGAGGGCCGAGCAGCTCCTGGCCGTGCTGGACCTCACCACCGATGCGAAGCGGCTGGTCGCCGACTACTCCACCGGCATGCGCAAGAAGGCCGCCCTCGGCTGCGCGCTGATCCACAACCCGTCGGTGCTGTTCCTCGACGAGCCGCTGGAGGGCGTGGACCCGGTATCGGCCGACGCGATCCGCCGGATGCTGACCAACTATGTCGGCTCGGGCTCGACCGTGCTGTTCTCCAGCCACGTCATGGAACTGGTCGAGCAGGTCTGCGACCACGTCTCCATCATCAGCCAGGGCCAGATCGTGGCCACTGGCACCACCGAACAGGTGCGGGGCGGTAAGACCCTGCAACGGGCGTTCGTCAACCTGGTCGGTTCCAAGGCAAGCGAGGAGGGATTGTCATGGCTCGGCTCCTCGTCCAGCTGAAGCTTCGCCTGCTGGCCAACGCGCTGCGGTCGTCCAGCCGCGCCAAGGCCTCGTTCATCACCAGCACAGCCTTCGCCGGGCTCACCGCGATCGGCATGTTCGCGCTGCTGGCCTCGCTGCACGGCCAGAGCACCGCGGTGGATCTGACCTCGGTGATGTTCACCTTCTTCGCGTTCGGCTGGCTGATCGTGCCGCTGCTGGCCTTCGGCCTGGACAGCACCCTGGATCCGGCGACCATGGCCCTGTACCCGCTGCGGACCCGTCCGCTCGCCACCGGGCTGCTGGCCGCCTCGGCCACCGGCGCCTGGCCGGCCGCCAACGTGATCGGCCTGCTCGGGGTGCTGATCGGGCTGGCCCGCGGCTTCGGCATCCTCATCGCACTGGTGGCGGTGCCGCTGCAGGTGCTGTTCTGCATCACGCTGGCCCGGTTCGTGACCACCAGCATGGCCGGGCTGCTGCGCTCCCGCCGCGGCAAGGACCTGGCCGTCTTCATGTTCATCCCGATCATCGCCGGCTACGAGTTCTTCACCCAGGTGGTGCCGAAACTGGCCGCCACCGGGAAGCTGACCACCGCGAGCTTCAACGGCTTCGACGCGTGGATGCGCTGGCTGCCGCCGGGCCTGGCCGCGCACGCGATCCAGGACGCCTCGGACGGGCACATCGGGACCGCCCTGCTGCGGCTCGGGCTGCTGGCCACCGTCATCGTGGTGCTCGGCTGGCTGTGGATCCGGTCGCTGAGCCGCGCGCTGGTCTCTCCCGACTCCTCCACCGGCTCGTCGCAGGTGCGCACCGCCGCGCTGCCGCTGGCCAGGTACGGCCTGCGCGGCGCGGTGGCCGCCCGGTTCTGGATCTACCAGCGCCGTGAGCCCATCTCGCTCGTCTACTGGGGCATGACCGCGGTCATCACGGTCGCCGCGGCCATCAGTTCCATCATCGGCCCGGTACGCCATCCCGCCGTGACGTTCCTGAGCGCGGTCCTCGGCGCGGCGTTCATCGGGCTCTTCCACGCGAACACGGTCGGGTCAACCGGGCCGTCGTTCGTCATGGAGGCCACCGCGCTGACCGACCGCTACGCGATGCGCGCCTACCTCTCCGGCCAGAACATCGTGCTCGCGGTGATCGGCGTACCGCTGCTCATCGCGGTGACCTTCGGCCTCGGGGCCGCGGCCGGGTCCCCGGCCTTCGGGTTCGAGACCATGCCGGTCACCCTGGCCGCGCTCGGCGCCGCCCTGGCCCTCAGCAACATCATCACGGTCACCGGCGCCTACCCGATGGCCAAGCGGGCCGGCACCCCCATCTACACCTCGGCACCGGGCTACGGGTCCAGCCGGGTGGCGGCGAGCATCGGCACCCTGTTCGGCGTGCCCGCGCTGGCCGCCCCGGTGATCGTCGCCGCGGTACTCAGCGCCGGCGCCCCGCTGGCGATCCGCGCACCTGTGCTCACGGTCTGCGCCGCCGCCTACGGCCTCGCGCTGGCCTGGGCCGGGGTGCGGATCGCGGCCAACGCCGCCGAGGGCAAGATGCCGGAGCTTTGCCAGGTCGCCATGGCCAGCCAGGTGTAACCGCCGAACCTCGCTCGCTTCGTCTTCGTTCGCTGGCCCGGAAACAGGACGGGTGGCCGGCCTGCGGGCGGGGCAGTCCCCCGGGTGGGTCAGCCGCCGGCGGGGACAGTTCCCGGGGGTCAGCCCCCGGCGGGCATGATCACTCGCGGGTGGTCGGCGTCGCGGTAGAGCGCGGCCACATCCGCGGCCCGCCGGGTCAGGCAGGCGCGCTGGTTCACATAACCCTTGTCGGTGATCTCGCCCGCGTCGAGCTGGGGTGGCTCGCCGAGCAGCAGCAGCCGCGCGACCCGTCGCGACGACCAGGCTCCCTGGTTGAGCGTGGCCAGCGATTCGGCGAGATGGGCCCGCACCCGGGTGTCGTCGAGCAGCCCCGCCGGGTCCACGTCTGCCCCCCCGGCCCACCCGGCCGCCCCCGCCTGCCCGGCGAGCTGCCCGGCGGTGACCGGGTTCAGCCAGGCCAGCGCCGCCACGTAGCCGCGGTCGTGGCCGGTCACGACGCAGTCTTGCAGGACCCCGCCGCAGGCCGAGAGCAGCGCGGACTTGACCGCTGCCACGTTGACCCAGGTGCCCGTGTCGAGTTTGAAGTCCTCCGCGATCCGGCCGGCGAAGCGCAGGCCTTGCGCGGGCACTGCCGGGTCGATCAGCTCGCCGGCGTCCCCGGTCCGGTAGAAGCCCTCGTCGTCGAAGGCGGCCGCGGTCAGGTCGGGCCGGCGGTAATAGCCGGGGGTCACGTTCGCGCCGCGGACCCGGATCTCGTGCTTGCCATCCGCCGGGACGAGCTTGAGCTCCACCCCGGGCAGCGGGACGCCGATGCAGTCGGACCGCCCCGACCGGAAGTGCGCGGACGTCGCCGCCGGCGCGGTCTCGGTGGTGCCCCAGGACGTGGTGACCGCCACCGGGTGGCCTGCGGCGAATCCGGCGAGCGCCAGCAGGTCGTCCCAGATCTGCTGCGGGAGGGCCGCGGCGGCATAGAAGACGACCCGGAGTTCGCGGAAGAAGAGCCGGGCGAGCGCGGGATCGGCGGCCAGCCGCGGCACCAGCAGCGAGTACCCGGCCGGCACGTTGAAATACACCGTCGGCGCCACGTCGCCGAGGTTGCGCAAGGTCCGGTCCAGCAGGCCCGGAGCCGGCCGCCCGTCGTCGATGTACAGGCTGCCGCCGTGCTGCAGGACCATCCCGACGTTGTGGCTGCCGCCGAAGGTGTGGCTCCACGGAAGCCAGTCCAGCAGGACCGGTGGCTGCTCGGCCAGGAACGGCCAGATCTGGCTCATCGACCGCTGGTTGGCGCACAGCATCCGGTGGCTGGTGACAACGGCCTTGGGCTCCCCGGTCAACCCGGAGGTGAACAGCAGCTTGGCGACCGTATCGGGGGAAAGCGGCGCCGGCGCCCGGCCGGCCTGCCCGGCCTGCCCGGCCAGCAATTCCCGCCACGCCAGGGAGCCGCCCGCGCCGTCGACGGTGACCACGACTGGGTCGCCGGCCGGCTCCTGGCTTGCGCACGCCTCCCGCACGGCGGCCAGGGCCGGGCCGAACGCCTGGGAATCCTCGGCGAACACGACCGCCGGGGTGACCAGGGCGGCGATCCGGCGCAGCTTTTCGTGGTCGCTGCTTTGCAGCGAGTAGGCCACGCTCACCGGGACCGCCGGGCTGCCGATGGCGAAGGCCGCCAGGGTGAGCACCAGATGCTCGATAGAGTTGCCAGACAAGATCATGATCGGGCGCCCCGGGACACCCCGGCCGGCCAGCCCATCAGCGAGCGTCTTGACCTGGGCGGCGGCCTCGCCCCAGGACAGGGCCCGCCAGCCCCCGCCGGCCCGCTGGGCGACCAGCGTCCGCTCCGGGTGGCTGCGTGCCCCGGCGGCGAACACCTCGGTCATGGTGGCCGGGTAGGGACCGAGTGGCTGCCGGCTGCGCAGCAGGACCGAGCCGTCGGCGCGGGCCTGCCTGTCCACCAGGGCCGGGCTGAAAAACTCCGGACTGAGTGCCGGGTGCGCCATCGAAGCTCCTTTGCACCACAGTTTCGTCGCGCCACGACAATAATCTGTAGCATCTGGAATGGGAAGACCCTCCGTTGGAGGTCATCGGTGTCAGCTGACTACGAGAAGATCCGCGACGAGAACATCGGCCGCTACGGCTGGGACACGGCCGTGCTCGATCTGCTCGGCCAGCTCTACAGCGAGCGCACCCACTTCATCTTCGAGCTGATCCAGAACGCCGAGGATGCCGGGGCGACCGAGCTGACCTTCGAGCTCTTCGACGATCGCCTGGAGGTGAGGCACGATGGCCGGCCCTTCACCGAAGCCGATGTTCGTGGCGTCTGCGGGGTCGGCAAGAGCGCGAAGTCCGGGGACCTCACGAAGATCGGCAAGTTCGGCATCGGGTTCAAGTCCGTGTACGCGTACACCAGGACCCCGCGCGTCCACAGTCCGGGCGAGCATTTCCGGATCGAGAACTACGTCCGGCCGTTTCCCGCCGATCCGCCGGCCGAGCCGGAGCCCGGGACGCTGTTCGTCTTTCCCTTCGACCATGACACCGTCCCGGCGGCGACGGCCGCCGCGGAGATCTCCTTCGCGCTGAACCAGATCGAGCCCGCCACCCTGCTGTTCCTGGAGAAAATCGCCTGCTTGCGCGTCCGCGGCGCCGCGGTCACCGCCTCAGTCCTTGAGCGCACAACGGTCAGCCGTACCGGCTGGAGCCGCCACGTCACCCTGGCGAAGGGGAGTGGCCATCCGGACGAGGAGTGGTTCGTCTGGCACCGCCAGCTCGGGGAGCTTGGCCATCCGGCGCTCCGGGTCGAGATCGCCTTCCTGGCTGGCAGCCCGCGAGGCGGCCGCAGGCTCGTTAAGCGTGATGATTCCCCGCTGGTGGTGTTCTTCCCGACGCAGAAGCAGACCTTCCTCGGCTTCTGCGTCCAGGGTCCTTACCGGACGACGCCGGCCCGCGACAACGTCCCCGAGCACGATCCGTCGAACCAGGCGCTGGTGCGCGAGACGGCCGCGCTGCTCACCGACGTGCTCACCGAACTGCGCGACGACGGGCTCCTCACGGCCGACGTCCTGCAGGCGCTGCCGCTCGACCCCGTGCGGTTCCAGCCCGGCACGATGTTCCGCCCGCTGTTCGAGTCGGTGCGGGCGGCGCTTGGCGCCGGCGAGTTCATCCCCGTCGCCGGGGGCGGCTACGGCACCGCCGGGGACCTGAAGCTGGCCCGCGGCGCGGGACTTCGCGAGCTTCTCACCCCGGACCAGCTCGGTGCGCTCTGCGAAGCCGGCCGGCCGCTCGCCTTCGCGCACGAGTCCATCACCGAAGACGGGACGCCCGTGCTGTGGCGGTATCTGCGGGAAGAGATCGGCATCGGGGAAGTCACGCCGGAGGCGGTGGCCGGGCGGGTCACACGCGGCTTCCTGGCGGCGCAGTCAAACGCGTGGATCGGGCGCTTCTATGCCTTTCTCCATCGCAGCCCCGCGCTGTGGGAGGAACCGGTGCTCCCGGGTGAGCAGCCCGGCCCCGCGCGGTCACGGCCGATCATCCGGCTCGAAGACGGCAGCCAGGTGATGCCGTTTGACGCCGGCGGCCGCCCTGCCGCCTACCTCCCGGGTCCGGCCGCGACGGGCGTACCCACCGTCCGGCGGGCCGTGGCGGACTTCCCCGCTGCCCGGCAGTTCCTGGAAGCGCTCAAGTTCACCGAGCCGGACGTGGTCGCCGAGGTGCTGGAGAGCATCCTTCCCCGCTACCGCGGCCTGGAGGTCGCGGATCTGGACGCGGCGCAGCACGACGCCGATCTTGAATGTGTCGTGCGTGCGCTCGCCGAGGCGGATGCCGGCCGGCGGCAGCGGCTTATCGAGCAGCTGCAGCAGACGGCCTTCCTCATCGGGGAGAACGCCGCGACCGGTGGCAAGCGCCTGATGACACCGGCCACGCTGTACCAGCGGACCGCCTTCCTGGAAACCTACTTCGACGGGAACCCCGGCGCCTGGTTCGCCGACGACGGCTACGGGCCGTGGCTGGTTCAGCTGCGCGGCATGGGTGTCCGGGAGAACGTGGAGGTTCGCGCCCGGGACGCGGACCAGCTCGGGTATGTCGTCATCGCCGACGAGTTCGCCCGGCACGAACGCGGCATCGAGGGGTTTGATCCCGGTGCGGAGATCGACGGCCTGGACTTCGCGCTGCGCCACCCGGGGCATGCCCGGTCGGAATACGTCTGGAACGCCCTGCTCGCCCCGAACCGGCACCTCGTGGCCGGGGCCGTCGAGAAGTCAGTACGCGAGGAGTTCGCGGACTCCAGCCGGGAGAACCTCACCTCGGCGATCGGCGTGACGGCGACCGGCACGGCGTGGCTCCCCGGGCCGGACGGGGCATTCCACACCCCGGCCGAGCTCTCGCTCGATGACCTGCCGCCGACGTACAAGCGGGACGGCGCGCTGGCGAAGACCCTCGGCATGACCCAGCCCGTGGTGGCGGAGGCAAGCCGCCAGCTCGGGATCCCGCCGGACGTCCTGTGGGGCCTGAGCGCGAACCCGGACCTGGTCGCGGCCATCGAGCGCGAGCTCAAGGCGCGGTCAGCGGCCAGCCGGGGCCCGACCGGCCCGGCGGGCCCGACCGGCCCGGCGGGGAACGCGGGCGGGACCCCCGGTCGCTGACGGGCCCCATCGCCGGGCCTCACCGCCAGGCCTCGCCGTTGGGCCGCGGACTCCCGGAACGATTCATGTCGCCGCCGCGGCAACCCGGCTGGCTGGTGACGAACCCGGCCAATTCGGGGAAGACTCTGCACCAGGGCACCGGCGTGAGATCGGGCGGCGGGCCTCCCGACCGGGAGGTGACAGTGGGGCGCACGGACGGGCGGGCCAGGCCGCGAAGGCCCGAGATGACGCATCGGCGGATCCTGGGGATCGTGCTCGCCGGCGGGGCCGGCAAGCGGCTGGCGCCACTGACCGCGGACCGTGCCAAGCCCGCCGTCCCGTTCGGCGGCCTCTACCGGCTCATCGATTTCGCGCTGTCCAACCTGGTCAACGCCAGCTGCCTGCGGGTGTGCGTGCTGACCCAGTACAAGAGCCACAGCCTGGACCGGCACATCTCCACCACCTGGCGGATGAGCGCCCTGCTGGGCAACTACGTGACCCCCGTCCCGGCCCAGCAGCGGCTCGGCCCGTACTGGTACACCGGGTCCGCGGACGCGATCTACCAGTCGCTGAACCTGATCAACGACGAGCGGCCCGACCTGGTGGTGGTCGTCGGCGCCGACCACGTGTACCGGATGGACCCGCAGCAGATCATCGACCAGCACGTGGCCGACGGCGCCGGGGTGACCGTCGCGGCGATCCCGGTGCCACGCCAGGAGGCGACCGAGTTCGGGGTCATCGGCGTCGGCAGGGACGGGCGCACCATCGATGCCTTCCTGGAGAAGCCCGCCGATCCACCGGCCCGCCCCGGCAGCCCCGGCCAGGCACTGGCCTCCATGGGCAACTACGTTTTCTCCACCGACGTGCTGGTGGACGCGCTGCGCAAGGACGCCGCCGATGAGTCGAGCCGGCATGACCTCGGCGGGAACCTGATCCCGATGCTGGTGCGCGACGGCTGCGCGCAGGTGTATGACTTCGCGACCAACAAGGTGCCGGGCACCGGCACGGAGGACGCCGCCTACTGGCGGGACGTCGGCACGCTGGACGCCTACTTCGACGCCCACATGGACCTCTGCGCGCCCATGCCCAAGTTCAACCTCTACAACGACAGCTGGCCGATCCTGACCCATGTCCCCTCCCAGCCGCCGGCGAAATTCGTGCACGACTCCGGCAACCGGATCGGGCGCGCGCTCGACAGTCTGATCAGCAACGGCGTCATCGTGTCCGGGGGGCTGGTCCGCGACTCGGTGCTCTCACCGGGCGTCCGGGTCAACAGCTGGGCCAGGGTCGAACGGTCCGTCATCCTGGACAACACGGTCATCAGCCGCCACGCCGTGGTGCGGGACGCGATCATCGACAAGAATGTCGTCGTCCCCGAAGGTGCCCAGGTCGGGGTGGACAAGGACCGCGACCGGGCCCGCGGCTTCGTGGTGTCCGCCGGTGGCATCACGGTGGTCGGCAAGGGCCAGCCGGTGCCCGCGTGAGCGCGGGCACCGGTCACGGCCGGCTCCGGGTGGCGCTGCTCACCCGGGAATACCCGCCCGAGGTGTACGGCGGCGCAGGGGTGCACGTGGAGTACCTGGCCCGCGAGCTGGCCCACCTGGTGGACCTGACGGTGCACTGCCAGGGCGCGGACCGGCCCGGCGCGGTTGCCCACCGGCCGTGGGACCTGCTCGGCGGTGCCAACGAGGCGCTGCGGACGATCTCCACCGACCTGTCCATGACCGCGGCCGTCGCCCCGGCCGACCTGGTGCACTCGCACACCTGGTACGCGAACCTGGCCGGCCACCTGGCCGCGCTGCTCTACGGCGTGCCGCACGTGGTCACGATGCACTCGCTGGAGCCGCTCCGGCCCTGGAAGGCCGAGCAGCTCGGCGGCGGCTACGCCCTGTCCTGCTGGTGCGAGCGGGTGGCAGCCGAATCGGCCGCCGCGGTGGTGGCGGTCTCGGAGGGCATGCGGGCGGACGTGCTCGCCGCCTATCCCGCCATCTCCCCGGACCGGGTGCGGGTCATCCGCAATGGGATCGACACCGGCGAGTACGCCCCGGACCCGGGCACCGACGTGCTGAAGCGCTACGGCGTTGATCCCGGCCGGCCCAGCGTGGTGTTCGTGGGCCGGATCACCCGGCAGAAAGGCCTTCCGGTCCTGCTCCGGGCGGCCCAGCAGCTCGACCCCGCCGCCCAGCTGATGCTGTGCGCGGGCCAGCCGGACACCGCCGGGCTGGCCGCCGAGGTGGCCGGGCTCGTGGCGGGGCTGCAGGCGGGCCGGTCCGGCGTGGTCTGGCTGCCGGAGATGCTGCCGAAGCCGGAGATCGTCCAGCTGCTCACGCACGCCACCGTGTTCGCCTGCCCCTCGCTGTACGAGCCGCTCGGCATCGTGAACCTGGAGGCGATGGCGTGCGGCACTGCCGTGGTCGCCTCCCATGTCGGCGGGATCCCCGAGGTGGTCAGCGACGGTGAGACCGGGCTGCTGGTGCCGCCCGACGATCCGGGTGCGCTGGCCGGGGCGCTCAACGCGCTGCTGGCCGACCCGGACCGGGCGCGGGCCATGGGCCGGCTCGGCCGGGAGCGCACGATCGCGCATTTCGGCTGGCCCGCGATCGCCGCGCAGACGGCTGCCCTCTACGCCGAGCTGGTCCCCTGATCACCGGCCTGGCCGGTTCACCCGGCCGGCCACGTTGACGGATGGTGCCGGCGGGTGAGCGTTATACGCCCGCCGGGCACGGGCGGAAGATCCGGCCGTCGAGCCCGACATCGAACTTGACCGCGGCGAAACCCCGGGCCGGTGCGTACACGCGTCGGCAGAAGGTGGCGAACCGCCGCTGGTACCGGCAGCGCTGCCCCGGGTTGCACACGAAGTGGTCGGCGCCGTACTCGGCCTCACCGACCCATTTGCCGGTCGGCTGGCGTGCCGTGTGGTCGGTGGTGAACACGTCCCAGCCGCATGGCGTCGGCCCGCGCAGCCCGGAGCAGACGATGCCGTCCTGCCCGGTGCCACGCTGCCAGCCGGCGAAGCACTCGTGGTAGACGTAGCACTCCTCGACCACCGCCCCGTCCGTGTAGCGCACGCCCCACCAGGCAAGACCGGGCGTGTTCTTCCAGACCACGGTCATCCCGTCGCGGTGCACCTGGTTGAACGCGTAGGCGAGGTAGTTCTGCGCGTCGCCGGGGGTGAGATGGAACCCGGTGGTCCACACCGGGTCGAAGCTGTCGATGTCGTCGAGTTCGACCGCGTCGAACCCCTTCCTCGCACACATCGCGATCCGCTCGTTGAGCATCGGCTTGAGCTCGTCGAGCTGGCGGAAGTCAACCCAGCGCTCCTCCGGGTAGCCGAAGTAGATCTTCCCGAGCGTGCTGGCCGGGAAGCGCCCGGCCGGCGCCACGCTGCCGTCCGGCCGGTAGTCCTCCCACGCGAGGTCCAGGTAGCAGACTGCCTTCGGGTGCGCCAGCGTCGCGGCCTGCCACGTCGTGTGGATCCGCTGGATCTCGGCCGGGGTGGTCAGGAAGCCGTCGATGTCGTAGATGTCGACCGCCCGCCTGCCGGTCCGCTGCAGCGGGGTCGTCCGGCCGATCTGCCAGTCCCAGCGCATGGGGTGCCCCGTGCTGTCCAGGTGCGGCGGGTACCAGCAGGACCCGTGCGGCCTGGCGCAGGCCAGCGGGGCGGGGAGCGGGACCACCTGCCAGCGGAAGGACAGCAGGGTGTGCCCGGCCCGGCCGGCGGTGAGCACCTCGACCCGGTGCCCGCCCACCGCGAGCTGCCCGGTCTGGAAGACCCGGTTGCGCGCCAGCGTCTGCCACGGCCCGCCGTCAACCCGGTAGCTCTGCGTCACCGGTCCATCCGCCGCGCGGTAGTGCGGCGGGCTCACCTGGAAGTACTCCCGGTTCGAGGCGGTGTGCCGCTCGGGCAGCCCGTTCAGGAACGCCGTCACCGGCGGCCGGTGCCGGGGGTAACGGCGGACCGTGCCGCGGGCCGTGTAGCTACGCGACACGCGAATGACGCGAAACGTAAAGTTCGTGGCGTCCGTCTGGACGACCTCGGTAGCCGTCTCGGTGATCTTCAGGAACCTGCCCGTGTCGGCGTGCCCGACGACGTAGCGCCGCGCGGCGAACGGCGTCATCGTGGAATCCGCTCCCTGCGCGCAGTGCCGGCCCTGCCCGCCGGACCGGGATGCACACGCCTGCCAGTCGTACCCGACCTCGAAGCTCAGCAGCCGGTCGCCGCGCGGCAGCCGTGACGGCCGCCAGGAGAGCCCGGCCGCCGCGACGCCGGAGCCGTCCCGGGGCAGGCCGGCTATCCGCAGCGTGCCCCGAGGGACCGGGGCGCCGATCGCGGCGGCCGGCTGGGCGGACGGCACGGCCGGGGTCACGGGGGCGGCGGCGGCGGTATCCGCCATCCCGAGCGGGAAGACGAGCGCGGCCGCCGAGACCACGCACGCAAGGATTCGCCCTGGCCCCGTCTTGCGCATCATCGTTTTGCGCATCATCGCGGTGAACCCCTTGCGCGGGTCGAGCGCCACGGCGGCATCGGAGTCCACCACGAGCCCGAGAGCCGTCGTCGTCGTTGCTGTTCTTGCTTTCGTTCTCGCTCGAATGAGCGGATATTAGAACACACTCGTGCGTTCTGCAAGGCTGCTTCTGGTCATTCGTGGTTGCTGTCTCAACGATCGGGACGGTAGATTCACCTGGATGCGTGCCATCACGAGCGAGATCGCCAGCCAGCCTGCCCTGTGGCGGAAGGCCGGGGGCGTGGCTCCCGCTGCCGCGGGCCTGCTTCCGGCGCCCGGCGAGCCGGCCGCCGCGATCGGCTGTGGGACCTCCCACCACATCGCCCAGGCGTACGCCGTGCTCCGCGAGGAAAGGAACCTGGGTACCACGGACGCGGCGATCGCCTCCGAGCTGTCGCCGCACCGCAGCTATGGGCGGGTGGTCGCCATCTCGCGCTCGGGCACCACGACGGAGGTCCTGCGCACGCTCGAAAGGCTCAGCGGAAGCATCGCCACGGTCGCGATCACAGCGGTCCCCGGCTCACCGATCGCATCGTCCGCCGACCACACGATCGTGCTGGACTTCGCGAACGAGCAGTCGGTTGTCCAGACCCGCTTCGCGACCACAGCGCTCGCGCTGCTGCGCGCGCACATCGGCGATCCGCTCGAAGCCGCGATCGCCGACGGGGAGGCAGCGCTCGCCGGGCCGCTGCCGGTGGAGCCCTCGGAGTTCGGGCAGTTCGTGTTCCTGGGACAGGGCTGGACCGTGGGCCTCGCGAACGAGGCGGCGCTCAAGCTGCGCGAAGCGGCCTCCGCGTGGACCGAGGCGTACCCGGCGATGGAATACCGCCACGGCCCGATCAGCGCGGCCGGCCGGGGAACCCTGGTCTGGGCCATCGGGCCCGTCGATCCGGGTGTGCTCGCCGACGCGGCGGACACCGGCGCGACCATCGTCAACCGGGGGTCGGATCCGATGGCCGAGCTCGTGCTCATCCAGCGGATGGCCGTCGAGCTCGCGGAGGCGCACGGGCTCGATCCCGATCATCCCAAGCACCTGAGTCGTTCGGTCGTGCTGCCGTGAGCCGCGGCCGCGCACGCGAGAGGTCCTGAACCGTGGCCGGGGTTACCTTCCACGAGGTCACGAAGGTCTTCCCGAACGGGACGACGGCGGTCAACACGCTCACCTGCACCATCGCCGACGGCGAGTTCATGGTCCTGGTAGGACCGTCCGGCTGCGGGAAGACGACAGCGCTCCGGATGGTCGCGGGGCTGGAGGAGCCGACCTCCGGCGCGCTCACCATCGGCGAAGAGGTCGTGAACGGTGTCTCTCCCCGGGATCGCGACATCGCGATGGTGTTCCAGAACTACGCGCTGTACCCGCATAAGACCGTCCTCCAGAACCTGGCCTTCGGGCTCCGGCAGCGCAAGATGCCGGCCGCCGAGATCACGGAACGGGTCAGGGAGGTGAGCTCGCTGCTGACCCTCGATGAGCTGCTGGATCGCAAGCCCGCCCAGCTCTCCGGCGGTCAGCGGCAGCGGGTGGCGATGGGGCGGGCGCTCGCCCGCAGGCCCCGCGTCTACCTCCTCGACGAGCCGCTGTCCAACCTGGACGCGCAGCTCCGGACCCAGCTCCGCGCCGACCTCAAGCAGCTGCACCAGCGTTTCTCCACCACGACCATCTACGTCACGCACGATCAGGTCGAGGCCATGACCCTCGGCGAGCGTATCGGCGTGATGTCCGGCGGGAAGCTGCTCCAGCTCGGGCCGCCGCAGGAGATCTACCGGCGCCCGGCGAACGTGTTCGTGGCCGGGTTCATCGGGAGCCCTCCGATGAACCTGCTCAGCGCCTCCGCGGCAGGCGGCCGCGTGCAGGCGGGCGATCTCGTGCTGGAGGTCGCCGGGGCCCCCAGCGGCGAGCTGGTCATCGGCGTGCGGCCGGAGGCCCTGCGCCTCGTGACGGGCACCACCGAAGAGCAGACCATGCAGCTGCGGGTGGAAGTCGTGGAGCTGCTCGGCCACGAGACGATCGTGTACGGGAGTATCCGCGGTCAGCGCGTCGCGACCGCCTCCACCGCCGCCGGGATCCCGTCCCTGGCTTCCGACCGGGCGGTCGTCATCGCCCGGCTCGACGCACGCCGTCAGCCCGCCGTGGGCGAGACGATCACGCTGGGGATGTCACTGGAAGACGTGCACTTCTTTGATGCCGCGTCAGGCGAGGCGGTGGCCCGGCCCGAGCCCCTCGCCTCCCGGCATATGGCCGGATCCTGAGGACGGTCACGGTGCGACAGGCGGAGCGGCTGGAGACGATACTGGAGTGGCTGTCCGGGAACGGCAACGTGAATGTCGCCGACATCTCGGACGAGCTGGGCGTGTCGGCCGCCACCGTCCGTCGTGACCTCGACCTTCTCGAGCGCCAGCGGCTGCTGGCACGAACCCATGGTGGCGCGGTAGCGCAGGGTGTCTTCTATGAGCTCCCGCTCCGCTACAAGGGCGGCCGGCACAAGGAAGAGAAGCTCCGGATCGCCCGCGCGGCCGCGACGCACGTCGCCGCGGGTCACGCGGTCGGTCTCACCGGCGGGACCACCACGACGGAGGTGGCGCGGGCACTGGTCAACCATCAGCGCCTCACGCTGGTCACGAACGCCCTGAACATCGCGTCCGAGATGGCGGTCCGCCCGAATCTCAAGCTCGTGGTGACGGGCGGGGTGGCCAGGTCCGAGTCCTATGAGCTGGTCGGCCCCATCGCCGAGGCCAGCCTGGCCGGCCTGAACCTCGACATCGTGTTCGTGGGCGCCGACGGGGTCTCCCTCGAGGCCGGCCTCACCACCCACCACGAGGTGGAGGCCCATACGAACCGGGCCCTGATCGAGCGCTCCCGCTCGGTCGTCGTCGTCGCCGACAGCTCCAAGATCGGCCTGGTGGCCTTCGCCCAGATCTGCGAGGTCGGCTCGGTCAACGAGCTGATCACCGACAGCGCCGCCAACCCCCGCATCCTCGCCGCCCTCACCGACGCCGGCGTCAGAGTGACCACCGTCTGACCAGTTTGCTCGCACTTGCTCACTTGAGGCAGGCATGGAACACTCTCGCTCATGATCCGAGTCGCGATCATCGGTGCCGGCAGCGTCGAGTTCACCCGCAACGTGGTGGCCGACCTGTGCTCGTTCCCGGAGCTGGCCGGGCAGGTGACCATCGCCCTGCACGACATCAACGCGGAGCGGCTCGCGTACTCGGAGCGCGCCGCGGCGTCGATCGTGCGGCGGACCGGCGCCGGGTACCGGGTGAAGGCCAGCGCGGAGCGCCGGCCCGCCGTGGACGGCGCGGACTACGTCATCAACGAGATCCAGGTCGGGGGGTACCGGCACACCCTCATGGACTTCGAGATCCCGAAGAAGTACGGGGTCCGTCAGACGATCGCCGACACGATCGGGATCGGCGGCATCTTCCGCGGCCTGCGCACCATTCCGGTCGTGGTGGGCATCGGCAACGACCTCCACGAGCTGGCACCGGACGCCCTGCTGCTGAACTACACCAACCCCATGGCCATGGTGCCGTGGGCCGTCTACGAGGGCACCCCGTTCGCGAACGTGGTCGGCGTGTGCCACTCGGTCCGGGACACGCATGCCTTTCTGGCCAGGACCGTTGGGGTGCCCGAGGAGGACGTCGCCTTCCGCACCGCCGGCTTCAACCACCAGTGCTTCGTCCTGCGGTTCCGCCACCGCGGCACCGGCGAGGACCTCTACCCGCGGCTGCGGGAGGTGATCGAGGCCGATCCGGAGGGGCTGGGCAGACGGGTGCGGGTGGAGATCTTCCGGCGTTTCGGCTACTTCCCCACCGAGTCCAGCGAGCACTCGAGCGAGTACGTCCCCTGGTTCCTCCACCACGACGAGCAGGTCGAGCGGTTCCGGTGCGAGATCGACGAATACGTGCGCCGCAGCGAGGAGAACCTGCGGGAGTGGGAGCGGACGAAGGCGGCCCTGGACGCCGGCGAGGAGCTTGAGATCGAGCCCGCCTCCGAGCTCGCTTCCGAGATCATCCACTCGCTCCAGACGGGCACCGTCCGTGAGACCTACACGAACGTGCGGAACGACGGGCTGATCGACGGGCTTCCCGGCAACGCCTGCGTCGAGGTGCCGACCCTCGTCGACAAGAACGGCGTCCAGCCCACCCGGATCGGGGCTCTCCCCCCGCAGTGCCTGGCCCTGAACCGGACCTTCCTGAACGTGGTGGAGCTCACGGTCCGCGCGGCGCTGGAGGAGCGGCGCAGCCTGGTCTACCAGGCGGCGCTGCTCGACCCGAACACGGCAGCCACGCTGACGACCCAGCAGATCGTCGCGATGTGCGACGACCTGATCGCGGCCCACGGGGACCTGATGCCCGAGGGCATCCGAGGATAAAGCTGACCGCAGACATGACCATCGACGCTCCTGACCTGCTGGAGGAGCCCTCGCTCCGGCGGATTCTGGGCAGCCCCACGCTCCGCAGCGAGGATCGCGCGCTGCTCACCGGAGCGGCCCGATACCTGGACGATGTCCCCGCCGAGGGGGCGCTGCACGGGGTGTTCGTCCGGTCCCCGATCGCACACGCGCTCGTCCAGTCGGTCGATCCGGACGAGGCCCGCGCGATGCCCGGTGTCGTCGGTGTGTTCGTCGCCGGGGACATGGGCGGGCTGTGCATGCCCCCGGTTGAAGACAGTCCCGAGGTGTTCGCCAGGCCGCTGCTCGCCATCGACCGGGTCCGTTTCGTCGGCGAGCCGGTGGCCGTGGTGGTGGCGCGGACCAGGGCGCAGGCCATGGATGCCGCGGAGGCCGTCGCCGTCGATTACGAGCCGCTCGTCCCGGTGATCGACCCCGAGGCGGCGCTGGCACCTGACGCGCCGGTCCTGTTCCAGGCCCACGGCTCCAACCTCGCGATCCGGGTCGACGATGTGGCCGAGGATCCGGATCCGCTCGACGGTGCCGAGATCATCGTGCGGGCACGGTTCGTCAACCAGCGGGTGGCGCCGGTGCCGATGGAGCCCAATGGCGCTCTCGCCATCGCCGGCGCCGCCCCCGGCCCGCCCTTGGTCACGCTGTGGGCCTCGGTGCAGGCGCCCCACGACACCCGCCGCATCGTCGCCCAGGTGCTGGGGCTGGACTCCAGCCAGGTGCGCGTCCGCACCGCGGCGGTGGGCGGCGGATTCGGTGGCAAGATCCCGACGTACCCCGAACATGTCGTGATCGCCTGGCTCGCCCGGCATCTCGGAGGCGCGGTTCGCTGGTCAGAGACCCGGAACGAGAACATGATCGCGATGACGCACGGCCGCGGGCAGGTGCAGCACGTTGAGCTGGGCGCCACCCGGGACGGGCGGATGCTCGGGCTTCGCGTCTTCGTGATCCAGGACATCGGGGCGTACGCCAGCGAGGCCGCGACCCTGCCACCGCTCACCGGCCTCATGGCCTCGGGCCCGTACCGGATCCCCCGGATCGACTTCCGTGCGGTCGCGGTCGTGACCACCACCACTCCGGTGGGCGCCTACCGGGGGGCGGGCCGGCCGGAGGCGACGTGGCTGCTGGAGCGCGCCCTGGACATGCTGGCGGCCGAGCTCGGGATCGATCCTGCGGAGATCCGGCGGCGCAACTTCATCCCACCGCAGGCTTACCCCTACCGCACCCCCACCGGCGCCAGCTACGACAGCGGGGACCCGGGCCGTGCCCTCGACCTCGCGCTTCGCGCGGCCGGGTACACCGAACTGCGCCAGGCACAGGCGGCACGCATTGGACGCGGGGCAACGTGGCAGCTCGGCATCGGCATCTGCAGTTACGTGGAGGTCACGGGCTGGGGAAGCGAGTTCGCGTCGGTGGAGGCCGACGACCGGGGGACGTTCACCGTCCTGACCGGGACCAGCCCGCAGGGACAGGGCCACGAGACCGCATGGGCGCAGATCGTGGCCGACACCCTGGCGGTCCCGTTCGACGCCGTCACGGTCCGGCACTCGGACACGCTGCTCGTCCCGCGCGGCGGGGGGACCATGGGGTCGCGGTCCCTCCAGGTGGGCGGCTCGGCGGTGCTCCGGGCCTCGGTGGCCCTGCTGGACGAGGCACGCCGTCTTGCGGCCCATCTGCTGGGGACGAGTGAGAGCGACGTGCGCCGCTTCGACGGCCGGATCGGTGTCAGGGGAGCCCCGGAGCTGTCGCTTTCCTGGGGCGAGCTCGCGGCCGCCGCCGCGGACCCGTCATCGCTGCCGCCCGGCAGGAAGACGGGGCTGCGGGCGCAGGCCGACTTCGAGATGGAGGATTCGACCTATCCGTTCGGTGCCCACGTCGCGGTCGTGGAGGTCGACACCGAGACGGGGAAGGTGAAGCTGGTCCGCCATGTCGCAGTGGACGATTGCGGGCGCCGCGTCAACCCGATGCTCGTCAACGGGCAGATCCACGGGGGGATCGCGCAGGGCGCCGCCCAGGCGCTGTTCGAGGCCTTTCTCTACGACGAGTCGGGCAACCCGCTGACGTCCAGCCTCGCCACCTACGCGATGCCGAGCGCGGCCGAGCTCCCCGCGTTCGACACCATCCCGCTGGTGACCCCCACCGGCCGGAACCCGTTGGGGGCCAAGGGCGTCGGCGAGGGGGGAACGATCGGCGCCGGGCCCGCGGTCCATAACGCGGTGATCGATGCGCTCTCCCACCTCGGTGTCCGCCACATCGACATGCCGATGAGCCCGGACCGGGTCTGGCGGGCCATCAGGGATGCCCGGCACGGTGTGCCGGGCGATAGCGAGAAAGGGGAAGCGCATGGAGCGGCCGGACCTGAACGGTTTGATCGCGGCGATCGTGACCCCCATGCGGAGCGGGGGGTCGATCGACGAGGAGTCCCTCCGAAGATACGTTGACTGGCTGGCCGGCCAGGGCGTTCGCGGGCTGGCCGTGAACGTGGACACGGGCGAGGGACCACACCTGTTCCCGGAGGAACGGCTGCGGGTGCTGGAGATCGTGGCCGAGGTGGTTGGCGGCCGGGCTCTGGTGGTCGCCGGGCTCGCTGCCTCGTTCACCGAGCAGGCCCGCCGGCTCGCCGCCGACACCGCCCGGGCCGGGGCTGACGCCCTGCTCGTCTTCCCGATCTCCGTGTACCAGGGCGAACCGCTGGACCCCGAGATCCCCGCCTCGTACCACCGCGCGGTGGCCGAGGCCTCCGGTCTTCCGCTCATCGCCTTCCAGCTCCAGCCCGCGCTGGGCGGGGTGAACTTCTCGGCCGAAGCCATCGAGCGGATCATGAGCATCGACGGTGTGGTGGCCATCAAGGAGGCGTCCTTCGACGCCAAGCGGTTCGTGGAGACCGCGAGGCTGGTGAAGTCCCTGCCGTCGGCCCCCACCGTCCTGAACGGCAACGACAACTTCCTGCTCGAGGCGTATCTCCTCGGGGCGCAGGGTGCGCTGCTCGGCTTCGGCACGCTCGCCGCGCGCGAGCAGGTCCAGCTGCACCGCGCCGTGCTCGACCATGATCTCCCGCGCGCGTTCGAGCTCCGCGACATGCTCCAGCCCTTGTGCGACGCGATCTTCGCCCGGCCGGTCCGCGACTATCGCGCTCGCGTCAAGCACGCGCTCATGCGGCTGGGGGTCATCGACGAGGCCCACGTCCGCCCGCCGCTGCGCCCGCTGTCCCAAGATGCCCGCGACCTCGTGGACAGCGCGCTCAAGGAAGCGGGGCTCCGCTAGTGGGCCTGCGCGGAGTGGGCGTTTTCCTGCCGACGTTCGCGGGAGACCACGGGCGCACCGGAGCAGAGCTTGCGGCGTTCGCCCGGCGCGCCGAGGACCTGGGGTTCGACTCCGTCTGGGCGACCGATCACCTGCTGCACCAGAGCAGGTTCTACGCGGTCCCGTGGCTCGATCCGATCCTCGCGCTGACCTACGTGGCGGCGACGACGTCGCGGCTGCGCCTGGGTACCTCGGTGCTGGTGCTGCCGACCCGCCATCCGGTCGTCCTGGCGAAGCAGGTGGCCACGCTCCAGGCCCTCGCCGACGAGCGGTACATCCTGGGGGTGGGAACCGGCTGGGACGACCGGGAGTTCCAGGCCGTCGGGCAGCGACGGGCGGAGCGCGGCGGGCGGACCGACGAGTCGATAACGATCGTGCGCCGGCTGCTCGCGGGCGAGTCCGTCACCTACGAGGGCCGGTTCTACCAGCTGCGGGACGTGGCGGTCGGCCCGGCGATGCGCTCGCCGCTGCGCCTGTGGAGCGCGGGCGGCCGGCAGCTCCCGCACGCCGCCTCCCCGGAACGGCCGGTGCTGGCCCCGGCGGTGCTCCGGCGGATCGCCGCCTCCGACGGGTGGATCGCGCGGCCGACGTCCCTTCCGTCGCAGATCTCGCAGGACCTCGCCGAGATCCGGCCCGCGCTCGAAGCGGCGGGCCGCGATCTGGGCACGTTCACGGTCGCGCACGAGAACTTCCTCCACCTCGTTCCCACGCAGGACCGTGCGCAGGCCCTCGCCGAGCAGCGGCGCGCCTACACGGCGATCATGGGCGAGAACAGGCCGTTCGAGTATTTCGAGCAGGTGTACCTGACGGGCACGCCCGCCGAGATCGTGGACAAGCTCCGGGCGAGGATCGCCATCGGCGTCGAGTACCTGATCCTCCACACGCTGGAGCCGCAGGTGGCACAGCTGGACCTGTGGGCGGAGCACGTCCTGCCCCACCTGGAGTTCTGATGACGAAGATCGTGCTCAACGGGGCCGGCAGCGTCGAGTTCACGAAGGAGCTGCTGGCCGACATCCTCGGCTTCGACGAGCTCGCCGGGTCCACGATCGCGCTGTTCGACACCGACGGCGAGCGCCTCGAAACCGCGGCGGCCATCGCGCGGTGGACGGCGGCGGCACTGGGGGCGCCCGCCACGATCGAGCCGCATGTGGACCGCCGGGCGGCGCTCGCCGGAGCGGATCACGTGATCAGCATGATCCGGGTCGGCGGGCACGAGGGGCTGAGGCTCGACTTCGAGATCCCCGGGCGGCACGGCGTGCGGCAGACGATGGCGGACACCATGGGCATCGGGAGCATCTTCCGGGCCCTGTGCACGATCCCGGCGCTGCTCGGCCTGGCGCGCGACCTGCACGAGGTCGCGCCCGGCGCCTGGCTCTACAACTACACGAACCCGATGGCGGCGCTGGTGTGGGCGATCTACGCGGGCACCGCGCACCAGCGCGTCGTCGGCGTCTGCATGTCGCCGGAGAACACCGCCCAGCAGCTCGCGGAGCTGCTCGATGTCCCCTTCGGGGAGATCACCTACCTGGCCGGCGGCCTCAACCACCAGTCGTGGATCCTGCGGCTGGAGCACGGCGGGCAGGACCTGTACCCGCGGCTCCGGCAGATCGCGGCGGACGACCCCGACGGGCTCGGGCGGCGCGTCCGGGTGGAGATGCTCAAGCGGTTCGGCTACTTCCCGACCGAGTCGAGCGAGCACAACGCGGACCTCGTGCCCTGGTTCCTTCCCCACCAGGACCAGATCCGCCGCTTCCGGATCCCCGTCAACGAGTACCTGCACCGCAGCGAGCGGAACCTCGGCTCCTACGCGGAGATCCGGCGCAAGCTGGCGGCGGGCGAGCCGCTCGGGCTCGAGCGCGGCCCCGAGTACGCGCCGCAGATCATCCACTCGATCGAGACGGGGACGCCCCGGATGGTCTACGGCAACGTCCGCAACGGCGGCTCGATCGAGAACCTGCCGGCGGACTGCTGCGCGGAAGTGCCGTGCCTGGTGGACCGGGCGGGGATCCAGCCCACCCGCGTGGGGAGCCTGCCGCCGCAGCTCGCCGCGCTCAACCGGCTGTATCTGAACGTCTGCGAGCTGACGGTGCGGGCAGCGCTCGAGGAGCGCCGGGACCTGGTGTACCAGGCGGCGCTCCACGACCCCGCCACGGCGGCCACGCTGTCCATCGACGAGATCATCCGCGTGTGCGACGAGCTGATCGGCGCGCACGGCGACCTGATCCCGGCCGGGATACGCGGCGGCTGAGCCGCCTGGTCACCCGGCCGGGAGAGCTACCCCGGCGCGCTACCCGCCGGCCGCGCTCGGCACGTTCAGGAGCGTGTCCGCCTGCTGCGCCGCCTGATTGAGGGCGGCCGCCGGGGTGGCCCGGCCGAGGAGGACCGACGCGATGCCGTTGCCGAGGGCGTCGACGACGCGCGGCCACTGCGGCAGCGTCGGCATCGCCTCCTTGGCGTTCACCAGATTCGCGGCCATCGGCCCGATGCCCGGCCACTTCTTCAGGAACTCCTGGTAGCCCGGCAGCTTGAGCATGGACGGCCGGATCGGGAGCGAGCCGGACCCGATCGACCACGCCAGCTCCTGCTTCGGCGCCGTCAGCCACTCCAGGAACGTGATGGAGGCTTTCACCCGCGCCGGGCCGTTGTTGAAGATGACCCAGTTGTCGGGCCCGGACACGGTCTGGTGGCTGGTGCTCACGGCCGGCAGCGGCACGTCCGCCCAGTCGACCTTCGCCTGGTTGAGCACCGGGACCTCCCACGGGCCGCTGACGAACATCGCCAGATGCCCGCTCGTGAACAAGGGCTCGGCCTTGCTTGCCGTCGGGTCCAGGTACACCGAATGGTCAACGGTCGCCATCTGCTGCCAGAGCGTCAGGTTCGCCACGCCCGCCTGCGAGTTGAACAGCGCCTGCTTGTGGTCCGGCGACAGGATCTGCCCGCCGCGCTGCCAGAGCCCGGGGAAGAACCGCCAGGACGTGTCGAGCAGGTCCCCGCCGATGGGGTAGTTCACGCCGTAGATGTGTTTGGCCGGATTGGTCATCTTCTTCGCGGTGGCGCGGAACTGGTCCCAGGTCCAGTTGGGGGACGGGTCGGGGACGCCGGCCGCGGCGAACAGCTTCTTGTTGTAGATCACCGAGAGGTTGTCGATGAGGGCGGGGAACCCGATGACCTTTCCTCCGGGCGCCACGATCTGCTGCGACGCCGGGTAGAAGTCGTTCCAGTTGTATCCCGGCGTGTGGATGATGTTCGCCAGGTTCACGGTCTTGCCGCTCTGGGCGATGTTGGCGGCGTAGGACCCATAGATGTACGCGATGTCGGGAGCGGTACCGGCCGCGAGCGCGGTCGTGACCTTCGGGAGAAGATCTCCGGTGGAGGTCCCGCCGGAGCTCGCCTGCACGACGATGTTCTTGTGCGTGGCGTTGAATTCGGCGGCGAGATTGTTTATCACCGTCGTGGTGGGCGGGGTCTGTGCGGTCCAGAACTGGAGCGTGACCTTCCCCGATGAGCTGGCCCCCGAGGAGCTCGGGCTCGATCCCGAGCATGCGGCCAGCAACAGGGCCGACACCGCGATTCCCGCCAGCACTATCCGCTTCATACTGGTCTCCTTATTCGTCAGCCCTGGCCGCCGCCGGTCATCCCTTGACGGCCCCGGTGATCGCCTGGATGAACCGGCGCTGCCCGACAAGGAACACGAGCAGCACCGGCACCGTGGTCAAGGTGGTGCCGGCCATGATTTGCGACCAATGGGTTATGTGTTCGCCCTGGAACGTGGTGAGGCCCACCTGCACGGTGTAGGTCCGACTGGACGTGATCGCGATCAGCGGCCAGAACAGGTCGTTCCACGCGTAGATGAACGTGATGATCCCGAGCGCGGCCAGGGCCTGCCGCGCGAGCGGCAGCACGATCTTCCAGAAGACCGCCAGCCGGCTGCATCCGTCGATGCGCCCGGCCTCCTCGAGCTCTCTCGGGAACGACTGGAAGAACGAGTACATGAGATAGATGCCCAGCGCGGATGTCAGCTGCGGCACGATGAGCGCCCCCAGCGTGTTGATGAGCCCGATGTCATGGAAGATCACAAAGGTGGGGATCACCGTCAGCTGGAAGGGAATGAGGGCCGTCGCGAGCAGCAGGATCAGCATCACGGTGGACCCCCGGAACCGGATGCGCGCGAACGCGTAGCCGGCCAGGCTGCACAGGACCAGCTGGGCGATGACCGCGGTACCGGCGACGATCAGGCTGTTCAGGAACCAGTAGGGGAAGTCCGAGCTGGCCAGGACGGCCGAGTACCCCCCGGTGTACAGATGATGAGGCCAGAGCGGCGCGGGGATGCTGTTGATCTCGGTGTCGGTCATGAACGATGTGAGGATCATCCAGACGAACGGCAGGATCATGATGATCGACAGGGGCAGCAGGACCAGATGCCCTCGCTGCGGCAGGTGGCGCCGCCAGCCGCTCCGGTGCATCCGCCGCCCGGCCTCTTCGATCCGGGCACGATGCAGCGCCGGGTCGACGCCGGGAGCGGGCTGCAGGGTCTGCTGGCCGGTCACAGCGTGACCTTCCGTCTGCGGCCGTAGGCGAGCGCGGCCACGGTCACGATCAGGCTGGTGAAGAACAGGACGTACGCGACGGCGGCGCCGTAGCCGGCCGTGAAGAAGTTGAACGCCAGTTCCCAGATGTAGTAGACGAGCGTCAGCGTCGAGTTGAGGGGGCCTCCCCTGGTGGTCGTGTAGACGAGGTCGAAGAACTGGAACACGTCGATGAGGCCCCACACCAGCAGGAAGATCGTCACCGGCCGGACGGTCGGCACGGTGACGTGCCAGAACTTGGACCATCTGCCCGCGCCGTCGATCGACGCTGCCTCGAGGACCTCCTGCGGGATGTCCTGGAGCGCCGCGAGGTAGATCACGATGTTGAACCCGAACTGGGTCCAGAAGTACACGATCGCCAGCACGGCCAGGGCCTGCGAGGGGTCCTGGAGAAAGCCCTGGCGGGGCAGCCCCACCGCCTGCAGCCCGGAATTCACGATCCCGAAGTCGGGATCGAAGATGAACCCGAACAGCAGTCCCTCGGCCGCCGCCGACGCCACGAACGGCACCAGGAAGCAGGTCCGGTAGAAGCCGATGAGCTTGATCTTCTGGTTCAGCAGGATCGCCACGCCGAGCCCGGCCGCGAGGCCGGCCGGCAGGTACATCAGGGCGAGGAGAAACGTGTTCGTGAACGCCTGGCGGAGCATCGGGTCCTTGGCGAGGGCGGCGTAGTTCGCGAACCCGATGAAGTGGCCGGCCGACAGGAGGTTCGAGTCCGTGAGCGACAGGTAGCCCGCCCAGATCATGGGGATGAAGGACAGGCCGAGCACGATGATCACGGACGGGCCCGCGAACGTCCAGCCGGTGATGTTGCCCGAGCGGCGGATACGGCGGTTGGCATCCCGTGTGATGGTGGCGTCGTCGAGGCTCGTGGCCATCAGCCCTCCACCGGCTCACATGCGTCCGCGAGCGTGGCCCGAACGGGTCCGGGACGCTGTCTCGGACCGGGGGCCCTCGTCGTCGCTTCTGCTTTCGTTCTCGCTCGGATGTGCGGATATTAGAACACACTCGTGCGCTCTGCAAGGCCGCTTCTGGTCGTTCGTCTTGCTGGCTGAGCGATCAGGACGGTAGATTCACGTGGATGCACGCCATCCCGGCCAGCCGCCTAACCTGGCCGGTTCGGTCATCTTCACGCCGCGCTGGGCCGGGCGGATCACAGTGATCATCGTTGTCAGCCTCAACCCCGCTCTCGATGTCACGCATCACGTGCCAGGCGTTGACTGGGCCGGCGTCAACAGACCAGCCACGATCCGGGCCCGGGCCGGCGGCAAGGGGCTGAACGTGGCCCGGACGTTGCGGGCGATCGGCGCCCAGGTCCAGGTGATCGGGCTCGCCGGCGGCAGCACCGGCGACCAGGTGATATCCGCGCTCGGGGAGCTGCGGGTGCCGGGGTCGTTCACCCGGATCGGCGGGGAGACCCGGCGGACCTTCGCCGTGGTCAACACCGCTCGCGGCGGCACCGCCTTGTTCAACGAGCCGGGCCCGCCGGTCGGGCAGCAAGAGTACGCCGATTTTTGCGTTCGGTATGAAAGGGCCCTGGCGGGATGCAGCGCCGTCGTCCTGTCCGGGAGCCTGCCGCCGGGCCTGCCGCCCGATACCTACGCGGAGCTGGGCGCCATGGCAGCGGCGGCCGGGGTGCCGGCCGTGCTGGACGCGCACGGCGAGGCACTGCTCCGGGGCGCGGCCGCCCGGCCGGCCATCGTCAAGCCGAACCTCGCCGAGCTGGAAGCTCTCGTCGGCCGCAGCCTGTCCACGGCGCGCGGCGCGGACAGCGGCGCCGTGGCCCTCGCCGCGCGGGAGCTGATGGCCGCCGGCCCGCGGGCGGTCGTGGTCACCCTCGGGGCGCACGGGCTGTGGGCCGCCACCGGCGATGGCAGCTGGCACGCGGTGCCCCCGGCCGACGTGGGGGGAAACCCGACCGGCGCCGGGGATGCCGTGGCCGCGGGCCTGGTGCACGGGCTCGTCCTGGGGCGCCCGTGGGAGGAGCGGCTGCGGCATGCGGTCGCGCTCGGCACCGCCTCGGCCGCCTCGCCGGTCGCGGGGGAGTTCAGCCATGCTGACTACGCCGAGGCGCTGGCCGGGGTCAGGGTGAGCCGCGGCGAGGCCGGCTGATGCCAGCGGTGCGGATGGCGGAGATCGTCGGGCCGGCCGCGGCGGCCGGCCGCGGCGTCGGCGCCTTCAACGTCATCGGCATCGAGCTCGCCGAGGCGATCGCCGCCGGTGCCGAAGCCGCCGGTGCGCCCGTGGTCCTTCAGGTCAGCCAGAACTGCGTCGCCTACCACGGCGCGCTCGGCCCACTGGCCCGGGCCTGCGCCGCCATCGCGGACTCCGCTGCCGTGCCGGTGGCGCTGCACCTTGACCACATCACCGGTGCCGAGCTGCTCGCCGAGGCCGCGGGCCTGGGCTTCGGATCGGTCATGTACGACGCGTCGGCCCTGCCCTACGACCAGAACGTCCGCGCTACCGCCGCAGTCGCCCGGTGGTGTCACGGGCGGGGGATGTGGGTCGAGGCCGAACTCGGTGAGATCGGCGGGAAGGACGGCGTGCACTCGCCCCGCGCGCGCACGGATCCCGACGACGCGGCCCGCTATGTCGATGCCACCGGGGTCGATGCCCTGGCCGTGGCGGTCGGCAGCTCCCACGCGATGCTGACCCGCGATGCGGTCCTGGACACCGGGCTCATCGCCAGGATCCATGGCGCGGTCAGCGTCCCGCTGGTCCTGCACGGCTCGTCGGGAGTCCCCGACGCGGCGCTGGCCGCGGCGGTCGCCGCCGGGATCACCAAGATCAATGTGGCCACTCAGCTGAACAAGGTGTTCACGGCCGCCGTTCGCGGCTGTCTCGCTGCCGATGCCTCCCTTGTCGATCCACGGCGGTACGGTGCGGCGGGGCGTGATGCGATGGCCGTTGAGGTAACCCGCCTGCTAAGGGTGATCGGCGCCGGGGGCGCCGGGGGCGCCGGGGGCGCCGGGATCGCCGGTCAGGATGAATCGCCGGGCCCGCCGTGACGGGGCATGACGGCGCCCCGGGCGTGGATCTGGTGGTGGTCGGCGACTGCAACCCGGACGTGCTGGTGCTGGGCGACGACGTCACCCCGTCCTTTGGCCAGCAGGAGAAGCTGGTGAGGGGCATCTGGATGGTCGTCGGCGGCTCCGCGGCCATCACGGCGGTGGCCGCGGCGCGGCTGGGGCTGAGCGTGGGGCTGGTCGCGGCGGTGGGAGCCGACCCGGCCGGGGATTTCCTGCTGCGCGAGCTTTCCCGGGAGGGCGTGGGCACCGCCGCCGTGGCCGTGCGCGATGGTGTGCCGACCGGCATGACCGTCGCGCTGTCGCGTGGCGCCGATCGTGCGATCCTGACCGCGCTGGGAGCGGTGGCGTCACTGACCACCCAAGATGTTCCCGCCACGCTGCTCGCCCGGGCCCGCCATGTGCATGTCAGCTCCTACTTCCTGCTGGAGCACTCGCTGGGCCCCGGGCTGGCGGCCATGCTCGCGGCCGCGCGGGCCGCGGGGGCCACCACCTCGCTCGATACCAACTGGGATCCGGCCGGCAGATGGGGTGATGACCACCTCCATGCCTCGCTGGCACAGACGGATGTGCTGCTCCCCAACGAGACGGAAGCCCTGCGGCTCGCCGGCGAGCCGACCTTGCCGGCCGCGGCCGGGGCCCTCACCGCCGCGGGGCCCCGGCTGGCGGTCAAGCTCGGCGAACGGGGAGTCCTGTGTGCGGACGGTCCCGTGTGGCACCGGGTGGGGCTGCCGCCGGTGACGCCCGTCAACGCCACCGGCGCGGGGGATTGCTTCAACGCAGGGCTGATCGCCGGCCTGCTGCGCGGCCTCGCCCTGCCCGACGCGGCCGCGCTGGGCTGCGCCGTTGGTGCGCTGTCAACCCGGGCGGCCGGCGGCACGGCAAGCTGCCCGGACCTGGCCTCCGCGCTGGCCCTTGCCCGGACCGCCACCATCGCGGGGGTCAGCGAGGGGACGCTGTCCTCGTGAACCGTCCGGCGGGGGAGGCGCTCGCGGCCGCCGGGGGCCATGGCAGCGGCCGTGGCACCGCTCCCCGTCAGGGCCGCGGCACCGCTCCCGTCAGGGCCGCAGCACCGCCTTCACCGGATGCAAGCCGCCGTTCATCAGGCTGGTGAAGATCTCCGCCCCCTCGGCCAGCGGATAGCCCGCCGCCCAGGTCAGGTCCCAGTCCCGGACCAGCGCCGTGGCCTGGGCGAATTCGTCGTCGCCGTAGGCGAAGGAGCCGAGGACCCGCTTCTCGCCCCTGACCAGGGCGCTGGCGTCGAAGCCTGCCTCCTCGTCGGCCAGCCCGAGCCACACGGCCACCCCCCCGGGGCGCTGATGGGCGACGGAGGCGGCGCGCGTCGCGGCCGACCCGACGGCGTCTATCACGACGTCGTACTCGCCGGTCAGGCCCGCCGCGGCCGCTCCGGCGCCGAGGCGGCGGGCGGCGGCGAGCCGGTCCGGTGACAGGTCGGTCACGTCGACGCTGCCCGCCCCGCCGGACAGCGCCGCCGCGACGCACAGCAGCCCGATGGCACCGCACCCGATAACGGCCACCCGCGCACCCCCGGCCCCGCCGGCACCACCGGCCCGGTTCCATGCGTGCACCGCGTTGGCGGCGGGCTCGATGAGCGCCGCCGTCTCCCATGCCAGCCCGGGCGGCAGCGGGCGGAGCGCGGAGGCGGGCACCGCGACCCGCTCGGCGAATCCGCCCGCGCGGTGCACGCCGATGATCGCCCGCTCCCGGCAGACGTGGCGCAGCCCCCGCTGGCACAGGTCGCAATGGCCGCACGAGAGAATGGGGTTGATCACCACCGCCTCGCCCCCGGCGCTGATCCCGGCGAACTCGTGTCCCATGATCAGTGGTGGTTTCCGGAACCCGGGATGCCGGGCGCCGTGCAGTTCGCTGCCGCAGATCCCGGCCGCGCGGACGTGGACCAGGACCTCGCCGGGCGCCGGGCCGGGCTCGGGGACATCGAGCATTTCCAGGGTGCCCGGCCCGGTGAAGACCAGCGCCTTCACCGCTGCGGGTCCGCTTCGTCAGTCACGGTGAGTCCTCCAGGGAGTGTCAGCCGCGGAAGGGATGGGCGGGCAGCCCAGTGGCCCCCGGCCGGCAGGCGAGCAGCGCGCCGGCGCACGTCCCGGGCCCGGCGGCGGTGGTGATGTAGAGGGTGTCCAGACCCGGGCCGCCAAAGGCGCAGCTGGTCACGTGGGCCGCCGGGATCTGCAGGGTCTGCTCCAGGCGGCCGTCCGGCCGGTACCGCAGCAGCGCGCCGCCGCCCCACAGCGCCACCCAGACGCACCCGTCGGCGTCGACCGTCAGGCCGTCGGGCATCACCCTGTCGCCGCCGGCGCTGGCGAAGACGCGGCGGTTGCCGATGGCCCCGCTGGCGGCGTCATAGTCGAGGACGTCAACCGCGTACGTGAGCGAGTCGATGTAGTACATCCGCGACTCATCCGGGCTCCAGCCGATGCCGTTGGAGATGCTGACGCCGGCCAGCACCCGGGTCACCCCGTGATCGGGGTCGAGCCGGTACAGGCTGCCGGCCTCCGGTGACTCGTCCTGCGCCATCGTGCCGGCGAAGAACCGTCCCGCGCTGTCGCACGCCCCGTCGTTCATCCGGTTTCCCGGCACGTCCGGTTCGACCTGCGCGAGGAGGGTCAGCCGCCCGGTGGCCGGGTCCATGACGCAGAAGCCGTCCCTGGCCGCCAGCACCAGGCCCCCGGCTGCCCGCGGGGCGATGGCGCCGACCGGCTGGCCGGCGTCCCAGGCGGTGTGGGTGCCGTCCGCGGCGAGCCGGTGGACCTGGTGTGCCGGGATGTCCGTCCAGTACAGGGCGCCCTCCACCGGCTCCCAGCAGGGGCCCTCGCCCAGCGCGGCCCGGGGGACAGGCAGTTCGGCCAGTTGCGGGGTCACCACGCGGTGCCTGCCGTGGCCCGGTTACGCCCCGCCGCCGTCGGCGGTGGCGGGGAGCACGGCCACGCAGTCGATCTCGACGAGCATGCCGGGCAGCGGCAGCGCGGCACCCACGGTGGTCCGGGCCGGCAACGGCTGCGGGAAGACCTGCGAGTAGACGCCGTCCATGGCGCGGAAATCGCCGATGTCCGTGAGGAACACCCGGCACTGGACGACGTCCGCCAGGCCCGCGCCGGCCGACTCGAGCACGGCCGCGACGTTGGCCAGCACGATCTTGGTCTGTTCCTCGATGGTGCCGCCGGTCACCACCCCGTCGCGCAGTGCCCCCTGGCCCGACACATAGATGAAACGGCCTTCGGCGACGATGCCGGGGGAGTACGCACCGGCCTGGCTGCCGCCGACGGGCTGCTTAGCCATGCCCGAGACCCCCATCCGCCGCCCTTGTCCCGTATCCCGCACTAGCATTCCCGAACACGATAGCGAGCATGCCAGACCAGATCGTGATTCAGCGCTAGGTTGTCCACCGTATCGGGCAGCGGCCCGGGCTGCCCGGGGGGTGGGGCGTTCCCGGGCAGCGCGCCGCCGGGCATGGGTGACAGGGACGGCCGGGGATGCGCGGACTTCGCGGCAAACGGGTTCTCATCAGTGGCGGCAGCAGCGGTATCGGGCTGGCCACCGCGGAGCGGTTCCTCGAGGAGGGATCGCGGGTATTCGTCTGCGGCGCCGATCCGGGGGAGGTGGAGACGGCGGTCGCCGGGCTCACCCGCAAGGGCGAGGTTTCCGGGCTGGCGTGCGACGTGAGCGTCGAGGCGGATGTCGCCCGCCTGGCCGGGACGGCCGCACGCGCGCTCGGCGGTGTGGATGTGCTGGTCAACAACGCGGGCATCGCCCGGCGCGACCCGTTCCTCGCGATCGCGCCCGCGGACTGGGACCGGATCGTCGAGGTGAACCTCCGCGGCATGTTCCTGGTGGCGCAGGCGGTCAGCCGCCAGATGGTGGAGCGGGGCGGCGGCGGTGTGATCCTCAACATGTGCTCCACCAACGGCATCGCGGGGGAGGAGGGCTACGCCCACTACAACGCCTCGAAGGGTGGCGTGCTGCTGCTCACCAAGACCATGGCGGTGGAGCTCGGCGGCCACGGGATCCGGGTGAACGCGCTGTGCCCCGGTTACATCCGCACCCCGCTCAACGCGGCCATCGCCGCGGAGATCGGTGGCGGGGAGTTCGAGGCCGCCTACGTGCGGGACCGGATCCCGCTCGGGCGGGCCGGCCGGGCGCAGGACGTGGCCGCCGCCTATGCCTTCCTCGCCTCCGACGACGCCGGGTTCATCCACGGCAGTGCGCTGGTCATCGACGGCGGCCAGCTCGCGGTGATGTGATCGCGGGTCATCAGAAGAACGTGTGCACGGCGTCCACGACGTGATAGCTGTCGTCGACGACGGGAATCACCCGCCACTTGTCGAACGTGGTGCAGGGGTGGGAGACGCCCAGGCAGACCAGGTCACCGGGGGCGAGGTCGGTGCCGGGCGGAAGCCGCACGTACGCGTGCTGGTCGTCGAGGGCGCTCACGTGTGATCCCGCCGCGGGGATCACCTGCCCGCCGGGCGTGGCGAACCGCAGCGGTACCGGCATGCCAGCGTCGAAGCCCACATCGCGCCGCCCCGCGCAGGCCAGCGCCAGTCCCGGCTCCGGCCGGGACAGCACATGCGCCCACAGTTCCAGCGCCGGTTCCAGCGCGGGTTCGTGCGCCGGCCCCGCCCCGGCCCCGCCGCCGGGCCGCCCGCCACCGCCCGGCGCGATCCCCGCGTACAGCCCGTGGTCGAAGGCCACGTACACGCCGCTGCGCAGCACGACGGCCGGGGCCCCGGCGCCCGCCCAGCCGTGGACCAGCTCCCGCACCACCACGTCGAAGAACGCACTGCCTCCCGCGGACAGGATCACGCTCTCGGGTGCGGCCGCGGCGGCGAGACGCTCACCCAGCGTGCGCAGTGCCTGGCAGTACCGGGTGATCTCCGCCAGCGTCGGTGCGTCGCGGTCATGGCCGATGAGCCCCTCGAACCCGGCCGCCCCGGCCACACGCAGGGTGGCGGTCGCGGCCGCCGCCTCCGCGACCGCGACCGCCTCGCCGACGTCGCGGCAGCCGGTGCGCCCGCCCGGGTAGCCGAGCTCGACCAGCACCGGCACGGGCCTGGCGGCGCCATGTGCCCGGAGCGGGGAGTCGAGCAGCCTGACCCCGGCCACGCTGTCGACGTAGAGGTAGCACTCGAAATCGGGATCGGCCGCCATCTCGCCCACCAGCCAGGAGATCCCGGCGGGGTCGGTCAGCTCGTTGGCCAGCAGGACGCGGGGAACCCCGAATGCCCGGAAGACGAGCACCTGGCCGATCGTCGCCGCTGTCACCGCCCAGGCGCCCGCCGCCAGCTGCCGGGCCACGAGCTGGGGGGCCATCGTCGTCTTGCCGTGCGGTGCGAGCCTGACGCCCGCGGCCGCGCAGTACGCGGCCATGGCCGCGATGTTGTGGGCCACCGCCGATTCGCGGAGCACGAGCAGTGGGGTGGTGAAGCCCGACCCGAACAGCGGCGGACGCTGACTGCCCAGGCTCGCCGAGGTCACCGGCTGGCGGGACGCGATGACGCCGAACCCCTTCTCGGTCGCGGCGATAGGCCGGTTTCTCAGCGCGGCCACCGCCGCGCGGACGCCGGGCGGGAGCACCGGGCCCGGCCCTGTCAGCCCACGGCCGGGGCATGCGCGATCATGTGGCGAGGATAGACCTTTCCGCCAGCCGGGTAGCGTGGGCTCTGCGACGTGGGACGTGATGAGAGGAGCTCGGCGATGCCCGACGAGAGGCGCCACGAGTCCGCTGATCTTGAGGACTACGAGGTGCGGGACGCGTCCGACACGCTGGATGGAGACCCCGGGGACGACCCGCTCGACCGGGGGGTGATTCCGCCGCAGCACTGGTCGGCCGGGATGAGATTCGGCTCGACCGCCGCGGAGCAGGAGGCAGGCGAGTCCCTCGATCAGCTGCTCGCCGAGGAGGAGCCAGACACCGACGGCGGCGCCGATGACGAGTGGGCCGGGGACATCACCGGCGACGAGGACGCGGCGGACGAGGACGTGGACGGGCTGCTGCTCGATGACGGCCCGGATCCCCGGGCGGGCCGGCTGGTGGCCGAGGACGAGGGGACCCATCCGGTCCGCGAGGCCGATCTTGTCGCGCACGACGCCGGGATCGATGGCGGCGCGGCGACCGCGGAGGAGGCGGCGGTCCACGTGGTAGCTGACGACGACACCGACATCCGCTCGGGCGATTGACCGGCTACGGCTAGCAGGCACGCCAGTGGGTGCGTCCGCATCCGCCGTTCAGCGCCTTCGGCATGCGCCTGAGGCGCGCCGCCGGAACGCTAGCGCCAGTGCTCCAGCGGCATGGGGCCCCGGCTGAGGACCGTGCGGATCGCGAAGGTGCTGCGCGCCTCGACGACCGATGGGATGGTCAGGATCTGGCCCAGGAGCAGCTGCTCATACCCCGCGAGGTCGGGCACGGCGGCTTCGACGAGGAAGTCATCGGTCCCGGAGACCAGGTAGCAGGCGACGATCGCGGGGATCGCCAGCAGGGCCTGCTCGATCCGCGATGAGGTGTCCGGCGAGTGTCCCTCGACTCTCAGGCCGATGAAGACGGTCAGCCCGAGCCCGGCCGCTGCCCTGCTGACCTCGGCGTGATATCCGGCGATGATCCCGCTTGCCTCCAGCGCCTTCACCCGCCGCAGGCACGCCGACGGTGACAGCGCGATGGCATCGGCGAGATCCACATTGGCGATACGGCCGTCGCGCTGCAGCCGCGCGACGATGGCACGATCCACCCGGTCTGCTATGTGCTGCGGCATGAAAGTTAGCTTACAGTCCAGATTGCATAACGTTATTGCGCTGCTGTCCCTGATCCGCGTCATACTTGCCATCGCGTGCGAGGCCTTTTCGGCCAGGCTGGACTCATGGCCCAGTCATCCACGCACCGGCTGCGCGGCCCGCAGCACCTGACCACGTCACGGGGCGCCGCCCTCTACATCGGCGCCCTTCTCGGCCCCGGCCTCCTGCTCCTCCCCGGTCTCGCCGCGGCCGAGGCCGGGCCGGCGTCCATCCTGGCCTGGCTCGCCCTGCTGGGCCTGTCCGGCCTGTTCGCCACCGTCTTCTCGGCGTTCGGCAGGAGGTGGCCCTCGGCTGGCGGGGTCATGGGATACGTGGCGGCCGGCCTGGGGAAGCGGGCCGGGCTGGTGGCCGGCTGGTCCTTCCTGGCCGCGGTCGTGGGGGGCGCGCCCATCGTCTGCCTCATCGGGGCCAGCTACGTCACCGGGCTCACCGGCGGCGGCTACCTGGCGCGCGCGGCTGTCGCCGCGGTGCTGCTGCTGACCGTGCTCGCGCTCGCGGCCGGCGGGCTCCGGGCCAGCACCGGCGCCCAGCTCATCCTCGTCGGCCTGCTGATCGGCGTGGTCGCCGTGGCCGTGGCCGGCTCAGCCGCCTCGGCACGCACCGCCAACTGGGCCCCCTTCATCCCGCACGGCTGGTCATCCATCGGGCACGCGGCCACGACGCTGATGCTGTCGTTCGTGGGCTGGGAGGCCGTGGCGCCGCTGACCACCCGCTTCGCGAACCCGTCCCGGCAGCTGCCGAGGGTGGTGGCCATCGCCCTCGCGGCCACGACCGCGCTCTACCTGAGCCTGGCCATCGCCACGATCAGCGTGCTCGGGCCGGGAGCCGCCACCACCGTCCCGCTGGCCGACCTGCTCCGCCGCGCCACCGGCCCGGCCGGCCCGGCCGCCGCGGCGGTGGCGGCGGTCGTGCTGACGCTGGGCACGACCAACGCCTACATCACCGGCGCCGCGACGATGGCCCGGCAGCTTGCCGACCCGGCTGCCGCCGCGGGCCGCGACCGGAGGCCCGCGCCCCGGTTCCTGGCGGTGATCGCTGCCACCGGCCTGCTGCTGATCACTGCCTACGGGTTCCGGCTGGTCAGCACCACATCGCTGGTCGCGGTGCCGACGGCTCTCTTCCTGTCCGTCTACCTTGCCAGCATGGTCGCTGCCGTGCGGGCGTTGCCCGGTCCCGCCCGCACGGCCGCCGTCCCCGCCGCGCTGGCGGTCGTGGTCATGCTGGCCTACTGCGGCTGGACACTGACCATCCCCGCCATCGTCGCGCTGGCCGTCGGCTGGCACGCCAGCGGCGCGCGCCGGCGGGGCCACCGGAGGCTCCCGCCCGCGGTCACCCGGACCGCGCAAGGATCCGGCTGCCGCGAATGCCGGGACGCAGCCTGACCGGGACCGTCCGGACCCGTAACACTCTCGGAACGCTCCACTCGTAGGCTTGGCCCACTCCGGTCAGGTCGGCAGAGGGGGCGGGGCAACCGGTGAGCACGATCGTGAGGTCACGGCGGGTGGCGCCGGCCGCGGCCGTCGTGCTCGGCGCGCTCACGTTCGTGCTCGCCCTGGCCAGTGTGCCGCTCGACCACCTCGCCCATCAGGTGGACGTGACCGGCGAGGTCATCGGGGTCGGTCTTGTCGGGGCCGGGGCGGTGGTGGGCACCGTGGTCGCGGCGCGCCGGCCACGCAATCCGATCGGATGGATCCTGCTCGCGATCTTCCTGCTCGCCGCCCCGCCGTACGCCCAGTACGCCGTGCTGGACTACCGGATGCATCACGGGACGCTGCCGCTCGGCCGGGTGGCGGTGGCGCTCCTGGCTGACTGGCCGGTCTGGCTCGTCCTCATCACCATCCTGCTCTGGCTGTTTCCGGACGGGTGGCTGCCGCCGGGGCGCTGGCGGCGGGTGGCTATGGTTCTGCTCGCCCTCGTGGTGCTACTCGCGCTGGCAGCCTCGACCGGTGTCACCGTGGCCGCCGCCGGGCATGCCATCCCGGTCGACGCGAGCGGCAACCTCACCGCCAAACCGGCCGGGGCGTGGAAGGTCATCGTGGACGTGCTGGTCGCCGGGCTCATCGGGAGCATGCTTGCCTGGCTGGCCGTGCAGGTCCCCAGGTACCGGCGCTCGGCCGGCGAGCGCCGCCAGCAGCTCAAATGGCTCTACGGCGGCGCCATCGTCTTCGTGGCCGGCGTGGTCATGCCGCCATCCCCCCCGGCGCTGAACGATCTCGGCGAACTCGCGGCGGCGGCCCTGCCGGTCTGCATCGGTGTCGCGGTGCTGAAGTACCGCCTGTACGAGATCGACCGGATCATCAGCCGGGTGATCTCCTACGCCATCATCACTGCCGTGCTCGCCGGGGTGTTCGCCGGGCTGATTGTGCTGGCCACCGACGTGCTCCCGGTCAGGACACCGGTGGCGGTCGCGGCCTCCACGCTGGCCGCCGCGGCGCTGTTCAACCCGCTGCGGCGTCGGGTGCAGCGGGCGGTGGACCGCCGCTTCAACCGGGCCCGCTACAACGCCGAGGCGGTCGTGGCCGCCTTCACCGCGCGGCTGCGCGCGACCGTCGACCTCGACGCCGTGCAGGCCGATCTCGTTGCTGCCGTCCATGACGCGTTCGAACCCGCGCACGTCTCGGTGTGGGTCACGCCCCCCGGCCTACACGTGACCCCGGCGGGCGCCCTTCCCGGCCCGGCGCCCACGCGCTGACCCACGCCGACAGCGGCTTTCCGCCCGCCGCGGCAATCCGCTGGCCGTATCCGCCCTAGGGTTGGGCTGTGGCCGAGACAGTCCCGCCGCGCCTGCCGCCCCCGGCGCGGGCCGATCTCGACGCGGCCAGGGACCGGACGATTCCCGATGTCATCGCGGCCGGGCTGCGCGTGGTGTTCGCGGGCATCAACCCTGGCCTGTACTCCGCCGCCACCGGGTATCACTTCGCCCGGCCGGGGAACCGCTTCTGGCCGGCCCTGCACCGCTCCGGTTTCACGGACCGCCTCTTCCGGCCCGATGAGCAGGGGCAGCTGCCCGGCCTCGGGCTCGGCATCACCAACGTCGTCGCGCGCGCCACCGCCCGGGCGGATGAGCTTCGTCCCGAGGAGTTCCGCGCGGGCGCCCGCATCCTGAACGCAAAGATCACCCGGCTGCGGCCGTCGTGGCTGGCGGTCGTCGGGATCACCGCCTACCGGGTGGCGTTCGCCCGCCCCCAGGCGACGGTGGGCCCGCAGGGCGAAGCCATCGGGCAGACCCGGGTGTGGGTGCTGCCCAACCCCAGCGGGCTCAACGCGCTATGGACCACACCTAAGCTCACAGAGGCGTTCCGGGATTTGAGGCTGCACGCCGAGGGCTGAGCGAGGTCAAGAGGCTCGGGTATGCGGCAAACGTCGGTTCCTGTCATGTTCTGGTCACCAGATGAGCGGGACGAGGCGCTGGTGCTGCGCGGCGTAGGCGCGGTACCTGTCGCCGAGCGCTGCCAGCAGCGCGCTCTCCTCGACGTGGATGCGCCAGAGGAGGAGCGCCAGCGGTGATTCATCACTGCCCCGCCCGGTCGGCGGGTCGGCCGGCGTGCTCGCCGGTATGGGAAGCCCGCCGGCCCGGGTACGCGGGTCCGTGATCCTGCTGGCCGGTGCGCTCACAACCGGTGCTGGGCCGTGCCGCGCCGTGCGCCGGCATGCCGGGCACGCTCAGCGGCGG
Organism: uncultured Actinomycetes bacterium; assembly: GCA_963741615.1. Taxonomy (GTDB): domain Bacteria; phylum Actinomycetota; class Actinomycetes; order Streptosporangiales; family Streptosporangiaceae; genus UBA9676. Next base: position 137,042 of record CAVUIU010000021.1, read on the forward strand.
GCGCTGGATCGCGGGCAGGACAGAGGTCAGCGCCGCGCTGGCCTGCACGGCGGCCTGGCGCTGCTCCTGCTGCTCCTCGGCTCTGGTGGCGGCGGCGGCCAGCCGGTCGCTCATCGTCCGCAGCCGGCGGACCTGCGCCCGCGCCTTGACGACGCGATCCGCCGCGTAGAGCAAGAGCACCGCACCAATGAAGCCACCGATGACCAGGCCGACCACGAATTCCCCGCCCTCAGCTTGAGAGGCCCTCCGGACGTCTCCAGCCTATGTCAGGCCAGGCCCCCGGCCCCCGCTCCGGCGCGGCGGGCCGACGTTCCCGGCCCAGACCGAACCACCCACCGGGCACCGAATCGGGGCTTACCGGTAGCCCCTTGGGCCCGGCGCATGAGACACGGCGGCCTTCTCATGGACGGGGCGGGACCGGCGCGATGCCGTCGAGGGTGGCGTCGATGACGTCGCAGACGAACCGGTCGTCGAGCGGGGCATGACCGTGCAGGAGCCGGTGGTAGACCGGGCCATAGAGGAGGTCGAGCGCGACCTCGGTCTTCGTGTCCGCCGGGATCTCACCGCGCTCGATGGCGCGGCGGAAGATCGCGCGTGCCTGGTCGCGGCGCGGCTCGACGAAGCGCGTGCGGTATTCGCGGGCGAACGCGGGGTCCGTCTGGGCCTCGGTCACCAGCGCGGCGATCGCGCGCCCGTACGGCCGCCTGCTGGCGAGCCTGGCCCACGGGCGAAGCAGGCTGAGCAGGTCACCCCGCAGTGATCCGGTGTCCCGGGGCGGGGGGACGCCCGCCCATTCGTGGTAAAGCGCGTCCAGCGCGAGGGTCTCCTTGGTGGGCCACCAGCGGTAGATCGTGGCCTTGCTGACCCCGGCCCGGGCGGCGACCGCGTCCATGCTCACGGCGGACAGGCCCCGCTCCAGGAGGAGTTCTGCCGCTGCCTCGAGGATGGCTTTGTGTGCCGTCTCGCTGCGTGGCCGCCCGCGCTGCGGCGCCGCGGCGGTCACGTGGTGCCCGTCCGCGCCAGGACGCCGGCGAGGGCGGCGATGTCGCGCCGCGGGCAGCCGGGCTCTTCCATCTTCGTGAGCAGGCCGTCGGTGACCCCGGGGCCAGCGAAGCCGATCGCGGGCATCGTGGTCATCTTCCCGTTGTCGCTTCGATCTCGCCGATGTCCTCGCCGGTGAGCTCGAGGCCCGCCGCGGCGACGATCGGGTCCACCTGGCTGGGCCGGCGGAACCCGGTGATCGCGCCGTCCACCGCGGGGTTCCGCAGCGCCCAGGCGACCGCGACTGCTCCCGGCGTCACGGCGTGGCGACCGGCGACCGCCCGCAGCCGGGCGGCCAGCGCGAGGTGCCCGGACAGCTGCGGTTCGGTGAAGCGCGGGTCGCGGGCGCGCCAGTCGTCGGCCGGCATCTGCTCGATCCGCTCGCGTGTCATCGCCCCGGTCAGCAGGCCGGAGCCCATGGGGGAGTAGACGATGACCCCGATCCCCTCATGCTCGGCGAACGGGAGGAGCTCGTCCTCCGCCGCCCGGTTGACCAGCGAGTACGGCGGCTGGAGCGTCTCGACTGGTGCGATCGACTGGATGCGGCGCAGCTGCCCGGCGTCAAAGTTGGAGACGCCGATATGCCGGACGAGGCCCTGCTCCTTCAGCTCGGCCAGGGCCGACCAGCCTTCCTCGATGTCCTGCCCGGGGACCGGCCAGTGGATCTGGTACAGGTCGATCGCGTCGATGCCGAGCCGCCGCAGGCTCGCCTCGGCCTCGCGCAGGATCGAGTCCCGCTTGAGGCTGTGACGGACGTGGCCGGTGCCGTCGTCAAGCAGCGATGCCTTCGTGAACACGTACGGGCGGTCGGCGAGGCCCTCGAGTGCCCGGCCGACCACGCGCTCCGACCGGCCGAAGCCGTAAGCGGCCGCGGTGTCGATCCAGTTGATCCCGAGATCCACCGCCCGGCGGATAGCCGCGATCGACTCCTCGTCCTGCTGCGCCCCCCAGCCGAACTCCCAGCCGCCTCCGCCGATCGCCCACGCGCCGAAGCCCACGCGGGTGATCTCCAGGCCGGTGGCCCCCAGCTGACGGGTCCTGAGCTGCGTCTTGAACATCGCTCCTCCGCTGATCCCGGGTGCCGGCCCTGGCGGGCGCGGGTCAAGCTTCGATCCTGACAAAACTAGACTATCAGTTTCTATAATACACATGCTTCCGGGGCCCGCAACTGGGCCTCAGCTGGGCGACGGCGGCGGCCGTGGGGCATTTTCGACCGACTTGTGGCATTTGTAATTGTCTGAGCCTGTTGTGGCCGCCGCTTTGGGTGGCAGCCACTCGATCGCGCGCCCCTCCCGCTCGAGACCTCGATGCCCGGTGTCTTCGCCGCCGGGGACGCCCGCTACCGCTCGATCAAGCGGGTTGCCTCGGCCGTCGGCGACGGCGCGACAGCGGTGCGCCTGGTGCAGGAATACCTCGCCGAGGACGCAGACGGGCTCTCGCTGGCACCCGCGGGGCTCGGCCGGCCTGTCACGGCCGGGTCTGCCGTCGCGTTAGGGACCGGCGTGCCCGGGCGGCCGGACTGCCCGCGCGCCCGGCGCGGCCGCGGCCAGCAACGTGCTCGCCGCCTCCCTGGCGCCGGCTGCCGCGCGCATGTTGGTGCCGGTGGCGGCGGACACGATGGCCCCGTCCATGAGCATGAGCAGCTGGGCTGCCAGCGCCTGCGGCCGGGCGGCGCCGGCGTCTGCGGCCAGCCCCGTCAGGTAGCGGCGGAGCCGCTGTTTGTGCCGCCGGGTGATCTGGGCCGCGGTGGCGGATCCGCTGCCGAGCTCGCCGAACGCGTTGATGAAGGCGCAGCCGCGGAAGTCGGGCGTGGCGAACCACTCGCCGAGGAAGGCGAAGACGGCCAGCAGCCGCTGCCGCGGGTCACGGCCGGCCTGGACCCGGTGAGCCAGGGCTGCCATCCAGTGCTCGTCCCGCCGGGCCAGGTAGGCGTCGGCCAGCCGGTCCTTGGACGGGTAGTACTGGTAGATCCGCTTCAGCGACAGCCCGGAGGTGTCCCGGATCTCGTCCATCCCGACCGAGCCGATGCCACGGGTGTAGAAGAGCTGGGCCGCCGCCGCCAGCAGCCGCTCACGGGCCTCGTCATCGGTCATGTCATTCCCCAGCCGACCTTGAGAACGGACGTTCCCCACGATACTGTCCTGAGCTGAGAACGATCGTTCTCAGCCGAAGGAGGATGATCCTGTGGCCCCCCGACCACCGTTGCCGCCGTTCACCGAGGAGACCGCCCGGCAGAAGGTGCAGGCGGCCGAGGACGCGTGGAACACCCGTGACCCGGAGCGGGTCGCCGGTGCCTACAGCGAGGACTCGGTCTGGCGCAACCGGGACGAGTTCGTCACCGGCCGGGCCGGGATCGTCGGGTTCCTGCGCCGCAAGTGGGAACGTGAGCTTGACTACGCCCTGCGCAAGGACCTGTGGTCGTTCCACGGCAACCGGATCGCCGTCCGGTTCCAGTACGAGAGCCATGACGCCGGCGGCCAGTGGTTCCGCAGCTACGGCAACGAGTTGTGGGAGTTCGACGAGGACGGGTTCATGAGGCGGCGGGAAGCCAGCATCAACGATGTGCCGATCGCGGAGGCCGACCGGCGCATCTTCGGCTCGCGGCCGGAAGCGGAGCGGGGCCGGACCTTCCCGCTCCGCTGACCCAGGCGCCGCTGGCGGATCCCCGGCCTCCCGCGCGCCGGCGTTCCGCCGCGCCGCGGCGGGACCGGTCTCAATCCGGCGGCGCGGGACGGCTGTCGGGATGCCACCGCGACTCGAGCTTGCCGAAGCGCCATACCGCGACGGCGCACACCCACACGACGATGAACAGCCCGGCGATGGCGAAGCCGGCCTTGTTGATGTCGAAGCCGGCGACGAAGTCCCAGAACGATCCGTGCAGCTGGAACTGGCCCGCGAGCAGGCCGAAGATCTCGACCGTGCCGATCAGGAAGGCTGCCGTGACCGACAGCCCGGTGATGACCAGGTTGTAGTACACCTTGCGGACCGGCCGGGCGAACGCCCAGCCGTAGGCGAGGGTCATGAAACAGCCGTCCAGGGTGTCGAACAGGGTCATCCCCCCGGCGAACAGCAACGGCATCGCGAGGACCGCGTAGAAGGGCAGCCCGGAGGTGGCCGCGTAGACGGTGGCGGTGAGCAGCACCACCTCGGTGGCGGTGTCGAACCCGATCCCGAACACCATGCCCACGAAGAACATCTGCCAGCTGTGGTTGATCGAGCGCATGAACCGGCCGAAGAACCGGTACATCAGGCCACGCGCCTGCAACTGGCGTTCCAGTTCCTCCTCGCTGTAGCGGCCGCGCCGCATCTCCCGGAAGATCCGCGCGATACCGGCCAGGACGACCAGGTTCAGGGCGGCGATCAGGTAGAGGAAGCTGGCCGCCAGCAGGGTCCCCACCGTCCCGCCCAGGGTCTCGTAGACGGAACCCGGGTTGACGACGGCGCCGAAGACTGCCCGGGCCGCGAGGGCGATGGCGCCGCCGATCGCGACGATGATCGCTGAATGGCCCAGCGCGAAGCAGAACCCGGTGCCAAGCGGCCGCTTCCCGTCGGACATCAGCTTGCGGGTCACGTTGTCGATGGCCGAGATGTGATCGGCGTCGAACGCGTGCCGCAAGCCAAGCGTCCAGGCGGTGACGGCAACGCCGAGGCCGACGCCGAGCTTCTCGTAACGGAACTGGTGGGGCAGCACCGAGATCACGAAGACTCCCCACCCGGCGCCGTTCAGCGCCAGGATCACGGCCGCCATCCCGGCCAGCCGGCCCATCTCGCGCGGGCGCAGGGCGGCGGCGCGGCGCCTCATGGCGCCCAGGTGACGGCGGTGACGATCAGCCCGCCGCGGGCCAGCCACCGGCCGGTCATGCGGGTGGCCGGCTGGTCACCGGGCAGGCCCGGCCCGCCCGGCCCGGGCAGGTGGGCGCTGAACGTGCCCGTGGCGGCGGGGAAGACGACCGCCTCGCGGGGCGCCAGCCATTGCCCGGTCAGGGGGTACCACAGCTTGCACACCGCTTCCTTGGCGCTGAAGAGCAGCCGGTCCCAGCACACCGTGGGGACGGCGGCTGGCGGCGCGGCCGCCAGCTGGCGGCGGATCCAGGCCCGCTCGGGGCCGCCGGCCACCGCCTCGACGACGCCGGCCGGCAGTTCGGCGTCCGGTTCCGCGTCGATGCCGATCGCGGCGACATCGGCGGCCAGCGCCACGGCACAGGCCCGGTAACCGGCGCAGTGGGTGATGCTGCCGGCCACACCGGCCGGCCACCGGGGCTCGCCGGCCCGGCCGGGCAGGAGCGGTGCGGCTGGCACGCCCAGCCTGGCCAGCGCGGTCCGCGCGCACAGCGCCGGCCGTGAACTCGGCCCGGCGCCGCGGCGCCGCCGTGCGGACCGCCGCCTCCTCGGCGGGGAAGAGCCCCTGGCCTGCCCCGGGCAGGTGACCGATCGATTCGGCGGCCACCACCGTGGCGGGCAGGATGCCGGCGATCAGCCCGGCCGGCGGCAGGCTCGGGAAGCGGCCGATGGGTGTCACGGGTGGTGGCGGGAGCGGGGAGCGGCCGGCGGGTGGCACGGGCGATGGCAGGCGCGGGGAGCGGTCGGCGGGCGTCACGGGCGGGTGGCTACTGCGGCCTCAGCGCCATCCAGACCGCGTGCGCCTCGGCCGGGCCCGGGTTGCGCCAGGTGTGCGGCTGGTCGCCCCGGAAATGCAGCGTGCTTCCGGCGCCCACCTGGTACGACTGCCCGGTGACGGTGAACTCGAGCAGGCCGCTTGTGACGTGGACGAGCTCCTCCCCGGGATGCTGCATCGGCTTGCGCCCGCTGGTCGCGCCCGGCTCCACCGTGGCCCGCGCCCCGGCGAGCAGGAACCGACCGTAGGGACCGGAGATGCTGCTCAGGGCGATCCCCTTGTGCGAGGTGTACACCGGCCGGTCTTCGTCCGGCGGGGTGAGCGTGGCGACGTCGTCCTGGCCGACGTCCTCTTCCACGAAGTAGGAGACCGGGCGCCCGAGCGCGCCGGCGATCTTCAGCAGGGTCGTGATGGTCGGCACCATGCCGCCCTGCTCGATCTTGTGGATCGCGGCGGCCGACACGTCGGAGCGCTCGCCGAGCTGCTGCAGCGACAGGCCCATCCGCTTGCGCAGGCTGAACACCTTGAGGCCGATGGAGCCGACGATGCGCTCCAGGTCACCCGACGCCCCCTCGGCGCGGCTGTTCGCCTGCGCGTCCAGGCAGGGTGGCCCCTGTGTGCGTGGCACTTGGCTCATGGGGTATCCGCTGGGTTGAACGGTGATCGCGTCTTGACGTCTACGGTGGCTGTCGCCAGTATAGTGTACGACTCATAGCGGATACTAAACGCCTGCTCCCGGCACATGGGAAGAGGGTACTGATGGCGCAGCGGATCGTGGTGATCGGCGGCGGCGCCGCTGGCATAGGTGCCGCCGGGGCCGCCAAGGGCACGGACCCCGCCGCGGACGTTCGCGTCTACACCGAGTTCGAGGATGTCGGGTACAGCCCGTGCGGCATTCCGTATGTCCACGGCAAGGAGATTCCCGACTTCGAGCGGCTCTTTCTGGCGTCGAAGGAAGCCTACGCTGATCAGGGCCTCGACATCCACTATGAGACACGGGTCACCGGGTTCAGCGCCGACCGGAAGACCGTGTCCGCGGGCGGTGAGGGCGAGGTGGGCTACGACAGGCTGATCGTGGCCACCGGGTTCAACTACGCCGACCCCGGGGTGCCGGGTACCGATCTCGACGGCCTGTACTACGTGAAGAACATCCGGCGCGCGATGGAGTGGGACAAGGTACTGGACGGGGTCCGCTCAGCGGTCGTGGTCCAGGCGTCCCCGCTGGGGCTGGAGATGGTCACCGCGCTGTGCCACCGTGGCATCGAGACCCACCTGATCGACCCGGGCCCATGGGCGCTGTCGGAGGCGACCGATCCCGACATCATCGCCCCGGTGCAGGACTCCTGGCGGGAGAAAGGCGCCAAGCTCCACTTCAACACGGCGCTCAACGGATTCGTCGGGGAAGCCGCTGTCCGCGCGGTCGCGACCTCTGCCGGGGAAATCCCGTGTGACCTCGCCGTCGTCTGCACCAGGAAAGAGGCGAGCACCGGCCTGGCCCGGGCCGCCGGGCTGCGGACCGGATCGGCGAACGGGGTCATCGTCGACGAGCGGATGCACACGTCAGCGGCGGACGTCTGGGCGGCAGGCGACTGCATCGAGGTGCCGCACAGCGTGACCGACATCCCCATCCAGGGCCTGTCCGGCAGCCACGCCTACTCGCAGGGCAAGGTCGCCGGCACGAACGCGGCGGGCGGTGAGCGCCGGTACCAGCCGGTGAGCGTGCCCTGGGGGATGGTCGCGGGGGACTGGATGATCGGCGGCGTCTCCTTCAGCGAGACGCTGGCGACCGCGCTCGGCATCCCGTACGTGGTCGGCGTCGCCGAGGGGATCTCGCGCGCCCGCTACTACCCGGGGGTCGAGAAGCTCAGGGTCAAGCTGCTCGCCGAGCCCGGGCCGCTCCGGCTGATCGGCGCCCAGATGGTGGGCCGCGAGGGGATCAAGGAACGGGCGGACTTCCTGGCCATGGTGGTCCGGACCGGCATCACCGTCAACGAGCTTGCGACGATGGAGAACGTCTACTCGCCCCCCATCGGGGCGCTGAACGAGCCGATCGCGCTGGCCGCGCAGAACCTGCTCGCCGGACTGAGGTCCTGAGGTGTCCTTCTCCCGCTGGCTGCGTGCGACCTCAGAGCACTACCTGATGGTCGCCGCGCAGGCAAAGGTCGCTGCCAAGTACCAGGTCACCCCGCCCAGCCGGCCGCGCGGGGCGGAGGTGTTCTGGCTGCGGGTCTATGTCCCGGTGTACCGGGCACTGCCCTGGCCGCTGCGCTCCGCGATCATGCGGCGCATGCCAGGCAGCCATCGCATGACCTGGACAAGGGAGGAACGTCCGCGCGGTCCGGCGATCTGAGCCGGCCGCATCACCCGTCGGTACGAAGAACTGTAGGAGGTCCCATGCCGATCACCGTCCAGTCGCCACGCGGCGAGGCCGGCGTCGACTCGCTCTACAACACCGAGGAGAAGATCTTCGACGACATCCGGGCCAACCCCGGGGAGAAGGCTTTCGTCTTCATCCACTCCGTCCCGTTCGAGGGCTCGGTGTCGCTGGTCAACCTGCTCACCTCGACCCGGCTGGTCCGCAAGGGCTTTGACGTGTCGATCATCCTGTACGGCCCGGGCGTCATGCTCGCCTCGCGGCATCGCGGCTACCCCACCGTCGGCACCGAGGGTTTCCCCGGCAACCTGGCCGGGAACCGGCAGATCGAGACGATCCTCAAGGAGGGCGGCAAGGTCTACGCCTGCCGCTTCGCCATGGGCGCGCTGTACGGGTTCCGCGAGGAGGACCTGATCGACGGCGTGAAGGCGTTCAACCCGCTGGATGTCCTCGACTCCGCCCTCACCGCGTGGCGGGCCGGAGCCTTCCAGCTCAACACGTGGACCGTGTGACACCTGCCGGCCTGGGGTGCCGCCCGCGACGGCCGGGCTGCCCGGCGCGCGGGCGGGCACCCGCCACGGCGGTGGACGTGCCCGAGGACCAGGAGGGAAGTGACATACGCGTGGACGGGATCCACGATCTGGGCGGCATGCAGGGATTCGGTCATGTGCAGCAGCTGACCGCCGCACCGCCGTTCGCCGAGCCATGGGAGGGGAAGGCCTTCGTGATCGGGGCGCTCGCGGCCCGGATCGCGGGGACGAACCTGCACGCGTTCCGGCATGCCATCGAACGGGTGCCCCCCCGCGAGTACCTGGTGGGGTACTGGAACCGGTGGACGATGGGCGCTCAGATCATGATGGAGGACAGCGGCATCGTCACCGACGAGGAGGTGCGGGCCAGGGCCGCGCGCCTGAGCGGCCGGGATGTGCCCGAGCCGGCGCCGCCCACCCCGGACAAGCCCCAGATGCCCTCGGGCGGTGCGGGAAACCTCCGTTCGGTAGACACGCCGCCCGCTTTCGCGGTCGGCGACCAGGTGCGGGTCGCCGACCTGGACCCGGTGGGCCACACCCGGCTGCCCAGATATGTCCGGCGGCGGACCGGGACGGTGACGGCCGTCCAGCCCAGCCAGGTCCTCCCCGACACCGCCGCGCATTTCGTGGGCGAGAACCCGCAGCACTGTTACGCGGTCGAGTTCGACTCCCGCGAGCTGTGGGGCCCGGACGCGGAGGCGTTCCGCCTGTGCATCGACCTTTTCGAGCCCTACCTGGAGCCGGTGACATGACATCCGCGCCCGAGCATCTCGACCCCGCGCTGCGGGTGGAGGCGCTGGCCTCACTGCTGGCCGAACGCGGCCTCATCGACGAGGCGACCGTCGAGACCTTCATCAAGACCTATGAGCAGTCCGTCGGGCCGATGAACGGGGCCAAGGTCGTGGCCAAGGCCTGGACTGATCCGGAGTACCGGGCCCGGCTGCTGGCCGACGGGACGGCCGCGATCGCCGAGCTCGGCTTCAAGGGCCCGCAGGGCGAGCACATCGAGGTGCTGGAGAACACCCCGACCGTGCACCACGTCGTGGTCTGCACCCTGTGCTCCTGCTACCCCTGGCCGGTGCTCGGGCTGCCGCCGTCCTGGTACAAGGATCCGGCCTACCGGTCCCGGGTGGTGCGCGAGCCCCGGCGGGTGCTGCGCGAGTTCGGGCTGGACCTCGGGGACGATGTGGAGATCCGGGTCCACGACTCCAGTTCCGAGGTCCGGTACATGGTGCTGCCTGAGCGGCCCGCCGGGACCGGCAACGCCTCGGAGGAGGAGCTTGCGGTGCTGGTCACCCGGGACGCGATGGTCGGCGTGGCGAAGGCGGCCGCGCCGTGACCGACCCCGGTGGGCATGCCGACGCCGCCTACCTGCTCGACTCCTCCGGGCCCGCGGCGCCGCCACGCGACAACGGCGAGCTGGTGTTCGCGGCCCCGTGGGAAAGCCGGGCGTTCGGGGTGGCGCTCGCGCTGCACGATGCCGGGCGCATCCACTGGGAGGACTTCCGCCAGGCGCTGATCGCCGAGATCGGCGCGTGGGAGGCCGCTCACCCGGCCAGTGAGGGCTGGAGCTACTACGAGTGCTGGCTGCGGTCGCTGGAGCGGGTGGTCGCTGGCCAGGGACTGGTGGGCCGCGACGACCTGCGGGCTCGGGCGGCGCTGCTCGCCGCCCTGCCCGCCGGCCACGACCACGACGAGGCCGGTCACCACCACTGATGGCCACGTCCGGCGACGCCGTCCGGCCGGTGACGAATTCGGTGACCGCCCGGTGGGAGGGCGGCTGGCGCTGCCAGGTCGAGGCGGGCGGGTTCGGCCTGGTGGTCGACGAGCCCGAGAGCGCGGGGGGCACCGGCGCCGGACCGATGCCGACCGAGTACCTGCTCGCGGCCATGGCGTCGTGTTATGCCCTCGCCCTGGCCTGGGCCGCGGGCAAGCGCGGGATCACGCTGCCTGATCTCACTGTCACCGCGACCGGCACCTACGACGGGCCGCGCTTCAGCAGGCTGGGATTCACCGTGGTGTCAACCGCGGCGCCGGACGTCGTCGGGCGGCTCGTCGAACCGGCGCTGCGGGTCTGTTACGTGTCCAACACGATCGCGTCGTCGCCGCCCATCGAGGTGACCGTGGCCGGCGGCGGCCCGCCCCCGGCCTGAGACGGCTTCGCCGGACCCTGGCCGTCCGCTGGTTCCGGCCGCCGGCCTGGAACCGGACAGATGGTGGGCCCGGACAGGTGGTGGGCGCGGTCAGGTGGTGGGCGCGGTCAGGCGGTGGGCCCGGTCAGGCGGCGGTCGAGGTCGGCGAGCGCGTCGGCGAAGCAGCCGAGCGGCGCCTCCGCCACGCCGGCGCCCACCTGCCCGGTCCCGTCGGAGCGGTGCAGGATTCCCGTGGTCACCGCTGGCGTGCTGCCCAGCTCCACCACCTTGCGGACATCCACCCCCAGCGGGGTCCCCGCGTTGTCGAGCACCGGGACCTTGAACCGGCTCGACCGCCCGGCGCACACCGCGGTGAGCCGCTCGGTGAGCCCGGCCGCCGCACTCATCTGGCCGCCCAGCAGCTGGGCCACCGCGGGCGATCCGGCCGCGGCCGCCGCGCCGAGCCCGCACAGCTCGAGCACCGCGCTGTCGCCGATGTCCCTGGCGCTGGTCTGCGGTCCCTGGCCCGGATAGTAGAGCGCATGGCCGACCTCCGGGGCCTCGGCGAGGAACCACCGCTCCGAGCCGGCCAGGGCGATGCCGAACGTGGTCCCGTTGCGCGACATGGTGGTCACGATGGACGAGTCAGGGACCTGCGCCGCCCATTCGGTCAGCGACCTCGCCGCGCCCATCGCCAGGGGCAGGAAGAACAGGTGGTTGCCGGCCAGGAAGCGGGCGAAGGCGGTGCTCTCGGGCCCGCCCAGCCCGGCCAGGTGCGGCAGCCATTCCCGGATCAGCAGGTTCGTCGCGGCCTGCGTGCGGACATGGACGTCGTCGCCCATGGCGACCGCCTGCGCGGCCAGCGCCAGGACGTCGAGCGGGCTGGTGTCCGCCAGGATCTGGCCGATCACCGGCGCGGCGACGTCGCGCAGGAAGACCAGCCGGTCGATGGAAGCGTTGCTGGCACACCCGAACCAGGCCACCTCGCCGGGTCCCTGCGAGAGCGGCGCGTAAGCGGTCGTCCCGCCCGCCTCGTTCGCCAGCACGAACAGCGGCGCACCCGCCCCGAGCGCGGTCGCCATCGGCACCACCACCCGGTGGGCGTTGGCCGGGCTGAGCCCGATCTCCCCCCGGCGCAGCAGGCCGTCCGCCTGCTCGGGGGTGGCCGCCCACCCCTCTGCCACCGTCGCCGCCTGCATCGACCGGCGGAGTGGATCGGGGGCGTCGGCGTAGCCGATGGCCGGCCCGCAGTGCAGCAGGGTCCGGTCCGGCAGGTCCGGCACCGCGCGGGCCACCGTGGTGATACCGGTCAGCAACGGGATCCCCCCGTCGAGCCGCCGGAGGACTTCGGCGTTGGCCGCCTCGATCCGCTCGGCGTGGATCCCGTAGAGCCTGCCCAGCGCGGCGACGGCGGCGGGCTGGCCGCCGGCCGGTACCCGCCAGTCGACCGTGACGACCGGCGCCCCCTGCTCCCTGATCGCGTCGGCGAACAGCGGCAGGCCCACGTTGACCACGCCGACGCTGCCCGGCAGGGACAGGGGGGTGCTGGCCGGTTCCGTCATCGTGTCCTCCGTTCGCTGCGGCAGCGCTCCACGCTGCCGGTGGCAGGGTCGTCGGTACCCGCCGCGGCCCCGCGCCGTGCGGTGGCTATCAGCGCCGCCTCGGCGGCCTGGTAGGTGCCGCGCCAGCGCCCCGCCTCGTCGGCAAGCTCGCGCGCCTCCGCCGCGGCCCGGCCGGCCATCCTGGTGACCTCGCCGGGGGCGGCGCCGCCGAGTGTGGTCCTGCTCACCACGATCTGCCACGGGTCCAGCACCGTGGACAGGTCACGGCCGGCCAGGCCCAGCGGCTGGCCGGTGATCTCGGTGGCCGCCGCGTCCAGCAGGGCGCCATCGATATCGCCACCACGCAGGCCGGCGGCGCTGGCCTGCCGGACGGTGTGGCCCACCACCCGGTACGCGGTGCGGTAATCGATCCGGCAGGTCTGCATGATGTACTCGGCGAGGTCGGTGGCCTGCGAGAAGCCTGAGTCAAGCGCGGCCCGCATCCGCCCGCCGTTCACCTCGAGCGTGCGCACCACACCGGTGGTCAGCCGGGTGGCCCGCAGCGCGAGGTCGAGCGCGCGGGGCACCTCGCCGTAGGCGAAGATGAGGTTGTCGCTGCGGGCGGAGGGGGTTTTGGCCACCGCCAGCAGCCCGGCCAGCCTGCCGGTCAGGATCCCGGCCGACCCCCGGATGATGGACAGCGCGTACGGGTTCCGCTTCTGCGGCATGAGCACACTGGCCCGGCTGTAACCGTCGGCCAGGGTCACGTAGTCGAACTCCTGGCTCGCCCAGATCTCCAGGTCCTCGGCCAGCTTCGACTGGGTCACCACCAGGCCGGCGGCCGCGCCGACCATGTCGAACAGGCCGTCGACCTGCCACATCGCGTCCCGGGTGTGCTCGGCGACGCTGCGGAACCCCAGCAGCGCCGCGACGTGACCGCGGTCGGTGCGCAGCCGGGTGCCGTTCACACAGCCCGCCCCGCCCGGGCTGGCGTCGGTCCAGGCCAGCGCCTCGGTCAGCCGGTGCCCGCCGCGCAGGACCGGGAACGCGAACGACAGCACGTAGTGACCGAACGTCAACGGCTGCGCATGCTGCAGGTACGTCTGGTCGGCCATCAGGGTGGACGCGTGCTCATCGGCCCGGCGCGCGATTTCCGCCGCCAGCCCGGCGGCCGCCTCGATCAGGTCAGCCAGGTCGCTGCGCAGGCGCAGCCGGAAGGCGACCCGGAGCGCCTCCCGCCGGGGGCGGCCCGCGTGCAGCCAGCCGGCCACGTCACCGGCCCGGCTGACGAAATAGCGCTCCCGTGAGTTGTACGGCTCGCCGTTGGCCGGGTCGTAGGGGAAGTCGCTGGCCGGGATCTCCATGGTTTCCAGCAGGAGCGCGAGCAGGCGCCGGGCCGCGTCCGGCGGGATCACCCCGGCCGAGGCCAGGTCGAGCAGGTGGGCGAGGTCGGCCAGGTTCATCTCGTGATGCAGGATCGGGGCATCGGCGTTCTCCAGCTCGAACCCGGCCGCGATCAGTTCCGGAGCCGGCGGCCCGGCCGGCGGCCCCGCCGCGGGGCGTGACCCGGCCGTCACCGGTGTGCCTCCGCCGCCACGGCGACGGCGTCCAGCAGGCCTCCGGTGTGCCAGAACACCACGTTCCCGCGGCCCGCGAACCGGGGCAGCAGCGCCAGCGCCTTCGCCGTGTACACCGGATCGACCATCAGCCCCTCCGTCCGCATCGCCTGCTCCGCGACCGCCGTGCCCTCCGGTGAGGCAGCGCCGTGGCCCGGCCCACGGGCATCGGCCACCGCGACATCGCCCGGCACGACATCGCCCGGCACGACATCGCCCGGCACGACATCGCCCGGGACGACATCGCCCGGCACGGCATCCGGCGTCCCGGCCTGGGTGAGCAGACGCACGCATTCCCGGGCGAGCCCGAGTACCCGTTGCGCCGCCTCCTCCGGGGGCCGGCTGGCCGACCCGCCCACCAGCGTCCACGGCCGGCCAAGCAGCACGTTGCCGGCCACCAGGCCGGCCAGGGTGCCGCCGGAGCCGACCGCCACCACCACCCGCGCGGAATCCACGCCCCGCTGCGCTAGCTGGTCGCGCAGTTCGAAGGCGGCCAGCGCGTACCCGGCCGCACCCAGTCCGGTGGCACCGCCGCGCGGGATCAGGTAGGGCCGGTGGCCGCGGGCGGTGAGCCCGGCGGCGGCCCGCGCCAGCCCGGCGTCCACGCTTTCCCGCACCGGGTCACCGGTCCAGCGCAGGGTGGTACCCCAGGCGAGGGCGAGGGCGAGGGCCGGGCCGGGCGGTGTGGGCGGGCCGGCGATCACCAGCTCGCACCGCAACCCGGCCCGCAGCGCCGCGGCGGCTGCCGCCGCGCAGAAGTTCGAGCCCGGCGCCCCGCCGGTGACCAGCGTGTCCGCGCCGTCCGCGGTGGCGGCGGCCAGCAGGAATTCCAGCGGGCGGGCCTTGTTGCCGCCGAACGCGAATCCGGTGAGGTCGTCGCGCTTGATGTGCAGCGGGCCGGTCCCCAGCGCCTTGGCCAGGCGCGGCGCGCCCGTCAGCGGGGTGGGCAGCACAGCGAGCCGGGTCCGCGCGATCAGCGCCGCCGCCGTCACGGCCAGTCCCCCGGCTGGGCCGCGCAGGCGGCCCGGGCACGCTCGACCACCAGGTCGGCCATGGCCTGGCACGAGCCGGTGTCGGGCTGTGCGGTGAGTTCCCGCGCCTGTGCCGGGCTGAACAGCCCGGCGTCCACCAGCGCCTGCTCGGCGGTCGCCCCGCCCGGCCCAGCGCGCCCGGCCGGCCCAGCGCGCCCGCCCGGCCCAGCGCCGGCCCGGCAGGCCCGGCCGCACCGCCGCCGATGACCTCCTGCAGCCGCTCCTGCGCCCCGCGGGCACCGAGCCGCGGTGTGAGCAGGGCAAGGGCACGTTCGCTGACCGGGTACCCGCCGTGGCTGGCCAGGTTGTGCCGCATCGCCCCGGCGTCGACCGTCAGCCCGGCCAGCAGGCTGATCGCGGTCTGCAGGGCTGCGGTCGCCAGCAGGCAGACCTCGGGCAGCGCCACCCATTCGGCCTTCCAGCCGCGGCCGTCCCGCTCGTGCTGCTGGGCCACCGCCTCGGTCATCACCGCGGCGTTCGCCCGGGCCAGCCTGGCCAGGGTGTCGAGATGCTCGCTCGACTCCGGGTTCCGCTTGTGCGGCATGGTGATACTGCCGACCGTGCCGGCCGGGGACGCCTCGGCGAGTTCGCCGATCTCCGGCCGCTGCAGCTCGTACACCTCACCGCCGATCCGGGCGAGCGTGCCGCAGATCAGCGCGAGAAGCTGGGCGAACTCGGCGCCGCGGTCGCGCGCCGACAGCCACGAGATGCCCGGATCGGCCAGCCCGAGCTCGGCGCAGAAGCCGGCCCGGACCGCGAGCCCGCGCTCCCCGTAGAACACCAGGCTGCCCACGCCGCCGCCGAGCTGCCCGACCAGCCAGCGGGGTGCGCCCTCCCGGAGCCGGTCCAGATGGCGGCGGACCTCGTCCGCCCAGGAGGCCGCCTTCCAGCCGAACGTCACCGGGCTGCCGGGCTGGCCGTGGGTGCGGCCCGCCATCACGGTGGACCTGTGCGCGACGGCGAGTTCCAGCAGCCGCTCCTCGATATGCAGCAGGTCCCGCCAGACGATGCCGCCTATCCGGCGCAGCGCCAGCGCGGTCGCGGTGTCGGTGATGTCCTGGACGGTGGCGCCGGCGTAGACGTACTCCCGTGCGCCTTCCGGCAGCACCGCCTGCAGGGCGCGGATCAGGCCGAGCATGGAATGGGATGACTGCCGCGTCTGCTCCGCCGCGTACCCGAGGTCGAGCCGGCCGGGCTGCGCGTGCTCCGCGATCAGGCTCGCGGCGCTGGCCGGGATCACGCCGGCCGCCGCCTGGGCGCGGGCCAGCGCCACGATCACCTGCAGCCATCCCCGCAGCCTGCCCTCGTCACCGAGCACCGCCCGGGCTTCGGCCGTCCCCCACAGGTGCTGGAAGAAGGGCGAGTCGGTGATCCGGGTGCTCATCGCCGCGCCGGGTCAGCGGCGGCCCGGGCCTCCCGGGGCCGGGCCTCGCCGGGCCGGGCCTCGCCGGGCGGGGTCGCCGGGCCGGCCGCCGCCAGCGCCAGCCGCAGCCCTTCCCGGATCTGGGTCAGGCTGGCGCCCCAGGGCACCACCACCAGGCCTTTGTCGCTGGTGACCCGGTCCTCGAGCAGGCAGCATTTGGCCATCACCGGCACCGGGCCGGCCGCGCCGCCCCGTTCGGCCAGGTTGCGGGGACACATGTCCACCACCGGCACATCGCCGCCGTAGAACCAGTCGTGGATGGACCGGGAACGGGCGCACCCCACGAGCGTCCACGGCGCCCGCTCCGGGATCTCATCCAGGTAGGAGACGGGAACGCCGCTGCCCGGGCCGGCCGGGACCGCCGCCGTGGTCCCGCTTCCCTGCCCGGCCCGGCACGGGAACAGGTAGTGCCGCGCGGGCCGTGTGCCCGCCAGCGCGGTGAGGTCCACCAGGTCGGGGACCAGTTCCACCGGTGGCAGGTCCTCCGCCAGGTCGAGCACCCGGTCCAGCTGGTCCACCAGCTTGGGCGGCCAGGGCGGCACCACCTCCACCACCCGGATCCGGACCGGCGCCGGCTCGAGGATGAAGCTCACATGGCCATAACGGCCGCGCACGACCACGCACCGGGCGCCCGGCGCCTGGCGGGCGGCCACCCGGGCCAGCTGGGTGGGCACGGCGGTGTCGGCCTCGGGCGCGTCCACCACCGTGGTCTCGTCCGCCCCGGCGATCATGGTCATGGCGGTGACCGGGGAGAACAGCGGCTGGTCGGATTCCTTGCTGACCTCCACCACGGCGCAGCCTCCGCCGCCCAGCGCCACCAGGTAGCGGGTCCGGCGGTAGACGGGCCGGCCGAGCAGGTGTGCCCGCAGGCTTTCCTCGTCGAGCGGCACCGGCACGTCAGCGACGCTGACGTTGCGGTACTGGGACGGGACCAGGTTCACGGCCGGCCCGGTCACGTCCTGTGCGCGGGCACCGAACCTGGTGACCATGCCCCATAGGTGTCGGCGCGCAGCGAGAGCCGGAGGGTCTCCAGTCCGAGCGCATCGGCCGGGTGCACGTTGGCCAGGTTCACATCGGGGCCGAACCGGCGCACGAACCAGGCCTGCTGGCCCTCGCGCGGGGCCTCGAAGACAAGGCAGTCCGGTCCGGCGACCGACACGAGGGCGTCGACCACCTCCTCGCGGACCGCGCCGGACGGGTCGTAGATGCCCACCGTGCCGCTGGCGCGGCCTTCGGCCAGCACCCAGGTGGCGCCGGCTTCGAGGTCATCCGACAGCGCCTGCGCCCACTGGCCCGGCGTCAGGTGCACGCCCGGGTCTTTCGGGCCCACCTCGGCGAGCACGATGAAATGCCGGGCGGCCTCGGCGATCAGGTCCCGCTTGGCGGCCGTATCCATGGGTACCGTGCCGGCCGACACCTCGACGCAGGGAAACCCGCAACCGCGGGCCCAGTCGAGGAACTCCGGCGCCCGGCCTTGTGCCCAGGCGATCTCCAGCAGCGTCCCGCCGGGCGAGGCGAGCACCCGGTGGCTGGCCAGCAGCTCAAGCTTGGCCACCAGGTTCGGGTCCAGGTAGGAGATGCCCCAGCCAAGCTTCCACACGTCGACGTAGGGCCCGTTCATCGCGAGCAGGTCCGCCGACTGCGCCAGCGGGATTCCCCGGTCGAGCACATGCGTGATGCCGGTGCCGCGCGGCTTGGCGGTCCTGGCAGGCAGGTCGAGGAAGTCGGGGCCCGGCATAAACGCTATGATAGATATCCCTACACTTTAGTGCAAGGATGGGTCCGCATGGTGAACGGCCGGGGCCAGCGACGGGAGTGCGCATGGCCGCCGATCTGACGGCCCTGATCGAGACGGTGCGGACACACCCGGGCGTCACCGCCAAATCCGAGATCGGGCTGGTCAGCGAGGTCTTCCAGAGTACCGACTGGCTGGCGGGGCCGGGCGACGACGGCGCGGTCGTCGCGGACGATGGCCGGTCCCTGGTGGTGGGCGGGGAGGCCATTCTTCCCTCGTTCGTGGCGGCCGACCCGCACGCCGCCGGTGTCGCGGCGGTGACCACCAACCTCAATGACCTGGCGGCGATGGGGGCCTGGCCGCTCGCCCTCGTGGACACGGTGACCGGCCCGCGCCCGGTCATCCAGCAGGTGCTCGAGGGCATGCGCTGGGCGTCCGGCCTCTACCATGTGCCCGTCGTCGGCGGCCATCTGACCGTCACCGGGGGGCCACCCGGGCTGGCGGCCTTCGGGCTCGGCCGGGCCGACCGGCCGCTGTCCGCCCGCTTCGCGCAGCCGGGGCAGTCGCTGGCGGTCGGCTGCTGCGTTGACGGGCGGATGCGGGCGGACTTCCCCTTCTTCCCGTCGTTCGACGAGCGGGGCGAGCGGCTGGCCGGCGACGTCCGGCTGCTGGCCGAAGGCGCCTCGCGCGGCTGGGTGGCGGCGGCCAAGGACGTGAGCATGGCCGGCCTGATCGGGTCGCTGGCGATGCTGCTGGAATGCAACCGGCTGGGAGTCACCCTCGACCTGGACGCGCTGCCGGTCCCGGCCGGGGTGACGCTGGAGCAGTGGGTCACCTGCTTCCCGTGCTTCGCGTTCCTGCTGTGTGTCCCGGCTGGGCGGGAAGCGGAGTGCCTGCGCGCCTTCGCCGCCCGCGGCCTGGCCGCGGCGGTCGCCGGCACCCTGGACGGCACCGGCCAACTGCGGGTCTGCTCGGCGGGCCAGGTGGCGACCGCGTTCGATCTGACCGCGGAATCGGTCACGAACCTGGCCCGGCCATCCGGGCGTACGCCGTCTGTCCCGGGATAGGCGCCGACGCCGCCAGCGCGATCAGCATCCGCTGGTGCGGAATGCCGGCGTAGCCCACCAGCCCGCCGGCCCGCCGCCACCCCAGCCACTCGAAGAAGGTGACGTTCGCCGGCTGGATGTACGCCTCCATCTCCTGCCCGCCACGGCGCGCCGCCGCGGCGACGGCGAACCGCACCAGCGGCGGGCCCAGGCCCTGATGGCGGTGGCCCGCCAGCACCGCGAGCCGGTCGCCCTTCCACCTCCCCGGCTCCCGGGGCAGCGGATAGAGCCGGACGGTCCCGCAGATGACCCCGTCGGCGAGGCCGATGACGTGGATCGCGGCCGGGTCGTCATCGTGGCCGTCCCGGTCCTGGCCGCCGGCCCTGCCGGTGCCCCCGAACAGGCCCTGCTCGACGACGAAGACCTGGTGACGGATCCGGAAGTGCGCCGCCCGCTCCGCGGCCGTGGACACCGCCCGGCAGGCAAGCCGGGCCTGGGCCACTGGCCGGCTAGTGGTTGCTGACGAGCGGGAGGTGGGTTCGGCCATCTGTCCTGGCGCTCCCCTCGAGCAGGCTCATCGCCGAGCACGCCTGGCACCGGGCGCACCCGGCGGCCACGCCGTTCGCGCCGAGCCCGCGCGCGGTCAGGTAGGGCACCACCCGGCGGTAGATCGTCTCGCAGTACTCCGGTGACGGGGCGAGCGCGGTCTCCATCAGGCTGCCCACGGTGGGGCGCAGCGGGACCACGAAGGGGTAGACCCCGATGTCGATCGCGCGCTGGCAGCCCGCCACGGTCAGGTCCGGGTCCTCGCCCATGCCGAGAATCACGTACGTGGACACCTGGCCCTCGCCGAAGGCGGCCACCGCCCGCTCCCAGGCGCGGAAGTAGCCGTCGATCCCCGTTCGCGCCTTGGCGGGCGCGACCCGGGCCAGCACCCGCGGATCGAAGCTCTCGACATGGATACCGGCCGACTGGATTCCCAGATCGCGGACCTGGTCGATGACGGCCAGGTCGCGGGGCGGCTCGAACTGCACCTCGACCGGCAGGCCGGACGCCTCGTGCACCGCCTTGCCGCAGCGCGCCACGTAGAGCGCGCCCTTGTCCGGGGTGGCGGTGGTGCCGGTGGTGAGGGTGGCGTCAACCGCGCCATCGAGTTCCTTGGCCGCCACCGCGACCTCGGCCAGCATCTCCGGCGTCTTCTTGGCGATGGTGCGGCCGTTCGCCAGCGTGACCCCGATCCCGCAGAACGTGCACTGGTCGGAGTTGCCCCAGTAGGCGCACGTCTGGATGACCGTGCTGGCGAGCGAATCCAGGTGAAGCAGGGCGATCTGACCGTACGGAATGCCGTCCGCCGTCGTCAGGTCGTAGAAGCGGGGGCGCTGGAACGGCTCAGCGGAGGCCAGCCGCTCGCCCCCGGCGTAGACCCCCCATCCGTCGTCCTCCGCCCGCAGCACGTACGGTGAGGCCCGCACGTACTCCGCGCCGGTGGGCACGGTGGCGGCGAACCCATCGATCCACAGCATCCCCGCGTCGGCGGGCCCTGCCCCGCCCTGGCGTGATTCCAGCGGCACCTCGACCCGCAGGCCATGCCCCTGCAGTTCGGTGATCAGGTGTGCCAGCCCGGCGTCGGGACGGGGCCGGCCCGGCCCGGCTGACCCGCTCTCGCCTGGGTGGTACGCGACCTCCCGGGCCGAGGACTCGGCCATCGTCCCCTCCTCGCCCTCCGCGCCGGCAGCTGCTTGTTTGATGCGATACGAACGTTCACCATCCTTGATAAACCTAACTGTCACGTCAAGACAAGCCCCCGGTGCACTTTGCGGCGTTGCGCCCAGGTCAGCACGGGCCCGATCCGGCCAGGCCGCCCCGGGCCTGGCGCAGCGCCGCCGTGAGCGCGTCCGGGTCGAGGTAGCTGCCGACCGGATCGCCGATCCGCAGGCCACCGGTGACCAGATCGATCTGGCCCTCGTCCAGGCGGTGAACGGCGCGGCTCAGCGTCTCGTCCAGCCCGATCGAGACGATCACCGCCCGCCCGGTCGCGACCTCGGCCTCGATCCGCTGGTACGGGATGTAGGGTGCCTGGTCCGGCGACCCTGTCTCCTCCACCACCGCCCAGGACAGGCCCTGGCCGCGCGCCCGGGCCAGCGCCGCCAGCCGGCCCTGCGCGGCCAGCGAGGCCACCAGTTCCCGGTAACGCATCGCGCAGGCGGCGGCCGCCACCAGGTCCGGCCGGATCCCGGCAGCCGCCCCGCCCGTCAGGTCGGCGGTGACCAGGTCGGCGCCCCGTTCGTGGGCCGCGAGCAGGGCGGGCAGATCCAGGCAGGTCTCCCGCAGGCGGGCAAGTAGTCGCTGGATCATGGTGACCGACTGCTGGTAGAGGTCGGGCTGGGCCATCACCAGCGGGAAGAGCCTGGCCTCGGCTTCATCCCAGGACCGCAGCACGGACCGCGGGATATCCGGCCCGCCCGTACCGGCCGGCCCGCCCGTACCGGCCGGCCCGGCCCGCCCGGCCGGCCCGGGCCGCCGCCCGGTACGCCGGCCCGCCCGGGTCCGGAACCGGAGCCGGCCATTGCACCTCACGCACGTCGTGTTTACTATTCTTAACGAGTCGTCACCTATACGACTCATGGCAACCTTACCTCGTCGATCAGCAGGATCTCATGACCAGGACTGCGGTGGTCGCGCTCGGCGGCAATGCACTCACCCGGACGGGGCAGTCCGGGACGTGCGAGGAAATGCTGGCCAACGCGGCGGTGATGGCGTCAGCGGTCAACGACGTGATCGAGGCCGGCTGGCGGGTGGTGATCGTGCACGGCAACGGCCCCCAGGTCGGGAACCTCGCCCTGCAGCAGGAAGCGACCACGATCGTGCCCGCGCAGCCGCTGGCGCTGCTCAGCGCGATGACCCAGGGACTGCTGGGCAGCCTCATCGCCCGCGCGATCGACGTGCTGCGTGGCCCCGGCACCGCGGCCGCGCTCATCACGCATATCGCGGTCGATCCCGCCGACCCGGCGTTCGGCTCCCCATCCAAGCCCATCGGCCCGTTCTTCGAGCGCAGCGAGGCACAGCGGCTGGCTGAAACCAGGGGCTGGGTGGTCCAGCCAGACTCCGGCCGCGGGTACCGCCGGGTGGTTGCCTCGCCGGAACCAGCCACCGTGATCGAGATCGACGCCCTGCGGGCCCTGGTCAACGCGGGGCACCTCGTGATAGCCGGTGGCGGGGGCGGCATCCCGGTCGCGGGCCCCGCGAACGGCGCCACCGTGGACGCGGTCATCGACAAGGACCGGGCGGCTGGCCTCATCGCCCGCCTGCTCGGGGCACAGGCCCTGCTCCTGGTCACCGCGGTGGACCGGGTCATGCTCGATTACGGCAAGACGACACAGTCGGCACTGGGCACGATCACGGCCGCCGAGGCCGCCCGCCATCTCGGTGCGGGCCAGTTCCCGCCGGGCAGCATGGGCCCCAAGGTCGAGGCGGCGCTGCGCTTCCTGGATGAGGGCGGGGAACTGGCGGTGATCACCTCGCCAGGCCTGCTGGCGGCAACCCTGGACGGCGCCGCCGCGCGGTCGGGCACACGCATCGAGCGCAGCCCGTCCGGGGCAAGGCAGAGCCGGTGAGCACCGGCCGGATGCGGATGTTCCCGGGCACCTACCGGGACTCGCTGCTGCTGCTCAGCGCCACCCGTGCCATGGAGGACGGCACCGGGGTGAGCTGGGCCAGTGCGGCGATGGCCACCCCGGCCACCGTTGACGACCTGACCAGCCGGGGGTTCCCGGCACAGGACCTGGCTGGCGCCGACGCCAACGCGCTCGTGCTCGCGGTCAGCGCCGACGGCGACGAGGCCGCCGGCGAGGCCCTGGAACGGGGCCGGGCGGCTCTCTTCGGCCAGGCCGGCCCGGCCCGTGCGGAGTCCGGCCGCCCCGGGCCGCGCACCGTCGGCGAGGCGGCGGCACGACTGCCGGAGGCGAACGTGGCGGTGGTGTCGGTGCCCGGGCCGTACGCCGCGATCGCCGCGCATGCGGCCCTGTCCGCGGGCCTTCACGTCCTGCTGTTCAGCGACAACGTGCCGCTGGCGGAAGAGGTGGCCCTGAAGGAGAGGGCCAGCCGGCTGGGCCTGCTGCTGATGGGCCCCGGCGCTGGCACGGCCATGCTGGCGGGCGTGGGCCTCGGGTTCGCCAACGCCGTGGCGGCCGGGCCGGTGGGGGTGGTCGCCGCCGCCGGGACCGGCGGCCAGGAGGTGATGTCCCTGCTGGACCACTGGGGCATCGGCGTCTCCCAGGTGATCGGTGTCGGTGGCCGGGACCTGTCGGCGGGCGTCGGCGGGCTGATGGCGCGGGCCGCGGTCCGGGCACTCGACGCCGATCCCGGCACCGAGGTCATCCTGCTGGTCTCCAAGCCCCCCGACGCCGACGTCGCCCGTGCGGTGATCAGCGCCAGCGCGGCCACCCCGGTGGTCGCGGCCTGCCTCGGCATGTCCACCCCGGACGGCCTGCTCGCGGGCGCGCCGCTGGCCGTCACGCTCGAGCAGGGAGCGCTGCGGGTCGCCAGCATCCTGGGCAGGCCCGGGCCGGTCCCGGCCGCGGGCCTGGACGGGGTCATCGAGCGCACGGCCGGGCAGATGGGTGCCTCCCGCACCGCCGTGCGCGGGTTCTTCACCGGCGGCACCTTGTGCTACGAGGCACAAGTCGTGCTCGGCCGGGCGCTCGGGCCGGTTTACTCCAACATCCCGCTCCGCCCGGACCTCGGGCTGCCAGCGCCCGCCGGCGCGCACATCTGCCTGGATCTCGGTGAAGAGGAGTACACCAGGGGGCGGCCGCATCCGATGATCGACCCGGCCGCGCGGAAGGAGATCATGCAGGCGGAGGCGTTCGGCGACGATATCGCCGCGGTCCTGCTCGACGTCGTCATCGGGTACGGCTCCCACCCCGATCCCGCCGGGGCGATCGCGGGCACCTGCGCCGACATCGTGGCCGGCGGCGCCGCGGTGGTTGCGTACGTGCTGGGTGCCCGCGCCGACCGGCAGGGGCTCGACGGGCAGCGCCGCACACTGCAGGATGCGGGCGCGATCGTCACCGCGAGCGCCGCGGAGGCGGCGCGGGTCGCGGCCGCCATCGCAGCCCGCAAACCAGCCCTCGCCACCGCGGGACGCCCGTGAACGCCCGGCAGCTGCCGGTCGGCCTGGTCACCTACTCCGTCAAGCCGCGCGGCGGGGTGGTCCACACCCTGGCCCTGGGCGAGGCACTGCACCAGGCCGGGTACCCGGTGCGGATCATCGCGCTCGGTGACCCGGGAGCCGGGTTCTTCCGGCCCGTCCGGGCGCCGTTCACGATCATCCCCGCCCCGCCGGGCCTGCCGACGCTGGAAGAGCGTGTCTTCGCCAGCGTCAGCGCGCTGGCGGAGGGACTGGCGTCATTCGCGGCCCGGTACCCCATCCTGCACACCCAGGACTGCATCTCTGCGCGGGCGGCGTGCCGGGTCAGGGACGGCGCCAGGCCGGTCCCGGTCGTGATCCGGACCGTCCATCATGTCGACGACTTCACCAGCCCCTCACTCATCGACTGCCAGCGCCAGGCCATCCTGGAGCCGGACCGGATCCTGGTGGTCAGCGAGCACTGGCGGGACATACTCAGCCATGAGTTCGGCACCGCCGCCGAGGTGGTGCACAACGGGGTCGACGTCGCCCGCTTCCGGGCTGCCGACCCGGCCATGGCCGCCGCGCTGCGGCGGCGCGCCGGTGCGGCGGGCCGGCCGCTGATCCTGGCCGTGGGGGGCATCGAGCCGCGCAAGGGCAGTGACACCCTGGTCCGGGCGATCGCTTCGCTGCGGCGGTCGGGGCGCCACCCGGTGCTGGCGGTCGTCGGCGGTCACTCGTTCCAGGACTACCGCGACTACCGGGAGCGGGTGCTGGCCTCGCTGCCGGACCTGGGCCTGCGGCTCGGCGAGGACGTGCTGCTGCTCGGGACGGTGGCCGACGCCGAGTTGCCTGCCTGGTACGCCGCGTCGGACGTGCTCGCGTTCCCTTCCACCAAGGAGGGCTGGGGACTGGCCGTGCTGGAAGCCATGAGCGCGGGGCTGCCCGTGGTCGCGTCCGACCTTCCGGTGTTCCGCGAATACCTGCGGCCGGGCCGGGATGCTCTGCTGGTGCCGGTGGATGACGCGCCCGCGCTGGCCGCGGCGCTCGCCGCTGTCCTGGACGACCACCAGCTTGCGGGCGAACTGCGCGGTGCCGGCCGGGCGGTGTGCGAGCGCTTCTCGTGGGCCCGGTCCGCGGCCGAGCACCGGGCAATCTACGCCGCGCTGGCACCGTCCCGGATCCCGTCCGGGTGACGATCGCGGCCCCGTCCGTCTTGACCCGCTGTCCGTGCAGAACGATGCTGGCAGGTGCGATGAGGCACACACCGACGTGGCAGTTCCGGCCGGAAGGGTCGTTAAGGGCCGTCCGGTTTATCGCGCATCCAGGGGAGGGGCAACAGGCTGGCGAGAGACAGGGTTGAACCATGTTTGAGCGGTTTACCGACCGGGCGCGGCGGGTTGTGGTGCTGGCGCAAGAAGAGGCCAGGATGCTGAGCCACAACTACATCGGCACCGAACATCTCCTGCTCGGCCTGATCCACGAGGGCGAGGGCGTGGCCGCCCGGGCGCTTGAGGCGATGGGAATCAGCCTCGAGGTGGTACGGCTGCAGGTCGAGGAGATCATCGGCCAGGGCCAGCAGGAGCCGTCCGGGCACATCCCCTTCACCCCGCGGGCCAAGAAGGTGCTGGAGCTGTCGCTGCGGGAAGCGACCCAGCTGGGCCACGAGTACATCGGCACCGAGCACATCCTGCTGGGACTGGTGCGCGAGGGGGACGGCGTTGCCGCCCAGGTACTGGTCAAGCTGGGCGCGGACCTGAACCGGGTGCGGCTGCAGGTGATCGAGCTGCTGCATGGCCGCGCCGGGCGGAGCACGGCCGGCGCGGACCGGCCGGCGCACCAGCGGGAGCGCGCCCGGCCCCGGCCGTCCGATGACGTCCTCGCGCGGCTCGAATCGCTGGACGAACGGCTGGCGGCCATCGAGCGATGGGTCGGCATGCGGCCCGGCCCGCACGACCCTGACCAGGAACTCGCACGGGTGCGCCGGGAGAAGGAGACCGCGATCGACGCCCAGGACTTCCGGGCTGCCGCCGCCCTGCGCGATAAGGAGAAGGAGCTGGTGGCCGGGAAGGACAAGAGCGCGAGCGAGCGGGTGACGGGCCCATCCCTGGCTGATGAGGCGGCGCGGCTCAGCGCGGAACTGGGACAGCTGCGCGCCGCTCTGCGCGAGCGCGGCATCGAGCCGGGTAACGGCGTCGCATAGCCCGCGCCAGGCCGTACCGCGGCACAGCCGTCCACCGTGAACCCTGATATGCGCGGGCTGACAGTTCACCTGTCGGGTCGGCGGAGGTCTGCCACCTGTATCAGGTCGGCCTGGTTTTCCTCCGGCACATAGGAGCTAGCGAGGACTGCTGGCGGCCCAGCGTCAAGGGATCATGGAGGAATTGTGTCTGCGAACCACTATGTGCTGAGGCACCACGACATCGAGGTCGATTACACCGTCGGCGCTACCCCCGGGCTTCCTGCCCTGAGCTACAGCGACGGCACTTCCCCCCCGATGACCTTCACGGATGCGGAGATCATCACCGACGAGACGGCACTGGGAACGCTCGTCTCCGTCCTCCTGGCGACATCCATCGACACGGGGGGTGAGCGGTTCGGGTTCTTCCTGCCCCAGCCCGACGTCCCGGACGGCGAATCCGGGCACGTCCAGACGGTGGGCGTGTACGAAAGGTTCAGCGGGCCAGACTCGTTCCCCAGGCTCCCGGCATCGTGGCGGAGCATCGAGCTGCACGGCTCGGCGCAGAGCGTGATCGTGCCGCTCTGAGCCCATCACGCCACGCTGAGCCCGCCGCGGAGCGGGAGTGCCCGGACGCGGCGGCCCAGCGGGGCGTTGACCGGGGGAGAATATCCGAAATATCGTACATCTACCTCTGACGGAACAGCCTGGAGGCGCATAACGACAGGTGCAGCCGCGGCCCCGGGGGAAGGGAGCCCGCCGACCATGAGCGAGGACGCCGGCCGCGGGCCCGCAGCCGGGGGAGACTGCTCGCTGTCCGCCAGCCTCCGGGACCGGAGCGACCGGGTCTGGGCCCGGCTGCATGCGCATCCGTTCCTCCGCGAGCTAGCTCGTGGCGTGCTGCCCCTGGAGAAGTTCCGGTTCTTCATCGAGCAGGACGTCCTGTACCTGCCCGAGTACGCGCGCTGCATCGCCATGGGGGCGGCGAAGTCCGCGACCGATGCCGAGCTCGGGTTCTTCGGCAGGCAGCTCGACGGCACCATCAACCTGGAACTGCCGAATCAGTACCGGGTCCTCGACCAGGTGTGTCAGCTGGGGGCTGCCGACCGCGGCGGAGGGCTCGGCAAGGCCCCGGCCAACGTCGCGTACAGCAGTTTCCTGCTCGGGGTGGCCGGCCGGGGCGGCCCGCTGGAGATCATGGCCGCGATCTTGCCCTGTGCCTGGAGCTACGTTGAGATCGCGGGCCGGCTGGCGGATGAGATCGCCGACCATCCCGTGTACGCGGACTGGGTCGGTTTCTATCTGACCGAGGAGGTGTCCGGGCTGGTCCGCCAGATGAGGGAGAGCTTCGACGAGATGGCCAGGCAGGCCGGCCCGGAGCTCACGCAGCGCCTGGCCGAGATCTTCACCACGAGCTCACGGCTGGAAGGGGCATTCTGGGACATGGCTTACACCCTCGACCAGTGGCCCGATCTCCGCGACGGCCCGATATAACCGCTCGCGGAAAGCCGCACCGGGAAATCGGGCTGCCCGGAGGCCCCGCCGCCAGCGTCTTGACCCGGTGAGATGGGCATTGTTACGATCCCTGAAATCTGGTGCATAAAATATCAGATCTCAGCATTTGAAGGGGCCGTTGAGGGTGCCAGCCGATGTGCCAGGCGATGAAAACGGGCACCGTGAGGTGATTCCCGGCTCCGGCGCTGGCATTCAGCTCAAGGGGGTCGGCAAGCGGTTCGGCGAGATCGTCGCCCTGCGCGGGATTGACTTCGAGGTCCAGCGGCACTCCCGGATCGGCATCGTGGGCCCGAGTGGCGGCGGCAAGTCCACCCTGCTGCAGATCGTGTCCGGGCTGATGGAGCCGGACACCGGCGAGGTCTATGTCGAGGGTGCCACGAGCGCCGGCGACCGGCTGGCCCGGTGCGCGCTCATGCCCCAGCGCGACCTGCTGCTGCCCTGGCGGACCGCCCTCGACAATGCGACCATCGCCCTCGAGAACCGGGGGGTTTCCCGGTCCGAGGCCAGGAAGGCGACCCGGCCGCTGTTCGCGCGGTTCGGCCTGGCCATGTTCGAGGACGTCCGCCCGGCGCAGCTGTCCGGTGGCATGCGGCAGCGGGTGAGCTTCATGCGGACGCTCGTTGCCGACAAGGACGTGCTGCTGCTCGACGAGCCGTTCGGGGCGCTCGACTCGATCACCAGGGCCCACATGCAGGAGTGGCTGCTGCGGGCGATGGCGGAGGTCCCGCGGACGATCCTGCTCGTCACGCACGACGTGGAGGAAGCGCTCCTGCTGAGCAAGGTTGTCGTGGTGCTTTCCGCGCGCCCGGGACGGGTGGTCCGGGTGCTGGCCACGGACTTCCCCGCGGATACCTCGCGGCGGGAGATCGTGACCAGCCCCGAGTTCGTGGCCCTCAAGGAAAAGGCACTGGAGGCGATCGGGTGAGCGCTGGAGCCCCGCCGCAGGTGAGCGACGAAGATCTGCTCGTTCCGGCGGCCCGGCCGTCGCTCGGCAGGCGCCTGCGCTCGGCCGGCCGGTCCTATGCCGGGGCGGTCGTCCTCATCGTGGCGCTCCTGGTGGCCTGGGAGGTCGCCGTCCGCGCCGCGCATGTCCCGGAATACCTGCTGCCGTCTCCCACCGAGATTCTCGCTGATCTCAAGACGGACTGGGTCATCCTGTGGCCCGCCATGCTGGTGACACTGAAGGAGGTCTTGATCGGGTTCGTCATCGCCACCGTGGCAGGCATCGGGCTCGCGGTCGTCCTGCACCTGTACACACCGCTGCGCCAGGCCCTGTACCCGATCCTGATCGGCTCCCAGACGATCCCGATCGTGGTGCTGGCGCCCATCCTGGTCATCCTGCTCGGCTACGGGATCCTGCCGAAGCTCGTGATCGTGGCGCTGATCTGCTTTTTCCCGATCGTGGTCAACGGCCTCGATGGCCTGCGGGCGGTCGATGAGGATTTCATCCGCATGATGTACACGCTCGACGCGTCGCGCTGGGGCATCTTCCGGCGGGTCGAGTTCCCCGGTGCGCTTCCATCCTTCTTCTCCGGCATGCGCATCGCGGCGACCTTCGCCTCGATCGGGGCGGTCTTCGGCGAGTGGTCCGGATCCAACGCGGGCCTTGGCTACGTGATGCTCGAAGCCACCCCGAACCTGCTCACGTCGCGGATCTTCGCGGCGATCCTCATGCTCACGGTGATCTCCCTCGTCCTGTTCGGCCTGGTCTCCCTGGTGGAGCGGCTCGCCGTCCCGTGGGCGCCGAGGAGGGGATCAGCGTGAGAAGTCTCGCTCCTGCGTCCGCGGGCTGCGAATGATGCCTGGCAGGAGGGCCGCGGCTCTCCCAGGATGACCGGAAGGACGAGCGCAGTGAACGGAAAGATTCCACGGCTCCGGGCCGCAGCGATGCTGGCGCTGGTGACCGCCCTGGCGGCCGCCTGCGGCAGCACCACCTCGTCCGCGGGGGCGGGCGGCTCCTCAGCCGCCGCGCCCGCCACCCTCAAGGTGGAACTGGACTGGGTGCCCAACCCCGACCACGTGGCGCTGTATTACGCGCAGAGCAAGGGCTACTTCAGCCGCAACAAGCTGACCGTGAACTTCCTGACACCCTCGAACGCCGCTGACCCCATCAAGCTGGTAGGCCTCAACAAGGTGGACCTGGCCGTCTCGTACGAGTCGGAGATGTTCTTCGGCCAGCAGGAGAACCTGCCGGTGACGGCGGTGGCGACGATCATCCCGGTCCCGCTCAACTCGCTGATCGTGACGCCCAAGGACCACGTCACCAGCCTGTCGCAGATGGCGGGCAAGAAGGTCGGCATCACCGGGATCCCCAGCGACGGCGCCATCTACACGACGATGGTGAAGGCGGCCGGGCTGACCCCGGCCAAGGTTCCGACCGTGACGGTGGGCTTCAACCTTGTCCCGTCGATCCTGTCCGGCAAGGTGGACGCGATCATCGGTGGCTACCGCAACGTCGAGGCGATCCAGATCGCCCAGGAGATGGGGCAGAAGCCGACGGTGTTCCCGGCGTCCGAACTCGGGGTCCCCAGCTACGCGGAACTCGTGCTGGTCGCCAACCGCAACCGGCTCGCCACGGACAAGGCATACGCGAACCAGGTACGCCGCTTCGTGAAGTCGCTGGTCGATGGGACCAACGCGGCGCGGAAAGACCCCGCCGGGGCCACCCAGATCATGGAGCAGGTGTCCCAGTACAAGGTCGCGTTCCTGCAGCGCAGCGTCCCCTACACGCTGACGCTGCTGGCCCCGCCCGCCGGGACGAAGACCGCGTGCATCAACGAGGCAAGCTGGCGGAACTTCGGCAACTGGATGAAGCAGAACAAGCTGATTCACATCACGCCGAACGCCGCGCTGATCTCCACCGACAAGTACATGCCCTACAGCTGCTGAGCGGGGGCGCTCCGCGGCGGGACCGCTGACACGGCGCCAGCGCTCAGCCGGCGGTCCCGTCGCCTGGCGCACCGCAGGTACGACGTCGGTCGCGGGTCCGGGGGTTTGACATGGGGAAAGTCATTCGCATATAAGATCTTATATCTGATGTATTGGAGAATTGAATGACTGCGGGCACCGTCGATCCGGGTTTCGCCGCCCCCGTGCTGGATGATCTCGACCTCGATCGGGCGGTGGAACTGGTCCGGCAGGTGTGCCGCATCCCCAGCGTGCTGGGCGATGAGGGGGAACTCGCCTCCTTCCTGGCCGCTGTCATGCGCGACTCCGGGTTCAAGTCGGTGGAGCTGCAGCCGGTGCTTCCCGGCCGGCCCAATGCCATCGGCGAGGTCAGCTTCGGGCCCGGGCCGAGGGTGGTGCTCACCGGCCACATGGACACCAAGCCCGAGTCCCACGCCTGGCAGCGGGCGGCCCCGTTCTCCGGCGACATCATCGACGGCGCGGTCTACGGCCACGGCATCATGGACATGAAGGCCGCGCTGGCCTGCCAGATCGTCGCCATCGAGGCGGTGCGGGCCAGCCGTCTCCCGCTGCGTGGCACCCTGGCGATGGCCGCGGTCTCCGACCACATGGGAGGGCAGGAAGGCTCGATCGCCTACTTCGGCACCCACCAGGCTGACCTGTGCGTCCTGGGTGAGCTCACCGGCAACCAGGTCTGCATCGGGCACCGGGGCAGGTACTACTTCGACGTGACCGTGCGGGGCCGCTCGGCCCACACCTGCCACAAGCACGCCGCCGTCAATGCCAACACACTGGCGGCCCATGTGGTGCTGGCCCTGGACCGGTCCAGGATGGAGCCCGACCTGGAGGCCGCCGTCGCCGAGCTCTTCGGCGCGGAGACCTACATCGTCCCGGGCAGGATCTACGGCGGGCTGCCGCCCGGCGGCCCGTCGATGATCCCCGACGAGTGCGTGATCCGGGTGGACTGCCGACCGCAGCCCGGTGTGACGGCCGAGCAGGTGCGCGCCGAGATCGACCGCTGCCTGGCCGAGGCCAGGGAGGCGGACCCGCGGCTGGTCGCCGAGGTGGAACTCGCCGACGTCAAGGGCGGCTACCTGGCTGAACCCGGCGGCCAGGTGGTCGCCCTGATGACCGATGCCGTGCGCATGGTCCGGGGCACCGAGCCCGCGCTGGTGACCGAGAACTGGCTCGGCGACACGGCCAGCTTCGGGGACAAGGTCCCCACGGTGATCTTCGGTCCCGGCGGGCCGCCGGTCTACTGCCCGGACGAGCACCTGTCGGTCGAGGACATCCACGAGGCGACCAAGGTCTACGCGGCGTTCGCGGCGCTCGCCCTCGCGGCCCCGCCGGGAGTGCCCAGGTGAGCCATGAGCGGTGACGGCTTCGGCAGCCTCCTCGATCAGTGCCTTCGGGTCCGCCCCGGTGAGCAGGTCGTGCTCCTCACCGATGGCGGGACCGATGAGGGCGTCGTGGCCCGGCTGCTGGAGTCGGTGGCGGAGCGCGACGGGATCCCGCTGGTCGCCCGCATGCCCGCACCCGTCCTGCCGGGCGCGGAGCCACCCGGCGCGGTCGCGGCGATGATGCTGGAGGCGGGCGCCGTCATCGAGCTGACGAGCCTGTTCATCGGGTCCAGCCGCGCGCGCCGGGACGCCTCGCAGCGGGGTGTCCGCTATCTCGCCATGCCCGGCGTGGTGATGGACACGTTCCGGGCGGGAGGGCCGCTCGACGTCAACTTCGAGCGGCTGCGGGCCGACGCGGAGCGGGTCGGGCAGGCCTGGGGCGCTGCCGGGCAGTTCCGGCTGACCAGCCGCGGGGGCACCGATCTGCG
Source organism: uncultured Actinomycetes bacterium (assembly GCA_963741615.1). Taxonomy (GTDB): domain Bacteria; phylum Actinomycetota; class Actinomycetes; order Streptosporangiales; family Streptosporangiaceae; genus UBA9676. The sequence continues at coordinate 169,683 of CAVUIU010000021.1, forward strand.
GGGCTCGGTGGAGGGCAGGCCCGGCCGGGTCCTGCACGGGATGGCCAGGGAACCCGGCTCGTACATGGCGCCGCCGGACATCGAGTCCGGCACCGCGCCGGTGGAGGGCACCGCCTCGGGTGTCGTGGTGGTCGACGGCGACCTGCTGTTCATGGGACGGGGCCCGCTGCCCGAGCCGGTGGTGCTGCACGTCAACGGGGGGCAGGTGGTCGGCATCGAGGGCACCGAGCGGGGCCGCCTGACGCAGATGCTGGATCGGTGCGGTGACGAGCTGATGTCGAACCTCGCCGAGGTCTCGGTGGCCTTCAACCCCGCCGGGACCATCTGCCCGGTCCCCATGGAGACCGAGTCCGCGCGGGGCACCGCGCACGTCGCGCTGGGGAACTCGATCGCCTACGGCGGGGTTGTCAACGCGGTCGCGCACCTTGACTGCGTGATGCGTGACGCCACCCTCGAACTCGACGGGCGCCCCGTGATGATCGAGGGGGAGGTCCAGTGACGACCGAGGGGGCGGCGCGGTGACACGGCCCCGCGTCCTGCTCGCCAAACCCGGCCTCGACGGGCACGACCGGGGGATCAAGGTCGTCGCCATGGGGCTCAGGGACGCCGGCGCCGAAGTGATCTACCTCGGGCTGCGGGTGAGCGCCAGGCAGCTCGCGGCGGCGGCGGCGGCCGAGGACGCCGACCTCATCGGGATCTCGGTCCTGTCCGGGGCGCACCTGCCCATCACCGAGCAGGTGCTGGCGGCGATGCGCGCCGCCGGGGTCGGCGCCCCCCTGGTCGTGGGCGGGACGATCCCGCCCGGCGACGCCGAAGCGCTGCTCCAGATCGGGGCAGCGGGCGTTTTCGCGGTGGGCACCCCGCTCCCCAGCGTGGTCCGCGGCGTGCTCGAACTGGCGGGCCCGCGGGCGGCGGTCCCATGACGGGGCGCCCGGATGCGGTCCGCGGCCCGGTGACTTCCGGCCCGGACGTGGGCCGCGATCCCATCACTTCCGGTCCGGATCCGGCCGGCGGGATCGCCGGGGTGCCGGAGGTCACGACCGACTCGGGCATCCCCGTCGCGCCGGTGTATGTCGCGCAGGACGTGGCCGGCGGCCCGCAGGCGCTGGCGCGGCGCCTCGGGCTGCCGGGCGAGCCGCCGTTCACGCGGGGCCCCTACGCCTCCATGTACCGCGGGCAGCTCTGGACCATGCGCCAGTTCGCCGGGTACGGGTCCGCGGAGGAGACCAACGCCCGTTTCCATTTCCTGCTCGGGCAGGGACAGACCGCGCTGTCGGTCGCGTTCGACCTGCCCACGCAGCTCGGCTACGACTCCGGCCACGAGATGGCCCGGGCCGAGGTCGGCAGGGTCGGGGTCGCCATCGACACCGCGGACGACATGGCGGACCTGTTCGCCGGGCTGCCGCTGGAGTCGGTCTCGGTCAACTTCACCATCAACGCCACCGCGCCGATCATCCTTGCCACCTACCTGGTCGCGGCGGAGCGGCAGGGCGTCCGCCCCGGCCAGCTCACCGGCACGCTGCAGAACGACATCCTCAAGGAGTTCCTGGCCAGGAAGGCGTATGTGTTCCCGCCCGGGCCGTCGATGAGGCTCACCGCCGACGTGGTCGAGTACGCCTCCCACGAACTGCCGCGCTTCAACCCGATCTCGATCACCGGGTACCACGCGAGGGAGGCGGGCTGCAGCGCGGTCCAGGAACTGGCGCTCACCATGGCCTCCGCCATCGCCTACTGCGAGGAGCTGACCGGCAGGGGGCTGGAGTTCGGCCGGTTCGCCCCCCGGCTGTCCTTTCACTTCGCCACCACCCTGGACCTGTTCGAGGAGGTCGCCAAGCTGCGCGCGGCGCGCCGCCTCTGGTACCGCATCGCCACGGAGCGGTTCGGGGCTGCTGACCCGGCGGCGGCGAGGCTGCGGTTCTTCTCCGGGAACGCCGGGACCACCCTGACCGCGCAGCAGCCGCTGAACAACGTGATCCGGTCCACCATCCAGTGCCTGGGCGCGGTGCTCGGCGGTGCGCAGTCGATCCACGTCATGGGCTACGACGAGGCCTTCCAGATCCCCAGTGAGGAAGCGGTCACCCTGTCGCTGCGCACCCAGCAGATCATCGCCCTGGAGACCGGGGTGGGCAGGACCGCCGACCCGCTCGCGGGGTCCTACTTCGTCGAGCACCTGACCGACGAGATCGAGGCCAGGGCCCTGGACCTGCTGCGGGAGATCGAGGAGAGCGGGGGCGCGGTCGGCGCGCTGGAGCGCGGCATCCCGCAGCGGTGGATCACCGACGCGGCCTACCAGGCCGAGCAGGACATCGCCAGCGGCCACCGGCCCAAGGTCGGCGTGAACGTGTACGCCAGCACCGGGCAGGAGCCGGCCCACGGGGTGGAGATGACCACGCCGGGAGCGCCGGGCGCCGTGGAGCGGCAGATCGCCCGGACCCGGGACCGGGTGCTGGCGCGCGACGGCGAGGAATGCGCGCGGGCGCTGCGGCGGCTCGAACGGGACACCACCGGCGGGCAGAACGTGATGCCGGCCCTGGTCGAGGCCGCCCGGGCCGGGGCAACGGTGGGGGAGATGAGCGACGTGTTCCGGCGGACGTTCGGCGAGTTCCGGGAGCCGTCGCCATGGTGAGCGCCGGGTCCGGGACGCTTCCCGTGGTGAGCGGCCTGCTGCGCGGGCTGCGCGTGCTCGACCTGACCCGCTTCGTCTCCGGTTCCCAGGCGACGATGCTGCTGGCCGCCATGGGCGCGGACGTGGTGAAGATCGAGGTGCCGCCGGGTGACCCCTACCGGTGGCAGGGCACCCAGCGGGTGGGCGGGGAGTCTGCGCTGTTCATGGCGCTCAACGCGGGCAAGCGGAGCGTGGCCATCGACTTCCGGGCGCCGGCCGGGCGCGAGGCGCTCGAGCGGGTGCTCGGGTCCGCGGACATGCTCGTGGAGAACTCCCGGCCGGGCAGCCTGGCCCGGCACGGACTGGACTGGGAGTCCGTTCACGCCCGGCACCCCCGGCTGGTCTACGGCTCGATCTCCGGGTACGGGGACGTCGGCCCGGACGCGGGCCGGGGCGGTTTCGACCTCATCCTCCAGGCCGAGAGCGGGCTGATGAGCGTGACCGGGACGCAGGATTCCGGCCCGGTGAAGGTCGGGGCCCCGGTGCTCGACGTCGGCGCCGGGCTGAGCTGCGCGCTCGGGATGCTCGCCGCCTGCATCGAGCGGCAGCGGACCGGGACGGGCCGGCTGGTGTCGTCCTCGCTGTTCGAGTTCGCGCTGGCCGCCCTGGGCACCGTCGCCGCGGGGGTCATGGTGTCCGGTGACGTGCCCGGGCTGCTCGGGACCCACTCGCCCACCTTCGCGCCCTACGGCGGGTTCCGGACGGCAGACGGGTGGCTCGTGCTCGCCGGGGCGGGCTCGGAGGAGCTGTGGGCGCGCGCCTGCCGCGCGCTCGGCCTGCCCGCGCTGCTGGACGACGAGCGGTTCGCTGACAACGCCCGGCGGGTGGCGCACCGCGATGAGCTCACCGGTGAGATCGAGGCGGTCCTCACCACCCGGCCTACGGCCCACTGGCTGGAAAGTCTGGCCGGGGCCGGCGTGCCGGCCGCCCAGGTGCAGGACCTGGCGCAGGCCCTTGAGCGCCCGCAGGCCAAGGCGCTCGGGACCGTGCAGGAACTCGGCCATCCCGCAGCCGGCACCTTCCGGCTGGTCGGCCCGCCCGTGCGCATCGACCAGGCGGCGCTCGCCTACCCTGCCCCGGCTCCCGCACTGGGATCGGATACCAGAACGGTGCTCACCGAGGCGGGCCTGCGGCCCGCCGATATCGACCGCCTGGTCCGCGACGGCGTGGCGGTGGCGCCATGAGCCCGGGACCGGAGGTAGCGCCATGAGCGCGGGGGGAGCGGCGGTGACCGGCCCGCGATCTGGCGTGGTCCTGCAGGGCGTCAACCCGCCGGGCACGTTCTGCGGCATGGTCGAGGAGATCGAGAGCCTCGGCTTCGACCATCTGTGGCTCACCGACTCGTCCCTGCACGCCCGCAACTGCTACTCCTACCTCACCCTCGCCGCCATCCACAGCTCACAGCTGCTGGTCGGCACCGCGGTGACCAACCCGGCCACCCGTCATCCCGCGATCACCGCCGCCGCCGCGGCCACCGTGGACGAGGTGTCCGGCGGCCGGCTGATCCTGGGCATCGGCGCCGGGGACCGGCCGCTGCTCGCGCTCGGGCTCAGGCCCAGCCCGCTGGCCGACCTGGAGGCGGCCGTCGCCGGGATCCGGCGGCTGTGGCGGGGGGAGGAGCTGGATCTGGAGTCCGGCGGGTTCACCCTGAACGGTGCCCATCTCCGGTTTCCCGCGCGCGGCGACATTCCCGTGTTCATCTCCGCGAGCGGGCCGAAGACGCTGGAGCTGGCGGGACGGGTGGCCGACGGTGTCATCCTCCTGGTCGGGCTGTTCCCCGAGGCGCTGGAGTGGGCCATCGGCCACGTGGCCCGCGGCGCCCAGGCAGCCGGGCGGCCGCGTCCCCCGATAGCCGTCTTCGCCTACGGGGCCATCGACGAGGACGAGTCCGTGGCGCTGGCGGCCGCCCGCTCGATCGCGGCCTGGTTCCCCCAGACCGCTCCGCACATCTGCGACCTGGCCGGGCTGCCGCGCGCGGCGGTGGACCGCGTCCGCGGAAGCTACCATGGCGGGGAGTTCCAGGAGGCGGACGCCGCGGCGCGCGACCTCCCGGACGAGTTCGTGCGGAAGGTCGCGCTGGCCGGGAACCGCCAGCGGGCCAGCGAGCAGATCCGGGCCGTGCTCGACGCGGGTGCCGATTCCGTGCACGTCTTCCCGCTCGGGGCCGGGCGGATGAACACGGTCAGGGCCTTTGCGCAGTCCTGGCGGGCCACGGCCGGACAGGCGAATCGGGCCTAGGGGGATTCTCATATGCGGGCGGCGCAATTTCCATCATGATTCCGGAGCCGATTAATGTATGCCAGGAAGAGAGGTGGGGGCCACGGAGAAACATTGGCGGGTGACCCGCCCGCACCACGTCGCCTTTGAAGTGCCCGATCCTGATGAGGCGCTGCCGGATCTGGCCGGCCGTGGGGTCCGTGTTGTCGAACGAGGTGCCAAGGCCCGGGGGAATGGGAACGAGGATCGCGTTCATTCATCCGGCGACCCCCCCGGGCCTGCTGATCGAGTTGGTCGGGTCGTCACGCGCTGGCCCATCCCACGCGGGCGGCCCGGGAGCAGGAGGGGCGTAGGGTGGCCAATCAATCTGGCACTGGCGGCAGCGCGGGGCTCGAAACGGTCTTCAGCGGCCGGCACGACCGCCGCAAGGTGACCGACTGGGTCTACGAGGAGCTCAAGGGCGCGATCGTCGATCTGCGCCTCCCGCCGGGCAAGCCGCTGCGCGAAGCCACGCTGGCCGAGCAGCTGGGCGTCAGCAAGACCCCGGTCCGCGAGGCGCTCACCAGGCTGGAGCAGGAAGGCCTGGTCGTGACGACCTCCTTCAAGGGGGCGGTGGTGACCGGCTATTCGCGGCAGGACCTGCTGGAGATCTACGAGCTGCGGGAGCTGCTGGAGAACGCCGCGGCCAGGACGGCAGCCGAGTCGATGGGCGAGCAGGACCGGGCCTACCTCGACCGGATCCTGCGGGAGAGCCGCAAACTCTCCGGGACCGCTGATGCGGGCAAGCTCGCGGCCCTGCTGACCGAGTTCGACGACATCATGTTCGATCAGGTCCACAACAGCCGGATCCGGGCCCTGATCGAGAACCTGCGTGCTCACCTGACCCGGATCGGCCACCTGACGGCCGAGATCCCGGGGCGGATCGAGGCCTCGGTCGATGAGCACGAGAAGATCGTCGAGGCGATCGCGGCCCGCGACCCGGAGCTCGCCGAGCAGCGCATGCGGGATCACATCCGCAGCGTCCGCGACGACCAGCTGGAGGCCCTCGTGGAGGCCGCCGCACACGCTTGACTTCGCAAGATGGTATCTGATGTGCTGCGCATTATGTGCCAGACGCGAGGTTTGAGCGTATCCGCTGGCCTGCGCGAACGGGGCAAACCGGCGTGGGCGGCGGCCACCGCCCATCCCATGGTCCGGCAGATCGGCGAGGGGACGCTGCCGCACGGGATCTTCCGGCGTTACTTCGAGCAGAACATCCTCTACCTGGAAGACTACGCCCGCGCCATCGGGCTCATCATCGGGAAGTCGCCGGACCGCGACGCCACCGATGTCCTGTCCCGTTTCCTCCGGCAGATCGCGGGGACCGAGATCCCCACCAACGTGGCCTTCCTGACCCGACTGGGCGGGCCGAGCGGGCCGGGCGCGGCAGGCGGGCCGGGCGGGCCGGGTGAACCCCCCGGATCCGCGGCGGCGATGCTGCCGACCACGTACGCCTATACCCGGCACCTGCTGTTCACCTGCGCGCAGGGCACCTGCGCCGAGGGGCTGACGGCCGTCCTGCCCTGCCAGTGGAGCTACGCCGAACTCGCCGGGCCGCTGATGGCCTCGCCGCCCGCCGACCCGGTCTGCGCCGACTGGATCGCGATGTTCGGCAGCCCCGGCTACGGCGCACTTGTCGAGGAGACCACCGGCCTCCTCGACCGGCTGGCGGACACGCGCGACGCAGCCGTTATGCAGCGACTGTCGGTGATCTTCGATACGTCAACCCGCTACGAAGTGCAGTTCTGGGATATGGCTTGGAAGGAGACGCCGCGGCCATGCGTGCTGCCCGAATCTTCGAGGACCTGAGCCTGCGCCTGGCCGACGTCGCGGTCCCGGCCGCGGGCCCCGGCGAGGTCCTGGTACGGATCCACGCGGCCGGGGTATGCGGGACCGACCTGCACATCCTCGACGGCATGATCAAGCCGGACCCCTACCCGATGACGATCGGCCACGAGGCGGCCGGGGTCGTCGAGGCGGCCGGGGAGGGCACGGCGGCGTCCCCCGGGGACCGCGTGGCCGTCTACAACAAGATCTTCTGCGGCACCTGCGAGCAGTGCCTGGGCGGCCGCCACAACATCTGCGACACCGAGCCGGGCCAGCTCGGCTTCAACACCGACGGCGGCGACGCCGAGTACGTGGCGGTGCCCGAGCGCAACCTGGTGCCGGTTCCCGGCTCGGTGGACCTCGCCACCGCCGCCGTGCTCACCTGTGCCGGGATGACGGCCGTCCACGCCGCCAAGCTGTCCGGCCTGCGGCTGGGCCACACGGCCGTCGTCAACGGCATCGGCGGGGTCGGCATCCTCGTGGTCCAGGTCGCCCGGCACGCCGGTGCGCGGGTGATCGCGGTGGCCGACTCGCCGGAGAAGCGGGACCTGGCGCTGGCCTGCGGTGCCGCCGATGCCCTCGTGGTCGCCCCGGCGGACGACTACGGGAACCTGCCTGCCGCGGTGCGCCAGCTCACCGGCGGCCGCGGTGCCGACGTGTTCTTCGAGCTGGTGGGGACCACCGTGTCGATGACCGCCGGCGTGCGGTGCCTGGCCAAGGGCGGGCGGTTCGTGTCCACCGGGTATACCGACCAGCCGCTGTCCGTGCATCCCATCGAGTTCATCCTCTCCGAGACCTCGCTGGTCTCCACGGTGGCGGCGACCCGCCAGGACCTGGCGGATGCCCTGCGCCTCGCGGCGGACGGGGCGATGACCGTGCCCATCGCCGGGCGCTACCCGCTGGACGGCGTCCAGGGCGCGCTCGACGCGCTCCGCAAGCGCGGCGTTCTCGGCCGGCAGGTCCTCGATCTCCAGTAGCTGGTAACCCGGAAAGGATTGTCATGAGCGAGGCCATCATCATCAAGAACGGCTGCGTCGTGACCATGAACGACGCCGGCGACGTGCTGTACGACGGGGCCATCGTCCTGGACGGCGACCGCATCACCGACGTCGGCCCGGCCGCGGAGGTGCTGGCCCGCCACGGCGGCGGGACAGCCCGGGTGATCGACGCCAGCGGCAAGGCCGTCCTGCCCGGGCTGGTGGACCTGCACTACCACACCGCCCTCGGCAAGGGCTGGAGCGATCACCTGCCGCTGTGGGAGTACCTGGAGACATGCTGGTACCCGATCATCCGGGCCCTCGACTACGAAGCCGCGTACTGGGCCGCGATGGCCAGCTACAGCGAATCGATCAAGTGCGGCGTCACCACCGTCAACGACATGTACCGGCAGCTCAACGCGCTGGCCGACGCGGCGGCCGAGATCGGCATCCGGGCTGTGCTGTCCAATGACGTGGCCGACGACGAGCACAACCTGGACACCCTCGCGGACAACAAGGCGGCATTCGAGGCCAAGCACGGGACGGCGAACGGCCGGGTCGAGGTCTACGTCGGCATCGAGTGGCTGCCGCTGGCATCGCAGGAACTGCTGCGGGACGCGCGCCTGCTCGCCGACGAGCTGGGCACGGGCATCCACATCCACCTCAACGAGTCGCTGACCGAGGTGGAGAACTCCAAGCAGCGTTTCGGGCGCCGGCCCACCGAGGTCGCCTACGACGCCGGGATCCTGGGCCGCAACTGCATCGCCGCCCACTGCGTCTGGCTCTCCGACACCGAGCTCGCGCTGATGCGGGAAACCGGCACCCAGATATCCCACAACCCGTCGTCGAACGCGAAACTCGGCAACGGGATCGCGCGGCTGCCGGAGATGCTCGCGGCCGGCCTCAATGTCGGGATAGGTCACGACGCGGCCGAGTGCAACAACAGCAGGGACCTTTTCGAGGTCATGAAGTTCGCTTCGCTCATCCACCGGGCGAGCCGGGTTGACGCGAGCCTGCAGCAGGCCCCCGATGTGCTGCGGATGGCGACCAGGAATGGCGCGGACGCGCTGGGCCACGAGACAGGGCAACTGGTGCCGGGGAGAAAGGCGGACGTGATCCTGGTGGACCTCAAGAGCCAGATGTTCACGCCGCTCATGCCGGGCAACTCCGACCATCTCTTCTCGCACCTGGTGTTCGCCGCCAACGGGAGCTGCGTGGACACCACCATCATCGACGGGAAGATCGTGATGGAGAACCGCCGGCTCACGACCGTGGACGAGCAGAAGGTCCTGCGGGAGGCGAACGACGCGTTCCGCCGGGTGCTTGACCGGATGGTCGTCCCGCCCTCCGCCGCCACATGACCCGCTGCCTGATCCTGGGAGACCCGGTCGTCTCACTGCGCCCGGACACCCTCATTCCCGACGGCGGCCTCGTGGTCGAGGGCGCCACCATCGTGGCCGCCGGGCCGCGGGCCGCGATGGAGGCCCTGGGCCCGTTCGACCGGGTGCTCGGGTCAGCGGGCCATTTCGTGCTGCCGGGGTTCGTCAACTGTCACTACCACAGCGAGCTCGCCATCGGCCCCGGCCTGTATCAGCACATCTTCGAGAAAGCCAACGTGCACATCCAGGGCGGCACCGGACCCATCGATGAGGAGGACCTCTACTACGGGATCCTGTGGGGCCTGATCACCGCCATCAAGGGCGGCCAGACCGCGACTGTCAACATGTACTACGGGCGGCCGTCGCTGCCGGACTTCGGCTGCGGGCCGGCCCTGTCCGCTTACCGCGACGCCGGGATGCGAACCGCGTTCGGGCTGGTCAGCCGGGACCAGAACATCTACGCGCACGAGCCGGATGAGCGGTTCCTCGCCCGGCTCCCGGCCGCCCTGGCCGACGAGGTCCGGCGGTCGCCCATGGGCTACGCCTGGCCGGTGGACGAGGTGATGGCGAGTTTCGAGCGGCTGTCCGCCGCCTGGCACGGGCGGGGCGACCGGATCGCGATCGTCACCGCTCCCGACTGGACGCCCGCCTGCTCCGACGGCCTGTACCAGCGCTGCCGGCGGGTGGCGGACGAGCATGGCACGCAGATGATCACGCACGTCCTGGAGACCCGCGCCGAGATGCTGTTCAACCTGCAGGCCTACGGCAAGACCGCGCTGCGCCGCCTTGCTGACCTGGGAGTACTCACCCCGGCGACGGTGCTGGAGCATTTCGTCTGGGTGACCGACGCCGATCTGCCCATCTTCGCCGACTCGGGCGCGGTGGCGTCGGCGAACCCCGGCTCGAACCTCCGCCTGGCCACCGGGATCTGCCGGGTCAGGGACATCATGGAGGCCGGCGGCCGGGTCGCGTTCGGGACCGACGGGATCTCGTTCTCCGACCGCGAGGACTTCTTCACCGAACTGCGGCTGGCCGCCTACCTGCAGCGGCTGCCGCGCGATTTCGGGCAGGGCCGCCTCGACAGCGAGCAGGTCCTGCGGGCCGCCGCCGGGAACGGGGCCCGGGCGCTGGGGATGGAGGGCAGGCTGGGCAGCCTCGAACCGGGCCGCTATGCGGACCTGCTCGTGGTGGCCAAGGACCGGATCTTCTTCCCGCCCGGCCGGTACGACAACGAGCCGTTCCTGGATGTCGTGCTCGACCGCGCCGAGTCGGCCGACATCGACACGGTCATGGCCCACGGCCAGGTGCTGATGGAAGGCGGCCGGGTGACCGTCGTGGACGAGATCCGGGTCCGGGAACGTTTCGCCGAGGCCGTGACGCGGCGCGTGTACCAGCCGTCCGCCGAGGTCCGGCGCTGGGCCGAACTCGGCGCCCTCGTCGAGCCCTACCTTCCCCCCTTCTACCGCCCGTGGTACGAGACCCCCATCGACCCCGCCTACACCTACAACCCCAAAACCCCGCCCCCCGCCCCGCCCCCCGGCTAACC
>CAVUIU010000022.1:0-166868 GCA_963741615.1 uncultured Actinomycetes bacterium
TCTCATCGGCGTGATCTTGGTGGCGAGGTCCCCGGCACTCTCGCGGCGGCACAGATCCCGCCCACCCCCGGGTTTGAGCTGCATCCGGCGCGGAAGATGGCAGCCCCCGGATCGTGGCATGTCAGGCGGCGAAGAGGAGTCGGTAGTGGGTGTGGCTAAGAAGGCAAAGCACGAGGCGAAGGCAGCCAAGAGCAAGACGAAGAAGGAGGCCGGCAAGGTTAAGCACAAGCGCAAGAAAGTCAAGAATGCTGCGAAGCACTGACCATGCCCGGGTGCTGAAAAGGATCTGAGGACCAGCAGGACAGGCCCGTCGGTCACCGCGCGCCATCGGCGAGGTCCGCCGGCCACAGGCGGGCGAAATCGTCACGCATGCTGAGCACCGTCCAGCCTCCTCCGGCGGCCGCGTTGAGTATCTGACGGTCGTCGTAGGCGTATTCGCGCACATCGTCGTCGTGGTGAACCACCAGGGCGAAGCGGGCGGCCCGGAGCATGTCGATGTCTCCGGCCGCGTTGCCCGCCGCCAGCACCGGCTGGGTTCCGGTTCGATCCCACAGGTGCACCGTCTTGCCCGGCCCGTCATCCATGGGGGCCGGTATGGCCGTACGGACCAGCCGCCCGTCCACAGCCCGGATCTGGACCTCCGACCCGATCACCCGCTCACGCCGCACCCCGTAGGCCGGGCCGGCGATGACCCGCATGAAGTCGCGGGAGCTGTCGGTGCACATGAACACGCTGAAGTCCAGGGCCTGCAGCAGGGCCATGAGTTCCAGCATCGGCTGGTACGTCAGCATCGGGTAGGGGCGGTGGAAGCGCGGATGCAGTGCTCCGGTGAGGTAACGGCGCGCCTGTTCCTCGTACTGCGCCGTTGTCTGGCCGGTGAACAGCACACCTAGCTCTTGCAGCACGTCGTGGCCGCTCGTCACCTCCGGCGGAGCTGAGCCCGCCGCGGCGGCCCGGTCCAGGAGGAATCCCGCCAGCGCCGTATGAGGCTTCTCGCAGGCCAGCGTGCCGTCATTGTCGAAGGCAGCCACCCGGTCAGCCACGGGAAGAGCGTCCGGTCCCTGGGTGATCTCCTGCAGAAAGGCGATCACTGACCGCCTCGCGGAGCCGTCCCGCCAAGAGGGCAGGCTCACCTTCCACTCTCCGCATCCGTCACGCCAGGTCCTCCTGTCAGGGCAAGCAGATTCAAGTACTGCGCTGGCACCCGGCCGGTCAGGCGGCTCGGGTAGCTCCACCACCCTGCCGCGTTCGCGGCCGCGGCGGAAGCGAGACCCATTCGTCCGGGTCGCTCGTGGCGGGCGCTCAGGCCTAGCGGCCGAGCAGGCCCAGCAGGCGGACGTCATCCGGGCGCTGGGGCCGGTGTCGATTCGTGAGCCGAACATGCCCGATGCTGCCAGCAAGTCCGCATTCGCTTCGGCCCACGGAAGCATCACCCCGACGACACCGGGGCGCCGGGCAGCGAAGCACAGCAATGCCTACGAGTCGAGCTGCTGTGCGCGTTTGGGGCTGACCTCAGCGGGCAGCTAGACGGCTTCCAACCGGAGGGATTTCATCATGGGCGCCGAGAACAAGGCAGCCAACAAGGTGACCGAGGTCAAGGGCAAGATCAAGAAGGAGGCTGGCCAGGCCACCGACGACACCGGCCTGGAGGCCGAAGGCCGGGCCGAGGAGGCGAAGGGCAACCTCAAACAGGCTGGCGAGAAAGTAAAGGACGCTTTCAAGAAGTGATCAGTTCCCCCTGATTAGCGCTTCACTAGTCGTCGCCGAAGGACGTCGGACCCGCACGGGAGCCAGGTCCGCTGTGAAGCCTGTACGGGGCCAGTTCAGGGCAATTCCCGGCTCGTGCACCCCCAGAGAGAGGAAGAGCCAATTTATATCGGTATTGGCACCGTAGTCGTCATCGTCATCGTCATAGTCGTCGTACTGCTACTGCGGCGCTGAACGCGCTGCCCCTCACCACGAACAAGGTACGTCGATGGACTGCTGGACGCTTGCAGCAGGTCAAGCGCCCGACCTTGCGCGCTACGCTGACTGCATACGGCACAGTTTCGGACCTGCCCTGGACGGCTGGCACGACCGGCGAATCTTGCCAGCGGCTCCCACCCCAGGGCAGGACTATAGACAAATCCGACGCTGCGGGGAGGAAGGCTAGCGTGTTCGAGGCAGCCAACATCCGGGAATGGCGCGGCCACGACGTGGTTGACGCCCAGGATCACAAGATCGGTGAGCTGGAGGCCATATACGTTGACACCAGCACCGACCTGCCCTCGTTCGGCACGGTCAAGGTCGGGATGCCGACCCGGCACCGGCTCGTGTTCGTGCCTCTTACCCAGGCCACCGTGGGCCCCGGGTACCTTAAGGTCGCCTACGGCAAGAAGCAAGTAAGTGATGCCCCCTCGATCGGTACAGACGGCGAGCTGCCAGCGGCCGACGAAGAGGCCATCTTTAGGCACTACGGCCTGACATACCAGCCGGGTGCCAGCGGTGAACGGCGGCTGGCCCGCCGCTGAGCCGCCCTACGGAGCGGAGGATCCGATGATTGCCCTCTTCCTACTGCTGGTGATCGTGGCGATGGTGCTGGGCATCGTGGGTGTCGTCGCCAAGGGCCTGCTGTACTTGCTAATCATCGGCATTGTCGTGTTCCTCGGCGCCCTTCTCCTGGGCGCCCTGCGGATGCGGCGGCGCCCCGGGAGGCGCCCGACACGGTGATCCCTCATCAGACTTCGGATAGTGCCTTGGTTCGTGGTCCACACGTGGCCCAGGGGTCTGTCCCGAATCCGTGAATCCGCTCCTGGGCCCATTGGAGCTGCCCGACGCTTACAAGGGGTGCCGAAATAGGTGGCTGCGATGGGCAGGTCACGAGCTGGCGGCCCCATCGACGGCACGGCCACACGAACTGGCCTCGGGCTTCACCGGGTCCCTTGACACCCACAACCGACACCAACGGGCCTGGGACTGCCCCGGCTTTGGTTGACTCGCCGGGTGGGTGGGTCAGGCCGCGAGTGCGGCCTTGGTGTGGAGGATCTCGTATTCGATGGGTGTGAGTTTGCCGAGGCGGCGCTGGCGGCGCCGACGATGGTAGGTCCCGTCCGGCTAACATCGCCTGATGAGTGATCGGCTCTTCGTTCCGGTGGATTTCGCGGTACCTGATGGGCTCACGGCTGAGGAATTCCGGCTGGAACCGCTCGGGCCTGAGCACAACGCCGCGGACTATGCCGCATGGACGTCCAGCATCGGCCACATCCAGGCGACCCCGGGATTCGCCGGGACAGGCTGGCCGCACGAGATGAGCCTGGCGGAAAATCTGCGCGACCTCGAACGCCACGCGCAGGACTTCGCCGATCGCCGCGGGTTCACCTACACCGTGCTCAGCACCAGCACCGGCGAAGTCATCGGCTGCGTGTACCTCTACCCGCCGCGCGGCGAAAGCCCGGGCAAACCCAGCGCGGGTGAACAGGATGCCGACGTCAGTTCCTGGGTGCGCGCGGACCGTGCGGCGCTCGACCCAATCCTCTACCACACGGTCCGCGCATGGCTGGAACGCGACTGGCCATTCAATTCGATCGAATACGCGTCACGGGTCTGACCTGATGCGACCTGTCGGGGTGATCTGTCATGTCCCGGGCTGAGGGAATTCCCGATTGATGCAGCGGCTCAGTGCCTATCACAGAGCAGCTTCCGGTCTGCTCGGCTTCGCGACGGGCGGGCCTGCCAGGTGCAGGAGCCCCCGTGGGCCAGTAGCGGGGGTGGTTCGTGGTCGCCGGTCGGGGCAGGGTTGAGTCATGAGGCTGGGTACACAGCCCAGGCAGCGGCTCACCCTCGTGGTGGCGTGCACGGCTCAGGTCATGATGGTGCTGGATGTCATGATCGTGAGCGTCGCCCTTCCGTCCTTGCAGCGCGAGCTGCACCTCTCGCCCGCGGGCCTGGAATGGGTGGTCAGTGCCTACGCTCTGGCCCTGGCCGCGCTGATTCCGACGGGCGGGGCGCTGGGCGATCATTTCGGCCGCAAGCGCATCTTCATGAGCGGGGTCGCCCTCTTCATGCTCGCCTCGGTCGGCTGTGCCCTTTCGGTTTCGGGGGGAATGCTGATCGGTTTCCGGGTGATCCAGGGAATCGGCGGCGCCGTCATGTCGTCCCTGACCCTGTCCCTGATCACTGAGGCGTACCCGCCGGAGGCGAGGACTGGCCCGATCGGGCTGTGGGCCGCGGTCAGCGGCCTGGCTGTCGCGGGCGGCAGCGTGGTTGGCGGCTTGCTGCTCAGCGTATTCCCATGGTCATCGATCTTCTGGGTCAACGTCCCGATCGCGGTGGTGACCCTGGTCATCTCCTGGTTCGCGGTTGCGGAGTCCAGCGAACCCGTACCGCGCCCCTTCGACACTGCCGGTGTGGCGCTGAGCGCCTCCGGACTTCTGTTCCTGACCTTCGGGTTCGTCTACTCCTCCGACGCGACCTGGCATTCACCGGTCGTGGTCGCGGGCGTCGCCGCGGGCCTGGCGGTCCTGGTTGTCTTCTTTGTGTGGGAGCACAGGGCGGCATTCCCCATGGTCCCGCAGGCGTTGCTGCGAACCCCGAGCTTCGGCCGGGCCTGTGCCGTGTACCTGCTGGCCTACCTCGCGTTCTCGGGATTCATCTACTACGTCACCCTCTTCTTCCAGAATGTTGACGGATGGTCCGCCCTGCGCACTGGCCTGTCCTGGCTTTTCTTCTGCATCCCGTACTTTGCCGTGGCCCAGCTCAGCAAGTGGGTCGAGCGATGGCTGCCGGTGGCATCGGCCGTCGGGTGGGGGTGCCTCATCGCCGCCGCGGGCGTGCTTGGCATGAGCCAGCTGACGACGGCGACGCCGTTTGCCTGGCCGGCTGCCTGCTACATCCTGGTGGGGGTGGGCTTTGCCCTGATGGTCCCGGCGGGTTCGTCCGCGGCGATGGCGGAGGTTCCGGAGGGATCGTCGGGGATCGGGTCAGGCCTGTTCAACGCCTGCCGCCAGATCGGCACCGCCACCGGGCTGGCCATCCTGGGATCCGTCGGCGCCAGCGTGACCCTGGCCGACTGGCACCACCAGGCCGGATCTCTCCCCCGGGCCGAGCAGCAGCGGGCAGCCCAGATCGGGGCCGACGTCGCGGGAGGTCAGGTCCACATCGCCGCCGCGTCCGCAGGCCAGCACGCGCTCGATCTGGCGGCGGCCTCCTTTCTCCGGGGTTTCGAGCTCGCCCTGCTCCTGGCCGGCGCGATCCTCGCCGCCGCTGGGGTCGTGGGCTTCCTGGGCCTGCGGCACCTCCATAGCCCTGCGTCTCAGCAACGCCAAAGCACCGATGTGAGCACGAGCAGGTTAAACCGGCGGGCGGCAGTCCTAACTTCCCCTCCAACGTTTCCACTCCTGGATCGGTCTCAGCTATCCGGCTGACCCGGCAGAGGATGGGCGGCCTTCCAGTCGGCGACCACATCTCCAACTCGTCGGAAGGCCGCGTCGGCGGCTTTCATGTGGTCAACCAGGTGCTGGATGATCGTCATGCGCCCACCGCGCCCGATGACCTGCGGGTGGAACGTAATGCAGAAGACCCCGTGGGGTTCCTCTTCGAGCATGTAGTCGAAGTCGGTGCGCCACATTCCGAGGGTTTTGTCGTAGGCGGACAGTCCCGGAAGGGCCGCGTTGAGAAGGAACTCCATCTGGGGGAAATCATCGAGCGTCCATGAAACGGGGACCTCAACGAGCTCGACCTCCTCGCCCCACTCATAGGCGCGGTCCCGATGCGGAACGTCGTTCCTGCGGCACCGGTACGGCTGGTAGTCGCTGCCCATCATGCTCGAGTCGTATACGAAGCCGTACTGCATGAGCAGGTTGACAGAGTTGGGAGAGAGGTCCCAGCCGGGCGAGCGGTAGCCCGCCGGCTTCACCCCGAGGCGTCGCAGCGACTCCAAGCCCTTTTCGATCACCTCGCGCTCGTGCTGCTCGTCGAGGTTGACCGGGCTCTCGTGCAGGTAACCGTGATGCCCGATCTCATGGCCAGCATCCCGGATCTCGGCGCAGATCCCTGGGAAGGAGTCGGCCGTGTGGCCGGGGACGAAGAAGGTGGCCTGGATCTCCTCGCGGGCAAGCAACCGGAGGATACGGGGAACACCAACGCGTGCTCCGAACTCCCCGCGGGAGATAGCGGTTGGGGTGTCGGTGCCGAAGCTGCCCATCCAAACGGAGATCGCGTCGAAGTCGAAGGTCAGGCAGACGGTCGGGCTGGAGCTCTGCGTCATGTATCTGGTCCGAATATCGAATATGAACGGTGAGTTGTGAGTGAAAGCGGCGGGCGTTCAGGGCGTGAGCACGATCTTCCCGTTCAGCCCCCCGCTCGCCAGCAGCGTGTACGCGTCGCGGAACCGCTCCAGCGGCAGCGTCTGGGCCACGCGCAGGGTCAGCTCGCCCACGGCCGCCCGTCCGGCCAGCTCGGCGGTGGCATCCGCGTCGGGCGCCACCGCTACGGTCCCCGGGGAGATTCCCCGCGCCGCCTCGGGCACCGCTCCGGGCACCCCCACGGTGACCGACGTCACGAACGCGCCGCCGTCGCGGACGCAGCCCAAGGCGCCGGACCCGAGCCCGGCCGTATCCAGGCACGCGTCAACCCCGTCCGGCCACTGCCCGCGAACCGCGGCCTCCAGCCCGGACCCCGTGTCCACGACCGTCTCAGCCCCCAGCCGCCGCACCTCCCCGGCGTCGCGGCCACGCACCGCCGCAACCACCCGGGCGCCGCGCCCCCTGGTCAGCTGCAGCGCGAAGCCGCCGACCATTCCAGCCGCGCCCGTCACGAGCACCACGTCGCCCTTGCTCACAGCCGCGGCCTCGACCAGCAGCCGCGCTGTGAGACCGCAGACCGGCAGCGTGCTGCCATCGAGAAAACCGAGGGCTTCGGGCAGCGGCGCAAGCAGCTCCGAGGGCACGGCCATCTGCTCAGCGAACGCCCCGATGCCCATCCACGGCTGCGGCACGAACCCCAGCACTCGTCGGCCGTCGGCGGTCTCGCCGGCAAAATCCCAGCCCTGAACCTGCGGGAACTCGCTCGAGCCGCCAAGCGCCACCAGCCCGCCCCCGGTAATGAACTGGTCCCAGGGACCCAGGGACGCCGCGCGGACGCGCACCAGTTCCTCGCCATTGCCCGGCGCCGGGTCAGGCACCTCCGCGAGCTCCAGACCATCAAGCCCGGTGAATGAGTTCAAGATGACCGCGAGCATCAGTCCTCCGTGCGGGTATCGGCGTGGAAGCGATGAATGAGATTCGATGTCATGAGCGACCCTAGCCGCGTAGGCACTAGTTAATAAGTAGGTACTTGAGAGTGCCCACGGGATCCGATAGAACCTGCCTATGGGCAAACTGCCGGAGGTCAGGCCGAACGTGCTCAACCAGTACTGCGAGTCCCGCCAAGCACTCGATCGCCTAGCTGACAAGTGGACGTGCCTCGTCGTCTACGCGCTGCTCGATGGCCCGCGCCGACACGGCGAGCTCAAGCGCACTATCGAGGGGATCTCGCAGAAGATGCTCACCCAGACGCTGCGCAGCATGGAGGCCGACGGGCTCGTTGCGCGCCGGGTGATCGACGTGATCCCACCGCACGTTGAGTACTCGCTCACCCCGCTCGGGCAGACGCTCTCAGACCCGCTCGTGGCGATATGCAAATGGGCGATGGACCACCTGCCTGAGATGCAGGCCGCGCGGGCCCGCAACACGGCGGCCAATTAATCTGCGAAACGCAAATCTGCAGTTGACTGCCGTGCCCGGGGAAGAAGTCCCGGGGCTGCATCTGCATCCTGACCACCGTCGCCGGTTCCGCCGGGCCCGTCATGACCGGGCTCGCAGTCGCCTGTTGCCCAGCCTCTCCAGAACAGACAACCTGAGCGCGCTACACGCGTTTGGGATTTTCGCACAGAAACGTACCTAACCGGCGCCGCCGGTCCCGTTCCAGGCCCGGGCTGCCTCGGTAAGGTCTGCGCTGAGCCAAGCTCATTGCCGACCATCTCATGGTCTGTCAGTTTGTTTTGACAGCCGGGGGTTCGTCAGTTTAAACTGACATTATGCAAGCGGACCAGACTGCGGGCACGAGCGCGTCATATGACCCGTCCGTCGGGCTGCGAGCGGTGCGTGCCCTGCGCCGACTCGCCGAGCGCGTCGAGGCCGAGCAGGTCGCCCGGGCCAGGGAACGCGGATGGTCCTGGCAGCAGATAGCAGATGCACTGGGAATCACCCGCCAGTCCGTCCACGCCAAGTACGGAGATGCACTCTGATGATGAAGCGGCTGGAAGACCTGCGGGCGGCCAAGGCCCGGGGCCAGCGGTACGGGCCGCGGTACAGCTTCGGCTCCACCTACTACGACGCCAGGGATGAGGCCATCCGGCGCGGCGACCGGGTCGTCGGCACCGAGCACATGGTGCTGGCGCTGCTTGCCGACCCCGCATCTCCGGCAGCCCGCGCGATCGGCTGCGACCTCGAATCGGCCCGTGCTGCGCTCGACGAGATGGACGCCGCCGCGCTTGCTGCGATCGGCGTCACCCCCGGGATTACCGCCGGGCCAATCACAGTGCGCCCGCAAGGCAAGCTCAGGCTCACCCCGGCAGCCAAGGCCATCTTCACCGGCATTCCCAGCGTGAGCAGGGACCGCGGAGACGGCCTCGGGATCGTACTCAATGCAGTTCTCGACCTGCGGCGCCCGGACCCGGCCGCTGAGCTCCTCGCGGCCCTGGGCGCGGACAGGCGGGCCATATCAGACCGCTTTGCCGAACTAGACAAGGATGCGCAGCCATGAGCATTGCCATTGACCACGTCGGCATTCCAGCCACGGACCCCGAAGCGTCAGCCCGGTTCCTCCGCGGCATCCTAGGCGAAGGGCGCACCATGGCCGAAGGACCGGACGGCGAGATGATCAATCTCACCGTCGGACTCAGTGCCCTGACCTACTTCGAACTGCCCGATCACGAACCACACCACATCGCATTCCGGGTGACACAACCGGTGTTCGCCGCGGCCACTGAGAAACTCCGCGACCAAGGCCTGCCGTTCGGCAATGACCCCGAAGACCCATCGAACGGGCAGACCTCCGATCCACTCGGAACCCGGGCCCGGATCTACTTCCACGACCCGAACGGGCACCTCTTCGAACTATTCGTCCCGGCCGAGCCCTAGGTTCACCAGCAGTCCGGCCGCACCCGGCACGGCGCCACGGGCATGAAGGCCTACTGAGATGGTTAGCCAGCTGCCGAGGTGACGCGGGGGTGGTCACGCCAGGCTGGCATGGTGGCCATGTATGCGAGGGTCTGGCGTTCGATCTCCGCGCGCGGTGCGCCAGGGTTGCGCCGGGCCTGCCAGGCGGTCATCCGCTCGAACCGCTCCTCAAAGGACTGGAGCTGGCCGGTCTCGTCGGTGCAGTGGCTGCAGTATCGCCCGGTTTCGATCGGCATGCCGCAGCTTTCACAGGCGGGCGTTGTGCTCATGATCTACTCCTTGGGATGCGTGGGGGCGGTCGGAGGGGCGGAGTTGCCGACTGAACGAGCGCGCGGAGCGCGCCCAAGAGCGCATCGGCCTGATCTGGGTTCATCCGGGACAGCGCGCCGGCGAGCAGGTCTGCGCTGAGTACCTCGCGCTGGCGGTGCAAAGCAGCGTGCCCGGCCGGGGTCAGCCAGATCAGGGTCCGGCGCCGGTCGGACGGGTCGCTTTCGCGCTCGAGCATGCCCTGGCGCTCTAGGTGGCTGACGATCTCGCTCACCACCGATTGCGCACGGCACAGGTGCGCCGCTGCCTCGCCGATTGTCAGCGGCCCGGCCAGCGCCAGGTGCTCAAGTACCGCGAGCGAGGCGTTCGGCAACTGGCTGCGCGGCCCGTCCCGGCGGTGGAAAGTCAGGTACACGGCGCGGAAGAGCTCAGCGAACTCCCTGGCCTGGTCTGCATCGCTGCTCACCAGTCCAGGCTTGCGGCCCGGCTTTCCATCGTCAATCCCGATGGATTGTCCCGAGGGGATGGGGCCGGGTGCGAGCAGAAGGGTTGGGGGCGCCCGGTCAAATCGCCGACTCGGCGCACCCGGCGGGGCACCGGCATGGCCGCCGCAGGGCGCAGAGATTGCCGCATTCGGCACCGGTGGTGACCGGGATCTGACAGTCGCCTTTTCAGGTCTATGCTTGTCACGGCAGCCAACACACCTGCCTGATCCGAGTCGCTCCGGCCCGGCGCCGGCGGTGACGGTTGAGGACAAGAGCGGCGCAGCCCTCGTGTGAGTTCTTTCCTTCCCATCGCGACCACTCTTTGGTGGCTGGACGCCGGGACGAAGCCATCGGATCGAGGAAGCGATGGCGCACGACAAGATCAAGTCGGCAGCACGCAGGCGCATGGCGGAAACCGGTGAATCCTACGCCGCCGCCCGGCGCAAGGTCATTAAGGAGTTCCAGGCAGCGGGGAACAACGATCCGACCGGGGAACCGGAACGGTTCGCGATCAGTTATGACGGCATGGGCCCGATCTCTACCTGGATGGACAGCCTGCTCGGCGGGGGCCCGGCGGGGGGACGAATCGAGATCGACGCGGGTGAGCTCCGGCTCCGCATGGCTGACTTCAAGGTCGACGTGCCGCGTGCCTCCGTTCGCCGGGCCGCCCGGTCCTCGCATCGGACCAGGGGAACGATCGGCGTGCACGCCAAGGGCGGCAGCTGGCTTGCGAACGGTTCGGCTGACGGCCTCGTGGAGATCGAGATCGATCCGCCCTGTCACACTGAGCGTTGCCTTAGCACCTTGCTCCGCCGGATGGAGGTCAAGGAACTGATCGTGAGCCTCGTCGATCCAGACGGCTTCATCGCCGCCCTTGAGCGCTGACTGACGTGGCACGAGCATCGCCTCGACTCCAGATCGACCGGAACAACAAGGTCACCGGGCATTCCATCGCCGTGCCCGACCATCTAGATCGTTGACCGGGGATTGGCCGCAGGTTGCGGGATGGGCGAAGAGTGCCCAAGATCGGCGTGTTCACACACGTCCGGACTCTGGAGCCCGTCATGATCGCCGACCTGGACACTCTCCTGACCGCACTCTATGTGGAGCTGACCGACCGCATCATCCCCTCGCTGGGCTTGGCCCGGTCCGGGCCGGGCCAGCGGCCGGAGGTGACCGACGCTGAGCTGGTCTGCCTGGCGGTGGCGCAGGTGCTGCTGCGTTACGACGGCGAGCGGCACTGGCTGCGCGCAGCTGCCTGCCGGGTCGGGCACCTGTTCCCCCGGCTGCTGGCCCAAAGCGAATACAACGCCCGGCTGCGGGCCGCCGGGCCGCTGATGGAGGCGGCGCTGCGGTGGCTGGCCAGCCACACGCCGGCCAGCGCGGAGCTGGTACGGCTGCTGGACGCTACCCCCGTCCCGTGCGGCCAGTCCGCGGTCACCGCGCGGCGTTCGGACCTGTATGGCTGGGCCGGGTACGGCTACTGCCCCAGCCATTCCCGCTGGTACTGGGGATCCAAGCTGATGCTGATCTGCACCTGCGAGGGGACGGTGACCGGGTTCGGCCTGGCCAACCCGAAGCTGGCCGGCGAGCGCGACCAGGCCTGCGCCATGCTCCGCGACCGGCCTGCCAACCGCCCAGCACCGGGCACCGCGGTCGTCACCGACAAGGGCCTGGCCGGCGAGGACACCGAAGCGTTCTTCACCAGCCCCGGCCTGGGCCTGACCCTGATCCGCCCCGCCCGCAGGGACGAACCGCCCCGGTATTTCCCCAACTGGCTGCGCCAGCGCATCGAGGCCATCATCTGGACACTGAAGAACCAGCTCGGCCTCGAACGCCACGGTGGCCGCGTCCCGGCCGGGCTGTGGGCCCGCATCGTCCAGCGGCTGCTCGCGCTCAACGCCGCCATCTGGTTCAACTGGCAGATCGGCGCCCCCGTCAAGCGCTCCCTCATCGCCTACGACCACTGACCTGCCCACATTCCCCGGTCAACGATCTAGTGGGCGTGGCAGGAACGTCGGAGATGTCCTAGCGGCACCGGGCCGGCGCGTCAGGCAGGGGCCGGGCGAAGCGGACAATTGCCGCTGCGGCATCGAGGTTCTGGGCAATGGGGCCGATCGCCGCGGCGACCTGGGGATCGGACACGGGCGCGGATCCGGGCCAGGCGTGGCCGCCGCCGTGCACGGTCAGGGTTACTACCTTGGTACCGCCGACGCCGCCGGTGATGATGTGGCGGGTCAGGCCCAGCCAGTCGGGCCGGTCCGGCGACGACGGGGTCTCCTCGACCGTCTCGAAGTCCGGCCCGCTTCCGCAGCGGTTCACGGCCCGCCAATACTGCGTGGTGTCGTGCTGCGAGAGGATCCGCCCGCGGAGCTCACCTCGGGGCCCGCGGTGCCGCGAGTAGCCGCCGCCGAGCGGCACGAGCTGGTCGGCGGTGCCGTTGATCAGCAGCGCGGAGACGGCGTGAGTGGGCTGCACCTCGTGCATCGCGCCGGGCAAGGCGCCTGCCACCGCGCCGAACGCCGCGACCCGCTCGCTCGCCTGCAGCGCCAGCCGGTGTGCCATGAACGCGCCATTCGAGACTCCAGCGACGATCGTGTGATCGGCCCGGGTGCCGTGCCGTCGCGCCGACCAGTCGATCAGTGCACACAGGAAGGCGACGTCGTTGACGCCGGCGGCATCGGCTGCGGTGACCCCGCGGCCGTCGGCCCAGCTACCGCGGTAGCCGTCCGGGTAGGCGACCGCGATACCCCACTCGTCCGCGTGCACGTCGAAGCTGGTCCAGGCCCGCATCATCTCCCCGGACGCGTCGGGGCTGTGGCCATGCAGCACGATCACCAGCGGGAGCTCGCCAGCCTCGGCACATCGTGGCTTACGCAGCGTGAAGCTGCGCTCGTGATCGCCGATGCGCAGCCTGCCGGTCACCAGGTTGCCGCTCGCTGTCATCCGCCGCCGGGCTCCCGCCGCTGACGTCATGCCCGGTGGACGCGTACGCCAAAGACAGTGGTGGGAGTTACCCGGATATAGTGCGCCGGCACCTCTTCGATCCACGGCTCGAGCCCGGCATCGATGAACGGCGCGCGCTCGGCCTCGGTATCCAGATGATGGGCCGCTCCCCGTGTCAGCACGATCCACCCCTCGCGTGCCTGCGGATCGATCTGGTCAGCCTCCACGGCGACCTGGTAGTCGGCGTCCGCAATACCGGTGCGCAGGTCCTCGTCAAAGACGGGATCCCACGTGCCCAGGACAATTGACCCTCCGTCGATCTTGTACGTGACCGGCAGCGCCGTGGGTCCATACCGGCTAGTGAAGACCAGACGCGCCACCCCGCCATCGGCGAGCAGCTCCATGCACTCGGCCTCATTCAAACGCTCCAGCACGCGCCGGGCATTCACTTCCGGGTCGGGCGAACCAGAACCGCTGGAAGAACTGAGGTCGGCTTCATCATCCGGCATGGCTCCAACCCTAGCCAGCCTGCCCGGCGACAGCACGCGGGCCCGGCAGGCGACGGTGACGGGATGAAGCCGACCGGCGGGAGCGTGGCTCTGCTGGTCAGCCAGCGGAGCTAGCTGTCCACTCGATGAGAGGCGGCCGGATAGCGGTGCGCAGCGGATTTCCCTTGTCATCGGTGAGCTTGAGCCGGGCGATGAGGCGCCCGTACTTGCGGGCTGCCTCCAAGGTGGCGGGATCGACCGCGTCGAGCATCAGCGTGGCACGCATGACCATGGTGAAGGCACCATCCTCGCCCACGGTTCCCCAGGACAGGCAGATGAACCGGGCGCCGGGACGGCCCTGGATGTACGGCCCTTCAAGGTCCATCCCGACTGGGGTGGGGACGGTTGTGGCGGGGAAGGTCCAGGCTGCGGTGTCCGCGTTGACGGCGTGCAGGCCTGGCATCTCGTCGCGGTTGTTCCTGGGCTCCACGCCGACGTGGAGGTTGCGGGGGCGCGTGCCGCTTGCGGGACGCCAGCTACGGCCGGGCAGGCCCGATGCCTCGATGCGGACCTGGATGCCGGATGGTTCCCGGCCCGCCTGGGTGCCGGCTGCCTGCCCGCGGCCGGTGACGGGCCGGAGGATGGCTTCGGCTTCGTCGTGGGCGGGGCTGTTCGGGTCCCGATACTCGGGCTGGCACCATTCCAGCGGGGTGCGCCGGTGGACCGGGTCCCGCAGGTCGGGGTCGGCGCCGTGGGCGAGCAGCCGCCGGACGCTGGCGGGCCGGCCGTGCTGCGCGGCGGCGTGGAGCGGCAGCTCTCCCCATTCGGCGTCTGGCTCGTTGACCGGGGTGCCGGCGGCGATGAGCTGGTCGATGATGTTCAGCCGCTGGTGGGTTGCGGCGGAGATCAGCGCGCGGATTTTGCTTTGCGGGCTGAACCTGGCCAGCGGCCATCCGGTGATGTCCCCGGCGGCGACCGCATTCCCGAAGCTGGTGATGCGCGCGCCGGCGGCGTGCGTACGATTTGCTGATAGACGATGCGATCCGAAAGCCGCTGACGGTGATGGCCAGTACAGAGAAGGCACAGCATCGCCTGGTGGTGCGGGCGCCGATAGTGTTAGCTCCTGCAGATGGTGTGTCCAACTCGGTGATCGTCCGGATGCTGTTGCTGAGCGAGGATACCGTACGGAGGTAGTAGGTCGTTTCATAGACGGCGGCATCGAGAGACTGGCCGAAAGTCGCAGGCCAGGGCGCCCCCTAGGTACGGCCCCGAGGTGCATCTGCGAATTATCCCACCGTCACCGCCGAGAGGCCTGAATCCGACTCGGTGTGGACGCACCGGCTGATCGTTGAGCACCTCGCCTATGTCGGCATCTCCGCCTCCCAGATCTGGAGGATACTGGCTGACCTGGACCTCAAACCCCACCGGGTGCGCTGATGGCTGACCCGCACAAGTGATGCCGGCTTATGCACCAAAGCCACAGCAGTATGTGACCTCTACCTACACAAACCCGCCGGATCGATCGTCATATGCATCGATGAGAAGACCGCGATCGGTGCTTATAGCCGCAAGCAAATCTAATATCGCGCTGCGCCCGGACGATCGGTCCGTCGCGAATTCGAGTACATCTGCTATGGCATCGTGTCGATCATCGCCGCGCTGGATATGCACTCTTGTTAGGTCATCACCGAAGCCATCAGCCACAATAACTCATCGACGTACATCAGCTTCCTGAACATGCTCGACGAGCACCTAGATCTAGTTCTGACCATTCACCTAGTCCTGGACAACGTCTCCTCGCACACCTCGAAGGATAAAATGATATGGCTGGCCACCCGTCCGCGCTTACGGACCTGCCACACCCCGCCACACGTTTCTTGGCTAGATCAGGCCGAACTGTTCTTCTCTATACTGACCCTCAGGCTCCTGCTCTGAAGCGAGTTCACCTCCCGACAGGACATCACTCATTATATAGAAAACTTCACTGTCGCCTACAATAGCACAGCTAAGCGCTACAGCTTGACCTACGATGGCTGTCCCTTAAGGTCATTTGACTCTAGAAGGACTAATGCGTCGATGCACTAGGACGTCTACGACTTCGGTCATGCCGAAGATCGCCGCGTGCGTCAGCGCGGTGCTGCTGGGAATTCCGCCCGAGTCGGTCGCGGAGACGGCTTCGATCTCGGCCCCGGCTTCGATCAGCACCTGGGCGACCTCGGCGTCGCCGTAGCTAGCGGCGGTGATCAGCGGGGTCTCTGTATCCTCCGGATACCCGTCCACCGGGGCGCCGGCCTGGATCAGCGCCCCGGCGATGGCGCCGGTGCCGGGCAGTTCCCGCGGAAGCCCGAGCCGCCCGTGGTCGAACCGCAGCATCGCCATGTAACCGAGCGGGCCCGCGCCCAGCGGATGGTCGCACCAGTGCTCCATCGGCTCGGTGGCCAGCGCGGGATGTTCGGCCAGCAGCCTGGTCAGCCGGGACAGGTCCCGGCTGTTGAGGATGTCCCGGCGTTCGACTTCCAGCTTCAGCTTGGCCCAGCTGGTGAACCCGTACTCGCGGGCAACTGCCAGCTGAGCGGCGGACAGCATGACCTGGTCAGATACCGCATCGATCCGCGCGATCGCATCGGGGTCGCCGCGCTGGGCGGCGTGCAGCAGGTCTTTGGCCTGGTGGCGGAGCTGGTTCAGGTCGGGCCGGGCGGGCAGGTCAGCCATGACGTCTCCCTTGTCACCCCGTGATCCGCGGCGGGGCCGGAAGAGAACGTCATCGGTTCGGCCTGCTGTGTGGTGACGGAGGTGGACTCTGTCCTGCCCGCGGACCCAGCGGCGCCCTCCCGCGCCAGGCGTTCATGGTATGTCGCCGGGCCGTGGGCCGGCCAGGCGCAGGGACGTGACGCGGCCTCGTCCGGCGGCCCGCCACCTGTGGGACGGTCTGGCACGCCATCGCGTTCTTGGCTGGGTCATCGGGAATGTGGCGGCCACGGATAGGGTCGGCGTGTGGCCGAGTCGTCTTACCTGCGCTACCCGCACCTTGCACGCGATCTGGTCACCTTCGCGGCTGAGAACGATGTCTGGCTAGCCTCGCTGAGCGAGGCGGCGGACGGCCGTGGCGCCCGGGCGTGGCGGCTGACTGCTGACCAGGCCCCAGTGCGGCATCCGCGGCTGAACCCATCGGCCACGCACGTCGCCTGGACCTCGACTCGCGACGGCTCCCGGTCGCTCGGGCGCGGCGCCGCCCGCGAGGCGTATGCGGCGCCTGCTGGCGGTGGCCCGGCCACGCGGCTCACTTACTGGGGTGACCGGCTCGCGGCCGTGCGCGGCTGGGTCACCGACAGCGAGGTGCTGGTGCTCAGCGGGACCGGCCGGCATTCCAGCATGAAGACCTGGGCGTTCGCTGTGCCGCTGAGCGGGCCGGCTCGTCAGCTCGACTACGGCCCGGCGGGCGACGTCGCGGTATGCGACGGTGCGGTGCTGGTCGGCAGCGCCATGAACTTCGAGCCGGCCGCAGCCGGCCCAGTGGAAGCGCTACCGCGGCGGTGCCGGCGGCAAGATCTGGTACTCGCCGGACGGCTCGCACTACACGCGGATCTTCGCCGACGTCGGCGACAACCTGGTGAACCCCATGTTCGTCGGGCCCCGGGCCGTGTTCCTGTCGGACCACGAGGGGACCGGCGCGCTCTACTCCGCGCTCCCGGACGGCACGGACCTGCGCCGCCACACTGACCTCGGCCAGTACTACGCCCGGCACGCGACGACCGACGGTCAGCGCGTGGTCTACCAGCGGGCCGGGGAGATCTGGCTGCTTGAGTCGCTCGACGTCGAGCCAGTGCGCCTGGACATCCGGCTCAGCGGAGTCCGCTCCGGGCGGGCCTCCTATCCGGTGTCCGCGAAGTCGCAGCTGGGCTCGTTCACGCTTGATGCCACGGGCCGGGTGCTTGGCGCCGAGGTGCGCGGTACCGTGCACTGGCTGCCCGGCCGGGACGGCCCGGCCCGGGTACTGCTCGCCGAGCCAGGCGTGCGCGGCCGGCTTCCGGTGGTCATCCCCGGCGCGGACGCGGTTGCCTGCGCGTCGGATAGCGGCGGCGAAGACGGTCTGGACGTGATCCCCGCCGACGGCTCGGCGGCGAGGCGGATCGGGCACGGCGAGTTCGGCCGGATCCTGGAGCTGGCGGTGGCGCCGGACGCGCGCACGGCAGCGGTCGCCTGCGCGGACGGCCGGCTGCTGACGGTGGCGCTGGATGGCGAGCCGGTCATCACCGAAATCGCGCGGAGCACCAACGCAGAGGTCGCGGGCCTGGCATTCTCTCCCGACTCCGCGCTGCTCGCCTGGTCGCAGCCATGGCGGCCCGAGCGCGGTGCCTCGCAGATACGGCTGGCCCGGCTGGCGGACGGCACCGTGGCCGACGTGACCCCGCCCCGGTTCGACGACACCTCGCCGGCGTTCACCCTGGACGGCAAGTATCTGGCGTTCCTGTCGAATCGCGCCTTCGATCCGGTCTACGACGCGCACTACTGGGATCTCGGGTTCCTGCCCGGAGTCCGGCCGTATCTTGTGCCGCTGCTGGCCACGACGCCATCGCCGTTCGCCCCGGAGCTGAACGGCGGTCCGGCAGAACCGGAAGGTCCCGGAGAGGTGCCCGCGACAGCCGGTCTCGACGTCGCCGGGCTGGCCGAGCGGATCGTGCCGCTCCCCGTGGCGGCCGGGTGCTACGACAAGCTCCGCGCCGTCAGGGGCGGCGTGGTATGGCTGGACATGCCGCGCGCCGGGGAGCTGGGTGAGACCATGATCGGCGCGGCGGAGGAGCAGCCGACCCGGCTGATGCGTTACCACCTGGCTCAGCGCAAGGCCTCGGTCGAGGTTGAGGCCCTGGACGACTACGCGGTCTCCGCCGACGGGGCCCGGCTGGCTTACCGGACGGCGCAGTCGCTGGAGATCAAGCCGGCCGGCGAACCCGCGGCGGAGGCGGTCGATCTGGACCGGATCCGGGTGACGGTCGAACCGCCGGCGCAGTGGACGCAGATGTACCACGAGGCGTGGCGGCTGATGCGGGACAACTTCTGGCGCGCCGACATGGCCGGGGTGGACTGGGCCGCTATGGCCGACCGCTACCGGCCGCTGCTCGACCGCATCGGCTGCGCGGATGACCTGCACGATCTGCTGTGGGAGCTGCACGGCGAGATGGGCAGCTCGCACGCCGGGCTGCTGCCGCCGGCCGCGGGCGGTGACCCGGCGCTGGCTCAGGGCCTGCTGGGCGCCGACGTCGAACGCGCCGAGGACGGCACCTGGCAGATCGCGCGGATCCTGCCCGGCGAGTCGTCGGTGATCGGCGCGCGCTCCCCGCTGGCCGCCCCGGGCGTCGCCGCGGCGCCGGGCGATCTCATCGTCGCGGTGGACGGGCGGCCGGTGGACCCGGATCTCGGCCCGAACGCGCTGCTGGCCGGCAAGGCCGACAAGCCGGTCGAGCTGACTCTCCGGCGCGACGGAGCGGACCGCCGGGCGGTCGTGGTTCCGCTGGCGAGCGAGCACGCGGCCCGCTACTACGACCTGGTCGCCCGGCAGCGGGCCGCGGTCTGCGAGGCCTCCGGCGGGCGGCTCGGCTACCTGAACATCCCGGACATGATGGCGCGGGGCTGGGCGGAGTTCCACCGGGACCTGTACACCGAGTTCCGGCGGGACGGCCTGATCGTGGATTTGCGGGACACGCAGGGCGGCGACGCTGGGCAGCTGGTGGCCGAGAAGCTCGCCCGGCGCATCATCGGCTGGAACCTGTCCCGATACGAGGAGCCGTCGAGCTACCCGGCCGATGCACCGCGCGGGCCGATCGTAGCGATCACGGACGGGTACGCGAGTTCCGGCGGCGACCTCGTGGTCCAGGCGTTGAAGTCCTACGGCATCGCGACCGTGGTCGGCACCCGGACCTGGGGCGGCACGCGCGGCGTTGACCTCAAGTACACGCTCGTCGACGGGACCCTGGTGGCGCAGCCGAAGTACGCCTGGTGGTTTGCCGGTGTCGGCTTGGCGCTGGAGAACCACGGCGTGGATCCGGACGTCGAGGTGACGATGGCGCCGCACGACTGGGCAGCGGGCCGCGATCCCCAGCTCGATACCGCCGTCTGGCTGGCGTTGCAGGCGCTGGAGCAGCGCACGCCCGCCGCTCCGCCCACCGTCTGACCAGGCGATATCGCGATCACTCCTGCGCACACGTTCTCCAGGCTCAAGGCCGCATTCACCTTCGGGCGCGCCGCCTGGGGGGAGCCGCTCAGGCGTCACGCAGCCGCCGCAGCAGCCCGCCGGCCAGCAGCGCGGCCGTGGTCCAGGCGGCGAGCATGCCAAGCCCCTGCCACGGACCGATGGGCAGCTTGCTGAGCCCTCTGGTGGCCTGGATGGCCAGCCCTGCGGCTGGGCTGCAGCGCAGCCGCGTCCAGCAGCGAGCCGACATGGCTCAGTGGGTGCCGCAGGGTCGCATACCGCCGCCCACCAATCAGCGCGCTGCCCGCGTCGGGCGCATCCAAGCCCAGGATGACCCGCATCGTGGTGGACTTGCCCGCGCCGTTGGGGCCGACGAACCCGGTGACCTGGCCCGGCGCAACGATGAACGACATCCCGTCCAGGGCCACGGTCGGCCCGAATCGCTTGCGCAGGCCGCTGACTTCGATAGTTGCTTCCATGCCAGCCACCGTAGAAACCGGCGGCGGCGCTGTCGTCACGCTGGCGAGCCGTCTTTGCCGCCGCTGCCACCAGGGACATCAGCCGCGGCGCCTCCCCCGCGGTGGCCGTCTCCGCCGCGTGCCTGCTGTCTCTGTCGGCCTTCGGTTCCCTGACCATCGCCGCGGTGACAGCACAGGTCATGGTCATGTACTGGCGGGGCCGCGGCGGCTGGCAGGTATTGGCCGCGTGCCTTGCCCTGCCGTTCCTCGGCCTGGCGATCGCCTTCGTGGCGCTGTCGGCCGCCGGGCCCGGGGGATCAGCGGCGGCGATCCTCGCCGTGCTCCTGGCCGTGCTCGGCCCGGCGGCGGCGTGGGCCGGGGCGGCGCGGCGGGCCAGCAGCGAGGCGGCACAACACCAGGCCGCCCGGCAGGTCATCGCCGGATCCCTGGTTGAGCACACCGCCCGCGGGGAACGCGCCCGCGTCTCCCGCGAACTGCACGACGTCGTAGCCCACCACATTTCCATGATCGCCGTGCAGGCGGAGACGGCCCGGCTGACCACCGCGGGGCTGCCTGCGGTGGGGGCGCAGCGGCTGTTGGCGATCGGCGAGACCGCGCGGGCCGCGCTGACCGAGATGCGGCGGCTGCTCGGCGTGCTCCGCGGGGACACCCGGGACGGTGCCGCGGTCCGCCAGCCCCAGCCTGGCCTGCTCCAGCTCAATGAGCTACTCGACGAGGCACGGGACGCCTCGGGGTCGGGCATCCGCCTCATCGTCCGCGGCCCGGTGACCACCATCGACCCCGGTGTCGAGCTCGCCGCCTACCGCATCATCCAGGAAGCGCTCACCAACAGCCGGCGGCACGCGGCCGGGGCCGCCGTCGACGTGGAGCTGCACTACGCCGCCGACGCGCCGCGGTTGCGCGTGCGTGACAACGGCCCTGGCCCGCCGTCCACGGTGCCGCCGTCCGGCGGCCATGGGCTGCTCGGCATGCGCGAGCGCGCCGCCGCCGTCGGCGGTGAGCTGCGTACCGGTGCCGCGAACGGCGAGGGCTTCGTCGTTGAGGCCACGCTGCCGACCACGGCCGAGGCATCGGCATGACCCCGCAGCCCATCCGGATCATCGTCGCCGACGACCATCAGGTGGTACGTACCGGGTTCGCGGCACTGCTGGACACCCGGCCGGACTTCACGATCGTCGGCACCGCCTGCGACGGGGCGGAAGCGTGCGCATCGGCCGCGAGCTGCAGCCGGACATCATCCTCATGACGTGCGCATGCCCATCATGGACGGCATCGAGGCCACCCGGCAGCTCGCCGGATCCGGCGGGCCGCGCATGCTCATCCTGACCACATTTGACCTGGACGAGTACGTCTACGACGCGCTGTGCGTGGGTGCCAGCGGCTTCCTGCTCAAGGACGTCACCGCGGAGCGGCTTTTCGACGCGGTGCGGGTCATCGCAGCTGGCGAGGCGCTACTGGCGCCGTCCGTCACGCGCCGGCTCATCAGCGAGTTCGCCCAGCAGCGCCCCAGGCCGGATGCCCTGTCCACGGCGGCACTCACCTCGCTCACACCGCGCGAGACCCAGGTACTGCGGCTGGTCGCCGAGGGCCTCTCCAACCCCGAGATAGCCGCCCGGCTCGTGGTCACCGAGGAAACGGTGAAGACGCACGTCAGCCGCGTGCTGGGCAAGCTGGGACTGCGCGACCGGACGCAAGCGGTCGTCACCGCCTTCGAGTCCGGATTGGTCATCCCGCGCTCCACGGGCCGAAACAGCCCGGGCGCATCTCCACCGGGGACGGGGTAAGAGCCGCCTGATCGGCGCGGGCGGCCGTGGCCCCTGGGATCACCCGGCGCGCTGTCCGGCACGGAGACCGCATAGGTAGCGGCGTGATACCCGGTTGCCCATCCGCGTGCGGATGCGCTCGGCGATCGCGTCAAGCAGGGGCTCACGGACGTCGCGGCCGAGCCTGCGGTACAGCGACGTCGAGCGGAGGAGATCGGCGAAGCCGTCCGCATCGAACCACTGAACGGTCGGGTACCACCGCACGACCGTTGGGCCGAACAAGCCGCCAGGGTCGTCGACCAGTCCCCAGCCCTCGCCCGTTGTGCGGACCTCGTCCTCGGTCGGCGGATGACCCCAGCCGGGGTTGCCCGGGGAAAAGCGTTCGTGGAGATCGGCGGTCTCGGCGTACACCTCCGGCTCACCCGGCCGGCGGACAACAACGTTGCCCAGCAGCGCCATCCATCCTCCGGGATGGAGTACCTCATGCGCCCGGCGCCAGCCGATCGACGGGTCGACCCAGTGCCACGCCGCCGCAGCCACAAGGACATCGAAGCGCCGCCCGCGGTCGTTCCACTCCTCGAACGTCAACATCTCGATCTCGACGCTGCGGAAGGCGGCGAGCCGTTGACGGGCGAGCGCGGCCATGTCTGCGCCGGGCTCGACGGCGGTCACGGAGCACCCGAGCGCCGCCAGCGAGCCCGTAGCCTGGCCGGTACCGCAGCCCACCTCGAGCACCGACGACCGTTCGCCCATGCCGGTGACGGCGACCAGGTCCGCGAACAACTCGCCGGGGTACACCGGCCGCACGCGGTCATATAGCTCGGCCACCTCGTTGAACACCCGGCCGAGATCACGCCGGTCCGCGCCTGCCATCACACCACCCTGCCAGCAACTGCCGCGGATCTGCCGGTACGGGGCGCGCTGAACCGGCACGCCGACACCGGCGCCAGCCCCCCCGGGGCGCACACCACGCGTCTGGATGTGGCCGAAAATGGCTGGCCGGACCCGGGCACGGTCTGGTCGGCTGGTCTGGTGAATGACCGTGCCCTGCCCGGGGGCGAACTGGCCAGGAACTTCCATGCCGATGTCGTGGGACCGCTGCTTGCCCGGGCGATGCCCCGGCTGCGGCACGCAGCCGGCAGGCTCGGTTCGGGATCCGACGTCCTCGGCTTCGATGATGAGATGAGCCGCGACCACGACTGGGGCTGCCGGCTGACGCTCCTGGTCGACGGGCCCGACCGCGATGCGGTGCCGCAGGTCAGCCTGCTGCTGGAACGGGAGCTGCCCGAGTTCTACCGCGGCTTCCCGGTGAGGTTTCCCCTCACCTGGGATCCCTCCCTCTCGCACAAGGTCGAGATCGCGACCGTGGCCGACTTCGCGGCCAGCCGATTGGGTATCGACCCCACTGCCGGGCTGTCGGTGCTGGACTGGCTGATTCTGACCGGCCAGAGCGTGCTCGAGGTGACCGCCGGACCGGTGTTCGCCGACCGGACCGCCGAACTGGCACAGGTGCGCGCGACGCTACGCTGGTACCCGCCGGACATCGAACGGTACGTGCTGGCCGCTGGCTGGCAGCGGCTCTCGCAGGAGATGCCGATGGTCGGCCGCACAGCCGAACACGGTGATGAGCTCGGCTCAAGGCTGCTGAGCACACGGCTGGCCGGCGACCTGATGTGGCTGGCGTTCACGCTGTCCCGTCAGTGGCCGCCCTATCCGAAATGGCGGGGGACGGCTTTCCGGGCGCTTCCCGTTGCGGCGGATCTGGCCGGCCTGCTCACCGCGGCGGCGGCACCGGACTGGCGCGACCGGGAGAGCGCCCTCGCCGACGCCTGCGAGACCCTCCTGGATGCGCAACGTGCGCGCGGGCTTCCAGCCCCCGCGTCGGCGGTGATCCCCTTCTGGGACCGGCCCTACCGCACTGTCGATCAGGCGGTCCATGAATCGCTGCGCTCGGCCATCACCGACCCGGACGTGAGCGGGCTGCCAGCCATCGGCTCGGTCGAGCAGTGGGTCAGCAGCGTCGACGTCCTTTCCAGCCCCGCCCGCAGGGCGGCCCTCCAGACCG
Organism: uncultured Actinomycetes bacterium; assembly: GCA_963741615.1. Lineage (GTDB taxonomy): Bacteria > Actinomycetota > Actinomycetes > Streptosporangiales > Streptosporangiaceae > UBA9676. The sequence continues at coordinate 23,878 of CAVUIU010000022.1, forward strand.
CCTACCAGGCCTGGGCCGGCCCCGGCACAGCTGTCCGCATCCACACGTGACCCTTGCCGCTTCCGCAGGGGTCTGCCAGTTCGGGGGCCGTTCTTGGTTTGACGTCGGTGACCGGCTCCCGGCAGGGTTCGGATCATGGCCACGTTCCCGGTGCCCAGGTACCTGGCCGAGACAGCGTCCCGCGAGGATGGGCTGCGTGAGTGGATCGCCGGACTGCCGGGGATCGTTGCTGGCCTGGCCGACCGGTGGTCGCTGTCGGTGGGCGAGCCGTTCCAGCCGGGCGGGCAGTGCTCGTGGACGGCGCCTGCGTCCCGGCCGGACGGCGCGGAGCTTGTCTTGAAGGTCGGGTTCCGGTTCCCGGGTGGTGAGGAGCGGGACGAGGCGGCTGGGCTGCGGGTCTGGGACGGGAACGGGGCCGTCCGGCTGCACGACTGCGAGAGCGAGTCCGTGTATGCGCTGCTGATCGAGCGGTGCGTGCCCGGTACGCCACTGGGCCGGGTGCTGCCCGAGCCCGAGCAGGACCTGGTGGTGACCGGGCTGCTGCGCCGGCTGTGGGCGCAGCCTCATGAGGGTTATGCGTTCCGGCCGCTGGCGCAGATGTGCCAGGCATGGGCGGATGCGTTCGAGGCGGAATACGCGACCGCCGGTGCCCCCGGCCGGCTCGATCCCGGGCTCGCCCGGGCCGGGATCGCGTTGTTCCGGGAGCTGCCCACCACGGCGGATCGCCAGGTGCTGCTCTGCACCGATCTGCACGGCGACAACGTTCTCGCCGCCCGGCGGGAGCCGTGGCTGGTGATCGACCCCAAGCCCTATGTTGGCGACCCGGCCTACGACGTATTGCAGCACATGCTGAACTGCGAGGACAGGCTGGCCGCCGACCCGGCCGCCCTGGCGGCCAGAATGGCCGGCCTGGCCGGGGTAGACGCCGCCAGGGTGCGGCAGTGGCTGTTCGCCCGCAGCGTGCAGGAGTCGCCCAGCTCGCTGCTCATGCGCCAGGTGGCCAGGCGGCTTGCGCCCGGGTAGCTCGCCGCCGACTGGCCTGGTGGCGTGCCGGCGGCTGACCGGCTTTACGTCGTCAGCCTGCCGCGGGACCGTCGTCGGTTCGGGTGGCGTGATGAGCGAGGGCACGCGCGAGGGACATGACGTCTTCCCGGCCCTGCTGGCAGCCCGCGGCCCACGCGGCCGCCTGCTCACCGACCCGGGCAGCGTTGGCCCTCGCTCGTTCGGCCTCGTCTTGCCAGTAATCGATCCGTGCCTGAAGCTGCGCCCGGAGCCGGCCCATTTCCCCGGCCGCATATCTACGCGCGAATCCCCAGGCCGCGACCGCGCCGGTCAGCAGCCCGGCGAGGCTCGCGAGGGTATCCCATCTCATGACGAGACCCGATCTGAGCCCGCTGGAGAGCCGCACACCATGTCGTGGACCGCCTGTTCGAGCGGCAGGCCGTCGCCCCCGTCGGTGCGCTCCAGGCAACCTGCTATCAGAGCGAGCGCGGCCGTTCCGAGCAGGGAGCGCTGCCGGGTGTGATCGATGATGGGGGCGGCGGGGTCGGCGAGGGCACGCATAGTAAGGCCGTCCGCGACCGCGGTCAGCAGGTTGAGGCAATCGTCGAGGGTGATCCCGGGCCGGATGCGCAGGCCGCGGGATCGAAGGAACTCATCATAAAAGTCCTTCCAACGCAGGCCATTCTCCCGGTGACGCCCAGATACCGCCGCGCGGATGACCGCATCACCCTCGGCCTGCGCGGCTGCGATGAGGCTCAGCCGGGACATCGGCGTGGCCAGCAGCCTGGTCATGTCCCAGTAGCACACGCGGTAGATGCCTCCCACCGGGTCCGGGCCGCGGATGACCTCCTCCTCGGCGTCGGCAATCTCGTCCTGGTGCGCGGCCGGGTAGTGCCACGCCCAAAGACCAAACCGGAGCACATCAGCGACGAAGTCGGATTGATGCCGCCATCGCTCCCGCATTGTTGAGACCCTGCCCCGGCGGTGGAACGGGGGAGGGTTGTGATCGACCTCGGCTGCCACCGCCCGCTGCGACAAGAAGCTCAGCAGCGGCCGCGAGATGGAATCCGGATCTTCCGGATCGGCAGGCGTCCGGCTCGCGCCGGGACCCAGATGGCGCTGGATCAGCCGGACCGCGGCCACGAGGTAGGCGGCGGTCACCGGATCATTAGCCTGTCTTCGGCGGCCGAATGGTGTGCGCCGGTTCAGACCCCGCAAGACCTTGGACAAATCTTGGTTGTACGGGTAGGGAAGTTCCTGCTTGAGCGTCTTCGCCTGCTGGCGGCGCCGTGGCCCGTCGTTCATACCTCCATGGTGGACGCGGGCACATCAGTCGCATAGGTGCGCGGGTGCGCGGTATCACGGCAACGATGACGGTGAAGCTGCCAGCTTGTCTGCGGGGACGTCAGCCGCTACGCCGGATGGGTCGCCAAACTAGCCGATGAGCGGTCGACCTCAGCGGTCGGCGTCCTGCCTGCCAGTGCTCAGCGTGGCTGGGATTCCACGAGGTGAAACTCCACCCGGTACAGCAGTGTGTCGTCGGCGATCGGGCCGGCATGGGCAGCCCGCTGGCGCAGGGATTCCCGGTCCCTTTCCCCGGATCGGCGGATGTCGGTGGCCGTGATGGAGGCAAAGGGCACCAGTTCCACGGAGTCCACTTCGATCTTTACCGGACCGACGGAATACTGGCCGCCCTCCCTCACCTGGGGCCGGCGCCACAGCCGGAAGGAGACGGTGATTGCACCCGACATCACGTCTTCGCGCAGCTCCCGGCTGAATTCCATGAGCCGAATGCTACGGTGCCGCCGGCCCTGAAGGCAGCGGTCGGCCAGGCAGCCGGTGGTGCTGGCCCGGCGAGCAAAGTGCCAGGGCTCCTTGCTATTGTCCGGCGTCAACGCAGGGTGGCTGCCACCCGGCTGGTCTTGTTACCGGGCGGCCTTGGCGAGGGCGGCGCGCACGGTGGCCTCATTGGCTGGGGTGCCGTCCGGGTCGCTGAACGGCCCGTATGGGCTGGCGTACACCGGCGTGCCGGGTTCCTGGCGCCAGCTTCGCGCGAGCGGCCCGGCGTCGACGGCGCCATAGCCGATGTCATCCAGGAACGCGCTCACCCGTACCTTCGCACCGGCGTCGTCGCCCGCGATCGGCAGGAAGCTCCGGTCGGTGGCACCGGCGGGACGGCTGAGCGCCAGGAGGTGCTGGTAGTAGATGTTGTTGAACGCCTTGACCACCTGCACGCCCGCCAGGTGCCGCTGGATCAGCTCGCTGCTGGTCAGCGACCCGCGGTCCAGCTCCGCGATCTGCCCGTCCCGCTGCGGATAGTAGTTGCAGGTATCGATGACCAGCTGGCCGGCCAGCGGGGCGGCCGGGACGCTCTGAGCGGCCCGCAAGGGAATCGTGAGGACCACCAGATCGCCCTCGGCGGCTGCCTGCTCGCCGGTCGCCGCCCGCGCGAGCGGACCCAGCTCGTCGACCAGGCCCGTCAGCGTCTGCGGCCCACGCGAGTTGCTCATGACGACGTGATATCCGGCGGCCACGGCCAGCCGTGCCACCGTGCTGCCGATGCGCCCACTCCCGATGAAGCCCACGGTTGTCATGCCTGCGGCAACCCAGGACGGCCGCCGATGATTCCAGCCAAGACGAGGTGGTCCGCCGGTACCGGCGGGCCCTGGGCGGCACCAGCGAAGGACTCCACGATCATGGAACGCAGGGCGGCACGGATACGCCGGGGCCAGCGTCGGGTGGCTGGTGTGACACAGCGGGCGGTGAAGGGCAAGTAAGGGTGTGAGCCAGATGCCGGCACAGCCGGACGATGACGGGAACAGCGGGAGGACCGCCGAGTTCGAGCGGCTGTACCGGGCGAATGTCGCGGACGTGACCGCCTATTTCGCCCGGCGCAGCACCGACCCGCAGGCCGTCGCCGATCTGACCGCGGAGACGCTCACCGCGGCGATCACATCGTTCGGTACCTTCGACCCCCGCAAAGGCACCGCGCGGGCAGAGCGTGCACCCTCTCGTTGACGAACGTGGTGTTACGTGCTCAGGCGGGCCCTTCGTCGTGAAACGGGGGAGCGTAGGAGATGCCGACGATCAAGCCATCCTCGGTGAGAAGCCTGGTCACCGTCTGTCCCCACGGCTCGGTGCGGGCCGGGTGCAACAGCTCAAAGCCCGCGCGCTGAAGCTCGCCGCCTGCCGCGGCGACGGCTTCCGCGTCCTCCACCTCGAACTCGATTGACGCCTGGGGGACCACCCGGCCGGCGGGCCACTCCGGTGTGCCAAAGCATGCCTCGGCCGCCTGCGAGAGCGGCCACACACCGAAGTGCTTGCTGCCGGGGATGCTCCCGCTGGAGTAGTAGCCATCACCTTCGCCCTCCAGTGGGAGGCCGAGGATATCCATGAACAGCTTGCGGCTCTGCGGTGGGTCAGCGGCGACAACCGCCACGCTCGCGACGAAGAGAACGTTCATGTGGGACAGCCAGCTCAGTCGGCGCGGGCGAGCCGGATGACGGGGATCGCGCGGTCGGTCTTCTGCTCGTAGCTGGCGTAGCGTGGCTGGATTTGGGTGATCCGCTGCCATGCCTGCGCACGCGCTTCCCCGTCAAGCTGGGTGGGGGTCACCTGCAGGTGATGGCCGCCGAACTCGATCCAGACCTGGTCCGGATGTGCGGCGATGTTGTGATACCAGGCTGGATGATGAGCTGATCCGCCGGCGGAGGCTACCACCAGCCAGGCATCCTCGCCATCGGGGAACCGGGCCACGGTGGACTGCCGCTTCTGGCCGGTCTTGGCCCCGACCGTGGTCAGGTACAGCAGATCCATCCCCTGGAATTTGTCCCCAGACCGCCGGTGCCAGCTTGCCATGGCCCGCATCATGGTGCGCGTCACCGGATTCGACCCGGCACCCCGGGCACCGCGGGTCCCGCCCGGAGTTTTCTGGAAGCTCATCACGTCCGTCCTCCTACTCGCCGGGCTGGCAACGCCATGCCTGCGACGGATGCTTCCAGGCGAGGCCGAGGCTAGGCCTGAACGGTGTCCTGCAGGCGGTAGGCGGTCCAGAAGATCAGCGCCGCCCCGGCCAGCGGCAGCGCTCCCAGCCAGGCTAGCGGCCCCAGCCAGGAGCCGGAAGCGACCAGCAGGACGCCAAGGCCGAGGTTGAAGATGCCACAGGCCAAGCGCACGCGCACCCAGACACGGGGGTGGCGGTATTCCCATGATCTGACCAGGAGTCTCATGAGGCCGGATCGCGGGGGCGCCATGTCGCCGAGGACTCGGCGGTGGTCCGGGCGGGCCTGGCCGAGATCCTGGCCGACCGCGGCCACGAGGTGGTCGCCGCCGTCGGCAACGCCGGGGACCTGCTGGCCGCGGTGGACGAGCACCAGCCAGATGTCACCGTGGTGGACGTGCGGATGCCGCCCGGCTACACCGACGAGGGCCTGCGCGCCGCGATCGCCATCCGCCGTGACCACCCCAAGACCGGGGTGCTGGTGTTCTCCCAGTACATCGAGACCCGGTACGCGGCCGACCTGCTCGGCGCGGCGTCCGGCGCCGGTGCCGCAGGCGTCGGATACCTGCTCAAGGACCGGGTCGCCGACGTCGGCGTGGCCGGCTCGGCCAGCGGGCGCGGCTACGTGCTGGGCTATCTGGAGTCCTGATCACCATCGAGCGCTCCTTCCGCCGGCTCGCGGCGGCAGAGCCCGGGAGCTAGCTCGCCTTGGTGATAGGCGGGATCGTGTATGCGCCTTCCAGGACGGCGGCCTGCGGCTGGTACAGGCGCATGATGGGCCGGAAGGGCGCGGCCGGGGCGGGCAGCCAGTTGCTGGTGTCGGCCGGCTGCTCGTGCTGGATCACGATCGTGAGGGAACCGTCGGCGTCGTGACGCAGCCCGGGGGTGCGGTCGCCGATGGAGTAGCGGCCGATGGGGTTGGCAACGAGGTAGAAGTCGGGCAGGTCGTACATGGTGATGGACCAGAAGGCGTCCACCGGCGGATCCTGCCCGAACCTGATGGTGTAGCGGTGATGCCCGTCGAGCTGGTCGCCGTCGGCGTCGGTGTAGGTCATCGGGTAAGCGGCCTCATACCCGTGGTTGCCCCACAGGCCGCCGCGGGCGGCCAGGGCCCGGGCCAGGTAGCTGGCGTCGCGGTCGGGCATCTTCCAGGCCGGGTCATCGACCGTGCCCGGGCCCAGGTGGTCGAGGTTGTAGTCGAACATGTGGAAGGTGAGTGTCCAGCCGTTCACGACCGGCGCCTGGTTGCCTGATGTGAGGGTCGCTTCTATCTTCTGCTTCGCCGCATCCGCGCCCGCTGCCAGTGCCTTGGCCAGGTCAGGCAGGCAGTTGGCGTAGGGCGAGACCGGGTCGAGCAGGCCGAGCGGGGCGAACCGCTGCTGGTAGGCACGGTCTGGCCCGGACGGGGGGAAGGACCGCATCCAGGTTCGCATCTGCTCGAAAAAGGCCAGCTCGGCGGGGACGCCAGCGGGTGCCGGTATGCCCCGCGGCGGTCCCGGGTCGCCGTACGGTTCCAGTGCCAACCCGTGCTGCAACTCCCGGACGGCACCGAGGTCGGCCGGGCCGCTGCAGGCCCAGCGGCCCACGATCGTGCCCACGTTCGTCGGGAACTCGATCACCCGCGCCCCCCGGGGCGGATCTGCCTGCCAGCCTGGCGGTGCCAGAAGGAAGGACCCGGCCGCGGTACCGGTCGCCCGGCGGCCCACGTAGGCGAAGTTATTGGTCCACGCGTCGACGAACTGCAGCACGTAATAGCGGCCGGCCGCCTCCGGCACACGCAGCAGCACCGGGCCGCCGCTCACATCGACCGGCGAGATCGAGTAGATGGTGTCGTTGTTGATCGAAACGAACCGGTCGTCCGGCCCGGCCAGCTTCGACGCGTGGCTGAAGCTGTTGAACGGGGCTGGCGCGATCAGCCCCATCCCCTCGCGGACGACGCCGCCGACTGACTGCAAGTCGAAGATCAGCGGGAAGCCGTAGATATAGGCATCGGCGGCGAGTGCCGCCAGATCATCGCGCACTGCTGCTCTCCCGTGTCCACGAGGCAAGTAGTAGCAGCATCGTCGCACCCGAGCCCCCAGCCCCCGCCGCGTGGTACATCAGCGGAGCCGGGCGGAGGGGTTGGTGGCGAAGGAGATCAGCAGTAAACGGGAGCCGCCCCCGGCCGGCGCGGTTCCTGGTCACTGACTGGACTGTTAGATTTGTCCCGCAATGGCCAGCGGGCCCAGCGGGGATCTCCGGAGGGAGTGCGGTATGACGGCGGCACCTCAGTCGGGGTCAAACGAGGACGAGCTGGGGCCGGTCGATTTCGTCGCGATCGAGTTTCCAGCCGGCCGGCTCACCGCTTCGGGCTTTGAGGGGCTCCTTTCCCTGGCCGACCAGGGCGTCGTCGAAATCCTGGACATGGAGTTCATCGCCAAGGACGCCGACGGCAAGAGCAAGAAGGTTGACGTCTGGGAGTTCGCCGTTCCCGATGGCGTCAACCTGGCTGCCTGGGCCGGGGCGTCGTCGGGCTTGCTCGACGACGCAGACGTCGGTGAGATCTCCGCGGCGATGCAGCCTGGCAGCGTCGCCGTTGTTGTGATCTACGAGAACCGATGGGTTCTCGGCCTGGTGGACGCCTGGCGGCGCGACGGCGCGCGGCTGATCGCCAATGGCGGGATATCAGCCAGCGACATTGTCGCCGCCCTTGACGCGACCGAGCCCTCCTGACCCCAGCGACGAAGCCAACGACGAGGAGGTCACCGTGGGCATACTGAAGACCGCCGCCACGGTTGCTGTTGCCAGTTCCGTGCACGGCCGGGTGCAGCGTCGGCAGCAGAACCGTTGGGCTGCGCAGGACCAGGCCGCGGCGGGCGTGCCCGCCCCGCCGCCGCCAGCGCAGTACGCGGCCCCGGCACAGCCGCAGCACGCCTACGCCGAGCCCGGCCCGCCGCCGGCACCAGCCGCCCCGCCGGCACCAGCCGCCCCGGCCGCCCCAGCCGACATGGCTGACCGGCTCGCCCAGCTGAAGCAGCTCGGCGAGCTGCTGTCGGCGGGCGTGCTGACCCAGGCAGAGTTCGAGCAGCAGAAGGCCCGCATCCTGAACGGGTGACAGTGACGCCGGCCGAGCGCGCTAGGGCAACAACTCCCAGGTAGTAGCCGCGCGAGTGAGGCCGCGGTAGCCAACGGGCCGGAACTGGCATCGCCCATGACCCCGTAACCGGATCCGCTCTGGCATCATCGGATGCGTGACCAGCAGCGGCCTCGAACACCTCGCGCGAACCGCCTACGAAGCACACCGCGCTGCCTACCCCGCAGCTCTCCCGCCATGGGAAGATGCCACCGGCGAGGAGCAGCAAGCCTGGCGGGCCGCCGTGTCCGCTGTCGCCGGCCAGCGCGACGTCACCCTTGTCGAGGCGGCCCCCACCCAGTCCCTGCTCATCCAGGCCGGGGACCAGCGCCACACCTTCCACACCGAGTTCACCGCCGGCCGCCAGGGCGCGCTGGCCATCGACGACGAGTTCGCCTCCAGCCACCACGCCCGCTTCCAGGCCACCCGCGGCCTGTGGTACGTCGAGGATCTCGCCTCGACCAACGGCACCTGGCTCAACGGGCGCCGGATCCACGCGGCCCAGCTGCTGAACAAGGGCGACAAGATCAAGATCGGCCACACCGTCCTGACCGTGGTGTCGGTATAACCGGGCACTGGGTTCGCAACGGAGCTGCGCCACAATCCTCTGGCGGAGGGGCTCGCCAGGGCGGTGGCCGGCCGCACGCTTATGCTGCCCGTGACCGCACGGAGTGGTGGCCTGGACGGTCGGGCAGGGGCTGGTACGAGAGGCAGCCACATGACGCTGGTGCTCGTTGTCGAGGACGAGGAGTCGATCAGCGACGCCCTCGCCTACATGCTGCGCAAGGAGGGCTTCGACGTCACTGTCTGCCCGACCGGCCCGGATGCGCTGGAAACGTTCGATCGCAACGGGGCTGACCTGGTGCTGCTCGACCTCATGCTGCCCGGGCCAGCGGGCACCGAAGTGTGCCGGAGCCTGCGCGAACGGTCCGACGTACCGGTGATCATGCTGACCGCCAGGGACACCGAGGTCGACAAGGCGGTCGGGCGTGAGCTCGGCGCCGACGACTATGTGACCAAGCCCTTCTCGTGGCGTGAGCTTGCGGTGCGGATCCGGGCCGTGCTCCACCGCCACGCGGAAGAAGGGGAAAGGCCGGCGGCCCACCGCTGACCTTCTTCCGCCACGGCTGTGCCGTTACGCGTAACATGGTCAGGTGGTCGATATCAGGAACTGCGAGCAGTGCGGCGCCCTGTTCACGCCGCGCCGCGAGCACGCCAGGTTCTGCTCTGCCCGCTGCCGGGTCGCATGGAACCGCGAGAAGATGGGCGATCCAGCGGGCGAGGTGAGCGCGCTGCAGTGGTCCATCACCGCGATGAGTGACACGACAGAACGGCTTCCCAGGGTCAGGCCGCTGGACCGCCCGCGGGCGTTCGCGGTGATCGGTGAGGCGGTGTGGTGGGTCACCATCGTCGATGCCACGCTGGTGCGCCATCACCCGGATGCGTACGACACCGTGATGGCGGACCAGGCCCCGGCGGAGCGCCGGCTGATCGAGGGAACGCTGGCGGGACTGCGCTTCGTCCGGAACCGGATGGGTCATGAAGTCGATCATGTCGACTTCATCCACCCGCAGGCCAGCGCCCACGGCGCGGGCGATGGCCGCATCACCGCCTGGACCTGGAAGCCGGTGCCGGAACCGGCGCTCGCGTCGCTTCCACCGCGCGGGCAGGAGTGGGAGATGACGCGGTACCGGGCGTACCAGGCTCAGCTGGCGGGCCACACCGTCGGGGAGATCTTCGCGCGGGCGGCGGCGTTCCTCAAGCTGACCGCGGCGAACGCGGCTTCCATCACCGATGTCGGCGTGCACGCCGCACGTTGAGGCGCATGCCGCACGTTGAGAAGCCCGCCGAACCCGTCAGTCGGCCTGATGCTGGCCGTGAGCACGTGATCTGCGTCCTGGGCGACGCCCACCTCGATGTGGTGGTCTGCCCGGAGGGGCCGATCGCGCAGGAGACCGACACGCCCGCCCGCACCTGGGTCGGCGCCGGCGGCCAGGCCGCCAACGTGGCCGCATGGATCTGTGCGCTGGGCGGCCAGGCCCGGCTGATCGCTGCCCGGGGCAGCGACCTGGCCGCCGGCCTGGTGTCAGCGGACCTGGCTCGCCGCGGGGTGCACATTGCCGGGCCGGTGATTGAGGGCGGGACCGGCGTGGTCGTTTCGCTCTCCGACCACGGGACGTCACGGTCCATGCTGACCGACCGGGGGGTAGGGCCGCTGCTGGCCGCGGGCGCGCTGGCCGACGACTGGCTCACCGGCTGCGGCCTGCTCCACCTGCCCTGCTACAGCCTGGCGGCCGAGCCCATCCGGGGTGCCGCGCTGGCGGCGGCCGCGCACGTACCGCGGCTGAGCGTCAACCTGTCGTCCACGGCTGTGCTGCGCGACTACGGCGTCGGCCGGTTCCGGGACCTGCTCACCAGGCTGCGCCCGGAGATCGTGTTCGGCACCGAGGCGGAGGCGGACCTCATCGGGGATCTGCCAGGATCCGACCTGGTGGTGAAGCTCGGCGCGCGCGGCGTGCGTGCCGCGGGCGTGACGTACCCGGCGCAGCCAGCCCGCGCCGTGGACTCGACCGGTGCCGGTGACGCGTTCGCGGCGGGCTACCTGCTCGGCGGCGTCAGCCTGGGCCTGGCCGCGGCGGCGCGGGCGGTGGCGACGATGGGAGCGATGCCATGGCGATCACCCCCCGGCTGAGCGGCGAGGTCGAGGCGGCGCTGCGCCTCGGCCAGCCCGTGGTCGCGCTGGAGACGACGCTGGTGTCGCACGGTTTCCCCGGCGCCCAGGGAGTGCAGGTGGCCCTGGCGGCGGAAGCGCGGGTCCGCGAGGCGGGCGCCGTCCCGGCCACGGTCGGGATCGTGGATGGTGCGGTGCGGGCCGGGCTCACCGTGGCAGAGCTGGAGCGCTTCGCCAGCGCCGGCTCCTCGGCGCGCAAGGCCGGGGCGCGCGACATCGGCGCCTGCGTGGTCCAGGGCGCGCTCGGCGCCACCACGGTCGGCGGCACGCTGGCGGTCTGCCGCCTGACCGGGATCGCGTTCATGGCCACCGGGGGGACCGGCGGGGTCCACCGGGGTTTCGCTGCCAGCCTGGACATCTCCGCGGACCTGCCGCAGCTCGCCCGGACCCGGGCGATGGTGGTGTCCTCGGGCGTGAAGTCCATCCTGGATGTGCCCGCCACCGCCGAGCTGCTCGAGACCCTCGGCGTGCCGGTGCTCGGCTGGCGGACCAGCACGATCCCGCTGTTCTACAGTGCCGCGGGTGGCCCACCGGTGTCCGCGGAGGTGACTGCGGCGAAGGAAGCGGCCCTTATCACCGCTGCCCACTGGCAGCTGAACGGTTCCATCGGGGTACTGCTCAGCAGGCCTCCCGAGCCGTCCCTGGATATCGAGCCGGTCATCGCGGAGGCGGTCGCCCGGGTGCACAGCCAGGGTGTGCGCGGGCAGGCGGTGACCCCTGCCGTGCTGGCGCTTGTTCACGAGCTGACCGGCGGCCGCAGCGCGGCGGTCAACCGGCAGCTCATCGCGGATAACGCGGCGCTTGCCGCCGAGGTTGCCGTCGCCTACTCGGCAACGGATGGCACTGGCGGGTGAGACGGGCCGAGAGCCCGGCGGTCCTGCTGGCGGGGTCTAGTCGCCGGTCTGGTCGTCTACCTCCGCGCCGGGGGCGTTGGCCTTGACCGACTCGATCCCGTGCAGGGCGGACTGCTTGGCCTCATAGGCCTCGCTCGTCGCGATCACCTGTCCGTTGCCTGCGACGAGATTGAAGTGATACTTGCCGCTAGCGCCCTTCTTCAGCACGAACTTGCCAGCCATGCTTCCTCCTTGATCGCGCCCGCTCCAGCACCTCGGCTGCAGGAAAGCTGCTATGAGTTCGTCAATGCCCAGCCCCCGGCGCCCGCTGCGCTGACGCGTAACGGACGACAGCCCCGGATGATCTCGAACCAGCATAACCAGTGCGGCTTCCGCGGCTCCGGGGACGCCCCGCCATCTGTCCCCGCGGCTCGCTGTGCCATCACCGGCGCCAATCTGGACCTGCCCGCCATATGCCAGCAGAATGAACCCGTGCGCGGTCCGTCTCCATTGTCTGGCCGTGCGCTGGCCACGCTGACCTGCGCGGCACTTGCCGGTTGTACCGGGGGCGGTACTTCCGGCCCGGCTCCCCCGGCGGCATCTGCTCATCCCCAGCCCGGCCCACGCGCCACCGGGCCCAAGGGCAGCCCGGGCAACCCGTTCGTGCTGTCCTGCGGCCAGGAGGCGTTCCCCGACCCGCCCGTGCAGCAGCGGCCGCGGCCCGGTGACCTGGTGATCGGCCCGCTGTTCATCGTCAACGGTAGGGAGCTGGCCACGGCGGACCCCGCGGGCTTCGGGGACCACGGTGCTTACAAGATCCCCCTTGTCCTGGCGCTGGGGTCAACGGCAACGGTGACCATCGCGCCAGCCGCGCGGGGGCATGTCGTGATCGACAATCCGTACGCCCGCCTGCGGGGCGTCAGGGACCTGGTAGCCGCCACGTACCGTGCCTGCTCGCGCAGGCCGGGCTTCTTCGCCCAGGGCTTCGGTCCACGCGGCTACCGGCGCTCCCGGTGGAGCCAGCTGAGCAGCTCTGCCGGTGCCATCTGGGCCGCGTACGCGTGATAGCGGGCGAGTTCGCCGCCGGTGAGCAACTCGCGTCCGGAGCCGGATGACCCGCGCCGGAAGAAGGCCGCGTTGTCCACGAGGATGCCCGGCGGGGCGGGTACCAGCTGGTCGGCACGCTCCCGCATGCGGCCGAAGGTGGCCGCCGCGACGAGGGCTGGCCAGGACTGCTCGGGCACGGCGATGCCGAGCAGCGCCGCGAGGCGCCGCATCTCACCCTCGAGGTCAGCGGAAAGGTCGTCGTAGTGCACGAGCACCACGCCACGCCACGCCCGGCGGGCCCACGCGTCGGTCAGGTGCAGCATGACACCCGGCAGGGAGTCGAGCTCGTCGCGTGGTGCCACGACCGCCCCGATCCACCGCAGGACCCAATCCCGCAGCGAAGGCCGGGGCGCGGGCCCACCGGCAGGCTCGGGCTGCCCCGTGAGGCGGCGCAGCAGGGCCCGGTCGATGTTGGCACTGTGGTGGTACAGCGACACCGCCATGTCGAGCGGGTGCCGGGCCGTCACGACGTAGGTTGCCCGGGCGTCGAGCGGGATCCCGTCGAGCGGGGTGTGGGTCTTGATGAACCGGCGGTGCCGCTGGGCGCCGAGCCGCGAGTACACCTCGTCCCGCGGGGCGATGAGCCAGTCCAGCCACGGCGACAGCTCCGCCAGCGGCGCAGGCAGGTTCGGTGTCTGGAAGATCAGCAGGGCGCAGATCATCTGTATCCACGTTGTCCCGCTCTTGGACCGGGTGCTGATGACGATGTCGCCCTCACGGAACCGGAAGCCGGCCCACCGCGCGCTGTCCTCGTCCGCCGACTGATAGCGAACCGGGACCTCGGGCACCCGACGAGGATAACCGCCGCCCACTCCGCTAGCAGCTGCTGGTGCAGAAATAGCTGGGGTAACCGGACTGGCAGTTGCCATGACTTACGCACTTGCAGTCTCTGAGGAAATCTGACTGGGCTGTCTTGCCTCCCTCTGGTCCATCTGTTCCATCGGGCGCTTGGACCTGAAGCTCGTCGTGCGTCTGGGGCTCGAACAATATGGTGTCAATTCCGAGCCTTGCCCACAAAGCGCGGAAGTCGTTGCAGGAGAGTTTATCGCTAAGGTCCCCGATGCGCCCTCCGCAGAGGCCGTCGTCTCGGAAGACCAGCTCCCGGCTGAATTCGGCGATTTCATCGGAGGACAGAGCGTGCAAGGGATGATCCAATGCCTCCGGAGTCCCGGCCTTGGGCAGCCACGCTTCCCATTCTGCGCGACTGCGAATGAACGTGAAGTCGTCAGTTCTGTTTGCTTTCAGACTCCCCTTGACGGAACCCCCTGCTTCCGCGCAGCGATCTTGACTTGCGTTACTAACGCTTTACCATTGCTTTACTATTCTTGTCAAGGTTCCCGGCCAACTGACTGATGCCACCACCGATCTCAGCCATGCCGTGGCCCGGACCCTCGCCCTCGGGACGAGAGCCTGAGCGGATGCTGAGCCGGGGCAGCAGCAGGTGGGCGAGGGGGCCGATGCTGACGGCGTACAGCACGGTACCGATCCCGACGGTGCCGCCGAGCAGCCATCCGGCGGCGAGCACGGTCAGCTCGATACCGGTGCGCACCAGGCGCAGCGAGTGCCCGCGGCCAGCGATGCCGGTCATCAGGCCGTCGCGGGGCCCGGGGCCCAGCCCGGCCCCGATGTAGCACGCGGTGGCCACCCCGTTGAGCGCGACCCCCGCGAGCAGCGACGTCCAGCGCAGCGGCACGCTGTGCGGGGCGGGGACCGCGGCCAGGACGAGGTCGATCACGGCGCCGATGACGACCACGTTGGCCAGGGTGCCGGCGCCCGGGCGCTGCCGCAGCGGGATCCAGATCAGCAGCACCGCGGCGCCCACGATGATCGTCCAGGTCCCGATCGGGACCCCGGTCCGGCGGGCAAGGCCCTGGTGGAGCACATCCCAGGGGTCGAGGCCAAGCCCGCCCAGCACCAGCAGGGCGTCGCTGAGGCCATACAGGATCAGGCCCACGAAGAGCTGGCCCAGCCGCCGCGCCAGCCGGTCGGCCGGCAGCGGGCGCAGCAGCCCGCGGGCGATGTGCCCCAGTTTCACGCGGCCCTCCACCACTGTGCCCACCGGCTTGCCAATCGGCATGCCAACAGTCACACTGACAGAGAATTGGCCATTGAAAAAGAGCCAATTATGAACGAATGGCCTGGTGATGCGGATCATTACCGAAGCCCAGCTCCTCCGGCTGCTCGGTAACTGGCAAGACGCGCCGGCTGGCAGCCCTGGCCAGGCGGTGGTCCCGGGTTACGCCCGGCTTGCCGCCGCCCTGCGGACGCTGCTGCTCGACGCGCGGCTGCCTGCGGGGGCGCGGCTCCCGGCCGAGCGCGGGCTCGCCGCGGCCCTGGGAATGAGCCGGACCACGGTCGCCGCCGCCTACCGGCTGCTGCGGGAGGAGGGATACCTGGCCAGCCGGCAGGGGTCGGGCAGCGTCACCGGGCTCCCACCGGGCGGGCTGCGCCGGCACGCGTCGTGGGTCCCGGCCGTGCCCGATGACGAGGACGCACTCGATCTGGCGCTGGCCTCACCCGAGGCATGTGCGGAGGTGCCCGCCGCGATGGCGGCCGCCCTGGACATGCTGCCCGCATACCTGCACGGCCATGGGTACGACACCTACGGCCTGCCCGTGCTCCGCGAGGCGGTCGCCCGGCGGTACACGCGGCGGGGCCTGCCCACCGGACCGGAGCAGATCTTCATCACCGGAGGCGCTCAGCATGCGCTCGACCTGCTGCTGCGGTGCCTGGTCAGCCCGCTCGACCCGGTTCTGGTGGAAAGCCCGACCTACCCGAACGCCCTGGACGCCCTGACCAGGGCCCATGCCCGGGTCGTGGCGGTGGGGCTGGCGCCTGGGGGCTGGGACATCGACCTGATGGCGGCCGCGCTGCGGCAGACCCTTCCCCGGCTCGCCTACCTGATGCCCGACTTCCACAACCCCGCCGGGCATCTGATGAACGCACCGGACCGGGCGGCGCTGGCCGAGGCCGCCGCCGCGGTCGGCACCCGCCTGGTCATCGACGAGACCTTCGCCGAGCTCAGCCTGGGTGATGGGGCTGCTGATCGCGTCCCCGGTGATGGGGCTGCTGAGCGCGTCCCCGGTGATGGGGCCGCTGAGCGCGCCCGAGGCGGCACAGCCCCGGGCAGCGGAGGGCTTGCGGGGCCCGCGGGGCCTGCTGCGTCTGCGCCGCCGGCCCCGCTCGCCGTCTGGGATCCGGCCGGGCAGGTGATCACGGTCGGCTCGATGAGCAAGGCCTTCTGGGCCGGGCTGCGGGTCGGCTGGGTTCGCGCCGATCCTGGCCTGGCCGCCCAGTTGCAGGCGGTGCGCGGGCCGTCGGACCTCGCCAGTCCGGTGGTGGAGCAACTCGCCGCCGCCTGGCTGCTGGAACGGGCGGACAGCCTGCTCCCGGCCCGGCGCGAGTCGCTGACCCGCCGCCGGGACACCCTGGCGGCGGCGCTCACCGAGCGCCTGCCGGCCTGGCGGTTCCGCCTTCCGGCCGGCGGCCTGTGCCTGTGGGCCCGGTTGGACGCCCCGGTGAGCGGCGCGCTGGCCCACGCGGCCGAACGGCACCGGCTGCGGCTCGTGCCCGGCCCCCGGTTCGGTGCCGGCGGGAACCTGGAGGGCTACCTGCGGCTGCCGTTCGCCCTCCCCGAAGCCGAGCTGATCGAGGCCGTAGCCCGGCTCGTGGCCGCCCGCGGCAGCCTGGAGCCGGCCCGTTCGGCGCCGCTGACAAGCCCCATCCCGGTCGCCTGACCCGCGTCCCGGCCCCCTGCCTCATAGCGCCCGCATGCGGGCCCGGCATGGGTGATGATGGGGGCATGCGCGTGGTGGTCGTGAACGAGTTCGGCGGGCCCGATGTCCTGACCGTGACTGACCGGCAGACGCCACCGGCCGGGCCGGGCCAGCTGCTGGTGGATGTGGCTGCTGCCGGGGTCAACTACGCGGACATCTACCAGCGGGAAGGCCGGCCTCCTTACGCGCGGGACCTGCCGTTCGTGCCCGGCTCCGAGGGCGCGGGGACGGTGGCCGCGATCGGGGCCGGCGTCGGGGAGTTCGCCGTCGGCGACCGGGTGGCCTGGGTCGGCGCGCCGTCAGGTTACGCCGAGCAGGTGGTCATCCCCGCCGCGGCCGCCGTCGCGATCCCCGACGAGGTGGAGACCGAGGTCGCCGCGGCCGTCATGCTGCAGGGCATCACCGCCCACTACCTGTGCCACAGCACCTACCCGGTCGCGCCCGGCGACCCGGTGGTGGTGCATGCGGCGGCCGGCGGGGTCGGCCTGCTGCTCACCCAGCTGGTCAAGATGCGGGGCGGCATCGTCATCGCGACCACGTCCAGCACGGCCAAAGCCAGCCTGGCCCAGAAGGCCGGCGCCGACCACGTCACCGGCTACCAGGAGTTCGGCGAGGTGGTCGGGCGGGTCACCGGGGGGACCGGGGCGGCCGTGGTCTATGACGGGGTTGGCCAGGCCACCTTCGACGCGAGCCTGGCGGCGATCCGCCCGCGCGGCCTGATGGTCCTGTACGGCGGGTCAAGCGGGCCGGTCCCGCCGCTCGAGCTGCAGCGCCTCGCCGGGGCCGGCTCGCTGTTCATCACCCGGCCCACGATGATCCACTACATCGCGAGCCGGGAAGAGCTGGTGTGGCGCACCGGTGATCTGTTCACCTGGCTCGCGGAAGGGCGGCTGTCGGTCAGGATCGGCGGCACCTACCCGCTTGCCGACGCGGCCCGCGCCCATGACGACCTCGCCGCGCGGCGGACGGCTGGCAAGCTGCTCCTGCTGCCCCGGTGAGCGGGCGTGCCACCAGTCAGGCTGGCGGCTGGATCTCGTCCGGCCCGTCCTCTCCGGTCAGCGCGTCCATCGAGTCGATCGCGACCCGCAGCCGCTCCACCGCGGCCAGGATCGCCGGGTCGATGACCGGGCCCTCGCCACCCACGCTCGCCTCGGGGCTGGGCCACTCGTAGCGGTCCACCACGGCGAGGGCCGCCTCCCGCAGATGCCGGGGCGGGGCGTCCGCGTCCAGCAGGCTGGCGAGATGGCGCACCGGAGCGATCAGGGGGGCGATCTCGCCCGGGTCCGACTCGGCCGGCACATGGTGGTGCACCGCCTGGATCAGCCGGGCGACGTCGGCGCGAAACGCCTGCTCGCTGTCGGCTCGGGCGGGATCGGCCATAGCTCGACCCTACTCAGGCGGCCCGGCCGCTGGGAGGCGAAGGAGGCACGGCACGGGCGGCGTGGTGGACTCCGGCCCGGCCGCCGCGGGGTATCCCGGGCCGGCCCGGGGTGAGTCCCGGCCATGAGGGAACCTCTACGTGCGGACGCTGCCAGAACCGGCGCGGCGCAGGGCCAGTGGAGGCGGGCAATGGGTGACTTCTTCAGGATCGTGGCGGCGGGGCCGTTCTTCTTCGTCAGCGCCTGGGTACTGATGATCTTCGCGGGCATCGTGGCCACTGACGTCGGGATCCGGCCGTTCGGCTACATCACCTCGATGATCGTGACGGTCGCCGTGTGGCTGACGGTGGCGCCCGTGATCGGCGCCGTCGCCCGGACGGGCCGGAAGGGCTGACGACGGGCGCCCGATACCGCCCCTGACACACCGTTTGGCATTTCCGGAAATCTCATCCCTATTCACGGAACCGGACGCGCGGCCGGCATATCAGACACCCGGACCGCTCATTCGCGTCTTCTGGACATTCGCGGGGCATCGTGCCACGATTGATCATTGCCTGGACCCGGGACGGCAAAGCATGCCCGGGTCCAGCAGCAGGGAAGAGGCACCCGCCGCCGTCTTCCGGGGGAGTCGTCGCGTCCGCGCAAGCTGAACGGTTCCAGGCGGGATCTTTTGCCTGAGCAGGCCGGGTCCAGCCAGGACGGCGATGATGAGGGGGGGAATAGATCTATGGGGTGTGTATGGCAATCGGAGTATGCTCCGGTGCCCAGGCCGATCGATGCCCGGGCGCAGGACCGGCCCGCCGCACGTCACCGCAAGCCCGCGTGGTGGCGCCGGGCGGGCCGGTCAGCGCTGCCGGGCCTGGCCGCGGCGGGCATGCGCCTCCTCGCCCGCCCGTACGCGGGCAAGCTGGCCGTTCTCGCCCGGGAGCGGTAATTCCGGGTGGAATCCGGCCCGGCGTTACTTCCACCGGAAATGCACGAAGAGCCGGCCGAAGTTCCTGGAGTCTTTCTCGACGCGGTGATATAGCGCCTTGATCTCTTTTTGATCCAGGAATCTCAGCACGTGCTTCTTGAGCTGCCCCGAGCCTTTGCCCGGAATGATCTCCACGACGGGGGCCTTCTTCGCCACCGCCTCGTCGATGATCGCGCGCAGGGCCCGGTCGATATCCTGGCCGCGGTTGTAGATGTCATGCAGGTCGAGCTTCAGCTTCATGGCGCCGTCTCCGATCCCGGGCTGTCTCCACCGTACGCGGCCGGGGTGTGTCTGGCAGATCTATGCCGCCACGCGGCAGGCGCGCGAACTACGGGGCATGCGCCAGCCCCAGCCGGCGGATGATCTCCCGCACAACGACGGCGGGCCGGTCGGCGGCGTCCACCACGATGGCCGGTTCCGCGGGGAGGGGCACCTGGGCGTCCGCCAGCTGGCTGTCGAGCAGTTCCGGGCGGAAGAAGTGGCCGTGCCGGCTCGCCAGCCGGGCGGCCAGGGTGTCGCGGTCCACCCGCAGGAAGACGATCCGCAGGTCCGCACGCCCGTCGCGGAGCCGGTCACGGTAGGAACGTTTCAGCGCCGAGCAGGCGATGACGCCCGAGGCGGCGGCCGCGGTGCATCGGTCCATCCAGGCCGACACCGCATCCAGCCATGGCTGGCGGTCCGCGTCGGTGAGCGGCACGCCTGCCTCCATCTTGGCGATGTTGGCGGCTGGGTGCAGGTCGTCCCCGTCCTCGAACTCCCAGCCCAGCTGCCCGGCCAGGAGGGCGCCGATCGTCGACTTGCCGGTGCCGGACACGCCTGCCACGATCACGATCATCCCGCCGGAGCCTACCGCTCGCCGACAGGCCAGGGCGCGGGATGCCCTGTTAGCCTCAGGGAGGGCGCCGGCGATGGGCTGGATGCCCGATCCGTCCCACCGGAAAACCATGCGCCTGCACCGGGCACCGCCGGCCCTCGCCGCCTTGTGCGTGCTGACCGCCGCCCTGGCAGGCACCGTTTCCTGCCGGCCCGGCCCGCCCGTACCCCCCACCGTGGTCACCGCGCCGGGCGCCGGGCACCCGGCTGGCCCCACGGGCGGCCCGCCGACCACCGCGTCCTGCCTGCGCACCTACCACATCGCGTGCTACTCGCCCCTTCAGCTGCGGCAGGCCTACCAGCTGCCGGGACTGCTGAGCCACGGGATCACCGGCAAGGGGCAGACGATCGTCATCGTCAACTCCTTCGGCTCCCCCACGGTCCGCCAGGATCTGCGGGTCTTCGACGCCGCCTTCCGCCTCCCGGCGCCGCCGGCCCTGGCGGTCATTCAGTCGGCCGGACCGGTCCCGGGCTACCGGCCCACCGCCAACCGGGTGGGCTGGGCCGGCGAGACGGATCTGGACGTGGAGTACGCGCATGCGATGGCCCCCGGCGCGAAGATCCTGGTGGTGGAGACCCCGACCTCCGAGAATGAGGGCACGACCGGGTTCCCGCAGATCGTCAGGGCCGAGGAGTATGTCATCGACCACCACCTCGGCGGGGTCATCAGCCAGAGCTTCAGCGCCACCGAGCAGACCTTCCCGTCCGCGCACTCCCTGCGCGCCCTGCGCGGCGCCTATATCGACGCCGCCCGCAAGGGCGTCACCGTGCTGGCGGCGGCTGGAGACAGCGGCGCGGCTGACTTGAGATTCAACCAGGCCAGCTACTACCTGTACCCGGTGACTTCCTGGCCGGACAGCGACCCGCTGGTCACCGGCGTCGGCGGCACCCAGCTCACGCTGGACGCGGCCGGTCATCGGACCGCGCCGGACCGGGTCTGGAACGACACCCACAACGTTGCGGCCGACTCGTTCATCGACGGCGACCGCGGGCCGGACCCGCTTGCCGGCGGAGGCGGGAGGTCGGTGGTCTTCGGCCGGCCGGCGTACCAGAACGGT
The DNA here is from genome assembly GCA_963741615.1 of uncultured Actinomycetes bacterium. GTDB lineage: Bacteria > Actinomycetota > Actinomycetes > Streptosporangiales > Streptosporangiaceae > UBA9676. Next base: position 44,722 of record CAVUIU010000022.1, read on the forward strand.
GTGCGGGGCGTCGTCGGCGGGCGGCGCGGGGTGCCCGACATCTCCATGAGTGCCGCCTGCAACGGCTCGGTCGTGGTGTACCAGAGCTTCGGGGGCCAGCGGCCCGGCTGGTATCCCACCTGCGGCACCAGTGAGGCGGTGCCGCTGTTCGCCGGCATCGTCGCCCTGGCCGGCCAGGTGGCCGGCCACCCGCTCGGGCTGATCAATCCCCGGCTGTACCAGCTCTCGGCTCACCACGCCCCGGGCATCGTCAACGTCGTCACCGGCAGCAACACGGTCTCATTCCGGCAGGGCGGGAAGCTCCGCGTCGTACCCGGCTTCCGGGCGGTACGCGGCTACGATCTCGCGTCCGGGGTGGGCACGGTGAACGCCCCGCTGTTCGTCCACGAGCTGGCCGGCCGGTAGGCCGTCGCGTGGCGGGCAGGCGGGCCACCGACCGGTCGGGCACCGGGACCCGGCGCCGGCACCTACGGTAGTGCCATGACATCGTCGGCCAGGCCAGTCGGCCATGCCGGCACCCAGGTGCTGGTCGTGGAGGACGACCCGGGCATCGCCACGCAGCTGGTGCGGGGGCTGAGCCGGGGCGGATACGCCGTCAACCACGTCACCACCGGCCGCGACGCCCTGAGCCGGGCCGATCCCGACGTGGTGCTGCTGGATCTGGGCCTGCCGGACGGCGACGGGGTGGAGGTCTGCCGCCAGCTGCGCCAGCGGTCCGGGGTGGCGATCATCGTGGTGACCGCCCGGGGTGAGGAACCGGAGCGGGTGCTGGCCCTGGATGCCGGGGCGGACGATTACCTGGTCAAGCCCTTCGGCCTGGCAGAGCTGCTGGCACGGATCCGGGCGGTGCTGCGGCGGGTCAGCCCCGGCGGTGAGGTGCTCAGGCACGGCCCGCTGGTGGTGGACGTGCGCACCCGCAAGGTGACCGTGTCCGGCCGGGAGGTGGCGCTGACTCCCAAGGAGTTCGACATCCTGGAGTGCCTGGCGGCCGACCCGGGCCGGGTGCTGAGCCGGCGGGAGATCCTGGAGAGCGCCTGGGACGCCCACTGGTACGGGCCGACCAAGGTGCTGGATGTGCATGTTGCCGCGCTCCGCCGCAAGCTCGGCGTGCCAGGGCTGATCGAGACCGCCTATGGCAGGGGCTTTCGCCTTGGCGGCCCGTGATGGCCCGCCGCATCGCGCTCACCATGCTGGCGCTGATCAGCGCCCTGCTGATCACCACCGTGGTCCCGCTCGGGCTGATCACCACCGGGCGTGAGCAGGATTCCTTCCGGACGGAAACGGTCCTGTCCGCGCGGACGCTGGCGGCGATAGCGGAGGAGCGGCTCAGCGACCACGACGCCCGCCCGGCCCTGGCATCATCGCTGGCGCGCGCCCGGCGGGCCGGTGACGAGGTCTGGGTGTATGACGTGGCCGGGCGGCAGGTCGCCCGGGTCGGGACCGGGCAGACCGGGGCCGCCGCCCGGCCGGGCCCGCCCGGCGCGCTCGCCGCCGTCATGCGGACGGATCACCCCGCCGTCTCCGAGTTCGACGACCGGTTGCGGGTCATCGTGAGCGTCCGCAGCACGGCCGGCGCCCCGCCGGCCGGGGCGGTGGTGCTCTTCCGTTCGACAGACGAGCTCAACGACCGGCTGCACGTGCTGTGGGCATGGCTGATAGCGGTCGCCGCGGCCGGCCTGCTGGCGGGGGCCGTCGCCGCGGTCATGCTCGCCCGCTGGGTGGGGCGGCCGCTGTCCGCCCTGGACGCGGCGGCGCAGCGACTCGGCGGCGGCGCGCTGGACACCCGCTCCGCGGCTGGGCACGGGCCGCCGGAGGTGCGCCGCCTCGCCAGCACCTTCAACACCATGGCCGGACGGCTGGAGGCGCTCGTCCACGGTCACCGGGCCATGATGGCCGATGTCTCTCATCAGCTGCGCACCCCGCTCGCCGCGCTCCGGCTGCGGCTGGACCTGCTCAGCCAGGACGCTGACCAGGCCACCGCTTCCGAGCTGGCTGCCGCCCAGGACGAGATCGCCCGGCTGTCCCGCCTGGTGGATGGCCTGCTGGCGATCGCAAGGGCGGAGAACGTGGTCATCGAGCCGGTGGAGGTCGCCGTGGACGCGGTGATCCAGGACCGCGCCGCGGCCTGGCGGCCGGTCGCCGAGGAGCGCGGTGTCGAGCTCTCGACGGGCTGCGCCGGCCCGGTGCCAGCCACTCTCGGGGAAGGCCACCTGGAGCAGATCCTCGACAATCTGCTGGCCAACGCGCTGGATGCGGTTCCCGCCGGCGGCCGGGTCAGGGTCAGCGCCGCCGCCGCCGGCCGGGGGGCCGCGGTCACTGTCGCCGACGACGGCCCGGGCATGAGCCACCAGCAGCAGGAGGCGGCGTTCCGCAGATTCGCGAGCACCAGCCCGAGCGGGGCCGGCCTGGGCCTGGCCATCGTGCACCGGCTGGTGACTTCCAACGGCGGGTCCGCCGCCCTGTCGGACACCCCCGGGGGCGGCCTGACCGTCACCCTCGATCTCCCCGGACGCCAGCCCGACCGGGCCCGCATGCCGGGCGCCACGGCTTTCGGGCGGGATTGATTCCCTTACCGCTTCTGAACGGGTCCTGAACCGGTTCCGGGCAGGCAGCGCCGCAGTCTGGATGGGCGAGCATGCGCCGGAGGCGCCGGGAGGCGCCGGGAGGTGGTGATCTGATGGCCGGCTACCAGCCGGGCCGCGCACGGCCAGGCGCAGGCGGCGGCGCCCGCCTGTGGGACCGCGAGGAGCCGCGGTACCGCGAGGATTTGGACGTGGCCAGGTCGGCCAGGCCCGGCAGCCGGGCCACCCGGGCCGGGTGGCCCGGGCCGCCCCGCCCGGCCCGCCGCCGCGACACCACGGGCGGCGCCGACGGGAACGAGCGGCTCACCGCGGCGACCGGTGCAGTGCTGCTGGTGCTGTTCGCCGCCGAGGGTATGACCATCCTCGCCGTGCGGCAGCTTCTCACGCTCCATTTCTTCCTCGGCATGCTGCTGATCGGGCCGGTCGCGCTCAAGGCCGGCTCCACGATCTACCGCTTCGCCCGTTACTACACCGGGGCGGCCGACTACCGGCGCAAGGGCCCGCCCGTCCTGCTGCTGCGCCTGCTGGGCCCGTTCGTCCTGGCCACGTCGTTCGCGGTCATCGGCACCGGCGTCGCGCTCGCCTACACGGGACCGGGTGCCGGCCTGTGGCTCCTCGCGCACAAGGCCTCGTTCGTCCTCTGGTTCGGCGTGATGACCGTGCATGTGCTCGCCTACGCCTGGCGCCTGCCCCGCCTGATCGGCGGTGACCTGCGGAGTCACGCCGGGTACCGGGCGCGCGAGGTGCTGGCCGGCCGCCGGGCCCGCTGGCTGCTGCTCACCGCGTCGGTGCTGACCGGGGTGCTGCTCGGCGTGCTCACCTTCCACCAGGCCGGGATGTGGCCCGGCTCGCATCCGGTCCTGGGCCACGGCTGACAGCGGTCAGGATCTCGGCGTTCGGGCCGGCCGCTCCCGGAGCACGGGTAAACAACCAGGTCAGCCCGACAAAGCGCCCTTGGTCACCCGGGAGCGGGACCAAATTCCCTGGGTAACATCTGGTGCGGCAACGCAGCCTTGAGGCATGGGGCGAATCCTGATCCTCGGCGGGGGGACCGGCGGCACGCTGGTGGCGAACCGCCTGCGCCGGGCCCTGGCCGAGGATGAAGCTGAGATCATCGTCGTCGACGAGGACGACCAGCACGTCTACCAGCCCGGCCTGCTGTTCGTGCCTTTCGGGCTGGCCGATCCGGGCAAGATCACCCGGCCACGCCACCGCCAGCTGCACGCGGGAGTCGGCTTCCGCCGCGCCGCGATCGAGCGGGTAGACCTGGACTCGGAAACTGTCGTGCTCGAGGACGGGACCACACTCGGTTACGACGTGCTCGTCGTCGCGACGGGCGCGCGCCTGCTGCCCGAGGAGACCGAGGGGCTGGCCGGGACGTGGCCGGAGCGGGTCCACACGTTCTACACCCCCGCCGGCGCGGCCTCCCTGCGGGATGCGCTGGCCGCCTTCGACGGGGGCCGGATCGTGATCAACATCGTCAACATGCCGATCAAGTGCCCGGTGGCGCCGATCGAGTTCAGTTTCCTCGCGGACTGGTACTTCACCAGGCGCGGCGTGCGTGACCGGGTGGACATCACCCTCGTCACCCCGCTGGACGGGGCGTTTACCAAGGCCGTCTGCAACCGCGAGCTCAGCAGCCTGCTCACGGACAAGCGCATCAACGTGGTGACCGAGTTCAACACCGGTGAGGTCGTGGGCGCCGGAACCGGTGGTACGGGGACCGGCGGCACGGGGCGGCTGGTCTCCTACGACGGCCGTGAGGTGGGGTTCGACCTTGCCGTGATGATCCCGCTGCACGGGGGCCAGGCGTACGTGAACCGTTCCCCCGGTCTCGGCGATGAGCTGGGTTTCGTTCCCACGGACGAGCGGACACTCCAGTCGAAGGCCCGGCCGGAGGTCTTCGTCATCGGCGACGCGGCGGACATCCCCACCTCCAAGGCCGGATCGGTCGCACACTTCGAGGGCGAGGTCCTGGTCGGGAACATCCTGCATTTCCTTGCCGGGGAGCCGCTCGAGCCGGCCTTCGACGGTCATACCAACTGCTTCATCGAGAGCGGGTTCGGCAAGGCGCTGCTCATCGACTTCAACTACGACGTTGAGCCGCTGACCGGGCATTTCCCCAGCCGGATCGGGCTGCCGCTGCTCAAGCAGTCGCGCCTCAACCACGCCGGGAAGCTGGCGTTCCAGTGGATCTACTGGCACGCGCTGCTCCCGGGTCGCGACCTGCCGGGCGTCGGCTCCGCCATGCCCGAGCGGGGGAAGACCGGCCTGCCAGTGAACGGGGCGGCGGCCGCCGCCGTCGCAGCCGGCCACGACCGGGCCAGCTGACACGAGAGAAGGAGACACCATGCCGAACGTCACTTATGCCGGGCAGACGGTGTCCGTCGGTGACGACGGATTCTTCACCGACCCCGGTCAGTGGACCGAGGAGATGGCGCCAGAGATCGCCAAGGCTGAGGGCATCGATCACCTGACCGAGCAGCACTGGCAGGTCATCAAGTTCATGCGGCACGAGTACGAGGAGAAGGGCACCGGGCCCACGGTCCGGGTCCTGGGCAAGACCTCGGGGGTCAGCATCAAGGAGCTCTACCAGCTGTTCCCGAAGGGCCCGGCCAAGATCGCTGCCAAGGTGGCCGGCATCCCCAAGCCCCGGGGCTGCATCTAGGCCCCGTGCCGCGGCCGGCCGGGGGCTGACCCCGGCACCGCGTCAATGGCCGCCCGGCCCGGCCCGGCGGCCCGCGAAAGGAGTTCCGCCATGGACGGCAGCATCGAGAAGGTCTCGATCATCGTGTCCAAGGGATCGCTTGAAGGCATCTACCCAGCCCTGATCATGGCCAACGGTGCCCGCGCCGAGGGCATCGAGGCCAGCCTGTTCTTCACGTTCTTCGGCCTCGACGCGCTCAGCAAGAAGCGCTACGACCACATCAAGGTGGCCTCGGTCGGCAACCCGGGACTCCACCTCGCCACGCTGATCGGGGCGCTGCCCGGCGTGCCGGGGCTGATGACGCACTACATGGAACACAGGATGGACAAGCTCGACATCCCGCCCATCCCGGAGTTCCTGGAGATGATCTCCGACACCGGGGCCGGAATCTACGGCTGCAAGGCCTCCTGCGACCTGTTCGGGCTGACCAAGGATGACCTCATCGACCAGGTGAAGGACATCATCACGGTCGGCGAGTTCTACGAGCTGGCCGCGGGCGGCCAGATCATCTTCACCTGAGCCCGGGGCAGCACGCAGGGCGCTGGCGTTGCGCGGGGCCCGTTAGGCATCATGGTCGAAGAGCAGGGCCAGTGCGTCGTCCAGCCTGCGCATGGTGGGCGCGGCCAGCTGCCCGACCCGCCCGCCGTCCAGCCGGTCACGGCGCACCCTGACCGCCGAGTAGGACTCCAGGTGACCCGGGATGGGATCGGCCGGGCTGAGTGCCACCACATAGGGCGACTCGCAGAGGTCGGGCCGGTCGCTGACCTTCACCACCAGCGGGTGGCCGGTGATCGCGTTGAACCCGTCGTTGCTGACGATGGCGACGAACCTGGCCCGGCCGAGCCCGGAGTAGGCATAGATGTCACCCCGGTTCACGCGGCACCCTTGCCGCCCCCCGGGCCGGGGAAGTCGCCCGTGTTGGACTCGGCCCACTCCACCCAGGCATGGCCGGTCAGCCGGTCCGCTTCCGCGATCAGGCCAGCGGCGTCCCGCTGCACCTTCTCCCGGGCGGCCCTGGTCATCCACGCGGACATCGACAGTCCCGCCCGCTCGGCCTCGGTCTTGGCATGCCGGTAGGCGCGCTCGCCCATACTGATGCTGAAGGTCTTCACAGACATGGCCACAACATTATCGATGGCCGCGCGGTGATTCAGGCCGGTTCGGCCGGCTGCGGGCAGGCGTTGGTGAATGATGAACCACCACGCCGCACATCGCCAGAATCCGGGGGACCGGTCTTCCGCTCACTCGGCGGACATGGTTCCATCGGGAGAACGAATGCCGAGAGTGGCAGGTTAGTGAATGCCCGCTCACTAATGGGAGGCGGTATGGAGTTCGGGGACAACGCCGCACAGCAGGCACTGCGCAAGGCCGTCGCCGGGATCGCGGGCGAGTTCGGGGCCGCGTACTACGCGGCCCGGGCGCACGCCGGCCAGTACTGCACGGAACTGTGGCGGGCGCTGGGCCAGGCGGGTTACCTGGGGGTCAACCTGCCGGAGGAGTACGGCGGGGGCGGCGCCGGGCTCACCGAGCTGGCCATCGTGTGCGAGGAGCTGGCCGCGCAGGGGTGCCCGCTGCTGCTCGTCCTGGTCTCCAGCGGCGTGTCCGGGGAGATCATCAGCAGGTACGGCAGCCCGGAGTGCAAGCAGCGCTGGCTGCCCGGGCTCGCCGACGGCACCGGGATCATCGTGTTCGCGATCACCGAGCCGGACGCGGGCTCCAACACCCACCGGCTGTCCACCACGGCCAGCCGCGACGGGGACGGGTGGCGGCTGCGCGGGACCAAGTACTTCATCTCCGGCGTGGACGAGGCGGACGCGATCCTGGTGGTGGCCCGCACCGGGACCGACGAGGCGACCGGGCAGGGGCGGCTGTCCCTGTTCATGGTCCCCACCGGGGCCGCGGGGCTGGCCGCTCATCCGCTGCCGGTCAACGCCATGCTGCCCGAGCGCCAGTTCACGCTGTTCTTCGACGACGTCCGGGTGGGCCCGGAGGCGCTCGTGGGCGCCGAGGGTGAGGGCTTCGCCCAGGTCTTCCACGGCCTCAACCCCGAACGTGTCACCGCGGCCGCCGCGGGGGTCGGGGTCGCCAGGTACGCGCTGGGCCGGGCGGCCGAGTACGCCCGGAGCCGGGCGGTGTGGGGTGCGCCGCTCGGCACCCATCAGGGCGTCGCCCACCCGCTGGCCAAGGCGAAGATCGAGACCGAGCTGGCGGCGCTGATGACCCAGAAGGCCGCGTGGCTGCACGATCACGGGCGGCAGGCCGGCGAGGCCGCCAACATGGCCAAGTACGCCGCGGCCGAGGCGGCCATCGCCGCGATCGACGCGGCCATCCAGACGCACGGCGGGAACGGGATGAGCACGGAGTACGGCCTGGTCCCGCTCTGGGGCCTGGCCCGGCTGCTGCGGATCGCCCCGGTGAGCCGCGAGATGCTGCTCAACTTCGTCGCGCAGCACAGCCTCGGCCTCCCGAGGTCCTACTGATGCCGGCGACCGGCGCGGGGCCGTCGCCGGCGGTGGCGGCGGCGCGCGCCGCGGAGGGGACGGTGCTGGGCTCCACGCTCGACACCGGATCGGCCGGGTACCAGGCCAACCGGGAGGCGCAGCTGGCGCTGCTCGGCCAGCTCGGCGAGCAGCTGGACCTGGCCCGGGCGGGCGGCGGCCCGCGGTACGCGGAGCGCCACCACGCGCGGGGGCGGCTGCTGGCCAGGGAGCGGATCGAGCTGCTGCTCGACCGCGATGCCCACTTCCTCGAGCTGTCCTCGCTGGCGGCCTGGGGCACCGAGTTCACGGTCGGGGCCAGCCTCATCACCGGTATCGGCGTCGTGAGCGGCGCCGAGTGCGTCCTCATCGCGCACGACCCGACCGTCCGCGGCGGCGCGATGAACCCCTACTCGCTGCGCAAGTCGCTGCGCGCGCTCGAGATCGCCCGGCGCAACCGGCTGCCCGTCATCAACCTGGTCGAGTCCGGCGGCGCGGACCTGCCCACCCAGTCCGAGATCTTCATCCCCGGCGGCCGGGTCTTCCACGACCTGACTCAGCTGTCCGGGCTGGGCATCCCCACGATCGCCCTGGTCTTCGGCAACTCCACCGCGGGCGGGGCGTACGTCCCGGCCATGTGCGACTACGCGGTGCTCGTCGACCGCCAGGCCAAGGTGTTCCTCGGCGGCCCGCCGCTGGTGAAGATGGCCACCGGCGAGGATGCCGACGACGAGGAACTCGGCGGCGCGCGGATGCACTCGCAGGTGTCGGGGCTGTCCGACTACTTCGCCACCGACGACCGGGACGCGATCAGGATCGGCCGCCGGATCGTCTCCGAGCTCAACTGGCGCAAGCTGGGCCCGCCGCCCTCGCTGCCCGCCGACGAGCCGGTGCACGACCCCGAGGACCTGCTCGGCATCGCGCCCGCCGACATCCGGGTGCCGTTCGACCCCCGTGACGTGCTGGCCCGGGTGGTGGACGGCTCCCGGTTCGGTGAGTACAAACAGTCCTACGGCACCAGCCTGGTCACCGGCTGGGCGTCGGTGCACGGCTACCCGGTCGGCGTGCTGGCCAACGCCCGGGGGGTGCTGTTCGGCGAGGAGTCCAAGAAGGCGGCGGAGTTCATCATGCTGGCCAACCAGACCGACACCCCGCTGCTGTTCCTGCAGAACACCACCGGCTACATGGTCGGCGCCTCGTACGAGCAGGCGGGGATCATCAAGGACGGCGCCAAGATGATCAACGCGGTCACCAACAGCACGGTGCCGCACATCACCCTGCACCTGGCCGCCTCGTTCGGCGCGGGCAACTACGGGATGTCCGGCCGTGCCTATGACCCGCGGCTGCTCTTCGCCTGGCCCGGGTCCAAGCTCGCCGTGATGGGCGCCGCCCAGCTGGCGGGCGTGATGTCGATCGTGGGCCGGGCCGCCGCGCAGGCGTCGGGCCGGCCGTTCGACGAGACGGCCGACGAGCAGCGCCGGCAGGCGATCGAGGCGCAGATCGAGCGGGAATCACACGCCTTCTTCGTCACCGCGCGGCTCTACGACGACGGGCTGATCGACCCGCGCGACACCCGCACCGTGCTCGGCATCGCCCTGTCCGCCGCGCACTCCGCACCGGTGCAGGGGCGCCGGGGCTTCGGCGTCTTCCGGATGTGACCCCCATGCCCGCCATCAGCAAGCTCCTGGTCGCCGGCCGCGGTGAGATCGCGCTGCGGATCATCCGGACCGCCCATGAGCTGGGCATCGCGACCGTGGCGGTGTTCAGCGACCCGGACGCGGGCGCGCCGTTCGTGGCCGCCGCCGACGAGGCGGTTGCCCTGCCCGGTTCCACCCCGGCGCAGACCTACCTGCGCGGTGACGCGATCATCGCCGCCGCCCACGCCACCGGGGCGCAGGCGGTCCATCCCGGGTACGGGTTCCTGTCGGAGAACGCGGCCTTCGCCCGCGGCTGTGCCCAGGCCGGCCTCATCTTCGTCGGGCCGCCGGCCGAGGCGATCGAGGCGATGGGCTCCAAGATCGCCGCGAAGCAGCTGATGGCGGCGGCCGGCGTCCCGGTGCTGCCGGGGATGACCGTCCCGGCAGCCGCGGACGGCCGGCCCGTGGCCGCCGGGCCCGGCGGACAGGCCCTTGATGCAGAACGAGAGGCCGTGGGGATCCCCTACCCCCTGCTGGTCAAGGCCGCCTTCGGCGGCGGCGGGCGGGGCATGCGGATCGTGGCCGGCCCCGATGAGCTGGCCGAGGCGGTGGCCAGCGCCCAGCGTGAGGCGGCGTCGGCGTTCGGGGACGGGACCGTGTTCCTCGAACGGCATGTGGACCGGCCCCGCCACATCGAGGTCCAGATCGTCGGGGACAGCCACGGCAACGTCGCCCACCTTTTCGAGCGTGAATGCTCGATCCAGCGCCGGTATCAGAAGATCATCGAGGAGGCTCCGTCCCCGGCCGTCGATGACCGGCTGCGGGCCGGGCTCACCGCCGCGGCCGTGCTGGCCGGGCGGGCCGTCGGCTACGTGGGCGCGGGCACCGTCGAGTTCGTGCTGGACGCCGGTGGCTCGTTCTACTTCCTGGAGATGAACACCCGGCTCCAGGTCGAGCACCCGGTCACCGAGCTCGTCACCGGCCTGGACCTGGTCGCCGTGCAGCTCGCCGTCGCCGAGGGGCGGCCGCTGCCCGCCGAGGTGACCTCCGCCCGCATCAGCGGCCATGCGGTCGAGGCCCGCCTGTATGCCGAGGACGCCACCGCGGGCTTCCAGCCCGCCACCGGCACCGTGCACAGGTTCGAGATCGGCGGCGGCCCGGGCGTCCGGGTGGACGCGGGTGTCGCCGAGGGCACGGTGGTGACCGCGCACTACGATCCGATGCTGGCCAAGGTGATCGCGCACGGCCCCACCAGGGATGTGGCCTGCCAGCGGCTTGCCCGGGCGCTGGCCCGCGCGCAGGTGCACGGGGTCACCACCAACCGGGACCTGCTGGCCGGCGTGCTGCGTGAGGCCGAGTTCCGGGCCGGCCTGATCGACACCGGCTACCTGGACCGGCACGACCCCGCCAAGCTCGGTGCGCCGCCGGAGGGGGAAGCTCTCGCCCTGCACGCGGGGGCGGCCGCGCTGGCGGGCCAGGCCCGGCGTCGGGCGGGCGCCACCGTGCTGCCCGGCATCCCGCCCGGATGGCGCAACGTGCGTGCCGACGACCAGGTGACGACCTACACGTGGGCGGGGCAGGAGGTCGAGGTGCGTTACCAGGCCCGCCGCGCAGGGGTGCGGGTCTGGGTCGGGGGGCAGCCGCTGCCCGGGCTGACGGTGCACGGTGTCACGGTGTCCGGGGCAGCGGGGCATGGGGCGGCACCGGGCGAGGACGGCATCACGGTCGTCGACATGACGGCCGGCGGCATCCGGCGCAGCGTGAGCGTGCACCGGGTCGGCTCCGTCAACTACGTGGACAGCCTGCTGGGTGCCAGCGTCCTGACCGAGGTGGAACGGTTCCCGGTGCGCCCGCCGCTGGCCGAGCCAGGATCGCTGCTCGCCCCGATGCCGGGGACGGTGGTGCGGATCGCGGTCACGCCCGGCGAGCGCATCGCCGCGGGCGCGCCGGTGGTGGTGATCGAGGCCATGAAGATGGAGCACACGGTCCGCGCCCCGGGCGGGGGCGTGGTGACGGAGGTGGGCGTGCACGAGGGGCAGGCGGTTGACGCGGGCACCCGGCTCGCGCGGGTCGAGCGGGAGCCAGCATGACCGACGTGGTGCGCTACGAGAACGAGGGCCCGGCCGCCTGGCTGACCATCAACCGGCCGGAGGCACGCAACGCGCTGTCCGCTGACGTCCGGGCAGGGCTCTTCGACGGCTTGCACCGGTTCAACGCCGACGGCGCGGCACGGGTGCTCGTGCTCACCGGCGCGGGTGACAAGGCGTTCTGCGCGGGCGCTGACCTCAAGGAGATGGCGGCGGCGGGCCTGCGGGTCCCGCCGCCCGAGTTCCTGCCGCAGATCGGCCGCACCGTGGCCGTGGCCAAGCCGGTCATCGCGGCGGTCAACGGCGTTGCCTACGCGGGCGGGTTCCTGCTGGCCCAGAGCTGCGACCTGTGCATCGCCGCCGACACGGCCGCCTTCGCGATCACCGAGGCGAAGGTGGGCCGGGGTGCGCCGTGGGCCGCGCCGCTGCCGTGGCTGATCCCGCCCCGGGTGGCGATGCAGCTGCTGCTCACCGGCGACCCGATCACGGCCCGCCGGGCACACGAGATCGGCCTGGTCAACGAGGTGGTCCCGGCGCCGGACCTGCATGCCGCGGCCCAGGCGATGGCGCAGCGGATAGCCGCCAACGCGCCGCTGTCGGTGCTGGCGGGCAAGCGGACGGTGGCGCTGGTCGCCGAGATGCCGCTCAGCCATGCGTTCCGGGCGGCGGATGAGATCTGGGAGCCGGTCTACGAGAGCGAGGACGCGCAGGAAGGGCCCGCCGCGTTCCGCGAGAAGCGCCGCCCGGCCTGGAAGGGCCGCTGATGGCCGTGGACATGGCGGCCCTCACCAGCGACCTGGCCGCGGAGACCCGCGATCTCGACGCGATGCTTGCGCCGCTGCCCGGCCCGGACTGGGACCTGCCGACCCCGGCGGCCGGCTGGGCCATCCGCGACCAGGTCAGCCACCTGGCCTACTTCGACGAAGCGGCGACGCTCGCGGCCACCGACCCCGGCCGGTTCCGGCAGGAGGTGGAACGGCTCACCGGGGCGGGAGCAGGCTTCACCGAGGCGATAGCCCGCGGCCACCGCCACCTGGCGCCTGCCGCGCTGCGGGACTGGCTGGGCCGGGCACGGGCCGAGTACCTGCGGGTTTTCGCCCAGCTGGATCCGTCGGCCCGGCTGCCCTGGTACGGGCCGCCGATGAGCGCCGCCTCGTCGGTCACCGCCCGGCTGATGGAGACCTGGGCACATGGGCAGGACATCGCGGACGCGCTCGGCCACCGGCGGGTGCCCACCGCGCGGCTGCGCCACATCGCGCACCTCGGGGTGGCGACGATGGGCTTCAGCTTCCAGGTGCGCGGCCAGCCCGTGCCCGGCCAGCCGGTCCGGGTGGTGCTGGCGGCGCCCGCCGGCGGGCCCGCCTGGACGTGGGGGCCGCCCGGCGCCGCTGACCGGGTGGAAGGCGACGCGCTGGACTTCTGCCTGCTGGTCACCCAGCGGCGGCACCGCGCCGACACCGCGCTGCGGGCCACCGGGCCCGTCGCCGACGCCTGGCTGGATCTGGCGCAGGCCTTCGCCGGGCCGCCCGGGCCGGGCCGGGCGCCGCGGGGGGAGGCAGGGCCGTGACGCCCGCCGCCCGGCCACGCCGGCCCGGCCACGGTGCTGGCCCCGCCGCCCGCGCGGTCCGTATCGCCAACTGCTCGGGGTTTTACGGTGACTGGCTGCCAGCGGCCCGCGAGATGGTCGAAGGCGGCCCGGTCAACGTCCTGACCGGCGACTACCTGGCCGAGCTGACCATGCTGATCTTGTGGAAGGCGCGCCAGAAGGATCCGGGCGCCGGCTACGCGAAGACGTTCCTGCTCCAGCTGGAGCAGGTTCTCGGCACGTGCCTGGACCGGGGGATCAAGATCGTCGTCAACGCGGGCGGCCTCAACCCGGCCGGTCTCGCGGCCGAGGTCGACAAGCTCGCCGCCGGGCTCGGGCTGCGGCCGGCGGTGGCCTACATCACGGGGGACGACCTGGTGGGAGGGCTGGACGGGCTGCTGGCCAGCGGGCTCGACCTGGCCAACCTCGACACCGGCCAGTCCCTCGCCGGCGCGGGGGTGGAGCCGGTCACCGCGAACGCCTACCTTGGCGGGTGGGCGATCACCGAGGCACTGGCGGCCGGGGCGGACCTGGTCATCTGCCCGCGGGTCACCGACGCGGCGCTCACGTCGGGGCCCGCCGCGTGGTGGCACGGCTGGGAGCGCGCCGACTGGGACCGGCTGGCCGGTGCGGTCATCGCCGGCCATGTCATCGAGTGCGGCCCGCAGGCCTGCGGCGGCAACTACCCCTTCCCGGACGAGATCACCGACCGCCGGTACCCGGGCTTCCCGATCGCGGAGGTGAGCGCGGACGGAAGCGCGGTCATCACCAAGCACGCCGGGACGGGCGGGCTGGTCTCGGCCGGCACGGTCACCGCCCAGCTGCTGTACGAGATCGCCGGGCCGGACTACCCGGGCCCGGACGTGGTCGCGCACTTCGACACGGTCCGGCTCACCGACCTGGGACAGCACCGGGTCCGCATCTCCGGTGCCCGGGGCAGCCCGCCGCCGGACACCCTGAAGGTGGCCGTGAACTACCAGGGCGGCTACCGCAACACGATGACCCTGGTGCTGACCGGCCTGGACATCGAGGAGAAGGCGGCCTGGGCACGGCAGGAACTGTTCGGCCTGCTCGGCGGCGAGGACCGGTTCGCGGCCACCGATGTCCGGCTGCTGCGTTACGACCGGCCCGATGCCCCGGCGAACGAGCAGGCGACCGCGCACCTGCGGATCACGGTTTTCGGCAGCGACGCGGGCCGGGTAGGCCGGGAGTTCTCCAACGCCACCATGGCGCTCGCGCTGGGCGGGTACGCGGGTTTCCACACCACCACCCCGCCCACCCCCGCGACCGGCTACGGGGTCTACTGGCCCACGCTGGTCCCGGCCGGCGTGGTGGAGCAGGTCGTCGTGCTGCCCGGCGGCGAGCGCCGGGCGGTACCGCACACCGCGGCGATCAGCGCCGCCGGCACCGCCGCCACCACCGGGCGCGGCGCCGCGGAACCCTGTCCCGCCGGACCCGCCGGGCCCGGTGCCGCGGCATCCGCCACCGCGGCGGCCGCCGCCGGGCCCGCGGTGCGGGTGCCGCTCGGGCGGGTCGCCGGGGCCCGCTCCGGCGACAAGGGGGGCACTGCCAACGTCGGCCTGTGGGCCCGTGACCCGGCCGCGTTCGCGTGGCTGCGCGGCGAACTCACCGTGGAGCGCTTCCGGGCTCTCCTGCCCGAGGCGGCCGGCCTGGAGGTCCGCCGTTATGAGCTGCCCAACCTGGCGGCGCTGAACTTCGTCATCGTGGGCCTGCTGGGCCGCGGCGTGGCGGCGTCGGCCCGGCCGGACCCGCAGGCGAAGGGACTCGGCGAGTACCTGCGGTCCCGGCTGGTCAACGTGCCCGCTGCGCTGCTGGGCGGCGCGGGTGAGCCCGCCCGGCCGGCGGTGGGGGGCGACAGGCGTTGAGCATGCTGGAAGGCGCGCGGGTCCGGGACCCCGACCGGCGTGACAAGATCCTGGCGGCGGCGGCGGAACTGATCGCCCGGCGCGGCTACCACTCGGTCAGCCTGGCCGACATCGGGGCCGCGGCCGGGATCGTCGGGTCCGGGATATACCGGCATTTCGGCAGCAAGGCGGCGATCCTGGTGGCGCTGCTCGACCAGGTCATGGACCGGCTGCTGGCCAGCACCGCCGACCTGGTCACGGCCGGTGGCGGCGACGAGCGGGTGCTTGCGGCTCTGGTGGCCGACCAGGCCGCCTTCGCGGTGGACGACCGGTACCTGGTCCAGTTGTACCAGCGTGAGGTGCACACGCTGCCCGAGGCCGACCAGAGCAGGCTCCGCCGCCGGCAACGGCACTACGTCGAGGAATGGGTGCACGTGCTAGTCGAGCTGCGGCCCGGGCTCAGTGACGCGGGCGCCAGGGCGCGGGTGCACGCGTCCATCGGCGCCATCCAGTCCGTCGCCACCTACCACAGCGGCCTGCCCCGTGATGAGCAGGTTGCGCTGCTGGCGGGCATGGCGCGCGCCTGCCTCAGCTCGGACTGATCGTCACGCAGCACCGCCCTTCGGCCGGGTCGAGCCGCGCCCGGGCGGGCACGCCCAGCTCGGCCAGGACGGCCCGGAGCAAGTGCAGGTTCAGCGTGCAGACGAGTTCAGGGTGGTGGACCGCGAGCTCGTGGAAGGGGCAGTTGGCGAGCTGGGTCTCGCCGTCGCCGGTGTCCCGTGGCTCGTAGCCGAGGCTTGCCAGCACGCCGGCCAGGTCAGTGGCGCCCGCCGCCACCTGCCGCCCGGTCCGCTCCGCGGCCTGGGTGAGCGTCTCGCCGACGGGGACCGACAGCCGCTGCGCGTCTTCCACCGCGGCGGCGAGGATGTCACCGGCGACCGCGTACCTGCGTGGGGGCAGCGAGACGTCGATCTGCCTGTGCGCACGCGAGTACAGCTTGGCGGTGCGGCCGGCGCCGGGCCCGGTGCGCCCGGACAGGCGGGCGAACCCCACCTCGAGCAGGCCGTCCTCGGCCAGCCGTTCCAGGTGGAAGGCTGCCGTGGCCCGCTTCATGCCGGTGGCGTCGGCCGCCTCCTCGCGGGAGACGGGGCGGTCCTGGGCGGCGACGTAGGCATAGAGCGCGCGCCGGGCGGGCTCGCCGAGCGCGGCCAGCGCGCCGAGATCCCGCCCGGCGGCTGCGTCGGGCCGGGCGGGCATATCACTCATGGTAGGCCGGGCCAGGATCGGGTCACCCGCCGCAGCGGGTCAGCGCCAGGAACTCATCACGGCTGCGCGCGTCCGTCCGCAGGTTCCCGCGCAGGGCGCTGGTGACCGTGTGCGAGCCGCGGGCGTGGACGCCGCGCAGGCTCATGCACAGGTGTTCCGCCTCGACCACGACACCCACCCCGCGGGCACCGAGGTGACCGTGCAGCCAGTCCGCCACCTGCTGGGTAAGCCGTTCCTGTACCTGCAGCCCGGAGGCGAAGTGCTCGACCACCCGGGCGAGCTTCGACAGGCCCACGATCCGGGCGCCGGGCAGGTACCCCACGTGGGCGGTGCCGTAGAAGGGCAGCAGGTGGTGCTCGCAGAGCGAGCGGAACGGCACCTGGCGGGCGACCACGAGCTCGTCGTATCCCTCGTCATTGGGGAAGGTGGTAGGCAGGAAGGCCGTGGGCGTGAGCATCTCGGCCAGGGCGCTGGCGACCCGCTGCGGTGTTTTCGCGCGGTGCTCGCCCTCCACCGGGTATCCCAGCGCCGCCAGCAGTTCGGCGACGGCACGCTCTGCCCGCAACCGGTCCACACGCGGAGCCGTCCGTAGCGGGACGACGGTCTCTGCGGTCATGGGCTCTCCCTCGGCGCGACTTGCTTCCCGGGCTGTGCCTGCGCGGTTACCGGCTCTCCCGGCCCGCGCAGGCGTGTCACCGGCTCCGGCTCCCGGAGCCGGTATCCGCCCGGGGAACCCCGCTCCGGCTCCCCGGGCGGTCACTCCTCCTAAGAGAAGTAGTTATTGACGATAGAGCCTTTGACCTTCTAAGGTCAATACATATCAGTCTTAGAGACGGGATTTCCCGGAGCGCGGGCGCGGGGCGGGAGGAACAGGCGATGACACGCGACACCTACCTCATCGTGGGCGGTGGGATGGCAGGTGCCAAGACGGCACAGGCCCTCCGTGAGCTCGGCTGCGACGGGCGCATCGTGCTGGCGGGAGCCGAAACGGAGGTGCCCTACGAGCGCCCGCCGCTGACCAAGGGGTATCTCGCGGGGACCACACCACGGCAGGACCTGGCGGTCGTGGCCGGGCGCTGGTACGCCGACCACGACGTGGAACTGGAACTGGGGACCGCCGCGACGTCGCTGGACCTGAGTGAGGCGGCCGTGACGCTGGCGGACGGCCGCCGGATCTCCTATGACCGGCTGCTGCTCGCCACCGGGTCTCGGCCGCGCCGGCTGGATGTCCCCGGCGGGGACCTCAGCGGGCTGTTCTACCTGCGTGACCTGGGCGACTGTGACCGGCTGCGGGCGGAGCTGAGCGGGCACCCGCGCCCGCTCGTGATCATCGGCGGCGGCTGGATCGGGCTCGAAGCCGCCGCCGTCGCCGCCACGATGGGCCATCACGTGACGGTGGTGGAACCGGGGCCCGCCCCCCTGCACGCGGCGCTGGGCACGGAGCTGGGCGGGTTCTTCGCCCGGGTGCACCGCGATCACGGGGTCGCGTTCCGGCTCGGCACCCGTGTCGCCCGGCTCGTCGGCTCGGGCGGCCGTCTCACCGCGGTGGAGACCGGCGACGGCGAGCTGCTGCCCGCGGAGGTGGCGGTGGCCGGCATCGGCGCGCTCCCACGCGTGCAGCTGGCACAGCAAGCCGGCCTGGCGACCGGGAACGGGGTGGTGACCGACGCGGCGCTGCGCACCTCGCACCCCGACGTGTATGCCGCCGGTGACATCGCGTCGGCCTGGCAGCCTTTCCTTTCCCAGCACGCACGCATCGAGCACTGGGCCACCGCCCACGATCACGGCGCGGTGGCGGCCGCGGCGATGATGGGCCTGCCCGCCGAGCATGACCGGCTGCCCTTCTTCTTCACCGATCAGTACGACCTGGGCGCCGAGCTCGCCGGTCACCTGCGGCCCGGTGGTTACGAGCGGGTTGTTTACCGTGGCGACCCCGCGGCCGGGGAGTTCGTGGCGTTCTGGATCGCCGCCGGCCGGGTGGTGGCCGGGATGAACGTGAACGTCTGGGACGTCACCGAGCAGATCCAGGCACTGATCCGCAGCCGGGCCGTCATCAGCCCGGACGCACTGTCTGATCCCGATGTCCCCCTCGCCGAGCTGGCCGCCGGTGCCGCCTCAGGACCGGGGCGCCAGGCCGGGTGAGTCTGGCGCGTGGGCGACGAAACGGACCAGCCGCGCGTCCGCCTCTACCGCGATCCTGGTGAACCCGGCCGCGGCGAGCCGGCCCGGGAGCGTGCCGGGGTCAACCGGGGTGCAGGTGTCGCCGAGGTGGATCAGGCGGAAACGCAGGCTTGGCTGGCTGTCGGTGCCGGCGAACACGCCACCTGGCCGCAGCACCCGGGCGGCCTCGGCGAACAGGCGGTCCTGTGCGGTGGGGTCCGGCAGATGGTGCAGCATCGTGAAACACAGCACGGCGCTGAACGCTCCCGCCGCGAAGCCGATGCTCGTCGCGTCGCCGTTCACCACCCGCACCGAGCCGAACCCGGTGCGGAGCCGGGCGGCAAGCCGTGGGTCGGACTCCAGGACGGTCAGCGACCCGGCCCGCGCCGCCAGCGGCATGGTGCTGGCACCGTAGCCGGGGCCGAGTTCGAGCACCCGGGGGCCGAGGGCGACGCCGTCGAGTGCGCGTGGCACCACGGTGCCCGCCATGTAGGCCGACCAGCCGGGGGAGCGGCAGAGCCGCCGGTGGTAACGGTTCATGGTCGGCTCTACTCACCCTGTCCTCGCGCCGGCGAACGTGTTATCGGCTCAGCTCCCGTGAGGAACAGTAATGTTTCGCGGCCGGGCATGGTGCGTGTGCCGCCACCACAGGTAGGCGACGGCACCGAGGGGGATCGGCAGCAGGTAGGTGAGCGTCCGGAAGAGCAGCACAGCGGCGGCAACCTTGGCCGCCGCTGCCGGGGGAAGCCCGATGATCAGCGGACCGGTCAGGCCGACCTCGACCACGCCGACCCCGCCAGGGGTGATCGGCAGCACCGAGAGCAGCCGGACGAAGGCGAACGCGGCCAGCGACGCCTGCCAGGAGACCTGCCCCTGGGCCAGGCCGCTGGCCCGCAGGCAGGAGAGCAGGACAAGCCAGAGGGTCAGGTGGCTGGCCACGGCCGCCGCGGTGATGCGCAGCCCGCGCCGCGCGAGCAGTCCCGCGGCACCCTCCCGGAAGTCCAGCAGCAGGCCCTGTGCCCGCTGCGGCGGTGGGCGGCGGGCCAGCCGGCATCCCGCCGTCAGCAGGCGGCCCAGCGCCCGGTCGCCCCGGCGGGCGAACGGTTCGCTGCGCAGCGTGGCCCGGAAGGCGAGCGCGGCCAGGACGAGCACCCCGGCCCCGCAGTAGGCGGCCGCCTGTGAGGCCGTGCTGGACCTGCCCGTGACGGCCAGGACGGCCAGGGCCACCACCGGCAGGCCGAGCCGGACGAACACGTTCCACAGCCCGGAGACCAGCGTGTACCGGACGTACTCGCTGGTCCCGACACCCCATCCGGACAGCATCGCCCAGCTGACACCCATCGCCACCGCACCACCGCCGGGCAGCGTGTTCGCCACCGCGCTGGAGCCGAGGTTTACCGTGGCAGCGTTCCGCAGCCGCAGCGAGGGGATCACGGCGGCAATCATCAGCCAGGTCGTGACCAGGCTCGCCACCAGCGCGAGGCCGATCACCGCGAGCCACGGCCAGGTCATCGCCCGCAGGCTGGCCCAGACCGCGCCGTAGGAGGTGACCCGGGGCAGCGCGAAACCGAACACGCCCGCTATGACCAGGATGGAAAGCGCGCCCGCGAGGAGCCTCCGGGCCGGCCGCGCGGGCGCCGCCGCGGGTTCCGGGCGGGGCGGGGCGGAAGCGGGTTCCGGGCGGGACGGGGCCGAATCGGGTTCCGGGCAGGGCGGGGCCGGCGCGGTGACGGTCATCGAATGGTCAGCGCCCGGCCCGGCTGGCCAGGCTGACCGGTCCGGCCAGGCTGGCTGGGGCAAGGGCCGGTTCTGGCCGCGTCCCCGGTCCGGGGGCGGCCGGCCGATGGCGGCGGCCTTCGATCCGCTGCGGGCTTGGCCAGCGCACATCCGTGGCCCACCCGAACCGCTCGAACATCGCGATCACCCCGGCGGAAGGGTCGATCTGGCCCCGGCCCACCCCGTGCCGGGCCGACGTCGGGTCGGAATGGTGCAGGTTGTGCCAGCTCTCGCCGAAGGACAGCAACGCGAGCGGCCACAGGTTGGTCGCCCGGTCGAACCGGCGGGTGACGAACGGCCGCTCACCCATCACGTGGCACAGCGAGTTGACGCTCCAGGTCACGTGCTGGAGCAGGGCGACCCGGACCAGCCCACCCCACAGCAGGCCGAGGAGCGCGGCGCGCATGTTGCCGCCGATCAGCCAGCCAGCGCCGAACGGGATGGCCAGCGAGACCAGGCTCAGCGCCGGGAAGGCACGTGAGATGACGCTCAGCCGGGGATCCGCCAGCAGATCAGGTGCATAACGATCAGCCGGGGTCGGGTCGTCACGGAACATCCAGCCCATGTGCGCGTGGGCAAGACCGCGTAGCATCCCGCCGATGCTCGTCCCGTAGCGGTAGGGAGAGTGGGGGTCACCGGGCCGGTCGGAGAAGGCGTGATGCCTGCGGTGAGTGGCGACCCAGGCGGTGACCGAGCCTTCGAAGGCCATCGAGCCGGCCACGGCCAGCGCTATCCGCAGCGGCGGTGCGGCGCGGAACCCGCGGTGGGTGAAGTAGCGGTGGAACCCCACGGTGACGCCAAGCCCGGTGACGATGTACAGGGCGGTCATCAGCAGCAGGTCGGCCACGCCGACACCGTGGCCCCAGGCCAGCCAGATGGCAACGGCCAGCCCGGCCAGGGGAATCACCGCGATGGCGCCTGTCACCGCCATCTGCACGGGCCCGCCGACGGGGAGGCTGTCGGCGCTGGCGTCGGGGAAGGGAGCCGTTCCGTCGTAAGCGTCGGCAGCACTCGATCGGGCCATGGGGGGTCTCCTCGTCCGGAACCGGTGTGCCCAGCCGGCACTCATCGGTTCCGACGGGGAGGGGCAAGCGGACGGCGGAGCAGGGGCCGGGCACCGGCCGTCGGGGGACTGGCTGCAATCCCGCGCCCAGCCAACCAGCAGGCGCCCGCGGCGGAAAGAAGCAAACCGAGCAAGCGTGATAACGCAGGCAGATCACCAGGCCGGTGCGGTGCCTGTCCCGGCCGTTCCGCCATGGCGGTGCCGGCGCCGGCCCGCCTGCTGGTCCCGGCCGTTCCACCAGGCAGGTGCCACCGGCCCGCCCGCCGGACCCGGACGCTCACCATGCCGGTGCCGCCGGCGGCCGGCCTGCCGGCCCCGCCCGGCGGGCTCACCGAGCCAGCCCTGGTGCGCGGACAGTCTCCTGGCCCCGGCCAGGACGGCCTTCAGCGGGACGGAGTCAGCGTCGGCCCGCCACAGGACTGACCAGGGATAGTGGGGCTCTGGCTCGACCAGGGGCAGCCAGACGACGCCGGGGATGACCGAGGCGCAGGACGAGGGCACACAGGGGATACACCGCCCGTGGGCGGCCAGTTCGGCCGCCGCACGCACACTGCCCACCGTCCCGGGGAACAGGGTGGGGGTGAAACCCGCCGTCCGGCACGCCTCGACCACCAGCTGGTTGAGCTCGGGTGCCCGTCCTTCATCGGAGAGCAGGAGCGGCTGGCCGGCCAGCCGGGCCACCGGCACGCTCGGCAGTTGCGCCAGGTAATGCCCTTCGGCGACCAGGATGCCGAGCGGGTCCAGGCGGACCAGCTCGGAGGCAACCTCGGGGGGCGCGAAGCAGGCGCGGCCGAAGCCGACGTCCAGCTGGCCGTCGGCCAGCATCCGCATCTGGTCCGGGACACCGGTCTCGACCTGGTGGATCTCCAGCTCGGGGATGTGGTCCTGGACGTCACGCAGGATCATGTTCACCGCGTCGCAGCTCGCGTCGACGATGCCCGCCCGCAGGACCGGCGCCGGGTGGGCGGCCCGCCTGGCGGCGGCCGTGGCGCGCTCAGCATGGGCGAGCATCTGCCGTGCGTCGGGCAGGAAGGCCGCTCCGGCCGGGGTGAGCGCGACGTGGTGCGTGTCGCGGTCAAGCAGCCGCACCCGCAGTTCCCGCTCCAGCCGGCGGATCTGCTGGCTCAGCGCGGACTGGACGATGTGCTCGCGCGCGGCAGCTTTGCCGAAGTGCAGTTCCTCGGCAAGGGTGACAAAGAAGCGAAGCTGACGAAACTCCATGGGCCTTCCGGTGCGGTGGCCGGCCTGCTGCCGGAAATGCCGCTCTGGCGTCCAGTATGCGCGCAGCGGGTGAGTGCCCGGTCCGGTAACGCCGGCCGGCCGGACGGGAAATGCCGGCCGGCCCGGGGGTGGCCGCCCGCGCCGCCGGTGCGGTTCAATCGCCTGGTGAGCGCCATGCGGCCGCCGGCCGAAGACGCGGACGTGCCAGCTTTCTGGCAGGAGCTGGGCCTGCCGGGGCTGGCCGACGTGCATGTGCATTTCCTGCCGCCGCGGCTGCTGCGCCGGGTCTGGGAATACTTCGACGCCGCCGGGCCACTGGTGGGGACCGCCTGGCCGATCCGCTACCGCTGGCCGGACGAGCAGCGCGCCGCCCACCTGCGCGCGCTCGGTGTGCGGGCGTTCAGCGCGCTGGCCTATGCACACCGGCCCGGCATGGCCGCCGATCTCAACGCCTGGACCCTGGAGTTCGCCCGGGCCACTTCGGGTTGCCTGCCGTCGGCGACGTTCTACCCCGAGCCCGGCGTGGTGGACTACGTCGCCGCCGCACTCGACGGCGGCGCCCGCGTCTTCAAGGTGCACCTGCAGGTGGGTGGCTTCCCCGCGGATGAACCCAGGCTGGAGCCGGTGTGGGGGCTGCTCGCGGAGGCGGGTGTGCCGGTCGTGGTGCACGCCGGGCACGCACCGGTGGCCACGGCCCATACCGGCCCGGGACCGTTCGCGGCGCTGCTCGCCCGCCACCAGCGGCTGACCGCGATCGTGGCGCACCTCGGCGCGCCCGACTACGAGCCGTTCCTTGACCTCGCCGAGAGGTACGAGCGGGTGGCGCTGGACACGAC
This sequence comes from uncultured Actinomycetes bacterium, assembly GCA_963741615.1. Taxonomy (GTDB): domain Bacteria; phylum Actinomycetota; class Actinomycetes; order Streptosporangiales; family Streptosporangiaceae; genus UBA9676. Next base: position 67,984 of record CAVUIU010000022.1, read on the forward strand.
CATGGCGTTCACGCCCTTCTTCGAGCGGCTCACCCCGTTCCCGGCCCGCGCACTGCCCCGGCTGCACGCGCTTGGCGTGGCCGGCAAGGTGCTCCTGGGCAGCGACTTCCCGAACATTCCCTACCCCTATGCCGAGCAGATCGCCGGCCTGCTGCGGCTGGACCTGGGCGAGCCGTGGCTGCGCGCGGTCTGCTGGGAGAACGCGGCCCGCATGTTCGGGCTCGCCGCCCCGGATTCATAGCAGGCCAGAGGTTCCCCGCAGTCCCGGGACCCCGGCTGGGCCACGATGTGGCCTACCCGACGTCGGCCGCCAGGTCCTGATAGGCAGGGACGAGCGCGTCCCACCGCGCCGCGGTGTCGCCGCGCTCACGCCCGGCGAGATAGGCGGCGAGATTTTCGGCGTGGATCTGCCACCCGGCCCCGTAGAAAGCGATCTTGTCCAGCGGCGCGCCCCGGACCTCGATGACCAGATTGGTCTGGCCGCCGTCGGCGGTCAGCGTGGCCTCGATGGCCTCGTTGAACGGCGGTGCGCCGTTACCCTTCCGCCAGGACTCGTCCGTCTCCCTGGTCGTCACCAGCAGCAGCCGCGGGGGCTCGCACGTTTCCACCCGCCCGGTGCCCTCCAAGTCAGCGGATTCGATGTACAGGCGGAACTCTCCGCCGGGGCGGAGGTCGCCTTCCACCTGCCCGTACCAGCGGGCAAGACGGCCGGGATCGGTGAGTGCCGACCACAGGTCGTCGATATCGGTGTCGAAGCGGTCCTCTATGCGCACGACGCCCTTGCCAGCTGCTGATCGCAGGCTGCCCAGGATGCGGGCGCCTCCGCGTGGGTTGCTGGTCATCTGGTGCTCCTTCGTTCGCGTTTCCCCCGGGCCACCTCGGTGTGCAGGGCATCCAGCCGCTGCTCCCACAGGGCCCGGTACCGGCCCAGCCATTTATCGACCTCGGCGAGCGGCTCGGGGCGAAGACTGTAGACCCGCCGCTGGGCCTCCTGGCGGGCCTCGACCAGCCCCGCCTCCCGCAGCACCCGCAGATGCCGGGATACCCCGGGTCGGGCAATCGGCAGCAGCGCCGCCAGCTCACCCGCGGTTGCCGGGCCGCCGGCCAGGGTCTCCAGCATTGTCCGGCGGCTCTCGTCCGCCAGTGCCCGCAGCACGGCTTCCATGGTGTGAATGTACCAAGTTTGTTACGTAACTGTCAAGGTACACAAGCGGCACGGACGTGCGCCATTGCCAGCCTGACAACGCGGAGCGCGGCGACTGAGGCCGCCGGGCACGGTCTGCTGGGAGAACACGGCCCCGCAGGTCCGGGCTCGCCGCGGGTTCATAGCCGGCTCAGAAGTTCCGCACAGTGCCGGGAGAAGCCCGGCTGGTTACCTGAACCTGTCGAGGCCGGCGGAAGAGCTGCCGGCCCGCAATGACCGGCGGGACAGCCGTCGGCGTAGAAGGCGAGGTACCCGACATGACCGCGGTGGTCCTGGCCAGCATCCTGCTGACCATCCCGTTCCTGGTGGCGTTCATCGGCATCCCGCTGTGGATGACCTTCAAGCGGCCCGAGACCGGTGCTGACCACACCGGCGCGCAGCGCTACCTGCGTGCCCGCTCCGCTCGCACCCGGGCCGTCACCCGGGCCGCGGCGGTCGGCGCCGAGCCTGCCCCAGCCGGGCTGGCCGCGGTGGAGCCAGCCGAGCTTGCCCTGGCCGCGGCCTGACCCCTGGCCCGCCCGGCGGGCTTGCCCGGCTGTATGGCGCTGCCGCGAGGTTGACCTCCCTGTCACGTCGCGGCAGCGCCGCCGTTCCCGCCGCGTCAGGCCCGCTGGAGCCCCGACTTGCTGCGCAGGCCGGTGACGAAGGCCGCCCCGTACAGCAAGCCGATCAGGATCAGGATGAACCGGTAGCCGGTGATCAAGGCGATGTACTCAAGCGTGCCGCCGACCATGGCGCCGAGCAGATTGGCGGCGAACGCCGTGCTCGATGTCTCCACATCGGAGAACCGCTGGGCGAAGACCAGGTTCGCCAGGAACACCGGGGCGAACGCGAGAGCGCTCGCAGCCAGGAAACGCACCGCCATCGGCAGGTCGAGCAACGCTGCCTGCGGCACCACCCAGGCCAGTACCAGGGCGGCGATCAGCGCGGCGTAGAGCACGGATGGTCGGGGCAGCCGTACCCGGCTCGCGGTCTCCACCGCCAGGTACACCGCGACAAGCACCCCGGCGAACACCAGCGCGTTGACGAACCAGGTGGAGCCGAAGAGCAGGGCGAACTGCACCACGTTCTTGGTCTCCAGCAGCAGGAACGCCGCGCCCATGAACGCGAGGTCGAGGTACCCGCGCATCCTGCTGAACTTGCCGCCGCCGACCCGCACCAGCAGGACGGAGCCGAGCAGGATCAGGCCCAGCATCAGCAGGTAGGAGCCCGGGAGCGTCGCGTTCGGCAGATAGGGGAACGGATGGTCGTCGGTGGCGGGGGCGACCTTGGTGCCGTGCCAGTAGCTCGCGCAGTTCGGCACGGGCCCGGTGGCGCGGATGGTCAGGACGGAGAGCCGCCGGCCGCCCAGCGGAGGCCCCACCTCTGCGCAGGGGGTCCGCTGGTAGACGTCATAGAGCGTGGTGGCGTACCGGTCGAACAGGAACGGCGCGTAGTAGTTGTACATCGCGAACGTGCCGCCGGGGGCCAGCCGGGACCTGGCCGCGGCCAGCGACTGCTCGGTGAGCAGATAGCTCTCCAGCCGCAGGGCGGATTGCCCGGCGAGCGCCGATAGCGAGTCGGGCAGCGCGAAGACGATCAGGTTGTACTTCTTGTTCGTGTTCTGCAGGTACTCGCGGCCGTCCGCGATGTGCAGGGTGAGCCGGGGGTTCTGGTACGGATGATCGGGGTGGGCACGGCCGATCTGCGGCAGCACCGGATCGATCTCGACCGCGTCAACGTGCTTGGCGCCCTCGGCCAGCGCGACCGCCGCGTCGTTCCCCGTTCCCGAGCCGATGATCAGGACGTTGTTCAGCCCGGCGCGCGCGACGTGGCGGTACGGGTAGAAGTAGAACGGCTTCTGGGCGTGCATCGCGGCGAGCGAACGGGCCGCCTGGTAGGGGATGTTGTTCGCGGACACGTTGAGCGCGGCGTTCTTCCCGGTGGTCTGGAAGACGGCCAGCTTGTTGTACGGCGACCACCGCTGCTGTGGCAGCACCGACTCCAGGACCAGAAGTGTGATGATGCCAGCCACGGCCCCGACCTGCCACCACCGGACGCGTGGCGCCAGCAGCACCACCAGGCCGCAGCCGGCGATCACGCCCCAGCCGGCCGGCGGCAGGTCCAGGAAGGCCAGGCCGGAGAACACCGCGATCCCGGCGATACTGCCCGCGATGTCCAGCCGGTAGGCGGGCAGGGGCCGGAAGCGGACGAAGATCCGGGCGACCCCCTGGCCAAGCCCTGCCATGACGGCAGTGGTGAGCACGAAGATGACACCGAGGCTGACCGGCTGTGGCAGCGCTGGGGTGCCTCGCAGGCCCTGGAGGGGATGCGGCCCGCTGAGCGTCACCAGGATCACCGGGAACGCGAGCACGAAGCCCACCAGTGCCAGCAGCGCGATCGGCGTCCAGCGCAGGTAGTCCCGCTTGGTCCGGGCGTTGAGGAACCCGATGCCGATCCCCAGGAAACTGGCAAGGAGAACGAAGTTGGTCGCCCTGGTCACGTACACGTTGTTCGCCGTGACCCAGCGGATCAGGGCGAGTTCGACGAAAAGCATCAGGAAGCTGGCGAAGATCAGCCTGCCCTGGTCTCCGGGCCGTCTGTCCAGCCCCGTCCCGGCCTGTCCACCAGGCCCCGTCCCGGCCTGTCCACCAGGCTCCGCCTCAGCCTGTCTGCCGGGCTCCGCCCCAGCCTGCACACTGGCCTGGCTGCTGGGTGAGGTCCCCGTTTCGGGGGCTTCGGTGCTGGCTGTCTCAGACAGTTTCCCTGTATCCACCGTGTAACCGTAGCCAATCGTGGCGGCCATATCTCGGGAAACACATGGCCGATCGCGGCTGAACCGGCTGCTCAACCTGGTCGCTGGGGGTGGTCAGGCGGCTGTGGAACGTGGTGCGCCGGCGCGGAACGTGGTGCGCCGGCGCGGCGCCGGGTGCGCCGGGCGCGGTCCGGGGCAGGAGCGGGCTGCACCCGGAGACCGCTGTCAGCGGGCACACCCGCGCTCCGTGGACAGGCGCGCCCTACCCGTAACCCCAGAGCGGTCACCGAACCCGCGCCCGGCGCATACCCGTGACACGTATGAAGGTTGGCACCAGTTCATGGGGAGACACTTCTGTCGCTGGAGGGCCCGGCCACCGGCCGTGCGCCTGCTTTCAGCGGGTACCTCTTGGCGCACGATGCCGTCCCGGCCGCGAAGGCCGATCGGGCTGGCCGGGTGGCGCCGTCGGCGGCCCTGACGGGAGGTGAGGCACTCTGCGCGACAGGGGTGGGCGGGACACAGAGCCAGGGGCCGGGGAGCCTGGCTGCGGGTAGTCGCCCTGCGGGTAGTCGGCCTGCCGGTAATCGGCCGACGGGTAATCGGCCTGCGGGTAGTCGCCCTGCGGGAGGTCGCCCTGCGGGAGGTCGCCCTGCGGGAGGTCGCCCTGCGGGAGGTCGCCCTGCGGGAGGTCGCCCTGCAAGTAGTCGGCCTGCGGGTAGTCGGCCGGCGAGGACCAGGGCGGCGAGGACCGAAGAGGAGAAGAGCCGTGCCGTGCGGATCCGGATGGCGAGGACCAGAGCGGCGACGAACCGGGCGATGCGGGCATGGGCTCGCGCGACGCCACGGTGACAGGGATGCTGGGCGGGTATGGCCGCTCCGGCCGGAATGCCGGGCGTCGCGGCGGGTCTTGTGCGGCGACGTCCTCGCGGGTGGCCGCCATGTACCAGACGAGGCCCACGATGATGACCGTCAGCCCTAGGGCCACCGGTCCCCTGCCCAGCCCAAGGCCGCCCCGGATGGTCGGCACCCCCAGCCAGTCCGCGTAGGAAGCGCCGAGCGGCCGGGTCACGATGTAGGCGAACCAGAACGCCACGATCGCGTTCAGGCCCAGCCACCGGTGGGCGATGGCCGGGACCGCTATGACCACGGTGAACAGTACGCCCGAGGCGAGGAAGCCCAGGCCCATCGTGGAGGCGGTCATGTCTCCCGCGGCCGTGCCGAGCGCGAACGTGGCCATGACCGTGGCCCAGTAGAATGCCTCCCGCCGCCGGGTGTAGATGCTGTGGATGGACAGCGTCCGCTCGCTCGCGTACCAGGCCACGAAGATCAGGGCCAGGGTGACGCCGAACACCGTGGTCGACACCACGTAGGGAACACCCAGCCCGACGTGCAGGACATCAGCGACCATCGTGCCGAAGACGGCGACTATGACCACGGCCAGCCAGTAGATCCAGGTCGAATACTGGCGGCGGAAGTACTGCAGGGCAAGGCAGATGACCAGGCCGATGCCGCCCAGGCCGACCGCGATCACCGGGTTGATCCGGTAGACCAGGTAGTCCGAGGTCGCCTCGCCCATGCCCGTGGTGAGGACCTTGGTGACCCAGAAGAGGGCCGTCACCTCCGGCACCTTGCTGGAGGCTTGCCGCAGGCCGGTCACCGGACGGGCACGGCGGAGTTCGCCTGTCGCCATGACGGGAAGTATGGCAAATAGGTTCCCTGCCCGGCGGGACTTGGGACAGCCTCTACGACGGCATGACGCACTCCTTCCTTCAACGCGCATGTCTTCGCGGCTGCTCGGCGACCCGGAGATGGACGCTTGGGCTTGGGCCGCTGGCCCAGGCTTCGCCTGCCGGACGGCAGGCCAGGTCGCGGCTGGCCAACGGTGGTACGACATAAGTGTCGCGGCCGGGACCGACGAGGCCCCCGCCCGAACGGCGGCGGATCGGATCACCTCGGCCCACACCACCACTGGCTCCTGAGGAGTGGCGCCTCCCCGCCTACGGGCGGGGCTGGCCTCACTCCCCGGTGTCAGTCTTCTGCGGGATGCAGTGTAAAGGCGAGATGCCCCTGGAAGATCTCCTCGTTGATGATGAAGGCGAACCCGATGATGTAGAGGACGGCAAGCGGCGTGACGGCAAGCCACACCAGCCACCCCCGATCATGCCTGCTGCTGTTCAATGATCCAGCGCCGTACCGGTGGCAGCCTGAGAATGAGCAGTGGGATGCTGATGGCGACGGCCTGGTAGAAACGCTGGTGGAAGACAGGGTCGCCATCCCCCGATCCTCCGCCAAAGGGTTGAATCCGTCGAGGAGCAGCAGGTGGACGAGGACCAGTACCCCAGATGACGTAGGTCATCCTCTGCAGCCGTTTCCACCACTTCCCGAGCTTCCGCTGCGCCGGAGTATTGGCCGTAGCAAGGAGCGGGAGGGCCAGGAGAAGGACGAGAGACCCAGCCAAGAGGAAGGAGTGTCCAGCGAGTCGGCCGAGTGGGCCCCCGGCGAAATCGGTCGTAATGGCTGCGGTGGTCCCGTCGCAGATACCTATGACTGCGAACATGACGCCGTACCATCGCCGAAGGGGAGCGATCCACTGTTGCCCGGTCAGGGTAATCAGTCGGGGTAATCGACAGGGCTATAAAGAAGCAGAACTCGCCGCCGGTCCCTAGCACGGCGGCTTCCTCGATGGTCAGGGTGTTCTTAGCGAATTCAGCGCTAGCCAACGCGGGCATGATGAAGATGAAAGGGACGAAAGCGGGGAGGCGCATAAGAAACAGTGCGACAGACCGCTTCTTTATCCTAATGGCTGAGAATTCGAAATACTGGCTCGCCCTGGCATCCTCTATGTCATTCCGACTCGGCCTGGTACCTACTTCAGTTCTAGCCATCTGCAGTCCTCTCCCTCCGTAGGATGGAGTACCGCTCCCGGTGTGAATAATTCGTAGGCAGAATCTAATTCGTCTTACTCGGCGTCGGCTTAGGCTTGCTCGGGGTACCCGGCTTTGCACTGTGATGCGCTCCTGGCGCGTCCGGCTGGCCCGGACCCTGATTCTCGTTAAGGTTCTGAGCATTGCCCGCGCCTGCGCCTGTATTCCGGAAGAGGAAGAACGCGAATCCGTTCTGCGCTATCTGCACAGACGCCGTGATGATGCCAAGCAGGACCAAGGCCACGAAAGCGAATATCATCCGGTTCCGGGCGGGGATCTGTCGGCCCTTTGGCTTCGTGGCCGGGCGGGCAGCCGGGCGTGGCTTAGTGGTGGCCGGCCGGGTAGCTGGCCCCGGCCTGGTAGCGGTGCGGCCCTCCGGCCTTGGCCTGGCGGTGGTCCGGCCCTCCGGCCTTGGCCTGGCGGTTGGCCTGCCCTGTGGCCTGGTGGTAGTCCTGCCCTGCGGCCTTGGCCGGGCGGCCGGCGGAGCTTCTGGCTCCCAGCCTGCCCCTGGTTCCGGGGTTTCCTGCTGCCAGGCCTCCTCAGGCTCCCAGGTCGGTGGCTCGGCGGCTGGCATTGCCGGGCTGCCGAACCCTTCGGTGTAGTACTGCTGGGGCCGGGCCGGTTGCCTTGGCCCGGCGGCCAGGCTGGGCTTCTGGCGTCCATGCTTCTGGCGCCAAGGCTTCCTGCCCCCAGCCTGCTGGCTCGGCTGTCGGCATCACCGGCCCGGCGAAGCCCTGGGTGACCGGCTGCCGGGGCCGGGCCGGTGGCCTTGGCTTGGCGGGCCGGGCCTGTGGCGCGGCGGCTGGCACCGCATTTGGGCTTCCGGAGTCTTCGGCGCCGCGCTGCCGGGCCCGGGCCTGGGGTCCGGTGGCAGCCCGTGCCCGTGGCCCGGTCGCAGGCCGGGCCCGCGGTTCAGCGGCGGGGATGGCGAAGTCTTCGGCACCGCGCTGCCTGGGCTGGTCCGCCGGCTCCGCAGCAGGTATCGCGGGGATAGTGAGGGTCCTGGTGACGTACGCGGCCACCTGGCCGAGTTCAGCGGACAGCCTTATTGCGCCCGCCCGCAGCTCGTCGGCCTCCCGTGCGGCAGCTTCGCGCACCGCCTCGGCCTGGTAGGCCGCCTGCCTCCTTATCTCCTCGGCCTCTCGTTCAGCCTCGCGGAGCGCCTCGGCCTGGTAAGCAGACTGCCTCCTTATCTCCTCGGCCTCCCGCTCGGCGGCTTCGCGTATCGCGTTGGCCTGCTCCCATGCCTCCTGCTTGATCCCGGCAGCCTGCTCGTCAGCATCGGAGAGGATCCGCTCCGCCAGCCGGACAGAGTCCGACTGGAATCCCCCGTCATCCCGCCGGACAGGGTCGAGCAGCTCGGCGGGGCTGTCCCCGGTGAGCTGCATGACATCCCCGGAGCCGGCTCTGGCGTCCGCCGTCCTGCGCGCGGCCTGGCCGCCTTCGTAATATGGTCGCGGTGCCGGTGGCGCTGCCACGGCCGGCGGTGCTGACCACTGTTGTGCTCCGTCGGGTGCTCCGCCAGCCGGAACCCGTACCCGCGGCATAGGCGCTGACGGCGGCCCTGACGCCACGCGATCATCGTGATGCATCGCGGCCACCGGTTCGCGCTCGGGCAAGACGGCGCCGCCACCGTCGGGCCAGCTCGGGTAGTCCCCGCCGGCGGGCCAGCCGGGGTCTTGGCTACCGGCGGGCCAGCTGGGGTGGTCGCCCCCGCCGGCCGGCCAGTTCGAGCGGTCGCCGCCGCCGGCGGCCCAGCCGGGCTCGCCGCCCCCGCCAGCGGGCCAGCTGGGGTGGTCGCCCCCGCCAGCGGGCCAGCTGGGGTGGTCGCCACCAGCCGTCCAGCCCGGATTCTCGTTGCCGGCCGGCCAGCCGGGGTCGACGCCGCCTTCGGGCCAGCTCGGGTAGTCCCCGCCGGCGGGCCAGCCGGGGTCTTGGCTACCGGCGGGCCAGCTGGGGTGGTCGCCCCCGCCGGCCGGCCAGCCGGGGTCTTGGCTACCAGCGGGCCAGCTCGGGTAGTCCCCGCCGGCGGGCCAGCCGGGGTCTTGGCTACCGGCGGGCCAGCTGGGGTGGTCACCCCCGCCAGCGGGCCAGCCTGGGTGATCGTCTCTGCCGGTCAGCCAGCTCGGTTCGTCGTCGCCAGTCGGCCAGCCTGGGTCGTTGGCACGCATATCGAGTCCTGTCCTTGGGAGGGATGCAATTGTGTCATTTGCCCGAGGTCCAGGTGCCCGAAATCCTGGCACCTGTGGTCCCGGCGCCCGTGGCTCCGGTACCTGGAATCCCGGTATTGGTGGTTGCCATGCCTGTGGTGCCTGTGCCTGTGGTGCCCATGCCCGCGGTACCCGTGCCTGTGGTGCCCGTGCCCGCGGTGCCCGTGCCTGTGGTACCGGCCTGGCGTGGGCGGCCAGCCGCCTGCTGGGGGTACTGGCCCGGCGACGGCGGCTGAGCCCGGCGGCGAGCCCGACGGCGAGCCCGGCGGTGCCGAAGACCATCAGCGCCCCGCCGGCCAGCACCGCCGTGTTCCCGTTCGCCTTGACAGGAGAGCGACGTGCCGCCGCCGTGCCACTGGCCGGCCGAGACGACGCCGCCGGGGTAGCTGGCGTGGTAGCCCCAGGCAATGGGCCGATGTGGACCCCAGGGCCGGCCGCGTCCGCGGGCAGCTGCAGGATCCAGCCCGGGTCGATCGTGCTGGCATTCTCAAGCTGGCCGCCGTTCGGTTGAAGCCGGCCCTTGTTCAGGTTGAAGATCTGTGTAAACCGGTTACCAGCACCGAGCGTCTTAGCTGCAATGTCAAAGAGCGTCTCGGCGGGCCCGCTGGCGGCCGGCGGAACGATGAAGTACTTCACCGATGCGGGTGACGGTGAAGGCGAAGTGCGTGCGGGTGCGCTGGAATGGCTCGCGGACGCGGCCGGGCCCTCCCACAGAGCGGCGAATATCGCGGTGACGACGAGCGAACCCGCGAAGACGTGCGCGGCCGTCCGCAGTAAGGCTCCTGCGTCCCCGCGCAAAGCCCTGCTGAGGATCATCATCTCCGTCGTCTCGCGCCAGGTAGGTGAGAACAGTGCGGGTGTCCTTGGCCGTGCCCCGGAACGGCATGCCCGGCCGCGCGTCAACCGCACAGTCCTGAGCTTGCTGTCCCGGCTACGAGAGGGACGTGCGATGAATGCGGAGGATCTGCCCCGATTCATGCGCCTGGCCACGGGCGAGCCCCGGCCATAATCCGATCCTGCTTAAGCACATCCGAACGGATGCTAGCGGTCGTCGAGCTTCAGACCTGCGGTGCTTGGGGTCCACGGCGGCCTCCAGCAGCGAAACAACATACCAGGGCCAGACGTTAGCCCTCGGCAAAGCAGAGGACCCGGATTCGGGCCCTCACTCTGCGGCAGACTAGGGCGCTCCGTCACTCTCACACCAGGACGGATACCCCCTAGGGGACCCAGGTGTGGATGGCGTTATCGCAGCTAGCGAAGGTGCGCGACATCCGAAAACTACCAGAGGGTAATGGTGGGGGCCCCAAGGGTGTTTAATCCGGCGGTGTCAGGGGATAAGAGCCCGCCATCTTAGCACATGCCTTCCGTTCTCACCCGTGCCTTGGCAACTCGGGCGGAGCGGTCAACTCGTGAGCCGCTGGAGCCGGGCGGCGGCGGCGGCGTGGCGGGCGAGACGGTCATCGACCCCGGGCACAGTGAGCGCGCCGTCGCGGACGAGCACCCGCCCGGCCACGACCGTATGCCGCGCGGCCGTCGGCCCGCACCGCAGCCACGCCTCCACCGGATCGGTCAGCGCCCCGGCGAACGCGACGCCCTCCTGCGGCCAGCAGACCAGGTCCCCGGCGGCACCGAGGCTGAGCTCGCCGATCTCACCGGACCGCCCGAGGCAGCCCGCGCCGCCGCGGGTCGCCATGTCGAGCACCTCCCTGGCTGTCATGCCCGCGGGCCCGAGGCGCTGCCTGCCGAGCAGCAGGGCACCCCTGGCCTCCATCCACATCGAGGCGCTGTCAGCCGAGGAGGAACCGTCGCAGCCCAGCCCGACCGGGCTGCCGGCCGCGCGCAGTTCCCGCACCGGCGCGAATCCCCCGCCGGCCAGCAGCATGTTCGAACTGGGGCAGTGGGCTATCCCGACGCCAGCCCCGCCCAGCCGGGCGGCCTCCGCCGGGCTGGGGTAGATGCAGTGCGCCACCCATGCCCGCCCGGTCAGCCAGCCGACCTCCTCGAACTGCTCGACCGGCCGGCGCCCGAACCGCTCCAGGCAATAGGAGTCCTCGTCCGGGTCCTCCGCCAGGTGGGTGTGGAGCCGCACGCCGAGGGTCTCGGCAAGCTCGGCGGTGCGCCGCATCAGCTCGGGGCTGACGCTGAACGGAGAGCACGGGGCGAGCGCCACCCGCACCATGGCACCCCATTCGGGGTCGTGATGGGCTGCGACCAGGCGCTCACTGTCGGCAAGCACCTCATCGTCGTCCTGCACCACCGAGTCGGGCGGCAGCCCGCCGTCCTTGACCGACAGCGTCATCGAGCCGCGCGTGGGGTGGAACCGCAGGCCGACCTCGCGTGCGGCCGCGATCTCCGCCGACCACAGGTCACCACCCCCCCGTGGCGCCACGTAGAGGTGGTCGGTGCTGGTGGTGCAGCCGCCCAGGGCCAGTTCCGCCGTGCCCACCCAGGCCGAGAGGTATGCCGCCTCCTCGTCGAGGCCCGCCCACAGCGGGTAGAGCCCGGACAGCCACTGGAAGAGCGTGCCGCCGGCGACGGGGGAGTAGGACCTGGTGAGGTTCTGGTACATGTGATGGTGGGTGTTGACCAGGCCCGGCGTGACCAGACAGCCCGCCGCGTCCAGGATCTCCCGCGCGGCGGGCGGCGGATCGGCCGCCGCGCCCACCCCGCTGATGAGTCCCCCGGTGACCGCCACCCAGCCGCCCGCCAGCTCGCGGCTGCCCGTGTCGCAGGTGGCGACGAGCTTGGCGCCGGTCACGAGCAGGTCCGCGCCGCCGGCCACGCTCACCACTGGTGCCCCGGGTCACCGGGTGCGGCACCGGCCCGCAGCACGGTTCCCTCGATCAGGCCGTAGGGACGGTCAGCCGCGTAGAACACCTCACCGGGGTTGTCCAGGCCGAACGGGCCGAGGTCCACCAGGAAATGATGCTTGTTGGGCAGCGAGAGGCGCACCTCGCAGATCTCGGGGCGGGCCGCGAGGACCGCCCCGCCCATCGCGTACAGGCTCTGCTGGAGTGACCGGCTGTAGGTGGTGGCGAACGCCTCCACCAGGGCGGCGCGGGCGCCGTCGAAACAGGCGTCCCAGTCCGCCGCCGTGCCCGCGATACGCCAGTGGCCGCGGACCGCCGTGGCAAGGATCCGGTCTTCCGCGGGTTCGAGCGTGGTGTAGGGGTCCTGGAGGAACCCCCGGAACTCCGAACCCGACGACTTGAGCAGGACAAGGTCGTCAACGCCGGCCACGATCTCCGCGCCGCCCGCGCTGACGTGGACGCTGGCGACCCGGGTCCCGGCCAGCCGCTCGAACGAATGCGGGTGCGGGGTGCCCGCGGCGTCGATGCGCCGCCACCCGTACTGCTCGATCCGCACCCGGGCCGTGTCCACCGCCGGGACACCGGCGAAGTGGCGGGCGAGTCGCAGGCCGAACTCCTCGATGGCCGCCACGCCGAACCGCCTGGCGAAGGCGTACACGGTGTTCTTCTGCGCGTCCGTGGTCAGGACCTTCGCGTTGTCGCCGGTCAGGTAGGTTTCCGGCAGGTCGCCGGCGAGCGTGACGCTGACGTTGAGATCGGTGATCTCGTGTCTTTCACCGTGGCGGTCCACGCGGAGCAGCCGCACCTCCGCCTTGCCGTACTGGGCAGGCCCGAGCACCGCGTCGCTGCCTGGGGGCATGATCTAACTCCCTCGGTAGGTGGAGTAGCCGAACGGCGCCAGCAGCAGCGGCACGTGGTAGTGCTCGCCGGGCTCGGCCGTGAAGACAACGGTGATCTCGGGGAAGAACGCCGTCCCGTGGCTGGCCATCAGGTGGTCCCCGACGGCGAAGACGAGCTGGCAGGCGGCGGGGGCGGCCAGATCGACCGCGGGCAGGGCGGTGACCCGGCCGTCGGGACCGGTGGCCGCGGCGCCTATGTGCCGCCAGCCGCCCCCGGCCCAGACGCTGAGCGTGACGGGCACGCCGGCGGCCGGGCGGCCGCGCGCGGTGTCGAGGACGTGCGTCGAGACGCTGGTCACGGCGTGGCCAGCTGCCGCAGCCGGATCGCGTTGATCTTGCCGATCTCCGCCGCCGCGACCCCGCGTTCGGTGTCGGGGTCGTTCGACATGCGCCGCCGCAGTTCGGCCAGGATGTCTTCGGGCCCGCGGCCGCTGGCGCAGATGAGGAAGACGTGCCCGAACCGGTCCTCGTAGGCGGCGTTCGCGTCGCGCAGCGCCTGGCTGGTCCGGGCATCCGGGCCGACCCCCGACTGCTCCTGCCGTGACCACCCGGTCAGGTCCCGCTCACCGATCCGGGGATGGCCGGCGAGGGCCGCATCCAGCTCAGCCGGCCCCCGGTCAGCCCAGGCCGCATCCGCGGCGGCGAGCAGATCCTCCACGCACCCGTACGGGCGGCCGCCGGCGACCCGCCGCGCCCAGCCGGGCGCGTTGCAGCAGCCGAGCAGCATCTCGACGAGGTCCCGCTCCGGCAGCGCGTTCAGCTGCGTGAGGCCGGGCATGGCGGCTCCTCTCCCCGCACGAGCAGTTTCGCGGCACGCCGCCACCTTAGCGACGGCCAAGATCCGCGGGACACGCCCCGGCGCCCTGTTGACGCGTGGCCGGAGCATCGGGTTGGCTGCCTGCAGCATCTGGGGCGGGGAGTGCATGCCTGAATACGAGTTGGTGGTGCGGGCACGCCGGGCGGTCACCCGCGACGGGGTACGGCCGGTCACCGTCGCGGTGCGCGGGGGACGGATCGCCGCGCTCACCGGATTCGGCCAGACCCCGGACGCGGTGACCGTCGAGGAACTGCCCGACCACCAGATCCTGCTGCCCGGGCTCGTCGACACCCACGTCCATGTCAACGAGCCCGGCCGCACCGAGTGGGAGGGCTTCGCGTCGGCGACCAGGGCCGCCGCCGACGGCGGGGTCACCACCCTGATCGACATGCCGCTGAACTGCCTGCCCCCGACAACCTCGGCCGGCGCGCTGCGCCTCAAGCGGGCCGCCGCCCGCCCCACCTGGGTGGATGTGGGCTTCTGGGGGGGTGCGGTCCCGGGCAACGCCCGCGCGCTCGCCGGGCTGCACGAGGCCGGGGTGTTCGGCTTCAAGGCGTTCCTCGCCGATTCCGGCGTGCCCGAGTTCGGCCGCCTTGACCAGGCACATCTCGACGCCGCGCTCGCCGAGACCGCAAGACTCGGCGCCCTGCTCATCGTGCACGCCGAGGACCCAGATGTGCTCGCGGCAGCACCCAGCCCGGCGGGCAGGGCGTACCGGCGTTTCCTCGCCTCGCGGCCCGCGGCGGCGGAAGACCAGGCGATCTCCCGCGTGCTCGGCGGCGCCGCCCGGCACGGCGCGCGGGTGCACATCCTGCACCTGGCGTCGGCCAGCGCGCTGCCACTGATAGCCGCGGCACGGGCGGACGGCGTCCGGGTTTCCGCCGAGACGTGCCCGCACTACCTGACCTTCTGCGCGGAGGAGGTGCCCGACGGCGCCACGGAGTTCAAGTGCTGCCCGCCGATCCGGGACCGCGCCAACCGGGAGGGCCTGTGGGCAGGGCTCGCCGGCGGGGTCATCGACATGGTGGTGTCGGACCACTCACCGTGCCCGCCCAGCCTGAAGGAGCGGGACTCCGGCGACTTCGCCAAGGCGTGGGGCGGGATCTCCTCACTCCAGCTCGGCCTGCCCGCGGTGTGGACGCAGGCGCGCCAGCGCGGCCACACCCTCGCCGACGTCATGCGGTGGATGGCCACCGGGCCGGCCGCCCTCGCCGGCGTGCCCGGCAAGGGGGCGATCGCCCCGGGCTACGACGCGGATCTGGTCGCCTTCGACGACGCGGCCTCGTTCACGGTCGATCCCGCCCGCCTGCGTCACCGGCACCCCGTGACTCCCTACGCCGGCCGGACGCTGATAGGAGTAGTGCGCCGCACCTGGCTGCGTGGCCAGGTGGCCGGCGAGTCCCCGGCAGGAAGGCTGCTGACGACCACATGACGCCGAACGGCCCTGACCCGCACGTGAACCTGGCCTCGCGCCGGCTCGGCGCCGGCGTGGTCGCGGCCAGCGACGAGTTCTTCGGCGAGAAGGAGAACCTGCTGCGCCCGGGGCGGCCCGAGCACCGGCCGCACACCTTCGGGCACAAGGGCCAGGTGGTGGACGGGTGGGAGACCCGGCGCCGCCGCGGGCCGGGCCACGACTTCGCGCTGATCCGGCTGGGCGCCCCCGGCGTCATCCACCGCGTGGTCGTGGACACCGCGCACTTCACGGGCAACTTCCCCGCGGAGTGCTCCGTGGAAGCGTGCGCCTGCGAGGGCTATCCCGCCCCGGCGGACCTGCTGGGCCCGGCGGTCACCTGGTCACCGATCGTGCCGCGCTCCGCGCTGGCGGGGGACAGCGAGAACCGGTTCGCGGTCGCCGACGCCCGGCGGTTCACCCACGTGCGGCTCACCATCTACCCCGACGGCGGGGTCGCCAGACTGCGGGTTGACGGTGAGGTCATACCCGACCCCAGAATGCTGAACGGGCTGCCGCTCGACCTCGTGGCGCTGGAGAACGGCGGCACGGTGGTGGCCGCCAGCGACCGCTTCTATTCGCCCCCCGAGAACATGATCGGCCCCGGCCGGGCGGCCGTGATGGGCGACGGCTGGGAGACCAGGCGGCGGCGGGGCCCTGGCCACGACTGGGTGCTGTTCCGGCTGGCCGCGGCCGGTCACATCCGCCAGGCCGTGGTCGACACCTCGTGCTTTCTCGGCAACGCGCCGGCCACGGCGGCGCTGCGCGGCTGCGACGCGAGCGAGACCGGCGTTGACGGGGCGGACTGGTTCGACGTCCTGCCCCCGGCCCCCCTGCAGCCCGATACCAGGCACCGGTTCGGAACCGGCCAGGCTCCGGAGCGGCCGGCCACCCACGTGCGGCTGGAGATCCGTCCCGACGGCGGGCTCGCGAGGCTGCGGCTGTTCGGTGTGCTGACGGCCGGCGGCCGGGCCCGGCTGGGCCTGCGCTGGTTCGACCGGCTGCCTGCTGACCAGGCACTCGCCGTGCTGGCCGGCGCGTGCGCGGTGAGCGGTCCGGCGGCCGCCGAGATGGCGGGACGGCGCCCCTACGAGCAGCCCGCCCGCCTGCAGGCGGTGCTATCCGGCGGGGAACTGCCCGGCCTGGACACCGCCGCCGCGCGGCGGGTGCGCGCGCTGATCCTCGGCGGCTGAGCCTGCCAGCCGCAGCGCCAGCAGGAGAGCGGCCTGGTCCTCGAGCGAGCGCAGGCTGCGCCCGGTCAGTTCCTCGATCCGGCGTATCCGGTACCTGAGCGAGTTGACGTGCACGAACATCGTTTCGGCCGCCCTGGTCCATGAGCCGGAGCAGCCGAGGAACACCTCCAGGGTGGGCACGAGCTCCGTCCCGTGGTCACGGTCGTAGGCCAGCAGCGGCGCCAGCAGCCTGGCGTGGTAGGCATGGCGCGCTTCGGCGGGCACCATGGCGAGCAGGAGTTCGAAGGAGCCGAGCTCGGCGCCGTCCACGACGCGCACCCCCGCCCCGAGCAGTGCCGCGAGCCGCCCCGCCTGCCGGGCCTCGGTCACGGCGCGGGCCAGCCCGGCGGCCCAGGCCGCGGCCGGACCGCCGCCGCTGTTCGTGGGCTGGCCGCCGTCCGGATCGCCATCCGGCCCGCCCTCTGCCGCCAGCGCGCTCACGCCGAAAGCCAGGTCAAGCCCGGGCACCCGCCCCAGCCCGGCAGCGGCACCGGCGACCCGGCCGGTCACGTCGCGGCCACCACGGGCGACGGCGACCACCGCGTCGCCGCACACGCCGGCGGCGGAGCCTGGCAGCACATCCTCAAGCAGCACCCGCGCCGCCTGCCCGGGCGTCACGGCAACCGCGGCAAGGGGATCGCGGGGGGACAGCCCGCACTCCCGGGCCGCCGCCGCTATCACCTGCGCGGTGACTTCCCCCTCGCCGGTCTCCCGCCCGGGCCGCCACTCAAGCAGCCGTCCGAGCAGCCCGTCGGCTGCCCGGCGGCGGGCCCGCTGACGGTCCTCGTGGCGGGCCCGGTAGCCGGCAGCCAGCACGGCAAGCTCGGCCGCGATTGCCCGCCGCCCGTCATCCCAGGCGGTGTGATCACCGTCGAAGACCACGAACCAGCAGGCCAGGCGGTCGGCAGGCTGGCCTTGCTGGCCTTGCTGGCCCTGCTGGCCCAGCTGGTCCTCGACGGCGAAGAGTGCGAACAGCGCGCTGCCGGCTGTCACCGTGGCAGGAAGCTCCGGCTCGGTCAGGCACGCGCCAGCCAGCACGGACCGCAGCGGCGCGTCCGGGGCGGACCGCGTTCCGGCCACGAGCCGCCCGGTCGCGGACAACACCCACCCGGCCACCCCGTACTCCGCGTCCGCCACGGTGAACAGGGTTCCCATCGCGTCCACGGGATCCCGGCCACCCGCAGGATCCTGGTCACCCACATGGTCCGCGCGCGCCAGCAGCCGGAGCCGAGCGACGGCCGGGCCGGGCCCTTCCGGCCGCAAGAACGCCCGCATCACCTGCTCGGTGATAGCCGCGAACGACACATCGACAGGGACCTCGAACAGCGGGAGCCCGTGCTGACGGCAGGCTTCGACCAGATCAGGCGGGACCGACCCGAGCATGGCGTCCCCGGCCCCCAGCGCGGCCACCCCAGCGTCCGCCAGCGCGGAGACAAATACCGGTGAATCCTCCGGGCTCCGCCACCACATCAGGCCGGTCAGGACGATCTCGCCGCCCGTCAGGTACCTGCCCGGGTCGAGCAGGTCCGTGGTGAACACCCCGGCCACCGGCCGATCCAGGGCATCCTCACCGGTCAGCACCCGCAGCCGCAGCTGCGGTGATTCCACCAGGGCGCTCAACAACACTGCCGTCGTCTCCTCGGCGTTCCCGTCCCGCCCGCCGGCCGCTCTCCTGGCATCAGCCACGGCCGTGACCGCCGTGGCGGGGCGGGCTGGCCACGACGCTATCGTTCAGCGTAAATCGGTGTTTGGAGGAATCTACAAACGGCCGGCGTCTGACGACCCGGGTTTCGGCGTTTCTGTCCCTGGCCAGCGGCCGGGGCGGCGGCTGTACTGTCCGTCATGGAGTTCTTGCGGCCTGCGACCTGGCCGGATGCGCTCGCCATCAAGGCAGCGCACCCGGACGCGCTGGCGCTTGCCGGGGGAACCGACGTGATGGTCGAGATCAACTTTGACCGGGTGCGCCCGGCCGCGCTGCTCGACCTCACGGGGATCCGCGACCTGGCCGAATGGTCTGTTGAGGGGGGCATCATCCGGCTGGGCGCGGGCGTCCCGTACGCCCGGGTGATCAGCGAGCTCAGCGGCCGGCTGCCGGGCCTCGCGCTGGCATCCCGCACCGTCGGCTCGCCGCAAATCCGCAACCGGGGCACCGTCGGCGGCAACCTCGGCTCCGCCTCCCCAGCCGGCGACGCGCACCCCCCGCTGCTGGCCTGCGACGCGGTGATCGAGGCCGCGTCCGTGCGGGGAGTGCGGCACATCCCGGCCCGGCAGTTCTACACCGGGGTGAAACGCTCGGCGCTGGCTCCCGATGAGCTGATCGCCGCGGTCCTGGTCCCGGTGGCCGACGGCCCGCAGCAGTTCGCCAAGGTGGGCGTGCGGAACGCGATGGTCATCGCGGTGTCCTCGTTCGCGATCGCGCTGCATCCGGAGCAGGGCCGGGTGGGCACCGGCTTCGGTTCTGCCGCCCCTACCCCCCGCCCGGCGGCCGACGCCGAGGACTTCCTCGCCGCCGAGCTGGCCGAGCGCGGGCTGTGGCATTCGCGCGGGCCGCTTCCCGAGCCGGCCGTGCGGCGCTTCGGCGACCTCGTCGCGCGGGCGGCGGCACCCGTCGACGATGTGCGGGGCACCGCCGCCTACCGGCGCCACTCGCTCGCCGTGATGGCCAGGCGCACCCTGGCCTGGGCCTGGCGGTCCTATCAGGAGGAGCACCAGCAATGCGCGTGACCTGCACGCTCAACGGGTCGCCCGCCGTCGCCGACGACGTGTGGGAAGGAGAGTCGCTGCTGTTCGTGCTCCGGGAGCGGCTCGGCCTGCCGGGCTCCAAGAACGCCTGCGAGCAGGGAGAGTGCGGCTCCTGCACGGTCTACCTCGATGACGTCGTCGTCTGCGCGTGCCTGGTCGCCGCGGGACAGGCCCAGGGACGGATCGTGCGCACCGTGGAAGGGGTCACCGAGGGCGGAACGCTCGGCGTGGTGCAGCAGGCGTTCCTCGACGCCGGCGCGGTCCAGTGCGGGTTCTGCACGCCCGGGCTGATCGTGGCCACGGACGATTTGCTGCGCCGGGTCCCGCGCCCGGCCGACCCCGAGATCCGCGAGGCGCTCGCCGGCAACCTGTGCCGCTGCACCGGGTATGAGAACATCCTCGGCGCCGTGCGGCTGGCGGCGGAACGCCGGTCCGGCGGTGCGCCCGGTGAGCCGTAGCGCGATGGGCGCCGGCCCGGTGAACCGCAGCGCGCCCGGCCGTTCTTCCCCGGCCACCGTCACCGGGCGGCCGGAGACGGGCGTCGGCGCGAGTGCCCCGCGCCCGGACGGCATCCTGAAGGTGACCGGCGAGTTCGCGTTCTCCTCCGACCTGTGGATGGCCGACATGCTGTGGGGGGCGACATTGCGCAGCCCCCACCCGCGGGCCCGTATCCGGGCGGTGAACCTGTCCGGTGCGCTGCGCCTGCCCGGCGTCGCCGCCGTGCTGACCCACGACGACGTGCCCGGGCGCAAGAATTTCGGCCTCGAGGCGGTCGACCAGCCGGTGCTGGCCGCGGGCGAGGTCCGCTACCAGGGCGAGCCGGTCGTGATCGTCGCGGCCGATCACCCGGAAACCGCCCGCCGCGCGGCGGCCGCGATCACCGTCGACTACGACGTGCGCGCCCCGGTGACCGATGCGCAGGCCGCGCTGCTCCCCGGCGCGGCAGCGGTCCACCCGGGCGGCAACCTGGTCAGGCACGTGCGGATCCGGAGGGGAGACCCGCACGCACCCGCCGACATCGTGGTCCGCGGGGCCTACGAGGTCGGCATGCAGGATCAGGCGTTCCTCGGCCCCGAGTCCGGCCTCGCGGTGCCCACCGATGACGGCGGGGTCGAGCTGTACGTCGCCACCCAGTGGCTGCATGTTGACCAGGCACAGGTCGCGGCCAGCCTGGGCCTGCCGCAGGAGAAGGTGCGGCTGGTCCTGGCCGGCGTCGGCGGCG
Source organism: uncultured Actinomycetes bacterium (assembly GCA_963741615.1). Taxonomy (GTDB): domain Bacteria; phylum Actinomycetota; class Actinomycetes; order Streptosporangiales; family Streptosporangiaceae; genus UBA9676. The sequence continues at coordinate 88,228 of CAVUIU010000022.1, forward strand.
CGTTCGGCGCCCGTGAGGACCTGTCCATGCAGATCCACGCGTGCCTGCTCGCGCTGCATGCCGGCCGCCCCGTGAAGATGGTCTACTCCCGCGAGGAGTCCTTCTTCGGGCACGTGCACCGCCATCCGGCGAGGCTGTATTACGAGCACGGTGCGACGGCCGACGGGCGGCTGGTCTCCGTCACCGGCCGCACCTATCTCGACGGGGGGGCCTACACGTCGAGCTCGCCCGCGGTGGCGGCGAACGCGGCCACCCTCGGGGCCGGCCCCTACGAGGTGCCGAACGTGGCGATCGACGTCTACGCCGTGTACACGAACAACCCGCCCTGCGGCGCGATGCGGGGATTCGGCGCCGTCCAGGCCTGCTTCGCCTACGAATCGCAGATGGACGAACTGGCGCGGCGGCTGGCGATGGACCCGGTGGAGCTGCGCATCCGCAACGCGATGTCGCAGGGCTCGGTCATGCCCACCGGGCAGGTGGTGGACTCGGCGGCCCCGGTCGCCGAACTGCTGCGCCGGGTCTCCGGCGCACCCCTGCCGCCCGGGCCGGCCCACCCGGCTGACCCGGCTGACCCGGCCCGCCCGGCTGATGCTCCGGACCTGCGCGCGCTGCCCGGCGGGGTCTCCAACACCACCCACGGGGAAGGTGTGGTGCGCGGCGTCGGTTTCGGCATCGGCATCAAGAACGTGGGTTTCTCCGAGGGCTTCGACGACTATTCCACGGCCAGGGTCCGGCTCCAGGCCGTGGCGGGCGAGCCAGCCGTCACCGTGCACACCGCGGCCGCCGAGGTCGGCCAGGGCCTGGTCACCGTCCAGGCACAGATCGCCAGGACCGAGCTGGGGGTGGAACGGGTCGTCATCCAGCCCGCCGACACCACGGTCGGCAGCGCGGGCTCATCGTCGGCGTCCCGCCAGACCTATGTCACCGGCGGTGCGGTGCGGGCGGCCTGCGCGGCCGTGCGCAGGGCCGTCTTCGAGCGGGCAGCCCGCCGGTACGGCGTCCCCCCCGAAGACCTCACGCTTTCCGGCGGCAAGGTCGTGTCGCAGAGCACCGGCGTGCTGGCGGACCTGGCCGCCCTGCTCGGGGATGAGGCGATCGAGGAGACCGTCACCTGGCGGCACCGGCCCACACAGCCGCTCGACGCGGACACCGGCCAGGGCAACGCCCACGTCCAGTACGCCTTCGCGGCGCACCGCGCCGTGGTGGACGTGGACACCGAGCTCGGCCTGGTCAAGGTGGTGGAACTCACCACCGCCCAGGACGTCGGGAAGGCGATGAACCCGCTCGCGCTGGCCGGCCAGATCCACGGCGGCACGGCGCAGGGCCTCGGGCTGGCGCTCATGGAGGAGATCCAGGTGGCCAACGGGGCGGTGCGCAACCCGTCGTTCACGGACTACCTGATCCCCACGATTCTCGACATGCCGCCGATGAGCCTGGACATCCTCGAACTCGCCGACCCGCACGCCCCGTACGGGCTGCGCGGAGTGGGGGAGCCGCCGACGATCTCCTCCACCCCGGCGATCGTGGCGGCGGTCCGCGCCGCGACCGGAAGGCCACTCCGGCGGGTGCCCGTCAGGCCCGGCGACATCGTGGGACCGGCGGCGGGCGGACCGGAAGGAGACACCGTTGGCCCTGATGTTCCTGACCGGTGACGGGATGCGGGGCGGCCCGCTGCACCGGCACATCTCGGGCGCCGAGCTGATCGGCGAGCGGCGCACCCTGCCGCGCTACCGGTTCTACTCGGTCAGGGACGAGTTCCCCGCCCTCCGCCCGGTCAGCGAGGGGGGGCAGCCGATCCTGGGGGAGCTGTTCGACGTGCCGATGAGCCAGCTCAATGATCTGCTGGCGGGGGAGCCGCCGGAGCTTGAGCTGTCGATCGTGGCGCTCGCCGCCGGGCCCGCCGGGCCCGGGGCCGGGGATCCCGCGGCCGGGGAGCTGTCGTTTGGCATGATATTGCGGCGGGGTGAGCACGAACGCGGCGTCCACACCGACATCACGCGCTACGGCGGGTGGCGGGCTTACCGCCAGAGGTTCTGAGGCGCCGCGGCACCCCTTGCCGCACCCGGTCTCCAGGCCGGCCGATGCCCCTCCCGGAGCGCCGCCCCTATTTCCCGCCGAGGGCGGCCCGGGCCGCGGCGTTGGTCGCCGCCAGGCTGAGGTCGTCGGAGAAGGGGCCGCCCGGGTAGGGCACGACCCACACATGCAGCATCTGCGCCGTGTACCTGTCCTGCCAGGTCGCCGGGTTGCAGGAGCCCCGCAGCTGGACGCCGAACCCGGCGATGGCCGGCCGGCCGCCAGCGCACACCACAAGGTGCGCGTGCCAGCGGGTCAGCGATCCGCCGATCTGCGGGCCGTTCGTGTTCCTGCTCTCGATGTACATGGCGCCGAGCAGGACCGGCGCATGGTGCGGCACGTCGATCGCATAGACCAGGGAGGACGGGTCCCGCGGATTGAGGCCGGCGTAGCTGGGATTGCCGCCGTCGTAGAGCAGGTGCTCCTCGCCGTTGGTGCGCAGGACGTAGGTGTACCCCGCGGCGAAGGCGGCCTGCACGCTGCGGTACCTGGCGAGGCTCGCGTCGGTCTCCTTGATCAGCTGGCCGGCGGCGATGACCTGCGCCGCGGTCGGGGGCGCGATGGAGCCGTACATCTTCATGTCCGGCAGGCCGGCGGTCGATCCCATTCCGGGCATGCCCGGCGCCGCCGCCGCCCCCGCCGCCATGCCTGCCGGGCCCTCAGGGCCGGCCCAGCCGGGTGTCATCACGGCTGAGGTCACCGCGATCACAAAAGCCGGGACGACCGCCAGGCTGGCGACGGCCGCGACGGTGCCGCGGCGGCGAACTGGCCGGTCGGCGAGCGACGGCCGCCACAAGAGCGCCGCACACCCGGCGATCAGGGCGAACTCCAGGGTCGCGCTCACCACGTCCAGGTTGCCGGCCGGTTCCGGGTTGCTGGCGTCCGGGCCGATCGGCAGCCCCGTGGTACGGGACGCGACGTATACCGCGAGGACGAGGGCGTTCCCTGCCGTGCCCAGCCACAGCCACAGCCGCGCCGGCCGCCACAGCACGACGGCGGCCCAGATCATCTGGGCCCAGGAGACGACGAGAAAGAACACGCCGTACAGGGTGTACTCAGCGAAGTGCTCGAACATGACAGCGAAGTGGATCGCCGCGGCGCCGACGGACAGTGAAGCCAGGCCGCCGAGGAGGTATGGTCTGGCCGTCGCGAGCCTGGCGCGGGTGCGTTCGTTGTCTAAGACAGGTGCGCTCATACCACGCATGCTAGGTCCGCTGCCCCGCGCCCACATCCCGCTGGGGCTGATCTGGCAGCCCACGGCACAGTCCCGTTCTGGTACTGACCGTGGCTGAAAGTGGCGCGTGGCCCGGTTAAGGACGTTTGGCCCTAGCGCCGGGGTCGCCTGCGCCGCGACATAGATGCAGGAGGCGATATCGTCGCCGGTCAGGGCGAGCGCCGCCGTTCGAGGCGAGGAGGGCAAGATGACTACCTACGACGTCTTGGACGAGGCGACCATCGCGGCGACCCCGGCCGAGATTGTCCGGGCCTTGCTGGATGAGGCGGCTGGCCGGAGCCAGTGGTGGCAGCCCTTCCTGGAGATGCGGCAGCGCGGCGACAAGCCCCCCACCGAGGTCGGTGCGATCGTCAACTTCGCCGTCAACGGCGACGGCCCGCTCGGCCAGCGATTCGGCACGGCGCGCTTCGCCGGGCGGGTGACAGCTTTCGAGCCGGAACGGCGGCTTGTCCTTGACTACTTCGACGGTGACTTTCGTGGGACCGCGGAGTGGACGCTGGACCCGGTCAACGACACGCACACACGCATCGCGACGCGGTGGATGACCGACCCGCACGGCGGGATGCGACTGTGGACCAGATTCGTGGACGTGCCGGGGAGCCAGTCGAAGGTCATGCAGGAGGGATTTCGCGCGATCGAACATTTCGCCGCCGAGAAAAGGGCCGAAACCGCGACGTGACGACCTTGCGGACCACGTCCCGGCACCCGGATGTATGGCCGCCTAATGGGCTGCGTCGTACTGGGCCATGATGTCGGCGCTGATCCGGCCGCGCTCGGAGACCTGCAGTCCGGCCGCCCTCGCCCAGGCCCGCACCGCGCCGCGGTCAGCCGGTGAGCCACCTGCGCGGCTCGCGCCCCGCCGCCGGCCACCGCGCGGTGCCCGCCGGCCAGCCTCGATGAACGGGGCGAGTGCCCGCTCCAGCTTGGCCCGGTTCTTCTTGCCGAGGTCGATTTCGTAGTTCACGCCGTCGAGTCCGAACGAGACTGTCTCGGCTTTCTCGGAGCCATCGAGGTCATCGGTGACAATCACTGACACACTTTTGGACATGACCCTGATCGTCTCGGGCCAGATGGGCGGCTGTCAACGCGGCACGCAGCGAAAATGGGCCATGAGGCAGGAAGGTAGCGGGCCGCCTTATCCCGCATGAATCGTCGCGTCCCGCCGCGCCGGTGAAATTGCGGCGCCGTCCGGTCGGCGCTGCCGCATTCTGTTGCCAGGAGGGCCCGCGGGACCGGTTTCCGCGGTGGCTCATCCGCCCGGCCCAGGTCATCCGGGGCGCAGAACTGATCGGCCCGTGAGGACTCCCAGATCTCTGGGAACTCCGTGCGAGGCGTTGACCCGTGCATGATCGTCCGCGCATTCTCGACACGCGAAGCGGGGGCTACTGCCCGGCACCCGCGTGGACGGATGGAGTCACGATGGCTGGCAGCGGCAACGGCGGGCGCCGGATGGCAGGTGGCCCGCCCCGGGCACGGCGGCGGTGGGCGATCGCTGCGGCGGTCGTCGGCGTTTGGCTGGTTCTCCGGCTCGTGCTGGGCTCGCTGATCGGCAGCTTGGTGCTCTTGCTCCTGCTGGCCGCGCTCGCCGTGGTCGTTGCGATGACGCTGCGCAGCTTCGGAATCGGCCGGGATCATCCGCTGGTGCGGGGCCTGGCCACGCGGCCGTGGCGGGACGGCCGCGAGGTGCTCCACCTGGCCCTGCGGCACCTGTCCGAGGTGTTCATCGTCATGCCGAACGGCTCGCTGCTCGCGCCGAGTGCCGTCGAGGTGTGCATGAACCCGGCCGATCTGGAGTCCCTGGCGGACGTGATCGACCTGGCGCTGGTCAACGCGAACGCGGCGGAGGCGTACGAGGCGGAGGTCGGCGCCTGCTCGGCGCGGATTGCCCGTGATATCCCGGTCGAGGTGAATGTGGTGGGGGACCCCGAGGTTCCGCCCGGCCGCTACCGGCTCAGGCAGCGCAAGCACGGCGCTGGCCGGATCCCGGTCTACGCTGGCCGGGTCCCGGTCCGCGCTGGCCGGGTTCCGGTTCCGGTCGGCGGGACCGCCGAGGGGTTTCATGACGGTTTCACACGCGGCGACCCGGTGCTGGCGGAGACCGTCATGGCCGGCGAGGCGACCGTTTCCGAGGCGGCCCAGAACCCGCTGCTACGGCTGGTGACCGGAGGAATGGTCGCGGAGACCCGGATATCGGGGGCCCGCGCGGGGCGGGGCGATGCCGCCGAACTGGTGCTGCCGGCCGAACCTACCGTCTCGCGGGTGCATGCCAGATTCGCCTGCACCGGCGGTGAGTGGTGGATCACCGTGCTGGGCACCAACGGGGTCGCCCTCAACGGGACGCCGCTCACCGGCGATCACGTGATCCGCGACGGTGACTCGATCCAGTGGGGCCGGCAGGCCGGCGCGCTGGTGTCCCGGGTCGAGGTGCGGTGACCCGGCTCCCGCTATCACACACACGATCGCGATGTCGAGCCTTGGCGGGGAATTCCCGGCTTGCCGGGGAACGGTCTCACGCCCTGGCTGCCGGGCCCGCGCGGCTGGGACAATCGTGATCCACGTGCCAGCCGCCTGGTTCCGCCCAGGGCCAGGCAGAAAGGGCCGTCCATGTGGGGGATCGTCCTGGTATCCGGAGTTGCCCTCGCGCTGATCCTGCTGGTCGTCTGGATCGTGCGGACCGGCTTCCTGCTGCGCGTCGCGGGCGTGGACCCCGTGTTCGTCCGCACCGTGCCCGACCGGGTCCGGTACACCTCCATGGGCGGCATCGTGCTGCTCACCGCGCTCGCCGCGACGGCCTCGCTGACCGTGGCGCTGTCGCTGGTCTTCCCGGGTCACGGCTGGCTCCGGTTCCTCCCGGTGGGCATGCTGTGGGGGGCCATCGTCCTGAATTTCGACCGCTGGATCGTCAGCAGCCTCGACTACGGTCCGCTCACCGCGGCGGAGGCGGAACAGGCCGGCCGCCGCGGACGGGATCCAAGGCGGTGCATTTCCTTGTCCGCTTCACCATGGCGGCGCTCGTGGGCCTGGTCATCAGCGAGCCCATCGTCCTGGCCATATTCGGCCCGGAGATCAACCAGCAGCTGAATGCGCAGCACGTCGTGGACATCGCCCAGCAGACCGCGCAGATCAACGCCGCGGCCAACCGCCAGATCGCGATCGTGAATCAGCCGGTGACAGCCGCGAAGGCCGCCGTCGCGGCGGCTACCCGTAAGGCCGACAGGGCGCACACGATCTACATCTGCGAGCTGACCGCCAACTGCCATCTCCCGCAGGGGGAGATCACCGGAGTCCCGGGACAGGGACCCCAGACGACGCAGGATTACTTCGCGTGGCGGAACGCCCTGCGCCAGAAGAACGCCGCCCTGCGGGCTCTCAACACCGCCACCGCCACCGCGCAGGCCAAGACGGCCGCCCTCCGCGCCCAGGCAACCCAGAAGATCGGCAAGGCCACCGCGACGATCCTCGCCGACAACGGCCTGCTGGCACGCGAACGGGCGCTGGACACCCTGAGCCGGCAGAATCCCGGCTTCCTGCTGCGCCGGCTCCTGCTCTGGATGGCGCTGATGTTCATCGACCTTGCGCCTGTCCTACTGAAGACCTTCTCCCCGCCAACCCTGTCTGACCACCTCCAGCGCAGCGCCGCGGTCAGGCTGGCGCGCAACGCGATGCCCGACGCGGCGGCGGACAGCGATCACGAGAGCCACAAGGGCGCCATCACCCGCGAGCACGACCTCGAGTATCACCGGGTCGCGGTGGCGGCCGAGTACGGGCGCCGCGCGGTGGAGGCAGGCGCCGGGCGCCCGGTGAACGGCGTGGATCCGGTGACCGCCAACCCGAACGGGCTCGCAGCCCCCAACGGACTCGCCGCCCCGAACGGCCGGCACCCCTCGTGGCGCCGCCCGGGACAAGGCGGGGAAGGCGGGGACGGCGCCTCGGCGGGCTGGGTGATCGGCAACCGCTGGCTTGTCAAACGGCCGCTGACGGATATGTCGCATTCGGGCCGGGTCCCGCTCGTGGCCGCCGACCTGCGCCGGGAGTACCCGTTCGAGGTTGTTGTCAAGATCATCGCACCGCCGCCCAGGGCCGACGGCCCGCACGCGCTCCGGGAACGCCGCCAGGCGCAGATGGAGATGTCGCTGCCGCTGGTGCATGTGCACGACAACATCGCCGAGGTGCTCGATTGCGATCTCGACCCGGAGCACGGCTTCTACATCGTCACCCGGCTCTACCCGAAGACGCTTGAGGAGCACCTGCGCGAGACAACCCGGCAGGACTCCCTGACCATCGGGCAGGTGCTGGCCATAGCGGTGCAGATCCTCGCCGGGCTCCGGGCCGCCTGGGACCGCGGCTTCGTCCACCTCGATCTCAAGCCGGCCAACGTTGCCCTCACCGAGGACGGGACCGTCAAGCTCATCGATTTCGGCCTGGCCCAGCAGTACCAGCGGGTCAACGGCGGCAACGACACGACCACCGCGGCCCGGTTCACGCCGTTCTACGCCCCGCCCGAGCAGATGGAACGCCGGGACTCCAGCTGGATCAACAGGAACGCGGACATCCGCGCCCTCGGCGCGGTGCTCTACCGGATGCTGACCGGGTATCCGCCGCTGTTCCGGGAGGCCCAGGCGGCCGGGCTGGTGGATGCCTCCGGCCGGTACCGCTATGAGTCCTACGACGAGATCAAGCACCTCGTCAGCTCGGTGGATCCGGTCCCGGTCGGGGAGCTCATCAGCTACGTACCAGAGGACCTGGACATGCTCGTGCGCCAGTGGCTGCGGATCGACCCGCAGATGCGGTGCCCGGGCACCGCGGCGACCATGGCGGAACGGGCCTGGGTGCAACTGGCTGCCGTCCTCGAGCGCGTGCAGGACAGCGTCGACGCCGACTTCCTGGTCGGCCCGCGGGTGGTGCGGGAGCCGAAGACCGCGCTGCTGTTCGCCCAGTGGCATCCCCGCGCGGCCGCCGGTGCGCGTGCCTGGCAGGGTTCCGCGAGATCGGGCGACACGGTGGAGGGAGCGCCGGCCTGCTGGCGCCCGGCGCCCGCGATGCGAACACCGTCGAGGCGGAGGCCGCCGGCGGTGTGCCGGGAACGCCGGCGGTGTGCCGGGAACGGCCGGCGGCGTGCCGGGAACGGCCGATGGAGGGCCGGGAAGGGCCGGCGGAATGCCGGGAAGGGCCGGCGGAATGCCGGGAACAGCCGACGGCGCGGCTGGCGGGCCCGCGGCAGCTGATCATCCGGAAGACGGGGACGGCACATGACAAGCCCCGGCCCGGCCCCGGTGGCCCTGGGGTGGGTGGGGGCACTGGTCGTGGCCGCCTCAGTGGCCGCCGCGGTTCTTCTCATCGCGGCGTGCGCCAGGCTCGCGGCCGCCCGGGCCGCCCGGGCCAGCCGGGCCAGCCGGGCCGACCCGGCCGCGCAGCGGGCAGACCCCTATGCCGATGCCGACACCATCGAGGAGCCGGGCAGCGGGCCGGGCGACGATGCACTCCGCAAGCGCCTCGCCGGGCTCGCCGCGCTGAAACTGCCTCCGGTAGGCAGCGGGGAGTGGGCCGCCACGGGCGCGGTTGACTGGCCGACCGTGCCGGAGGGGGAAGCACGCCCGCGCGCTCCTTCGGTCCTGGCCGCCGGATCGCTGCGCGCCTGGCTGTGGGGGGAGCAGGGCGTCGCCGGCGAATACCTCCTCGCCAGCCGTTTGGTGCGGGTCGGACGAGATCCGGCGAGCGATATCGTCCTGGATGACCAGACCGTCAGCCGTGCGCACGCGACGCTGAACTACGCCGACGGCGGCTGGTGGCTGCTGCCGGGGGTCACCGGGAACGGAACGTGGGTCAACGGGCATATCGTCCGGCCGGGCGAGCGGGTGCCGGTCTGGGACAACGACCGGCTGCGGTTCGGCCTCCACACCCAGTTGCGGCTACGTGTGCCCCCAGGCCGGCCGGGCTAGCACGGGCCCGCTGCTGGTGCGCCGGGACGGGTCAGGACGCTGGGCGGCAGCCGTCATCCGGCTGGCCGTTTCGAACGCGGGGGCGAGCCGGTCAGCTGGCTATCATCGTTACGGGGACCACGTGGGGATGAATGTGCCGATGCCGGGCCATGCTAGGGGCGGCAGGTGAATGGCAATGCCGGAATTGGCTGTCTGGTCGGGTGAAAGCGGCAAGTGGCAGGACCGCCCGGCTGACGAGATCACCTGGCTGGACCGGAATCTGCTGAGCGGGGGGGAAGACCGCAGCCTGCACCGGTCCCCGCGCTGCCCGGCCCTTCGCTATGTGCACCACCACTGGGAACTGTTCAGCCGCGACACCACCCACGCCGTCTACGTGGCGCCATACGTCGCCGGGACCACCCCGGACCATCAGGCGGTGGAGGCCGCGGCCCGGTACGTGCTGCCGGTGGCCCAGGCGGTCCTTGAGGCGCGGCCAGCACGGCTCGACGCCGGCGTCTGGCTCATCAGCGTCGGGGACTGGGTGCTGCCGGTGAACATCTATGTGGCCCTGGACGAGCGTGACCAGACGACCGTTCCCCCGAGCGAAGGCCTGGCGACCACACCTGGCCCGGGCCGGGAAAATGGCTCCCCGGCACCAGCCAGAACCGCTGTGTCCGATGCGGTGCCCCAGGTGACGCGCTACTTCCAGCGCAATCCCACGGCCTGCATGGCGATGGCCTATTACTACCGGGACTTCATCCGCGGTGGGCTAGCGCCGCTGGCCGTCCCGATGGCCGAGGTGGCGATCGCGCTCGACCTCAGCGGCGAGGGCGCGGTCTCGGAATACAAGAAGGAACTGCAGCGGCGTATCTGGAACGAAACAGGTCACCAGCGTGAGCTGGGGGAATTCCTGTTCTCGAACGGGCTTATCGGCCAGGCGGACCTGGAGCGGGCGATCAAGGTCGCCGCCGCGAATGAGGCCTGCGGGCGGACGCAGCAGGCGCGGGAGCGGCTGCGCTACAGCAGCAAGAAGCTGCGGCACCGCGAGTTATCGCCCGCTGGCAGGGGTCAGCGGCCCGGGTCGCGGTTGTAGCGGGCGCGGGCCCACAGGTAGCCGAGGGCGGTGAGGCCGGCGCACCAGGCCAGGGCGAGGATGGCGTCGTGCCCGATGGGCGTGCCGCTGAGCAGGCCGCGCAGGGTGTCGATGACCGGGGTGAAGGGCTGGTTCTGGGCGAACCAGCGGACTCCGGCTGGCATGGAGCCGGTGGGCACGAAGGCGCTGCTGACGAACGGCAGTATGACCAGGAGGAGCGCCAGGCTGTTCGCGCCGGCCGGGGTCTTGGCCACCAGCCCGAAGGCGGTGGCCAGCCACGTCAGGGCCACGGTGAGCAGGGCGAAGAGGCCGGCCGCGGCCACCCACCCGGCCGGGGTGGCGGCCGGGCGGAACCCGAGCGCGACCGCGACCACGACGACGAGCACGCCGCTGATCAGGGTGCGGATGAGGCTGCCGAGCACCTGGCCGGTCAGGACCGAGGTGCGGGCGATGGCCATGGTGCGGAACCGCGCGATGATGCCCTCGCTCATGTCGGTGCAGATGCTCACGGCGGTCCCCTCGGCGCTGGAGGCCGCGGTCATCACCAGGACGGCGGGGGCGAGGTAGTCGATGTAGCGGCCGCCGGCGGGGGCGGCGGTGCCGAGGCCGGCGCGCAGCGTGTTGCCGAACACGCCGGCGAACAGCAGCAGGAAGAAGATGGGCACCGCCACGCCACTGATGGCCATCATCGGGTAGCGCAGGGAGTGCCGCATGTCGCGGCGCAACATCGTGGCCGAGTCGCGCATGGCGTAGGTGAGCGTGCTCATGATGGGTTCACCCGTCCTTCCTGCGGATGGCCCGTGAGGGCGAAGAAGACGTCGTCGAGGTCTGGCGTATGCACCGTGATGCGCTCCACGGATGCGGCGTCGGGGCCGAGCCGGTCGAGCATGGCCATCAGGGACTGGGGGGTCCCGTCGGTCGGGACCTGCAGGATGAGCGCGTCGCTGTCGCGTGAGGCCGCACCGAGAACCCTGGCGCCGGTGTCCAGCCCGGTCAGGTCGCGGAAGTGGAGCCGGGCATGACCACCGGGGATCCGGCGTTTGAGCTCGTCGGGTGTGCCCTCGGCGACCAGGCGGCCGTGGTCGAGGACGGCGATGCGGTCGGCGAGCTGGTCGGCCTCCTCCAGGTTCTGGGTGGTGAGGAAGATCGTGACTCCCGCGGCGGCGAGCTCGCGGATGATCTGCCACATGGTGCGCCGGCTGCGGGGGTCCAGGCCCGTGGTCGGCTCGTCGAGGAAGATGATCCGCGGGTCGCCGATGAGGGTCATGGCGAGATCCAGCCGGCGCCGCATGCCGCCCGAGTACGTCGCGACCATCTGCCTGGCCGCCCCGGCCAGGTCGAACCGGTCGAGCAATTCGCCGGCGAGGCGGCGGCCCGCCCGCCGGTCCAGGTGATGAAGGTCCGCCATCAGGGCCAGGTTCTCTTCGCCGGTGAGCAGGTTGTCCACCGCCGAGAACTGGCCGGTGACGCCGATCGCGGCGCGCACCGCCTCGGGCTCGCGCCTGAGATCGAACCCGGCGACGTGAACCTCGCCGGCGTCGGCGCGCAGCAGCGTCGACAGGATCTGGACCGTGGTGGTCTTCCCGGCGCCGTTGGGGCCGAGCAGCGAAAAGATCGTCCCTTCCGCGATGTCAAGGTCGATGCCGTCGAGAACGATCTTGTCGCCGAACGACTTGCGCAGGCCGGTGGCTGTCAGCGCCGGCCGGAAGGTGGTGGTGGTCATGCTCTGCCCTTCCCGGTGCCCGTCGCGGATGAGCGGCGGATGGTGATGTCCCCGTGCGAGGTGCGGGCGCGTACCTCAACCGTGTCCTCGCCCGGTTCCGGGCGCTCGGCGGCGTCCAGGTCGTTCTGCACGTTGCCGAAGCGGGTGGTGAGGTCCAGCCAGGCGGCGATGCCGTCGGGGATGCCGATGTCGACCTTGCCGAATCCGGTCTGGGCGAGGACGGGACCGCGCCGCACCTCGCCGAGGCGGACGCCGCCGTTGGCGGCCTTGGCTGCCGTCGAGGCGTGCGCCTGCTCGACCGCGATCTTGCCGTTGGCCGCGCTCACCCGCAGGTCGCCGGTGACCTCGCCGATCCACGTGTCCCCGTTGGAGTTCTTGACCACCGCGGCGCCGTCGATGCGGTCGACCCGCACGGCGCCGGAACCGGTGGTGAGCTCGGCGTCGCCGTCGGCCTCGTCCACGGTGATGTCACCGCTGCCGGTCTTGAGCTCCACCGCGCCAGCCTGCTCGAGCCGGACGTCGCCGACGCCGGTCTTGTAGCGGCATTCCCCGAGGCGGCCGGTGCAGCGGAATGCCGCTATCCCCGCCTCACCCCGCACGTGCGAGCCGGCCGGCAGGTCGATGTGCACGTCGATGGACTCGCCGCCCCCGCGGGGGGCGTACTGCCGCCATCCCTTCGGCGCCTTGACCAGCAGCCTGCCGGCGGCGTATTCCACGCGCGTCTGCTCGGCGGCGGTCACGTCGGACTTCTTGGCGCTGTCGCTCGGGCGCACCACGACGATGGTGTCGGCGCGGTCACTTGCCGCGATCCGGATGTCACCGAGCCCGAGTTCCACCGTCACGGTGATGGGTTCAGGAGTGTCGTAGGTAGGCATGGCAGTTTCCTTCTGGTTGGTCTCGGGGCCCTGGTTCCGCTCGGGGCCCTCGTTGGTCTCGGGGCGCTCCCCGCCGGGTCGCGTGACACGAGGCATGTCCGCCACCGCCCGGCTAGCGCGCCCAGCCGGTGTAGCGCCGGGCGCCCAGCGCGGCGCGGGGTTCGCGCCCGGGGCCGGGGCCGGTTCGCTCCAGGGCGGCCGTGGCTGCCCGCACGAGCCAGGCGTTGACCGAGAGCCCTTCAGCGCCCGCGGCCTGCTCGATCCGGGCCTTGATGTGATCAGGCATGCGGAGGTTGATCCGCGACATCGCGCCCTCGTCGACCTCGGCCGGCGCGAGCGGCGCGGCACCGGCCGCCGGCGGCCAGCCATCGGGCCCCTGCTCCTGGTCGTCCCCGGGCAGGTCGTCGGCGGAGGTGCCGGCGGGCGGCGGTGTCACCACGAACTCGGGGCCCTGCCCGCGCAGGCGCAGCTCGACCGAGCCGGGGGCTAGCTCGCAGGTGATCTCCTCCGCCGCGGCCGCGAGCAGGTCCAGGAACGTGAGACGGAGCGCCGCATCCAGGGGTGCGACGAGACGCTCAGCAAGCGCGCGGACGTCATCGCCGCCCGCCTCGGCGGCGACCGCGAGCTGGCGGTGGATGTTCTCGACGTACAGCCGTAGGTCCATGACACCACTATGGCACACCGATGGTGCCATAGCAAGCGCATTATGTGCCACACTGGTGCCAAAACTCGTTCAGGTGTGCCATCACGTGCCCTGGGTCGAGGCGTGCCAAAGCCGGTAGGCTGTCGCGGCGTACCCCCCCGAACTCCTCCGCGTACCCCCATCGAGCCCCTCGCTGGAGCATTTCCGACATGCTTGTGCTACACGGGTTCTGGTCCCCTCAGGCCGGCTTGTGCCTATGGGCGGAGGACTCCGCGCTCGCCGTCAAGAGCCCGAGCCAGGCGCTGCGGTCGTCCCGTCCGCATCCCTTTGCCGCATCAGCCAGCACGCTGGCGGGGATCCATGCCGGTAAGCCCGCCGAGGTCACCCTGCTGCTGCCCTCCCTGCGCACCGCCCCGCTCGACTCACCCGAATTGATCAGGATCACCCCGCGCCCGCCCGCGCGGTCAAAGGCTGCGCTGCTGCCGTGGCGCGTTCCGGTCGTCACGCTTGACGCGGCCACGGCGCTTGCCGCCCTGCCCGATCGTGCTTCCGGCATCCGCTACGGTGCGTCCCACGGCTACCTGGCCGACATAGCCGCCTTCGCGGGCGAGCTCGTTTCTCGCGGCCGGGTGCTGCCGGCCCTGACGCGAGACCGTGCCGGCGCCATCGCCAGGTGGCGCCCGGTCTTGGAAGGGCCCGATGTCGCCGCCATGCACGCGCTTGTGAGGGCGATGCCGCCGGTCTGCCGGGCTGTCCCCGGCTACGACGATGCGCACGACCTGGTCACGGCCGCGCTGGCCGCGCTGACTGACGCGGCCGTGCGCGAGGCTCTGCCTGCCGGCACGTCGCTCATTCCGCCGCGGCGGGGCCGTCGGCCGGCCCGGCTGGCCGCTGCCGAGGCCTGGCTGGCGGCGCTGTCTTTCCCGGACGGCCGTTTTGACGCCGAGCCAGCTGAGCTCGACGCGCTCGTCGAGGCGCTCCATCCCTGGGATGACGTCGGCGTCGGCCAGACCGGCCCGGCCCGGGCGACGTTCCGGCTGACGGAGATCCCGGCCGAGCCGGGTGCCGATGAGCGGGTTGCCGATGAGCCGGGCCCCGTGGACAGCCAGTGGCGGCTGGACTTCCTGCTGCAGTCGATGACGGACCCGAGCCTGCTCGTCCCAGCCTCGCAGGCCTGGGCTGACAACGGCAGCCTGAGCCGCTGGCTCGCCAGCCCGCAGGAGCTGCTGCTCACCGAGCTCGGCCGGGCCAGCAGGGTCTACCCCGAGGTGGCCGATGGCCTGCGCCAGCCCCGGCCCTGCGGGCTCGACCTGGATGCTGACGGCGCCTACCACTTCCTGTCCGCCGCCGCCCCGGCGCTGGACGCGGCCGGGTTCGGGGTCCTGCTGCCCTCATGGTGGGACCGGCGCCGCAGGCTCGGGCTCACCGCGTCCGCTTACACCCCCGTTGACGGCGTGGTCGAGAAGTCCAGCAAGTTCGGCCGTGACCAGCTCATGGATTTCCGCTGGCAGCTCGCCATCGGCGATGACACCCTGACCGAGGAGGAGATCGCCGCGCTGGCCCAGACCAAGGCCCCGCTCGTCCGGCTCCGGGGCCAGTGGGTGGCGGTGGATTCCGACCAGCTCAAGCGCGGCCTGGAGTTCCTGAAGCGCGAGCAAACCGGGCAGGCCACTGCCGCTGAGATCCTGCGGCTGGCCGCAGCGCACCCGGACGACCTCGGCACACCGCTGCCGCTCACCCACGTCACGGCCGATGGCTGGCTGGGAGAGTTGCTCAGCGGGGCCGTTTCGCAGTCTCTGCGTCCCGTGCCTGTGCCGGATCATTTCCGGGCGGACCTCCGTCCCTACCAGGAGCGGGGACTGTCGTGGCTGGCATTCCTGTCCTCGCTCGGGCTGGGGGCGTGCCTGGCCGACGACATGGGGCTGGGCAAGACGGTGCAGTTGCTGGCCCTGGAGGCGGCGATCCGCGCCGACGATCCCGCGGGCAGCCCGACGCTGCTGCTGTGCCCGATGTCGCTGGTCGGCAACTGGCAGCGGGAGGCCGCACGGTTCACTCCCAGCCTGCGGGTCTACGCTCACCACGGGCCACAGCGCCTGCACGGGGAGGACCTCGGCGGCCAGCTGGCCGAGGCCGACCTGGTCGTGACCACCTACGCCACCGCGACCCGCGACATCGACGAACTCACCGGCTTCGAGTGGCGGCGGGTGGTGCTGGACGAAGCCCAGGCGATCAAGAACAGCCTGTCGCAAGCTGCGAAAGCGGCAAAACGGCTGCGTGCGGATCACCGGGTCGCCCTGACCGGGACTCCCGTCGAGAACCGGCTGGCCGAGTTGTGGTCGATCATGGATTTCCTTAACCCGGGCATGCTGGGCTCTGGCGAACAATTCCGGACCCGGTACGCGATCCCGGTCGAGCGTCACGGGCTCACCGAGCCGGCCCAGCGGCTGCGCGCAGTCACCCGGCCGTATGTGCTTCGCAGGCTCAAGATCGACCCGGCCATCATCGACGACCTGCCGGACAAGATTGAGATCAAGCAGTACTGCCAGCTCACCACCGAACAGGCCTCGCTCTATCAATCGGTCGTGGACGACATGATGGACAAGATAGAGAGCTCCGACGGCATCAAGCGCCGTGGCAACGTGCTCGCGGCTATGGCGAAGCTCAAGCAAGTGTGCAACCATCCGGCGCTGCTGCTGCACGACCGCTCCGCGATCGGGCGCCGCTCGGGGAAGGTGATCCGGCTGGAGGAGATCCTCGAGGAGATCATCGCCGAGGGCGACAAGGTGCTGTGCTTCACGCAGTTCACCGAGTTCGCCGAAATGCTGCTGCCACACCTGTCCGCGCAGTTCGGCACGGACATCGCGTACCTGCACGGTGGCACGCCAAGGCTGCGCCGGGACGAGCTGGTGGCCAGATTCGCCTCCGACGCCGGTCCGCCGGTCTTCCTGCTGTCACTCAAAGCCGGCGGCACCGGGCTGAACCTCACCGCCGCCAACCATGTGATCCACCTCGACCGGTGGTGGAACCCGGCCGTGGAGAACCAGGCCACCGACCGTGCGTTCCGGATCGGCCAGACGCGAAACGTGCAGGTGCGGAAGTTCATCTGCACCGGCACGCTGGAAGAGAAGATCGACGAAATGATCGAGGACAAGAAGGCCCTGGCCGACCTGGTGATCGCCGACGGCGAAGGCTGGCTCACCGAACTGTCCGCTCGCGACCTGCGGAAGGTGTTCGAGCTGTCGGGAGACGCCGTCGGTGAATAGCTGGTATCCGCCGCCGTCGCGCCCGCGGCCCGTCTCCGGCGGCCTGAAGGCCCACAGCGCCCGCGGGGCGATCGGCCAGACCTGGTGGTCCGGGCGTTTTGTCGGGGTCCTGGAAGACATCGGCCTCGGCAACCGGCTGCAGCGGGGCCGGAGTTACGCGCGCAAGGGCCAGGTGATCTCGCTCGACGTGGATGCGGGGATGGTGACGGCACGGGTCCAGGGCAGCCGGGCGCGTCCCTACCGTGTGCGCGTCGGCATCACCGCGTTCGGCAAGCCCGAATGGGTCAAGCTAGAACGGGCGCTCGCAGGCAGCGCCTGGTACAGCGCCAAGCTGCTGGCCGGCGAGATGCCCGGGGACATCGAGGAGGTGTTCACGGCCCAGGGACTGTCGCTGTTCCCCACCGCGGCCGGGGAGCTTTCGATGGACTGCTCCTGCCCGGACTGGGAGGTGCCGTGCAAGCACATCGCGGCGGCGTTCTACCTGCTGGCCGAGGCCTTCGACGACGACCCGTTCACGATTCTCGCCTGGCGGGGACGGGAACGGGAGGATCTGCTGGCCAACCTGCACGCTGTCCGCAGCGATGGCCCGCCCGCCGCCGACACCGCGGACCGGGCGGGCACACCGCTTGCCGACTGTCTTGAGTCGTACTTCACAGTGGCGGGTGAGATCCCGCTGACCAGCCCACCCGCGACCGCAAGCGGTTCCCTGCTGGACCAGCTGCCCCCGGTAAGCGTCACCGTGCGAGATCAGGCACTGACCGAGCTGCTCCGGCCCGCCTACCTGGCCTTCAGGTGAGCCGGAAGTCCAGGTCGGCAGCGAGTTCGGCGACGTCCATCTGCGCCTTCTGCAGCCGGCCGGAGTAGTCCCAGTTCATCGCCTGCCAGCGGGTGAACTGGTCGAGCACCCACATCCCCGACTGCCGGCTGCCGTTGCCTGACTTGCCGTTCCCGCCAAAGGGAAGGTGGGCCTCGGCTCCCGAGGTGGAGTTGTTGACGCTGACCATCCCGGCGCTGATCCCGCGCCGGAACTGGAACACCTCGCGCGGGTCGTTCGAGTAGATGGACGAGGACAGGCCGTAACCGGGCCCGTTGGCCAGCGCGATCGCCTCTTCGAGGCGGGTATAGGTCGTGACGCTCACGATGGGCCCGAACGTCTCCTGCTGGAACAGCGCGTCACCGGCCAGCACACCGTCCACGATCACGGGGTGGTAGAAGAGCCCTCCCTCGGGGTCACCGACGAAGCCGGCCCGGGGGTTGGCGCTGGAGATCCTGCCCAGGCCACTGGAACCGAGGATCTTGTGGTGGGGCTGGATCCAGCCGAGATACTCCTCGAACCGGCTGGCGAACTTCTGGTCCAGCATCGGCCCGTAGACCACGTCCTGGCCCGGGTCGCCGACCGCGGCCGCCGACACGGCGGCACCGAGTTGGGCGATGAACTCGTCGTGGATCGATTCGTGCACGATAACGGTGCCCAGCGAGGTGCACCGCTGCCCGGCGGTCCCGAAGCCGGAGAACAGCGCTCCCTCCACCGCCAGCTCGAGGCCCGCGCTCGGCGTGACCACCATGGGGTTCTTCCCACCAAGCTCCAGGCACGGGCTCTGCAGGTGGCGTCCGGCGAGTTCACCGATGCGCGCGCCGACCGCGGTGGACCCGGTGAAACCGATCTTGTCCAGCGTGCCGGCCTGCAGCGCCTGTTCCAGGCCGCCGAACGTTTCCGGGCCGTCGGCGAACACGACGTTGAGCACGCCCTCGGGCAGCCCGGCCGCCTGGAGCAGTTCGAACAGGGCCATCGCCGAGGCCGCGGCGTACTCCGCGGGCTTCCAGACCACGGTGTTGCCGGTGACCAGCGCGGGGACGAGATACCAGGACGGCACGGCGACCGGGAAGTTACCGGCGGTCACCACCGCCACGCTCCCGACCGGCACCCGGAAGGTGAAAAGCTGCTTGTCGGGCATCTCGCTCGGGACCGTCTGGCCGTACAGGCGGCGTCCTTCGCCGAGGAAGAAGTCGCAGGTGTCGATGATCTCCTGGACCTCGCCCAGCGCCTCGGCGAGGGGCTTGCCCAGTTCACGGGTGACCAGGCGGGCCAGGGATTCCTTGTTGGCCTCGACGATCCGGCTCATGGCGGCGATCGCCCTGCCGCGGACCGGGGCGGGAACGTCTCCCCAGGCCGGCTGCGCCTCGCTGGCTACCGCGCATGCCGTGGCCACCGTGGCGGCGTCGGCAAGGCTCACCTCGGCGACCACGTCCGTGAGCCGCGACGGGTTGGCGGAGATCATCGTGCCGGCCGGGGCGCCCGGGACCGCCCGGCCCTTGACTACCGAAACGATGCTGCTCGCCATGCCTGTCTCTCCTTGGTGGCCTGTGTCTTGGTGGCCTGTGTCTTGGTGGCCTGTGTCTTGGTGGCCTGTGCCCATGCCGGCGATCGGTGGTTGGGTCAGGACGGGCCCGGCTCCGCCCGGCCCGCCAGCTGGTCGAGGGAGCGCTCGATCGACTTGCGCCCGCCCGCCAGCTCTTCTTCGCTGATGGTCAGCGCCGGGCGGAAGCGGATCGACCGTGGCCCGCTCGGGAGGAGCAGGATCTTCTCCCGCTCACGCAGGATGGCCAGGAGCGAATCCCGCTCGGCGGCGCCGGGCAGGTCAAAGGCGCACATCAGCCCCCGCCCGCGCACATTCGAGACCAGGCCGGAGAAGCGGGCACCAAGTTCGGCCAGTTCCGCCAGGAACCAGGCGCCGGTGGACGCGGCCTGGCCGAACAGCCCGCCGCGCTCGATGATCTCCAGCAGCCGCCGGGAGCGGACCATGTCAGCCAGCCCGCCGCCCCACGTCGAGTTGATCCGGCCGCTGACCGTGAACACGTTGT
Source organism: uncultured Actinomycetes bacterium (assembly GCA_963741615.1). Lineage (GTDB taxonomy): Bacteria > Actinomycetota > Actinomycetes > Streptosporangiales > Streptosporangiaceae > UBA9676. The sequence goes on from CAVUIU010000022.1 coordinate 107,912, forward strand.
CGGGCACCTCGTCAACGCGCCGCCCGGCCATGATCCCCCCGAGCTGAACCTTCTTGCCGAACGCCACGATGTCGGGCTCGAGCCCCAGCTGCTGATATGCCCACGCGGTGCCCGTCAAGCCCACGCCGGTCTGTACCTCGTCGAGAATGAACAGCGCATCGTTGTCCCGGCACAGCCGCTGCATGGCCTGGAGGAACTCGGGGCGCATGTGGTTGTCGCCGCCCTCGCCCTGGATGGGCTCGGCGATGAAGCAGGCGATGTCGTCGGGATGGTCGCGGAATGCCGCCTCGGCCTGGCTTACCGCGCGCTGCTCAGCCGCCGCCACCTCGGCCAGATGCTCGCTGAGCGGGAACCTGACCGCCGGCACCTCGATGCGCGGCCAGTCAAACAGCGGGTAGCGGTCCGTCTTCACCGCGTCGGTGTTGGTGAGCGAGAGCGTGTAGCCGCTGCGGCCGTGGAAGGCGCGGGTCAGATGGAGCGCCCTCGTCCCCAGGCGGGGGGAGCGGCCGTGGGCCTCGTTGCGGCGGCTTTTCCAGTCGAAGGCGCATTTGAGCGCGTTCTCGGCGGCCAGCGCCCCACCCTCGACGAAGAACAGGTGCGGCAGCGCCGGGTCGCCAAGCACCCGGGCGAACGTCTCCACGAAATCGGCGTAATGCGTGGTGTAGATGTCGGGGTTCGTCGGCTTGTTCACCGCCGCCTCACCGAGCAGCGCCATGAACTCCGGGTCGTCGGTTATGCCGGGCGGGTTGATGCCCAGCGGTGCCGAGGCGAAGAACGTGTACAGATCCAGATAGCGCTCGCCCGTCTCGGCATCGACGATCCAGGAACCGCGGCTGCGCCCCAGATCCAGGGTGATGTGAAACCCGTCGGTGAGCACATGGTGCGCCAGGCGCCCCCGGACATTGTCGTCGCGGGCCATCGTCTCTCCCCCGGCCAGGCCGGCTACCCCTCGGGAAGCCGGCAGAAAGTCTTGTCCTCTGAGGCTACGATGCGACACCTTTTCCGCCAAGTTACCCGCGCCGCCCAAAAAGCTTCGGAGCATGACGGCCTCAGGAGAGCACGCGGGTCAGTACCGGCGCAACGTCAGCGAGCCTCCCGAGCGGCTGGCTCATCCCGCCGCCCTGGCGGGGCAGGCATGCGCGGGGGACCAGCCCCCGGCTGCTGGGTAGGTTGGGGCATGGTGGCTGATCGTGCGGAGGGCCCATGAGCCGGATCAACGACGTCGGCGGGATGCAGGGTTTCCCGCCGGTGGAGCAGGAGGCCGGCGAGCCGGCCTTCCACGCCGACTGGGAGGCGCATGTGTTCGCGCTCAACCGGGCCCTCATCGGCCGTGGCGTCTACAACCTCGACGAGTTCCGGGACGCGATCGAGCGGATGCCGCCGCAGGAGTACCTGGCGTCGTCGTACTACGAGAAGTGGTTCCGCGCCATCACCACGCTGCTGGCCGAGAAGGGAGTCCTGACCGAGGCGGAGATGGCCGGTGGCTGAGCAGTTCAGCCCGGGGGACCGGGTGCGGACAAGCCGCACCGACCCGCCGCACCACACCCGGCTCCCGAGGTATGGGCGCGGTGCCGTGGGAACGGTGGTGGAACACCAGGGCCGTCATCCGCTGCCCGACCGCAGGGCGAGGCAGCTCCCTGCCGAGCCCGAGCCCGTCTACACGGTCCGCTTCGCCGCCGCGGAGCTGTTCGGGGAGGGTGACCATACGGTGACCATCGACTTGTGGGAGAGCTACCTCCGCCCGGCTGCTCCGGAGGAGATCCGGTGAGCGGGGACCACACCGGACCGGCTGCGACGATCGCCGCCCGGGTCCGCCACGTCGAGAGCCTGCTGGAGCGGCGCGGCCTGGCCGATCCCCAGGAGCTGGATCGCGCGCTCGAGGCGTTCCTGGCCCGTGCCTCGCCGGCCAACGGCGCCCGGCTGGTCGCGCGCGCCTGGCTGGATGACGGGTTCCGGGTGCGGCTGCTGGCGGACGCGAACGCCGTGCTGCCCGAGCTGGGGCTGTCGATGGGCGGCGGGCTGCAGGAGCAGCGGCTGAAGGTGGTCGAGAACACCGAAGATCAGCACAACGTCATCGTGTGCACGCTTTGCTCGTGCTACCCGATCGCACTGCTCGGGCCCTCACCGACGTGGTACAAGAGCGAGGCGTACCGAGCCCGGGTCGTCCGGGACCCGCGCGCGGTACTGCGCGAGTTCGGCTTCGTGCCCGGTCCCGCCGTGAGGATCAACGTCTGGGATTCCAGCGCGGAATCCCGGTACCTGGTCCTCCCGCGCCGGCCGGGTGGCACCGAGGATCTGGACGAACAGGCGCTCGCGGCGCGGGTCACCCGCAACGGCCTGATCGGGGTTGCCCCCGTCTGAACGGCCCCCGGGCCGCATTCCCGGGCCGCATCCCGCCGGGCCGTATCCCCCGGGCCGCATCGCCGGGCCGCATCCCTCCGGGCCGCATTCCCGGGCCGCATCCCCGGGCCGCCCGGGACCGTTGGCCTAGTCGTCGAGTGGCGGCACTCCCACACACGCGCGGAACGCATTCTCCACCGCGGTGGCCGGGGCATGGCTGCCCATTGTCCCGGTCACGAAGCCGAACGCGTAGCCGCCGGCGGTGCTGGCCCCCGCGTAGCTGCCCCCTGATCCGCCCATGCCGAAACCGTCCCCGTCCACGCCGAACCCCAGCCCCCAGGCGCTGTCGGCGCCGAAGACCGCATCCACGCCGGTGCACTGCGCCGTCCAGGCCTCGGCCAGCAGTGCCGGCGAGAGGAGCCTGGCCTGCAGCAGCGCCGCATACAGGCCGGCGGCGCCGCGGGCTGTCCCGTGCCCGTTGATGGCAGGTACCTCGGCGGCCCGCCACGCGCCGCCGTTGACCACCGCGGCATCGAACGCACCCGGCGGATTGGTCACCGCCCTCAGGTAGAGCTCCGGTACCCCAGCCGCGAGCCGGCCCTGCCACCACTCGTCCAGGCCGGTCACGTCAACGGCACGAGCCTGCTCGGCCGCGGTGAGCCCCACCAGGAAATCCAGGCCCAGCGGACCGCACACCTCGTCGCGCAGGAAGCGCCCGAGCCCGCGCCCATCGATGCGCCGGACCAGCTCGCCAACCAGATGGCCGTAAAAGAGCGCCGACTCGCCATGGGCCGTCCCCGGTTCCCAGGCCGGCTCCTGCGCCGCGAGCAGCGCGCACAGCCGGTCCCAGTCGTAGAACACCTCGGTGGGGGCCGGCTCATCCAGCGCCACGACCCCTGCCTGATGGGACAGCAGCTGGCGCACATCAGCGCGGGCCCGGAACTGCGGCCAGTAACGCTGCACCGGCGCGTCCAGCTCAAGCTGGCCCCGATCGACCAGCAACAGCGCACACACGGCGGCGAACGGCTTTGAGACCGAATACGGCTGCGCCAGGCTGTCCGCCTGCCACCGCCGGGTACGTGCCGCGTCCGCCCAGCCGCCCCACAGGTCCACCACCCACCTGCCGTCCCACCACGCGGCGGCCGCCGCCCCCGTCCCGCCGTGCCCGGCGAGCACCTGAGCGAAAACCTCGCGCACCGGCTCGAACCGGCCCTCCACCCATCCGCCGACGTCCATACCGCCAGTCTGCGCCACCGGCCACGCCGCCGATCCGCCGAACGCCGCCGGCCGGCCGGCGGCGGTGCCGCGGACGCGTTAAGGTCGGTCGGGGCCGCGAGCGCACAGCAGCGGGATCGACCTGGGAGCGATGCGTGGATCTGGGGCTGAACGGCAAGGTCGCGCTCGTCGCCGCGTCGAGCAAGGGGCTTGGCAAGGCGTGCGCCCTCGCACTTGCGCGCGAGGGCGCACGGGTCACGGTCTGCGCGCGGACCGAGGCGGACCTGCAGGCTGCCGCTGAGGAGATCCGGCGTGAGACGGGCGCCGAGGTGCTCGCCGTGCCGGCCGACCTCACCACGGCAGAGGGCATCAAGAGCGTCGTAGACGCCACGGCCGGACGCTTCGGCGGCGTGGACGTCCTGGTCAACAACTCCGGTGGCCCGGCGCTGGGCAGGTTCGGGGATTTCACGGACGACGACTGGCGGCAGGCGTTCGAGGTTGTCACGCTGAGCTTCGTCCGCTTCGTCCGTGAGGTCGTGCCGTATATGCGCGGCAAGCGGTGGGGGCGCATTGTCGGGATCCAGTCGAGTTCGGTGAAGCAGCCGGTCGAGGGCATCGACCTGTCGAACGGGATCCGCCCGGGCGTCGCCGGGCTGATGAAGGCGATCATGCCCGATCTGGCGAAGGATGGCATCACGATCAACCTCGTGCTTCCGGGCATGTTCCTCACCTCCCGCATCAGCCCCGGCGCGGGCCGCAGCCCGGAAGCCGACAGGGCACTCCAGGCGCAACTGGCGCCGCTCGCCGCGACGATCCCGCTGGGCCGCCTCGGCGACCCGATCGAGCTCGGTAACCTCGTCGCGTTCCTGGCCTCGCAGCAGGCCTCCTACATCACCGGTGCCGTCTACCAGGTCGACGGGGGCAACATCAAATCCAACGTGTAGCGGGCCCCGCTGCCCAGGACCTGCACACCGCGGAGCTTCCGCCACCAGTAAACCGGCCGGGACCCGGACAGGGGTGGCATCTACCGGGTGTTCGACCAGGCTTCCATGGGAACCCGCTCCTCCGAGCGGCTCCAGATCGAGGCCGACCTGCGCAAGGGGCTCGAGCGAGATGAGCTTGAGGTGTATTACCAGCCGTTCTACTCCCTTGACGGGCAGCGCATCGTGGGCGCGGAGGCGCTGGTCCGGTGGCGCCATCCGGCGAACGGTCTGATCAGCCCGGTGCGGTTCATCCCGATAGCGGAGGAGACGGGGCTGATACTGCCGCTGGGTCGTTATGTGCTGGACAAGGCGTGCCGGCAGGTGCGCTCGATCCGGGACCGGCTGGACGTGGACCTGCCCGTCAGCGTCAACCTGTCACCCCGCCAGTTCCAGGAGAGCGGGCTCCTGTCGCAGGTGGCGGCGGCCCTCGATGCGACCGGCCTGCCCTCGGAGCTGCTCATATTCGAGATCACCGAGACCATGGTCATGGAAGATCTTTCCGGTGCTCGCGAGGTCATGAAGAAGCTCAACCGGCTGGGCGTGCGCCTGGCCATCGACGACTTCGGCACCGGCCACTCCTCGCTCGCCTACCTCAAGCAGTTCCCGGTGCACGAGGTAAAGGTGGACCGCACCTTCGTCCAGGGCGTCGCCGAGAGCCCGGTGGACTCGGCGATCGTCCGGGCCGTCATCGACCTGGCCAATGCCATGGGCATATCGGCGGTGGCCGAAGGCGTCGAGACCAAGGACCAGGTCGCCGAGCTCAAGATGCTCGGCTGCCACGTGGGGCAGGGGTTCTACTTCTCGCAGCCACTTCGCGCCGGGGAGTTCGACGAGCTTCTCACCGACCACTTCGCCCGGACCGCAGAACTGGCTGAGGGCCAGCCCGCTTGAACGCCCCCGGCGAAACGGCCGGTCGTCCAGGGGCGGCCTATGCATCGCCGCGTCGCATCCGGAGGGCGGCGACACTCAACAGGACGGCCGCATACAGGCAGAACACGCCGAACCCGGTCCATGGCGGCAGCGATGTGGGGTCCGCGCGAACCAGGGTGACTGCTTGGCCGGCCGTGGCGGGCACGTACTTGCCGATGTCCTGCGCCCAGCTTCCCGGCAGGAAGCCGGCCACGAGCTGGACCGCGAACAGCAGGCCGAACAGCACCGCGATCCCGGCGGCCGTACTGCGCAGCAGGGCACCCAGGCCCAGGCCGATCAGCCCGGCCACGGCCAGGTACAGCGCGCTGCCGATCACCGCACGGGCCACGCCGGGCTGGCCGAGCGACACCGCGAGATGCTGGCGGCCCAGGATCGACTGCCCGGCCAGGAATGCCACGAACGCGGCCGGCAGGCCCACCGTGACGACGGCTGCCGTCAGCACCGCCGCCTTGCCCCACAGGACCGGCAGGCGCCGTGGCACCGCCGCCAGCGTCGTCCGGATCAGCCCGGTGGCGTACTCGCTGGTGATCAGCAGCACGCCGAGCACCCCGGCCGCGATCTGCGCGAGCTGCACCCCCGACAGGCTGATGGCCGTCGGGTCGAAGGAGGCGACCGCCGCCGCCCCGTGCGGCGGCCGGGCCTCCCGCAGCAGGCTGTAGAGAATGCCGAACGCGGTGACCAGGATCACCGCGGACAGCAGGGCCCACAGGGCGGACGGCTGGGTACGCAGCTTCGTCCACTCCGACCTCAGCACCCGGGCCTGGCTGACGTTCTGCGGATACGGGTAGGCCGGCAGAGCCGCGGGGGCCGGCGCCTGGCCAGGCGTGGCGGATGTCATTTCTCCTCCTCGAAAGTGAGCCCGGCGGTGGGCCGGGCTGCGGCGCGGAACTCGACTTCGCCGCGGGTCAGGTCAACGAAGGCGTCTTCCAGCGACGCCTGCTCGGTCGCGAGCTCGAGCACGGTGATCCCGGCGTCGGCAGCGACCGCGCCGATCTGCGCGGCGGGCATGCCGGACACCGACAGCGCGCCGCCGTCGGCGGAGGTAACGGTCACGCCCGGCGAGCGGAGCAGCCCGGCCAGCGTGTGCTGGTCCGAGCTGCGGACCCGCACGGCCGGGGGCGCGGCGGCGGCGATGAACTCCGCCACGCCGGTGTCCGCGATCAGCCGGCCCCGGCCGATGACGATCAGGTGCGTCGCGGTCTGCGCGATCTCGCTCATCAGGTGCGACGAGACGAAGACCGTCTTTCCCTGACTGGCCAGGTCGTGCAGCAGTGCGCGGATCCAGCGGATGCCCTCGACGTCCAGGCCGTTCACCGGCTCGTCGAGGACTACGGTGGCGGGATCGCCGAGAAGTGCGGCCGCGATGCCCAGCCGCTGGCCCATGCCGAGGGAGAACTTGCCCGCCCGCCGGCCCGCCACCGTGCGCAGGCCGACCGCGTCGATGACCTCATCGACCCGGGACCGGCGGATGCCGGAGGTCTGCGCGAGCGCGAGCAGATGATGGTAGGCGCTGCGGGACGGGTGCACCGCCCGCGGGTCCAGCATCCCGCCCAGCTCGTGCAGCGGCGCGGCGTGCACACGGGGCGGGCGGCCGTTGACCAGGACCGAGCCGCTGGTCGGCTCGTCCAGGCCGAGGATCATCCGCATGGTCGTGGACTTCCCGGCGCCGTTCGGGCCGAGGAAGCCGGTCACCACGCCCGGCCGGACGGTGAACGTCAGGTCCGAGACCGCGGTGGTGGGTCCGTAGCGTTTGGTCAGTGCGCTGATCTCGATCATGGACACGACGCTGCCGGACACGCCGCGCGGTGTCGCTGGGGCGCCCAGCCCGCCGTGGGTGGGGATTTCCCCACCGGGGGAGCAGGCCAGCCCGATGGTGACGGGCGGGATGTCTTTGTACCGTGACGTCATGATCTCGGCCGATCGGACCTCCCGCCGCGTCAGGGCCGCGGTCAGCGCACTGTGGTCGGCACCGGCCTGGCGGGCCACCCGGAACGCGCTGGCCGCCTTCCTGGTCGCGCTGGTGGGCGGCGTCCTGCTCGTCGGGCTCGGCCTGATCTGGGGGGCCGCGATCGAGAGCCTGGTGAACTGGCCGGTGGGCGGCTGGGCGCACGCCGTTTTGTATATAGCGGTGGTCGTGGTGGGCCCGGTACTGGCGCTGTGGGCGGTGCAGGGACTCACCGCGCTGCAGCGGTCGCGGCTGCGCACGACGCTCGGCCTGGACATCCCGCCGGGCCCGCGGGCGGCCGAGCGCAAGCCGTGGCCGGTCGGCCCGTGGCTCGCCGTGGCGACCTGGCGGCAGCTCGGGTTCCACCTGCTGGCGATCCTCACCGGAGTGGCCGGCGGCGCGCTGGTGGCCGCCTGCTGGCTGGCTCCGGTTGCAGCGATCGGCTACCTGGCCGTGGGCCGCCCGCCGGCCGCCGCCTGGGCCGCTGCCATCGTCGCGGCGGCCGGGCTCCTGCTCGCGGCGCCCTGGGTAGCCCAGCAGGTGACCCGGGCGGACGAGACCTCCGCCCGGGCGCTGCTCGGACCGAGCCACGGCGAGGAACTGGCGCTGCGGCTGGAGTCGATGGCCCGCAGCCGGGCCGACCTCGTCGCCGCGGCCGACGGCGAGCGCCGCCGGATCGAGCGCGACCTGCACGACGGCGCGCAGCAGCGGCTGGTCTCGCTGGCCATGAACCTCGGCATGGCCAGGGCCCGCTTCACCAGCGCACCGGAGCCCGTTCGCCAGGCGATCGCGGACGCGCACGATGAGGCCGTGCTGGCGCTGACGGAGCTGCGCGAGTTCATCCGCGGCCTCCATCCGGCCGTGCTCAACGACCGGGGCCTGGACGCGGCACTGTCCGGCCTCGCTGCGCGCGCTCCGCTGCCGGTCCGGCTGCGCGTGGAGGTGTCCCGGCCTGCCTCTGCCAGCGTCGAGGCCGTCGCCTATTTCATCGTCTCCGAGGCGCTGACCAACGTGGCGAAGCACGCCCAGGCGAGCCAGGCCGAGGTGACCGTCAGGCGCCATGGTGACGTCCTCCGCGTCGCGGTCACCGACGATGGATCCGGCGGCGCTGTGCCCGCGGGCAAGGATGACGGCGTCGGGGACGGCACCGGACTGCGAGGCCTCGCGCAGCGGGCCGCCGCAGTGGACGGCACGCTGACCATCGACAGCCCGCCGGGCGGGCCGACCGTCATCGTTGCGGAGCTGCCATGCGAATCGTGATCGCTGAAGACTCGGTGCTGCTCCGGGACGGGCTGACCAGGATGCTCACCGACGGCGGCTGCAAGGTCGTCGCGGCGGTGCCGGACGCCGAGGAACTGCTCCGGGCGGTGGCGCAGTACCAGCCGGACCTGGCCGTCATCGACGTCCGGATGCCGCCCACGCACACCGACGAGGGCATCCGGGCCGCGCTGGTCATCCGCCGCCAGTACCCGGACGTCGCGCTGCTGGTCCTGTCGCAGTACGTCGAGGAGAGCTACGCCACCGACCTGCTGTCAGCGGCGACGAGCTCGGTCGGCTACCTGCTGAAGGACCGCGTCGCGCAGGTGGGCGACTTCCTGGACGCGGTCCGCCGGGTGGCAGCGGGCGGCACGGCCCTCGACCCGGAGGTCGTCGCGCAGCTCCTGGTCCGCCGCCGCGACGACCCGATCGACCGGCTCACCCCGCGGGAGCAGCAGGTGCTGCGGCTCATGGCCGAGGGACGTTCCAACAACGGGATCGTCGCGGCGTTGAAGGTCAGCCCCAGTGCGGTGGAGAAATACGTCACGAACATCTTCGCCAAGCTCGACCTGCCGCCCACCGGCACCGATCACCGCCGGGTCCTGGCCGTGCTCAAATACCTCGGCACGTGAGGCGGCCGGTGAGGGTGATCGAGGACGACAACTGTTCATGTCCTGTCCGCCGGCCAGGCTGTGGATGCCTGCGCCACGCCGGCGCTACCATCACCCTGCAGGCGTACGCCCACATCGTGCCCGGCACTCGGCGGGACGCGGCGGGGCTGTTGTCTCGCTGGTCGAGAGGGGGAAAGCGTGACGGACTACCAGCGCTGCGCCCGGTGTGGCCGGGACGTGGGCATTGACTCGGATGAGTTCACCCTCGGCGAGGCCACGGCTGACGGCCAGTTCATCTGCGGAAAGTGCCTCACGCCAGCGGAGGAGCAGGTTCTCGACGGGCAGCTCGCCGAGGTCTCCTATGAGGCCGAAGCCTGGCGGTTCGACGCATGATTACCGGGCCCGGAAACATCAGGGCGGCCTGACGAGCCTGTCCCGTCCCCTGCTTGCTGGTTAGAGACTTGACGGCGGTGCGCTCGTCGCGCAATCGAGCTCGCCGGCGGGTCCAGCCGGAGCGCGTGATGGCCGAGCGTCGCGCAGTGACAGCCGGCCCGCGACTCCGCAGGCTGATGAGTTCCGGCCCCCGGGGAGACGATTCCGGCGAGCCGGTCAGCGACGGGCGCTGGGGAATGCGGCCATCACCGTGTAGGAGCAGCATGGTGTGCCGGATGCGCGGATCTTCCCGCTGCTGATCTGGTAGGCCCACATGCGCCTGCCCTGTCCCTGGTAGAACAGCCACGAGCGGCTGGCCGACCAGGCCGTCGCGGCATATATGTGCGCGGTGGACGACGGCACGGCCACGGGCCGGTCGGCGGCGCCGGTAAGGCGGATCACGAACAGGCGGTCCTGTCCCTGGCCGAGCGGCCATGTCGCCGCGTAGGCGGCGATCATCGGGTCCCGGGGTGCGATCGACTGGGTGAGGTTGAATCCGAAGGGGATCCAGCCAGCGGTGCCCGGTGGCGCCCGGAAGGACGACAGCGCGCCGGTGACCACGTCGAACACCCGCAGCACCGGACAGGTCGCATAGTAGTCGTTCGCTCTTGTGTCCCGGTTCTGGCAGCTGGTGCCGTAGGCGACGAGCCGGGGGCTGAGGTCGAAGCCGTAGCCCGCCAATGGCGAGTACGGCAGCGCCCTCGGCGCGCCGCCGGGACGCCACAGCGCTAGGCCGAAGTCCTGCCCCTGCGGCACCTTCAGCAGCAGGCCGGCATCGGTTCCCGCGAGCAGGAAGCTCCGCCGGGGCAGTGTGATCACCGGGCCACGGCGCCCGGTGATCACCGACACCTGCCACACGCGGGCCCGGCCCTGGCCCATGGCCGGATCGGCGCCGCTGAAGCGCTCCAGCCAGACGTGGCCGGGCAAGGCTGCGGAAGCGAAGAACCCCGTCCTCCCCAGCACCCGCGGCTTTCCCTCCAGGTCGTCGCGGATAGCCATGGTGCCGTCGCCGACATAGACCAGCCAGCGGCCGGCCTGCACCAGATACGGCTGGAAGTCCCCGCCCGCGAACGTTGGCATGTGCCGCCGCGAGAGCTGTCCGGTGGCCAGATCGTCCAGGTATGCCCGGCGGTCCGAAGTTCGGCCCGAAAGCGGGGGAACCGACAGGCCACATCAGCACGGTGGTGGCGACGCTACGCGGGATCGGGCCAGGAAGTCCCCGGCGGCTACCAGCGGGGGCGGAGAGCCTGGGCCGCGGATGGCTCACCCGCCGCGGCGCGCCTGGCGACCCGATGCCGACCACGACCCCGGCCGCGCCCGCCAGCACCACCGCCACAGCCAGGCCGATCAGGAGCTGGCGGCGGCGCTGCCGCCGCCGCGCCTCCCTGATCACAGCCTCCGGCTCGGTCCCCGCAGGACGCCGGCCGGTCAGCACGTCCTGGCGCATGGCCCCTCCCCTACGACAGCTGCTCGATGATCTCGGCCAGCTCCTCCGGCTGATAGCCGTAACGTCGCGCCAGCGCCACCAGCTCGCGCGCCTTAGCCACGACCGCGCTGCGCTGCGGCCCGATGCCGGTAACGGTGACGCCACGGCCGCGGCGGAACTCAACCAGCCCTTCGTCGCGGAGCGCCCGCAGCGCCCGGAGCACCGTGTTCGCGTTGACCCCGAGCACCGCGGCAAGATCACGGGCCGGCGGGAGCCGCTCCCCGGATCTGGCCTCGCCCTGCGCGATCGCCCGGCGGATAGCCGCCGCCACCTGCTCGTGCAGCGAAACCGAGCTCAGCGGGTCGATCTTCATGACAGGTGTCATGCTACTTACATTAGCATCATATCTCGTCCCGCCCGCGGGGCTGCCGGATCGCGTCACCGTCGCGGGTGTGCGCCTTCTCCCGGACCCGCAGCGCATCCAGTTCGGCCTGCCAGGAGGCCCGGTTGGTCACCACAGGCATCCCCGGTGCCGGTGGCGCCGACCGCCGGCTGCCCCACGCTCATCCTTCATGATCGTCCCCATCGGTGCCGCCGTAGGCGTCGTGCCACCTCCACCACGCGTATGGCGGGGTCTGGGGGTAGCCCGCGGGCGAGTCCTCCCATTCCTCCTGACGCCCGAGCGCGGTGATGTCGAGGTAACTCCAGGTTCCCCCCATCGGCTCGTCGCCACGGTTGTTGAGGAAGTAGGTGCGGAACACTGCGCCGCCGTCGCGGATGAACGCGTTCGTGCCGTGCCATTCGTCGACGCCGAAGTCGGTGTCGAACCCGTCGGTCATGGTGTACCAGGGCATCGTCCAGCCCATCCGCGCCTTCACCCGCGCGATGTCCGGCTGCGGCGCGCGCGAGACGAAGGCCAGAGTGGTATCACGGGCGTTCAGGTGGGCGATGTGGGCGACCTGATCGGCCACCAGGGAACAGCCGGGGCACGCGTGGCCGGGCCAGCCGTACACGCCGGGCTCGAAGAAGGCGCGGTAGACGATCAGCTGACGGCGGCCCTCGAACAGGTCGAGCAGGCTCGCCCTGCCCGCAGGCCCAGCGAACTCGTAGTCCTTCTCCACCGCCAGCCACGGCATCCGCCGGCGCTCCGCGGCCAGCGCGTCTTTGGCGCGGGTCACCTCTTTCTCCTTCACGAGCAGCTGCTGGCGCGCCGCCTCCCACTCCTGCGGCGTGACGATCGGGGGTGTCTGCATTGTGGTGTCCACCTTCCAGTTCAGATCCACGCGCACGCGCGGAGTTCCGTGCTCAGTCGTGATGTTCTCGGGTTGCGGCAGGCTCGCGGGGACTCCGGTCGAGGAGGTCCCGCAGCGCGTCGAGCGAGCCGTCCCAGTCGCGGGCCAGTGCGGCCAGGAACTGCTGCGCCACCTGCATGGGCGCGGACCGCAGTCGGTACCGCACCCGGCGCCGCTCCCCCGGTTCGGCCGTTACCAGGCCGGCCTCGGCCAGCAGGGCCAGGTGCTTGGCGATCGCCTGCCGCGTGATCGGCAGGCGGCCTGCCAGGTCGGTGGCCGTGGCCGGACCCCCAGCGGCCAGCGCGGCCAGGATGGCGCGCCGGCTCGGGTCGGCCAGGGCGATGAACACTTGCTCGGCGACCGCCTCGATGTCAGGCGGCATCAAGGTAGGCGACCAGTTCGCCCAGTTCGCTCGCCCAGCCCTCGGTGTTGCCGTCGTACGCCTTGCGGTAGGCGTCCTCGGGCAGCTGGGCGAAACCCGACTCGGTCACCCTCAGCCGCGTGCCCGCACCGACCGGTTCGAGCGTGAACTCGACGTAGGTGCGGCGCGGATCGTCCTCGGGCAGCCCGTAGATGTGCCAGGTGAACCCGAACACCGTCGGCTCTTCGACCCGTTCCACCCGCATCTCGGCCGTGTGACCGCCGGTCCACCTCATCCGGGCCGGCCCACCTGGGCGCAGGTCGATCGTCGCCTCATTGCCGAACCATGCGGCCAGACCCTCGGCCGTCGTGAGCGCCGCCCACACCTTGCCGGGCGGGTGGGCGAGTTCCACGGTCCGCTCGATGCGATCAGGAAAACCCATGGCAGCCTCCGACATATAGCAATCATTTGATTGCTATATTATGGCAACCACTCGGTTGCGTCAACCGGGCGCGCGAGAGGCCGCGCCCCACCACCAGGAACAGAGCGCCACCCGGCGCACCCATGGGCGTTATGTCTGGGCATGATCGCAACCGCGCAGAGGCGGGGGTCATCTGCGCGTATGGCGGGCCGCCCTCAGCGGCTCATCCGGCTCCAGCGGCGGCAAGGTGGTGCGGAGCTTGCGCAGCAGGCCGGCGAGCTGGCGCCGCTCTGCCGCGGTCAGGCCGCTGAGGATGCGCTGCTCGTTGGCCATGTGCTGGTCGGCGGCTTGGTCAACGAGGCTGCGGCCCTGGGAAGTCAGCGTGATCAGAACGCCGCGCCGGTCGGTTGGGTCGGGCTCGCGGGTGATGTGGCCGGCCGCTTCGAGCCGGTCGAGGCGTTTGGTCGTGCCGGAGGAGGTCAGCATCAAGGTCGCGGCGAAGTCGGTCGGGCGCAGCCGGTAGGGCGGTCCGGCGCGGCGCAGGGTCGCGAGGACGTCGTACCAGCCGGGCTCGAGGCCGTTGGCGGCGTAGACGGGCTCGAGCCGGCGCTCGATCTCGCGGGAGAGGCGGGAGATCCGGCCGATCACGCCGATGGGTGAGGTGTCGAGGTCGGGCCGCTCGCGCTGCCACTGCTGGAGGATCACGTCAACGCCGTCGGTGTCTGCCATGGGCTGCACAGTAGCGCGCCCGGGACTCTGCGCGTCCGAAGACGAAGTGTCTTGAAACTTAACGTCTTAGAAAGTAATATCTTAGGAAGTAACGTCCCAAGAATAGATACGCGGAGGGCAAGATGTTCTCACCTTTCATCACCACCCTCAGGCGCCGCGTCCGGCGGCGGCCCCGGCCACCCCGCGACTACAGGCCTGAGCCGATGCCGCGGATCCGCTGGTACTCATGAAGCGATCCTGCGGCACCGCCTTACCGCCTTACCGCGGAGCCAGCGTGTGACTCACGAAGCACCCAAGGTGCCAGAACCGGCAGTTCTGCGCCGCTGCGCCACAGCTGGCTCGCCCCCAGCAAGCAGTTGTCTGGGCCGGCTGGCGCGGTCGCCGGAGAGCTGAGCGAGGTGCGCCCTTGTCAGGCAATGATGGGGACGAGAAGGCGGGCCTGGCGCTGGACGCCCCTCAGGGCAGATTCTTTTCGTCGCGGCGGGAGACCGGCAGACTTGTGCGCATATGCATGCTCGGTTCGGGCGGGGGTGTGGCGATGGGTCGGCCGGTGGGGGCAGCGGACACCGAGCCGAGTGTTGCCGGGTCAGAGCGGGCACCCGGGCATGTCCGGCTGGGGGTGCCGAGCAACCTGCCGGCCGAGCTGAGCACGTTCGTGGGACGGGCGGACGACCTCGAACGCGGCGCGCGGTTGCTCGGCGAATCGCGGCTGGTGACGTTCACGGGCGCGGGCGGCTGCGGCAAGACCAGGCTGGCACGGCAGGTCGCGGCGCGGGTGGCAGAGCGCTTTCCGGGCGGGGTGTGGTGGGTCGAGTTGGCACCGCTCGCCGACGGTGCGCTCCTGACCGATCGGGTGGCCCGCACGCTCGGTCTGCAGGCGGGTGAGATCGGAGCCGTCGTCGATTATCTCGCCGACAGCGCGGCGCTGCTGTTGCTGGACAATTGCGAGCACATCGTCGAGGGTGTGGCCGAGTTTGTTACCGCGGTCCTGCGAGGCGCGGGGCTGATCCGCGTGCTCGCCACCAGCCGGCATCCTCTTGGCGTGGAAGGGGAGACGACCTGGCGGGTGCCGTCACTTGCGGTCCCGCCGCAGGCAGCCGACCCCACCACCGTGGAGCGGTTCGACGCGGTGCGGCTGTTCCTGGAACGGGCCAGGCAGGCGCGCCCGGAGGTGACTCTGACACCGGCGGTCGCACAGATCTGCCGTCGGCTCGACGGTATTCCGCTGGCGCTGGAACTGGCCGCGGCTCGGGTCGGCGGCGTCGCGATCGACCGTCTCGTGGACGAGCTGGACGACCGGTTCCGTCTGCTCACCGGCGGATCGCGCACCGGCCTCGCGCGGCACCGCACGCTGCTCGCCTCGGTGGAGTGGTCCTACGAACTCCTGGACCCGCGCGAACGCGTGCTGCTGCGCCGGCTGGGCGTCTTCGCTGGTGGCTGGACGGTTGAGGCGGCCCGTCAGGTGATCGGTTTCGGGCCGCTGGACCCGGCGGAGGTGCTCGACCTGCTTGGCCGCCTCGTGGACAAATCATTGGCACAGCTGGACGATTCGGGACGCTACTGGCTGCTCGAGACCATCCGCGTGTTCGCGAGGGCGCAGGCGGCGAAGGCCGGTGAGACGTCAACGGTGGCCGGTCATCATCTGGCCTGGGCCGCGGAATACGCGCAGCGGCTGGAAAAGGACGTCGAGCGCGCCACCCCGGAGTGCCTCGACTTGGTCGAGCGCGAACTGCCGAATATCCGGGCCGCACTCGATCACGCGGCCGGCGCGCCTGATCCGGACCACAACGGCCTTCGCCTGATGACCGCCCTCGCGTTCTTCTGGACCCAGCGCGGCTACGCGGCCGAGGGCGCGGACTACGGCTTGCGGGTGCTGGCCGGGGACCCGGCCGCGCCGCTGGCGCTGCGGGCCCGCGCGCGGTGGGCCGGCGCCTACGACCGCTTCTACTCCTTCGATTTCGACCGCGCGATCGCCCAGGCGAACGCCGCGCTTGAGGAGGCGAGGGAGGCCGGGGACGGGGCGACCCAGGGACGGTGCCTGCATGTGCTCGCCGCGGCCACGTTCATGGTCAACCCCAGTGCGAGCCGCCCGTTGTTCACGTCGAGCCTGGAGCTCGCCAGGGCCAGCGGCGACCGCTGGGCCGAGGCGGACAGCCTGCAGTTCCTGGGGTTCAGCCACCTGATGCAGCATCGGCCGGCCCCGGCGGGGGAGCTGCTGGCGCAGTCCGGGGCGATGGCCGACGAGATGGGCAACGCGTTCCAGCAGGCGTGGCAGCATATCGCGTTCGGCACCGCGAAGGCGGATGTCGGCGAGCTTGCGGACGCGGCAGGGGAACTGCGAACGGGCATCGGTATCGCACGCCGCGTCGGCGATCCCGCGGTCGAGATCTGGGGCTGCTCATGCTGGGCACTGGTGGAGTTGTCGCGCGGCAACGTGGCTGAGCTGTGCGCGATCGCCGACGGCATGGACCGCCCCGGCCGGCCGCTGGGGGAGGCGGGCGCGACGGTGCTCGCCGCGCTCCGGTCGATCGGGGCCGACGTTGATCACGCGTCGGCGGCATTGTGCTCCCTTGGCGAGCTCCTGCTCACCAGCAACGACCCGCCCGATGGCGCCCGGATGATCCTGCTGGGCGCCACCCTCGCCCTGCGCGCCGGTGACCGCGCCGAGGCCCGGGCCGCCGCCGAGCGGTCGCTGGCCGGGTGCGAGCAGCTGGGCTCGGCACTGACCGGGGCGTGCCGCGTGTTCCTGGCCCGGCTGGATCGGCGCGACGGTGTTGCCGCCGAACAGCAGGCGCACGCGGGTCTCGCCGAGATCACCGACGCTGGGCTATGGGCCGAGGTACCCGACGCGCTGGAGCTGCTTGGTGGTTTTGCCATCGACTCCGGCGGTTTCGCGGAGGGTGCCCGGCTGCTCGCCGCGGCCGCGGCCCTGCATGAGCGCATGGGCCAACGGTGCTGGTTCGCCGGCGAGGTCGAACGGGACCGCGCGCATGCCGTGGCCGAGCTCGGCAGCGACTTCTCCCGTATCGCAGCGGAAGGGCAGCGGCTGGACGGACCCGCCGCGGTCGCGTATGCCCGCCGGGCCCGCGGCGAACGGCGGCGCCCGTCCTTCGGCTGGGACAGCCTCACCCCCACGGAGCTGGAGGTGGTCCGGCTGGCCGCGGCGGGGCTGACCAATCCCGCGATCGGCGAGCGGCTGTTCATCTCACGCGGGACCGTGAAGACCCATCTGCTGCACGTGTTCGCGAAACTGGGCGTGCACACCCGGGCCGAACTGGCCGCGGCCGCCATCAGGCACGGGCTCGGCTGACGCTTTCCCTGCCATTTCTCTGCCATCTGGCAGATGTTGTCCCCCGCCGCACGGGCGATCGTGGTTCTCCCAGGCACGACTACCACGGGAGCACATCATGATCCAGGAAACCTCCGCACAAGACCTCGCGCGCAAGCAGATCGGGGCCGCGTTCGCCGCTGACTGGCCCACCCTGGAACAGCTCTATGCCGACGACGTCCAGTATCGCGACCCGGATACCCGGCTGAGCAGCCGTGCGGCGGTGCTCGACCACCTGCGCGGCCAGGTCAACGCGTTCGCCGGTTTCGACTACACGATCAGGCATACCTACAGCGACAGCGCCGACGGGGCCGTCGTGGAATGGAACATGTCCGGTGACTACGCGGGGAAACCCGTGAGCCTCGATATCGTCACGGCCTACGACTTCCTCGGCGACCGCATCGTCTCGGAGCGCAACTACTGGGACAACGCCGAGCTCCAAGCCCAGCTCGGCTGATCCGGGCCCGGGCTCCAGAGAGCCACTCTTCCTTCGATGAATGGAGGGTGCGGCATGTTCCCTATTACTTCATTCACGGCTTCGACTGGTCATGATGGGCTGATCGACATCTTCGCCGTCGCCCTTGATCCGGATTCCGAAGGCGGCACGGTGTGGCACGCCCGGGGCAGTCGGGGTGCGAAGCATCGTCGATGCTGAGGGGCACGGGCATGTCCTGGCCCTGGCGGGGCGCGGGGCCTTGTGGTTCAAAGAGCGCGGACCAGCGGACGACTTCTCCGGGTGGCAGTCGCTGGGACGTCCCGCACCCCGCTGGAGCATCCTCCGCATGTGGGGGGTAACCCGCGCCGACGGACGACTCGACGTGGCCGCTACGGCCAACGGCGAGACCACGGGCCGGGACGTCTGGCGCCGCTCACGCACTGCGCCGGATGCGGACTGGGGGCCGTGGCGTTCCCTGGGGGGCAGCGACTTCTTCGATGACGTCGTGGCCGCCACCGCCGCCGACGGCGGTCTGGACATCGTCACGCCGGTCGTGTTCATCGCCGGCATCGCCTCGCAGGAGATCGACATGTCTCACCGGCGACGCGGACCAGGTGGCACGTGGACCGACTGGGCGCTGCTCGGTCGCCTGTCGGGAGGGTTCAGCGAAGACGTCACACCAGTGGTGACCGCCAACTCCGACGGTCGGCTGGAACTGTTCGCCGTGTCCGCGAGAGGCGCGGTCTGGCACCGCTGGCAGACGGCGGACACCAGCTGGTCCCCTAGCTGGTCCCCCAGCTGGTCCTCGCTCGGCAACGCGGACGGGACTGTCACCGGTATCGCTGTCGCCGTCGACTCGGACGGCAGGCTCGAACTGTGCGCCACCCTCGCCGGCCACACTGTGGCCCGGCGCCGCCAGGGAGCATCAGGGCAGCCGTGGTCGGCATGGGCCAGCCTGGGCAACCCAGCCACGAGCGCGGTGGCGGACCCCGCGCTCATACTCGACGCTCAAGGCTGCCTGCGTCTCCTGCTACGGCTCCCCCACGGGGAGGGGATGGCCACGCTCAGGCAGGAGGCGCCGTGCGGCCCATGGACGACGGGACCAACTCTCCCGGCAGTACCGCGGTGCTAGACACGACCCCAAGGCCCTTGGCCAGTCCGTTCGGGCCCGCGGCGCTGGCGTTGGAACGCCCTCGGTGAACAGGGCTTAGTTCCTGGGTGTGACCGGCATAACGTGGCGACGTGGCCCATGCAGGTGCCGAGTTCTGGGATCAGTTCTTCCGGCAGCGGCGGGATTCTGGCAATGATCTTGACTGGGAGGGCTTGTGGACAAGGCCGTTCCTGCTCCCGCTCCGGAAGGCGGGCGTGCGTACCATCCTTGAGCTGGGGTGCGGAACCGGCAACGACGCGGCGCGGCTGGCTGGCGAGGGTTATTCGGTCACGGCGATCGATCTGTCTGGCGAGGCCATTGACCAGGCGCGAGCCAAGTTCGGCTCGATGGCCGGGTTTGTGGTGGCCGACATGACCCAGCGGCTTCCCTTCCCCGGCGGCGGGTTCGATGCGGTCATGTCCAACGTCGCCATGCACATGTTCCCTGACAGTGTCACCCGTGCGGTCTTCGCGGAGGTTGGGCGGCTTGTCCGCCCGGCTGGGCTGTTCCTGTTCCACGTCAACGCGCTGGAAGACCGGCCGCTGCGCGCTCGCTCGCTGCCCGCGCGCGAGCTCGAACCGGATTATGTGGCTGAGGAGTCGGGCCAGACGATGCGCTTCTTCTCCGAGGCCTACCTCCGCGACCTCCTCGCCGGATGGCGGGAGCTGCATCTGGTCTCGGTCCAGATCCCGGACCGCAAGACGGGTGAGCCGTTCAAGCACGTCTGGCGCGGCATAGCCCACCGCTGAACCTGTGACGCACGCTCAAGCCCCCGGATGCGAAGCCGCCGCCGGCCAGGTTCGGGCTAGGGGTGCTGCCGGAAGCGACGGCCCGCGGCCCCGGTCTGGGTTCAGGGCACACACGAACCTAGGAGGAGCCATGGCCGCGATCGTTCCCCTGGGCCGAGCGCGCCATACCCGGCCTGCGCATGATCGTCGTGGCCGGGCCACGCATCGACCCGCGACCGCTGGGGGCCCCCGAGAGCGTCGAGATCCATGCGTATGTGCCTGACCTGCATCGCCACCTGGCTGTCCGCGATCTGGCGGTCGTCCAGGGCGGGCTCACGACCACCATGGAACTGGTCGCCAGCAACCGTCCGTTTCTTTATTTCCCGCTCGGCCATCACTTCGAGCAGATCTCCGAGCTCTGGCTGAACCTCTGACCAGCGGTATCCAGGCCGCTCATTGCTGCTGCGACGATCTGCGGCGGTGGCTGCCCGGCCAGCCGGGCCCGGGCCGCATCGAACGCTGCCGGGGTGAGGCCGCCCCGGGCCGCCGCCAGCGCCCGGTCATACCCGGCCGGGTGGACCGGCGGGAGGAACACGCCGATCTGATCGCGCAGCGCGTCACGGGCCCCGGCGAGCTCGGCGGCCCGCTCGTAGTCACCCTGCGCTGCCGCCAGGCTGGCCAGGCCCTCCAGGCACCATGGCAGGTAGACCATGTTGCCGGTCGCCTGGAACAGCGCCCCCGCCTCGGCCAGCACCGCCTGCGCCCGGGCGTTATCGCCCTCGGCCAGATTGAGGTGGCCCAGCAGCATCAGCGACATGGCAGAGCTCCAGCGATCTTCGTACCGCCGGGCCACGACCAGGCTTTCATCGAGCACCGCCCGGGCGCGCGGCAGGTCACCCAGGTTCAGCAGGGCCGTCCCCAGCCCACCGAGATCCCGCGCCGTGATCGGCTCGGCGCCGCCATCTCGATGCAGCTGCAGGCTGTCGGCGAAGAAACCCGCCGCCTCCTGGTACCGGCCCGAGTACACCTCGACGGTGCCCAGCACGAAGAGAGCCTCGGCGCAGCCGCTGGTATCGCCCAGCTTGCTGAACAGGCTCAGTGCCTCGGTCACCAGCACCCCGGCCCGCTCAAACCCGGCCCCGTTGCTCGCCACCCAGCTCAGGAAGAACAGCACCTGGGCGAGAATGGGCTGATCCCCGGATTCCCGCGCCTCGGCCAGGCTCTCCTCGGCGAGGCTGGCCGCCCGCGTGGCATCGCCGGTGAACATCGCCGCGTAGGCCAGGCCGAGCAGCGCTGCCGCCGCACCGCTCCGGTCGGCGGCCGCCCGGGCCAGCGGCAGCGCGGCCTGATGGGCCTGCGCCGAGTCGGCGTACCGGTTCTGCGCCCGGGCCAGCAGGCCCTGGGTATTCAGCGCAGCCGCCTGGTCTCGTGCGTCCCCGTGCTCCCGGGCCAGCGCTGCCGCCTGCGCGCAGTACGCCGCGGCCTCGTCGAACGCCGCCTGGTCCATCGCCAGCCGGGCCGCCCCGACCAGCCAGTTGACCTGCGCCGCCGGCGCCGCCGGGCCGGCGTCACCGGGCAGGGCGAACGCCTCGCGGAACCAGCGGCGGCCCTCGCTGAGGTGACCATGCTGGGCCCAGAACCGCCACAGCGCGCCGGCCAGCCGGAGCGCTGTCACCCGGTCACCCCGGTCAAGGGCCCAGCGGAGGGCAGCCCGCAGGTTGTCGTGCTCGGTGTCCAGCCGCGCCAGCCAGGCGATCGCCTCCGGCCCGTCCAGCGCCGCGGCCGCCTCCTGCGCCAAGGCCAGGTAATAAGCAGTGTGCTGCTGCCCGATCGCGGTGGCTTCATGGTGCGCGGCCAGTTGCTCGCTGCCAAACTCGCGGATCGTTTCCAGCATGGTCACCCGGGGTGCCCCCCCGGCTGGGGTGACGTCTGGCTGCCCCGCCGGGGCGGCCCCGCTGGCCGCAGCGGCCCCGTCCAGCCGGAGCAGGCTGCTGGCCACGAGCGAGGTCAGACCGTCCAGCACCGCGGGGCCGCCGCTGCTATCCGCGCAGATCACCTCGGCCGCATCCAGCGTGCAGCCGCCGGAGAACACGCACATCCGCCGGAACAGCGCCCGCACCGGCCCGTCCAGCAGCTCATAGCTCCAGGCGATCGCATCCCGCATGGTCTTCTGCCGGGCCGGCAGGTCGTGCGGGCCGCCGGCCAGCACCGGCAGCCGGCGATCCAGCCGGCTCAGCAACACGGCCGGGGGAAGGAGCCTGGTCCGGGCCGCGGCCAGCTCGATGGCCAGCGGAAGTCCCTCCAGCCGCCGGCAGATGCCCGCCACGGCCTGGGTCGTCTCGGTGTCCAGGACCAGTTCCGTGCCGGTGGCGCGGGCCCGTTCCACGAACAGCTGCACTGCGGGGGCGGCGCCCAGCGCCTCCGGCAGGACGGAATCTCCGGGCAGGACCAGGGGCGCGATCGGGTACTCGCGGCCGCCCCGTACGTCCAGCGCGACCCGGCTGGTCACCAGCATGACCACCCCCGGGCAGGCCTCCAGCAGGGCGAGCACGCTGTCCCGGGCGGCCAGCAGGTGCTCGAAATTGTCCAGCAGCACCAGCAGCCGCCGGGCCCGGAGGGCTGCCGCCAGCAGGTCGGGCAGCGGGGTCGCGTCCCGTTCGTCCACCCCCAGCCGCTGGGCGATGGCGGTCAGCACCAGCCCGGGATCGCGCAGCGGCGCCAGGTCGACGAAGACGGCCCCGTCCGCGAAGTCGCCGGCCACCCGCTCGGCCACCTCGATGGCCAGCCGGGTCTTGCCCACTCCGCCGGGCCCGGTGAGCGTCAGCAGCTGGATATCGTCGCGGCCCAGCAGCTTCATCACCGCGGCCGTCACGCCGGCCCGGCCGATCAGCGGGGTAAGCGGCCGGGGCATGCCCCGCCTCGTGAGGTTCGTGACCGGAGCGGCGGGTTCCGGAGCGGCAGGATCCGCAGCGGCTTCCGGGCGGGCCGCCGCGAGCAACTCCGCGCGCCACTGCGGATCCGCTCCCAGCGCGTCGGCGAGCAAGGCGACCGTGCCGAGGCGCGGCGTTCGGGACGGGTCGCGCTCCAGGTCACTGACGGCCTTGGCGCTGAGCCCGGCCCGCTCGGCCAGGGCTTCCTGGGTCAGGCCCGCAGCCAGCCGCTGGCGCTTCAGCAGCGCGGCGAAGGTGGCCGCATCCGGGCTCACCATCGGTCCGGCCTGCCGGCGGCCGCGGAAAAGGGAGTGATCGGGGAGGGCTCGTCCTGTTGCCCTGCCCCGTGGCCACCGACTCTGGGATCAGGCCGCATGCCGAGATTCCCAGGGAGCGACCCGATGGCACCGGACGAGCTGAAGATCCGTGCCCGCCGTGTTGTCGAGGAGATCCTCAACCAGGGCGACCTCGCTGTCGCCAATGAGCTCATCTCCCCCGACTGCGTGCACCACATCCCCGGCGGCCGGTCCGTGCCCGGCCTCGCCGCCCTCCGGGACTGGCTTGCTCTGACCTTGAGTATCTTCCCTGATTTCCACGCCATTGTGGAAGACGAGATCGCCGAAGATGACCGGGTTGTGCAGCGCATCACCTGCTACGGCACCCACGAAGGCGAGTGCTCAGGCGTCGCGCCGACGGGCCGCCAGGTGTCGTTCCAGATCATCGGGATCAGCCGGGCCGGAGCGGACGGAAGGATCGCCGAGCACTGGTCATCGGCCGACCTGCCCGGCGTGCTGCGCCAGCTCGCGGCGTCACCCGCCGTTCCGTCCGCCAGCACGGCAGCCGGGTGACCGGCGGTGTCCCCCGAACCTGCGCAGAGCTAACTGACTACATCGTCCCCAGGAGGAATCCGATGGCTTCAGACGTCCAGACTCGCAGGCCGGCCGGGCGCACCGGCCTCCGTCGTGGTGCGTTCCTCGCCTACCGATGGGTGCTGCTGGCCTTCCTGCTGGCCGGCGCGGCCCAGATCTTCCTGGCCGGGCTCGGCGTGTTCAGCGTCGCCAGCCACGGCGTTAGCGAGGACAGCGCGTTCAGCGCGCACCGCGGCCTCGGGTTCGCAATGGCCGGCGTGGCGCTGGTCATCCTCCTCCTCGCCCTGATCGCCCGGCCTGGTGTCCGCGCGGTCATCCTGTCGGCGGTGCTGTTCCTGCTGGCGGCCATGATGCAGAGCCTGCTGGCTGGGCTGGCCGACGGCACCGCGCTGTACGGCGGCCTGCACGCCCTGGACGGGCTGGCCATCTTGGGCATCGCCGGCTTCCTGTACGCGTCGGCCCGCCGGCGGCGGTCCTGAAGGGGTGACGTCATGACGGCAAGCACCGATAGCCCGACGGCGGGCGCCCAGCTGCCGCAGCAGGTCCGTCATGCGGGCCGGCCAGGCAACCGCCTGATCGACGGCGCGTGGGCCGGGGTGGCCCTGATCGCCGTCGCCGGTGCCGCCCTGACCATCCTGGCCTGGAGTGATTTCAAGGGGTCCGACGCGTTCTCGAACATGGGGGCCTCCGTCTCGGCGGTGGCGTACGCCACTCTCGGGGCGCTCATCGTCAGCCGCGTCGGCAACTCGGTCGGCTGGGTCCTGCTGATCGCGGGAGCCGGAGTCGGGATGCTGTCCCTGTTCTCCGGCTATGCGCTGGTCGGGCTCCGCGCCCATCCCGGCGCGCTGCCCGCTGCCGAGCCGGTCGGCGCGGTCGCCGAGTGGGCCTTCTTCTCGGTCGTGACGGCGCTCGCCTGCGCGATCATCCTCTTCCCGACCGGGACACTGCCGTCTCGGCGGTGGCGCCCGGTCGTGGTGCTCGACATCCTGGCCACTGGGCTGCTGATGATCGGCTTCATCCTGGTGCCCAGGCCGGTGGCCCTCCCGGCACCCGGCGGCGTCACGCTCAGCTACCCGAATCCGTATGCCATCCCGGCCGTCGGTCATGCCCTGTCCGGGGTTCCCATCAGCAACTTCAACTCGCTGACGGCGC
This sequence comes from uncultured Actinomycetes bacterium, assembly GCA_963741615.1. Taxonomy (GTDB): domain Bacteria; phylum Actinomycetota; class Actinomycetes; order Streptosporangiales; family Streptosporangiaceae; genus UBA9676. Next base: position 132,447 of record CAVUIU010000022.1, read on the forward strand.
TGTCCATTTTCTTCCTGGGGGCGTCGGCGCTGTCACTCGTGCTGCGCTACCGGGCGGGCGGCAGCGAGATGCGGCGGCAGATCAACTGGGTGGCGCTGGCCGGCGCGGCGTTCGCCGTGCTCCAGGTGGTGGCGATCGTGGCCATCGTGGCGGACCACGGTAAGGAGCCGCCCGTGGCCGTCGTCGCGTATACCGGGACCGAAGTCATCGGGCTGTTCGGGTTCCCGGCCGCCATCACTTTCGGGATCCTGAAGTACCGGCTGTACGAGATCGACGTCATCATCAACCGGACCGTCGTCTACGGCCTGGTCTCGGCCGGGCTCACCGCCGTGTACGCCGCCATCGTGCTGGGCATCGGGGCGCTCGCCGGGCAGCGGGGCGGCCCGGTGCTGACGATCGCCGCGGCCGTCGCCGTGGCCCTGCTGTTCCAGCCCGCGCGGCAGCGGGCCCAGCGCATCGCCAACCGCCTGGTGTACGGCGAGCGGGCCACGCCGTATCAGGTGCTGTCCGACTTCGCCGATGACATGGCCGGGCAGCTGGACTACGGCAAGTCGGTTGACCGGATGGTCGCGCTCCTGGCCAGCGCGTCCGGGGCGACGCGAACCGAGGCCTGGATCCGGGTCGGAGCCGAGCTGCGGCCCGTCGCGACCTGGCCGCGCGGGTCCTCGCTGCCTGACCCGATTCGGCTCGGGGACGCTGCCACGCTGCCCGTTTTCGAGGTGGCGTCGCGGGCGGCCGCGGTCCGGCATGGGGACGAGTTGCTCGGCGCGCTCACCCTGCAGAAGCCGAGGAACGAGCCGCTGACCGCCGCCGAGGACAAGCTCCTGCAGCACCTGGCGTCGCAGGCCGGGCTGGTCTTCCGAAACGGTCGGCTGACCGCGGAGTTGCAGGCCACGATCGACGAGCTGCGGGCCTCCCGCCGCCGGCTGGTCGGGGCGCAGGATGCCGAGCGGCGGAAGATCGAACGGAACCTGCACGACGGGGCGCAGCAGCAGCTCATCGCGCTCACCATCCAGCTCGGGCTGCTGGAAGAATCCGCGGAGGACCCCGGCGCGGTCAGGCAGATCACGCCGCTGCTCAAGGAGGCGTTGCGGGCCGCGGTGGACGACCTGCGCGATCTGGCCCGCGGCATCTACCCGCCGCTGCTGGCCGAGCAGGGCCTCGTGGCGGCCCTGCAGGCCCAGGTCCGCAAGGCCCCGCTGCCGGTGCTGATCGAGGCGGACAGCATCGGGCGCTACCCGCAGGACACGGAGAGCACGGTGTACTTCTGCGCCCTGGAGGCCCTGCAGAACATCACCAAGTATGCCGGCGCGTCCCAGGCCAGGATCCGCCTGGCCTGCCCGGACAGCAGCCTTCAGTTCACCATCACCGACGACGGGACCGGGTTCGACCCGGCGACCGCGCGGCTTGGCTCCGGCCTGCAAGGCATGGCCGACCGGCTCGCTGCGCTGGGGGGCTCCTTCCACGTCCGCTCCACGCCCGGACACGGATCCACCGTGACCGGGCAGCTGCCCGCTGTCTGACCTGGGCGGCTGATTACCCGGAGCACCAGCGGGCGGACGAGAGGACCGCCAGCTCAGGGTCGCCGGCTTCCAGCCGCGGCCGTGGCTCAGGCGGGCGGCGCGAAAAACTCGAGGGCGATTCCGTCCGGGTCGCGGAAGGAGACGCCAGAGCCGTAGTGGGCGTCCTTGATCCCGCCGTGCACGATGCCAAGCTCGTCCAGGCGCGCAGCCCATGCCTGCAGCTCATCGCGGTCGCGGCAGGCGAACGCAACATGATCAAGGCCGGTACGGTGCTCGTCGAAGCTGTCACCTGCGGCCTGGGGGTGGGTATGCAGGCCGAGCAGCTGCCCTCCGCCGAGCACGAACACCGTGTGGTGAAAGCCCCCGGCCTGCTCGTCTTCGTCCAGGACCGGCTCGGCGGCCAGCAGCGCGCCGTACCAGCGGGTGCTTCGCTCAAGGTCAGTCACGGTCACAGCGACATGGGTGATCGGTGGGAACGCAGCCATAGCGGCCTCCTGAGTGACGGTCAACGTCTGTGGTTACGGAAGATCTTGCGTGCTGTGAAGAACCGGAACCCCCGCGGACAGACGTTGATGCCTCTTGCCCCCTGCGGCCCCGGTCAGCAACCTAGCTGATAAATCCTCTCCGGCAGATTCCTTCGTGATCACCCGGGGCGGCCACCGTCAGGTGCCTTCACTCGTGGCGTTTGGATAGCAGCCTGGCAAGGCGATCGCGGGGCAGGGCGGGAGTGCGGTGGCCGTCGCGGCCGGTCATGTCTTCGTTCGCGACCAAGGCGTTGAGGACGGCCTCCTCAGTGCCCTGCACGACGGCGGCGTAGAACGGGTCGAGGAAGCCCCACGGGATGAATCGCAGCTGGTCATACCTGCCTTCGGCGCCGGGCCGGAAGGTGGTGGCACCAGGAGTGATCCCGGCCGGGTTGGCGGTGGAGAAGGCCAGGAACAGGTCGCCGGAGAAGTGGGAGCCGGTGGTGCCGGTACGGGCCAGGCCGAGGGTGACGCGGCGGGCGAGCGCGGCGCACTGCTGGGGCAGCAGCGGGGCGTCGGTCGCGATGATCGCGATGACTGATCCGGCGCCAGCAGGCAGAGAGAAATACTCCGCCATCGGGTTGTCGTCGGCTAGCAGCCGGCCGGCTGGCAGCCCGGCGATGGTGAGTTCCTCCCGGCTGCCGAAGTTGGCTTGCACGAAGACACCTACCGAGTAGGTGGCGCCCGCGTAGCCGACCAGCCGTGAGGCAGAGCCAGAACCGCCTTTGAACTGGTAGCAGTTCATGCCGGTGCCGCCGCCGACCGAGCCTTCCTCGACCGGCCCGGGCCCGGCTGCTTCCAGGGCGTCGAGGCAGGCCTGCTGGGTGACATGCTGCCCATTGATGTCGTTGAGGTAACCGTCCCAGGTTTCCGCGGCGACCGGCAGCAGCCAGGCGTCGGCCAAGTGCGGGTGATGCTTGACCGTCCAGGCGATGATCGCCGCGTGTGCCACGCCGACGGCATGGGTGTTGGTGATCGCCACCGGGCCTGAGAAGCTGCCGGACTCGGCGATCCAGCTGACTCCGGTCATCTCCCCGTTGCCGTTCTGGGAGAAGAACCCGGCGGCCACCGGGTCACCGGCTCCGTCCTGCCCGCGGGGGTGGATCGCGGTCACGCCGGTCCGCACTGACTCGCCCTGGATCAGGGTCGTGTAGCCCACCTCCACCCCGGGCACGTCGGTGATCGCGTTCCACCGACCGGGCGTGCCACCCAGGGGTATGCCGAGCACCCGGGCGCGCGGCTTGCCCGAGGGGGTGGTGGCGTGCTCCCCGGGCAGGCCCGCATCGTGCGACAGTGGACCTGCCACGCCGTCAGTCATCCTCACCGGCGGCTTCGTCGAATACTGCCTCCCGCAGGTTCCACGCCCGGCCGCGCTGCGGGAAGATCACCACCAGCCAGTACAGCAGGCCGATTCCGATGGTGATCAAGGTGACCCACAACAGCAGCGACGTCTGCTTGGTGAAGATGTAGCCGAGGCTGAGCAGAGCCAGGATCGGCGGCAGCGGCCACAGCGGCATCTTGTACGGGCTGTTCCTGGTCGCCCCGGTGGGACGTGCGAACAGGGCGGCGATCGCGATCAGCGCGTAGTCCGCGACCAGACTCGCCCCGGTCAGGTTGACCAGCGTGTTCAGCGGGACGGTGAGGCACAGGACGGCACCGAGCACGCCGACCAGCGCGGTGGCGAACCAGGGTGACCGGAACTGCGAGCGCAGGGTCATCCAGCCGTTGACCGGGCCAGGCCAGGCCCGGTCCCGGCCGGAGCTGAAGAAGATCCGCCCGTAGGACAGGATGATCGCGATGACGGCGTTGAGGATGGCGATGACCACACCCAGGCTGACGATCGTGTACACCGTCTTGTTCGAGGTGGCCTCGATGAAGTACTGCATCGGCACCGAGGAGGTGGACAGCTTCGCGATCGACGGTGAGCCGACCAGTACGGCGGTCAGCGGGATCAGCTCGGCCGCGACCGTGATCACCAGCGCCCACAGGATGGCACGGGCGATCCGGCGGGACGAGCCGGTCGTCTCCTCGGAGAAGTTGACCGCGTTGGCGTAGCCGTTGTACGAGAACACCGCCACCGCCGTCAGCGCCAGCACCGCGGTGAACGACACCGGCATCTGCCCGCCGTGCGAGTTGCCCACCACCGGATGGACCAGCGAGCTCCAGTTCTTCGCGTGGATGATCCCGAGGACCGTCACGACCGCAAGCGCGGCCAGCTCGATCGCCAGGAAAAAGCCCGTGATCACCGCGTTCAGCCGGATGTTCAGGATCGCGATGCCGGCCGCGACCAGCATCACGATGGCGCCGATGACCTTCAGGTTGACGTTCCAGATCACGGCGAGGTAGGTACCGGTGCCCAGCGCGATCACCGCCGGGATGAAGGCGATGAAGTCCACATACAGCGCGAACGTGACGAAGCTGACGGGACCCGCCAGCCACGAGGTCCGCCCCTTGAACGAGTGCCAGACCAGCGCGTAGTCGCCGGCCGCGATCGGGAACGCCGCGGACAGCTCTCCCCAGCAGAACGCCATGAACACGCCGACGATCGCGGCGAACACGAATGCCAGGAACGAGCCGCTGCCCGCCGCCACCAGCGCGACCGGCACGATGATGAACACCGACGACGCCGGGGTCACCCCCGACAGCGTGATGAAGACGTTGCCGAGGATGCCGATCGACCGGCTCAGGTCCTGCTCGTACCGCGCGGCTTCCGGTGCGCCGACGGCGGCCGCTAGCGCCGCGCCCTCGGGCACCTTGGGGGCATCGTCCATGGCCGGGACCTCCCGCGCATGCCTGGTCCGGGGGCCCGCGTGAGCCGCCCAGGCGGCTAATGTACTATTGGACTTGTATGCGGTCCTTTATAGCTTTGCTGTTGCCGGCTGTCAATGCCTGGTGGCCCTCGTCCTTGACGCCCGGCGGCCCAGGCGGGCCACCGAGACCGTGCCCTGGGTCGTGACATCATGACTGCCATGGCAGCCGGCCAGTCCGCTGACGCTTCCCGGAACAATCCGGAGGTCCAGCCGATCTTCGGCGCAATCGAGCAGCAGCGGGCCCATGAGTACGTCGCCGAGCAGATCCGGCGCCAGATCGGCCTCGGCATTATCGCGCCCGGGGAGGCTCTTCCACCGGAACGGGAGCTAGCGCGCCAGTTCGGGGTGGGGCGGGTGACGATCCAGCTTGCCATCGGGATGCTGGAGGCTGATCGGCTGATCACGACCCGCCGGGGGCGTTCTGGCGGTTCCTTCGTTCTTGCGCCCACCGAGCAGCACGGCTCGCTCGATTTCCGGGTGCTCGAGGTGGCGCAATCGGCCGGCCTCATCGGCGAGGCGATCGACTTCCGGGAGGTCGTCGAGCCGGCTGCGGCCCGTGCCGCGGCGCGATTGCGTACAAAACGTGAGCTTGCCGCGATCAGTGTCGCCGCGGGGCGGATGGCGGCAGCCGGCACGGACGCGGAGTTCATGCGCGAGGACACTGCTTTCCACCTCGCCATCGCGCGGGCGACGGGCAACCGGTTCCTGGTGGAGGCCATCGAGCAGGGCCGTTTGCACCTCAACTCGGTCCTGGCGTTGCTGCCCGACAGCCAGGCATGGCATCAGATGTCCGTCAAGGAGCACGAGGCCATCTTGGATGCCGTGGCAAGGCGCGACCCAGGCGCCGCCCACGACCTGATGTATGAGCACGTGAAAGGCACCGCGCGCAGCGTGCGAGCGTTGCTCAAGTCACTTGATGCCAGGGCTGCCCAGGCAAACGAGCGGGCCCGGTAAAGTCCGGCCTTCCGGCCTGGGGACGCATCTCGGGCGCCTCTGCCTGCTGCCTCTGCCTTGACTGGGTCACCCCGCCCGTGGTTACGTTTATGGACCTCCATGGAGTCCATTTGGGGGCTGGCCGGCGCGCACCGCTCACGGGTTGGAGTGATCATGGCAGCCAGACTCGCCGGCCCGGATGGCGGCGAGCTGATTGGCTACACCGATCGCTGGTCCGTGGCCCCGGGCGAGCGCATTCAGCTGATGGCCTCATCATCAACCCCGGCTATCGAGGTCCGGCTGGTCAGGCTGCGGCACGGCGATCCCAATCCAGCCGGTCCCGGCCTGCGCTGCGAACCAGTGTCATCGCCGGCAGATGGTGAATATCCGTGCGGCCGGCAGACGACCCGGTCGGGGTCGTTCGCCGTCCTGGGCGAGGCATCAGCCGGGGACGCCGTCCTGGGCGAGGCATCAGCCCGGGACGCCGTCCTGGACGAGGCATCAGCCCGGGGCGCCGCCTTGTCTGTGTGGGTGTGGACTCGTCTTCCTGCCCGGGGGCGGCGGCAGGTTCTGCTCGCACGCGGGGACCTTGAGCTGTTCCTCGATGCGGAGGGCCTGCCGTCGATCCGCTTCGGCGAGGTGTGCCTGTCGGCGCGGCGGCCGCTCGGGCGGGAGAGCTGGACCTGGCTTGGCGTGTCATTCGCCGACGGCAACGTCGGCCTCCACGTCGCGGATGAGCTGGTCGCGACCGGGCAGGTGGGCCTCAGTGCACCTGGCGGGCCGGTGACCCTGGCCGCGTCCGCCGTCGGAGGTGATCATTTCAATGGGCGGCTGGAGGAGCTCCAGATCGGCGGCCGCAGTTACGATGTCCGGGAACTGAGGCTGGTCAACAGCCCGACGGTCGCGGTGACCGGGCGCACGTGGGACGACGACACCACCGACTTCCGCGTCGCGCACGATCAGTATGCGGCGGTGCACTTTCACGATGACGATGTCGAGGACGCGGGATGGCCACCCGTCGCCGAGCTCGCCGTCCCCGCCGATCTCCGAAGCGGCGTCTACGCCTTCCGGCTGACCACCACCGGCCTCATCGATCACGTTCCCTTCATCGTCACCCCACCTCGCGGCCATGCCACGGCCAGAATTGGCCTGCTGGTGCCGACGCTGACCTATCTGGCCTACGCCAACGAGCGCCTCATAGCCGCCGGCGAAGGGGGCATGGTCCCGGCCGGGGAAACGGTGCGCCTCGATGAGGCCGACACGTGGCTGTCAGCGCACCCGGAGGCCGGCCTGTCGGTCTATGACCGGCACGCCGACGGGACCGGGTGCTGCCTGGTATCGATGCGTCAACCGGTCCCGAACTTCCGGCCTGACTTCGTGTGGTGGAACACCGGTGCGCCCGAGCGCTTCGCCGCTGATCTCTACATCACCGACTTTCTCGATCACAGGGGCGAGGCATGGGATGCGTTCACCGACCACGACCTGCACGACCAGGGCGTGGAGCTACTGCAGAGCTATGAGGTCGTCCTGACGGGTACGCACCCGGAATACTGCACCCGCGAGATGCTGGTCGCCATGCGGCAGTACCTGGAGAACGGCGGCCGGGTGATGTATCTGGGCGGCAACGGATTCTACTGGGTGACCAGCATCGATCCTCAGCGTCCATACATTGCGGAGGTACGGCGCGGAATCAACGGCACCCGCGCGTGGACGTCGCTGCCGGGCGAGCTGAGACATCAGACCACCGGCGAACAGGGCGGGCTGTGGCGGTACCGGGGCCGCCCGCCGAACGCGCTCGTCGGGGTGGGATTCACCGCTCAGTCAGACTCCCGCGACCGGGCACCCGGGTACCGGCGAACCCGCGTGAGCTTCGAGCCCGGCTACAGCTGGATTTTCGACGGAGTCTCGGACGCGGCCGTCATCGGCGATTACGGCCTGTCCCTGGGCGGCGCGGCCGGATACGAGATCGACCGCCACGACCCTTCACTCGGGTCTCCCGGACAGTCGGATGTGCTGATGACCTCGCAGGGAATGCACCCGGACTCCTACCTACTCGTCGTCGAGGATGCCGAGGTCATGATCCCGAATGTCACCGCGAGCACCAATGCCCGCGTGCGCTCGGACGTGGTCTACGTGCCATATGGGAGTGGAGGTGCCGTCTTCAGCGTTGGTTCCTGCTCGTGGTGCGGCAGCCTGTCCCACAACTCCTACGACAACGACATCTACCGCATCACCGACAACGTGCTGTCCGCCTTCCTCGCTGCTCGCAGTGTGCCCCCCGCGCCTTGACACAGTTCGTTAGGAGTATAAGGCTCTAAGGATCACATTCGAGTCCTTTTGTCAGCGGCAAGGAGAGACCGGCGTGGCTGCCAACGATCACCGCATCGGCGCGCGGCACGAGACGGAGGCCAGCGCCATCGAGCATTTGTGGCCGCACTCCAACGACTTGGAGTGGGACGAGTACACCGAACGGGGGCTGCGGGTCTTCGTCTCCGGGCAGGGCTCCACCCTGACGGATGTGCAGGGGCGGTCCTACCTCGACGGGCTGGCCGGCCTGTTCCTGGTGAACGTCGGGCACGGGCGGGCTGAGATCGGAGCCGCGATGGCCGAGCAGGCAGGACGTCTGGCCTACACCGCGTCGTCCAACTCGACCAACCCAGCCACCGTGGCGCTAGCCGAGACCATCGCCTCGATCACGCCCGGCGACCTCGACCGTGTGTTCTTCTGCTCGGGGGGATCGGAGGCAGTCGAAACCGCGCTGAAGATCGCCAAACAGGCACAGGTGCTGCGCGGCTACCCCAAGCGCTACAAGGTGATCTGCCGGCGTGGCTCCTATCACGGCCAGACGTTCGGCGCCATGAGCTTGACCAGCAGTGCCAAGGAACGGTACTTCGGCCCCTTCATGGCCGGGGTTTCCAAGGTCCCCTCGCCCAACCACTACCGCAACGACTTCGGGCTAGCGGGGGAGGCGGGCGACCTGATGTGCGCACGCTACGTGGAGCAGGAGATACTCGCCCAGGGCCCCGAGCACGTCGCCGCTGTCATCGGTGAGCCGATCTCGGCCGCCAACGGCACGCATCTGCCCTCGCCCGCCTACTGGCAGGAGCTGCGCCGGATATGCGACCGGCACGGAGTGCTCCTCATCATGGACGAGGTCATCACCGGCTACGGCCGCACCGGTGCCATGTTCGCAGCCGAGCACTATGGCGTGGTGCCCGACATCATGACGATGGCTAAAGGGCTCTCGAGCGGCTACGCGCCCATCGGTGCGGTGGCCGTGCGCCGCCAGGTGTTCGAGCCCTTCACCAGCCACGGCAACGCCATCAACCATCTGCTGACCTTTGGCGGGCAAGCGGTGGCAGCGGCGGCGGCAAGCAAGAACATCGAGATCATCCAGCGCGAGAATCTCGTCGAACGGTCGGCCGAGATGGGCCGCTACCTCCTGAAGCTGGCCGATGGCCTTCGCCGCCACCCGACGGTCGGGGACGTCCGGGGCGGCAAGGGGCTGCTGTGCGCGATCGACCTGGTCCGCAGCAAGGAGACGAGGGAGGCATGGGGAACCGAGCACCCGTTCATCAAGGGCCTCGCCCTCCGGACCCAGGAGCAGGGACTGATCACCAGGGTGTGGGACGTCCTGCATCTGGCCCCCCCGCTGGTCATCACGGGGCCCGAGGTGGAGCGCGCGCTCGAGATCGTGGACAGCTGCCTCACCGAGATGGAGCATGAGTTCGCCGATGCCATCAGCTGAGCCACGCATGCCCGGCCACGCGCCCTACGATCGGACGCATGCCGAGCTATGAGCCGGTAGAGCTGTCCGCTGCATGCAACGCGGGCGCGGGCGTTCTTGGCGATGAGCCGGGCGATGTTCCGCTCGGGAGGGTGGACCTGCGCGGCCTGCCGTTCCTGATCGGGCCGGAGCCGCCGTCCGCGGAGCGGTGCTTCCTGCTTCCCGGCGCCCCGGTGCCGGTCGGCCGTCGGGTGCAGAAGGATGGCCGATCCCTGATGCGAAGCCATCCGTGGCCAGGTTCGGACTAGGGGTATCACCGGACGCGATGGCCTGCGGCTCCCGCCTAGGTTCACAGCACAGCACAGTCAGCCGGGCTTAGGGAGGAAGCAATGGCCGCGATCGAAGGACAAGGCATCAATGCGGCGACGGGAGCTAACACGGCAGGGCTCGCATTCGACTCGGCGGGCGAGGGCAGTCCGCATCTGCTGTTCCTGCACGGGTGGTGCGGCGATCGCAGTTTCTTTGCTCCGCAGTTCGATCATTTCTCGGCCGGGCACCGGGTCGTCAGCGTGGACTTGCCTGGACACGGCAAGAGCCGGGCGTCGGCCGCGAAGACGGTCGAAGCTCTTGCCGCCGACGTCGCGGCACTTGGGCGCGATCTCGGCCTCGGGCGGGGCGTCATGGTCGGCCACAGCCTGGGCGCAATGGTGGGGCTCGCACTGATCCAGCAGGCGCCGGACCTGGTCAGCGCGGTGATCATGGTTGATCCACCACCGTTGAGCCAGGAGGTGTGGCGAGGTTTCGCAGGCGAACTGCTGCCAGCATTCCAGGGCCCGGAAGCGGCGGCGGCCCGCCGGAAGTTCGTCGAGCAGATGTTCTTGCCAACCGACGACGTGGCGCGCCGTGCCCAGATCGTCGAGAGCATGTGCGCGGTGCCCAATGACCTCGCCATAGCGATGGTGCGGGCAATGGCAGCGTTCGACGCGGTGGCGATTCTGCGCAGTTGCGAGGTGCCGATCCTCACCATCGCGTCGGCGGTACCGACGAACGGCTCAGCCTTTCTGCTGGAAGCCAACGCCAAGATCATCATCGGCCAGGCGGTCGGGGCGGGTCACTTCCTCCAGTTGGAGGTACCCGAGCAGGTGAACCCCATGATCGAGCGGTTCTTGTCGATCAACCCGGAGACGTCGTCACGGTAACCGCCCGGCATCCCCGCCTGGCATCCCGCCGGTGCAGTAAGCGGCTTGGGCCAGGCCCCGTCATGGCTGCCCTGAGCTCGCTCCGCGATCCGATCGAGAGCTTGCGGTAGATGTTGCGCAGGTGGTACTCGATGGTCTTCGGGCTCAGGAACAGCGCGGTGGCGGTCTCCCTGGTCGTGCGGCCCCCGGCGAGGCTGAGCGCGATCTGGAGCTCCTGGGGTGTCAGGTCGTTCAGGGTCGTCGCGTCCCGGCGGCGTGCGGTCTCGCCCGTGGCGGCAAGCTCGGCCCGCGCCATCTCCGACCACGGTTCGGCGCCGAGGTGGTCGAAGACGTCCACCGCAGCGCGAAGCTGTTCACGTGCCCGGAGCCGCTGCCGCTCCCGTCGCAGGCGGGCACCGTAGGCAAGGTGCGTGCGGCCGGCTTCGAAGGCGTCCGAAGTCTGGCCGTGCAGGGCAATCGCTCTTGCGAAGTATCGGTCGGACTTGTCTTGCGCGGTGAGCAGGCCGCGGCACCGCGCGGCCCGGGCCAGCGCCCACGGCTGCGCCTTGGCGGTCGCGTCGCGTTCAAACTCTGCCGCCGCCTCGGCGGCCTCCTGGCCGCGGCCGAGGCGGAGGTAAATCTCGACAAGTTCCGGCACCGGTGACGGGTCGACATCGAGGATGCCGCGCGAGCGGAGCACGGCTCGCAGTTCCTCGAAGTGAACAAGCGCCGCTTCAGGGCGCCCGAGGCTCAGCTCAAGTTCACCTAGCGCGGCGATGGCCCACACCTCGCATACTCCCAGGCCCATTTCGCGAGACAAACTGAGCGCCTCGTCGGCGTGCAGGCGGCTCTGCTCTGACCTCCCCTGCCTCGCCTCGAGCCACGCGAGGCGTGCCAGCGAAGCGCTGAGCTCAGTCCGCTGGCCGGTTTCCCTCGCCAGGCCGATCGCTTCGTAGAATCCGGCTTGAGCTTCCGCCCATCGATCGGTAGCCGCTTGGTCGAGCGCCACGTGGGTCAGCACGAAAGGCAGCACACCCACGGCGGATGTACGGCGCGCCACCGCAAGCGCGCGGTCCGCGAGCGCCCGCCCGATGTTTGCCTCCCGCAGCCACAGCGGGCCCATGGCTGCCCAGGCGAGCAGACGCGGATCATCGCGGAGTTCATCGGACTGTTCCAGCACCTCGACCGCTGCGCGGATTGCCGGTGCGCCACGCTCGCCTTCGCCTGAGAAGATCAGCGCCATTCCCTGCGCGATCAGCGCGAAAAATGACGTACGGCCATCAGCGCCGTGAGCGAGCGCCGCGGCCCTCTCAGCGGCCAGGCGCATGGTCGCGGCATCGCCAGCGTAAAAAGAGGCGTTTACCGCTTCCGCCAGCATCACGACGCTGCGTTCGGGCTGGATCGGCGCAGCGTGCTCGGCCGCCGCCAGGAGGATCTGCTGTGCTTCGGTGATCGGCCCGCGCCGGGTAGCGATATGACCGCGGAGCTGATCGATCGCCACTGCCAGATCCGGAGCCGGGGCGTGCCAGGCAGGCCTCGCCCACCAGCTCCGCTGCACGGTTCGCAAGACCGCCAAGCCAGGCGGCGTCGGCGGCGGCATAAAGCAGCCGGTCCCGCCGGACCTCGTCAAGGGCCAGCAGGGCCGCGCGTTCGAACGCCCGGGACGAGACCTCATAGGCGCTGCGCTGGCGTGCCCGCTGGCCAGCCTGCTCAAGCGCCGACGATGCGGCGTCGTCAGGTCCGAACGAGGCGAGCGCGAGATGCCAGGCGCGGCGGTCTGCATCGGCATCGGGCAACGCGTCGGCCAGAGCACGGTGCACTTCCCGTTGACGTCCAGCCGGGGAATCACTGTAGATGGCGTGCCGGGCGAGTGGATGCCGGAATTCGATACGGGAATCGTGCGCGGTGATCAGTGCCGCGGCCTCGGCGGGAATCAGGTCGGACAAGTCCAGCCCGAGCGCTGGCGCGGCGCGGGCAAGCACCGGCACCTCGCCGCCGTCGATGGCCGCTGCGAGGACGAGGGCGTCGCGGGTGCGCGGCGGCAAAGACCGGAAGCGCTGGAGGTAAACGCTGGCGACGCTGGTCCCGGCCGCGAGCGGCGCGCCGGGTGGCAAGCCGGCCAGCCTCATGCGTTCCTCGCCGAGTTCAAGGAGGGCAAGCGGGTTCCCGCCAGTCTCATGGTGAAGGCGGTCCGCGAGGTCCTGGCTGAGCGGCTCGTCTCTCTGGTGCCTCAGCAGTTCAGTTGCTGAGGCGCGGTCAAGGCCCTGAAGTCGCAGGATCGCCAGGTCGGCGTCGTCGAGCAGCGACGGCTCTCCGTCGCGCGCGGTAAGGATGACAGCGACCGGATCGGCGAGGAGGCGGCGGAACGCGAAGAGCAGGGCATCCGCGCTCGACCCGTCCAGCCAGTGCGCGTCGTCCACCAGGACCGCCACCGGGGCCGCATCGGAATAGGTGGCGAGCAGGCTGAGGGTGGCCGCGCCAACGGCGAAGCGGCCCTGCGCGCTGGCCGGCCGGAGCGCGAGCGCGCTCTCCAGCGCGGCGGCCTGCGGGCCTGGGATCTTGCTGATCAAGGGGAGCGCCGGCCGCAGCAGCTCAAACAAGCCGGCGAAGGGGATGTGCGCCTCGGACTGCACCCCCCGCGCTCGCAGCACGTTCATGCCGTTCGCCTGCTGCTCGGCGTAGGCGAGCAGCGCGGACTTGCCGATCCCGGCCTCCCCCACGAGGGCAAGCACGCCGCTGTCGCCGGCCCGGGCGTCCTTGAGCAGCCGAACGAGGGCCAGCTGCTCATGATCACGGCCGAGCAACATGTCAGCGAGTGTACGGAGGCACCCGGTGCGAAGCCACGCCGCTGAGGTTCGGACTAGGGGCCATCCCGGAAGCGGTGGCGCCGGAACCCGACCTACGTTCGCGGCAGAGGAACCCAGCCCTGAGGAGGACACCGTGGCCGCAGTCGAGCAGCCGGCCGTCATCGACACCGACAAACTGATGGGGTTCGTATTCCGCGCCGTCGACGAGGTCGGCGCGACCCTCAACACCGCGCTGGTCGTCATGGGCGACCGGCTCGGTTTCTACCGGGCGCTGGCCGGTGCCGGCCCGCTGGCGCCGGCCGAGCTTGCCGAGCGCACCGGCACAGCCGAGCGGTACGTGCGTGAGTGGCTCAACGCGCAGGCCGCGGGGGCCTACCTCGACTACGACCCGGACAGTGGCCGCTACGCGCTGCCGGCCGAGCATGCTGTTGCCCTGACCGACGAGTCGAGCCCCGCCTACCTGCCGGGCTTCTTCCAGATCGCGCTGGGCTCGGTGCTCGACTCCCCGAGGATCACCGACGCGGCGAAGTCCGGCGAAGGGATCGGCTGGCACGACCACGGCCACGATGTCTTCGACGGCTGCGAGCGGTTCTTCCGCCCCGGCTACAACGCCAACCTCGTCTCGGCCTGGCTGCCCGCGCTCGACGGGGTCGTCGCCAAGCTCACCCGCGGCGCGACGGTGGCAGACGTCGGCTGCGGCCATGGCGCGTCGACGATCCTGATGGCACAGGCGTTCCCGGCCTCGACCTTCGTGGGCTCTGACTATCACGAGGGCTCGATCACGACCGCGCGCCAGCGGGCAGCGGAAGCGGGCATGAGCGACCGGGTCCGCTTCGAGGTCGCGGCGGCCTCGTCGTATTCCGGCCGCGGCTACGACCTGGTTACCATGTTCGACTGCCTCCATGACATGGGCGACCCCGTGGGAGCGGCCCGCCACGTGCGCGAGTCCCTGGCAGCCGACGGCACCTGGATGATCGTCGAGCCGGCCGCTGGCGACCGGGTGGAGGACAACTTCAACCCCGTCGGGCGGGCCTACTACGGCTTCTCGACCCTGCTGTGCACCCCCGCGTCCCTGTCGCAGGACGTCGGGCTCGCGCTCGGTGCCCAGGCCGGCGAATCCCGGATTCGCGATGTGGTCGTCAGCGGGGGCCTGATCCGCTTCCGCCGGGTCAGCGAGACGCCGTTCAACATCGTGTACGAGGCCAGGCCGTAACGGCGCGGCTGCACCGCCACGGCCGGGATAGCTTGAAGGCGGCAGACCTCCACGATGACGGCGAAATGCCGGTGGGAGAGGGAGCGATGAGAGCGCGCATGCCAGATCATGATGGCTACGTCGAGCGCGCGGGCGTCAAGGTCTTCTACGAGGTCTTCGGCGACGGCGAGCCCACCATCTTGCTCATGCCAGCCTGGTCGGTGACCTACTCACGCATCTGGAAAATGCAAGTACCCTTCCTTGCCCGGCATTACCGGGTCATCACCTTCGACGGCCGGGGAAACGGCCGCTCGGACCGGCCGGTGGGGGCGGACAACTATCTTTCCGCTGAATACGCGGCCGACGCACTGGCGATCATGGACGCCACCGGCACCAGCCGCGCCGTGGTTGTCTCGCTGTCCCGCGGCGCGTCCTATGCCCTTCGTCTGGGCGCCGCCAGCCCGCAGCGGGTCATCGGCCATATCTTCATCTGCCCGACCACGCCGCTGGCGCCCTTTTCCCCGCCACGAATGCCCTTTGCCAAACGATTCGAGGAGACGCTCGACAGCGACGAGGGCTGGGCAAAGGACAATGCCCGCTACTGGGAACGGGATTACCACCGTTTCCTGGAGTTCTTCTTTTCCCAGGTGTTCACCGAACCGCACTCGACGAAGCCCACGGAGGACGCTGTCACGTGGGGGCTTGAGACCACATCCGAGACGCTCATCGACACCAGGCGGGGAGCTATCCGCGAAGCGAACGACGACATGGCGGCGCTGCTCGCCGCTGTGCAGTGCCCTTGCCTGGTCATCCAGGGCATGGACGACGCCATCGTCGGGCCGGACGCCGGCCGCAGGCTGGCCGCAGCCCTGGGCCGCCGGGCCCGGCTGGTCGAGCTGACCGGGTCGGGGCACTCACCGCATGCCCGCGACGCGGTCAAGGTCAACCTGCTCATTCGCAAGTTCGTCGAGGCGCTCGAACCCGGTCCGGCGGCGGCGCCGAAGCGCTGGACCCGCGGTCGCAGCCGCCCAAAGCGGGCTCTGTACATTTCCTCGCCGATCGGGCTGGGCCATGCCCGCCGGGACCAGGCCATCGCCGATGAGCTGCGCAGGTTGCATCCTGGCCTGGAGATCGACTGGCTGGCCCAGCACCCGGTCACCACGTTCCTGGCCGCCAAGGGCGAACGCATCCACCCCGCCTCCAGGGAGCTGGCCAGCGAGTCGGGCCACATCGAGCGGGAGTGCGCCGACCACGACCTTCACTGTTTCCAGGCCTGGCGGAAGATGGATGAGATCCTCCTGGCTAACTTCATGGTCTTCCACGACGTCGCCAACGAAGACCCTTATGACCTGTGGATCGGCGACGAAGCGTGGGAACTCGACTACTACCTGCATGAGAACCCGGAGCAAAAACGGGCTGCCTACGCATGGCTGACTGATTTCGTCGGCTGGCTGCCAATGCCTGATGGCGGCCAGCACGAGGCGTTCCTGACCGCCGACTACAACGCCGAAATGATCGGGCACATCGCCCGCTTCCCGCGTGTCCGCGATCGGGCGATCTTCGTCGGCGCGCCCGATGACATCGTCCCCGACCTCTTTGGCCCCGGCCTGCCCGCCATCCGGGCTTGGACCGAGGCCCACTACGACTTCTCCGGGGACTACATCACTGGCTTCGACCCTTCGGAGCTGGCCGATAGGGACGAGATCCGGGCCGAACTCGGCTACGCAGCCCAGGACAAGGTCTGCATCGTGACTGTCGGAGGTTCGAGCGTAGGCGCGCAACTCCTGCGCCGGGTCATCGACTCGTTCCCTGCGGCCCGGGCCGCCACGCCCGGCCTTCGGATGATCGTAGTGGCCGGGCCTCGCATCGACCCGGCGCTATTGCCGGCCCACGAAGGTGTCGAGATCCATGCCTACGTGCATGACCTGTACCGCCACCTGGCTGCATGCGATCTGGCCGTCGTCCAGGGCGGGCTCACGACCACGATGGAACTGGTCTCCACTAACCGGCCTTTCCTCTACTTCCCGCTCGGCCATCATTTCGAGCAGACCTTCCACGTGCCCCATCGTCTCGCCCGCTACGGTGCCGGACGGCGGATGGAATACGCCACCGCCACACCCGAGGTCATCGGCGCTGCTATCGCCGCCGATATCGGAAGGCATGTGGCCTACCGCCGGATCAACCCCAAGGCCGCCAGCCGGGTCGCGCGCCTGATCGCCGAGATGCTATGAGCTGAGATCCGGGATCATGTCAGTTCGGGCGGGCACCCGGAACTGTCAGCAAGCTCTTCGTACGGCTCCAGGGGATTGGCGTGACTGGCGGCTATCGTGGACCTCCGGCAGCGTCTACAGCGGCGGCCGCATGCGGCGGTGATGCCCGGTGATGGCGGCGGATCGGGTCATCCGATTCGTCCACTGCCGCAGCCGTGATCGCGGTTGCCCCGGCCGCGAGTGTTCGCCGATGACCTCGCGGCCGCGCCCGGGTAGCGTACGCGGCGGCCGGTGCGGCATTCAGCTCCGGATCTGGTCCGTTACTCCGCGTCTGTCTCGGGCCCTCTGTCATGGTCATTCCACTCCATCACGGGAGCACGCGCCACGGGTGGGCCTCACTGCTGCAGGGGACCTCCGGCCCTTGCGGTGCAGCACCAGCGGCAAGCTCGCTGCAGCCCATGCGACGAACCCCCCGTCCAGGTCGGTGGCGTTGATCAGGCCGAGCCGGTGCAAGGTGGCCGCCGCCAAGCTGGACTGGAAGCCTTCGTTGCAGGTCAGGATGAGCGGCCGGGACCAGTCGCTGATCTGCGGGTGCCGCCACTGCGAGGCGGGATCGCAGCGCCACTCCAGCGAGTTGCGGGGCAGGACCAGGGCCCCGGGGATCAGCCCGTCGGCCCGGCGTTGATCGTCGCCACGGATGTCGATCAGCAAGGCGCCTTTTGCCTGCGCGGCGAGGGCCTCGGCAGGTCCGGGACGATGTGGCAGCACCGCCCGGGCCTCGGCCAGCAGATCGTCGGCGGTCATCCTCGTCCTGCCCCTCCCTGTCGATGTGATCGTGCCGAGCGCCGGTGGCCCACCCTGCATCGGGAAGACCACGCGCACTCCAGGCGACCGTCTTCCGCTTCCGCTTCCGGCCCCGCCTGTTCACCCGCGTGCGATGGCAGGGTCAGGCCCTGGCCACCAGGTAGCGGAACACGTTCTCTTGCCGGTAGCTGCCATCTGACTTGCGGCTGCCGGCGAATGCCCTGGTCAGCGCGCCGCGGACGGCGGGAAGCCCGGAGTGCTGGATGGCTGCGCGCGCGGGGCCCGAGCTGAGCTGCGTGCGGACCGCCGTGGCGAGGTCGGGGTAGATCAGCGGGTTGGGTACGTCTTTGACGGCCAGTGGCGTGAGCCCAGCCGTCGCGGCGAGCTGCTCGAGCTGGCCGTCTTCGCTCCAGGCGATGGCACTCGGCGCGTCGGGCGGCGCAGGCGGCACCAGCGGGCCCAGCTCAGCGAACAACACACCGCTCTCGCACTGCGCGGGCGGCCCCCAGACCACCACGCTGATGAGCCCGCCGGGCTTGGTCACCTGGCTCATGTTCTTGAGGGCTGCGACCGGATCGGCGGCGTACTGCACCGAGTTGAACGCCGTGACGACATCGAATTCGCCCGCATCGAAGGGCAGCGGGTCTTCGAGGTCCGCTATGGCGAGCGAGGCACCCGGGACACGCTCGCGCACAATATCGAGCAGGGCCGGGGCCGCGTCGATTCCCGATACCGTGGCACCGCGCCTGGCGGCCAGCAGCATCGCGAATCCGCCGCCGCAGCCGACATCGAGCATCGCTGTCCCGGGGCCGACCTTTGCCTCATCCATGACCGCCTCATAGAACGGCGTACACATCGGCTCGTTGTAGTCGGACCAATCGCGCGCCCCTGGCCCCCAAAGCTCAGCCTGTTCCTTGCCTGTTCCCATGACCGTTTCCTTTCTTGTTCTTGACAGGACCAGCCCCGGCGGCATTGGCTTGCTGGCCGGGTTCCTGCGGCCTTGGCCCATCGTTGGCTGGCCCGTTGACCAGGCGCATCGGTAGGAACGCGTATCCGGCTACGCATTTGAGGGAGGCAGGCGGGTGTCGTGGCCAGGCGCCGGCTGGCCGATAATCCGGTTTGCTGGTGAGAACACGTATCTGCGCACATATCCGGCGGCATGGCCGCAGGGTGCGCGGCCTCGCTGCCACGGCTGGCTTCACCGGCCGCGGAGCATAATGATCTAGTGACGGACCTGTTGTGTCCCGTGCTCATCGGCCGCGATGCGGAGTCCGGGCGGCTGCGCTCGGCGCTCGGGGCAGCCCGCAGCGGCATGGGCGGGATGGTGTTCGTAACAGGCGAGGCGGGGATCGGTAAGTCCCGGCTGGCTAGCGAGCTGGCCGCCGAGGCGCGGGCACGTGAGGCGGTGGTGCTTGCCGGACGTGCGGTACCCACCGGCGTCAGCATCCCGTACCGGCCGCTGACAGAGGCGCTGCAGCAAGCGCTGCGAGAGCGCACATTTCCCGACGACCCTGGACTGAGTCCGTGGCTGCCCGCGCTACGGGCAGTGATTCCCACCATCGCCGGCCCCCGGGGTGATGGTCACATCGAGCATACGGCCCCGGTATGTGGCGAGGCGCTGCTGCAGCTCCTGCGGCGTTTCGCTAGGGCCACCGGTCTGCTGCTGGTGCTCGAAGACCTGCACTGGGCCGACCCGGACACGCTCGCGGTCGTGGAGTACCTGAGCGACAACCTGTCCGCCGAGCCCGTGCTGTGCGTGGCCACTTGCCGGAGTGACACCGCTTCGGCGGGAGCCGAGCTGGTGGCCCGGCTGGCCGGCCGCCGCGCCGCTTCGCATCTGCCTCTGGGTCGGCTGACCGCGAGCCAGGTCGCTGCGATGGTGCGCGCATGCGTGCCTTCGGCTCGAGACGATGTGATCAGTCGCGTGCAGGACGTCGCCGACGGGATTCCGTTCCTCGTCGAGGAGTCGCTCGCTGCCCCCGGCGTGCCACGGTCGTTCGCCGATGGGGTCCGCTTGCGGCTGGCCGCGCTCGGTGATGACGAGCGCCTGGTACTGCATGCGGCCGCGCTGCTGGGGCGGCAGTTCGACTGGCGGCTGTTGCCGGCCGCCACCGGGCTGGATGCCGGCCTCGTCGCCGACGCGCTGGAACACGGTGTCGGAGCACAACTGCTCGCCGTCAACGCCGATGTCTTCCGGTTCCGGCACGCGCTGACCAGGGAGGCCGTGGCCGCCGAGCTACTCCCGCCCCGGCGGGTCACCCTCGCCGCCCGGGCGCTCGCGGCCTTGGAGGCGGCTCACCCGGGGCTGCCTGGGGAAGAGGGTGATCTGGCCGCGAATCTAGCCCTCCAAGCCGACGACCAGGACCGGGCCGGTGGCCTGCTGTTCGCGTCTGGCCGGTCTGCGCTGAACCGGGGCGCGCTCGCCACCTCCATCGATACGCTGCGCCGCGCCGGGGAGCTGCTCAGTGACCGTGAGCAGCGCGCTGAAGCCGAAATGCTCCTTGTCGAAGGCCTGGCGCTAGCTGGCCGGGTAGACGAGGCGATGCTCGTCGGCGACCGCCTCATCACCCAGCTGCCGCCAGGTGCCGGCTCAGCCACCGCCCGGGCGGCGGTGCATCTGAAGCTGGCCCACGCGGCGGTGGATGCAACCCGGTGGGCCGCCGCGAGGCGGCAGCTCGCAATCGCAGGCGACCTGCTCGCGGCCGTTCCGCAAATCGGCCTCGCCGCCGAGACGGCCATCCTGAACGCCGAGGTCGCCTTCGCCGGCAACGACATCGACCAGGCTCGCGCCCTGGCCGAGAACGCCCTGGCCTCGCCGCAGGCAGGTCCCCAGATCCGCTGCCACGCGCTCGAACTACTCGGCCGCATCCTGCGGGGAAAAGATCTGGATGCCGCCAGGGACGCCTTCGAGCAGGCCCTGGCGACCGCCGATGCGGCAGGGCTCGCTGTGTCGCGGCTGCGTGCCCTGCATCAGCTCGGCACCATCGACATGTTCGACGACGCTCGCACCGACCGCCTCTCCCAGGCCCGGCGCATCGCCGATGAGCTGGGCGCACCCAGCACCGGCGCGGTCATCGACCTGCAACTCACCGCCGTCGCGATGTTCCGCTACCAGCTCGGCGAGGCGGAACAACACGCCCAGTCCGCGCTGGCCACCAGCACCCGGCTCGGGCTGGCCAAGACCCATGCCATCGCGCTGCTCTTCCTCGCCGAGATACAGGCGTTGCGCCGCGACCGCGCGGGCATGGACCGCTTTCTCACGCTCGCCCACGTCGCCGAACCCGGCGACCCAGAAATCGAAGGCAGCGCGCTCGCCGGCGCGCACGGGATGCTGGCGCTGCTCGACGACGACAGAGCGGGCGCCCTGGAGGGCCTCGGCCGCGGCGTCGCCATCCTCGACACGCTGCCCCAGCAAGGCCCGGCCCCCTATCGGGCGATGTGGCCGCTGCTGCTGGCCGCGAACGGCGACGCTGACGCGGCGGCCGCGATCGGCAACGCCCGGCGGATCGGGCTGGCCATCAACCGAGTCAACCGGGGAATCCTCGGCTACGCCGAGGCGATCCTCGCCGGCCGCGCCGGGGACCAGCAGCAGGCCACCGAACTGGCCGTCGCCGCGGACAGGGAGCTGCGGCACTACCCGGTCTGGTCCGACCTGGCCCGGCTCTGCGCCGCCGAGCCAGCGCAGGCAGACGGCTGGGGCCAGCCGCGGCAATGGCTGCAGGTCGCGGCCGACACGTTCGCCCGGCACGGAATCGAGCCGCTGGCGCTGCGGTGCCGCCGACTGCTGGAACAGCCGCAACCGAGCCGCTGGTCCAGGCTAGGCATCACCGACCGGCAGGCCGACGTACTCCGGCTCGTGGCCGAGGGCATCTCCAACAAAGAAATCGCAGCACGCCTGCACCTCTCCCCCCGCACCGTGGAGAAGCACATCGAAAGCCTCCTCCGCAAGACCGCCGCCCGGTCCCGAACCCAGCTAGTGGCAATCGCCGGCCCGGAATCGCCCATAGACGCACGGTCCTGAAACCGCTAAGTTCAGGCCGCCGGTGGGGTCGAAAGGGAGGCGGACACGGGTAAACCCTGGGAGCGCATCCATCCTCTCTCGACGTCATGCCATCGGCCGCCGTGCAGGAGAAGTGCTGGTCCCGCCTGGCATTACGTCGGCCCGTCAGGACATTGCCCGGTAGATCTCCCGGCGGTGGCCCACCCCCACGACCAGGATGACGAGCTGCTTGTCCGTGATGTCGTAGATGACCCGGTAATCACCAACGCGCAGCCGGTAGCGGTCTTCGTACCCGGCGAGCTTCTTGACGTTGGCGTCTGGGCGGCGTGGATCGTCACCAAGCTGGGTCAGCGCCTGCAAGATCGTCAGCGCGGCTGGCTGGGGAATGGCCCGCAGTTGCCTGACCGCACGCTCCCGCCACCGGAACGCGTACTTCACGCGACGCCCTTGCCCGGCTCCTCCTCAAAGATCGCGGCCACGACCTCGGACATGCTGTAGGTCGGCGCATCGGGATTTTCCGCTACGTCGCGGTCGGCCTCCCTGGAGAAATACCGGTCGATCGCGTCTTCGAGAGCATTGAAGTCCTCGATGGGCACGACGGCGGCCACGGGCTGGCCATTGCGGGTGATGATGGTGGGCGTTCCACCCTGAGCTCGCGTGATGAGTTCGGCGAAGCGCGCGCGGGCATCCCGCACGCTTAGCTGGTTCTGGCTGACATCCATAGCCCTCAGTGTACCCAGAATTGTGTACACGTAGGATCCTGGCAGGTTCTTGGCCCGCCGCGATCCGGCCCCGTAAGCATCGCTCCCTCGTGCGCAGCCGGGCAGTCTGGCAGCGCACCGCGTTCACCAGCAGGCTGCCATCCACCGCCGCGGGGACGTCGATATCGACCAGGATCAGGTGCCCGTGGCCGACCAGTTCGCCGCCGCGACGGCGGATCTGGGCATCCAGGCTAGGCGTCCACGCCAGGCCCTGCCGGCCGGTCAGCTGGTAGACGTTGCGCTGTCCGGGGTGGTCGGGCACCGGCAGGCCCGCGGCCCGGAACGCGCCCGCGGTGACCCGGGCTGGCTCCCGGCGGCCCGTTGCCTGGGGCATGGCTTCATCCCGCCCAAGCGACATGGTTAGCGGCCGGGTGCCGGTGCCGGTGCCGGTTCTGTGGTGGCTTCGGCGGGTTTGCCGTGGCTGGATGGCCACCAGTTCCAGCGGCCGAGCAGTGCGGCGGTGGAGGGGACGAGCAGGGTGCGGACGAAGAAGGCGTCCATGAGGATGCCGATGGCGAGCGAGGCGAGGACGCTGGTGTAGACGCCGCCTCCGGGCAGCCTGGCCACCACCAGGGCGAAGACGCCGAAGGTGCCGGCGAGGACGAGTCCGGCTGAGGTGATGGTCGAGCCGGTGTGTGCCAGGGCCCGGGTCACCGCCTGACGCAGCGGCATCCGGCCGGCTTCCTCGCGGATCCGGGTCATGACGAGGATGTTGTAGTCCTCGCCGAGGGCCAGCAGGAATACGAACATCAGGAAAGGGATGAAGTAGTAGAGCCCGCCGGTACCGGTCGCGTCCTGGAACAGCAGCACGGACACGCCGAACGCGGCCAGGTAGCTGACCACGACCGAGGCGATGAGGTAGAGCGGGGCGATGAGGCTGCGCAGGACGAGCGCGAGCAAGATCGCGATGACGATGATCGCGACCGGAATGATGTGCAGCAGGTCGGTGTCGGAGGCTTGGCTCACGTCGTATCCGGCTGGCGCCTGACCGGCGAGGCCGTAGGCGCTGGCGCCGGTGGCGTGGGCCACGGCGGCGATGGCGGCCCGGATGGCCGGTACCTGGTGGAGCGCGGCATTCGAGCCTGGGTCGCCGGCGGTGAGCCGGGCGTCGAACAAGACGGTCCGTCCGTCGGGGCTGATGAACTGGCTTTCCGCGCGGTAGGCGGCCCAGGTGGCTGTCCGGATGGCGCTGCCGGGTGGCGGCTGAGCTGGCAGCGGGCGGGGGTCGCCGAATGTCGCATGCAGGGCCGCAAGCTGGGCCGGTGTAAGGGTGGCGCCGTTGACGTCGAGCGGGCCGATGAGGCTGCTGAACTGGGGGATCGCGGCGAGCCGCTGCTCAGCGCGGGCCACCGGTGCCGGGTCGCTCCAGACCGGTGCGGGGAAGCGGAGCAGCACGTTGGTGGGGTTGGTGCTGGCGGCCGGAAAGTGGGTGGCGAGCAGCGCGTCGCCGGTGGCGGAGTCCGAGCCGCTGGGGGCAGCCGGGGTGCTGCCGGAACCGGTCGGCGTGTAGCCGAGCGCGGCCGTGGCCAGCGCGCCGAAAAAGAGCAGGCCGAGGGCGAGTGTTGCGGCCGGGTGGGTGACGATGCGGCCTGCAGTGTGTCCCCACCAGCCCAGGCGCGGCGCGGGCTGGGTCGTGTTCGAGGGCCAGAACGCGGCCCGGCCGAAGATGGCCAGCAGGGCGGGCGTCAGGGTGAGGCTGGCCATCAGCATGAGCCCGATGGCGATGGCCAGCGGGGCACCCAGGCTGGAGTACAGGCCGAAGAGGGCGAGCAGCAGGGTGAGCAGCGAGGCGATGACGGTGGCAGCGGAGAAGGTGATCGACTCCCCGACCCGGGACAGGGCGTAGGAGACCGCGTCGTGGGGAGAGCGGCCGGTGCGGAGTTCTTCCCTGACCCGGAAGACCAGGAACAGGCCGTAGTCGGTGCCGGCGCCCAGCGTCAGGATGAGCAGCATGATCTGGGTGAGCCCCGTCACCTGAAGGCCGGCCTTGCTGGCCTCGGCGATGACCGGCCCGGCGAGCTGGGTGACGAGCACGGCGGGGGCGAGGGTCAGCAGCGGGGCCAGGAGTGAGCGGAAGACGGCAAGCAGCAGGGCCACGATGAACAAGATCGACAGGTCCTGGCCCAGGTTGATCGCTCGCTGGCCGACCTGGCTGGCGTCGGCCTGGGCAGCCACCGGACCGGCCAGATGGGCGTGCAAGTCACCGGGCATCGCGCTGTCCCGGATAGCGTGGCGCAGGCCGGCGACCAGATGGCCGGCGGGGCCCGGAGTGGCCAGGTCGATGCCCGCCAGGATCTCCAGTTGCACCGCCCGGTGGTCGGCGCTGGCGCCGAGGTCCTTGACCCGCTGCACGTCGGGGACTTTCGCCAGCGTGGCGGCCAGCCGTCCGACGGCGGCGATGTCCGCGCCGGTGATCGGCCCGCTACCGTGGGCGATGACGACGGGGACCGGTGTCTGGTTCGGGCCCTGGAACGGTGTGGCCAGCCGGGCGGCGTGCAGGCTCGGGCTGCTGGCCGGCAACAGATCGGTGTTGTTCTGCCGGGCGGCACTGGCCAGTGACGGGAAGAACAGGCTGGCCAGGACGGCCGCGGCCACCCAGGCGGCGACGATGACCCAGCGGAAGCGGACGGCGAACCGCCCCGTGGCGGCGAAGAACCTATGCATGGCGAAATCTCTCCGGGTTGTCGGGTGGCACCAGCGAGGGTGCCGGTTGTGGGTGACGGGGGCCCGGCCGCGCCGCGGGCGGGTCCTCGATGGCCGGCTGCGGACGGCGGGTGGCGTAGGCATCGCTCGCGGATCGCTGCCGTTGGGATGGATCACGGACAACAGGATTGGTGGCGAGCGGTTTCCGGACTATCGGCCGTCGGGTGATCGTGGAGCGACCAAAGTCGGTGATTTCGATCGACTTCGGTCGGCTGTTCAGCCCCGTCCTTTGCCACCTAGGCTGCCGGTATGCCCGCCGTCCGTCCTGTCCTCAGGGGGGTCCTTCGCCTGGAGGAAGACGACACGCCGGTCGCGGCGCGTTCGCGGCGCGACTGGATCGCCGACAGTGCCCTCTTCCTTTTCGCGGCCGTGCTTGCCATCACCACCGGCTTGAACAGCGCCCGGCACGGGCTGCATGGTCCGCTGCTCGCCATCGATGTGATCGGCGGTGTGGTGCTCTGCGTCGCCCTGTGGTGGCGGCGGCGCTGGCCGCTGGGACTCGGGCTCGTTTCGCTGCCAGTCCTGGTCGTTTCGCCCTCGGCCGGGCCGGCCGGCGTGATCATCCTCTATACGGTCGCCGCCTACCGCCGCTGGCAGCTGGCGTTCCTCGTCGCCGCGGCACAGGTCGCGCTGCTGCCGCTCGAGCGTGCGATCCAATCCCCAGTCACCTCGTTGACGGCGTACTACCTCACCGGCACGCTCGGCTCGGCGGCGGTGGTCGCCTGGGGCATGTTCCGCCGCAGCCGCCGCCAGGCGCAGCGCGAACGCGCACGCCGCGCCGAGGCAGAGGAGCAGTTGCGCATCGAGCAGATCCGCTACGCCGAGCGCACGCGCATCGCGCGGGAGATGCACGACGTGCTGGCGCACCGGATCTCGCTGCTCAGCCTGCACGCCGGTGTACTCGAGTTCCGGCCGGACGCGCCGCCCGGGGAGGTCGCGGCCGCAGCGGCGGTGATCCGCGCCAGCGCACACCAGGCGCTGGACGACCTCCGCGTCGTGATCGGCGTGCTGCGAGACGGGACCGACGGCCAAGGACCGCAGCCGCCCCAGCCGACGCTCGTGGCGCTGCCGGGACTGCTGGAGGAATCACGCGCCGCCGGCATGCGCATCCACGCCGGGATCCGCTTGCCGGACCTGGCCGCCGTCCCAGACACGATCGGCCGCCACGCGCTGAGGATCGTCCAGGAGTCGCTGACCAACGCGCGCAAACACGCAACCTCGGCCCCGGTTGAGCTGCGCCTTGAAGGCGCCCCCGGGCACGGTCTCACGATCGAGGTGCGCAACCCGGCGCCCGTGCTCGCCGCCGCTGAATCGAAGATCCCTGGAACCGGCACAGGCCTGCTCGGCCTCGCCGAGCGGGCGACGCTCTCCGGTGGGCGCCTCGAGCACGGGCTCGACGAGCACGGCCACTTCAGGCTGCGCGCGTGGCTGCCGTGGCCGAAGTGAGCGAGCAGATCCGCGTGCTAGTCGTCAACGACGACGCATTGGTCCGCGCGGGGCTCACCATGCTTCTCGCGGGCGCCGACGACATCGAGATCGTCGGCGAGGCCGCTGACGGCAGCGAAGTCGAGCACGCCGTCGCTGAACACCAGCCCGACGTCGTGCTGATGGACATCCGCATGCCGGGGATGGACGGCCTCGCGGCCACCGAAATCGTGCGCGCGCGCGATCACTCGCCTGAGGTCATCATCCTCACGACCTTCGACGCCGACGACCACGTCCTCGCCGCCCTGCGCGCCGGCGCCAGCGGCTTCCTGCTCAAAGACACATCACCCGCCGACATCGTCCGTGCCATCCGGGCAGTCGCCGTCGGCGAGCCGATCCTCTCCCCCACGATCACCCGCCGGCTGATCGAGCACGCGACCGGAAGCGAGGGCGGCGAGCGCCGCCGCCGCCACGCCCGCGAACAGCTCGACCTCCTCGCCGAACGCGAGCGCGAGGTCGCCGTCGCCATCGGGCATGGCAAGTCCAACGCCGAAATCAGCCACGAACTCTACATGAGCATCGCAACCGTGAAGGCGCACGTCTCGCGCCTCCTCGAGAAACTCGAATTCAACAACCGCGTCCAGATCGCCCTGCTCGCACACGACGCCGGCGAGGCCTAGCTATAGCTGACAGCTGCGCGAGGTGACCGCAGCCGTCATCAGCGTCTGTGGCAAAGCCGCCTCGGGGTGAGAATCTCCCCGCTCAGCCCCACCAACACCTTCTGTGGCGGCGGCGCCGCAGGCTACACCGACTACCCACCACTACACCCCAACGAGCAACATCCTTCACGGCTGGCTGCATAGGCGCCGGTCCGGCGGACCCGGCTAGCATCGACTCCGCGTTCCGAGGGTCGCGCAAGCCGGGCCCTCACCGAGTTGAACCCCTATGTCCCTGACCTGCGGCTTTACCGGAGGTTCGACGGAGCTATACGGCGCTTCTGCTGGTCAGAGCATGATCATCCGTGTCCGAGGGGGGACTTGAACGCCTGTCCCCATGGGGACATCGAGGGGCACGGCGGGCACTCTGCACCCGCTGTGACCTGGCGTAACGCGCCAGCCGATCACTCGTGCCGCGCATCCGGGGGCACCCGGAATCAATGGCGGCAGCATCACGCGGAACATCACGCGGCGCCCTCACACCGAAGGCGGGCCGCCGCATGCGCGGGAACGCTGCGGCGGCCCTAGGTACACCCCTAGCGGAAGGAGGAGGCAACAATGACCAGACAAGACGGCCACCCCGGCCGACCGCCCCGATATGTGTGGCGTGCGTCGGCGACCGCACCAACCCGGACGGCGGGCCGTGCCTGCGCTGCCGGGGCACCGGGCATCGACCCGGACCCCTCGCCCCTAGAGGGCTGCCGGTGGCGTCATGAACGGCCCATACGAGACCAGCACCGAGGCGCACGCCGCCGCAGTCGCGGCCATCTCCCCGCTTGACGGCTGGACAATTCTGTCGGAAGAGCAGAACAGGCAACTACTGCTGGACGCGTGCGCGGCCGCGGGGGTCGAACCCGGCGAGTACGACAGGCGCATCCTTGGTTGGCTCGCCGGATTCGAGGACTTCACGTGCGCGGTGGTCGCCGGGCTCATCACCCGGGCTCACGAGGCAGGCCAGCGGTGACCGGCGGCCGGTACCGGCCGCTGGCCGCCGCGGCGAGCTACCAGGCTTGCCATGTTTACTGATATCCCGCCTTAAGACTTGCCGGGCCGCTATGATCTGGCTCGGACACGCGGCTGCAAGAGCGGGCGAGCCGCGTCCAGGGTGGGGGGTTTGGGGGAGCCGGTCCGTTGATCGGGCATCAGCAGCTTCTTTGATCCTCTCGGTGGGGGGCTGCAAAGTGACGCCTGATGAGAATGGCCGATCGGGTTTTGGACGGCGTGAACTGGAACACCGCCGCAGGGCTGGCTATCCGTCGTGTGAGCGAGGCCGGAGCGGGCGGTTTGCTGGGTTTTTTCGCTTCCCGATTGCGGCGGCGGTTACCACTTTCGTCTGCGTCTTGGCGGCTGTGGCCGGAGGCGCCGGGGGGTTCCGCATCGCGTCCGGTGCGCGGACACTTGCGGCTGCAAACGTGGCCCGTGTTGTCGGCGGTTCATCGGTCGCGGCTGCCGCCGCACTGAGCGTCCGCCATGCGACATCGGCGGGTCCCGCCAGGCTCACTGCATCGGCAGCGCAGCAAGCCAACATCTCGGCTCAGAGCGTGATTGATGGCGTCCCGTGCCCCGACGTGATGGTGATCGCCGCCCGCGGGTCCGGCGAAAGCCCTTCGAACTGGACTAACCTGTCCGACTACGTCAACGATAAATACCGTGGCGCCGGGCCCGAGCTTTTCAGTTTGTACGGCGATCTGGTCAACGCGCGTCGAGACCTTTCGATCAGCCTTGAGCCAGTTGTGTACCCAGCTGACAGCGTTGATCTGCTCTTCCAGTCCATTACCTCGCACCAGCTATATCTGATGGATCCCCTGCTCGGCGCATCGAACATCGTGACTGACATTAAGAACACGGATGCAGCGTGCGGAAGTACCGTACGCTACATCCTGGCTGGTTACTCGCTGGGCGCATGGGCGGTACATGATGCCCTTGACGAACTCACGACGACGCAACTGGGCGAAATCGCGGGTGTAGCACTCTTCGGGGATCCCGAGTTCACGCCGAATCAGCCGATCGTCCGTGACTTTGCCCAGGAAGACACCAACTCTGGGGTTGCGGTCCCCTACGACCGGCAGGACAGCAGCATCCCCGATGCCGTGGTTCCGCAAACCGGATCATGGTGTTTCCCCAACGACCCGGTGTGTCAGGTGCTGCCGGCGCGTGATCTCGGCACCTGGGTAAAGGAGCTCCGCGCGTGTAAAGACAACTCGCCATTGTGCGCTCACTTCCACTACGCGGACCAGGAGACGGCTCGTGCTGCTACGTTTCTAGGCCCCTTGCTGCACAAGGTGACGAATGGCGGTGGATCGTGGACGCCAGCGGAAGCGCCACTGCCCGCTGACGCAGCCGCCAGCCCATTTGCGGACCTTGTCTCCGTGGCGTGCCCGTCCGCGACCTCGTGCGTGGCCACCGGCGACTACGCCGTTTCGTCCGGCGGTCACCAGGCGGTGCTGGTGACCGGCTCGGGCACGTCGTGGGCCGCGGCCGAGGCGCCGCTGCCCGCCAACGCAGCCGCCAGCCCAAGAGCGGACCTTGTCTCCGTGGCGTGCCCGTCCGCGACCTCATGCGTGGCCACCGGCTACTACACCGACTCGTCCGGCAACACGCAGGCGCTGCTGGTGACCGGCTCGGGCACGTCGTGGGCCGCGGCCGAGGCGCCGCTGCCCGCCAACGCAGCCGCCAGCCCAAGAGCGGACCTTGTCTCCGTGGCGTGCCCGTCCGCGACCTCATGCGTGGCCACCGGCTACTACACCGACTCGTCCGGCAACACGCAGGCGCTGCTGGTGACCGGCTCGGGCACGTCGTGGACCGCGGCCGAGGCGCCGCTGCCCGCCAACGCAGCCGCCAGCCCAGATGCGCACCTTGCCTCCGTGGCGTGCCCGTCCGCGACCTCATGCGTGGCCACCGGCTACTACACCGACTCGTCCGGCAACACGCAGGCGCTGCTGGTGACCGGCTCGGGCACGTCGTGGACCGCGGCCGAGGCGCCGCTGCCCGCCAACGCAGCCGCCAGCCCAGGAGCGATCCTTTTCTCCGTGGCCTGCCCGTCCACGACCTCATGCGTGGCCACCGGCGACTACGCCGTTTCGTCCGGCGGTCACCAGGCGCTGCTGGTGACCGGCTCGGGCACGTCGTGGACCGCGACCGAAGCGCCGGTGCCCGCCAACGCAGCCGCCAGCCCAGCAGCGGACCTTATCTCCGTGGCGTGCCCGTCCGCGACCTCATGCGTGACCACCGGCCAATACACCGACTCGTCCGGCGCCCAACAGGCGCTGCTGGTGACCGGCTCGGGCACGTCGTGGACCGCGACCGAAGCGCCGCTGCCCGCCAACGCAGCCGCCAGCCCAGCCAACCAACTTGCCATGATCGATGGCGTGGCCTGCCCGTCCACGACCTCGTGCGTGGCCACCGGCGAATACGTAAACTCGTCCGGCGCCGAACAGGTGCTGCTGGTGACCGGCTCGGGCACGTCCTGGACCGCGACCGAAGCGCCGCTGCCCGCCAACGCGAGAGCTGACCTGAACTCTTTTGCGCGGGCGGCCGCGTGCCCGTCCACGACCTCATGCGTGCTCACCGGCGGCTACGTCGATTCACCCAGCAACGGGCAGGCGCTGCTGCTAACCGGCCCGAGCTGAATAGCTCATCTGCTCCGGCCGTACTGCTGAGCCGCCGCATACGCCATCCGCTCCTGCCTGTGTGTGGCCAGGCACAGCATCGGCATGCTCGCTCCCGCCCATCCTTCTGGTAGGCGCCAGGACCAGCAAGGCAAGATCACCCGCAAGGGGTGACCGGAGGGAGTCACGTGTGACGCGAGCGCCTCCGCCCCCCTGGCGGCGAGGAGGAGGGACATGGGCATCCCTGACGGCGCCCACACCCACGGCCACGGCGGAGGCGGCGGCCTCGGCATGGTCGTGCTCGTGATCCTCGCCGTGGCACTGCTCGGCCCAGCGGTCGCCGCCGCGGTGGCCGCGCTGCTGCACCTGCTCGTCATCGTCGCCGTGGTCCTGGCGGCCGTGGCGGGCGCCGGCGCCGTGGCTCTCGTGGCGTTCCCGGTGAGCCGTGGGCGCCAGGAGTCGGCACGGGCGCTGCACCGGGTCACCCCCGCACCGGCCCGGCCGTCTCCGTTGCGCTCAGAGCCTCGGGCCGCGATCGAGCCGCCCCGCCAAGTCCACCTGCACCTGCATGGCGTGTCCGCCGACGAGATCGCCGCCGCTATCCGGCAGGCGCAGCGGGAGGCGGGGGACTGAGGGTCCTATCCCAGCGCCGCCCTGACCTGCGCGGGCGCAGGTCAGCGTCCACGTGATGTCTCCGATGATGTGCGGGAGCGCGCAAACGGGCCCGGCGCGGGCCGCTCAGCCCTTGCCGCCGCTGCAGCGCCGCGAATCGAGACGGGCGGGCAGCTGCACTTGTACTTCTACGGCATCGGCGCCGAGGACGTCGCAGCCATCCTCGACCGGCGGAACGAGTGAAGCTGACGTCACTCCGACCGGGCTGACAGGTCCGCGGCTTGTCTATGCGTGCCAGCTGGTGGCGTGCGGCGCACCGGCCGCGCGGCCCCGGGTTATCGGGTCGGCCTTTGCGTGCCCCGGGCGCCTGTAAGCTGTGGTCACTGCGGGCCAAGGACCCCGGATCGCCCTCGTCTTGTCCCGCCGTCCTCGGGAAAGATCAGGTCCGCTATCTCCTTGAGTAGGTCTTGGGGATAAGTATCTTCTTGAGTATCTCCTTGGGATAAGGCATGAACGGGATGCGGCTTAGGGCCTGTTCCTGCCCGGCGGACTGGACTATGAACTCGCTGTATCCGAAAAGTCGGCCGAAGATGGTCTGATGGAGCTTTATATCGGTCACCTTCGTCAGCGGCAGCATCTCGACCCTCTTCTTAACCACACCCCCGACCAGCATCATCCGGTGGTCGGTGACGACGAAGTACTGCCGCCACCAGTTGACGATCTTCCAGCCCAGCCACACGAACGACAGGGCCCACAGCACCCAGACGATCCACACGAACCCAGCAATCTCGGGTAGGTCGGCGGTCGCGACAGCCGCGATGAATAGGCCGACCAGAGTCCACGCTATCGGGGTGACAAGGGCTGTTGGGTTCGCCCGCTTGGCGATGACGATGGGCTCGGCCGGGAAGAGGTATTTGCGGACCCAGCGAGGCACTGCTGTTGGGTTCATCGCCTTGGCGATGACTGTTTCTGCGACTGTTTGACGGGCAGACGGGATCTCGGCCAGGGGGCCGGAGTCGGATTTGCGTTCCCAGCCTGGCGGAGGTGTCGCATCCGGCGGCCAGACTGCGTCGGTCCAGACTGCGTCGGTGAGGTACACGTGGGACAATTGCGTTGTTCTGGTCAGGTCCGCGCTGGTCAGGTTCGCGCTGGTCAGGCCCGCGAAGTTTAGGTTCGCGCCGGTGAGGTCCGCGTTATAGAGGTTCGCGCCGGTGAGCTGCGCGCTGGTGAGGTCCGCGTTATTGAGCTTCGCACCGGGGAGCCACGCGTCGGCGAGACGTGCGGCGGTAAGGTCGGCGCCGGTGAGGTTCGCGTCGGTGAGCTGTGCGCGGGTGAGGTCCGCGCCGGTGAAGTCCGCGCCGGTGAGGTCCGCGTTATTGAGCTTCGCACCGGCGAGGTTCGCGCCAGTCAGGTTGGCGCCAGTGAGCTTCGCGGAATTGAGATTGACCGCCCGCCGGTCGTTTCTGGGGTCCCGGCGCCCAATAACAGACACAGCTGCTTGTACGTCTGGGCGCGTCGTCCGCGGGGGGACGCCAGTTCCCGATTGATTGTCCTCCTCTGGCCGATGCTTATGCGATTGCTCGCGGACGAAGGCGGTCAGGACTTCCATCACGGTGGCGTGGTCTCTGGCAGAGTCTCGGGCGAGCCGCTCCAACGCGTAGATGCCGCCTGTGCATACGTCGAACCTGTCGGAGCCAAGTTGCTCGATCGCGTTGCTGTAGCGCTCGGTTACTTGCCCTTCGCGTGACAGGGTGTAGTTCCGCGCCGTGAATATCAACGCGCCCACGGCGAACAACCCGGCTCCAAGTGTCAGCAACCGGCCTCGCGCGTCGTCCCGTGCAGTCTCGAGTTGCGATCCCGTGGCTGAGCCGGCGTCAAGGTGCGCGAGCCAACTCGCCGCCGGTACAAACAGCACCCAGGCGATCCCCACCGCGGTCACCATAGCGACAAATCCGCCGACGACCCATCGCGTGCCCTTCGGCAATGGAGCCCAGCGCTTCCACACGTGCAAGACACTAGGCGCGCCAGGCCTGGAGTGACAGCATTTTGTGGTCCCAGCCCGTCGAGCCGATGCCAACAGCCCCCAAGTCCTGACGGCGGCATCACCGCACCCGAGGGAGTCGCCGTGATCGACTTGCGTGTCTGCGGCG
This sequence comes from uncultured Actinomycetes bacterium, assembly GCA_963741615.1. Taxonomy (GTDB): domain Bacteria; phylum Actinomycetota; class Actinomycetes; order Streptosporangiales; family Streptosporangiaceae; genus UBA9676. The sequence goes on from CAVUIU010000022.1 coordinate 166,130, forward strand.
ACCGCTAACCGGGCCGCTCGTGCCGCGGCCGGTACCACACCGACCGGCAGCCAGGTGACGTCTCGCACAGCCTGGACGCTTCCCGCCTGACCAGGCATCAGGTGCGGCCGGAATCATGGCAGGCTGGGCGTGGTGGCTGTCACCGTCTGACACGGGCCACCAAGCTGCGCCCGCCTCCCAGGCTAAAGTCAGGCCCGGCGTAGGCGTGGTTAGCACTGACTGGGCGGCGAGAGGTCGAGGCTCGCTTGGAGTGGTGATTTACACCGGCGAGGCTGGTCCTACGGGTTCGAGCCGCCGGAGTGCTCCCCACCAGACCATGTCGAACAGTTCGATTCGCGACCGTGTGGGCTCGATGGCCGCTAGAGCAGGCCACGCGTCTGTGTTTTCTGGCCGTGTCAGGTCAGTCCAGATCCACTCCAGGGCGGCGCCGATACGGGCCTCCGCGTAGACGCTGTCTGTTGCGGAACGCTGTACGGGCCACCGTGGGTTCATGTATGCGCCGAAGATCGCTTGGTTATCCAGGATCGGGATAAGCTGAGGCCGCTTCTTGTGGAGAACCTTCGTGGCCACAGATGCAGCGAACCCATCCCATCCCGCGACACTGGCGATCAAACGGGCGACCTGCCCCCGCATCTCGCCAGAGGTCTCTTCGAGGGGCATGTCGGGCAGCTTGGCGAGGTGGAGTAGGGCACCTTGGTCTTGGGCGCTCTTGAATGCGGCCGGTCCGACGCGGGAATTG
>CAVUIU010000023.1:0-84450 GCA_963741615.1 uncultured Actinomycetes bacterium
GGGATCCGCCGGCCCGGCAGGGACCGGTCCCACCGGGCAGGCGGCTAACCTGAGGCGCATGAGCAGTGAGGCCCCCGGCCAGCGCACCGCCGGCGAAGATCGGCGGATTGAGCCAGATCCGCACACCACCGCCGGCAAGATCGCCGGGCTCCGGCAGCACCGGGACGAGGCCATTCACGCCGGATCGGCGCGTGCCGTGGAACGGCAGCACGCCAAGGGCAAGATGACCGCGCGGGAGCGGGTCGACCGGCTGCTCGACCCCGGCTCCTTCACCGAGCTCGACGAGCACGCCCGGCACCGGGCCACCGACTTCGGGGTGGCGGCCAACCGCCCGTACGGCGACGGGGTGGTGACCGGGTTCGGCACCGTGGATGGCCGGCCGGTGTGCGTGTACAGCCAGGACTTCACCGTGTTCGGCGGCTCGCTGGGTGAGGTGTACGGGGAGAAGATCGTCAAGGTGATGGACCACGCGCTCAAGACCGGCTGCCCGGTGGTCGGCATCAACGACGGCGGGGGCGCGCGGATCCAGGAGGGCGTCGTCGCGCTCGGGCTCTTCGGCGAGATCTTCTACCGCAACGTGATCGCATCGGGAGTGATCCCGCAGATCTCCCTGATCATGGGCCCGTGCGCGGGCGGCGCGGTCTACTCCCCGGCGATGACGGACTTCACGCTCATGGTCGAGGGCACCTCGCACATGTTCATCACCGGGCCGGATGTCATCAAGACGGTGACCGGGGAGGAGGTCTCCTTCGAGGAGCTGGGGGGCGCGCACGCGCATAACGTCAAGTCCGGGGTTGCCCACTACCAGGCCAAGGACGAGGACGACTGCCTGGACTTCGCCCGCGAGCTGCTGTCCTACCTGCCCTCCAACAACCTGGACGACCCGCCCGCGCTCGCCCCCGCAGCCGGGGGCGCGGCCGCGGGTCCCGATCCGCTGCTGGAAGTCACCGACGCCGATGCCGCGCTTGACGCCCTCATTCCCGACTCCCCGAACCAGCCCTACGACGCCCACGCCGTCATCGCCGGTGTCCTGGACGACCGGGAGTTCCTGGAGGTCCACGCCTCCTTCGCGCCCAACATCTGCGTCGGGTTCGGCCGGGTCGAAGGCGCGGCGATCGGGGTGGTCGCCAACCAGCCGATGCACCTGGCCGGCTGCCTGGACATCGACGCGGCGGAGAAGGCGGCGCGGTTCGTCCGCACCTGCGACGCCTTCAACATCCCGGTGCTCACCTTCGTGGACGTTCCCGGCTTCCTGCCCGGCACCGGCCAGGAATGGGGCGGGATCATCCGCCGGGGAGCCAAGCTGATCTACGCCTACGCCGAGGCCACCGTCCCCAAGATCACGGTGATCATGCGCAAGGCCTACGGCGGCGCCTACGTCGTGATGGGCTCCAAGCACCTGGGCGGGGACATCAACCTGGCGTGGCCCACCGCGCAGATCGCCGTCATGGGCGCCCAGGGCGCGGTCAACATCCTCTACCGCCGCGAGATCGCCGACGCGCACGACCCTGAGGCGCTCCGCACCCAGCGGGTCACCGAATACGAGGACATGCTCGCCAACCCCTATATAGCTGCAGAACGAGGGTACGTGGATGCCGTGATCCGTCCCGCCGAGACCCGTTCCCAGGTGGTCCGCGCGCTCCGCGCGCTGCGCACCAAACGCCAGGCCCTGCCCCCCAGGAAACACGGAAACATCCCTCTGTAGCCGATCGATTGCTTAGAGTCGTGAATACGATGATGGACATCCCCGCCCCGCTCCCGACCCTGGCGCGTTACGCGATCATGGTCGACGTCGGGTACATCTACGCAGCGGCCGGGGAGCTTCTGTTCAGCAGCGCCTCGCGGCGCGAGTACCGGGTCGACACCGACAAGCTCATCCAGGCGCTGACCCGGCACGCCGACAGCCAGGTGCGGGGCGAACTGCTGCGGGTGTACTGGTATGACGCCGCGCGCGACCGGGTGCCCACCATCGACCAGCGGGTGATCGCGCAGATGGCGTGGGTGAAGCTCCGGCTGGGCAACCTCAATGCCCGCGGCCAGCAGAAGGGCGTTGACGCGCAGATCCGGGCCGACATGGAGGCGCTCGCCCGGCACCGGGCCATCACCGACGCGGTGCTGGTGGCCGGGGATGAGGACATGGTGCCCGCGGTCGAGGCGGCGCAGGCGTTCGGCGTCCGGGTGCATCTGTGGGGGGTGGAACCACCGTTCGGCACGAACCAGGCCGAGCGCCTGGTCTGGGAGTCAGACACGGTCGAGGTGCTGGACCGCGCCTTCCTGGAGCCGTACTTCTCCCGGCAGGCGGTGGCCACCGCGGACCATGCCCCGCCGACCCCGCTGGCCGGCCCCGGCCTGGCCGGCGCGGGCGTCCCCTCACCGGCGCAGTTGTTCGGCGAGCGGACGGCGCCGGCGCGGCCGGTCCAGCGTGCCGCCGGGCACGGCATGGCCGCCGTCGCCAGGCTCGGCCCGGACCGGGACCGGGTCGAGGAGGCCGGCGAGCATGTCGCGCAGAAATGGATCCTCACCCGTGGTGAGGACAACATCCGCGACCTCCTGCCGGGGCCGATCCTGCCGCCGGTGATCGACAAGGAACTGCTGGTGGATGCGGAGAAGGAACTCGGCCTGTCACTGCGGCCCTACCAGGAGGCGAGGGAATGGCTCCGGGACGCGTTCTGGGAACGGGTCCGGCGGCAGTTCGGCATCGGCACCGGGCGCACCACCTGAGCACGGGGCGCACGTGACCGGAGACGACCCGGCGCTGGTGGTTGCCGCCGGCCATCCGTCGGCCGATGAGCTTGCCGCGCTGACCGTGGCACTGTCGGCTGTGCTCGCCGCGCGCTCCCGCGCGACCGCGACCGGGCGGGCCGGCCGGGCAGCCTCCGGCTGGGCCAGCAGGTCCAGGATGCTGGGCGCCCCGCTCACGCCGGGCCCGGGTGCCTGGCGCCGTTCCGCCTGGCCGGGCTAGGACGCCGCTGGCCGGTCGGGCACCGCCCGCGCCGTAGCATGGCCGGGATGGCTGTCATGACGACGCAGCGGCTGATCCTGCGTGAGATCGCCGACGCCGACCTTGACCCCCTCGCCGCCCTGTTCGGCGACGAGGAGGTGATGCGCTACTACCCCCAGCCGATGACCCGCGGCGAGGCACGATCCTGGATCGAGTGGAATCAGCGCCTCTACCGCAGCCACGGGTTCGGGTTGTGGGCAATGATCCTGCGTGACACGGGCGAGTTCGCCGGGGACTGCGGGCTCACGCCGCAGTACGTGGACGGCATCAAAGAGATCGAGGTGGGCTACCACGTCCGCACCTGCTTCCAGGGGCATGGCTACGCCACCGAGGCGGCCGCCGCCGCCCGCGACTTCGCCCGCGACAAGCTCCTCCTGAGCCGCCTGATCGCGATCATCAACCCGGCGAATGTGCCGTCGCAGCGGGTCGCGGGGAAGATCGGGCTCAGGCCCGAGAAGCGCGCCACCGTCTTCGGCAGGGAGCAGATCATCTACGCCGCGGCGATCTGACCGGCGCCGGGCCGGCCGGGCGCGGCCAGCCCGGTGATGAGGTCCGATTCCCGCCAGCGGCACCGGCCCGCCTCGGCTTAAATCAAGGTATGACGCTCGACTTCGACACCTGCTACCGGGCGGTCGCCGCCCGCGACCCACGGTTCGACGGGCGTTTCTTCACCGGTGTGACCAGCACCGGGATCTACTGCCGCCCGATCTGCCCGGCGCGCACCCCCGCACGGCGCAACCTGCGGTTCTTCCCGCATGCCGGCGCGGCTGAGGCGGCGGGGTTCCGCGCCTGCCGCCGCTGCCGGCCCGAGGCGAGCCCCGGCTCCCCGGACTGGAACGCCCGTGCCGATCTCGCCGCCCGGGCGGTCCGGCTGATCGCGGACGGGTACGCCGACGAGCACGGGATCAGCGGCGTGGCCCAGCGGCTCGCGGTCACGGACCGGCATCTGCGGCGGCTCCTGCTGGCCGAGCTCGGTGCCACCCCGATCGCGCTGGCCAGGACCACGCGCCTGCAGACGGCGCGGCGCCTGCTGGCCGAGACGGGGATGCCGGTCACCGAGATCGCTTTCGCGAGCGGGTTCTCCAGCATCCGCCAGTTCAACGCGAGCTTCCGGGAAGCCTACGGCCGGCCGCCATCCGCGCTGCGGCCCCGGCGCCGTGCGGTGCCGTCCCGCCGCCAGGCGGCCCGGCCCCGCCCACGGGCGTCCGGTCAAGCCCGGCACGGCCCGTCACCGGCCGCGAAGGTGCCGGGCCCCGACAGCCCGGGGGCTCACGGCCAGGAAGCGGACGGCGGGACCTGGCTCACGCTCCGGCTCGCCTGCCGGGAGCCGTTCGACGGCCAGTCACTGCTGCGGTATCTGGCCGCGCGGGCCATCCCGGGGGTGGAGGAGGTGTCACGCGGCCGGTACGCGCGCACGATCCGCGCGCCCGGCGGTTCCGGCATCATCGAGCTGGTGCCCCCGCCGCCGATCTCCATGATCACGGGGGTACCGGGCCAGGCCCATGTCCTGCTGCGGGTCAGGCTCACGGGCTTGCGCGGCGTCGGCCAGGTGGTGTCCCGGTGCAGGCAGCTGTTCGATCTCGACGCCGACCCGCAGGCGATCGCCGCCGCACTGGCGGCCGACGAGGTACTCGCGCCGCTGGTCGCGGCGCGTCCCGGGTTGCGGGTGCCCGGTGCATACGACGGTTTCGAGCTGGCCGTGCGTGCGGTGCTCGGACAGCAGATCTCCGTCCCCGCCGCCAGCACCCTGGCAGGGCGGCTGGCCATGCGTCATGGCACCCGGCTGGGCGCGGCTGCGACCGGCTCCGCCCGCCCCACCGGGCCGGGCGGGCCGCTGGCCCTGCTGTTCCCCGGGCCGGCCGACCTCGCGGACGCCGACCTGTCCGGCCTCGGGTTCACCACCGGCAGGCAGGTGACGCTGCGCATGCTGGCGGCCGCGTGCGCGGCCGGCCGTCTGAACCTGGGCCCGGGGGCCGACCTGGCGGAAACCGCCGCCCGGCTCGCGGAACTGCCCGGCATGGGCCCGTGGACCATCGCCTACATCCTGATGCGGGCCGCGGGTGACCCGGACGCCTTCCCGGGCAGCGATCTTGGGCTGCGCCGGGCGATGAAGCGGCTCGGCTGCGAGCCGGGCCACGCCGCCCGATGGCGGCCCTGGCGCGCCTACGCCGCCCTTCACCTCTGGTCCGCCCCGGCCGGGTCCCCCGCCTCTGCCGGGCCGCGTGCCGCCGGAGCGGGGGCGGGAACGCAAGCCGTTATGCCATCCGCCGTTGAAGCTGCCACCGGACGGGAGTAGCCATGCCAGCCGACATCATCTGGGCCGCGACCCTCGACACACCGATCGGGCCGCTGACCGTGCTCGCGCACGGCGACGCGCTGGTGAGCGCCGGTTTCACCGGCGACCCCGGCGAACTGCACGCCCGGCTGCACCACTCGCTGCGGCCACTGCCGCTCGCCGCGGCCGAACTGCCGTCGCTGGTCAAGCCGCTGCGAGACTACTTCGACGGTGATCTCGCGGCACTCGACGGGCTGCCGGTGCACCAGCCCGGGACGGCGTTGCGGGAGCGGCTGTGGGCACAGATGCGCGCGGTGCGCGCCGGTTTCACGATCAGCTACACCGACCTGGCCGCCCGGGCGGGCATCCCGGGGGCGGCCCGCGCCGCAGGCGCCGCCTGCGCGGCGAACCTGATCGCGCCGGTCGTCCCGTGCCACCGGGTACGGCGCACCGACGGCAGCCTCGGCGGCTACTACTACGGGCTGGAGCGCAAGCAGTGGCTGCTGAGCCACGAAGGGGTGGCGTGACGCCGGCTGCCGGGAAACGGCCGGGCCCGCCCGCGCATCGCGCTCTCCGCGCGGGGTAGTCACCATGAGTGGCGGCCCCGACGTGCCGTTATGCGCACCGCCGCCTAGAATCCTCGCAGTCGGGAGGAGACTTCGTGCGCAAAGTGCTCATCGCGAACCGGGGCGAGATCGCCGTCCGGGTGGTGCGGGCGTGCCGCGACGCCGGCCTGTCCAGCGTCGCCGTCTACGCGGAACCCGATCTCGACGCCCTGCATGTCACGATGGCGGACGAGGCGTACGCGCTGGAAGGGCAGAGCGCCGCCGAGAGCTACCTCAACATCGAGAAGATCCTCAAGCGGGCCGCTGATTCCGGCGCCGATGCGATCCACCCCGGGTACGGGTTCCTCGCCGAGAACGCGGCGTTCGCGCGGGCGGTCATCGACGCCGGGCTGACCTGGATCGGCCCCCCGCCATCAGCCATCGACGCGCTCGGCGACAAGGTGGCGGCGCGGCGCATCGCCCAGGCGGTGGGAGCGCCGCTGGCACCCGGCACGGATGGCCCGGTGAGTGGGGCCGAAGAGGTTGACGCGTTCGCCGCCCGGCACGGCCTGCCGGTGGCCATCAAGGCGGCGTACGGCGGCGGCGGGCGCGGGCTGAAGGTGGCCAGGACCGCGGCGGAGATCGGGGAGATGTACGAGTCCGCGGTCAGGGAGGCGGTCGCCGCGTTCGGCCGCGGCGAGTGCTTCGTGGAGCGCTACCTGGAGCGGCCGCGCCATGTGGAGACCCAGTGCCTGGCCGACTCCCGCGGCCACGTGGTGGTCGTGTCCACCCGTGACTGCTCGCTGCAGCGGCGCCATCAGAAGCTGGTCGAGGAGGCGCCGGCCCCGTTCCTGTCCCGCGAGCAGGTCACCCTGCTGTACGAAGCCTCCAAAGCGATCATGCTCCGGGCCGGTTACGTCGGCGCGGGTACCTGCGAGTTCCTGGTCGGCCAGGACGGGACCATCTCGTTCCTGGAGGTGAACACCCGGCTGCAGGTGGAGCACCCCGTCTCCGAGGAGATCAGCGGCATCGACCTGGTCAGGGAGATGTTCCGGATCGCGGACGGGCAGGAGCTCGGGTACGGCGACCCGGCCACGCGCGGGCACTCGATCGAATTCCGGATCAACGCCGAAGATCCCGGCCGGGGGTTCCTGCCCGCGCCGGGCACGATCACCCGCTGGCACCCGGCTGCTGGCCCCGGGGTCCGGGTCAACGCCGGTTACGGGCCGGGCATGACCGTCCCCCAGGCATTCGACTCGCTGCTGGCCAAGCTCATCGTCACCGGCGCCACCCGCCAGCAGGCTCTGGAGCGCGCCCGCCGTGCCCTCACCGAGTTCGAGGTCGGCGGGATGCCCACCGTGCTGCCCTTCCACCGGGCCGTGGTGAACGACCCGGCTTTCACCACCGAGCCGTTCTCTGTGCACACCCGATGGATCGAGACCGAGTTCGCCGGATCGGTGCCCCCGTACTCCGGTCCGCAGGGACCGGGCGGGGACGGGGGCGGCGCGGGCCCGGACGGGGTTCAGCCTGCCCGCGAGCGGATCACCGTCGAGGTGCAGGGCAAGCGGCTGGAGGTGGTCCTCCCGGCCGGGCTCGGCATGACCGGCGCATCGGCACCGCAGCGTCAGGCCCGGCAGGCCGGGCAGGCGGGACGGGGCCGCAGGTCCAGCCGGCCGGGCGCCGCCAAGGCCAACGGCGACACGCTCATCTGCCCGATGCAGGGCACCATCGTCAAGATCGTGGCCGGCGAGGGCCAGCGCGTGTCCGCGGGCGACACGGTGGTGGTCCTGGAAGCGATGAAGATGGAGCAGCCACTGGCGGCGCACAAGGACGGGACCGTGACCGGCCTGGCCGTGGAGATCGGCCAGACGGTGGCCGCGGGCACGGCGCTGTGCCAGCTGAAAGACTGACCGTATGACCAGGCTGCCGGGCGATCCGGGGCCGCTGCGCTGGCTGGGGTTCGCGTTCGGGTTCCGGCTGCCGGACGCGAGCGTGCACTGGGTACGTCATGAGCTGACCGACGCGGGCTGGCGCTGGCGCACGGTCGTGCGGCACCTCGTGGTCATCATCCCGGTCTGCGCCATCCTCGTGGTGCTCCTGGCCATCTTCCTGCCCGCGCCGCTGTGGGTCAGCGTGATGATGGTTGCCCTGATCCTGTCCGGCAGCGTGCTCACCGTTGCCTTCTACGCCGATGACATCCGGGCGGCCAGGCTGCGCCAGCACGGCCTGCCGGTGCCCACAGATCCCGACCTGGGCCGCCCCACCCACTGACCCCGCCCACTGGCCCCGCCCACAGCACCCCGCGCCGCCAGCCATGGAATTCAGGGGCGGGCGGGCGCCATGAGCCTGCGGGCCGCCTCGGTCAGGCTGCCGGACAGCGACGGGTAGACCGCGAAGGTGTGTGCCACCTGGTCAACCGTGAGCAGCTGTTCCACCGCGAGCGACACGGCCAGGATCAGCTCGCTGGCGCGGGGCGCCACCACCACCCCCCCGAGGACGATCCCGGTGCCGGGGCGCGCGAACAGTTTCACGAACCCGTCCCGGAAGCCCTGCATCTTCGCGCGCGCGTTGGTCGCCAGCGCGAGCTTGACGACCTCCGCCTCCACCTGCCCCGACTCGACCGCGGCCTGGTCCACGCCGACGGTGGCGATCTCCGGTTCGGTGAAGATCGTCGCGGCGACATTCGCCAGCCGCAGCGGGTGGACCGCCTCGCCGAGCGCGTGCCACATGGCGATACGCCCCTGCATCGCCGCCACGGAGGCGAGCATCATCACCCCGGTGCAGTCACCGGCTGCGTACACGCCCGGGACGGAGGTCCGCGACACCTTGTCCACCTGCACGAACCCGCGCTCGTCGAGCGCGGCGCCGGCCTCGGCCAGGCCGATGCCGCCCGTGGCGGGCGCCAGCCCGACGGTCAGCAGGCAATGCGTGCCGCGCACGGCCCGGCCGTCCGTGAGGGTGACCAGCACACCGGCGCCCTCACGGCGGACCGACGCGGCACGGGACCGGCTGAGCACGGTCATCCCGCGCCGCCGGAACACGTCCTCCACCACCACCGCGGCGTCCGCGTCCTCATGGGGCAGCACATGCCCCCGGGAGGAGATCAGGGTGACCTGCGATCCCAGCGCCTGGTAGGCGCTCGCGAACTCGGCACCGGTCACCCCCGAGCCCACCACGATCAGCTCCCCCGGCAGCTCGCGGAGGTCGTACAGATGCCGCCAGCTCAGGATCCGCTCGCCATCCGGCTCAGCGCCCGGCAGGGCCCGCGGCAGCCCGCCGGTGGCAACCAGCACCACGTCCGCGCTGATCTCCCGGTCGCCGACGACGACGGCGTGGGCCCCGGCCAGCCGTCCCCGCCCCACGACCACCTCGACCCCCTCGGCCGCCAGCCGGGCCGCCACATCCGCCGACTGCGCGCGGGCCAGCGCCTTCACCCGCCGGTAGAGCCGGGGCGCGTCGATCCCGACCGAACCGGTCCCGGCGATCCGGATGCCGAGACCGGCCGAGCCGCGCAGCAGGCCCATGGTCTCCGAGGTGGCGATGAGCGTCTTCGACGGCACACAGTCGGTCAGCACGCAGGCACCACCGAGCCCGTCGGAGTCCACCACGGTGACCCGCGCCCCGATCTGGGCGGCCACCAGGGCCGCCTCATACCCGCCCGGACCCCCACCGAGAATCACGACGCTCGCTTGCCGCTCCCTCACGACGCCTCATTCTGTCGCATGCCACACCGGGTGATCCCCGCCGACCGGCCCCCAGCCGGTATCTCGCATCGCGGGACGCCCTGCGCCCGGATGGCCGTGCCCGGTGAGCACCACCAAGACCGGTGACGGGCCCGGGCCGTGGGCCCGTATGGGGTACCCGTGGGCCGTGCCCCCGTGATGCCGGCGTGATACGTGCTCCCGGGTCCGCGCGGACGGCATGGTGGGCCATTGGTGCCATGTCATGCAATGACAAAACACCAGGCCACGGGCACGAGGGGCCATTACGCTGGGGCGGTGACCCTGTATGCCGCATATGGCAGCAATATGGACCCTGACCAGATGGCGAAGCGGTGCCCGCACTCGCCCCAGCGCGGTACCGGCTGGCTGGAGGGCTGGCGCCTCACGTTCGGCGGCGAGGACATGAGCTGGGAAGGCGCGCACGCCACCGTGGTGGAAGCTGCGGGGCAGCGGGTATTCGTGGTCATCTACGACGTCCCGGACACCGACGAGCAGGTCCTGGACCGCTGGGACGGCGCCACCCTCGACTACTACCGCAAGCTGCGGGTGCGGGTGCAGACCCTCGACGGGGACGTGGCCGCCTGGCTCTATGTGCTCAACGCCTACGAGGGCGGGCTCCCATCTGCCCGTAACCTCGGCCTCCTGGCCGACGCAGCGGAGAAGGCCGGAGCGCCTGCCGATTATGTCGCCGAGATCCGCGCCCGGCCCTGCGCCTCGATCGGCGGCTGAGCGGCATCCCCGTGCTCAGGCACCGAGGAAGCCGCTGATCGACGCCCGGAGCGAGGCGGCGTCGAGCCCGTGTGCCCTCTCGTGCTCGGCGGGTGTGCCGTAGCGGCGCAGTTCGGTGCGGCCCACACCGAGGCCGAGCACCCGGTGGCGGATATCCGGCAGTGCCCGGGCCACCTCCGCTGCCGACGTCCCCGCCAGGTAGGGCTCCACCAGCACGACATCGGGAGTGCGCAACGTATCCCGCAGGGTGGCCCCGTCGAAGGGGCGGATGGTGGCGGCGTAGAGCACCGTCACGTCCAGGCCGAGGGTAGCCTCCACCACCTGGTCGGCGAGCGGGCCGACCGCGATCACCGTGCCCGCCGTCCCGAGCCGCAGCACGCTGAACATGCCCGGCTCCCGCTCCAGGGGCACGGCCGTGGAACGGTCGGACAGCCGCACATAGACAAGCCCGTCGCCGGCGGCCGCCGCGCGGATCTGGCGTTCTGCCTCGTCGGGATGACCGGGCACGTGAACGGTCCAGCCGGGCAGCGTGTCCAGCAGGGCCACGTCGCCGGGCGCCTGATGGGTGCGCCCGCCCTCGGAGTAGTCGTCGGAGGCGCCCGCACTGACCAGCACCGCGCCCACACCCTGATGGTTGAGGTCCAGCTTGATCTGCTCGAAAGGCCGCTCCACCAGGAAGCTCGCGAAGGTGTGCGCGATCGGCCGCATCCCCGCCAGGGCCAGTCCGCCGGCCACGCTGACCAGCAACTGCTCCCGGATGCCGAGGTTGAGCACCCGGTCCGGGTAGCGCCTGCGGGCAGGTGAGAACGCGTCAGCGGTGATGTCTGCGAGCACCACCACGAGCCGGGGGTCGGCCGCGAGCAGTTCCGACGTGACGGACGTGAAGCGCTCTCTCATGGTCTCCATCTGTGTGCCCCTTCATGGGTGGCGCGCTGGCACCGGCGGGCGCGTGACGGGCCCGCCAGGCACGCCTAGTCGCGCGGCTCGATCACGGCGACCACGGCATGTGGCCGGCCTGGATGGGGGGCCGTCAGGGCCGCCTCCAGCGCGGCGTGGTCCCGCCCGGAGACCCGCAGCGCCGACCAGCCCTCGGTGGCGAACCGGGTCTCGATGCCGCCCGGCCAGCCGTGGGTGGACGAGGAGTTGTCCACCACCACCACATGCAGCGCGTCAAGCCGGGCGGCGCGGGCGAAGGCGATCGCCTCGTGGTTGGAGCCCTCGTCCAGTTCCCCGTCCCCGATCAGCACGAACACCCGGCTTCCGGTCAGGCCACGGGCCCGCAAGCCCAGCGCCGTCCCGGTCGCCAGCGGCAGCCCGTGCCCCAGCGAGCCGCTGGAGATCTCGGCCCCGGGGACAAGGTTGCGGTCCGGGTGCCTGCCCAGCACCGAGCCGGACCCACCGTAACCAGGCAGCGAGGCCGGGCCGAGGAAACCCTTGGCGGCCAGGACCGCGTAGTAGGCCATCGGCCCATGGCCCTTGGACAGCAGGAAGCGGTCCCTGGTCTCGTCACCGATGGTGCCCGGGCTCACCCGCAGCACCCGGTCGTACAGCACCCAGAGCACGTCGAGCGTGGACTCGGCCGCCGCGTCATGCTTGGAATCCCCGGTCATCAGCGAGATCAGGGCCGGCAGCTCCGGATAGCCGTACCCGGCCGGGGCCAGTGGCGTGGTGTTCATGGCACCCATGCTCGGACCTCAAGTTAACTTGAAGTCAAATCGGCCGATGGAGGGGGATGTGCAGGCGCATCACCCAGCGCCACTTGGCGATCCGGCGATCACGGACGAATCCGAACTCTTCGAACAGGCTTTCCGGCCCGGTGTGCAGGTAGGCGCCGCGTTGCGGGTCCCGCCCGGCAACCTGCTCGGGATAGGCCTCGACCAGGCCCCCGCCCAGCTCTGTTATCGCAGCCAGCGCTGCCGCAACTCCGGCCCGCGCCACACCGTGGCCGCGGTGCCCGGCGCCAGTGAACAGGCATCCGATCCGCCAGTCCGGCAACTTAACCAGGTCTTTTTCGTAGGCTTTGGGATTCTTGATGGTCGCCACCTCGGCCGGTGGTCCGTACTGACACCAGCCCACGCACGCGCCGTCGCGATAGACGAGCATCTGGTGGCTGGTTCCGTTGTTCACGTGGGCGCGCTTGGCCTCGCGGTTGCCCGACGCGGTGCTGTCCCTGGTGATTCCCTCGGGGTGAAAGCCAATGCACCAGCAACCGCCCCACACGCCGTTGTTCGCCTCGACCAGCGCAGCGAAGTCATCCCAGGTATCGGGCGTGAGCAGGCGGGTCGTGTAACAGGCGCTGAGAGGTGTCACAGCCCTATTGTCCTCATGCTCCCGCCTTGGACCACGCATGGGCCGGACACGCTCTAGGCGAGCGAGACCACCAGGAGCGCCACCAGCGGCACCCCCATCACCGCGATGGGTGCCCACGCCCAGCGCACCTCCGGCTGCCCGCCCCCGGCGCCTGCCGCGTGCTCGCGCTGCGCGCGCTCGTCCAGCTGGTGTGCCGTGAAGTCGGCGGGGGTACGCTGCAGGGCCTCCTGGGCCTGCGGCGGGTATTTGCCGTAGCCGCTTGGCCGCCGCGACTGCTGCGCCATGGCCCGCCGGGCGCGGAACTCCCCCCTGCGGGCGGAGCGCGCCGATGACTGCACGGCCCAGCTGTGGACGATCTTGCCCTTGCTGGCACCGGGCGGCACCGCGCAGTGCACCCGGACCGTGTTGACCACATCTACCTTGTCCACCGCCCCCCACGGCACCCGGTGGTCGCGCAGCGGGTTCGCAACCGTGATGCCCCCACCGTCGGCTGCGATGCGCGGCCGCAGCGCGCACCCGTAGACCAGCGCGGTGATGGCGACCACCAGCACCGCCATGACGAGGGCGGAATGGTCGCGGCCCTGCACGGCGAGGTCGATCAGGATGGCGGCAGCGATCGCCACCCACGCCCACCACAGCACGAGGGAGCCGGGACTACGGAACACTTCCCGGCCACCGGCCAGGTCCTGCTGTGACGACACCGCCGGGCACTCCACTCAATTTCATCGGGCTGAGCAGGTCATGGCTGCCCGAACTCACTGTAAACCCCGTGGGGAGAACCGGTGCCAGGCCTCAGCCGCGGGCCGCATCAGCCAGCCGGGCGGACGCTGTCGCGTCCCGGGGCTGGAGCGCCGCGAGGGCGGTGGCCGCCATCAGCCGCACCCCCACCCCGATCGCCCGCTCGTCCACGTCGAACGCGGCCTGGTGCAGGTCACAGTGGCCGCCCGGCCCTGGGGTCCTGGTCCCGAGCCGGGCCAGGGTGCCCGGAACCGACTCCAGGTACCAGGCGAAGTCCTCGGCGCCCAGGCTCTGCGGTGCCGACGACACCGCGTCCGGGCCGAGCACGTGCGCGGCGGCCGTCTCGAGGATGGCGGTGCTGACAGGCTCGTTGACGGCCGGCGGGACGCCGCGCACGTAGTCCAGTTCCGCGATCACCCCGTAGGCGCTGGCGACGGAACTCACCAGCGCCGCGAGCAGGTCGGGTGCCTGGTGCCAGGCCTCATCGTCGAGGCAGCGCACGGTACCCGCGGCGAAACCTTCTTCCGGGATCGCGTTGGCGGCGAGCCCGGCGCTGATCTGGCCCCAGACGAGGCTGAGGGTGGAGCGGGGGTCCACCCGCCGCGACAGCGCGGCCGGCAGCTCGGTCACGATCTTGCCGAGCGCGTACACCAGGTCGGCGGTCAGGTGCGGCCGCGCGGTGTGCCCGCCCGGCCCGCTGACCTTCACCTTGATCTTGTCGCAGGCACCGGTGATCGGGCCGGTCCTCGTCCCGATCTTCCCCACCTCGAGCGTGGGGTCGCAGTGCAGGGCGAAGATCCGCTGAACCGCCGTGATGCCGCCGGCGGCCATCACGTTGACAGCCCCGCCGGGAACTTCCTCCGCGGGCTGGAAGATGAGCCTGACCCGTCCCGGAAGACGCCCGGCCGCCGCCCGCGCCGCCAGGAACAGCCCCGCCCCGAGCAGCACGGTGGTGTGCACGTCGTGCCCGCAGGCGTGGCAGGCGTTCGGGACGGTGGACCGGTAGGGCACGTTCTTCTCGTCGGCGATGGGCAGCGCGTCCAGGTCGGCGCGCAGTGCCACTATGGGGCCGCCAACGGGCCCGTCGCCGATATCCACGATCAGCCCGGTCCCTTTGGGCAGCGTCACCGGGTGCAGCCCGGCCGATGCCAGCCGCAGCAGGACGCGGCTTGTCGTCCGGTGCTCCCGGTAGCCGACCTCCGGATGGGCATGCAGGTCCCGCCGGAACGCGACCAGCTCCTCTTCCCGGGCGGCCATGAAGTCCCCGAGGTCTCCCCGCAGGTCAAGCTCCATCATGTGCCGCCTCCACAGACACTCGACCCGCCGCAGCGAACCCCGGAACTGATGCCGCGCAGCCGACCGCGCCGCCGCCACGGGCGTGCTCCTGCTCGCCCGCCGCAACTTCCCCCGCAGCGAGCCCGGTAACCGCAGCGCCAGACAGCCGGGTCAGCGCTGGGGAACGACGGTACTCTGGTCAGCCGCCCGGATATCCGGAGAGCCGCGTGGCGCGCGGCGTCCGTGCCCCCGCCCGCCAGCCAGGATGAAACGGGGCCGACATCACGGAGTATCTTACCGCACACGCTATGTATCCACCGGCGATCCGGCCAACCCGCGTCCTCATCAGAAAACCGGCAGGTTCGTGCCCGGTCCAGCTGGCCGGGCCGGCCGGCACCCAGAATCAGGCGGCGCCCCGGCTCGATGCGACGGCTGCCTCGGGGGCGCCGTCGGAGAGCGCGATGAGAGCGGACGCCGCCATCAGCCGCACGCCCACGCCGATGGCGCGCTCGTTGACGTCAAAGTTCGGCTGGTGGATATCCAGGTCCGTCGGCGTGTGCGGGCCCCGGATCCCCAGCCGGGCCAGCGCCCCGGGGATCGACTCCAGGTACCAGGCCACGTCCTCCCCGCCCAGGCTCTGGGGCGCCTGGGCGACCGCATCCGGCCCGAGGACCAGTTCGGTGGCCTCGCCAAGGATGCGCACGCTCTCGCCGTCGTTGACGGCCGGCGGGACGCCGCGCACGTAGTCCAGCTCCGCGATCACCCCGTAGGCGCTGGCGACCGAGCTCACCAGGCCCTTGAGCATGTCGGGTGCCTGGTGCCAGGCCTCATCGTCGAGGCAGCGCACGGTACCCGCGGCGAAACCTTCCTCCGGGATCGCGTTGGCGGCCAGCCCGGCGCTGATCTGGCCCCAGACGAGGCTGAGGCTGGAGCGGGGATCCACCCGCCGCGACAGCGCGGCCGGCAGCTCGGTCACGATCTTCCCGAGCGCGTACACCAGGTCAGCGGTCAGGTGCGGCCGCGCGGTGTGCCCGCCCGGCCCGCTGACCTTCACCTTGATCCTGTCGCAGGCGCCGGTGATCGCGCCGGTCCGCAGCCCGATCTGGCCGACCTCGAACCGGGGGTCGCAGTGCAGGGCGAAGATCCGGTCCACGCCGGTGATGGCCCCCTCGCCCATCGCCGCCAGCGCGCCCTCGACCACTTCCTCGGCCGGCTGGAACAGCAGCCTCACCCGCCCGGGCAGCAGCCCCCGCTCCGCGCGCCTGGCCAGGAACAGCCCGGCGCCGAGCAGCACGCTGGTGTGCACGTCGTGCCCGCAGGCGTGGCAGGCGTTCGGGACGGTGGACCGGTACGGCACGTTCTTCTCGTCGGGAACGGGCAGCGCGTCCAGGTCGGCCCGCAGCGCCACGATCGGGCCGTCACCCGTGCCGACATCCGCCCACAGGCCGGTGCCCGAGGACATGAGACGGGGCCGCAGGCCGACTGCCATCAGGCGCTGCGCGACCTTGGCGGTCGTGCGCCGCTCGGTGTGCGCGATCTCCGGATGGGCATGCAGGTCGCGCCGGAACTCGATCAGCTCCTGGGCGTGACCGATGAGGAAGTCCTCCAGGTCCCCCGGCAGGTCAGGCGCGGGCATGCGCCGCCTCCGGCGGGCAGGCGGACGGGGCCGCGGTGAACCTGGCGCTCCCGACGGTCCCGGCGCGGGACGGCATGTCCATGCACTCCTCGAACTCAGTCCAGCTCGCCCACGGGCGCGTTTGCCCCGGGGCTTGCAGGTCCCCGTAGATGGCCGCCGTGCTCGAACCGAGCCCCGTGCCGCGCCCGCCATTACGGGCCCGGCGCAGATCAGCGCCTAAAAAGTACGGCAGATACGCGGCGAGAGCGCGACGATAGACGAATCGACCGCTCCCGTCACGGAGTGACCTGGGACATGCCGCGCCCAAGCGTGGCTTGTGCGGGCACGCCACGGCATCTGCTCGACGAGTTTCGGCATTGAGCTGAATGGCCGCCATCTTGCGCCCCGGCGATCGCCACCGGGATGCGTTCCGGCGCAGGTAAGTATGGTATCGCGCGCGAGTCAAGATCCGCTGGAGTTGCGCGATTGTCACGGGGAGATCAATCCGGGCACCCGCTGCCGCACCAGGCGGGCGGCCCGCCCCGGTCAGGTGATGTCGGTGGGCTGGTAGACGCCCCACACCTCGCGGAGCACGTCACAGCACTCCCCGACCGTCGCCTTGGCGCGCAGCGCCTCGCGGAGCGGGACGAGGACGTTCTGCGACCCGGCCGCGGCCTTCTTGAGGTCATCGATCCGGCGCTGCCATTGCGCGGCGTCGCGTGAGTCGCGCAGCCGCGCGAGCCGCTCCGCCTGATGCTCCTCGATCCATGGATCGCCGCGCAGCGGCTGGTAGGACTCGTCATCGGCCGTGATGAACCTGTTCACCCCGACCACCACCCGCTCGCCGTCGTCGATCTGGCGTGCGACCTGGTACGCCGAACGCTCGATCTCGGCCTTCTGGAAGCCCAGCTCGATGGCGGCGACCGCCCCGCCGAGGTCTTCGACGCGGGTGATCAGGTCGTTCGCGGCCGACTCCACGTCATCGGTCATCGCCTCGATCGCGTACGAGCCGGCGAACGGGTCGGCGGTGGCGGTGAGGTCGGTCTCGTGCGCGAGCACCTGCTGGGTGCGCAGCGCCAGCCGGGCCGCCTTCTCGCTGGGCAGGGCGATCGCCTCGTCGTAGGAGTTGGTGTGCAGGGACTGGGTGCCGCCGAGCACGGCCGCCAGCGCCTGGACGGTCACCCGGGCCAGGTTGACCTCGGGCTGCTGCGCGGTCAGCTGCACGCCAGCGGTCTGGGTGTGGAACCGCAGCATCTGCGAGCGCGGGTCGGCCGCCCCGAACTCGTCCCGCATGATCCGCGCCCAGATCCGGCGGGCGGCGCGGAATTTCGCGACCTCCTCGAGCAGCGTGGTCCGCGCCACGAAGAAGAAGGACAGCCGGGGGCCGAACTCGTCCACCGCCAGGCCGGACGCGAGCGCGGCGCGCACGTACTCCTTGGCGTTCGCCAGCGTGAACGCGATCTCCTGCACCGGGGTGGCACCAGCCTCGGCCATGTGGTACCCCGAGATCGAGATGGTGTTCCAGCGCGGCATCTCATGCTGGCAGTAAGCGAAGGTGTCGGCGACCAGCCGCAGTGATGGCTGCGGCGGGTAGATGTAGGTGCCGCGGGCGATGTACTCCTTGAGGATGTCGTTCTGGATGGTGCCGGTGAGAGCGCCCGCGGTGACCCCCTGCTCCTCCGCGACCAGCTGGTAGAGGAGCAGCAGCACCGCCGCCGGGGCGTTGATCGTCATGGAGGTGGAGACCTTCTCCAGCGGGATCCCCTGCAGCAGCGTCCGCATGTCCTCGATCGAGTCGATGGCCACCCCGACCTTGCCGACCTCCCCGTGCGCGACCGGCGCATCGGAGTCGTAGCCCATCTGGGTGGGCAGGTCGAAGGCCACCGACAGGCCGGTCGTTCCCGCCTCGATCAGCTGGTGGTAGCGCGTGTTGGAGGCCTGGGCGGTCGAGAACCCGGCGTACTGCCGCATCGTCCACAGCCGGGCCGTGTACATGCGGGGATAGATGCCGCGGGTGAACGGGAACCGGCCGGGCTCGCCCAGCTTCGCCGCCGGGTCGAATCCGGGCGGGTCGCCGGGCCCGTACACCGGCTCGACCGGGAGCCCTGACTCCGACTCACGTCCCATGACACAAGACTAAGCCGTGTCCGGGAGATTCATCGGGCATGGCCTGGTGGTGTGTCAGCGGGGGTATTACTGTGCGTGGGCCACCGGCGCCGCTGGCGTACGGTTGCCTCATCGAGCGGTGCACAACCGGCAAATTGGCGTGGGGGAACCCTCCGAAGTGACTATGAGTTGTCAATGATTAACTACTCGCTGTGACTATTTTCGCGGGCTACGACATGGCCCCAACTGCCCCGGCACGGCGGCTGAGGGGGGCGGCGGCCGCCGCCCTGTGCGTGGCCGTCACCGCGGCGACCGTGCTGGCCGGTCCGGCCGCGCTGGCCGGCCAGCAGTCAGGCCACCCGGGGGCCACAGGCGCCAAGGCCGGGCCCGGGGGCGCCGGAGCCGGCGGCTCTGCCAGCGCGCAGGTGGCGCCGGTCGGCGGCCCGCAACTGGCCCGCCGCGGAGTGGTCGTCAACTATCCCGCCCACGGCGGCCGGCGCCTGCCCAAGGTGCCAGCCTCCGCCTATGTCGTCGCCGACGCGGGCACCGGCCAGGTGCTGGCCGCCAAGGACCCGCACGGCCGG
Organism: uncultured Actinomycetes bacterium; assembly: GCA_963741615.1. Taxonomy (GTDB): domain Bacteria; phylum Actinomycetota; class Actinomycetes; order Streptosporangiales; family Streptosporangiaceae; genus UBA9676. Next base: position 18,901 of record CAVUIU010000023.1, read on the forward strand.
TACCGGCCCGCCAGCACGCTGAAGGTGCTGACCGCCATCACCCTGATGCAGGCGCTCAGCCCGGATGCGACCGTGATCGCCTCGCACCGGGCCGCCAACGTCGAGCCGAGCAAGGTCGGGCTGATCGCCGGGGACAGATACCGGGTCTCCGACCTGTTCAAAGCGCTGCTGATGATCTCCGCCAACGACGCGGCGATAGCCCTCGTCCAGGCGGCCGGGTCCTACGCCAGGGGCATGGCGATGATGAACGCCGAGGCGCACCACCTGCAGGCGGACGACACGGTGGCCGTGACACCGAACGGGCTCGACGCCCGGGGCCAGCACGTCTCCGCCTACGACGAGGCGCTGTTCGCCCGGCAGGCGCTGGCCATCCCGGCGTTCATGCACGACGAGGCGCTGCGGACGTTCCGTTTCCCGCTCCGGCCGCACAGCACCCGCCATCACCGCAACCGCATGGTCACCCTGTACACCCAGAACACCATGCTCAGCAGCTTCCGGGGCGATCTCGGCGGCAAGATCGGCTGGACCACCCCGGCCAGGGCCACGTTCATCGGGTGGGCCCGGCGGGGCGGCACCACCCTGGTGGTGACCATCCTGCACTGCACGCCGCTGACCGAGCTGACCTACGCGACCCGGCTGCTCAGCTGGGGTTTCGCGATGGACGGGAAGGTACGCCCGGTCGGGCACCTGGTGAGCCCGCTGCCCACGGTCGCCGCTGTCCACCACGGGGCCGTCCACCGCGGTGCCCTCCGCCACGGGGCCGCCCGCCCCCAGCCTGCCCCGGGCAAGCGCTCGCTGGCCCAGCCCGGGTCCGAACTGCCGGGCCTCCCGCTCATGGCGGGACTGGCCGTGCTGCTGCTCGCCGTGCTCGTCAGCTCGGCGGTCATGATCTTCAGCGGGCGCCGCCGCCGGACAGGAAACCCACCCGGTCGCTGACCTCCGCCATGGTGGGCCGGGCCAGCGCACGGGCCCGGCCGGCCCCGTGCGCCAGCATCCGGTCCAGCGCCGCCCCGTCGGCCAGCATCTTCTCGGTCCCCTCGCGGATCGGGGCCAGGGCGCCGACCACGACTTCGGCCAGGTCCTTCTTGAACTGCCCGTAGCCCAGGCCGGCGTAGCGGGTCTCCAGGCTGGCGACGGACTCCCCGGCCAGCGCCGAGTAGATCCGGAGAAGGTTCGTTATCCCCGGTTTATTCGTTTCGTCGGAATGGATGCCGGAACCGGTGTCGGTGACCGCGCGGGCGATTTTGCGGCGGATCACGTCCGGCTCGTCCAGGACGTCGATGATCCCCTGGGGCGACGATGAGGACTTGCTCATCTTGGCGGCCGGTTCCTGCAGGTCGGTGATCTTCGCGACACCGGCCAGGATGTAGGGGGCGGGCACGGTGAACGTCTGCCCGAACCGGTGGTTGAAGCGGATCGCCAGGTCCCGGCTCAGCTCCAGGTGCTGGCGCTGGTCCTCGCCGACCGGGACCTGGTCGGTGTGGTAGAGCAGGATGTCCGCGGCCTGGAGGATGGGGTAGCTGAACAGTCCCACGCTCGCCTGCGCGGCCCCGCCCTTGGCCGCCTTGTCCTTGAACTGGGTCATCCGGCTGGCCTCGCCGAACCCGGTCAGGCAGGTGAGCACCCAGGCGAGCTCGGCGTGCTCAGGCACGTGGCTCTGGACGAACACGATGCTGCGCTCGGGGTCCAGGCCCGCCGCGAACAGTTGCGCGGCCGCGATCCGGGTGCGCTGGCGGAGCGTGGCCGGGTCCCACGGCAGCGTGAGCGCGTGCATGTCCACCACGCAGTAGACAGTGTCGTGGGACTGCGCCAGTTCCACCCACTGGCGCACGGCACCGAGGTAGTTGCCCAGATGGAAGGAGTCGGCGGTCGGCTGGATGCCGGAGAACACGCGTGGCACGGACATGGGCGCAGTCTAGTGGCCGCGGCCCCCGGCCCCGCCCTCATGGCCGCGGCCGCCCATCCCGTCGGCCAGGCCGCCCGGGCCGTGGCCCGCGCCGTCGGCGGCACCCTTCCCTGCCCGTTTCCCCAGCGCCGCGCCGATGCCGCCACCCGCGCCGTTTCCGGTGACATCGCCCGTGTTCAGCACCGGCACGATGTCCGGCACGGAGTCCCTGATCGCGTCGGCGTCGGCGTCGGTGCCGGCCTCCTGCGAGGCTCGCTCGGCGGCGACCCCCGCCCGGTAGTGCTCGACCTCCCTGGCGGTCTGGCCGCTGTCCCAGCCCAGCGGCCCGGCGAGCAGGCCGGCGATCTCGGCCAGGGCCGCCATCCCGCGGTCGGGGGTCTCGACCGCGATGTGCGTGCGGCGCCCCAGCACGTCGTCGAGGTGCCGGGCTCCCTCGTGGGACGCGGCATAGACGATCTCCGCCCGCAGATAGTCGTCCGCGCCGGTCACCGGGCCGCCCAGCCCGGGATCGGCCGCCACCAGGGCAAGCACCTCCGGGGTCAGGGAGCCGTACCGGCGCAGCAGATGCTCGATCCGGGCCACGTGCAGGCCCGATGACAGGGCCAGCCGGTGCCGGGCGTTCCACAGCGCCGGGTAGCCGTCGGCCCCGGCCAGCGGCACCCGGTCGGTGCACGACGGCGGCGCACGCCAGTCAAGCGCGTGCACGACCGCGTCCACCGCGTCCCGGGCCATCAGCCGGTACGTCGTGTACTTGCCGCCCGCCACCAGCACCAGGCCGGGCACGGGGTGGGCCACCACGTGCTCGCGGGACAGCCGGGAGGTGGACTCGGAGTCCCCCGCAAGCAGCGGCCGCAGCCCGGCGTACACGCCGAGAACGTCGTCCCGGGTCAGCGGGGTCTTGAGCACCCGGTTCGCCTGGCCGATGAGATAGTCGATGTCCGCCCTGCTGGCGGCGGGCTCCGCCTTGCTGCCGGTCCAGTCGGAGTCGGTGGTGCCGATGATCCAGTACCGCCCCCAGGGGATGATGAACAGCACGCTGAGCGGTGTCCGTGCGATGATCCCGGTCGAGGAGTGGATGCGGTCCTTGGGCACGACCAGGTGGACACCCTTGGAGACACGCAGGTTGATCATGCCGCGCCCGCCCACCATCGCCTGGATCTCATCGGTCCACACGCCGGTCGCGTTGACCACCTGCTGGGCGCGGATCTGGATCTCGCGGCCGGTCTCCAGGTCCACCGCGCGCACGCCGGTGACCCGTTCACCCTCCCGCAGCAGCCCCCGCACCTGGACCCGGGGCGCCACCTGCGCGCCGTAGCCGGCCGCGGTCCGGACCAGGGTCAGCACATAACGGGCGTCGTCCACCTGGGCGTCCCAGTAGGCGACCGCGCCGGTGATGGCCGAGCGCTTGAGCCCGGGAGCGAGCCGGAGCGTGCCGCGCCGCGACAACTGGCGGTGGCCGGGCAGGCCCCTGGTGTGGCCGAGCGACAGGCCGAGCGCGTCGTAGACGGTCACCCCGGTGCCGACGTAGGCGCGCTCCCAGACGTGATGGGTGAGGGGGAAGAGGAAGGGCACGGGCTGGACCAGATGCGGCGCGATCACCCCGAGCAGCAGCGACCGCTCGGCGAGCGCCTCCTTGACCAGGCCGAAGTTGAGATGCTCGAGATAGCGCAGGCCGCCGTGGATGAGCTTGCTCGACCGTGACGACGTGCCGGCGCCGAAGTCGCGCGCCTCCACCAGGCCAACCGAAAGCCCACGGGTAGCGGCGTCCAGCGCCACCCCCGCCCCGACTACTCCCCCGCCCACGACAAGCACCTGGAACTCAGTCCCGGCGAGCGCGGCGAGCGCGGCGGACCTGGAATCAGGATCCAGCCTGGCCGCTTCGGCCCCTCCGGCCCTCACATGCCGAACGCTAGCACCCACTGATCAGCGCTTCGGCGGCGCACCGGACGTGACCACGACTTCGACCCGCTGGAACTCCTTGAGATCGGAGTAACCAGAGGTGGCCATGGTGCGCCGGAGTGCGCCGGCCAGGTTCAGCATGCCGTCGGCGACGTTGGAGGGGCCGTGCAGGATCTGCTCCAGGCTGCCGATGGTGCCGACCCGCACCCGCGCCCCGCGGGGCAGGTCGGGATGATGCGCCTCGCTCCCCCAGTGGTAGCCGCGGCCGGGCGCCTGCTCGGCGCGGGCGAACGGCGAGCCGACCATCACCGCGTCCGCCCCGCAGGCGAGCGCCTTGGCGATGTCGCCGCTGCGGGTCATCCCGCCGTCCGCGATCACGTGCACGTACCGGCCGCCGGACTCATCGAGGTACTCACGCCTGGCGGCGGCCACGTCCGCGATGGCCGTGGCCATCGGCACCGCGACCCCGAGCACCGCCGCGGTGGTGTGCCCACTGCCGCCGCCGAACCCGACCAGGACCCCGGCGGCGCCGGTCCGCATCAGGTGCAGCGCCGCCGTGTAGGTGGCGCAGCCACCCACGATCACCGGCACATCCAGTTCGTAGATGAACTGCTTGAGGTTGAGCGGCTCGGACTGGCCGGAGACGTGCTCGGCGGACACGGTCGTGCCGCGGATGACGAAGATGTCGACGCCCGCGTCCACGACGGTCTTGTAGTAGCGGACGGTGTGCTGCGGCGAGAGCCGCGCCGCCGTGGTCACGCCTGCCGCCCGGACCTCCTCGATCCGCAGCCCGATGAGCTCTTCCTTGATCGGCTCGGAGTAGATCTCCTGGAGCCTGCGGGTGGCTGCCTCATCGCCCAGCCCGGCGACCTCGGCCAGGAGCGCCTCGGGGTCCGGGTACCGGGTCCACAGGCCCTCCAGATCGAGCACGGCCAGGCCGCCGAGGCGGCCGATCGCGGTGGCGGTGGCGGGCGAGACCACGCTGTCCATCGGGCAGACCACCAGCGGCAGGTCGAACCGGTAGGCGTCGATCTGCCAGGCGGTCGACACCTCCTCCGGGTCGCGCGTGCGGCGGGAGGGCACGATCCCGATCTCGTCCAGCGTGTACGCGCGGCGGCCGCTCTTGCCCCGGCCGATCTCGACGGTCATGCCAGCCGCCGTGAGTAGTTCGGCGCCTCGGTGGTCATCTGGATGTCGTGCGGGTGGCTCTCGCTCAGGCCGGCCGCGGTGATCTGGATGAACCGCGCGTCCTGCAGTTCGCCGATGGTCCGCGTGCCGCAGTAGCCCATGGCCGCCCGCAGCCCCCCGATGAGCTGGCCGGCGACCGCCGACAGCGGGCCACGGTAGGGCACCTGCCCCTCGATCCCCTCGGGCACGAGCTTGTCCTCACGCAGCACGTCATCCTGGAAGTAGCGGTCCTTGGAGTAGGAGCGGCCGCGCATCGCCCCCAGCGACCCCATGCCCCGGTACTGCTTGTACTGCTTGCCGTTGATGAACACGATCTCGCCGGGGGCCTCCTCGCAGCCGGCCAGCAGGCTGCCGAGCATGACCGTATCCGCGCCGGCGGCGATCGCCTTGGCAATGTCGCCCGAGTGCTGCAGCCCGCCGTCCCCGATCACCGGCACCCCGGCCGGGTGGGCCACCTGTGCGGCATCGAAGATCGCGGTGACCTGCGGCACACCGACACCGGCCACCACCCTGGTGGTGCAGGTCGAACCCGGGGCCCACCCCGACCTTGACCCCGTCGGCACCCGCGTCGATCAGCGCCTGCGCGCCGGCCCGGGTGGCCACGTTGCCGCCGATCACGTCCACCCGGATGTTCGCCTTGAGCTGGGCCACCATGTCGATGACCGCCTGGGCGTGACCGTGGGCGGTGTCCACCACCAGGAAGTCGGCGCCCGCCTCGGCCAGCGCCTGGGCACGTCGTTTGGCGTCCTCTCCCACCCCGACGGCCGCCCCGACCACCAGCCGTCCGGCGGCGTCCTTGGTGGCGCTGGGGAACTTCTCGCTCTTGGTGAAGTCCTTGACGGTGATCAGGCCGGACAGCCTGCCCGCGTCGTCGGTCAGCGGGAGCTTCTCCACCTTGTGCCGCCGCAGCAGGTCGAGCGCGACGTCCCTGGCCACCCCCACGGGGGCGGTCACCAGCGGCATCGGGGTCATCACCGATGTCACTGGCCGGTCGTGGTCGGTCTCGAACCTGATGTCGCGGTTCGTCACGATGCCGAGCAGGGCGCCGTCGTCACTGGTCACCGGCACGCCGGAGATGCGGTACCGGGCGCACAGCGCCTCCACGTCGGCCACGGTGGCGTCCGGGCCACAGGTCACCGGATTGGTGATCATGCCCGCCTCGGAACGCTTGACCGTGTCGACCTGATGCGCCTGGTCCTCGATCGAGAGGTTGCGGTGCAGGACGCCGACGCCGCCCTGGCGGGCCATGGCGATCGCCATCCGCGCCTCGGTGACCGTGTCCATGGCGGAGGACACCAGCGGGAGCCGCAGGGTGATGTGGCGGCTGAGCCTGGCGGCCGTGTCCGCGTCCGCCGGGAGAATCTCCGAGTGAGCCGGCAGGAGCAGGACGTCGTCGAAAGTCAGCGCCGCGGAACCGAACTTGGTCTCGTCAGTCATGGCACCTTCCGGGAGGGAGTCCGGGTCCCGCCAGTCTAGTGACGCGCGGCAGCAGGCGGCTCGCGTCCTGCGCGGCCGCGGCGGCGCAAGTCCTACGCAGCTGCTGCGGCGCGCGTCCTACGCGGCCGCGGCACCTGGACCCCGGGTTTCATGGCGGGCCCTGCTGGTGGGCTGGTGGGCTGGTGGGCTGGCTGGCAGCGGGTCTACCAGCCGAGTTCGGTGAGGCGGGCGTCGCTGATGCCGAAATGGTGGCCGACCTCATGCACGACAGTCCGGCGTACCTGGTCGATGACCTCGTCCCCGGTGCGGCAGACGGCACAGATCGCGAGCCGGTAGATGGTGATCCGGTCCGGCAGTACCCCGGCATAGCCGGTCGTGCGGCTGGTGAGCGGGATCCCCTGGTAGAGCCCGAGCAGGCCGGGTGGCCCCGGCCCGTGCTCGACCGTGACCGCAACGTTGCTCATCAGGCGGCCCAGTTCCTCCGGCAGCCCGTCGAGCGCCGCGCCGACCATCTCCTCGAACCGGGCCGGCTCCACCTCGATCATGAGCCCATTGTGTCGGGCCCCGGCTCACCGGCCCGTGCTCACCAGGCCCGTGCTCACCAGCCCCGTGCTCACCGGTCCCGCGCCCCGGGAGGCCGTGCTCAGCGCGGGCGGCGGGCGTCCGGGGGGCCAGGACGGCCGGTGACCGGCGGCCGCCACCCCCAGCCGGCTGGCTCCCTGGCCGCGTTCCGCGCCCCAGCGGGCAGGCGGCCGAGCCTGGCGAGCATGCCTGCCAGCGCGAATCCCGTACTGCCGGCAGCCCCGGCCACCGTGGCGACCGTCGCGGCCACGGCGGCGACGTGTACCCAGGCGCCGGCCGGAGACGGCCGCGCCTCGGCGGGCCCGGCCGCCGCGCCGACTATGGCGACGCCAGCCATCGCCACGCCGGCCGCCGCGGCGGCCCGCACGGTCCTGGATCTGGCCAGGGCGGCAGGGATGGCGGCGACACCGGCCTCCTGGGAGTCGACGTCAGCGGCCAGGACGCTCAGCGCCGCGATCGCCGGATCTCCCAGCGCGTGGGGCCGGAGCAGGCGCCGGGCCCCGAGCAGGTTGATGATCGCTTCCGAGCGCCGGATCGCGCCCAGGTCCACGGCCGGGTTTCCTGGCTCGCCGCGGGCATCCGGATGCAGCGTAAACACCATGTCCGGTGTCACGCTCGGCGCCCCTGGTCCGCGCCCGGTGATCACGCAATCGACTCCTCGACCGCGAACGCGCGGAGCCTGGCCAGGGCCCGGTGCTGGGCGACGCGAACCGCTCCTGCCGACATGCCCAGTACATTACCCGTCTCTTCCGCCGACAGTCCGGTCACAACCCGTAGTATCAGCAGCTCACGGAGGTGGCCCGGCAGCCGGGCGAGCAGCGCCCTGGCTCGCTCCGCCTCGAGGTAGGCCACCACTGTCTCCTCGGGCCCGGGCTGTTCATCGGGTCCATCGGGCAGGTCTTCGGTGGGCACCGCCAGCCTCGCGGCGCTGCGGACGGCATCGGCCACTTTATGCGAGGCAATGCCGAACACGAATGACGCAAAAGGCCGCCCCATGTCCCGATAACGGGGAAGCGCGGAAAGGACGGCGATGCACACCTCCTGTGCCACATCGTCCGCGACATGGTAATGACCGGCAGCTCGCCCCAGACGCGCCCGGCAGTACCGGACAATCATCGGCCGGATATGTTCCAGCAATGACTCGATCGCGGCCGGCTGGCCGCGGGCGGCCCGGCTGGTGAGATCGCGGAGCCCGGCCCCGTCGGCCCGGCCGCTGGCCGCCGCGCGGGCCGCATCGGCACTGGCGCCGGTGGCGGCGCGGACCGTGTTGACCCGGGGGCTGACGGCCGCAGCGGCACCGCCGGCCCTGGCCCTGGCGGCCACATGCCCCGCGTATACCCCATCACCGGCGCTGGCCCAGCCTGCCGTGCCAGGCCTGCTGCGCGCCCTGGCACGGTCCGGAGCCCATCCCTCGCCCGCTACCGACCGTATGAAGCATCCCTCCGTCACGACAGCATGATGCCCACGTTAACGGGGGGTGCCTTCATCGAGGCAGGCAACAGAAAGGTCACATTGATGTGACCCCAGCGCCTCCACCGTACACAAATTACAGCGAGTAATCAAAAGATTACTCGCTGTAATTTGTTTTAGCCCAGGTCAGTGGGCGTGGCCATGGCTGTGTCCATGACCTTGCCCGTCCGCCGCCGCTTCCTTTTCCGGCTTTTCGGCCACAAGCGCCTCTGTGGTGAGGAGCATGCCGGCGATGGAGGCCGCGTTCTGCACCGCGGAACGGGTCACCTTGACCGGGTCGATCACACCCTGCTTCATCAGGTCGCCGTAGGCCAGCGTGGTCGCGTTGAAGCCCTGGCCGCGGCCGAGCGCGGCCACCTTCTCGACCACGACGCCGCCCTCCTGGCCCGCGTTCTCGGCGATCCAGTAGGTCGGAGCGTTCAGCGCGGTACGCACCACGCGGACGCCGGTCGCCTCGTCCCCGGTCATGCCGAGGTCACCGAGCTCGGCAGCGGTGTGCACGAGAGCGCTGCCGCCGCCGGGGATGATGCCCTCCTCGATCGCTGCGCGGGTCGCGGAGATCGCGTCCTCCAGCCGGTGCTTCTTCTCCTTCAGCTCGACCTCGGTCGCTGCGCCGACCCGGAGCACGCAGACGCCGCCGGACAGCTTGGCGACGCGTTCCTGCAGCTTCTCCCGGTCCCAGTCGGAGTCGGTGTTCTCGATCTCGGACCGCAGCTGCCGGACCCGGTCCGCGATCGCCTCGGTGTCGCCGGCCCCGTCCACGATCGTGGTGGTGTCCTTGGTGACGACGATGCGGCGGGCCTTGCCCAGGCCCTCGAGTCCGACCATTTCCAGCTTGAGCCCGAGTTCCTCACTGACCACCTCGCCGCCGGTGAGCACCCCCATGTCGGCCAGCATGGCCTTGCGCCGCTCGCCGAACCCGGGCGCCTTGACCGCGACGACCGCGAGCAGCCCGCGGATCCTGTTCACGACCAGGGTCGACAGCGCCTCGCCCTCGACATCCTCGGCGACCACCAGCAGCGGCTTCTTGGCCTGCGCGATCTTCTCGAGCAGCGGCAGGAAGTCGGCCATCGAGGAGATCTTGGCGGTGTGGAGCAGCACGTAGGCGTCCTCCAGGACCGCTTCCATCCGGTCCTGGTCGGTGATGAAGTACGGCGAGATGTAGCCCTTGTCGAACTGCATGCCCTCGGTGAACTCGAGCTCGAGTCCCATGGTCGGCGACTCCTCGACGGTGATGACACCGTCCTTGCCGACCTTGTCGAAGGCCTCCGCGATCACGTCGCCGATCTGGCTGTCCTGGGCCGAGACCGTCGCCACATGCGCGATCTCCTTCTGCTCGCCCACCTCGCGGGCGGCCTTGAGCAGCAGGTCCGACACGGCGGTGGCGGCTGCGTCCATGCCGCGCTTGAGCGCGATCGGGTTCGCCCCCGCGGTGACGCTGCGCCGGCCCTCGCGGACCATCGCCTGCGCGAGCACGGTCGCCGTGGTGGTGCCGTCGCCCGCGATGTCGTTGGTCTTGGTGGCTACTTCCTTGGCGAGCTGGGCGCCAAGGTTCTCATACGGGTCCTCAAGCTCCACCTCGCGAGCGACGGTGACCCCGTCGTTCGTGATCGTGGGAGCGCCCCACTTCTTGTCGATGACGACGTTGCGGCCGCGCGGCCCCAGCGTCACCTTCACGGCGTCCGCGAGCCTGTTCACGCCGCGCTCAAGTGCGCGCCGCGCCTCCTCGTCGAACTCCAGCATCTTGGCCATGACCACCTCTGATTACGTCTTGACGGGCCGGTATGGCAGCCGCCGGGTTCTCGTGCCACCGCCCCGGGCGCCTCAGAGGCGCCCGGGGCGGTATGGCACACGGCGCCAGGTCCCGTCCCCGGGACGCGGCCCCCTGGTCCTTGCGCTTACTTCTCGATGATGGCGAGCACATCGCGGGCGGAGAGCACGAGGTACTCCTCGCCGTGGTACTTGACCTCCGTGCCGCCGTACTTGCTGTACAGCACCACGTCGCCGACCTTGACGTCCATCGGCACGCGCTTGGCCCCCGCGTCGTCAAAGCGACCCGGGCCCACCGCAAGGACTTCGCCCTCCTGGGGCTTCTCCTTGGCAGTGTCCGGGATCACCAGGCCTGACGCGGTGGTCTGCTCGGCCTCGAGCGTACGGACAACGATTCGGTCTTCGAGTGGCTTGAGAACAACCTTGGTGGCGGTCGTCACGATCTGACCTCCCCCTCCGGAAAGGCGGCTGAAAAATGACTAGAGAGGGCGACCGCGGCGGCCTGTCGTCGCGGGTGCCAGGCCAGCCTCGTCGCATTAGCACTCTACCTTAGTGAGTGCCAGTTCCGAACAGTATCGCCGACCCGTGGCCCTCGTCAACTTGAGCCCTGCTAGCCGACCAGGACGGTGGTCACTGGCAGCGACGAATCCGCGGGTACCTCCAGCGGCGACGCGGGGGCGCCCCGTGCGGCGAGCTCGGCCCCGAGCGCCGCCACCATCGCGCCGTTGTCGGTGCAGAGCCCGGGCCTGGGCACCCGCAGCCTGATCCCGGCTGCCTCACACCGATCCGCCGCCAGTGCCCGCAGCCGCGAGTTGGCCGCCACCCCGCCACCAATGATCAGATCCTTGACGTCATGCGCGCGGCAGGCGGCAAGCGCCTTGTTCGTCAGCACGTCGGCGACGGCTTCCTGGAACGAGGCCGCCACGTCGGCCACCGGCACGGGCAGGCCGGCCCGCTGCCGCGCCTGGACCCAGCGGGCGACCGAGGTCTTCAGGCCGGAGAAGGAGAAGTCCAAGGTGGCGTCGCGGTACTTCCCGCGCGGGAACGCGATCGCGCCACCATCACCGGACCGGGCGGCCGCGTCGATCGGCGGACCACCCGGGAAGCCCATCCCCAGCAGCCGCGCCACCTTGTCATAGGCCTCACCGGCGGCGTCGTCGATGGTCGCCCCCAGCGGCACTACCTCGCCAGCCACGTCAGGCACCAGCAGCAGCGAGGAATGCCCGCCCGATACCAGCAGTGCCACCACCGGCCTGGGCAGCGGCCCGTGCTCCAGCTGGTCAACCGCGATGTGCGCGGCGAGATGGTTGACCGCGTACATCGGCTTGCCCAGGGCCAACGCGTAGGCCTTCGCCGCGCACACGCCCACCTGCAGCGCCCCGGCCAGGCCCGGCCCGGCGGTGACGGCGATCGCATCCACCTGCCGCAGCCGCACCCCGGCGGCTGCCAGCGCCCGGTCCACGGTCGGTACCATCGCCTCCAGGTGGGCCCGGCTGGCCACCTCGGGCACCACGCCCCCGAAGCGGGCGTGCTCGGCGACGCTGGAGGCGATCGCGTCCGCCAGCAGTTCGTGGCCGCGCACCAGCCCGGCGCCGGTTTCGTCGCAGGAGGTCTCGATGCCAAGCACCAGCGGCGCGCTCACGCGGCACCGCCGGACCGCCACCGCCGGCCGCCCCGCCGCAGCGAAGCCTGCCTGATCTCGCGGCGCATCACCAGCGCGTCCGTGCCGGACGGCTGGTAGTAACCGCGCCGCAGGCCGATCCCGGCGAACCCGTGACGCCGGTACAGCCGCTGGGCGCGATCGTTGTCGACCCGGACCTCGAGGAACATCTCCGTGCAGCCGCGGCGGCTGGCCTCGGCCAGCAGGCCTTCCAGCAGCGCGGCCCCGATCCCCCGGCCCCAGCGGTCCTGCGCCACCCCCACGGTCAGCACGTCCGCCTGGCCGCCACCGGGCGCCATCAGCCCAGCATAACCGGCGATCACGCCCTCCTCCGCGGCCACCAGGTAATACTTACCGCTAGGCCCCTCGGCCAGTTCACCGGCGAGCATGTCCGGCGACCATGCCTCCTCGCCGAACAGCGCCACCTCAAGCCCGGCCACGGCCGGCACGTCGACGCGGGCCATCGGCCGCAGGACCACGTTCATGCCGGGGTCACCCCCGAGGAGGGCCGGGCAGCACGGTCCGCGCTCGCGAGCACGTTCTTGGGCGGGCCAGGCACCCGGGCATCGGGCCGGCGCAGGTACAGCGGCTCCGGCGGGAGCATGCTGTCCCCCGCCGCCAGCCGGCGGGCCGCCAGCCCGGCCAGCGTGGCTGCCGACGGGAAGCGGGGCGCGATCTGCTCGCCCAGGAGGCCGGGGTAGGCGACCGGGCCCTCACCCGCCGCGGGCAGGCCGGCCGGGAGCGATGCCGGGGCGGCCACGCCGGGACCCGACAGCCGCTGCCCGCCCGGCGAGTAGCGGGCCCAGTACACCTCACGGCGCCGGGCGTCGGTCGCCACCAGGAACGGCCGGCCGGCCGCCTCGGCGACCGCGTCCGCCGCGATCACGTCGAGCGTGCACATGCCGTGCACACCGACGCCCAGCGCGGCGCCGAGGACCCGCGCGGTGACCAGCCCCGTGCGCAGCCCGGTGTAGGGACCGGGTCCGGCGCTGACCGCGATCGCGGTCAGCTCGGCCAGGCTCGCGCCCGCCTGGGCCATCACCTTCTCGATGTGGCCGGCCAGCAGTTCTCCCTGCCGCCGGGCGTCCACCGTTGTCGCCTGCGCGAGCACACGGGTCCCGTCGTGGACGGCGACCGTTACGGCAGGGGTCGCGGTGTCGAACGCAAGCAGCAGCACGATTGCCCAGCGTAAGGCATGCTCCCGGGGTCTTCGGCCCGGAGCGCGCCTGCTAGTGCACCTGGGCGAGGATGTCCCGGGCGGCGGCCACCGCGGCCGCCTGCAGGTCTGGCGGGGACACCCGCGCGTAGCCGCCACGGGGCCGGGCGGGGCCCTCGGTGATCACCGTGATCAGCACGTTGTGGTCCCTCACCACCACCGTCACCAGGTTGGTGGTGTCACCGCCCGCCGACGGCACCTGCAGCGCGGCGAAGGCGCTGCTGCCGAGCCCGGTGATCCGGCTCACGCTCGCCCTGGGCAGGTGGGTGCCCTTGGGTGGGTGGATCCGCTGCAGGCTGGACTGCTGGTAGGCGTCCTTGGCTGCGAAGGTGGCGCTGCCGTTCCCGCTGGCCAGCCCGCTAGGCGCGTACGCCTGCACGGTCACTTCCAGCACCCGGTACAGCGGCCGGGCATCAAGCGTCCAGTCGCACAGGCTCTGCGCGCTGCCGTCAAGCGACTTGGGGGCGACCACCCGTCGTTTGCTGCCCGGCAGGTACTGGTCCAGCGTCGCCGCCGTCACCGCCGAACAGGCGTTCGGCACGGTCTTGAACTCGCCGGGCTGGAACGTGGTGACCACGGAGTCCGGCCGGGGCGCGGAGCTGGAGTGGTGAGTGAGCTGATACCCCACCCCGGCGGCGATGAGCAGCACCGCAACGAGGGCGCCGCACCAGATGTATATCGCCCGGCGGGCCCGGCGGGCCCGCGCCGCCGCCTGGAGCCCGCGGGCACCGCGGCCCGGCCTGTCCGCCGGGCCCCCCGGGCCTGGCGCACCCGGTGCGCCCGCTGGGCCCGCCCGCCCGGGCCGGCGCTCCCGGTCACCGGGCCGCGCCTCCCCGGCGCCCCCGGCCGGGCGGTCACGCCGCCGGTGCTCACGTTCGTCCTGGTCCGCCCAGCGGGGGCTGATCCCTGGCCCCGCCCATGGCGGATACTCCTCGTCGTCGGCGTAGTCATCGTCGGACCAGGCACGACGAGGGCGGCCTGAGGCCGGCACCCGGCCAGACCGGGAGGGAGGGGGCCCCTGCTGAACCACGGTGCGCCTCCGGGGGGATCGAACCGTGCATGACGGCGCATAACACCCAGGCCTGGGCGACCGCGAGTCAGCGGCCAGCCAGGCAAGGTTGGGACGGTCGAACTATAGAGCTTCCAGCCCACGGTGGTGGGCTAGACACGCATACAGGCCCACCTGGCAGGACCGCCGGCCGCTGTCCCGCTGAGCCGGGGCGGCCGGCCTTCGCGCCCCCCGCATCGGCGGCCGGGCGTGTCATGGCCAGGGGGCCTGGGCACGACGTATCGTGTCGGGGTGGACCAAAGGGCGCGCGAGGACATTACCGCCGCGACCGCCGCACACCGTGAGCTCGGACCCGGCTACGACGATGCCGTGGCCGAGGGACTGGTGGAGCGGATCGGCGCGGAGATCGACAAACGGGTGGACGCCAGGCTGGCTGAGCACGGCGAGCGACCCGTGCGGCGCGACCACGGCGGCCAGGCGAGCCCCGGGGTGCGCCCGTCCGCCGTCGTCCTTGGGCTCGGGTCGATGACGATCGGCGGCATCACCGCCGTGGGCCTGCTCAACACCCATGACGGCAACAGCTCGCTGCTGGTCGCCCTGATATGGATCATCATTGGCGTCATCAACGTCACCTACGCCCGGCGACGCTGAGCCTTACCAGCGGCGGCTGCCGGGCTCCTGCCCTACCGCAGCCCGTCCGGCCCGTCCGGCCCGTGCGGCCCCCGGCCCGTGCGGCCCATCCGGCCCGTGCGGCCCATCGGGCCTGTGCGGCCCACATCTGAGGCCGCCGACTGCGTCCCACCGGTCACCGTGGCCCTCCAGCCGCACCGTCCGCGGCTCCTGCTCCGGCGCGGCGCCACCGGGCACACTTCCCGGCGCGTACGAGCCGGCCCCGGCAGCGGCCAGGGCGATGCTGACATCCAGCCGGTCGGCCGCGAGCCCTTCGACCAGCCCTCCGCCCCACTCGACCACGGTGACCGAGGTCTCCAGGCTGGCGTCGAGGTCCAGGTCGTCCACCTCGGCCGGGCTCGCCAGCCGGTAGGCATCGGCGTGCACCAGGGCCGGCCCGCCGGTCAGCGACGGGTGGACCCGGGCGATCACGAATGTGGGCGAGGTGACCGGCCCACGCACCCCCAGACCGGCCCCGATCCCCTGGACGAGAGTGGTCTTGCCCGCCCCGAGCTCCCCCCTGAGTACCACAAGGTCACCGGGCCGCAACTCGGCCGCCAGCCGCCTCCCCAGCGCCAGCATGTCGTCCGCGCTCGCCACCGTGAGTTCCTCACGCACGGCAGATCCGGCCCCTCCCACCGCCGGCCAGTGCCCCGCCGGCCAGTGCCCCGCCGGCCAGTGCCCCGCCGGCCAGCGTCCCGCCGCCGGTCACGCTGACCGGGACAGGTTGCCGCCGCCCGCCCCGACCCGCGCGAGCATGCTGGTGATTGCCCCGTTCACCAGGTCGGGGCACTCCAGGATGAGCACGTGGCCGCCGCCCGGCACCCAGATGAGATGGGAGCCGGGGATGTCCATGGCCAGCTCGATGCCGAACCGGGGCGCTATCAGCCGGTCCTTCTCCCCGACCAGCACCGTTGCCGGCGCCTGGCCGAGCGCGACCAGCGAGTCCCGCTTGTCGCACAGCAGCAGCACCTGGGCGAACCGGGCCACTACCTCCATGGGGGTAGCACTGATCATCCGTCCCAGGAAGCTGATCACAGCCGGGCTGACCTCGCCGTCCCCGAACCCGAGGTATCGCGCTCCCAGGAACGCCAGATCGGCCGAGCGCCGGCCGTGCTCCACCAGGAGGGCGCGCCTCCCCTTGGCAGCGCCGTTGAGCACGCCGGGCAGCGCCCGGCTCAGCATCGGCCGGATCGGGGCCGGCATCCACGGGCTGCCGCTGTCCAGGCCACGCGCGGCGGTGCTGATGAGCACCGACCCGGCCACCTTGGTCCCGAACAGCTCCGGGTGCTGCTGCGCGAGCGCCATGATGGTCATGCCGCCCATGGAGTGACCAACCAGTACAACCTGGGCATCGCCCGGCGCGACCGCGTCGATGACCGCCTTCAGGTCACGGCCGAGCTGGTCGATGCTGGCGGATCCGGACTTGGAGCGTCCGGACCGCCCATGGTCGCGCTGATCCCAGAAGACCAGCCGGTGACCGGACAGACCGCGGCGCTGGAAGTGCCAGCAGTCCTGGTTCAGCGTGTAGCCATGGGAGAAGATGACGGTGATGGGCGCGGTCGCCGGGCCGTCCGTCTCGACGTGCAGCGCCACCCCGTCCTCGGTGAGCACGGTGAGCGGGCGCCCCCGCAGTCCCCCCAGCCGCTCGGCGGACTGCGGGTCGCCGCGGCCGCGGATCCGCCCGACCGCGATCCGCTCGGCGGCCAGAACCGCCCCCATGCCCGCCGCTGTCGCGCCAGCGACCACCCCGGCAGCGCCGGTGATCCGCCGCCAGCTGGCCATCCGCCCTCCCGCTCAGCCATTCCGAAGCTGCTCACATATGGCCCGCCCGGGCTGCTGCCGTGCGGAGCGGCACCTGGCGCCAGGCGGTGCCGCTATGCGGGTGATGCCGGAATACGCCCCGGCACCTCGGTGCCCGCACCGGCGGGCAGGGAATCGTGCTCATATGCTACTCCAAAGTAGCTTCTGGGCGTCCTCCCGCCGAACCTGGTCACGATCTCATAGGACAGCGTTCCCAGCGCGTCGGCCCATTCCTGGGCGGTGGGCTCGCCCGAGTCGCCAGGCCCGAACAGGACCACTTCGTCCCCTTCCACGGCGGTCTCTTCCCCGAAATCCACGACGAACTGGTTCATGCACACGGTCCCGGAGATCAGCCGGCGCCGTCCCCGTACCTGCACCTCAGCCAGCCCGAACGCGCCTCGCGGTACGCCTTCGGCGTAGCCCAGCGGGACCAGCCCGAGCGTGCTGGGACCCGGGGTGATGTACCGATGACCGTACGACACGCCGGTCCCCGCCGCCACCCGCTTGACCTGAACCAGCCGGGTTCTCACCGTCATCGCGGGCCGGAGCCAGGGCGGCGGGCCGCCAGGCAGCGTGGAAAGCCCGAACACACCGCCGCCGGTCCGCACCAGGTCGAACCAGGTCTGCGGCAGCGTCAGCGTGGCGGGCGTGTTGGCCAGGTGCCGCAGCTCGGGTCTGGCACCTGCCTTCTGCGCCAGGGCGATCGCGTCGCGGAACGCCGCGACCTGGCTGCCGATCGATGGATGGCCGGGCATGTCCGCACAGGCCAGATGGGACCAGAGCCCGACGATGACGGCATCTCCCGCCGCCTCGGCTGCCAGGGCCGTGTCCACCACGCCCGGCCACTCACTGGCGGTGGCACCGCCACGCGACATCCCGGTGTCCACCTTGAGGTGCAGGCGGGCGGGGCGGCCAGCCAGCCGTGCGGCCGCCACGATCTCGTTGACCAGGCCCACCGTCCCGGCCGAAAGATCCACGTCATGGCGGACGGCCTCCTCGTGGGCCGCTCCTGGCACGCTCATCAGGCACAGCACCGGCGCCAGCACACCCGCGGCACGCAGTGCCAGTGCCTCCGCGACGGTGATCACCCCGATCCAGC
This sequence comes from uncultured Actinomycetes bacterium, assembly GCA_963741615.1. Classification (GTDB taxonomy): domain Bacteria; phylum Actinomycetota; class Actinomycetes; order Streptosporangiales; family Streptosporangiaceae; genus UBA9676. The sequence goes on from CAVUIU010000023.1 coordinate 36,609, forward strand.
TCGCTCCGCCGGCCAGGGCAGCCCGGGCCGCGGGGACCATGCCGTGGCCGTACCCGTCGGACTTGACCACGGCCATGACGGCAGCGCCAGCAACATGCCGCCGCAGCGCCGTGACGTTGGCGCTGACTGCGTCAAGGTCGATGAGCGTCTCCGCATGACCGTCCATGACCACACAGTGTGCCAGCACGTCAGCACCCAACTGGACGGCAAGCCGGGCCGCCTGCGGCGCCCGGGACCCTCCCGGCTCAGTCCATCCACGCCCGGACGCCGCGGATGGCCGCCGGGAGAGCGTGGACCACATCGCCCGCCGCGATCGGGCTCCCTGCCCCCGCGCCGGCCGACTCCGCACCAGCCGGGCCCGTCCCAGACGGCCCCGCGCCAGCCGCCGCCAGCCGGGCCGCGATGCCATGCAGGAACGCCGCGGCCGCGGCGGCATCGGCCGCCCCGAGCCCCTGGGCCAGCAGGGCGCCCGCGAGCCCGGAGAGCACGTCCCCTGTGCCGGCGGTGGCGAGCCACGACGTTCCCGTGGAGTTCACCAGCACCGCTCCGTCCCCGGCCAGGCCGGCCGGGCCGGGTGGGTCGGCCGGGCCGGGCCGGGCGATCACCGTGGTCGAGCCCTTGAGCAGGACAGTCACGCCGAACTCGGCCGCGGCCGCGCGGACATGCTCCAGGCGGCGTGCCGCCACCTGCGCCGGGTCGGTTCCCAGCAGCCGGGCGAGCTCGCCAGCGTGCGGGGTCAGCAATGTGGGAGCCGCCCGGGCCAGCAGCCCTCGTTCCTGCGCGACCAGGGTCAGCCCGTCGGCATCGACCAGCACCGGCACGTCCGTGGACAGAACCGCGGCCAGCCGGTGCCTCGCCGCCTCGTCGGTGCCCATGCCGGGCCCGGCCACCCAGGCCTGCACCCGCCCGGCGGCCTCGACCTCCTGGCCAGCGCCGGGACCGTCCCCGGTCACCGTGATCAGCGCTTCAGGCCACTGCTGGCGGACGACCGCGACGGCCGGCCCGGCCGAAACCAGCCTGACCATGCCGACCCCGCCCCGCAGGGCACCGCCGACAGCGAGCGCCGCGGCGCCGGTGAAACGCGCACTGCCCGCGACGATGCCCAGCACTCCCCGGCGGTACTTGTCGGAGTCGCCGGGCGGCTGCCGGAGCAGGGCCGCCACGTCCACCGCCTGGAACCCGGCCGCGGCAGGCACCGGCAGGTAAGGCCCGAGCCCGATATCGACCAGTTCCACCACTCCGGCGTGGTCCGCGCCCGGGTCGATCAGCAGGCCCGGCTTCCAGGTGCCGAAGGTCACCGTGACATCCGCCCGCACCGCCGGGCCGCCCACCTCGCCCGTGTCCGCGTCGATCCCGCTCGGCAGGTCCACCGCCACCACCGAAGGGCCCGTGCCCGGGTGCCCCGGCAGGTCCCCGGTCCGGGCCTGTGCGACCAGGCCGGCCAGGGTCGAGTAGGGCTCGCGCAGCCCACCGCGGCCGCCGATTCCGAGCAGTCCGTCCAGCACCAGTTCCGCGGCGGCGATCAAGGCAGGCAGATCGGGGTCATCGGCGCCGGTAACACGCCCGCCCGCCATGCGCAGCGCCGCCGCCCCCTGCTCGTGGATGCGGCCGCCCGCGGCCACGGCGACCACACCCGCACCGCGCCGGGCCAGCCGGGCGCCCGCGTAGAGGGCGTCGCCGCCGTTGTCGCCGCTGCCGGCCAGCACGACGATCCTGGCCCCGTAGACCTTCCCGGCCATACCGGCACAGACCGACGCGAGCCCGGCGGCGGCCCGCTGCATCAGCGCCCCGGGCGGGACAGTGGCCATGAGGGCCTGTTCGGCTGCCCGGATTGTGGCTACATCGTGCGCGTTCCTCATCCTTCTGCCACCACCATCGCCACGCTCAGGCCTCCGTCATGGGTGATCGACAGGTGCCAGTGGCGCACCCCTCGCCGGGCCGCCGCTTCCGCCACCGTGCCGCGGGCCGCCAGCGAGGGGCGCCCGGCGCTGTTGTGCGTGATCTCCACGTCCGCCCAGCGCAGCCCCGGGGGCCCCCCCAGGGCCTTCGCCGCTGCCTCCTTGGCGGCGAAACAGGCGGCCAGCGAGGCTGGGCCACCGCCGCGTTCGCCGTCCGTGAACAGGCGGGATGCCAGGGCCGGGGTCCGGCGCAACGCGGACTCGAGCCGCGCGATGTCCACGATGTCCACACCGATGCCCACGATCACGCCCCCAGCCTGCCACTGCCGGGCACCGGGGGGCGACGAGCCAGGCCGGCCGGGCGCCTCACTCCACCGTGACCGACTTGGCGAGGTTGCGCGGCTGGTCCACGTCGTGCCCCTTGGCCGTGGCCAGCTCGCATGCGAAGACCTGCAGCGGCACCGTGGTCACCAGCGGCTGCAGGAGCGTGGGCACGTGCGGGACCTCGATCAGCGTGTCCGCATAGGGCTTGACCTCGTGGTCGCCCTCTTCGGCGACGACAACGGCCCTGGCCCCCCTGGCCCGCACTTCCTGGATATTCGAAACGATTTTGTCGTGGAGGACGCCGCGGCCCTCGGCAGGGGGCACCACCACGACCACCGGCAGGCCGTCCTCGATGAGCGCGATCAGCCCGTGCTTCAGCTCCCCGGCGGCGAAAACTTCCGCGTGCATGTACGCGAGTTCCTTGAGCTTGAGCGCGCCTTCCAGGGCGACCGGGTAGCCGACATGGCGGCCGAGGAACAGCACGCACCGCTGCGCTGCCAGGTCCCGGGCCAGGGTGCGGACCGGAGCCGTTGACGTTGCAGATGGCCAGCACCCGCGAACGCTGCTCACGCGCGTGCCGCACCGCCATCAGCGTGTCCATCGTTTCCCCTGACTGGGAGATGGCTATGACCAGGGTGGACCGGGTCAGGATCGGGTCCCGGTAGCGGAACTCGCTGGCCAGCTCCACCTCGCACGGGATCCGGCACCAGTGCTCGATGGCGTACTTGGCGATCATCCCGGCGTGGTACGCGGTGCCGCACGCCACCACGATGATCTTGTCGGCCTCGCGCAGCTCGTCCACGGGCAGCCGCATCTCGTCCAGGGTCAGCTGCCCGTCCGGGCCGACGCGGCCGAGCAGCGTGTCGGCGATCGCCCGCGGCTGCTCGGCGATCTCCTTCAGCATGAAGTAGGTCGAACCCCGCCTTCTCCGCGGCCGATATGTCCCAGTCCACCTGGTATTCGGTGACCTCGGCCGGCGTGCCGTCAAACCGGGTGACGTGCACGCTGTCCGCGCGGATCTCGGCGACCTGATCCTGGCCCAGTTCCACCGCGCTGCGGGTGTAGGCGATGAACGCCGCCACGTCGCTGGCGAGGAAGTTCTCCTTCTCGCCGCGGGCGACCACCAGCGGGGAGTTGCGGCGGGCGCCGACCACCGCGCCGGGATCCCGGACGTCCACGGCGACAAGGGTGAATGCCCCCTCCAGCCGGCGGCAGACCCGCCGCATGGCCTCCGCGAGCATCCCCGGCTGGCCCGGCCCCGTGCTGGCAGGCCCCGTGCCGGTTGGGGTCGGTGGGCGCACCGTGCGTCGCCCAGCGGGTGTGGCCGAGCCCGACATTCCCCCGCAGCGGCGGCTCCGCGGCGAGCGCCTTCACCAGGTTGGTGAGCTTGCCTGCCCGCTTCAGCGATGCCAGCGTGCCATCGGCGAGCACCGCGATGCCCGCCGAGTCATAGCCCCGGTATTCCAGCCGGGTGAGCCCTTCGATGAGCACGTCGGCCGCCTGGCGATGACCGGCGTATCCCACGATGCCGCACATAAGTTGCTCCTATGCCGAAGCCAGTCAGCGACTCGGGTCATCACCTTGTCCGGGCACCCAGCACGGCCGGCCAGGCTCTGGCGCTAGCGCGGACCCACAGGCCGCGCTGGCGGCCGGCTATCAGGACGCGGCACGGATGACCGACGCCAGCTGGTTCGCCAGGTACCGGGCACGATCAGCATCCACCGCCTCGACCATGACCCGGACCGCGGGCTCGGTGCCACTCGGCCGCACCAGGATCCTGCCCGAACGGCCCAGTTCCGCCTTGGCGGCGGCGACCTGCGCCGCCACCACCGGGGAGGAGGCAACCCGTGCCTTATCGACTCCAGCGACGTTGACGAGCACCTGTGGGTACCGGGTCATCACCTTCGCGAGGTCGGCCAGGGGAATCCGCTCACGGGCGACGGCGGCCAGCAGGTGCAGCGCGGTAAGAATGCCGTCACCGGTGGTCGCGTGCTCCAGCATGATGATGTGGCCGGACTGCTCGCCACCGAGGACGTAATCGCCCGCCCGCATCGCTTCCAGCACGTACCTGTCCCCGACCGCGGTCTCCACCACGGTGACACCGGCGTTCTTCATGGCCAGCCGGAACCCGAGGTTGGACATGACCGTGGCGACCACGGTGTCGGCGGCCAGCCGGCCGCTGGCCTTGAGCTCAAGCGCGAGTACGGCCATGATCTGGTCCCCGTCGATCACCTGCCCGCCGGCATCCACCGCAAGGCACCTGTCAGCGTCGCCATCGTGCGCGACGCCGGCATCGGCCCCGTGCTCGATGACGGCTGCCCGTAGCACGTCCAGATGGGTCGAGCCGCAGCCGTCGTTGATGTTCTCACCATCGGGTTCTGCCCCGATCGCGATCACGTCCGCACCCGCCCGGCGCAGCAACAACGGGGCCACCTCAGAGGCGGCGCCATTTGCGCAGTCCACCACCACCCGCAAGCCGGCCAGAGGCCGCGCGCGCAGCGAGGCGAGCAGGTGGGTGAGATAGCGATCCCGCGACCCACAGTGGTCGCTGACCCTGCCGAAGCCCCCGCGGGGCACGCCGGCCACGGCGTCGCCCGGCAGGCCCAGCCTCGCCTCGATCTCGTCTTCGGCGGCGTCGGCAAACTTGAAGCCGCCCCTGGCAAACAGCTTGATCCCGTTGTCCTGAGCCGGGTTGTGGCTGGCCGACAGCATGACCCCCAGGTCAGCGGACAGGTCGGCGGTAAGGAAGGCGACGGCCGGAGTCGGGATCACCCCGAGCCGGAGCACGTCCACCCCGGCGCCGGCCAGGCCTGCCACCACGGCGGACTCCAGGAACTCACCCGACGCGCGGGGATCCCGTCCCACGACCGCCACCGGGCGCCTGCCCGCCGCCTGCGCGCGGCCGAACACGCCAGTTTCGTGCAGTACTTCAGCGGAAGCGACGGCCAGGTCCATGGCCAGGCGAGCCGTCAGGTCATCGCCTGCCACGCCCCGAACGCCGTCTGTCCCAAAGAGCCGGCCCATGAAACGTGCCCCCCCGTTTCCAGGTGCCGTCCTGATGGATGCATCGCCAATGCGCGAGCGCCTGATCAGCGCTTCGAGTATTGAGGTGCCTTCCTGGCCTTCTTGAGGCCGTACTTCTTGCGCTCCTTGACCCGGGCATCCCGGGTGAGGAAGCCTGCTCGTTTCAGGGTAACCCGGTTCTCCGGGTTGACCAGCGTCAGGGCGCGTGCGATCCCCAGCCGCAGTGCACCAGCCTGGCCGGTGACCCCGCCGCCAGTGATCCGGGCGACCACGTCGAACTGTCCGTCAGCCCCGAGGGTCACGAACGGCTCACTGATGAGCTGCTGGTGCACCTTGTTCGGGAAGAAATCCTCCAGCGACCGTTCGTTGATGCGCCACTGGCCTGTGCCCGGGGTGATGCGGACCCGCGCGATCGCCTCCTTACGCCGGCCAGTGCCCAGCGCGTTGCCGGTCACCACCGGCCGGCGTGCCGCCGGGCGGCCCTCCGCCTCTGCGGACGTCTCGGTGGTGTACTCCGACACATGCTCGCCGGTGTCATCCTCGGTCTGCGCGTCGGCGCCCTCAACGAGCGTCTGCGTGCCTGTGGGCTCGGCCACGGTACTTTCCTCTTACTTCCTGATCGGCTTGGTCATCGCGGCGTCACCTGCCGCCAGCAGGCGGCCCCGCCTGCTGCGCTATCTGCTTGATCGTGAACGGGGTCGGCTGCTGTGCCTGGTGCGGGTGATCGGGGCCCGCGTACACCTTCAGCTTGCGGAGCATGTTCCGGCCAAGCGAGTTCTTGGGCAACATGCCCTTGACCGCCTTCTCGACCACCCGCTCCGGGTGCTTGGCGAGCAGTTCGGAGTAGGCCACCGAATGCATGCCCCCGGGGTAACCGGAGTGGTGGTAGGCGCGCTTGTCCTGGAGCTTGTTACCGCTCAGGGCGACCTTCTCGGCGTTAACCACGATCACGAAGTCGCCGGTGTCGATGTGCGGCGCGAAGATCGGCTTGTGCTTCCCGCGCAGCAACGTCGCCACATGGCTGGCCAGGCGGCCGAGCACGACATCGGAGGCATCGATGACATGCCACTGACGCTGGATGTCACCGGCCTTGGGGCTAAAAGTGCGCACTGTCGTAAGCCTTCACATGTGGGACCTGATACGTGGGCCCGCGCCGAGGTGATCGTCCAGGCGAGGGAGTCCCCGCACCAGCCGCCGCGTGACCACCCCGATGAGCGGGCACCGCAGGCATGCCGATACGCATGGACGCTTGTGAAGGATACCGGCCACAACCGATGACGGTCAAAGTGAGCCGGACGGCCCGGGGGCAACGGGCCGCCTCCGGCCCTGCGGCGCGGAGCCGGGCTGGCCTGTGTGAAAAGGGCGCACTGCGCGAAAGGGTATGTCCTTCGCGGAACCAGACAACCATGTGGAAGCTGACAAGCTATGCGGCACGAGATCATTGACGTGAAAGTTGGGAGGTATGCGAAAGGTGAAGGGCAGTGACGGCGGCGGGCCGGGGGGAGAGCGGGGGACCCACAGGCAGCGCCTGGAGAGCTGGGCAGGGCCCGGAAGGCCAGCGCAGGGCAGAGTGGGACCCCGCAAGGCCAGCACAGGGCAGAGCAGGACCCCGCAAGGCCAGCGCAGAGGCAGCTGCGGGGACCGCTGCGTGGGCAGCGCAGCGCAGAACCCCGCAAGGCCAGCGCAGAGGCAGCTGCGGGGACCGCTGCGTGGGCAGAGCAGCGCAGAACCCGGCAAGGCCAGCGCAGGGCAGCATGCAGAGACCTCTCCGCGGGCAGCGCAGAGCAGAGACCGGGGACGGCGCAGGCCGAGCAGGAACAGCATGAGAGGCAGACCGACCACATGCCCGGGCCGACTGCCGCGCAGCCTCTCGGGCGGTAACCGCCCCCATACTGCCTGCCCGTCCCGGAAGCCTTTCCTGGCCTACGAATAAGCCACCGGACCGGGAAAATGCCTGACCGCGCGATGTCAGCCGCTCAGGGGGATACGCTCGCGCCATGGGTTCTCGGGGAGGGCGCAACGACGAGCCGCCAAGCGGCCAGTCGGATGCTCAGATACCCGGGCGCCCGGTGCGAGACCAGTCGCCGGACGGGGGGTGGCCGGGACCCGCCCGCCCCGCTGATTCCGCTCCCTACCAGCAGTCTCGCGGCGACGGAGGCCCTGCCCGCCGCCCTGGCCCGCCGGGACGCAGGCACGCCGCCGCGGCCCGGCCCGGCACTGCCCCGGGTGGCGGGATCGCGCCGCATGGGGGGCCTCCACCGGGCAGCACCTCGCCGGGCAGTCTGCCCCCGCGGAGCGGTCCCCCGCCCGGCAGCACCGGGCCCTCCCGGACACAGCCCCCCCGCGGCGGTCCCCCGCCCCGCGGCACCGGGCCCTCCCGGACGCAGCCACCCCGTGGCGTCCTCTCTCCAGGGGGACCGATCTCCCCACCCGGCTCCGCGGCCCTGGGGACAACGCCTCCGCGCGGACTGCCCAGCCCCCGTGGCAGTGCTTCCCCGGGAGCCGAATGGGCGGGCGTTACCTCCACGCGGGGTGCCGTCTCCCGCGGGGGCTCACCGCGGCGGCGGGGTCCGATCCGGGGCTACCCGCCGATGCCCGGCCAGCCGGGCCCGGTTTACCCGCCCGGCCAGTTCTCCGATTGGAACCGTCCATCCGTCCGCGCCTCCTGGCTGGGCGCGAACGGCCACGGTGACGGCGCAGGGGAAGCTGATGCCGAACCTGGGTACTCCGTCCTGGCCACCAGCGACCCATCGGCGGATGCGACGGCGACCCAGACCTGGGCCGTGATCGACGATACGGGCGGCTGGTCTCCCCCGCCGCTGGCCCGCGACGTGTCCGCGCACACCGACGGGGAGGGTTTCCCCGGAATCCGGCGGGCGGGCGGGCGCGGGGCGGACGTCCCGCGCGTGGCATTCGGCGCGGCCGGGACCGTGGCGGAGCCCGGCAGCCGCCAGCTGGCCCCCTGGGAATCCGGCAGCCTGCCTGCCGGCAGTTCACCCGCCAGCAGTTCACCCGCCAGCGGCCCGCCGAGTGGTGACCCAGCCCGCCTGGCCCGACCGGCCCGCCAGGCCCACCGGGCCAGGGCCGGCAGTTCGCCCGGTCCCGCCAGTCCGGCCGGCCAGCCCGGTCCGCCAGGCACGGCCAGGCCTCCCGGCAGGCAGGCGCCCGCCTCTCCCGCGGCCCGCGGCGAGCAGACCGCTTCCTGGGACTCGGGCAGCCTGCCCGCCACCGGCCGTGCCAGCGCGCGCCACGGGCAGGGTGCCGCCCGGACCAGCGGCGAGATCCGCCGCCGGGGTGGCGAGCAGAGAAAACGATCGCACCGCACCCTGATCGGGCTGCTGATGGCACCGGTGGTGGTTGTCATCCTGGTCGTGGCGGTGATCGTCTACCTCGGCAGCAGGCCCGTGCCAACCGCCAGCAACGCCGCGGCGCCGACGAGCAAGCCCGCCGTGGCCCCCACCAGCCCGGCCCCGGCCCCGGGGCCGTGGAGGGACATCACCAGCCAGGCCGTCGATACGCAGCCGCTCAGCAGCCAGGAGCTTTACCCCGCGCGGTTCGCGGAGGGCGGGAGCGCAGGCATCAGGACAGTGGACCGGGCCAACACCAAGTGCACCAAAGAGGTGATCGGCTCCGCGCTCCGGACGGCGGTCCGCAAGGGCGGCTGCACCCAGGTCATACGCGCCAGCTACCTGTCCACCAACCGGAAGATGATGGCGACCATCGGCGTCCTGAACCTCGTTGACGTCGCCGCGGCCGAGAAGGTCGGGAAGGCCTCGGGCGCGACCGAGTTCATCCGCCAGCTGCCCGGCCCGCACGGCCCGACCCGGAATCTCACCAAGGGAACGGGCCTGGAGGAGGCCACGGTGAAGGGGCACTACCTCATCTTGATCTGGACGGAGTTCGCGAACCTGCATGCCCCCACGGGCAAGAAGCAGCGCAAAGAACTGGCGAAGTTCTCGTCGGACCTGTTCGCGGGCACGGCCAATGTGAGCCTGACCAGCCGGATGGTGACCGGGCGGCCGCAGATCCCGTGAAGGCCGCAGGGCCCTCCGGCCGACCTCCTGACGGCGCCCGGCGCTAGCCACGGGCCCCGGGCGTGCCCCGTACCCGCCGGGTGGCCAGTGCCCGCTGCGCCAGCTGATCATCTGGCGGGTATCCGACCTCTTCCAGGCAGAGACCGTGCGGGGCCACCACCGGGACCGCTGGGTCGCGCCGCGCGGCGGCGAGCACCTGGGCGGGCCATCCGGCGGGCCTGGCCCCGTCGCCGACCCGCAGCAAGGCACCGACCAGCGCCCGGACCATGTTGTGGCAAAACGCGTCTGCCACCACACTCGCCACCGCCAGCGTGGGAGCCGGCCTGGACCATTCCAGGCGGAGCAGCTCACGGACCGTGCTCGCGCCCTCGCGGCGGCGGCAGAAAGCCGCGAAGTCGTGCTCGCCCAGACACGCCCGGGCGGCCTCGTTCATATCGTCGATGGCGAGCGGGCGGGGATACCACAGGGTCTCGTGCCGCCGCAAGGGGTCGGCCCCGGCCGGGTCGTCACAGACCCGGTAGGTGTACCGACGCCACAGGGCGGAGAATCGCGCGTCGAAACCAGGTGGCGCCGGGGCGATCCGGTGCACCCGCACATCGGGCGGGAGCACCCCGCACAGGCGCCGCTGGACACCGTCCCCGGCAGCCGCCCAGCACGTTCCCGGCAGGTCCACATGCGCGGCCTGGCCCCGCGCGTGGACTCCGGCGTCGGTCCGCCCGGCCGCGGTCACCTGGGCCGTCTCCGGCAGGCGCAGGACGCGGCACAGCGCCTCCTCGAGCGTCTGCTGGACCGTCCGCCTGCCGGGCTGGCGCGCCCATCCCGAGAAGCCGGATCCGTCGTAGCCGACAGCGATCCGGACCCGGATCAGCCCCGGGTCATCCGGCATGAGGGGCTGCTGGCCCTACTCGCCGTCGTCCCCTGCGGTGTCGCCCTCAGCGGCCCCGCCCTCAGCGGTGCCAGCCGCCGCCGTCGCCTCGACCGTGTCGCCGGCCGCCGCTGTTTCCCCGGCGTCGGCGGTCTCCTCCGCCGCAGCATCGTCAGAGGCTGTTTCCTCAGCCGTGTCAGTCTCCGCCGCCGCGGCTGTGTCCTCGGCGGCTGTGTCCTCGGCGGCAGCCGTTTGCGCCGGAGTGGTCCGGGCAGGGGCCGCCGGCTGGGCGCGCCGGGGACGCCGACGCCGTGGCGACGACGGGGTGGCCTCCTCCCGGACTAGCTCGATGACAGCGAGCGGAGCGTTGTCGCCCTTGCGCGGCCCGACCTTGGTGATGCGGGTGTACCCGCCGTCGCGGGCGGCGAAGCTCGGGCCGATCTCGGTGAACAGGGTGTGCACCACACCCTTGTCGGTCACCACGGTGAGCACCTCACGCCGCGCATGCAGGTCTCCCCGCTTGGCGAAGGTGATCAGGCGCTCAGCGAACGGCCGGAGCCGCCGCGCCTTCGCCTCGGTCGTGGTGATCTTGCCGTGCTCGAACAGAGCGGTGGCAAGGTTCGCCAGGATGTGCCGCTGATGGGCGGAACTGCCACCCAGCCGCGGGCCCTTGGTGGGCGTGGGCATCGCAACGTTCTCCTTGCTTCGCTACCCAGAGGTCTGCTACCCCGGGGCCTCGATACGTCAGGGCCTCGATACGTCGTGCTGTGAAACCAGGCGCGGGCCGACCCGTCAGTACTGCTCCGTCTCGACGTAGCTCTCGTCGTCGTCCGCGGCGTAATTGTCCACCGCGCTGCCCGGATCGAACCCGGGCGGGGAGTCCTTGAGCGCGAGTCCCATGTCGACCAGCTTCTGCTTGACCTCTTCGATCGACTTGGCGCCGAAGTTCCGGATGTCCAGCAGGTCCTGCTCGCTGCGGGCCACAAGTTCGCCCACGGTGTGGATGCCCTCGCGCTTCAGGCAGTTGTAGGAGCGGACGGTGAGGGTCAGCTCCTCGATCGGCAGCGCCAGGTCGGCGGCGAGTGCGGCGTCGGTGGGCGACGGGCCGATGTCGATGCCCTCGGCCTCCACGTTGAGCTCCCTGGCCAGGCCGAACAGTTCGACCAGTGTCTTGCCAGCGCTCGCCACCGCGTCCCGCGGCCGCATGGAGGGCTTGGTCTCCACGTCGATGATGAGCTTGTCGAAGTCGGTCCGCTGCTCCACCCGGGTCGCCTCGACCTTGTAGGTGACCCGCATCACCGGGGAGTAGATCGAGTCGATCGGGATCCGGCCGATCTCCTGCCCGGGCTGCTTGTTCTGGGCGGCGGACACATAGCCGCGGCCGCGCTCGACCGTCAGCTCCATCTCCAGCTTGCCCTTGCCGTTGAGGGTGGCGATGTGCATGTCCGGGTTGTGCACCTCGACGCCGGCCGGCGGCGCGATGTCGGCGGCGGTGACCTCACCGGGCCCCTGCTTGCGCAGGTACATGACGACCGGCTCGTCCTGCTCGGAGGAGACGACGAGTTCCTTGAGGTTCAGGATGATGTCGGTGACATCCTCCTTGACCCCGGCCACGGTCGAGAACTCGTGCAGCACGCCCTCGATCCGGATGCTGGTCACTGCCGCGCCAGGGATCGACGACAGCAGGGTGCGCCGCAGTGAGTTCCCGATTGTGTACCCGAATCCTGGTTCGAGCGGCTCGATGACGAACCTGGACCGGAACTCGTCTGCCGGCTCTTCGGTGAGAGTCGGGCGCTGGGCGATGAGCATGTCCTACCCCTTCCGGCGGCGCCCGCTATTTGACGCCGCGATCTGACCAGACGGCCACCTGCCGTCCCACCCCGGCCGCACCGCATTGCGCGCGGCTGCCCGGGGAAGCTTCCTACTTCGAATACAGCTCAACGATGAGCTGCTCCTGCACCTGGGTATCGATCTGGGCGCGGGCCGGCAGCGAGTGGACGAGCACCCGCATCTTGTCCGGGATGACCTCGATCCACGCCGGGGCCGGCCGCTCGCCGGCCTCGGCCCTGGCGACCACGAACGGGGTCATCTCCACCGAGGCCGGCCGCACCTCGATGATGTCGCTCTCACTCACCCGGTACGAGGGTATGTCCACCTTCTTGCCGTTGACCAGGATGTGGCCGTGCCGCACCAGCTGGCGCGCCATGTCACGGCTCTTGGCGAAGCCGGCCCGGAAGACCACGTTGTCGAGGCGGGTCTCCAGGATCCGCAGCAGGGCCTCCCCCGTCCTTCCCCTGGTGCGGGTGGCCTCCTCGTAATAGCTGTGGAACTGCCGCTCGAGGATCCCGTAGATGCGCTTGGCCTTCTGCTTCTCCCTGACCTGGAGCAGGTAGTCGCTTTCCTTCGGGCGGTTGCGGCCATGCTCACCGGGCGGGTAGGGCCGGAGCTCGATCGGGCACTTGGGCGAGTCGCACTTGGCGCCCTTCAGGAACAGTTTCATCTTCTCGCGGCGGCAGAGCTTGCAGTCCGCACCGGTGTATCGAGCCATCTGTCAGTTACTCCTCAGACCCGGCGCCGCTTGGGCGGCCGGCAGCCGTTGTGCGGAACAGGGGTGACGTCCTGGATCGAGCCGACCTCCAGGCCGGTCGCCTGCAGGGACCGGATGGCGGTCTCGCGCCCCGAGCCCGGGCCCTTGACGAACACATCAACCTTGCGCATCCCGTGCTCCATGGCCCGCCGCGCCGCGGCCTCGGCCGCCATCTGCGCGGCGAAGGGGGTGGACTTGCGCGACCCCTTGAAGCCGACCTGGCCGGAGGACGCCCAGGAGATGACGTTGCCGATCGGATCGGTGATGGAGACGATGGTGTTGTTGAACGTGCTCCTGATGTGGGCGTGCCCGTGGGCGACGTTCTTGCGTTCCTTGCGGCGCACCTTCTTGGCGGCGCCGGTGCGGCTCTTGGGCGGCATCTGCTTCCTTCGTTAACTGGAGGTCGTCGGTTCGCGGCTGATGTGCCGGGCGCCGCGAACTACTTCTTCCCGGCCTTCTTCTTGCCGGCCACGGTCTTCTTCCTGCCCTTGCGGGTGCGGGCGTTGGTCTGCGTGCGCTGGCCATGCACAGGCAGCCCCCGCCGGTGGCGGATGCCCTGGTAGCAGCCGATCTCCACCTTGCGCCGGATGTCGGCCTGCACCTCGCGGCGCAGGTCACCTTCGACCTTGTAGGTGGCCTCGATCCAGTCCCGGAGCTTGACGAGGTCGTCGTCCCCGAGGTCGTGAACCCGGATGTCGCCGCTGACGCCGGTGGCGGTCAGCGTCTCCAGCGCGCGGGTGCGGCCGATGCCGTAAACGTAGGTGAGGGCGACCTCAAGGCGCTTGTCGCGCGGGAGGTCAACGCCAACCAATCGTGCCATCTGCGGGCAGCTCTCCTTCGTTCCTGGGAGGTCTGGCACACCGCTCCCCCGCCCCTGCCCGGGCGGGCCCCGGCCTCCTTCCGGGGGTTCCCTGACCGGACCTGGGTCCGGTCAGGGTGCGGTGCGCGTGGGTTGCGCCGTCAGCCCTGGCGCTGCTTGTGCCGTGGGTCAGTGCAGATGACCATGACGCGGCCATGCCGGCGGATGATCCGGCATTTGCTGCAGATCTTCTTCACACTCGGCTTGACCTTCATCGTGGTCTCCTCTGGCGCCGGTGACGTTCCCGGCGCGGGTCGTTCTGGTTTCTCCGGGGGATCGCGGCGGGCTAACGCCAGCGGTCCCGTTACTTGTAGCGGTAGACGATGCGCCCGCGGGACAGGTCGTAGGGGCTCAATTCCACGACGACCCGGTCGTCGGGCAGGATCCGGATGTAGTGCATCCGCATCTTCCCGCTGATATGGGCCAGGACCTTGTGCCCGTTGTCAAGCTCCACCCGGAAGAAGGCATTCGGAAGTGACTCGACAATCGTGCCTTCGATCTCGATGGCGCCGTCCTTCTTGGGCATATCCTCCGCGCTTCACTCTAGGTCCGCCAGCAGCCGTAACAGCCACTCGCGGTGTGGTTTTCCGTGATCGTGTCCTGCTGCTCACGACCACCTAGCCTGGTAAGGCTGCCCCGCAGCCCGGGCACATGCTCACACATGATCACCGGGTGCAGGCTGGCCCAGTAAACGGCTGTCCCACGCCGGCATCTAAGCCAGCCAGGGACAGCTCACAGGCCGCAGCAGAGTCTACGCGACATGAGCTGACTATGCGAACTCCGGCCGGGCCCCTGCTATTCCCGCCGGCGGCGGTTGCGGCGCGGCAGGTCACCGCTGATCCACCGCCCCAGCAGGATGAGGCCGTACGGCCCGGCCACCCACAGAAACCACAAGTTGCCCGGATGCCCGCTGAGCAGCCAGACCAGGAAGGCGACCAGGCTCACCGACAGCCACGATCCCAGGGCGGCCCGCCAGGCCGGGGAGATGTGGCCGGCCGACCCGGGCGCCATCAGCCACGGCAGCGGCGTGGGCCCCGGCCGGCCGCGGCGCCCACGCTCCAGCGAGGCATCGGGAAGCTGATACAGGTCGATCCCCGGCAGATCTGCCAGCAGCTCATCCAGCTCGCCCAGGGTCTTGGCCGCGTACGCCTTGTCCAGCCGCTCGTTGAACTCGTCGGCCGTCAGCCGTCCCGCCGCGTGGTGCTCACGCAGCAGCGCCGCCGTCCGGTCGCGGTCCGCGTCCGAGGCACGGATCCTGGGGTCACTGGCCATGGGCATTCTCCTCAGCTGTTCGAGCGCGCCAGTTCCCGGGAACCGCTGTCCGGGCGGGCCGGCTGCCGCCGTGGCCCGGCCAGCCGCGCGAAGCCCGCCGCCCCACCGTCCGCGGCGGTGAGCACCCAGGGGCCATCGGCCGTGATGGCCACCGTGTGCTCGAAGTGGGCGGACAGGCTGCCGTCCTCGCTCACCACGGTCCAGCCGTCGTCGAGCAGCCGCGTGCCCGGGCTGCCGAGCACCAGCAGCGGCTCGATGGCCAGGGCCATCCCCTCCGCCAGCAGCGGCCCGCGGCCGGGCGCCCCGTGGTTGGGCACCGCGGGATCCATGTGCATCTCGCTGCCGATGCCGTGGCCGCCGTAGTCCTCGACGATCCCGTAGTCGCCTGCCGAGCGGGCATGGCGCTCCACCGCATGCGAGATGTCGCCGAGCCTCGCACCCGGCCGGGCAGCGGCCAGGCCGTGCCAGAGCGCCAGCTCACAGGCGTCCAGCAGCGCGCTGACCCCAGTGCTCACCGTGCCGACCGGCACGGTGAGGGCGGCGTCGGCATGCCAGCCGCGCACGATGGCCCCGCAGTCGATCGACACCAGGTCGCCCTCGCGCACCCGCCGGGCCGGGTCCGGGATCCCGTGCACGATCTCGTCGTTGAGGCAGACGCAGATGGTCGCCGGGAAACCGTGGTAGCCCAGGAACGATGGGGAGGCACCAGCCGCCCTGATCTCCCCGGCGGCGACCGCGTCCAGGTCGGCGGTGCTGATTCCCGGTGCCACCGCGGCCGCGGCCGCGCGCAGCGCGCGGGCAACCGCCTGTCCCGCTTCGGCCATGGCGGCCAGCTGGGCCGCCGTTTTGATCTCTATGCCGGGCTCGTGCCTGATCCGCATGGTGCCTCCGGAGTCCCCCTTTACCGTACCCGCCGCGACGGGCCACCCCCAGGGCATGTTCCGCGCCCTAGCGGATGAACCGGCGCAGAGCGCTCAGGGCACGCTCGGTGATCTCATCGACCGGCCCGGTGGCGTCGATACCGAGCAGGAGGCCCTCGTCGGCGTAGAACGAGACCAGCGGCGCGGTCTGCAGCTGGTACACCTCGATCCGGTGCCTGATCGTTTCCTCGCGGTCGTCGTCACGCTGGAACAGCTCGCCGCTGCAGTCGTCGCAGATGTCCGGCCTGGCCGGCGGGTCGAACGTCGCGTGCCACACCCGGCCGCACCGCCGGCAGGTGCGCCGGCCCGACAGGCGGCGCACCACCTCGTCGTCGTCCACGACCAGTTCCAGCACCACGTCCAGCCTGGTGTCCCAGGCCGAGAGCATCTTCTTGAGCGTCTCGGCCTGCGGCACGGTGCGGGGGAAGCCGTCGAGCAGGAACCCCGAGCCGGTGTCGTCGTCGGCCAGCCGGTCGGTGACCATGGCGATGGTGACCTCGTCCGGGACGAGGTCACCACGCCCCATGTACGCCTGGGCGCGGCGGCCCAGGGCGGTGCCATGGCTGACGTTGTCGCGGAAGATATCACCTGTCGAGATCTTCGGGATGGACAGGTGCGACGAGATGAACTGGGCCTGTGTCCCCTTGCCCGCACCGGGGGGGCCCACGAGGACGAGACGCACTACCGCAGGAAACCCTCGTAATTGCGCTGCTGGAGCTGGCTTTCGATCTGTTTCACCGTGTCCAGCCCGACACCCACCGCGATCAGGATGCTGGTACCGCCGAACGGGAAGTTCGAGGTCGCCCCCACCAGCGCCAGCGCGATCATCGGGATGAGGGCGATGACACCGAGGTAGACCGAGCCCGGGGCGGTGAGCCGGGTGAGCACGTAGTTGAGGTATTCGGCGGTTGGCCGGCCTGGACGGATGCCGGGAATGAACCCGCCGTACTTCTTCATGTTGTCAGCGACTTCGGTGGGGTTGAAGGTGATCGCCACATAGAAATAGGTGAAGAAGATGATGAGCACGAAGAACGAGAGCATGTAGACCGCCGAATCACCCCTGACCATGTAGGTGTTGATCCAGCGGTACCAGCCCTGCGGGTCCTTCTGGTTCCCGAAGATGGTGCCGGCCAGCTGCGGGATATAGAGCAGCGACGAGGCGAAGATGACCGGGATGACGCCCGCCTGGTTGACCTTCAGCGGGATGTACGTCGACGTCCCCCCGTACATCTTGCGCCCGACCATTCGTTTGGCGTACTGGACCGGGATGCGGCGCTGGGCCTGTTCCATGAAGACGACGAAGGCCACGATGGCGATCCCGACCAGCAGCACGATCCCGAAGGTGAAGCCGCCCCGGCTCTTGTAGATGCCCTGCATCTCGCCCGGGATGACGGCGATGACCTGGGTGAAGATCAGGATGGACATCCCGTTGCCGACGCCGCGGTCGGTGATCAGCTCACCCAGCCACATGATGACCGCGGTGCCCGCCGTCATGCAGATCACCATCGTGCTGATGGTGAAGATGGAGTCGTTGGGAATCAGGGGCTGGGTGCAGACACCCTGGAACAGGTTGCCGGACCGGGCCAGCGCCACGATGCCGGTGGACTGGAGGATGGCCAGGCCGACGGTGAGATACCGGGTGTACTGGGTGATCCTGGCCTGCCCGGCCTGGCCCTCCTGCCGGAGCGTTTCCAGCTTGGGGATGACCACGGCGAGCAGTTGCAGGATGATGCTGGCCGTGATGTACGGCATGATGCCGAGCGCGAACACCGACAGCTTGAACAGCGCCCCGCCGCTGAACAGGTTGACCAGGGCGAAGACGCTGCCGCCGCTCTTGGATGCCAGCCCGACGCACTGGTGGACCGCCTTCTCCGAGATGCCCGGGGTGGGCAGCGCCGCCCCCAGCCGGAAGACAGCGATCATGAACACGGTGAAGAGCAGCTTCCGGCGCAGGTCTGGCGTCCGGAACGCCCGGAGGAACGCGGTCAGCATGCGCCGTCCTCAGATCGATGGGTCAACACATGGGCGCGGCACCCGCGCGGCGGGCAGCCGCCGCGGTGTGACCGCCGCAGTGTAACGCGCTCGCTGCACTGTAACAGCCAGCCCGCGGCGGGGGGACCAGCGCAAGCCGCCCGGAGAGCCAGGTCAGGCCCCCCGGGAGCGGCGCAAAGGTCGCTGCGGCCAGTCATCACTTTTGGCGGTTCCTCAGAGCTGCGTGACGGTTCCCCCGGCGGCGGTGATCTTCTCTTTCGCGGTGCCGGAGAAGGCGTGTGCGCTCACCCGCCAGGCTGCCCCGGCGTCGCCGTTGCCCAGCACCTTGACCGGCTCGCCGGCCCGGACCGCCCCCCGGGCGGCCAGGCTCTCGGGGGTGACGTCGCCGCCGTCGGGGTAGAGCTCGGTGAGCCGCCCGGTGTTGACGACCTGGTAGGGGGCCTTGAACCGCAGGTTGGAGAAGCCCTTCAGCTTCGGCACCCGGCGGTGCAGCGGCATCTGGCCGCCCTCGAAGGCCGCCGGCACCTGGCCGCGGGCCTTGGTCCCCTTGGTCCCCCGGCCCGCCGTCTTGCCCTTGGATGCCCCACCGCGGCCCACCCGGGTCCGCTCGGTGCGCGCACCGGGTGCCGGGCGCAGGTGGTGGATCTTCAGGCCGGCCCCGCTGCTACCGGTACCGTCGCCGCCGCGGCTCTTGCCCGCGCCTGCCATGGTCAGTCCACCTCCTCGACGGTGACCAGATGGCGCACCGCCTGGATCATGCCCCGGAACTCGGGCCGGTCGTCCTTGACGACCACGTCACCGATCCGCTTCAGCCCGAGCGAGCGCAACGATGCGCGCTGCCTGGCCGTGCCGCCGATCCGCGACCTGGTCTGGGTTACCTTCAACTGTGCCATCGCCTGCTCCCGGTCAGCTGTTGCCCGATGCGGCAGCGGCTGCCGCCGCGCGGGCGCGCAGCATCGCCGCGGGCGCCACGTCCTCGATCGGCAGCCCACGCCGGGCCGCGATCTCCTCCGGGCGGTTGAGGCTCTTCAGCGCGGCCACCGTCGCGTGCACCACATTGATCGGGTTCGACGATCCCAGCGACCGCGAGAGCACATCGTGCACGCCTGCGCACTCCAGCACGGCACGCACCGGGCCGCCGGCGATGACGCCGGTCCCGGGGCTGGCGGGCTTGAGCAGCACCACTCCGGCCGCCTCCTCCCCCTGCACCGTGTGCGGGATCGTGCCGCCGATGCGGGGGACCCGGAAGAAGTGCTTCTTGGCCGCCTCCACGCCTTTGGCGATCGCGGCGGGCACCTCCTTGGCCTTGCCGTAGCCCACGCCGACCATGCCGTTGCCGTCGCCCACGACGACCAGGGCGGTGAAGCTGAACCGCCGCCCGCCCTGCACCACCTTGGCCACGCGGTTGATGGTCACCACCCGCTCCAGGTAGGCGGTGCCCTTGTCGGCCCCGCCCCGGCGGTCGTCACGGCGTTCCCGCCGCTCGCCGCCGCCGCTGCCGCGCCGCGGAGTCGCTGCCATCAGATCGTCCTTCCAGTGTTAGCCCACGTGAACACGCTCACAGCGTCAGCCCGCCTTCCCTGGCGCCGTCTGCGAGCGCGGCGACGCGGCCGTGGTAGGCGTAGCCGCCCCGGTCGAACACCGCGGCGGTGACGCCGGCCTCCCGCGCACGGCGGGCCAGGAGCTCGCCCACCTGCCGCGCCCTGGCCGTCTTGTCGCCACCGGCGTCCCGGATGCCCGAATCCAGGGTAGACGCTGCCGCGAGCGTGCTGCCCGTGCCGTCATCGACCAGCTGGGCGAAGATGTGCCGGGCGGACCGCTTGACGGCCAGCCGGGGGCGGGCCGCGGTGCCGGTCACCCTCTTGCGGACCCGCAGGTGCCGCCGCGCACGCAGGGATGTCCGCGCGGTGGTGTGCCCGCGTCCCCTGGTCCTGGTTGCAGTCATGTCTTACTTCCCAGCCTTCCCGACCTTGCGGCGGATCTGCTCGCCCTGGTAACGCAGGCCCTTGCCCTTGTACGGGTCAGGCTTGCGGAGCTTGCGGATGTTGGCGGCGACCTCGCCCACCTGCTGCTTGTCGATTCCCTCGACCACCAACCTGGTGGGGGTCTCGACCCGCAGGGTGATCCCTTCGGGCGGGCTGACGGTCACCGGGTGGCTGAAGCCGAGGGAGAACTCCAGGTTCTCGCCCCTGGCCTGGACCCGGTAGCCCACGCCGACGATTTCCAGGGTCTTGCGGTAGCCCTCGGTCACCCCGGTCACCATGTTCGCGACCAGCGTCCGGGACAGGCCGTGCAGCGCCCGTACGCTGCCCTCGTCGTTGGGCCTGGTCACGGTGACCACCCCATCGCTCTGGGACACCTCGATGGGCTCTTTCACCTCGAGCGAGAGCCGCCCCTTGGGCCCGGTGACGGTGACCTCACGGCCGTCGATGGTGACGTCGACACCGCTGGGGATCGTCACGGGCATGCGTCCGATACGTGACATCGCCGTCTCCTCACCAGACGTAGGCGAGGACTTCCCCGCCCACGCCACGCCTGACCGCCTGCCTGTCGGTCAACAGGCCACCCGAGGTGGAGATGATGGCGATGCCCAGCCCCCCGAGCACCCGCGGCAGGTTGTCCTTCTTCGCGTACACGCGCAGTCCGGGCTTGGACACCCGCTTGAGGCCGGCGATCGACCGCTCACGGGTCGGCCCGTACTTGAGCATGATCACGAGGTTCTTGCCGACCTCGGCATCCTCCACGCGCCAGCCGGCGATGTAGCCCTGCTCCTGGAGGATCTCCGCGATGTGAATCTTGATCGTGGAGCAGGGCATGCCCACCGTGTCGTGGTATGCCGAGTTGGCATTGCGCAGACGGGTCAGCATGTCTGCGATCGGGTCGGTCATCGTCATGGCCTGGTGGCCCTCCTCACCGCGGTTTCCCTGCGGACCTGCGGTGTTTTCGGTCGTTGCCCGGGTTTGCCGCCCGGGCGGGTTGTGCTAACTGTCGTGTGCGCCCCTGGCCGTGCGGCCGCGGGCGCCTGTTACCAGCTGGACTTGGTGATGCCGGGCAGCTCACCGCGGTGGGCCATGGACCGGAAACAGATCCGGCACAGCCCGAACCTGCGGTACACCGCCCGCGGGCGCCCGCACCGCGAGCACCGGCTGTACCCGCGCACCTTGAACTTCGGCGTGCGGTTCGCCTTGACGACGAGTCCCTTCTTCGCCACTTTGGTCAGCTCTCCTTGAACGGGAATCCGAGCCGGCGCAGCAGCGAACGGCCCTCGGCATCGGTGGTAGCGGTCGTGACCACGGTCACGTCCATCCCGCGCTGGCGGTCCACCTGGTCTGGGTTGATCTCGTGGAACATCAGTTGCTCCGTGAGGCCGAAGGTGTAGTTCCCGCGGCCGTCGAACTGCCGGTCGTTCAGACCCCGGAAGTCGCGGATCCTGGGCAGTGCCAGCGTGAGCAGCCGGTCGAGGAACTCCCACATCCGGTCACCCCGCAGCGTCACGTGCGCGCCGATCGGCATGCCCTCGCGGAGCTTGAACTGGGCGATCGACTTCCTCGCCCGGGCCACGGCCGGCTTCTGGCCGGTGATGATGGCCAGGTCCTTCACCGCGCCCTCGATGAGCTTGGCGTCCCGGGCCGCCTCGCCGACCCCCATGTTGACCGCGATCTTGGCCAGGCCGGGGATCTGCATGACGTTGGCGTAGCCGAACTCCTCCCGGAGCGCGGGCGCGATCTCCGCCTGGTAGCGCTCCTTCAGGCGCGGCCGGACCCGCTCGGCGGCCGTCTTCTCTGCCGTTGGTGCTGTCATCAGATGTCCTTACCGCCCGGGCGCGAGATCCGGACCTTGGTCTGGCTGCCGTCGTTCTCGTCGAACCGGTAGCCGGCCCGGCCGGCTTCTTCGTCTCCGGGTTGACCAGGGCGACGTTGCTCACGTGGATCGGCGCTTCCTGGGTCACGATGCCGCCCTCCTTGGCGCCCCGCGCGCCCTGGAAGTTGACCTTCGTGTTCTTCCGGATGACGTTGACGCCCTGGACCAGCACCCGCTGCCGGGACGGGTAGGCGACAATGACCTTGCCTTCCCGGCCACGGTCGCGGCCTGCCAGCACCACCACGGTGTCGCCCTTCTTGATCTTCATCCCGGCCGGCTTGCGGCCGGCCTTCGCCTGCTTCGCCATCACAGCACCTCCGGCGCGAGCGAGATGATCCGCATGAACCGCTTCTCGCGCAGTTCACGGCCGACCGGACCGAAGATGCGGGTCCCGCGCGGGTCACCGCCATCGCGGATGAGGACGGCCGCGTTCTCGTCGAAGCGGATGTAGGAGCCGTCACCCCGGCGGCGTTCCTTGCGGGTGCGCACCACCACCGCCTTGACCACATCGCCCTTGCGCACCCCGGCACCGGGAAGGGCGTCCTTCACCGTTGCCACGATGACGTCGCCGATGCCCGCGTATCGCCGACCGGAGCCGCCGAGCACCCGGATGCACAAAAGCTCTTTGGCTCCGGTGTTGTCGGCGACCTTGAGCCGCGACTCCTGCTGGATCACGTCAACTCCTGCTTCCTGACGCCGGCCTGCGCGGGCCCGGCGGGTTCTGGGTGGTTCTCGCGTGGGTGGCCCGTGCTGTCCTGGCCGTGCTTGCTTACTTGGCCTTCTCCAGGATCTCGGCGACCCGCCAGCGCTTGGTCGATGACAGCGGCCGGGTCTCCATCAGCCGGACGCGGTCACCGACGCCGCAGGCGTTCTCGCCGTCGTGCGCCTTGTACTTCTTGGTGCGGCGGATGACCTTGCCGTACTTGGGGTGCTTCACGCGGTCCTCGACGACGACCACGACGGTCTTGTCCATCTTGTCGCTGACGACGTAACCCTCGCGGACCTTGCGGTAGCCGCGGGCGGGCGCGTCGCCCTGCTCGTCACTCACTGTCTTCCGTCTCCTCGGCGATGGTCACGATGCCGAGCTCACGCTCGCGCTTCACCGTGTAGATGCGGGCGATCTCCTTGCGGACGGCACGCAGCCGCCCGTGGCTCTCCAGCTGGCCGGTTGCGGCCTGGAAGCGGAGATTGAACAGTTCGGTCTTCGCCTCCGCGAGCTTGCTGTCGAGCTCTTCCTCGGTCGAACTCCGCAGGTCGTCGGCGACCAGGCCCTTCGCCATCACGCCTCACCCACTTCACGTCTCACGAATTTGCACTTCATCGGCAGTTTGTGCATGGCACGGCGGAGCGCCTCCCTGGCCACGGGCTCGGTCACCCCGGACAGCTCGAACATGACCCGGCCGGGCTTGACGTTGGCGATCCACCATTCCGGCGAGCCCTTGCCGGAGCCCATCCGGGTCTCGGCGGGCTTCTTGGTGAGCGGCCGGTCGGGGTAGATGGTGATCCACACCTTCCCGCCACGGCGGATGTGCCGGGTCATCGCGATCCGGGCGGCCTCGATCTGGCGGTTGGTCACGTAGGCGTGCTCCAGTGCCTGGATGCCGTACTCGCCGAACGCCACCCGGGTACCGCCCTTGGCGGCACCGTGCCGGTCCGGCCGGTGCTGCTTGCGGTGCGCAGTCCTGCGCGGGATGAGCATGCCTCAGCCCTCCTCGCTCACGGTCGCCGCGACCGGCTCGGCACCGCCGGCGGAGCGCGGTGTGTCTTCCGGCGCCGGGCCGCCCGCGCCCTCGCCGCCGGGACGGCGGCGCCTGGCAGGCGGGCGGTCCCTGTCTCGCCGCTGCCCGGCCCGCATCGCCGCCTGCAGCGCCTCACGCTCGGCGCGGGTGGCCGGCGCCTCGCCACGGTAGATCCAGACCTTCACGCCGATCCGGCCGAACGTGGTGCGCGCCTCGTAGAAGCCGTAGTCGATGTCGGCGCGCAGCGTGTGCAGCGGCACCCGGCCCTCGCGGTAGAACTCCGACCGCGACATCTCCGCGCCGCCGAGCCGGCCCGAGCACTGCACCCGGATCCCGCGCGCGCCGCCCTTCATGGCGGTCTGCATGGCCTTGCGCATCGCGCGCCGGAACGACACCCGGCTCGACAGCTGCTCGGCGACGCCCTGGGCGACCAGCTGCGCGTCGATCTCCGGGTTCTTCACCTCGAGGATGTTCAGCTGGATCTGCTTGCTGGTGAGCTTCTCCAGGTCGCCCCGGATCCGGTCGGCCTCAGCTCCGCGCCGCCCGATGACGATGCCGGGCCGCGCCGTGTGGATGTCCACCCGGACCCGGTCCCTGGTGCGCTCGATCTCCACCTTGGAGATGCCCGCGCGCTCCATGCCGCGCTGCAGCATCCGGCGGATGGCCACATCCTCGGCAACGTAGTCCTTGTACAGCTTGTCGGCATACCACCGGCTCTTGAAGTCGGTAGTGATGCCCAGCCGGAACCCGTGCGGGTTCACTTTCTGTCCCACTAGCGGGACCTCCCCTTGGGTTCGTCCGAGACGATGACTGTGATGTGGCTGGTCCGCTTGTTGATCCGGTAACCGCGGCCCTGGGCGCGGGGCCGGAACCGCGGGAGGGTGGGTCCTTCGTCCACCCACGCGCGGCTCACCACCAGCGAGCCCGCGTCGAGCTGCTGGTTCTGGCCCGCGTTCGCGATGGCGCTCGCCAGCACCTTGCCGACCGGGTCACTCGCCGACTGGGGTGCGAACGTAAGGACCGCCTGCGCCTCATCGGCGGGCATGCCGCGGATGAGGTCCACCACCCGGCGGGCCTTGCGCGGGGTGACGCGGACATACCGCGCCATTGCCCTAGCCTCCATCGCTTCTTCTCCGTCTCTTTGTCACTCTGTCTGCGCTGACCCGGCCTAACGCCGGCTGCGGCGGTCGTCCCTGACATGGCTGCGGAACGTCCGGGTGGGCGCGAACTCACCGAGCTTGTGGCCGACCATCGCCTCGGTGATGAAAACCGGCACATGCTTGCGGCCGTCGTGGACCGCGATGGTGTGGCCGAGCATCGCCGGAACGATCATGGAGCGGCGTGACCACGTCTTGATCACATTCCTGGTGCCCTTGTCGTTCTGGACGTCCACCTTCTTGATCAGGTGGTCGTCGACGAAGGGGCCTTTCTTGAGACTACGAGGCATCGTGAGGTGCTCCTACCGCTTCTTCTTGCTGCGCCTGCGGATGATCAGCCGGTCGCTCGGCTTGTGGGCCTTCCGGGTGCGCCCTTCCGGCTTGCCCCACGGGCTGACCGGGTGACGGCCACCGGAACTCTTGCCTTCGCCACCGCCGAGCGGGTGGTCGACCGGGTTCATCGCCACCCCGCGCACCGTCGGGCGGCGTCCCTTCCAGCGGCTGCGGCCGGCCTTGCCGAGTTTGATGTTGCCCTGCTCGGCGTTGCCGACCTCGCCGATGGTCGCCCGGCAGGCCGCGTCCACCCGCCGGATCTCGCCCGAGGGCATGCGCAGCTGCGCGAAGCCGCTCTCCTTGGCGAGCAGCTGGACCCCGGAGCCGGCCGAGCGGGCGATCTTGGCTCCGCCGCCGGGCCGCAGCTCGATGGCGTGCACGACGGTGCCGGTCGGGATGTTGCGCAGCGGGAGGCAGTTGCCGGGACGGATGTCCGCGCCGGGGCCGTTCTCGACCCTGTCACCCTGGGACAGGCCCTGCGGGCACAGGATGTAACGCTTCTCGCCGTCCGCGTAGTGCAGCAGCGCGATCCGGGCCGTGCGGTTGGGGTCGTACTCCAGGTGCGCCACCTTGGCCGGCACCCCGTCCTTGTCGGCCCGGCGGAAGTCGATCAGCCGGAAGGCGCGCTTGTGGCCACCGCCCTGGTGCCGGGCGGTGATCCGGCCATGCACATTCCTGCCACCCCGGGAGTGCAGGGGGCGGACGAGCGACTTCTCAGGCTCGCCGCGGGTGATCTCGGCGAAGTCTGCACCGCTCGCGCCCCGCCTGCCCGGGGTGGTCGGCTTGTACTTGCGGATAGCCATGTGTGCTTAAGCTCCTGTCGATCTAGCTGACCGGTCCGCCGAAGACGTCGATCCGGTCCCCCTCGGCGAGGCTGACGATGGCGCGCTTGGTGTCGGGCCGCTTCCCCCAGCCGTACCTGGTGCGGCGGCGCTTGCCCGGCCGGTTGAGTGTGTTGACGCTGGTCACGCGGACACTGAAGACCGCCTCGACCGCCTGCCTGATCTCGGTCCGGTTGGCGCCGGGGGCCACCACGAAGGTGTACTTGCCGTCGTCGGCCAGCCGGTAGCTCTTCTCCGAGATCACCGGCCGCAGCAGGATGTCCCGCGGATTCGCGATCTTGCTCACTGCTGCTCCTCGTCCGGCTTGTCGCCGCCCGCCGCGCCGCTACCGCGCGCGGTCCGGGTCCGGCGGGGTAGTGCCGCCTCGTCCTTGGCCGGCGCGTCCGCGGCTGCCTCGTCCTTGGCCGCCTCGTCCTTTGCGGCGGGCTTGGTCCTGGCCGGCGCACTCTTGGCCGGCGCGTCCTTGGCGGGCGCGTCCCCGGCTGCGTCGTCCTCGGCCGGCGCGGCCTTGGCAGCCGCGCCCTTGGCGGCCGGCTTCGCCCTGGCTGGGGCGTCGTCGGCCGGCGGCTCCTGGCCGGTGAACCCCGACAGCGCGGCGTGGGTGAACACGACGTAGTCGCTCGCCAGGACGTCGTAGGTGTTGAGCTGCCCGGTAGTCAGCACGCGCACGTGCATGGCGT
Organism: uncultured Actinomycetes bacterium; assembly: GCA_963741615.1. GTDB lineage: Bacteria > Actinomycetota > Actinomycetes > Streptosporangiales > Streptosporangiaceae > UBA9676. The sequence continues at coordinate 62,996 of CAVUIU010000023.1, forward strand.
TGCGCAGGCTCTTGCGGGTCAGCTCGTCGCCGTCGTTCACCACGACCAGCACCGAGCGCGAGAGCCGGGCGCCGGTCTCACCGACCGCGGCCCGCAGCACCGTGAGCGCCGCCGACGTGCTCGGCTCCTCACCCTCGACGAACCGGCTCACGACCGCCACCCGGCCGTGGCTGCTCCGGTCGGACAGGGCCCCACGCAGCGCGGCCGCCTTCATCTTCTTGGGGGTGCGCTGGACGTAGGAACGTGGCACCGGGCCGTGGACCGTGCCGCCGCCGGTGTACTGCGGCGCCCTCAGCGAGCCCTGGCGGGCCCGGCCCGTGCCCTTCTGCCGGTACGGCTTCTTGCCACCGCCGCGGACCGCGCCGCGGGTCTTGGTGGCGTGGGTGCCCTGCCGGGCCGCGGCCTCCTGGGCCACGACGACCTGGTGGATCAGCGGGATGTTGACCTTGGCGCCGAAGAACTCCGCCGGGAGCTCGACGTCCTTGCCGCCCTTACCGGACGGCGTGACGACACTGACGACCGTGCTCACCTGGCCTCCTTCACCGCTGGCTGCTTGGCGGCACTGCGCACGAGGACCATGCTGCCCCGGGGGCCGGGGACCGCCCCGCGGATGAGCAGCAGGCCACGCTCGGCGTCCACCGCGTGGAGGGTGAGCCGTGGCACCGTGGTCCGGATGTTGCCCATCCGACCGGCCATCCGCAGGCCCTTGAAGACACGCCCCGGCGTGGCACAGCCGCCGATCGAGCCGGGTGAGCGGTGCTTGCGCTGGGTGCCGTGGGAGGCGCCGAGGCCGTGGAAGCCGTGCCGCTTCATCACCCCAGCGGTGCCCTTGCCCTTGGTCCGGCCGGTGACGTCGACCAGCTCGCCGGCCCCGAACGTCTCGGCCGTGATCTCCTGGCCCAGGGTGTACTGCGAGGCGTCGTCGGTGCGCAGCTCGACCAGGTAGCGCCGGGGTGTCACCCCGGCCTTGGCGAAGTGGCCGGCCACCGGCTTGGTGACCCGCCGGGGGTCGATCTCGCCGTAACCGAGCTGCACGGCGGAATAGCCGTCGGCGGCGGGGGTGCGCACCGCGGTCACCACGCACGGACCCGCCTCCACGACCGTGACCGGGACAATCTTCCCGTCGTCGCTGAAGACCTGGGTCATGCCGAGCTTGGTGCCCAGAACGCCCTTGATGTCCTTACTCATGTCGCTGCGGTCCTCAGAGCTTGATCTCGATGTCGACGCCGGCCGGCAGGTCCAGCCGCATCAGTGAGTTGACGGTCTTCGGCGTGGGATCGATGATGTCGATCAGGCGCTTGTGCGTGCGCATCTCGAAGTGCTCGCGCGAGTCCTTGTACTTGTGCGGCGACCGGATGACGCAGTACACGTTCTTCTCGGTAGGCAGCGGCACCGGCCCAGCCACCCTCGCGCCCGTACGGGTGACCGTGTCCACGATCTTCCGTGCCGAGCTATCTATGACCTCGTGGTCATAGGCCTTGAGCCGAATGCGGATCTTCTGTCCCGCCATGGTGGGCCTCGGTGTCCTCTTCTATCGTGCCGCTGGGTGCTGATCGCAGAGCCCGCGGGTGACCCGCCGGCCGGACAGATCCGGTCCCGGGCCACCCGTGCACTCCTTCTTCAAGGTCATCCCTACTTGAGGATCTTCGTGACCCGGCCGGCGCCGACGGTGCGGCCGCCCTCGCGGATTGCGAAGCGCAGGCCCTCTTCCATGGCGATCGGCTGGATCAGCTCGACCTTCATCTCGGTGTTGTCACCAGGCATGACCATCTCGGTGCCTTCCGGCAGATGGACCACACCGGTCACGTCGGTGGTGCGGAAGTAGAACTGCGGCCGGTAGTTGTTGAAGAACGGCGTGTGCCGCCCGCCCTCGTCCTTGGACAGGATGTAGACCTGGCCCTCGAACTCGGTGTGCGGGGTGTTGGTGCCCGGCTTGATGACGACCTGGCCGCGCTCCACCTCCTCGCGCTTGATACCGCGCAGCAGCAGGCCCACGTTGTCACCGGCCTGGCCGTCATCGAGGATCTTGCGGAACATCTCGACGCCGGTCACCGTCGTGCTCTGCGCCTTGTCCTTGATCCCGATGATGTTGACCGTCTCGCCGGTGTGGATCGTGCCGCGCTCGATCCGGCCGGTCACCACGGTGCCGCGGCCGGTGATCGAGAACACGTCCTCGACCGGCATCAGGAACGGCTTGTCCACCTCACGGGTAGGCTCGGGGATGGACTCGTCGCAGGCGTTGAGCAGCTCGAGCACCTTCTCGCCCCACTCGGCGTCGCCCTCGAGCGCCTTCAGCGCGGAGACGCGGATCACCGGCACGTCGTCGCCGGGGAACTCGTACTGGGTGAGCAGTTCCCGCACCTCCAGCTCGACCAGCTCGAGGATCTCCTCGTCGTCGACCATGTCGGCCTTGTTGAGCGCCACCACGATGTAGGGCACGCCGACCTGGCGGGCGAGCAGCACGTGCTCGCGGGTCTGCGGCATCGGGCCGTCGGTCGCCGCGACCACCAGGATCGCGCCGTCCATCTGGGCGGCACCGGTGATCATGTTCTTGATGTAGTCGGCGTGACCCGGGCAGTCCACGTGGGCGTAGTGACGGTGCTCGGTCTGGTACTCGACGTGCGAGATCGAGATGGTGATCCCGCGCTCCTTCTCCTCCTTCGCGTTGTCGATCGCGTCGAAGGGCGTGAAGGGATTGACGTCGGGGTACCTGTCGTGCAGCACCTTGGTGATCGCCGCGGTCAGTGTGGTCTTGCCGTGGTCGATATGCCCGATGGTGCCGATGTTCACGTGCGGCTTGGTCCGCTGGAACTTGGCCTTGGCCACTGGTTTCTCCTCGTTACGATCTGCCCCGCTGAGGGGGCCCAGGCCCCTTCCGGGAGGCCTTGTTGCTCCTGACGTATGGACTGGACTGCTGCTACTCGCCTCGGGCCTTCGCGATGATCTCCTTGGCAATGTTCGGCGGGACTTCGGCATACGAGTCGAACTGCATGCTGTAGTCCGCCCGGCCCTGCGTCCGGCTGCGCAGATCCCCGACGTAGCCGAACATCTCCGACAGCGGCACGAGTGCCTTGACGACCCGGACCCCCGAGCGCTCCTCCATGGCCTGGATCTGGCCCCGGCGGCTGTTCAGGTCCCCGATGACGTCACCCATGTACTCATCGGGGGTCGTGACCTCAACGGCCATCATGGGCTCGAGCAGCACCGGATCGGCCTGGCCGGCCGCCTTCTTGAACGCCATCGATCCGGCGATCTTGAAGGCGAGCTCGGAGGAGTCCACCTCATGGTAGGCGCCGTCAGTGAGGGTGACCTTCACATCGACCATCGGGTACCCCGCCAGCACGCCGAACTCCGCCGCCTCCTGGCAGCCGGCGTTTACCGAGGGGATGTACTCGCGGGGGATGCGCCCACCGTGGATCTTGTTCTCGAACTCGTAGCCGCCGCCGTCGCCGCCGGTCGGCTCCAGGTTGATGACCACCCGCCCGTACTGGCCGGCGCCACCGGTCTGCTTCTTGTGCGTGTAGTCGACCTTCTCCACCTTCCGGCGGACGGTCTCGCGGTAGGCGACCTGCGGGCGGCCGATGTTGGCCTCCACCCGGAACTCGCGCTTCATCCGCTCGACCAGCACCTCCAGGTGGAGCTCGCCCATTCCGGAGATGATGGTCTGGCCGGTCTCCTCGTCGGTGCGGACCTGGAAGGTCGGGTCCTCCTCGGCCAGGCGCTGGATCGCCGTGCTGAGCTTGTCCTGGTCCGCCTTGGTCCGCGGCTCGATCGCGACGTTGATGACCGGCGCCGGGAACGTCATCGACTCCAGGATCACCTGGTTGCTCTGGTCGCTGAGCGTGTCGCCGGTGCTGGTGTCCTTGAGCCCCATGACGGCCACGATCTGGCCCGCGACCGCGGACGGGCGCTCCTCGCGCTTGTTGGCGTGCATCTGGTAGATCTTGCCGACCCGCTCCCGGCGGCCCTTGGTGGTGTTCAGCACCTGCTTGCCGACCTCCAGCGTGCCGGAGTAGATCCGGATGTAGGTCAGCTTGCCCAGGTGCTGGTCCGACATGATCTTGAAGGCAAGAGCCGCGAACGGCTCAGCCGGATCGGCGTGCCGCTCGATCAACGCTTCCTCGTCGCCCACCTTGTGGCCCTTGATCGCCGGGATGTCCACCGGGCTGGGCAGGAAGTCCACGATCGCGTCCAGCATCGGCTGGACACCCTTGTTCTTGAACGCGCTCCCGCACAGGACCGGCGTGACCCCGCCGGCGATGGTGGCCCGGCGGATCGCGGCGATGAGCTGTTCCACGTTGGGCTCGGTGCCCTCCAGGTACAGCTCCATCATCTCCTCGTCGTTCTCGGAGATGGTCTCGATCAGCCGGTCCCGCCACTCGCGGGCCGCCTCCACGTGATGGTCGGGGATCGCCACGATGTCGTACTTGTCGCCCTTGCCCTCGGTCTGCCAGAGCAGGGCGCGCATGCGGACCAGGTCGATGACGCCGCGGAAGTCCGACTCGACCCCCCACGGCAGCTGGATCACGAGCGGGGTGGCGCCGAGCCGGTCGCTGATCATGTCCACGCAGCGGTGGAACTCCGCCCCGACCCGGTCCATCTTGTTGACGAAGCAGATCCGCGGCACGCTGTACCGGTCCGCCTGGCGCCACACCGTCTCCGACTGGGGCTCGACCCCGGCCACGCCGTCGAAGACCGCCACCGCCCCGTCCAGCACCCGCAGCGACCGCTCCACCTCGACGGTGAAGTCGACGTGACCGGGTGTGTCGATCAGGTTGATGGTGTGGTCCCGCCAGATAGCGGTCGTCGCGGCGGAGGTGATGGTGATGCCACGCTCCTGCTCCTGCTCCATCCAGTCCATGGTGGCCGCGCCCTCATGGACCTCACCGATCTTGTAGTTGATGCCGGTGTAGAACAGGATTCGCTCGGTGGTGGTCGTCTTGCCCGCGTCGATATGCGCCATGATCCCGATGTTGCGGACCTTGGCGAGTTCTACGCCGGTCTGAGTGGCCACGTGCTTGCTTTCCCTTGTTCTCTCGTCGTCTCCCCACCATCCGTTCTGCCTGACGGGGGGTCGCCCGGTGTGGGCGATGCTGCCCGGCTACCAGCGGTAGTGGGCGAAGGCCTTGTTCGATTCAGCCATCTTGTGGGTGTCCTCGCGGCGCTTCACGCTCGCCCCGAGGCCGTTGCTCGCGTCGAGCAGCTCGTTCATGAGCCGCTCGGTCATCGTCTTCTCGCGGCGCTGGCGGGAATAGCTCACGATCCAGCGCAGCGCCAGGGTGGTGCTGCGGGAGGCCCGCACCTCCACCGGGACCTGGTAGGTGGCGCCACCGACCCGGCGGCTGCGCACCTCCAGGGTCGGCTTCACGTTGTCGAGCGCGCGCTTGAGCGTGACCACCGGGTCGTTGCCGGTCTTGTCCTTGCACCCTTCCATCGCGCCGTACACGATCCGCTCGGCGAGCGAGCGCTTGCCTGCCCGCAGCACCTTGTTCACCAGCGCGGTCACCAGCGGCGAGCCGTACACCGGGTCGGTGACGAGCTGCCGTTTGGTCGCGGGGCCTTTGCGCGGCATGTCAGCTCTTCTCCTTCTTCGCTCCGTAACGGCTGCGCGCCTGCTTACGGTTACGGACCCCCTGGGTGTCGAGGGAGCCGCGGATGACCTTGTAGCGGACGCCGGGGAGGTCGCGAACCCGGCCGCCGCGCACCAGCACGATCGAGTGCTCCTGGAGGTTGTGCCCGACGCCCGGGATGTAGGCCGTGACCTCCATCTGGCTGGTGAGCCGGACCCGGGCGACCTTGCGGAGAGCCGAGTTCGGCTTCTTGGGTGTGGTCGTGTAGACGCGCGTGCATACCCCGCGGCGCTGGGGGCTTCCCTTGAGCGCCGGGGTGGTGGTCTTGGCTACCTTGTCCTGGCGGCCCTTGCGGACCAGCTGCTGGATCGTGGGCACCGCGTCTCCGTCTTCTTCTGCGCGCCTGGTGGCGCTCGGTTCTTCCTAAGGCGCCGGGGGGCGCGACGTCGTCTTCAGGGATTCAGGCGCGTCGTCGACCCACCTGAACTGCTCGTATTTCCGGCTCTCCGACCCCCGTGGTCGGGCGTGTCGCTGTTGCCACGGGCGCACCGGCCCCGTGAGGGACCGGACATTCAAAGAGAGGAAGTCCTACGCGCGCGGGCCGTGCACCGGCCCCAGCCTTCCGGCGTGGAGTCGCAGCCCGCTAGCGCGCGCGTGCCCGCGTGTCACGGACACAACAAAGAAGAGTACCGAAAGCTTCCCGCGATGGTCAAAACGAATCGGGAAAGGGGGGCGGTCCGGCCGCCCGGCGCCCGGGCCCCTGGGGAGAGCACGGCGGCATGGGTAGGCCGGACGCCCAGAAGCGTCCGGCCTACCCTCCGGGCCCCGTCAGCGGTTGTAGGTTCCGAAGTCGTACTCTTCCAGCGGGATCGACTCGCCAGCGGGCTGGCCGAACGCATAGCCCGGGCCCTCCTCGTAGGTGGTCGCCGGGTAGACCGATGATCGGGCGTCCTCGGTCGGCTCCACCCGGAAGCTGCGGTAGCGGGGCATCCCGGTACCGGCCGGGATCAGCTTCCCGATGATGACGTTCTCCTTGAGCCCGAGCAGCGGGTCCGACTTGGCATGGATCGCCGCGTCGGTCAGCACCCTGGTGGTCTCCTGGAAGGAGGCCGCCGACAGCCACGACTCGGTTGCCAGCGACGCCTTGGTGATCCCCATGAGGACCGGCCGGCCGGAGGCGGGCGTGCCGCCCTCCTCGACCACGCCCCGGTTCATCTCCTCGAACCGGGGGCGCTCCACCAGTTCGCCGGGGAGCAGTTCGGTGTCACCGGACTCCAGCACGTTCACCCGCTTGAGCATCTGCCGGATGATGATCTCGATGTGCTTGTCGTGGATGGACACGCCCTGCGACCGGTACACCTCCTGCACCTCATGCACCAGGTGCAACTGCACCTCGCGCGAGCCGAGGATGCGCAGCACCTCGTGCGGGTTGACCGCGCCCTGGATGAGCTGCTGGCCGACGTGCACATGGTCGCCGTCCGCCACCAGCAGGCGGGAACGCATCGGGACCTGATAGGCGATCTCCTCGCTACCGTCGTCGGGGACGATGAGGATCTTGCGGGTCTTCTCGGTCTCCTCGACCTTGACCCGCCCGTCCACCTCGCTGATGGGGGCCATGCCCTTGGGGATCCGCGCCTCGAAGAGCTCCTGGATCCGGGGCAGGCCGTGGGTGATGTCCTGGCCGGCCACACCACCGGTGTGGAACGTCCGCATGGTCAGCTGGGTGCCCGGCTCGCCGATCGACTGGGCCGCGACGATCCCGACCGCCTCACCGACATCCACCCGCTTGCCCGTGGCCAGCGAGCGCCCGTAGCACTTGGCGCAGACCCCGACCTTGGCCTCACACACCAGGACGCTGAACGTGCGCACCGCGTCCACACCGGCCGCGATCAGCTGCTCGATCATCATCTCGGACGAGTCGGTGTCGGCTTCCGCCATCACCGTCCCATTCACCTCGACGTCCTCGGCGATGGTCCGGCCGGTGCCGGTGTTCTCGATGTTGGGCAGCTTGCGCAGCGCGCCGCTGGCGTCGGCCTCGGCGATCTTCATCACGATCGACCGGTCCGTCCCGCAGTCCTCCTCGCGGACGATGACGTCCTGCGCGACGTCCACCAGCCGCCGGGTGAGGTACCCGGAGTCGGCGGTGCGCAGCGCGGTGTCGGCAAGGCCCTTGCGGGCGCCGTGGGTGGAGATGAAGTACTCCAGCACCGACAGCCCCTCGCGGAAGCTGGACTTGATGGGCCGTGGGATGGTCTCGCCCTTGGGGTTGGAGACCAGCCCGCGCATGCCGGCGATCTGCCGGACCTGCATCTGGTTGCCGCGGGCGCCGGAGTTGACCATCATCCATACCGAGTTGGTCTCCGGGAAGGCGGCCTCCATGTCCTTGGCCACGTCGGCGGTCGCGTGCGTCCAGATCTCGATGAGCTCCTGGCGGCGCTCCTCGTCGGTGATCAGGCCACGCTCATACTCCCGCTGGACCTTGTCGGCGCGCTTCTCGTAGGACTCCAGGATCTGCGCCTTGTTCGGCGGCGCGACCACGTCCTCGATGGCGATCGTGACCCCGGCCCGGGTGGCCCAGTGGAACCCGGCGTCCTTGAGCGCGTCGAGCGCGGCCGCCACCTCCACCTTGGGGTAGGTCTCCGCGAGCTCGTTGACGATGGCCGAGAGCTGCTTCTTGCCCACCTCGTAGTTCACGAACGGGAAGCTGTCCGGCAGTGCCTCGTTGAAGATGCACCGGCCCAGCGTGGTCTCGATCCGGAACGGCTCGCCATCGGCCCGCTCCTGCGTGGTCTCGAAGTCGCGCGGCGGGGTGATCCCCTTGAGCCGGACGGTGATCTTGGCCTGGAGGTCGAGCTCGCCGCGGTCGTAGGCCATGGTGGCCTCGGCGATCGAGGCGAACGCCCGGCCTTCCCCGGCGACCCCGCCGGACGCCTCCTCGGAGCTGGCGGCCCGGGTCAGGCAGTAGATCCCGATCACCATGTCCTGGGTGGGCATGGTGACCGGCTTGCCGTCGGCCGGCTTGAGGATGTTGTTGGTGGACAGCATCAGGATCCGGGCCTCGGCCTGCGCCTCGGCCGACAGCGGCAGGTGCACCGCCATCTGGTCGCCGTCGAAGTCCGCGTTGAACGCGGTGCACACCAGCGGGTGGATCTGGATCGCCTTGCCCTCCACCAGCTGCGGCTCGAACGCCTGGATGCCGAGACGGTGCAGGGTGGGCGCCCGGTTGAGCAGCACCGGGTGCTCGGTGATGACCTCTTCCAGCACGTCCCAGACCACGGGCCTGGCCCGCTCCACCATCCGCTTGGCGGACTTGATGTTCTGCGCGTGGTTGAGGTCGACAAGCCGCTTCATGACGAAGGGCTTGAACAGCTCGACCGCCATCTCCTTGGGCAGCCCGCACTGATGCAGCTTGAGCTGCGGCCCGACCACGATGACGCTGCGGCCGGAGTAGTCCACCCGCTTGCCCAGCAGGTTCTGCCGGAACCGGCCCTGCTTGCCCTTGAGCATGTCGGACAGCGACTTCAGGGGCCGGTTACCGGGCCCGGTGACCGGGCGGCCACGGCGGCCGTTGTCGAACAGCGAGTCCACGGCCTCCTGCAGCATCCGCTTCTCGTTGTTCACGATGATCTCGGGCGCGCCGAGGTCGAGCAGCCGCTTGAGCCGGTTGTTCCGGTTGATCACCCGGCGGTAGAGGTCGTTGAGGTCGGAGGTGGCGAACCGGCCGCCGTCCAGCTGCACCATCGGCCGCAGGTCCGGCGGGATCACCGGGATGCAGTCGAGCACCATCCCCATCGGGCTGTTGCGGGTGGACAGGAAGGCCGAGACCACCTTCAGCCGCTTGAGCGCACGGGCCTTGCGCTGGCCCTTGCCGGTGCGGATGGTCTCCCGCAGGTTGCGGGCCTCGCCCTCCAGGTCGAAGCTGGCCAGCCGCTCCTGGATCGCCTGGGCGCCCATGCCGCCGCGGAAGTAGCGGCCGAACCGGTCGCGCATCTCGCGGTAGAGCAGCTCGTCGCCCTCCAGGTCCTGGACCTTGAGGCCACGGAACCGGTTCCAGACCTCTTCCAGCCGGTCGATCTCCCGCTGGGCACGGTCACGGATCTGGCGGCACTCACGGTCGCTGCTCTCGCGGAGCTTGCGCCGCGCGTCGCCCTTCGCCCCGGCCGCCTCCAGCTCGGCCAGGTCGGCCTCCAGCTTGGCCTGGCGGGCCTCGATGTCGGCGTCGCGCCGCTGCTCCAGCTGCCCGCGCTCGACGGAGAACTTGGCCTCCAGCGAGGGCAGGTCGCGATCGCGTGCCTCGCCGTCCACGTACGTGATCATGTAGGCGGCGAAGTAGATGACCTTTTCCAGGTCCTTGGGCGCCAGGTCGAGCAGGTAGCCCAACCGGCTGGGCACACCCTTGAAGTACCAGATGTGGGTGACCGGCGCGGCCAGCTCGATGTGGCCCATCCGCTCCCGCCGCACCTTGGCACGGGTGACCTCGACGCCGCAGCGCTCGCAGATGATGCCCTTGAACCTGACCCGCTTGTACTTACCGCAGTAGCACTCCCAGTCCCGGGTCGGGCCGAAGATCTTCTCGCAGAAGAGGCCGTCCTTCTCGGGCTTGAGCGTGCGGTAGTTGATGGTCTCTGGCTTCTTGACCTCGCCGTGCGACCACTGCCTGATGTCGTCCGCGGTCGCCAGGCCGATACGCAGGTCGTCGAAGAAGTTAACGTCAAGCACCTGTTAGTCCCCTGGGGTAGATCGGATCAGACCTCTTCAACGCTGCTCGGCTCGCGCCGGGACAGGTCGATGCCGAGTTCTTCGGCGGCACGGAACACGTCCTCGTCGGTATCACGCATCTCGATCGCGGCACCGTCGCTGGAGAGCACCTCGACGTTCAGGCACAAGGACTGCATCTCCTTGATGAGCACCTTGAACGACTCGGGGATCCCGGGCTCGGGAATGTTCTCGCCCTTGACGATGGCCTCGTACACCTTGACCCGGCCGAGGACGTCGTCGGACTTGATGGTGAGCAGTTCCTGGAGCGCGTAGGCGGCGCCGTAGGCCTCCAGTGCCCACACCTCCATCTCACCGAACCGCTGGCCACCGAACTGCGCCTTCCCGCCCAGCGGCTGCTGGGTGATCATCGAGTAGGGGCCGGTCAACCGGGCGTGGATCTTGTCATCGACCAGGTGCAGCAGCTTGAGGATGTAGATGTAGCCGACCGCGATCGGGTCCTTGAACGGCTCACCGGTCCGGCCGTCGAACAGGGTCGCCTTCCCGTTGCCGCCGACCATCCGGTCGCCGTCCCGGTTGGGCAGCACGCTGGCGAGCAGCCCGGTGATCTCTTCCTCTCGGGCGCCGTCGAAGACCGGGGTGGCCACCGGGGTGCCCGGCTCGGCCACGTCCGCGCTGATCTTGCGCAGCCGCTTCTTCCAGTCGGCGTCCTCGCCGTTGACCTTCCAGCCGGACTTGGAGACCCAGCCGAGGTGCGTCTCGAGTACCTGGCCGACGTTCATGCGGCCCGGCACACCGAGCGGGTTGAGCACGATGTCCACCGGCGTGCCGTCCTCGAGGAACGGCATGTCCTCGATCGGGAGGATCTTCGCGATGACCCCCTTGTTCCCGTGCCGGCCCGCCAGCTTGTCGCCGTCGGTGATCTTGCGCTTGGCGGCCACGTACACGCGCACCAGCTCGTTCACGCCGGGCGGCAGCTCGTCGCCGTCCTCCCTGGTGAAGACCCGGACGCCGATCACCTTGCCGGACTCGCCATGCGGCACCTTCAGCGACGTGTCGCGCACCTCGCGCGCCTTCTCGCCGAAGATGGCGCGCAGCAGCCGCTCCTCGGGGGTCAGCTCGGTCTCCCCCTTCGGGGTGACCTTGCCGACCAGGATGTCGCCGGTGACCACCTCGGCACCGATCCGGATGATGCCGCGGTCGTCGAGGTCGGCGAGCACCTCGTCGGAGACGTTCGGGATGTCCCTGGTGATCTCCTCCGGGCCGAGCTTGGTGTCCCGGGCGTCCACCTCGTGCTCCTCGATGTGGATCGAGGACAGGACGTCGTCCTGGACGAGCCGCTGGGAGAGGATGATCGCGTCCTCGTAGTTGTGGCCCTCCCAGGGCATGAAGGCGACCAGCAGGTTCCGGCCGAGCGCCATCTCGCCCTGATCGGTGCACGGGCCGTCCGCGATGACCTGGCCCGCTTCCACTCGCTGGCCCTCGGCCACGACCGGCTTCTGGTTGAAGCAGGTGCCCTGGTTGGACCGGCGGAACTTGGCCACCAGGTAGGTGTTCCGGGTGCCGTCGTCGTTGGCCACGGTCACGTAGTCGGCGCAGGACTCCTCCACCACCCCCGCCTTGCCGGCGACGATGACGTCCCCGGCGTCAGTGGCGGCGCGGTACTCCATGCCGGTGCCCACCAGCGGGGCCTCGCTCCGCAGCAGCGGCACCGACTGGCGCTGCATGTTGGAGCCCATGAGGGCGCGGTTGGCGTCGTCGTGCTCCAGGAACGGGATCATGGCGGTGGCCACCGACACCATCTGGCGCGGCGACACGTCCATGTAGTCCACCTCGTCCGGGCGGATGTAGTCAACCTCGCCGCCCTTGCGGCGCACGAGCACGCGATCCTCGGCGAACGCCCCGTCCGGTCCGAGCGGCGCGTTCGCCTGGGCGATGACGTGCCGGTCCTCCTCGTCCGCGGTGAGGTAGTCGATCTGGCCGCTGACCTTGCCAGACTTCACCTTGCGGTAGGGAGTCTCGACGAAGCCGAACGCGTTGACCCTGGCGTAGGAGGACAGCGAGCCGATCAGGCCGATGTTCGGGCCTTCCGGCGTCTCGATCGGGCACATCCGGCCGTAGTGCGAGGAGTGCACGTCGCGGACCTCGAACCCGGCCCGCTCGCGGGACAGGCCGCCGGGGCCGAGCGCCGACAGCCGGCGCTTGTGGGTCAGGCCGGCCAGCGGGTTGGTCTGGTCCATGAACTGCGAGAGCTGGCTGGTGCCGAAGAACTCCTTGATGGAGGCGACGACAGGCCGGATGTTGATCAGGGTCTGCGGCGTGATCGCCTCGACGTCCTGGGTGGTCATCCGCTCCCTGACCACGCGCTCCATCCGGGCCAGGCCCAGCCGGACCTGGTTCTGGATCAGCTCGCCGACCGTGCGCAGGCGCCGGTTGCCGAAGTGGTCGATGTCGTCGGTCTCGACCGGGATGATCGCGTCGCCCGCCTTCGCCTCGTCCTCGCCGGCGTGCAGCCGGACCAGGTACTCGATGGTGGCGACGATGTCATCCTCGGTCAGCGTGCCCTGCCGGATCGGCTGGGACAGGCCGAGCTTCTTGTTGATCTTGTAGCGGCCCACCTTGGCCAGGTCGTACCGCTTCGGGTTGAAGTAGAGGTTCTCCAGCAGTGCCTGGGCGGACTCCCTGGTCGGCGGCTCGCCCGGCCGGAGCTTGCGGTAGATGTCGAGCAGGGCGTCGTCCTGGCCGGTGGTGTGGTCCTTCTCCAGGGTGGCGCGCATCGACTCGTACCCGCCGAACCGCTCCAGGATCCGCGCCTCGTCCCAGCCGAGCGCCTTGAGCAGCACGGTGACGCTCTGCTTGCGCTTGCGGTCGATGCGGACGCCGACGCTGTCCCGCTTGTCGATCTCGAACTCCAGCCAGGCCCCGCGGGACGGGATCACCTTGCAGCTGTAGATGTCCTTGTCCGAGGTCTTGTCCACCTGGCGGTCGAAGTAGACACCCGGCGAGCGGACCAGCTGTGAGACGACGACCCGCTCGGTGCCGTTGATGATGAAGGTGCCCTTGGGCGACATGAGCGGGAAATCGCCCATGAAGACGGTCTGGCTCTTGATCTCGCCGGTGCTGTTGTTGATGAACTCCGCCGTCACGAACATGGGGGCGGAGTAGGTCATGTCCTTGTCCTTGCACTCCTCCACGGAGTACTTGGGCGGCTCGAACCGGTGGTCACGGAACGACAGGGACATCGTTCCCGTGAAGTCCTCGATCGGGCTGATCTCCTCGAAGATCTCCTCAAGGCCCGACTGCTCCGGGATGTCCTTATCGCCCGCCTTCTGCGCCGCCTCCACCCGGGTCAGCCAGCGCTCGTTGCCCAGCAGCCAGTCAAACGAGTCTGTCTGCAGGGCAAGGAGGCCGGGGACCTCGAGTGGTTCGGTGAAGCGGGCGAAGGAGACGCGGCGGTTAGCTGGGCTGGTGGCTGAGGCGCTGCGCGATGCTGCCAACAGGGGTCCTTCCGAGCTTGTGGCGAATTTTCACCGCACGCACCAAAACGCCCTGCGGACACGCCGCGAGGGGCTCGGGCTGGTCGAGGACGTTAGAGAGTGCAGCGCAAATTGGCAGTGTAGCCGACGGCCACACCGCTGGTCAAGTGTATCTAACTATGAGGTTCACGGTTGCTCCGCAGCATGGCTCGTTCTAGGCAACGTCAAGTCCGCCGGGCTGTTCCGGCCGAACTCGGCGACGTGACGAACGCCACAGCCAGCTTCTGGTGTAGATTGCATCCCTACGGGTAAGCCTATCAGTTCGGCGAATCGTCCTTGCCCTGCCGGTAAATCGCCGGATCCGGACGCCGCCGCCAGGCGCGGCCAATCGGCCTGCTACACCGCCAGGCGCGGCCAACGGCACCGCCACGGGCGGCCAACGGCACCGCCACGGGCGGCCAACGGCGCTCCGGGATGTGTGTGCCCGGCGGGCTCAAGCCGGCCGGGCACATCCATCTTGACGAGACCGTTACTTGACTGTGACGGTCGCGCCAGCGCCCTCGAGCGCGGCCCTGGCCTTGTCCGCCGTCTCCTTGTTGACGTGCTCAAGCAGCGGCTTGGGCGCGCCGTCCACCAGGTCCTTGGCCTCCTTCAGGCCGAGGCTGGTCAGGGAGCGGACTTCCTTGATGACCTGGATCTTCTTGTCGCCCGCGGCTTCGAGGATGACGTCGAACTCGTCCTTCTCCTCGGCCTCGGCCTCGGCGGCCGCGCCGCCGCCGCCCGGTGCCGCGGCGGCCACCGCGACCGGGGCCGCGGCCTTGACGTCGAAGGCCTCCTCGAACTTCTTGACGAAGTCCGACAGCTCAAGGAGGGTCATCTCCTTGAAGGCGTCGAGCAGGTCGTCGGTGCTGAGCTTGGCCATGGTGGTCATTCCTCCGTTGATGGGTCTTCGTCCGCGGCGGCGGCGGCCGCGGGCTCGTCGTTGGGTGTGTCGGCTGGGCCTGTGTCAGTTCCGGACTCCGCCGTGTCGGCCGGCGCCGTGTCGGCCGGCGCCGTATCGGCTGGTGCCGTGTCGGCCGCCCCGCGTCGGCTGGTGCCGTGTCGGCCGGCGCCGTGTCGGCCGGGCCCGACCTCGGCTTCCAGCTTCGCCTGGAGCGCTCCGGCCAGCCGGGCCATCTGGACCGGCAGCGCGTTGAGCGTGGCCGCCGCGTTGGCCATCGACGCCTTCATGGCGCCGGCCAGCATGGCCAGCAGCACCTCGCGCGATTCGAGGTCGGCGAGCCGCTCGATCTCCGACGGGCTCATCGACTTGCCGTCGATCACCCCGCCCTTGATCACCAGGGCCGGGTTGACCTTGGCGAAGTCGCGCAGTCCCTTGGCCGCCTCGACCACGTCGCCCTGGACGAAGGCGATCGCCGAGGGTCCGCTCAGCAGCCCTTCCAGTTCCGCCGCGATGCCTGCCTCGGCCGCCGCGAGCTTGGTCAGGGTGTTCTTGACCACGCTGAACGTCGCCCGCTCGCCGAGCGAATGGCGCAGCTCGGCCAGCTGGGCCACGGTCAGGCCCCGGTACTCGGCCAGCACGGCGCCGCTGGAGCTCTGGAACCGCTCGGTCAGCTCGGCGACCGCGGCCACCTTCTCCGCCCTCGCCATGGGCCTCCTTTCCTGGGCTGGCGGCACCCCCTGGGGGGGCGCCAGCCGCGTCCGGCGTCGGCGAGGCCCGGCAAAACGAAACGCCCCGGCGCGTGGCACCAGGGCGTGGACACCGCGACGCCCCAGGAGGGGCGAGCAGCGCTCTGCTCGGACGCCTGCGCGGGCCGCCCGCGATGCGCGGGTCCTTCGGCCACCCCGTGCCAGGCACGCGGCGGCAACCGACGGTCTTTGGCTGTCTTCAGTCTACCCGCAATCCACCCGCGTCGTTGCCAACGGCGGTCACCCGGCACCGCGTCTCGTGCGGCGCTGGCGCGGTAGCCGGGCGCCAGCCTGCGGGCTGGGCGTCCTCGGTGAGGCCGCGGGTCTTGCTCGGGTCGACCGGGATGCTCGGGCCCATGGTGGTGGTCATGGCGACCTTCCTCAGGTACCGGCCCTTGGCCGCCGACGGCTTCAGCCGCAGGATCTCGTCCATGGCGGCGGCGTAGTTCTCCACCAGGGCCGCGTCGGTGAAGGACGCCTTGCCGATGATGAAGTGGAGGTTGGCGTGCCGGTCCACCCGGAACTCGATCTTGCCGCCCTTGATGTCGGTGACGGCCTTGCCCACGTTGGGCGTGACCGTGCCGGTCTTGGGGTTGGGCATGAGCCCACGCGGGCCCAGGACCCGGCCGAGCCGGCCCACCTTGCCCATCAGGTCGGGGGTGGCGACGACGGCGTCGAAGTCGAGGAACCCGCCCTGGATGCGCTCGATGAGGTCGTCGGAGCCGACGTAGTCGGCGCCGGCCGCCCGCGCCTCCTCCGCCCGGTCGCCGGTGGCGAAGACGAGCACCCGGGCGGTCTTGCCGGTGCCGTTGGGCAGGTTCACCGTGCCGCGGACCATCTGGTCCGCCTTGCGCGGGTCCACGCCGAGCCGGAGCGCCACCTCGACGGTGGGGTCGAACTTGGTGGTGGAGGTCTTCCGGGCGAGCACGACCGCCTCGGCCGGGCTGTAGAGCCGGCTCCGGTCGACCTCGGCCTCGGCGGCCCTGAATGCCTTGCTGCGCTTCATGTTCTTGTCTCCTTGCTCAACGGAGGTCGTGGTCGGTGGGCCAAGCGCTGGCCCTGCCACATGCCGGGCTAACCGGCCCGTGGCGGTCACTCCCGCGTCCATGGGGCAGAATAGAACGCATGTTCGCTTCGCTTTAGTCCTTGACGGTGATCCCCATCGAGCGCGCCGTGCCTGCGATGATCTTCTCGGCGGCCTCGATGGTGTTCGCGTTGAGGTCGGGCATCTTGGTCTGCGCGATCTCGCGGACCTGCGCGGCGGTGACCGAGCCGACCTTGTCCGTGTGCGGCGTCCCGCTGCCCTTGTCCACGCCCGCCGCCTTCTTGATCAGCTCAGGGGCCGGCGGCGTCTTGGTGATGAACGAGAACGACCTGTCCTCGTAGATCGTGATCTCGACCGGGATGACGTTGCCCCGCTGGGACTCGGTCGCCGCGTTGTACTGCTTGCAGAAGTCCATGATGTTGACGCCGTGCGGGCCCAGGGCCGTGCCCACCGGCGGCGCCGGGGTGGCTGCGCCCGCGTTCAGCTGCACCTTGACGACGGCAGCGATCTTCTTCCGTCTGGGAGCCATCGGTTCCTGTTTCCTCTTCCTGTTCCCTGCGTGCTTGCGCGCCCGTGATCAGATCTTGGAGACCTGGTCGAAGGAGAGCTCGACCGGCGTTTCCCGGCCGAAAATCGACACCAGCACCTTGAGCTTCTGGGTATCGGGGTTGATCTCGTTCACGGTCGCCGGCAGCGTCGCGAACGGGCCATCCATCACCGTAACGGATTCGCCGACCTCGTATTCCACGGCCAGTCCGGGTGACCTCGGCCTTCGCCGCCTTCTCCTGCGGCTCGGGGGCGAGCAGGGTGGCCACCTCGGTCAGGCTGAGCGGCGATGGCCGGCTCGACAGGCCGACGAACCCGGTTACCCCGGGGGTGTTGCGCACCGCGGCCCAGGACTCGTCGGTCAGGTCCATCCGGACCAGGATGTAGCCGGGGAGCACCTTCTCCTGCACCTGCTGGCGCTTGCCGCCCTTGATCTCGGTCACCTGATGCACCGGGACCTCGATCTGGAAGATGTAGTCCTCCATGTTCAGGGACTGCGTGCGGCTCTCCAGGTTGCCCTTGACCCGGTTCTCGTAGCCGGCGTAGGAGTGCACCACGTACCAGTCGCCCGGCAGCTGCCGCAGCTCGGCGGCGTAGGCCTCGACCGGGTCGGCCTCGTCTTCCTCGGCCTCCTCGGCCCCGGCCTCCTCGACCCCGGCCTCCTCAGACCCGGCCTCCTGGAGCTCGGCCTCCTGAGGCTCGGCTCCCCCGGCCTCGGCCTCTCCTGGCTCGGCTACCCCGGCCTCTTCGGGCGCGGCTCCCGCCTCCTCAGCCGTGGCCTCCCAGGACTCGGCCTGCTCAGCCTGGGCCTCCGCCGTCTCACCAGCATCCTCGGCCTCTGCCGCCCCACTGGCCTCCGCCGTCTCATCGGCCTCCGCCGCCTCACCGGCCTCAGCCTGAGCTGCCTCAACCTCGCTGGCTGCCGGGGCAGCATCCTCTGGCTGACTACCGGCGTGCACTTGGGACTCGGACACGATAACTCTTTCTCTCCGCTCTTCCTGGCGGCACCGGCGCCGGGAACTACTGGCAGCACCGGTCCCCGGCCTTACCCGGCGCCAGACCGCCAGGAAGTCCTTCCTGGCGGCATGACCCCGGCACGCGCCGTCACTCCGGCCCGCGGGCCCGCGCGGCGGCTGACTCAGCCGAACGCCCAGAACACCAGCTTGGTGAACAAGTAGTCCAGCGAGGTCACGATTACGACCATCACGAGCACGAACGTCAGCGCGACGATCGTGTACGTGCGCAGTTCCCGGCGGGTCGGCCAGATAACCTTGCGCAGTTCGGCGATGACCTGGCGGATAAACAGCGCGGGACTGGTCCGGCCGCCCTTGGCGGGGCCTCCGGACTTCGCCCGCTTCTGCGCGGTCTCGCCGCGCGTCTGTGTCGCCATGTCCTCACCTGAACAACACTGATCGGTCACTCATTGATACCGACGGCCGACGCGCCGACGGGCTGTGCTCGCAGGGCAGGAGGGACTCGAACCCCCAACCACCGGTTTTGGAGACCGGGACTCTGGCCAATTGAGCTACTGCCCTCTGCCTGACGCCCTGACCAGCGCGAACTGGTCAAGCCATCGGCTGCCGCCGGCTGCACAGTGTTGCGCACCGCAGCCCATGCGGGCGTGCGTGGTCAGCGAAGTGAACCACCGCCAGTTGATGAAGTCTACGTTGCCGATGCCCCGGCGTCGAACCGTGGCGCACGCAAAGGTGGCCGGATGCCAAGATGGGGACATGACCTCACCCCACCCCCGCATCTCCGCCCGCGTGTCCGCCATCGCCGAGTCGGCGACCCTGGCCGTCGATACCAAGGCGAAGGCGCTGCGGGCGGCCGGGCGGCCCGTGATCGGGTTCGGCGCGGGGGAGCCGGACTTCCCCACTCCCGGCTACATCGTCGAGGCGGCGCAGCGCGCGTGCGCGCGAGCCGCGCTTCCACCAGTACACCCCCGCCGCCGGGCTGCCGGAGCTGCGGGAGGCGGTAGCGGCCAAGACCGCGCGCGACTCCGGCTATCCAGGTCAGCGCGAGCCAGGTGCTGATCACCAACGGCGGCAAGCAGGCGGTATACGAGGCGTTCGCGACCCTGCTCGACCCCGGCGACGAGGTGCTGCTGCCGACCCCGTACTGGACCACCTACCCGGAGGCCATCTCGCTGGCCGGCGGCGTGCCGGTCCCGGTCATGACCGACGAGCGGTCCGGCTACCGCGCGTCCGTGGCCGACCTGGAGGCGGCCTGCACCAGCCGCACCAAGCTGCTGGTCTTCGTCTCCCCGTCCAACCCGACCGGGGCGGTCTACCCGCCCGGGCAGGTCGCGGAGATCGGGCAGTGGGCGGCCGAGCGCGGCCTGTGGGTGGCCACCGACGAGATCTACGAGCACCTGGTCTACGGCGAGGCGAAGTTCTCGTCCATCCCGGTGGCGGCGCCCGAGCTCGCCGACCGCTGCGTGGTGCTCAACGGGGTGGCGAAGACCTACGCCATGACCGGCTGGCGGGTCGGCTGGATGATCGGCCCGGCCGATGTCATCAAGGCCGCGGGGAACCTGCAGTCCCACGCCACCTCCAACGTCTGCAACGTCGCCCAGGCGGCCGCGCTGGCGGCGGTCACCGGTGACCTGTCCGCGGTGGCGGAGATGCGCGCGGCATTCGACCGGCGGCGGCTGGCGATGACCACCATGCTTAACGACATACCCGGGGTGATCTGCCCGCTGCCCGAGGGAGCCTTCTACTGCTACCCGTCGGTGAAGGGCGTGCTGGGCAAGGAGCTCGCGGGCAGCAGGCCGGCCAGCAGCGCCGAGCTGGCCGAGGTCATCCTGGACCACGCCGACGTCGCGGTGGTCCCCGGTGAGGCCTTCGGCACCCCCGGGTATTTCCGGCTGTCCTGCGCCCTCGGCGACGCCGATCTCGAAGAGGGGATCACCCGGCTCGGCAAGCTGCTCGCGCAGGCGCGATAGCCCCGGCCGGGCTGCGGCAGCTGCTCATGGCACGGCCGCTCGCCACACTGCCCAAGGCGCACCTGCACCTGCATTTCACCGGCGCGATGCGCCACCCCACGCTGGTCGAGCTGGCCCATGAGCGGCGGATCCACCTGCCCGAGGCGCTCGCGGCGGCCTGGCCGCCGCGGCTGAGCGGCACCGACGAGCGGGGCTGGTTCCGGTTCCAGCGGCTGTACGACATCGCCCGCTCGGTGCTCACCGACGAGCCGGCCGTGTTCCGCCTGCTGCGGGAGACGGCGCAGGACGAGAAGGCGGAAGGTTCGGGCTGGCTGGAGATCCAGGTAGATCCCTCCGGGTACGCGGGGCGCTTCGGTGGCCTGACCCCGACCGTGGAACTGGTGCTGGCCGCCGCCCACGCCGCGTCGGCGGCGACCGGCGTCGGGATCGGCGTGATCATCGCCGCCAACCGGACCAAGCATCCGCTGGAGGCGCGCACCCTGGCCCGCCTCGCCGGCCAGTACGTGGGCCGGGGGGTGATCGGGTTCGGGCTGAGCAACGACGAGCGGCGCGGCTCGGCGCATGACTTCGCCGCCGCGTTCCGGATCGCCGCCCGGGCCGGGCTGCTGCTCACCCCGCACGGCGGGGAACTGGCCGGGCCTGCCAGCGTGCGGTCCTGCCTGGATGACCTGCACGCCCACCGGATCGGCCACGGCGTCGCCGCCGCCGCCGACCGCGAGCTCACCAAGCGCCTGGCCGCCAGCGGTATCACGCTGGAGGTGTGCCCCACCTCCAACGTGGCGCTGGGGGTGGCCGCCCGGCCCGGTGACGTGCCGTTGCGCACCCTGCTCGATGACGGCGTGCCGGTGGCGCTGGGCGCGGACGACCCGCTGCTGTTCGGGTCCCGGCTGAACGCCCAGTACGAGATCGCGCGGCATGTGCACGGGATGAATGACGCCGAGATCGCGGGCCTGGCCCGGATGTCGGTGCGTGGCTCGGCCGCGCCGCCCGGCACCGCGGCCCGCCTGCTGGCGGGGATCGACGCCTGGCTGTCCGCCCCGGGCTGAGCCGACAACTGCCCTGCGGCCACACCCCCTGGAGCCTGCGGCGCCGCTAGCGGTCGGCGCTCCTGCCCTCCCTCGGCGGGAGTTGCTCGGTGTAGGCGAATGATCTGCGCACCCAGTCCTCGATCTCGGCGGTGCCGACCAGGGCGGGCGGGACGACAACATATTCCTTCATCGACCGGCCCGGCAGGGGCTCGAACAGCCCTCCGCCATAACGGCCGAGGAACTCGGCCTTGTCCGGCTCGGCCAGCCGCAGAATGAGCGAATCTTCGTACAGCCCCATGAACATGTTGCCGTGGATCACGCAGCTGGGATAGCCGAATACCTCCCTGCGGTCGGCGCCGGCGGCCAGGGCGGCGAGTTCGTCGAAACGGGCGACAAGCTCGGGTGGTGATTCACCAGACGTCGGCATGGTCGCTCTCCCCT
>CAVUIU010000024.1:0-181480 GCA_963741615.1 uncultured Actinomycetes bacterium
CCCCCGCGCCCGGCTGCGCCCCAACCCGGTTTTTCATGATCGTGGTTACGTGCGCGGGTTCCAGGCCGTGTGAATAACCACGATCATGGGGGTGGGAGGCCGAGGACGGCGGCGGCGTTGTCGCCCATGATGCCGTCGAGCTTGGCCTGCGGGATGGGGGGGAGGCTGACGGCGGCGGCTTCGGAGTTGGCGGTCAGCAGTTTGTCGCGGAGCTTGACCGGGTCGTAGAGGAAGCCGGGGTAGTCGGTGCCGAAGAAGATCTTCTCCAGGGGGACGAACGCGGGCTCGCACCGGTGCAGGAGGAGGAACAGGTCGCGACGGGTCAGGGTGGCGATCAGGTAGGACAGTTCCGCGTAGAAGTTCGGGTGCTTCGTGAGCAGGAACAGCGCCTCGTCCACCCAGGGCAGCCCGCAGTGGGCGATGATGACCCGCAGATCGCGGAACACGCGCCCGATGTCGTCGAGGAGGGCCAGGCCCAGCTCCAGGCTGGCGTCGATGCGGGTGGACCCGGCCTGGTGGATCATCACCGGGATGCCGAGCTCGGCCGCCTTGGCGTAGACGGGGAAGGCCAGGTCGCGGTCGTTCGCGGCCCAGTGCTGGTACATCGGGTAGAGCTTCAGCCCGGTCAGGCCGAGCTGGGTGATGGCGCGCTCCAGTTCCGCCACCGCGGCCGCCGGGCCCCGGAAGGCCGGGTTGACCGAGGCGAACCCGATGAAATGCTCCGGGTCGGCCGCGACCACGGCGGCGATGTAGTCGTTGCACTTCTCGGGGTCCGGCGGCCCCTCCACGCCCAGCACGCCGCTGGTGTCGACCGTCCCGATGAGCTGCCCGTCCAGGTACTGGGGCGAGACCGCGAGCACGACGATCTTGTCGAAACCGGGGTGGTCACGGCGCGATTCCGCCGGGCCGATGAGTGGCCATCCGGCCCGGGCGAACCCGCTGGCCTCCCATTCCTGCTCGGTGGGCAGACGGTGCGAGGGCAGGCGCCCCATGCTCCGGTAGATGCACAGCGACCCTTCCCGCCCGTAGTCCACGGTGAACCGGGGATCGGTGGCGAGGCTGAGGATGTGACTGTGGGCGTCAATGATCATTGCTGGCGCGTCCCTCACCTGACGGGCCACGCCGGGCTGGGATCGGCGCCGATGCGCCGCAGCACCCGCAGGTCGACCTCCGCCGCCCTGGCCCGGAGTTCCTCACCATCGAGCCCGGTCAGTTCCCCCCGCCTGACGCAGATCTCACCGCCCACGATCACGGTGTCGACCGAGTGCCCCGTGGCGTTGTAGACGAGGTTGGTCAGCGGGTTGTGCAGCGGGCGCCAGTCGAAGTCGTTGGTGTCGAAGATGACGACGTCCGCTTCCTTTCCCTCCTCGATGGATCCGAGCTCGTCATCCCAGCGCATGGCCACGGCGCCGGCCAGCGTCGCCATCTCCACCGCCTGCTCGACCGTGACCGCCTTGGGGTCGCGCCTCGCGTCCCGCGGAAGGACCGCCGCCAGGTACATGGAGCGCACGAGGTCGTGAAAGTTCGAGGCGTTCTCGGCGTCGGTGCCGAGGGCGACCGGCACGCCCGCGCGCAGCAGTTCGGGCCACTTCCCGGTCTGGGTCGTGCCCTTGCACAGGCGCAGGGCCGAACTCGGGTTGCAGGACACCCGGGCCCCGGTCTCGGCCACCATGACCACTTCGAACTCCTCCAGGGAGGTCATGTGGTTGAGGAAGACGTGCTCGTTCAGCGCGCCGATCCGGTACATGTGCTCCAGGGGGCGGTGCCCGAACGCCCGGGACTCGAGGGCGACCTCCTGCTCGGAGGTGGCCTTGTGCAGGACGCACAGCGAGTCAAGCTCGGCGGCCAGGGCTGACGCGCTCACGTTGAGCTGGTCGGAGCAGGTGCCCACGCCCTCGATGGTCACCGCATCGCGGATCCTTTTGTTGCCGAACGACCTGACGGTAGCGACCCCGTCCTTGAGCCGCTCGACCGCTTCGTCGTGGGTCATCTTCAGCCAGGTACTGGGGAGCGTGCCGGCCGACGGGCCGCCGTGATCCCAGGTCCAGGGGCCGATGCGGCAGCGGATGCCGGTGCTCGCTATGCCCTCAAGTACCGCGTCCAGGTAGGTGCAGCCGGGCTCGGAGAACAGCGTGGTGCCGAACCGCAGCATCTCCGCGGAGTGATGCATGGCGTACACATGCATGTCCTCCTCGGTGAGGGCTTCGAAACTCGGGTAGAAGAAGGCGCGCAGGACATCGAGGGTCACCAGGCCCTCGGGGGCCGCGCCGCGGGCGCCGGAGAGGATGTGGCGGTGCCCGTTCACCATGCCGGGCAGGATCACGTCGTCCGTCGCGTCGATCTCGGTCTCGCCGGTGTAGCGGTCGCCGAGTTCGGCCCGGCTGCCCGCCGCCACGATCTTCGACCCCCGGATCGCGACCAGGCCGTCCCGGTAGATCTCGCGGCCGGGGTTGAGGGTGATCAGCCACCCGCCCCGGATGACGATGTCCGCCGGTACCGGTGCGCCCGCCGGCTGCGCCGGTTGCCCCGGTGACTTCCTCACCACGGGCCAGCATGGGTTTTGGGCGGAAATAGCATATTATGTTACATACATCAGATCTTCACGCAGGGTCAACACCCACTCCCACCGCGACTGATGCTTCCCACGCGCGGGAGCCCGGTTCTGTCATGGTGCCGGCAACGGCCACTGGGTAGCCGTTCTGCCTGCTGAGCTGCCATGTCAGGCGCGGGGAGCCCCGCCGCGACAGCTCGGCGAGGGCATCGGCCCGGTGCTGGCGGGTCGGCAGCCGCTGGATGTGACGCTGCCAACGCTGCCGGTCGTCTGCCCACGCCCGGAGGTAGCTCTCGCACAGCGCCGGCGTGATAAGCGCCAGGCGGCCCAGCGAGCCCTTCAGCGCGGTGATCCTGCGCGCCTTGTCGTCCGCCCCGATGGCGTCCTTCTCCACCATCCCCAGTACCCGCTCAATGAACAAATGGCGCTTGACCAGGAACCTGGCCCAGTAAGCCTGATTGGCGTCGATGATCGACCGGTCCTGGTCGAGCAGCCAGTAGATCCCTTCGGCGAGCACGTCGCCAAGCTCTTCGGCGCGGGCGCGGTCGGGGGTGCGGAACGGATCATAGGGATACTGGCTGACCTGCCCGGCGATCGCGACGGGCTGGAGCCCTTTGTCGCCGTCCAGCAGGAAGAACCAGTCATCGTTGTAGATCTCGGGAAAGAACGAATTGCTGCGCTCCACGTTAACGGCAAGCGCCCCGCCGCCGACGAAAGACTGCTGCCCCCCGCCAGCCTGCCGGTACGCGTGGCACACCACCGAATGGTCGGGAAAGCCGCCGATGTTCAGGCCGACGGCACTGTGGGTGTCCAGCAGGCCGATTGCCCCGCGCACGTCAGCCGGGTCCAGTCCGGTGATGTCATCGTCGAGGAACAGCACGCGCGACCAGCCGAGCAGGCGGCTGAGGACGAGGCCCAGATTGCGCTTCGCGCTCAGGTCCGACCGGCGGGCGAAGACCGTCCCGGCGAGCAGGCGGGACGTGTCCCAGCAGGGCAGCCGCAGCCGGGCTGGTTCCGGCACGTCGATGGCGATCAGGTCGACCGTCCGCGGCAGGCGCTCCACCGCTTTCGCGGCTGTCGTCCATTCCTTGCTGTGCAGCGTCACCAGGGTGCAGCCCAGTGCCTGGGCAAGCTCCGCTGCCCCGGTCAGGTACGCCGGGCGCCGGGCGGTCGGCACGATGATGGCATCGATCCCCTGCCGGGACGGACAAT
Organism: uncultured Actinomycetes bacterium; assembly: GCA_963741615.1. Classification (GTDB taxonomy): domain Bacteria; phylum Actinomycetota; class Actinomycetes; order Streptosporangiales; family Streptosporangiaceae; genus UBA9676. Next base: position 3,764 of record CAVUIU010000024.1, read on the forward strand.
GGTTGACGGGTGCCCACAGCAGGTCGCGGTGCGATCCATGGTGATCCGGCGTCGCATGGCCCAGCACCGGTGCTATCCGGACCATTCGAAGAGCGTGTAGCCGCCGGTGGTCCAGTCCGGGGTCAAAGTCACTCCCTCGACGATCGGTACGCGGGTCAGGATGCAGTAGGCCTCGCTCCCGCCGAACCGCGACCGCAGATAATCCACGTTGCGGTCGCGGAAGAGAGCGTCGGTCAGCGCACGGACGACGCCATACGTGCCCCGGCCATACATGCCGTTACAGATAGTAACAGTTCGCTCACGGTTGAAGGGGCTCACCGCGCGTGCGAACAGCGCGACGTCCTCCCGGAGGACCTCCTGGTAAGCAGCGCCATCGGGACCGGCCGCGCCCTGAGCGCCCGCGCTCCCGGCTTCCCCCGGCCCGCCGCCCTGGACCTTCACCTTGTCCAGCACCGGGCGGTGCCTGACCTTCTTCCCGTTCTCCTCCACTTCGAAATACTGCTCACCCGGGGTATCCCAATCGGCTATCTGCTGCACCGGCAGCGGCAGCCGCTTGAGTGCCGTGCTCGTGGCCGTGTTCCAGTCGACACCACCCAGGGATGCCAGGTGCGAGGTGTAATCGTCTGATTTCAGCTGGCCGGCGATGCGCAGGTTGACCTGGTTGGCCGGGTTGGCGGCACGGAGGTGGCCATGCAGTTCGAAGAGGGCGTCGAGCTCTGAGTAGGTCAGCATCTCGATGTAGTCGGGGTCGTCCACCCTGGTGTAGGGAATCCGTTCGAGCATGTGCTGCGGCCACTGGGCGCAGACGATCGTGATCGAGTTCCCGTCCTCGAAGCGCCAGGGCCCGGCGCTCAGTGATTCCTCGATCTCGCTGGCACGGGCCGCCTCCGACGTGGAGGCAACCGCCCGCAGCGCGTCGTTGCGCAGATGCCGCAGTTCCTCCTTGAGGTCGCTCATAGCCCGCCGTTCCTCATCATTCATGTCCCGTGGACTGAGCAGCCGGGGCGGGTCTGTCTCGAAGCAGCGAGGGGTGGCGAAGAGCGCCGCGTAGGCCTCCAGCCTGGCGAAGGGCGGGATCCGGGGGTTGGTCTGCGACTCCCAGGACGAGATGAGGGGCACGCTGAGGGGCTTGCCGCCGCCCAGGGCCTGGGCAAGCTGAGGCTGTGTGATCTTCCTGCCAGGCCAGTGTTCTTCCCTGAGCGCACGCAGACGCTGGGCCAGACGCTGCCGGGGATCCTGACTGCCCACGTCACCCTGCCTATGTTCATCTTAAGTTCAGACTTCACGCAAACACCTCATACCACTGTATAGGCACGGCGAAACTGCAGGTAGAGCACTATCCGGGTACCACGCCGCCAACGAGGCGTCCGCTGGGAGTCATGCCTGGCGAGTAGTTAAGCCAGGGGTTGATGAATATGAAGGCAGTAGGGGAACCTTAAGGGAGGCAACCAGCATGAAGGGAGGCCCAATGAATACTTTACTGAAGTTCAGAAGATCAGATGAAGACCTGCGTATCCCGCACGAGATGCTGGCTCGCTCCAGCGGTCCTGGCCCGGCGGTCGCACATGCGACGCGGGCACCCTTGCGCCAACAAGGATGCCCGCCATGCGGAACCCCCACGCGCTCTCATACACGAAGGAAGTCCCGTGAACACAATAACTCCCCATCTGGCAGTGGCAACTGTCCTCGCGGCACGTCATCTCAGCTCCTGGCGCCCCTCGGCTCTCGCGCCGAAGGCCACGCTGGCGGCTGGCGGGACGTCCATCGCGGTTGTTGTCCTCGTCGTCGCCTTCCTGGCACTGATGGCCTCGGCCGCACGTGGCCTGGCCGCCGTGCTGGCTGAGTTCCTGCGGGTGGCGGCCGCGATGACGTCCTTCTTGTTCACCATGGCGATGGCGGTCGCGGTAGCCGTGGTCCTGCTGCTTCACCACTAGGCCGGCGGGCTCCAGCACCGGCCCGGAGCCCACTCGAAGGGGTGCGGCACTGAGGGTGATGATGGTCCGCAAGGCTGGGCGCGCGACTGGCCGCAGCAGCCCTGGAGAGTCCGGGGGACTGAACGCGTCAGCTTACCCTTAACGAACTTTAGTATAGGGAAATGAACGTGCCCGGCGCGCGCTTTGGCTGCATCCTCATCTTGCAAGCCCAGGTGACGCCGTGTCAAAATCGAGACTTGTGCCCGATATTGAGCTGCTCGCCCGTGAGGAGTGGCTCACGCTGAGGGATATCAGGCTATCCGCGCTGCAGGAATCACCTCACGCATTTCTCTCCACATATGACCGGGAAAAGTCCTTCAGTGAGAAGCGATGGCTGGCCGAGTTTGGCCGGGGCCTTTGGGCCATAGGCATGCTTCACGGCACGCCGATCAGCCTTCTGGGCGCCACCCGTGAGCCCGGCACGCCCGCCGACAAGTGCTATCTGGAGTACTTGTGGGTCACACCCGAATACCGGCGCTCTGGTGTCGCCTCCAGTATGCTCGCCGCCGTCATCGACCACGTGCAGGCCCTCGGGGTGCGGACTGTCTTTCTCTGGGTGCTCGACGGTAATGACGCCGCCGTGTGCCTGTATAAACGGGCTGGCTTCGTGAGCAACAATTACCGCCAGCCGCTGGAAGAGCACCCGGGCCGCAGCGAGGAACTGATGCGGCTGGATCTGGTTCCCGCGCCGGGACACCGCTGAGATAGCTGAGGTGACCCAGGTCCGGTGGGTCAGCCCGCCGGGGATGGGCGTTGACCGGCTGCCCTATGGTGCATCTCCGGCAGCGTCGTCGGCGGGTGGCCGCATGCGCAGCGGCGGCAGCCTGTACAAGCTGTCGATGTTCAGCCGCTGTGCGTCCGTCAGCACACAGTCCTGCTGTTCCTGTGCCTTCTCCGCGGTTCGCTTCGCCAGTTCTGACGCGAGGCCACCCAGCTGCCGCACCCCGACGGCATCGATGAGCACATGGCTGGAAGAAAAAATAGCGATGCCTTCCACCCGCCGCCCTGGCTGTTCAGGCGGGGAGAGAGCCGCCCCCACCTTCGCCATCTCACCGGGGTCTGCGGGATGCGCGGTGAGCTTATTGCGCTCCTCGATCACCCATTTATGAAATTTCATGACCGCCCCATGAAGAGGCAGGTCCCGCACGTCTTCGGGCGCCAGCCCGAATCGCTTGCCCTTGCCGAAGCAGCGAGCGTAGGCCACCAGGGCAGACGACCAGAGGGCCTGCGGCACCACCGCATCCCGGTCCTCCTCGGGCCTGGCCAGCTCGGTCAGCAGCCGCTTGCAGCAATCCATGACGTACTGGAGGTCCTGAATGATCGCCGCCTGATCGGCGAGAATGTGCGCCGACGGGATATCAAGGGCCACAGTCAGCGTCGGCACCTGCGGCGATGCGGCGTCCGTCCCGCCCACAACCCCTCGTTCCAGCTTCCCGGCTCCATGAGCCCTGTTCCTCGATCCTCGCACGGGAAGGCGACTCGCCCTCGTCTCACATAGTGACAGCCGGTGCGGCAGGCATCTCCCGCCACTCGGCTCGCGAGCCGTCACAGCGCGGCTGGCCCATGCCCGGCAGGCGGGTGCGGGCGAACCCGGCGGTGCGGCCAGCTGACCGGGGCAGGCCGGGCGCCGGTCACCAGCCGCGTTCCAGCAGCAGCTGGTGGACGTCGAGGTAGCCGGCCCGGAAGCCCGCCTCGGAGTAGGCGAGGTAGAGGTTCCACATGCGCTGGAAAGTGGGGCCGAACCCGAGCTGCCCCAACGCGTCGGCGGCGCCGAGGAACCGCCCGCGCCACTGTGCCAGGGTGCGCGCATAGTGCTGGCCCATGGGGAAGTCCGCCGTCACGCCCAGCCTGGTGTGGGCCCGCAGGACGTCGGTGATCGCCTGCAGGGAGGGGATCTGCCCGCCCGGGAAGATGTACTTGTGGATCCAGGTGTGGCCGCCACGGGTGGCGAGCATGCGGTCATGCGGCATGGTGATCGCCTGCAGCCCCGCGCGGCCGCCGGGGGATAGCAGCCGGTCGATGGTGGCGAGGTAGGCGGGCCAGTACCGCTCGCCCACCGCCTCGATCATCTCGACGGACAGGATCACGTCATAACACCCGCTGGCCTCGCGGTAGTCGCGCAGCTGGATGTCCACCCGGTCCGCGACGCCGGCGGTGGCGGCTCGCCGCCGGGCCGTGGCCCACTGGGAGGGTGAGATGGTGAGGGTGGTCACCCGGGCGCCACGGGCGGCGGCGCGGATCGCCAGCTCCCCCCACCCGGTGCCGATCTCAAGCACCGAAGTGCCCGGCCCGACGCCGGTGCGGTCCAGCAGCGTGTCTATCTTGCGGCGCTGTGCGCCGGCGAGGGTGTCGCCGGGGGCGAACAGGCCGCTCGAGTAGGTCATGCTCGGGTCGAGGAAGAGGGCGAAGAGGTCATCGGACAGGTCGTAGTGCCGCTCGATGTTGCGCCGCGCGCCGTCGATGGTGGCGTCCTCCTCGGTCGGCCCGGCCGGGATGTACCAGTGGCGCAGCGCCTGCAACGGCCCCGGGACCAGGCCCGCCACGTTCCCGGCGAGCACCGTGAAAAGGCCGACCAGGTCGTCGCTGTCCCAGTCCCCGGCCATGTAGGCCTCCGCGAGCCCAGCCGCCGCCGAGCCCAGCCGCCGGTAGAAGGCATCCTCGTCGCTGATCACCAGGACCGGGGATCCCGGACCGCCGCCGCCGGACAGCCTGCCCGCGGCCGTTTCCACCCGGATCGGCAACCGGGCGGCGACCCGGCGCAGCAGCGCGCGGGCCACCATGGCCCGGGCCGGGCCGGCGGCTCCGCCCGGGACGGCCGGGATGGCAGGCCCGGCACCCGCGACGCCGGCAGCGGCGGCTGCGCCCGGGACGGCCGGTGCGGCCGGAGCCGGGGCGGCGGCGGCAGCAGCACCCGGAGCAGGTGCGCCCGGAGCCGGGGCGGCGGCTGCGCCCGGGGTGGCCGGAGCCGGAGCGGCGGCTGCGCCCGGGGCGTGCGAACCGGGCGGCCCGCCCGGCGATGGGCGTGGTGAGGAAACGCTCGCGGTCGTCATGGGATGCCTTCCTTCCGGCGATGGGCGGGCCGGGGGTACATCGGCAGGCGGCGGGCCGCGAGCCTGATCCCCTGCCAGTGGATGAGCGCCGTCACCTGGCCGGTGACGAAGGGATAGCGGAGGGCGCAGCCGAGCAGGCGCCACGGGGTGTACGCGCGGTGCTTCCCGGTCACGCCGGCGGCGAGCACGGGCCGGCCCTCAATGTGCAGGGTGACGCCCAGCCGCAGGGTGCCGCCCGGCTCCGGCAGCCGCAGCCGGTAGCGCCCGGCGACCGGCAGGAACGGTGAGACGTAGAAGTCCTTGTCCGCCTCCGCCCGCCCGCGGCCGTCCGGGTGCAGCAGGTACGCGTGCCGCCCGCCATAGGTGTTGTGCACCTCGGCGATGACCGCCGCCAGGCTGCCGTCGGCGCCGTGGCACCAGAACACGGTGAGCGGGTTGAAGACGTGGCCGAGGGTCCGGGCGTGACCGAGCATGAGCACCCGCCCGCCGGCGAGGCCGATGCCATGGCGGCCCAGATAGGCGTCCACGCTGGAACGCAGCGAGCGGGCCGGGCCGGGCAGGTGATCGCCGGCCGGGCCGCCGAGGTGATCGCCGGCCGGGAATCTGGCGAGCGGGCGCAGCGGCAGCGGCACCCGCGGCAGGTCATCGAGGTCCACCAGCCACAGGTAGCTGTGGTAGCGGAAGGTGCGCCGGACCGGGCGCGTGCGGACGTGGGTGATCTCGCAGGGGTAGAGCGCCGCGGTCACCAGTCCACCCCGAGCGCGCGGGCCGCCTCGATGCCGGACCGGCAGCCGTCCTCGTGGAATCCCCAGCCGTGGTAGGCGCCGGCGTAGGCGATGACCGGAGTGTTCAGGCCGGGCAGGCGCCGCTGGGCCGCGACGGATCGCTCGTCGTAGAGCGGGTGGCGGTAGGTCATGCGCCGGAGCACGCGGTCCGGCCGCACCTGGTCGAGCGCGTTCAGCGTGACCAGATAGCGGGTCTGCTCATCGAGCCCCTGCAGCCGGTTCAGGTCGTAGCTGACCGCCACGTTCCCGGCGGCGCCGGAGCAGCCGCGCAGCAGGTAGTTCCAGGACGCACGGGCCGCCGGGGCCCGGGGCAGGAGAGCGGTGTCGGTGTGCAGGACGACCTGGCTTGAGGTGTACCGGAAGGTCCCGAGGATGTCGGTTTCGGCGGCGGTGGGCGCGTCCAGCAGGCGCAGTGCCTCATCCGGATGGGTGGCGACCACGGCCCGGGCGAAGTGGCGGGTGCCCCCGTACTCGTCGTGGATGTCCACCCCGCCGGCCGCGCGCCGGATGGCCCGCACCGGCACGCCGGCCGCGATGCGGGTGAGTTGCTTGGCGATGCTGTCGACGTAGGTACGCGAGCCCCCGGTGACGGTGCGCCACGCGGAGGTGCGGGCGACCCGCAGCATCCCGTGGTGATCGAGGAACTCGAACAGGTAGCGGGCCGGGTACTCCAGCGCGTCCGCGGGCGGGCACGACCAGACGGCCGACACGAGCGGGACGGCGAAGTGGGCGACGAAGTAGCGCCGGTATCCGCCCCGCCGCAGGAACTCCCCGAACGGGAGCGGCGCCCCGCCGGGCGAGGCGAGCAGCCGCCGCGCGTCGCGGTAGAAGCCCGGGATGGCGGCCAGCATCGCCAGGTACTCCGGCCGGGCCAGGGAACCGGCCGCCGGGAACAGCCCCAGCGGGCCGCGGGAGCCCGCGTACTCGAGGCCGCAGCCCTCGCAGCGCACGGACAGGCTCATCTCGGTGTCCCTGGTGGTGACCCCGAGCTCGCCGAACAGCCGGATGAGGCTCGGGTAGGTGCGCGCGTTGTGCACGATGAACCCGGTGTCCAGGGGCAGCAGGCGGCCGTCCGCGGTGGCGATGTCGTGGGTGTGCGCGTGCCCGCCGAGGCGGTCCTCGGCCTCGTAGAGGGTGATGTCATAGGCCTGCTGGAGCAGGTAGGCGGCGGTCAGGCCGGCGACGCCGGCGCCGACCACGGCCACCTGTGGCCGGCCGTCTCGCCCGGCCCGGCTGGCCCACCCGGCCCTGCCTGCCCTCTGCTCCCCGATCGTGATCACGTCCGTGCCCCCGTCTGCACTGGTCAGCCGCATGCCCGCCCGGTACTGGTTTGTTGGGCACCCGGGCAGGCCCCCACCTGCCCGGGTGCCCTCCCACGACGTCCGCCGGCTGGGCCACCGCGACGCCGCGGGCGCTTGTGTGCCCGGAACGCGAGCTCTAGAAATCAAGACTAAAGTATACTAAAATTCTGGCAGGCGACAAACCTGGGAGCTCGATGGACCTGCGCGAGGCGGCGGACACCCTCGGTGTCCACTACCAGACCGCCTACGCCTGGGTTCGCCAGGGCGTGCTGCCAGCCCGGAAGGTGGGCCGCGGCTATGAGGTCACCGACGGCGACGCCGCGGCGCTCGCGGCCCGGCGGCGGCTCGGCCGGGAGCCCTCCCGGCCCATCCACGTCCGCGACTGGGCGGCCCAGGCGGACGGGCTGTACCAGGCGATCGCCGGGGGCGAGGAGACCCAGGCCCGCCACCGGCTGGAGCGGCTGGCGGCCGGTGTGCCGCTCATCGACCTGTGCGAGCACGTCATCGCGCCGGCGCTGCACAGGATCGGCGACGACTGGGAAGCCGGCCGGGTCTCCATCGCGCAGGAGCACCGGGCGAGCGCCATCTGCGAGCGGCTGATCGCCTCCCATGCCCGGCAGCCCGCGGGGCGCCCCCGGGGCACGGCGGTCGTCACCACCCCGCCGGGGGAGCGGCACGGCCTGCCCGCGCTCATGGCCGCGGCCTGCCTTCGCGAGGACCGCTGGCTCGTGCATCACCTGGCCACCGACCTGCCGGTCGAGGAGGTCGCGGGGCTGGCCGACCAGGTCGGGGCCGGCCTCGTCGTGTTCTCGGCCACCACCGCGCAGGCCGCCGGGCTGGCGCGGGACGCGGCACGCTCCGTCGCCGCCGGGCGGCCGGGCCTGGACGTGCTCGCGGGGCGCCCCGGCGACAGCCTGCATGACCTGCTGGCGCGGGCGGGGAGCACGCGGGTGGCGGCGGGGGACGGCACGCGTGACGGGGGGCAGTGATGGCCAGTTACCAGGCGACCGTTAAGTCGGCGCACCCAGCGGGGGAGACGTTCGGCTACCTGGCGACCTTCAGCAACGCGGTGTCCTGGGATCCCGGTGTGCTCGCGGGGGAGCAGCTGGATCCCGGCCCGGTCGGGGCTGGTACCCGCTTCCGGCTCGTGGTGCCGTTCCTGGGAGTGCGCATGGCCCTGACATATGAGGTCGTCAGGCATGTGCCGGACCGTGAGGTGGTGCTGGCCGCCGCCAGCGGCCTGCTGCGATCCACGGACCGGATCGTGGTGACGGACGGCACGGACGGCTCGACCGTGAGCTATGAGGCGCAGGTGCGGCTGCGGGGACCGCTGCGGGTGCTCGACCCCGTCCTGCGGCCGGGCTTTCGCGCCGTGGCGGAGCGGGCGGCCGCCGGGCTGGCGCGTGCCCTGTCCGGGGACCCGCTATGACCCGCCTCGGGGCGGCCGGGCCGGTGGTGGACGCCGCCCTGGAGGCCTGCGTCGTCCCGGGCTTCTCCCGGATCGGCCTGGCCGTCCGGTCCGCCCTGCTGCCCGAGTTCGCCGACGGCTATCCCGCCGCCGGGCGGACCATCGTCATCACCGGCGCGACCTCCGGGATCGGGTACGCGGCAGCCGTTGCGCTGGCGCGGCGGGGCGCGGCGGTCCATCTGCTGGCCCGGGATCCCCGCCGGGCGGAGCGGGCGCGGCGCGGCATCGCCGCGGCGTCCGGCAGCACGAGCGTCAGCTACGGCCTGGCCGACCTGGAGGACCTCGACGCCGTCCACGCCTTCGCCGGCGAGTTCCGCGCCTCCCACGACCGGCTCGACGTGCTCATTCATAACGCCGGTGTCATCCATCCCGAGTTCGCCACGGACGGGGCCGGGACCGAGCTGACCGTCCTGGGCCAGGTGGTCGCGCCGTTCCTGCTGACCCGCTTGCTGATGCCCGCGCTGCTCGCCGCCGCCCCCTCCAGGGTGATCACCGTCTCCTCGGGCGGGATGTACACCCAGCGCCTGGATCTCGCCACGCTGCAGCTGCCCGCGTCGCGTTACCACGGTGTCACCGCGTACGCGCGGGCCAAGAGGGCCCAGGTGGCGCTGAGCCGGGAGTGGGCATGGCGGCTCGCGGGGACGGGCGTCGCCTTCCACGCCATGCATCCCGGCTGGGTGGACACCCCGGGCGTGGCCGCCGCGCTCCCCCGGTTCCGGCGGGTCACCCGGCCGATCCTGCTCTCACCCGAGCAGGGCGCCGACACGATTGTCTGGCTGGCCACCGCGCCGCACGCACGCCTGAGCAGCGGCCGGTTCTGGCACGACCGGCGCGCCCGGCCCGAATACCCGCTGCCGTGGACGCGCGGGAAAGACCCCGCTGCCGCGCAGAAGCTCTGGGACCGCATGGCAGTCTTGACGGATGCGGTTCAGCGCTGACGAGCTTGCGTGGGCGGCTGGCGTGGTCGGGCGGTGGGTCCCGCCGACGCCCCAGTATGTGTGGCCGCTGCTCGCGGACCACGTGGGCACCGAGGTCTGGGTGAAGCACGAGAATCACACACCCACCGGGGCTTTCAAGGTCCGGGGCGGCCTGGTGTACGCCGAACGGCTGCGCACCGGGCGGCCTGGGGTCAAGGGCATCGTGTCCGCCACCCGCGGGAACCACGGCCAGAGCCTGGCCTTCGCCGGGCGGGCAACAGGGATGGGCGTCACGATCGTCGTCCCCCATGGCAACAGCCCGGACAAGAACGCGGCCATGCGCGGTTTCGGCGCCGAGCTGATCGTGCACGGCCACGACTTCCAGGCCGCGCGGGAGCACGCCAGCGCGCTCGGCGCCGAGCGTGGGCTGGAGACCGTCCCCGCCTACCACCCGGATCTGGTGCTGGGGGTGGCCAGCTACGCCCGGGAGCTGTTCGCCGCCGCCGGGGAGCTCGATGCCGTCTACGTGCCGGTGGGAATGGGTTCCGGGATCAGCGCCATCATCGGCGTGCGAGATCTTCTGGGCCTGCGCACCGAGGTGGTGGGGGTGGTGGCGGAACAGGCTCCCGCGACGGCGCTTTCGGTGAAGGCCGGGCGGGTTGTCACCACCGACACGGCGGACACCTTCATCGACGGGGTCGCATGCCGGGTCCCGGACCCGGACGCCATCTCGGTCATCTGCGCCGGCGCTGCCCGCGTGCTGACCATCAGCGAAGACGACGCGGCCGAAGCGATGCGGGTCCTGTTCGCGGCCACCCACAATGTCGCCGAACCCGCGGGCGCGCTCGCGCTGGCGGGGCTGCTCGCTGAGCGCTCACGGGCGGCCGGCAAGCGCGTCGCCGTGATCCAGACCGGCGGGAACGCGGACGCCGCCCTCCTGACCGAGGTCCTCGCGGGACGCACCCCGGGGATGTGAACGCCGGCCTCTGAGCAGGGCGGTTTCAGGGCACCGCCTTGCCGATCGGCATCTGCTGGGTGATGCAGTGCGGCCCGCCACCGCCGTATGACAGCGTGGCACCCGGCACCGCTACGACCGTGCGGTCACTGAACGCGGCGGTCAGCTGCGCAAGCGCGGGCTCGTCCGCCGGCGTGCCCGATACCGGGACGATGACGGCGCCGTTGGCGAGGTAGCAGTTGAGATACGGCACGTCAACCTGGTTCGGGCCGGCCATCGCCGAGCCGGTGACATCGAAGCGGATCACGTCCAGCCGGCGTCCCGCGGCGTCCCTGGCCTCGGCGAGACGGGCGAGGTTCTCCGGCGCGAAGCCGAAGTTGTCATCGCCGGGATCAGCGGGGACCAGCAGCAGGAGCCGTCCGGGCCGGACATAGGCCGCTATGCCGTCGATGTGGCCGTCCGTATCCCGGTCCGGGGCCGCCACCAGCCACAGCACCCGGTCGGCAGCCAGATAGTCGTGGGTGGCTTCCTCGAAGCGTTCCTTCGTCATGCCCGGATTCCGGCGCGGGTCGAGGGCCGGCCCCTCGGTCGTGATGAGCGTCCCCTCGCCGTCGACGAAGAAGGCCCCTCCCTCGAGCACCAGCGGAGCCTGGTACCGCCTGGCCCCGAGCAGGTCAGCCAGTGCCCTGCCCAGGGCGGCATCGTGGTCGTAGGGGAGGTACTTGCCTCCCCAGGCGTCGAAGCCGAAGTCCACGACCGCGACCTCGGCCCGGTCGTTCACCACGAAGACGGGGCCGTTGTCCCGTGCCCACGAGTCGTCGATCTCGATCTCGGCCACCTCAACCGCGGCGCCGCAATGGCGGCGCACCTCGCCCGCGTCACCGGGCCGGCAGATCATGACCACCGGCTCGAATCCCGCGATCGTCCGGGCTATCTGCGCGTAGTCCCGTTTCGCCTGACCGAACTGCCCGCCCCACAGGCTCCGGCGGGTCGGCCAGGCCATGAAGCAGCATTGGTGCGGCGCCCATTCGGCTGGCATGCGGAAGCCGTCCGCTCGCGGCGTGCTGGTATCGGTCACCGTGGCGCTCCTTCCGTGTTCAGGCGAGCAGGTAGCGCCGGGACAGCGGTACCTCGCGGACCGGCCGGGCCGCCAGGACCCTGCCGCCGAGGCTGACGGTGCCGTCCGCCGGGTGCACGTCGATGGCCGGGCAGGCGCGGTTCGCGACAAGCCCGGCGCGGCGTACCGTGCGGGTGCCGCTGACGGGCACGAAACGCCGCCTGCTGCCCAGCCGCGCCGCGATCCCGGAGTCCAGGGCGGCCCGCGACACGAAGGTCACCGACACTGACGCCGGCGTTAGCCCGTGACCTGCCCAGTGTGCACGGTAGCGGAGCGGCTGCGCCCCCTCCACGCTGGCGTTCCCCTCGCCCAGCGGACCCCAGCCGAAATGCCCCGCCTTGAGCACCAGCTCGGGCCGGACACCGAAGTAGGCCGGGCGCCAGAGCACGATGTCCGCGAGCCGGCCTGGAGCGAGCGTGCCGACCTCACCGAACACCCCGTGGGTGATGGCCGGCTCGGTGGTGTACTTGGCGAGATAACGCAGCACCCTGTCGTTGTCGTCGGCGGGCAGGCCGTCATCGTCCTGCCGGGCCGCGGGCCGCGGCACGGCCCGGCGCACGGCCGGCGCATCGGGCCAGCCCTGCCCCTGCGGCCCGGCCCGCCAGTGCTTCATCGCGTGCGCCAGCTGCCAGGTGCGGCGCACGGTTTCCCCGATCCGGCCCATGCCCTGCGAATCGCTGTTGACGATCGCGATGCCGCCCAGTTCGTGCAGCGGTCCCTCCGCCGCCATCGTCGCCGGATGCACGCGCTCACCGGCGAGTTCCAGATCCGCGGGGTCCGCGCCGGAGCCGCCGTGCACCGCGAGGATCATCTCCGGGTGCTCGGCGGCCGCGTTGATCCCGTACGGGATCGTCGGCGTGGTGGATGAGCAGATCACGTTCGCCTCCCGGACCAGACCGATCAGGTCCGGGATGTGCCCGCCGCCCGATCCCTCGACGTGGTACGCGTGCACCGCACGGCCGCCGATCGCGGCCACGGTGTCCTCGAGCTCGCATGACTCGTTCAGCCCGTCGGTGTGCAGCGCCACCGCCACGTCGTACTCCTCGGCCAGGCCCAGCACGGCGTCGATGATCTCCGGGTAGGCGCCCCAGTCCTCGTGGATCTTCAGGCCGATCGCGCCCGCCTCGATCACGTGCTCGACCGGGGGACGGTGGTCCGTCCTGGCACTGGCCTGCAGGCCGATGTTGACGGGCAGCTGCTCGAACGCCCGCAGCGTGGCCGCCATCGCGGCCGGCGGCTCCTCGAATCCGGCCGTGATCAGGGTGGTCACTCCGGCCGACAGGGCGACCGGGACCAGCGCCGGGGTGATGAGGTGCACGTGCGAGTCGACCGCGCCCGCCGTCGCGATCAGGCCGTAACCCATGACCGGCAGGGTGTTCGGCCCAATCGTCACCTCGACCCCGCTGGTGATGTCCGGGTTGCCCGCCCGGCCGATGGCGGCGATCCGGCCGTCCTTGATCCCGATGCTGGTCTTGACCACGCCGAGCAGCGGGTCCACCAGCAGCACGCCCGCCACCACGACGTCGAGTTCGCTGGCGGCGGCAGCGCCGTCATGCTGGGTCATCCTGGACCGGATGTTGCGCGCGTAACCCCACACCGGCTCGTCACCGTAGCCGACATGGTCGTCCTCGACCCGCAGCCACAGGTCAGTGTCGCCCAGCCGGACCCGGTCGCCGGTGGTAGGGCCATAGCGGCCGCTGTAGGCGTCCTGCCGCATCGAGGCCGGGCTCATGACCGATCCGGCTGCGCCCGGCCGGCACTCATCCGCGGCATCACCGCAAGGGCCACCAGTTCCACCTCCCGTACCTCACCGGCCTCCCAGCGGACTGACGCCCCGGCTGGGATGTCGAGCCGGAAGCCGACCGCGGCTTCCCGGTCGAACTCCAGCCGCGCATTCACGCGCCAGAACGGGTAGTGCGACGACACCCGGACCGGCCGGGCCGACCGGCTGGCCACCCGCAGCAGCAGCCGCGGCCGGCCAGCGGCCAACGTGATGTCCCGCTCCGGGCTGAGGACCTCGCCCGGCCTGCTGATCCCGGGTTGGTCACCGTCCCGGCCGGTCACCGCTGGCCCCACGGGTCACGCAGCACCACGAGCCGCGTGCCGTCGCCCAGCAGCACTTCGAGGCGGATCTCGGGCACCAGTTCGGGGACGCCCGCCATGAGATCTTCCCGGCTGACCGCCGCCCGGCCGGCCGCGGCGATCCCGGCGGGAGATGCTCCGGTGCGGGCAGCGCGGTGCATCTCCTCGCAGACCAGGGCGGTGGCTTCCGGGGCGTTGAGTCTCGCGCCGTCGGCCCTGGACTGCCGCGCGAGCTGGGCCGCCGCGAAGATCCGCAGCCGGTCTTCCTCCGTCGGGGTGAGGTACATGGGTTGCGCCTCCTGCTCGGGGATCGTTCCCAGGCATGGAGCATCTCAGAAACGGCAGGCCGCGGCGCCGTCCGGTCATCGCGCCCGCCGCAGCGCCGGGTCAGCCGGCCCCGCACGGTCAGCCGGCCCAGCGCACGGTCAGCCGGTCGAGCGCGTATCCCAGCGCATTGAGCGTGGGCTGAATGAAATTGTTCCGGATGGTCTGCGCCGCCTCGGTCTCGGCGGTACCAATGAGAGGACGTGTGATCTGCGGGACGTGATTGGCCTTATAAAAGGCGATGCGCTGTGCCTCGGAATAAAGAACTGACTCCGGGAACTGGGGCCGCAGGATAACGCCACAACCAAATCCCGGGTACGTCCAGCTGTGCTGGGTGGCCACCGGTTTCGACGGGATATTGTCGATGGTGATGTCGTGGACAGACCGGGGGAGTTGCGGACGCGGGAGGACCATGGCGACCGTTACGTGCCCGGGCTTGCCTGCCCGTGGCTGGCTCACGACCCGCAGGCGGTAGTGGCCCGAGGCCGGTGTCCACCAGGCAGGGCCGGGATTGAGGTCCACAGTGGCGGACGCATGCCCGACCGCGAAGAAAGTGCTGGCGTACCAGCATGGCCATGGGCCAATGCTCTTGGAAACCTTGTGGGTGAAGAGGAAATTGAAGTTCGCCTCACCGAGAGCTGGCTTGGAGATTCCCTCGATCTTCTGCAGCACCCACGGGCCCAGATCGGTGTTGGTGGTGGTTCCGGTGCTGATCGTCTGCCACGGCCAGCCGAACCTGACGGTCGGCAGGTGGATGTTGACACCCACGAGGTGCAGGGCTGCCGAAAGCGCCATCAGCACCACAGACGCGATCGCCTTGCGGAATATCAGGCCCACCACCACCGCGGCAGTGGCCCACTTGACCCGGGGCGGGATGCGGCGACGATGCGGGCCGGAACGGCCGCCCTCCCCGGCGGGGCCCCCCGGGCCGCCACGGCCAGCAGCATGCGGGTGCCAGGGTGGCAGCGGCCCGGGCTGGGTCGGCCAGGCGCCCCCGCTGGCAGGCTCATCCGGGAACGGGCGCAGGCCGATGGATTCTCCCCGGTCATGAGCAACGCCCGCCAGGTAACTGGCGGCCTCCCGGTGCCCGGGCCGGCCGGCGGTGAGCGTGCCGAGCAGAAACAGCAGAAATCGAACCACGCGGTGCACCTTCCTTCTGCGCCTCGGACGATTGACTAGACGGTGGCCGGGTAATTCAGGCACAGCACGATGGGCACCGCCCCGAAGGGCATGCGGAACCGGCTGCCTGGTTTATCCGGAGTATTCGGATCATCGATGTTGGGCCAGCGCATCTTGAGATGCTGGACGGTGAGGCCGGCCACCGAGTAGGGGAATTCCATGGCGGATGTCCGGTGAGCCTTGAGCAGCCCACCCCAGCGGAACGCGGCGAAGACGTTCGCCAGATCCCGGATGGACAGACATCCCCGCGCGGCCAGGTCGATCCGGTAAACAGCTCCCGCGAGGCCCACCAGGTCGTCCGCGCACTGTTCCAGCGCCTCAGACTTCGTGCGGTAGATCGTGCCGTCCGGATTGAGGCTGCCCAGTTTCTCACCATGGACCGGCGAGAATCGCGGCTGAGCGTCGCACTGCAGCCAATCGCAGGCAGCCAGCAGTTCCCACGAGATGCCGCTGTGGCTGGCAACGTCCCGGTAGAGCGGCTCGGCGCGCAGCAGTGGCACCCTCGCCGCCGCTGTGAAGGCGGTCCTGACCGGGGCGGGAATCTCCGGCTGATACCGGCTCGCAGATGTGCGAGCAGGCCCGGCGGCGCTCACCCGGCCGGACCGCGTGACCGGTTCCTGGATCCGGGTGGCGGCCATGGTCCGGATCGACGGCACCGCGTTTGGCGGGACCCGGGGCGCACGGGACAGCCCGCCGGGTGCCGCATCGGCCCCGGGCCCGGGGATTGCGGTTGGCCCCGGAGCCGCGGTGGTCGGCAGGGCAGCCGTTGTGGGTTCGGCGGCCGCTGCGGGTCGGGTAGTCGGCGCTGGTCCAGGTGTCATCGTCGGCCCAGGAGTCGTGGTGGGGACAGTTGTCGTGGGCCCGGGAGTCGTCTCCGGCCCGGGAGTCGTCTCCGGCCCGGGAGTCGTCACGGGCCCGGGAGTCGTCCCCGGCGCGGGTGTCGTCCCCGGCGGGGAAGTCGTCGTGGGCCTGGGAGTCCTCGTAGGCGCCGGCGATGGTCCGGGTGCCGTCGTCGAACCCGGTCCCGGTGTCGTCCGGGCTGCCGGTGCGGGTGGCGTTGCGCCATCGGTCGGGACGGGAGCGTGTCGCAGTCCGGGGATGGACGCGCCGCCCGGCGTCGCGGCCTGCGACGGTGCGGCGTGGGCCGGGCCGGCCGACCTGGCCGGGCCGGGCTGGCCGGGTCGGCTGGCTGAGCCGGCTGAGCCGCGCCACCTGGGTGGGCGGCGGGGGAGGGGAAGGCGGTGTCGTATCGGTACAGGTCGTACCGCTGCATCAGGTTGATGAGCTTCGCGCCATAGCCGGGATCGGTCGCGTAGACGCCGGTGAGGTCGTCCGCGAAAGCGTTCGGGTCCCGGTGGTCGGCCATGGCCTGCCGGTAGTACTGGCTGCTGGCGAGGAGCCTGCCGTGGTCGTCGATGCTCTCCGCGGCATTGTGGTACACGCGGAACGAGCTTGTGCTGGTCACCGGCTGGCCGTTCACGTACTCCGCCGACTGCTGCGGTGCGCTGCCCGCCGGGCCGGTGCCCTTGATCCCGAACAGGTTGTGATCCTGGGTGGCCAGGTTGCTCAGCCCCCAGCCGGACTCGTCGATGGCTTGGGCGATCGTCACCGAGGCCGGGACACCGTAGCGGTGTTGGGCGGCGACGGCTCCCGGTGCCACCGCGCCGATGAATGCCTGCTCGGCGGCCGTGCTCCCCGCCGGTGCGGCAGTTGGTGACGCATGATGCGGGTCCGCGCCGGCCCGGTTTGCCGCGGGCGCCGCGGAACCGGCCGAGAGCCGGTGCGCCGTTATCGGCAGTCCCGGGATGGTCAGCGTGGCCTCGGCAGCCGTCCGCGACGCGGTACCGGGCGCGGAGTGGCCTGTCCCTGGCACACCTGCGATGACCGCCGCCCCGGGGCGGGCGCGGTCCCCCGCCCGGCTGCCTGGCGACCCCTCGCCCGGTCCACGCCCGGCCCGGCGCCGCGGCGATCGCGGGCCGGCGCTGGGGTCCGGCGCCGCTCCCGGCATGCCTGGAATCGCTGGCCCGCCGGATGGCCGCGCCGCCTCCGGCTGGAACTGGCCCGCTGTCGCTGCGCCTGGGATAGCCGTCTGACCGGGGTCGGTCCCGTCCGCCGCGGGCTGCCCGGTCGGCGACTGCGGTCCGGCTGCCGCCTGCTGACCAGGTGCGGCATGCAGGTGCCGGTGCGGCGTCCTGCGCGCGGCACCGGGAACCTCACCATTGTTGACGAATCCGGCGACACCTTGCGCGCTCAGCGGGTCCGGGTATTCGTGGGCGTTGACGGAGTAATTCGGCACGGAATCGCCCCCGATCGTGTGCAGGATGCCACCGGTATATTTCGTGACCACCTCAACATGGCCATCAAAGAGGACCCAGTCGCCAGGCAGCGGTACGTAACCGTCGCCCAGCGGATGCCAGCGATGCGAAGCCTCCGCGTCCTGGACCACCGAGGTGACACCGAGCGATGCCGGGTTCGGGTCAACGCGGACATCTGCCCACGTGTGCAGCTGCCACGGATAGGAGGTACCGCCGGTCACCCAGCTGTGCCCGCCAACGACATGGGCCGCCAGCTCAAGGGTCAGACTGGCGAACGCTGCGCACCATGCGCCGTGGTCCGCACCGTCGACGCTGTCGTGCTGCCAGATCAATGCCTCCATCTCCGCCGGGCTCCGGCCGGCGGCCATCCGGAGGTAGTAATGAGCCACATTGACGATGGCTGAGCGCAGCATCGTGTCATTTGCGGGCGCCGAATTGACCGACTGCTCCAGGGCGAGCAGCTGAATGGGCATGCTGGCCGGCGACTTCAGGTCGGCTGCGGGTCTGGGGACGAAGGAGAAGCCTGTGACCGCTCCGCCCGCGCTCAGGCTGACAAGTGCTGTTACCTGCTGCCACCAGGGTCTGCTGGTGGGATACACGGGCTCACCTCATTCCAGATCATGCCGGGCCGTGATACCGGGGCAGGTACGCCGATGACAGGCTGGACGACGCTACGGTCGTGAAGTCTCCAGCCGTTTGAGGATCGCCTGGACCCGTGGGTCGCCCGGGTTCGCCGCGTTCTCGAAAAGCACGGCGGCGTCCTGGGCCGCCTCGGGTGCGGCGCCGACGACCCACTTCTGGTACACATCGGCCACCAGGGCAGCCTGTCCGGCCGGACTGGCCACGGGCTTGGCGCAGAGCGGCGGGAAGCCCGCGCGCGAGGTGACCGCCGCTGATCCGGTGTAGCGGAGACAGTTCGCACGGCTGCTTTCAAGCCCGGACTGGACGACCGGATTGCCGTCGGCACCGGTCACCGTCGCCCCGCCGATGATGTTGTTGATGGCCCGGGCAGCCACCTCGATGCTGTCGATCGGATGGGCCGGGTTGTATGGGTGATGGAGGTTCAGGGACCAGGCCACCTCGCCACCTTGCGTGGGCGTGATCGGCTCCAGCCCGATCCGGCCGGTCTTCCTGCTGGCGAAGTCCGGGTTATCGCCACTGGTCAGGAGCGCGAATACCCACAGGATCTGGCGCGTCGCCTTGGCGCAGGCGAAGTTGACCTGACCAGGCTCGGACTTGACGTCCGCATTCTGGCAGGCCCTGGCGGCTTGGTCCTGCACGATGGCCACGCTGCGCGGCCACGAGGCGCCGCCGCCGGACAGCGTGATCACTGAGATGGTGACGAGTACCGCGGCAACGGCCGCCCCCAGCGCCAGCTTGTATCCGGCCGGAAGACCTGGGGTATACGTGCTGCGCCGGCCGTGGTTGACGAGTACCTCGGTGCGCTGATCAGCCAGGCGCCAGGGAGCGCCGGAATCCGCAGGGTCGTCATCGCCTGACGGGCCCGGTGCCAGGTAAAGTTCCGACAGCTCGTCAACGTGAGGCTGACCACCGAAGTCGTCGAGCGCGAAACTCCCCGTTCCCGGGATCCACGCCGGCTCCGGCTTCCAGCCACCAGCGGAGTGCGCGGCGTCGTATTCCACCGTCAGGCCCGCGTCGGCGAACCTGCGCCGGAGTTCGGCGGTCTCGTGCTCCAGCTCGGCAAGGCGCCGGCGGTCCAGGCGAGTGTCATATTCGGAGCGTGATCTCACTTTCCCACCTCTAGCGTTCGGCCTGGTGTCTGCCTGGTCCCCTGCTGATCTTCAAGAGCCGGCCGTGCGGTCGCGGCGCCCGCCGGTGCTGGTCGCCCGCGGCTTGCGTGGCGGCAACGGGCCCCGGCGGGCCGGAGCGGGTGGAACGTTGGGGAAGGTCGTGCCAGGTCGCCCGCCAGACCGCCGGTGCGGTGAGATGGGATCGGGATGTGTTCGGTGCCGCCCCGGCATGCCCAGATGTACCATCTGGCCGCAAGCCGGTGGTGTTGGCGACCTGAACCATGCTGTAATTAGAACACATGTACTAGCCCCGTGGGAAGTTGATTCTGTTAGAACACACATTCGATCCTAGGCGGTCCGCCGCGCTCGCGCCAGAGGCTGGACGCCTGACCGGGGTCGTGGCGGCTGTCGCTCGGGGGTTGCCGCCGGGCCCTCGGCGGTGGACTGCCGGTGGGCGCATCCGGCTAGCCGGTCACGGCCGGCCGCCGGCCCCATCCCGCACCGGGGAAGGAGGTCCCAGGCCAGTGCTGCGCTTGACGGTCTTCATCGTGAACTGCGAGTTCGTGCGGGCGACGCCGGGCAGGCCGGTGAGCCTGGCCATGTACAGGCGTTCGTACGCGCCGAGGTCGGTGGTGGCGATCCACAACAGGTAGTCCGGCTGCCCGAACATCCGGCGGCATTCGACGACCTCGTCGATCCGGCTGATCTCTGCCTCGAATGCCTGGAGAGTCGCCCGGTCCTGGAGCGCCATCTCCACGTGCAGCAGCACCTCGAAGCCCCGCCCGATGGCAGCCAGGTCGATCTCGGCGTGGTAGCCCCGGATGACGCCGCTGCGCTCCAGGTGGCGCACCCGCCGCAGGCACGGAGACGGGGAGAGGCCGACCAGGTCGGCCAGCTCCGTGTTGGCCAGCCGGCCGTCCTCGATCAGATGGCTGAGAATCGTCCGGTCAACCCAATCCATAGCATTTCATGCTAGTTACCCCCCGGCTGCGAGCAATATTTGGCACCGGATGGCGGGGCATCTGGGCTAACTTCGCCACTGACGACCCCGGCTCCAGCTACCAGGAAGGAGGGACGCGGTGCCCGCGGTGCTGCTGGCGTTCGCGCTCGCCTCGACGTTACTGATCCTCGCGCCAGGCCCGGACAGCCTGCTGGTCGTGCGCAACACCCTGCGGGGTGGCCGCCGCGCCGGATGGGTCACCGCCAGCGGTACCCTGTCCGGGCTGCTGGTCTGGGCGGTAGCCGCCGCCCTCGGGTTGTCCGAGCTGCTGCGGGTCAGCCGTGTCGGCTCCGACGTCCTCCGGCTGGCCGGCGCCGCCTACCTGATCTGGCTCGGAGTGAACAGCCTCGGGCTTGCCCGCCGCAACCAGGCCGGTCCCGCCGCCCCCACCAGGCGGGGCGGAGCGGGGAACGCTACCGCCGGGCCGCCCGGATGGGGACGCGCCTATCGTGCGCGGGCTGCTCTGCAACCTGTTCAACCCCAAGATCGGCGTCTTCTTCGTCGCATTCCTGCCCGGCTTCATCCCGCGCGGGGTGGCGACGGCGCAGTTCTCGCTCGCCCTCGGGCTGTGGTTCATCGCCGAGACCGGTGCCTGGCTCGCCGTCCTGGCCTGGCTGACCGCCCACGGTCTGACCTGGCTGCGCCGGTCCGCGGTCCAGCGGTGGCTCGAACGGCTCACCGGCATCGTGCTGATCGGGTTCGGCCTGAAACTGGTGACAGAAATCCGGTGACCATCGGCCGAACAAGGTTGACCGTCGCAGCGAAGACCGCCGGGGTGCGCGGGCCCGGCTGGCATCATTGGTCACATGACCGTGGTGAAGATCAATGCCATAACGGTGCCAGCCGACAGCGGGGACGAGCTCGCACGCCGCTTCGCCGCCCGGGCCGGCGCGGTCGATGACCAGGACGGCTTCGAGGGCTTCGAACTCCTCAAGCCGACCGACACGCGCACGACCTGGCTGGTGGTGACGCGCTGGCGGGACGACGCTTGCTTCGAGGCGTGGCTGCATTCGCCCGCGTTCGGGCGCGGGCACCGGCCAGGTGCCGGACACCCCGCCCCTGGCCACGGTGGCAGCGGCCACGGCGACAGCGGGCACCCGCCGGTCGGCGTCAGCAGTGAGCTGTGGTCCTTCGAGATCGCCGGCGGCTCGGCCGGGTGAGACGCTGACGGCGCCTCAGGGCACGACGGTGAAGGGACGCATCATGTCGTTGTCCTCGTGCTCGACGATGTGGCAGTGGTGCACATAGGTCTGCGGCGCGGTCACGCCCGCCGGAAGGTCGAACTTCGCCCGGATCCGGAGGAAGGAGCCGGGGTTCGCCTTGGCGGTGTCCTTGAAGCCCCGCTCGTCGGGCGTCGGCGGCAGCATCGGCCCGGTCGCGAACGGCGTGGGGTCGATGCCGCCGGGTACTCCGTTGGGCCCGCCGTAGGCCGCCTGGTAGGCGCCGACGTCGAACGGGGTCCGGCCAACCACCTGGAAGGTGACCAGGTGGAGATGCATCGGGTGGGTGTCCGGGGTCATGTTGACGTAGACCCAGTCCTCCACCGTGCCAGCCTTCGGCTTCTCCGTGACCGGCGTGCCCTCGAAGTCCAGGGCGCTCATGTTCAGCACCCACTGTGCCGTCTCGGGGGCAATCTCGTTGAGCGTGATGTATCGGGTTCTGACCGGATGGCGCAGGCGCGCCCGCCTTCCGGGCAGGCTCGACGGGACCGATCGGGGGCCCCGGTGGGTGACGGACGTGCCGACCCGGAGCTGCATCACGTCCGCCAGCGCCGGGGCCGGGGTGGACACGGGCGCCGCCGGCGTGGCGTTCCTGAGCGTGAGGGTCCGGCCGTCGAGCCCGCGGAAGTCGATCAGGATGTCGGCCCGCTCGGCCGGGCTCAGGACCAGCCGCTTCACGGGCACGGGCTGGTCGAACAGCCCGCCCTCGGCGCCGATCTGCCACAGCGGCAGGCCGCCGAAGTGCAGGCTCATGATCCGCGCGTTGCATCCGTTCAGGATGCGGAACCGGTACATCCGTGGCTCGACGTTCAGGTACGGCCACACCTTGCCGTTGACCAGCATGTGGTCACCGAAGTACTCACCGATCCACACGACGCCGGGGATGGTGCTGACCGGGTAGCGGAACTTCCCGTCCGGCCGGAACTGGCGGTCCTGGATCACCAGCGGTATCTCGTAGGCGCCGCCGGGAACGCCGATCGGGTTGGGCTCGGTGCCGGTGTCGTGAACGTCGCGCAGGAGGTAGGCGCCGGCGAGGCCGGCGAACACGTCGAGCCTGGTGGCGCCCATGGCGTGATCGTGGAACCAGCGCAGCGAGGCCGGCATCTGGGGAAGCTGGTTGGGGTAATGGGCATGCTGCGTCGCGCCATGGGCATAGCCGTCCGGCGTCACCACCGGGTTGCCGTCGCTGTCCGCGGCGACGAACCCGCCATGCAGGTGCGTCATCGGCCGGACCTCGTTGCCGAGCAGTGTCAGCCGGGTGTTGACGGGGATCCAGTCCGGGTAGGTCTCCGGAAGCGCGTTGGTGTAGCTCACGTCGAGCGGCGTGCCGCTCTGCGCGACGATCGCCATCCCGAACGAGCCCGCCTGGCCGGCCAGGCCGGAGCCGTCGTCGTAGGCCCAGATCGGGGTCGGCGGGAGGTCAGGGTGCAGCTGCCGGGTGATCTGGCGCTGGGTGAATGAGTACCTATTGGCCCCGCTCGGGGTCGCCACCACGATCCCGGCCCCGGGCACCGGCAGCGGCTCGCGGAACTTCCGGAGCGGGCCGCCGGGCAGGCCGCTCGACGACCCGCCGGCGATGCTGCCCGCCAGGCCGCGCCGCGCCGCGCCGGGAAGGGCCAACGTGGCACCCGCGGCCATGCCGTACTGGAGGAACCGGCGGCGTGTCGCGTCTGTCATGGCTTCCCATCCTCTGCGTCAAGCGCTCCCGGTCTGATCCTCATGAGACGGTCAGCCACCCCGGCCTGGAAGAGCCCATCGGCCCACGCGGCGGGGACATAGGTCCCGCGGGCCGGTCAGCAGGGAACCCGGCGGCCGGCTGCTGTTGAACGGGGGATGTACAAGGGGTTCTGGCTTGGATGATCATAGGAGCCCGGCTCGTTATCAAGGCTCGGGACCGCCAGCGCGGGGATGGAGGCCCGGCTCATGGTCGACCTGGAACTCTCCTGGCAGGCAGCCGGGATCTCGGCAGCCTGCCTGATCGCTGCCGCGACGGCTGCCGGGCGCGCCGGGCGGCCGCGGCTGGCGACCGCGGCCGGGTTCGCCCGGGAGACCGGCGTCCTGCTCGCCCTGTTCGCCCTGTGGCAGATGGCCGGCAGTTTCGTGCTGATGGGCCCCCAGGGCGCGCTGGCCCGGGGCCAGTGGATCTGGCACGCCGAGCGGGTGGTCCACCTGCCCAGCGAGGCAGTCGTCCAGCAGGCGTTCCTGCACCACGCGCTGTTCGTCCAGGCACTGAATCTCTACTACGCCGGGCTGCACTTCATCGTGGTCATCGCCTGCCTGGTCTGGGTCTTCGTCCGCCACCGCCGCCAGTACCCGCAGGTGCGGACCACGCTGGTGCTGTTCACCGCGGCGGCCCTGCTCATCCAGTTCGTCCCGGTGGCGCCGCCCCGCATGCTCCCGGGTGACGGCATGATCGACACCGCTGTCCGCTACGGCCAGTCGGTCTATGGCTCCGTGGCCGGGTTCAATGCCGATCAGCTGTCGGCGATGCCCTCCGTGCACGTCGGCTGGGCGCTGCTGGTGGCCCTGATCGTGGTCGAGATATCGGGCAGCCGCTGGCGCTGGCTCGCGCTCGGCTACCCGCTGCTGACGATGCTCGCTGTGGTGGTCACCGCCAACCACTACTGGCTGGACGGGATCGCCGCCGCGCTGCTGCTCGCGGTGGCACTGATCGTGCAGCGGGCCGGCCGGGCCGGGTACCGCCAGGTCGCCGCCCGGCGCCGGGCGGCGGCGGCCGCCCGCGAACCGGGCCGCGAACCCGACCGGGAACCCGCCGGCGGCGCCGCCCGCCCGACCGTCATGACCACCAGGCGGTAGCGGCTGGCTGTCAGAGCCCGGTGCGACGATGGCGCCAGGCGATCGGTTGTCGGGAGGAGCACGGGTGTCCGCGTCGTTCACCATCACGCCCACGGGGCCGTTCTCGCTGGCCGAGGCGGCGACCTTCGGGTTCGGCCAGCGCGACGCCGCGGCCTGGGAAGGCGTCATGCGGCTGGCGTTCTGCCTGGACGGGTACGAGGAACAGGTCGGGGTCGAGGTCCGGCAGGACGAGGCCGCCGATGTACATGGCACGGTGCACGGACCCGCGGGCGCCGATGCGGACGCCGTCCGCCGACAGGTGGCGCGCGTCCTTTCGCTCGATCACGATGGTGCCGCGTTCATGCTGGTCGGTGGGCGGGACCCGGTGATCGGCGCGCTGCAGACCGCGGCGCCCGGGTTGCGCCCGCCCCTGTTCTACTCCCCGTATGAGGCCGCCGCCTGGGCCGTTCTGAGCGCCCGCCGCCCGCCACGCCAGATGATGGCGGTGCGTGAGCGGCTGAGCCGGGAACATGGCGCGGTCTTCGGCCTGGCGGGCGAGCAGCTGGCCGCGCTGCCCACACCCGGCCAGATGCTGCTGGTCGAGTCGTTCCCCGGCATCCCCGCGGACAAGATGGACCGGCTGCACGGCGTCGCGCGCGCCGCACTCGAGGGCCGGCTGGACGCCGGCCACCTGACGGAACTCGGCCCCGAGCGTGCCATGGCCGAGCTGCGGGAGATCAAGGGCATCGGGCCCTTCTACAGTGAGCTCATCGTGATCCGCGGCACCGGGTTCACCGACGTGCTGCCGGTGAACGAACCCAGGACGCTGGCCCTGGCCGCACGGCTGTACCACCTGCCCGCACCACCGGACCAGGAGCGGTTCCGCGCGCTCGCCGAGCCGTGGAGACCGTTCCGGACCTGGGCCGTCGTCCTCATCAGGGCCGCCGCATCGCGGGTCAGCGGCGACGATGTTGGCGGTGCCGTGACCGCGCCCTCAGCCCGGTGACCCGGGATGCGGCGGCACGGGCCGCGCGGGAAGGATCGCCGAACAGGGGGCAGGCGATGGGTGAGCAGCCGGTGACGGTGCTGCCCGTGTTCGGCGTACCGGGCCAGGTCGCGCTGGTGACCGGCGCAGCCCGTGGCCTGGGCCGGGCGATCGCGCTCGCGCTCGCGGCCGCTGGCGCGGACGTCGCGCTCGGGCTGCGCGACGTGGCCACCGGCGCGGAGGTGGCCGCGGAGATCGGGCGGCTCGGGCGGCGGGCGCTGCCGCTGCAGATGGACATGTCCCGGGTGGCGGAGATCGGGCCGGCGGTGGACGCGGCCGTGGCACGGTTCGGCCGTCTCGACATCCTGGTGAACAACGCCGGTGTCGCCCCGGGAAACCCGGCCGAGGACGTGCGCGAGGAGGACTTCGACGCGACCCTCGCCGTCAACCTGAAGGGGACCTTCTTCGCCAGCCAGGCCGCGGGCCGCGTCATGATCGAGCAGGGCTACGGGCGGATCGTCAACCTCGGTTCCCAGGCTGGCGCGGTAGCGCTGCCGGGGGAATCGGTGTACTGCATGACCAAGGCCGCGATCGCGCACCTGACCAGGTGCCTGGCCGTCGAATGGGGCGGGCACGGGATCACCGTCAACGCGGTCGCACCCACGTTCATCCACACGCCAGGCACCGAGCAGGCGCTGTCCAACCCCGGCTTCCGCGCGGAGGTGATCGAGCGGATCGCCGCGCTGCACCGCATCGGCGAGCCGGCCGAGGTCGCCGGCGTGGTGGTCTTCCTGGCGTCCCCGGCCGCGTCGATGATCACCGGCGAGACCGTGCTCATCGATGGTGGCTGGACCGCTCGCTGATCGCGACCCGCGGTCCGCCACGGCGGTGGTTCAGCCGGTGCCCTGCCGCTGCCCGTCGCGCCCGGGATCCAGCGACTGCCGGGCCGATCCGGCCAGCACCTCCTCGGCGCGGTGGCAGGCCACGAGCCGGCCCGGCGCGGCGGTTCTCAGCAGCGGGACCTCGGTCCGGCAGCGGTCCACAACGAGTGGACAGCGCGGGTGGAAGACGCAGCCTGGCGGCGGGCTGGCCGCGTCCGGCGGATCACCGGGCAGGATGACGCGGGACGAGCGGGCGGCGATGTCGATCTCGGGCACCGCCGAGCGCAGCGCCTGGGTGTACGGGTGTGCCGGGGTGCCGAGCAGGGCGCTCGTCGCGCCGCTCTCCACGACCCGCCCGAGATACAGCACCGCCGTCTGCTCGCACAGTTCGCTCACGATGCCGAGATTGTGGGTGATGAGCAGATACGCAAGATTCCGGTCCGCGCGCAGCCGGGCTATGAGCGCGAGAATCCGGGCCTGCGCCTTGACGTCGAGCGCGCTGGTGGGCTCGTCCAGGACCAGGAGCCGTGGCTGGACGCTCAGCGCCCTGGCGATCGCGACCCGCTGACGCTGCCCGCCGGACAGCTGATGGGGGTACCTGGCCGCGAACTCCGGGTCCAGCCCCACCTCCGCCAGCAGTTCGCGGGCCCGGCCGGCGGCCAGCCGCCGGGGCATGATCCGGTGCGCGGTCAGCGGCTCCGCGACCGACGCTCCGACCCGTATCCGGGGGTCGAGGCTGTTGTCGGGATCCTGGAAGACGATCTGCGCCGCGCGCCGGTAGCCCTTCAGCCCGCTGCCCCGCAGCGCCGCCACGTCCGCGCCCTCGAACCGGATCTGGCCGCCGGTGGCGGCCACCAGCCGGAGTACCGCCCGCCCGATCGTCAACTTGCCCGAGCCGCTCTCCCCGACCAGTCCCAGGCCGAACGGGCCACCGGCGAGGCGGAGGCTGACCCCGTCGACGGCCCGGACCGGGCCGAACCTGACCGCCAGGTCGATGACCTCCAGCAGGGGCGGCGCAGGCCGCCGCTGCTCTCCGGTGCCGGCGTCATGGGCTGGCCGCTGGTCTCGGGCGCCGGCGTCATGGCCCCGGCCTCGGACCGAGCCGGGGCACCGCGGCGAGCAGCTCGGCGGTGCGGGCACTGGCCGGCGCCGTCACGACCTGGCTGGTGGGCCCCTGTTCGACGATCCTGCCGTCGGCCATGATGGCCACCCGGTCGCACAGCTCGGCGACGACCGCGAGGTCATGGCTGATGAACAGGACCGACATTCCCTCCCGGTCGCGCAGATCCCGCAGCAGCTCAAGGACCTCGGCCTGGACCGTCACGTCGAGCGCACTGGTCGGCTCGTCGGCCAGCAGGACCTGCGCCCGCAGCGCCAGGGCGAGCGCGATCGCCACCCGCTGGAGCTGGCCGCCGGACAGCTGGGACGGGTACCTGTCGAGCAGGCCGGGCGGCAGGAGTACCTGGCGCATCGCCCGCGCCGCCGCGTCGGCGGCCTCCGCCCTGGTCATCCCGTGCAGCCGCAGCGCCCGGTGCACGATGGCGCCCACCCGGAACACCGGGCTGAACGCCATCGCCGGGCTCTGGAAGATGGCCGCGATCCGGCGCCCCCGCACCTCACGCATCTCGCGGGGCGACAGGCCGGTCAGCTCGGTCCCGTCCAGCCGGATGCTGCCGCTGACGCGGGCACCCACGGTGTGGGCGAGGCCGAGCACCGCGAGGGTGGTCATCGACTTGCCTGACCCGCTGTCGCCGGCCAGGCCCACGATCTCGGCCTCGGCCAGCACGAGCTCGGCGATGCTGACGACGCGCCGCTCGCCGAAGCTCACCTCCAGATCGGTGATCGTCAGTCTCATCGCAGGAAGATCCGCTTGGGGTCGAGCAGGTCGCGCAGGCCATCCCCGAGCAGGGTGAAGGCGAACGCGGTCACCAGGATCGCGAGCCCGGGGAAGGTCACCACCCACCACGCGGTCGTGAAGTAGTTCTGACCCTCGGCCACCATCAGCCCCCAGTCGGGCGTCGGATCCTGCGCGCCCAGGCCCAGGAATGATAGCGCCGACACGGTCAGGATCACCCCGCCGACATCCAGTGACACCTGGACGATCAGCGGCGTGATCGAGTTGGGCAGGACGTGGCGGAAGATGATCCGGCGGCGCGAGATGCCCAGCGCCCGGCAGCTCTCGATGTAAGGACGGCCTGCCACCGAGGCGGCCTGGCCGCGGATGAGCCGGGTGTACCACGGCCACCAGGTGACCGCGATCGCGACCGTCAGCGTGATCAGGCTGGGCGGCAGCACCTCGGCCAGGGCCAGCGCGAGCAGCAGCGACGGGAAGGCGAGGAAGATGTCTGTCACCCGCATGATCGCCTCGTCGAGCCAGCCGCCGAAGTACCCGGCGGCGACGCCCAGCGGGATGCCGATGGCACACGCCAGCAGCAGCACCAGGACGGCGATCAGCGGCGAGATCCGCGCTCCGTACAGGACACGGGAGTAGACGTCGCGGCCGACGTTGTCGGTGCCGAACCAGTGCTGCGCGGAGGGCGGGCGGAGCACCATGAAGGGGTGCGTCGCCGAGCCCGCGTCAGCCGGGAACGGCGCGAGCAGCGGCGCGAGCACCGCCACGGCCACGATCAGCGCGCACATCAGGCCGCCCACCAGCATCAGCGGGTTCGCGGCCAGCCCGCGCCGCAGCCGCTGGCCATGGGGGAGTCGTGCGCCAGCGGTGGGAACCGGCGCCGGCGCCTCGATCATCGCAGCCTGATCCGCGGGTCGATGGCGGCCTGGATGATGTCGACTACCAGGTTGACGGCCACGTACACCAAGGCGACGAACAGGGTGACCCCCAGGATCGCGGGCGTGTCGAGGGTGTTGATCGCGGCCGTGGCGTAGCTGCCGAGCCCGGGCCAGTCGAAGATCGCCTCGACCAGGAACGTGTTGACCAGCGAGTAGCCGAACACCAGGGCGATCGCCGCCGCGACCGGGTTCCAGGCGAGCTTCATGGCGAAGCGGCCGAACACGGCCCGCTCGGGAAAGCCCAGCGCGCGGACCATCTGCACGTGGGCGTCGCCGACCGTGTCGAGGACCTGCGCCCGGATCATGCGCGTGATCAGTCCGGCCGGGTAGGCGGCGATGACCACCGCGGGCAGGATCATGTGGGCCAAGATGCTGCCGAACATCGGCCAGTTCCCGGTCAGCGGCGCGTCGATCAGGCTGAACCCGGTCACCCGGGTGAGCGGGTGGGTGAACAGCAGGCTGGGGGAGTACTCACCGGCCACCGGCAGCACGTGCAGCCGCTGACCGAAGGCCAGCTGGAGGATGAGCGCCATCCAGAAGATCGGCATCGAAACCCCGAGGATCGATCCGGCCCTGATCACCTGGTCGCCCGCCCTGCCAGGCCAGCGGGCCGATATCAGCCCGAGCGGCACGGCCACGACCAGCGCGATGATCATGGCGGCGGTGACCAGCTCCAGCGAGGCGGGGGCGGCCACCGCCAGGTCGGACAGGACCGGCCGGTGGGTGTGGATCGACACCCCCCAGTTCCCGCTGAGGATGCCGCCGAAGTAGGAAATCAGCTGGACCGCGGGCGGCCGGTCCAGTCCGAGATGGCGCCGGGCCGCCGCGACCTGGGCCGCCGAGGCGTGCGGCCCGGCCCATGTCGCCGCCGGATCGCCGGGTACCACGTGGGCGATCACGAACGTCAGGACGATGACGCCCGCGACCACCAGGACGGTCAGGGCGACCCGGCGCGCGACATAGACGGTCAAGTGCCGGTCGGCTTGAGGTTGTAGACGAAGACGACGCCCGGGTAGGCGGGGTTGACGCTGAAACCGGTGGCCGAGGCCCGCATCGCGTACTGGTAGTTCACGTTGTACAGGGCCTGCAGGGGCGCCTGCTGCAAGAGCTCGACCTGCATGGTCCGGTACAGCTGGGCGCCGGCCGTGGGGTTCGTCGCGACCAGCGACTCCACGTTGTTGATCTGCTTGTCCAGGGTCGGGTTGGAGTAGTACGACAGGTTGTAGTACGGCGTCTTCTCCGACTGCACGAGGTTGCTGAACCAGGAGTACGGGTCGGCGTAGTCCGGCCACCAGTACTCGAGGAAGATGCTCTGGCGGGCGCCCGCGGTGCCGGACTTGGCCTTGGCCCACTGGGTCGGCCACGCCAGCGACGTCGTGGCCAGGTTGATGTTCAGCTTCGCCAGGCTGGACTTGATCAGCGTCGCCGCGACCTGCTCGTTCGAGTCGCCCTGCGTGTAGGTGAGGGACAGGTTCAGCGGCTTCTTACCCGGCCCGTAACCGGCCTGGTGCAGCAGCTGCACCGCCTTGGCCTGGTCGTAGCGGTAGTTGGGCAGGTTGGTGAAGTGGCCGAACAGGCCGGGCGGGACGAGGCCGCCGGACGGCACGGCGGCGCCCTGCAGCGCCGCGATGATCCCCGGGTAGTCGATCCCGTAGGAGATGGCCTGCCGCACCGGCAGGCTGAGCGCCTTGGCGTTCAGCTGGGCGACCAGGTTCTGCCAGGAGGGGGAGCTCACCGTCCGGATCCCGGGGTTGCCCGACAGCGACTTCCACACCGACGGGCCGATCTGCTCCACGAAGGTGACCTGCCCCGACCGCAGCAGCTGGGCGGAGGTGGAGTCCTGGGTCACCACCCGGAACACGACCTTCTTGTAACGCTGGCCCTGCCAGCCGCCCCAGTAGCCGGGAAAGGCCTTGAGGATCACCTCGAACTCCTGGCCCTTGTTCCACGTCTGCACGGTGTACGGGCCGGTGCCAGCATCGTGCGGGGTGTTGAACCACTTGGTCAGTGACCCGCTGCCCGCCGCCTTGGTGTCGTAGATGTAGGCGGAGTAGTCGGCCGACGCCTCGAGCGAGAGCG
Organism: uncultured Actinomycetes bacterium; assembly: GCA_963741615.1. Taxonomy (GTDB): domain Bacteria; phylum Actinomycetota; class Actinomycetes; order Streptosporangiales; family Streptosporangiaceae; genus UBA9676. The sequence continues at coordinate 34,732 of CAVUIU010000024.1, forward strand.
GCGACGGGTAGCTGAGGTGGAAGACCAGCGTGTAGGTGCTTGGTGTGTCGATGGTCTTCACCGCGGAGAAGACGTAGGCCGCCCCGCCACCCAGCTTGATCGTCCGCTCCAGGGCGGCCTTCGCCGCCTGCGCGGTCATCAGCCGGCCGGTGTGGAAGTGCACTCCCTGGCGGAGATGGAACGTCCACGTCAGGCCGTTGGCCGAGTGCGACCAGCTGGTCGCCAGCAGCGGCTCGATCGCGTGCGTCGATGGGTTGTACCGCGTGAGCGTCTCGTACATGTTGCTCATCGCGATGATGCCGTCGGAGTACTCCGTCGCCGGATCCCAGCCGTCGTCCATGACCGTGGTGTTCGTGTCGTAGGTAAAGACCTGGCTGGCGGCCTGCTGCGGAGCCGACGAGCTCGAGCCGCCGCCGCAGGCGGCGAGGAGCAGGGCCAGCGCGGTGCCGGACGCGACCAGCAGTCCGGTGCGGTGGGGCTTCATGGATGCCTCCGTGGTCCTTGTCGGGACGGGGCCGCCGGCGCGGTCGGTCAGGGGGCCGTCGCTGGCGGGCTGGTCGGGTCGGTTTGGCCGGCTCGGTCGGCCAGGCGTGCCTGCTGGGCCAGGTCGGCGTGAAGGTGCTGCTCCGGGAGGCCGCCGAGGGTGCCGACGGCCTTGGCGCGGATCCGGAGCGATGGCGAGGTGAGGTAGGCCAGTGGGATCTCTTCCAGCTCGACGATCTGCACCGTGCCGGGGTCGGCGCCCGCCGCGACCGCGCGCTCGCGCGCCTCGTCGCGCGCCTCGTCGAGGACCGCCCGCCGCCCGGCCGCTCCCACGTGGAATATCCGGTCCACCTGGCCGCTGACCGAGGCAATGGCGGCGCCCACGGCGTTCGCCGTATCGAAGTGCTCGGGCCGGATGACCTCGCTGATCCCGGGGATGCGGTCGGGGACAAGGATGCTGCCGCCGCCCACGGCGACCAGCGCGCGATCCTCCTTGGATGTCTTCACCCGGTCGATCGCGTCGGCGAGCATGGCGTCGGCGCGGGCCAGCGCCGCACCGAGCAGCTGCCGGTGCCGGCCGTCCGGCTTCATCTCGCCCAGCATGGCCCGGCCGGCGGCGACCGCGCTGTCGGTCAGGGTGGGCGTGGACCCGCCGAAGACCAGGGCCTCCCGCTCGAGCAGGTAGCCGACACTGCGCGGCCCGATCCGGGGGCCCCCCGGGCCGCTGGACAGGACACTGCCGCCACCCAGCGCGATGGTGACCAGGTCGGGCATCCGGAAGTTGGTCCGGATGCCACCGATCTCCACTCCCTGCGACGACTCCCGCGGGAAGCCGTTCACCAGCATGCCCACGTCGGTGGACGTGCCGCCGACGTCGATCACGAGCGAGTCGGAGCTCCCGGTGAGGAACGCGGCCCCGCGGACGCTGTTGGCCGGCCCGCTGCCGATGGTGAGCACGGGGTACCGCAGCGCATGGTCGAGACCCATCAGGGTGCCGTCGTTTTGCGCGAAGAACCTGGTCGGCTGCAGGTGGTGCGCCGCGAGCGCGGCCCGCATCGCTTCGGCGACGTCGCGGGCAACCCCGGCCAGTGCCCCGTTGAGTATGGTGGCGTTCTCCCGCTCCAGCAGGCCGATCGAGCCGATCTCGTGGCTGAGCGAGACATGGATCTCGCCGAGTTCCCGCTTGACGATCTCGGCCGCCAGCAGTTCGTGCCGCGGCGAGACCGGGGCGAACACGCTGGTGATGACGATGCCCTGGGCGGCGCCGCCGACCTGACCGAGAAACCGGGCGATGGCGTCGGTGTCCAGGGGGGACATGTCCCGGCCGTCGAACTCGATGCCGCCTTCCACGATCGTCGTCCCGACCGAGATGGTGTCGGTGAGGTCGCGTGGCCACCCGAACATCGGCCGGACGCTGAGGGTGGCCGGGCCGCCAATCCTGATCACCGCCACCCGCCGCAGGTTCCGGCGCTCCAGCACCGCGTTGGTGGCGTGGGTGGTGCCCAGCATGACGTGGCTGATCCGCCCCGGGTCCGCCCCTGGCGCGTGCAGGACAGTGTCGATCGCCCTGGTGATCCCGCCGGTGATGTCGGGCGTGCACGGCACCTTGGCCTTGGCGATGATCCGGTCGGCCGGGTCGATGATCACCGCGTCGGTGTTGGTACCGCCGACGTCGATGCCGAGGCGGTACTCAGGCGCGGGCACGGGCGAGCTCCTCCACGGGCAGGTAGTCGAAGTCGTAGCCGAACGCCCGCGGCCCGGCCAGGGCGATCCCGCCCTCGGTCCGCCAGACCGGATCGCAGCCGAAAGCGATCACCGTCACCCGCTGGCCGTACCTGATCGTCTCGGTGAGGATCGCGTCGGCGGTCTCGCTGTCCAGCACCGTGATCAGGTCGGGCACCGAGGCGAGCACGCGCCCGCGTTCCAGCGCCACCAGGTTCTCGTTCTGCAGCTCCAGCCGGATCAGCCGGCCGGTGTCCTCACCGAGGCCCTCGATCACCACGCTGCCGTGGACGAACCCGCTGGTGGTCCGCCGCTCGACGTCCAGCACCTTGCCGGTGACCAGCGGGAACGCGCCAATCTCCGCGATCAGGGCGGCCACCGGGCTGCCTTTCGCGCCCGCGAGCGCCTCACCGATCCTGATCGCCTTGGAGACCGAGTTCCGCACGGTGGCCCCGCGCGCCTGCGCCGCGGTGAGCGAGAACTCGGTCGCGGACGCCGCGCCGCCGAACTCGACCGCGGCCGCCCGTTCCAGCCGCTCCGCCCAGTCGCCGGAGATCGTCCGGAACACCACCAGGTTGCCGCGCTCGTCGGTCATCACGGCCGGGCAGGGCGAGATCCCGGCCAGGTTCATGGTGACCTGCGGGACCTCGGGGAACGAGCGCCCCATGCCGTCGGCGTCCACGACCGGCAGGCCGATCCGTGCGGCCCAGGTGACGGGCAGCACGCCGTTCCCGGCGCCGATCTCGCTGGCCATCAGCGCCGCCACCCGGCGCCCGGTCATGAACTGCAGATACTCCCGGAGCCGTGCTCCCTCATCCCCGTTCTCGAACTTTTCGATGGTGACCGTGGGGGCGCCGATCCCGCCGCACGGCATGATCAGCGCGTCATCGGGCAATTCGTCCAAATCGATCAACGGAACCGGGCCGAAGTCCTCAGTCGCCTGCAATGCCTGCAGCAGTGCCACGTACGAATCGCCCCCGCCACCTGCGCCGAGGATGGCGCAGCCCCGGGACAGGGCACGCAGTGAGTCAGGATCGAGTAGTCGCTTCATGGTCACCGGTATTGGCCGTCATGCGATACAGGCGTCATTTCGTGTTACGCACATGATTGCGGGACTTCGCACAGGATAGCTGCCATCCGGCACCCTTTGCCCGGGCACGGCACCCCCAGGGGGGCCGTTGACCCGAGCTCTGTGTGTTCCGCGAGCTTGTGGCGCAGCTGGCGGGCTGTCATGGAATGGCGGGCTGGTGGGGTTACCGTGGACTGGGAGGCTGTTGTGAAATGGCGGACCGCTGTGGCTGCCGTAGACAGACGGACGCCCGTGGCTGCACAGGTCCGTGTAACTGGTGGGAGTAACGGGCTCAAAGGGGTGCAGCCACATTCAGGCCGCGGCGGCGGCGTACTCACATCCCATCCGGCCGGCGCAACCCCTAAGTCGCGAAGCCAGACCGGGCGGCTGGGTCGGCTACCGGGGCACCTGCGCCAATCTGATCTGGTCACGAAGATCCACGGTGCTCTTGCCACGCACCACCTTAGGCGGGCTTGACCTGGGACGTCGCGCGTAGAGCAGGCCCGCGACTCCCCGCCATACGTGCCAGTCAGGGAACTCGGGAGCATACGGCCACCACTCCGGGGCCCTCTCCTCAATGGCCTGCGGGTCGGTCACGGTCTCGCACTCCATCGTTCTCCCTGGGAGTACCTGGGGTTCGGCCCTGGCTCAGCCACCCCCGCTGCTGAATATCCATTCAATGACATAGTCCCAGCCGGCCAAGCTGGGGTGAATGGGCAGAGTGCACCGCAATGGTGACTGATGTGTGCGCTCCGCATAAGGTGGCTTCCTGATGCATTGAATAGGGTGGGGCCCCAGATGCCTACCGTCGATGAGATCCTAGCGAGTTCGTCGCTAGCTGCGCTGCGCCGTGTCAGCCGGGGCGGCGGTGACCGCCACGTCACCGTGGTCCGGCTGGCCGAGCGGTTCGGCGACCTCGACCGTGCCCCGCACACCAGCTTCGTCGTCCTGTCCCGGTCCGCTTCCGCGGAGGTCACCGACTACCGCCTGGACATGGCCCTGCGCTGGGCCTCCATCCACCGGGTGGCCGCCGTCGCGGCCTTCTCGGCGGAGCACTGGCGGCCGACCGTGACGGTGACGGATATCGCTGGGCGGGCCGACATCGCGCTTGTCTCCATCCCCGCGGACGCCGACCTCACCGAGCTTGTGCATGCGATCCGGCGGGAGATCGGGGGCGGCGCCGAGCTCGTGCTCGGCCGGGCCCAGCAGGGATTGGACGCGGTGCTCCGGGCGGAGGAGGCCGGCGCCAGCATCGTCAGCCTGTGCGCCGCCGTCAGCCGGGCGCTCGGAACCGTTGTCGAGTTCCATCCCGTCACGCCGCGCGACGGGAGGTCCTCCGCGAACGGGGAGACCGGTCACCGGGCGGGCGCCGCGCGCAGCCGGGGCCCGGCCGAAGCGATCGGCCGGCCTGCAGCCGAGGTCAGCGTGCCGGTGGTGGTCGGGGAGGCACCGATCGGGTATCTCGCCGCTCCGCACGCGCATGGCGACTTCGGCGTCGGCACCCGGATGGTCCTGCACATCGCGGCATCTGCCGCCGCGCGGCTCCTCGATGTGGCACGAAGGGCCAGTGAGCTGCCTGTCCGCTCGCGAAGCGAGCTGCTTGCCGAGCTGCTGATGTCGGAAGCGTCCATCAACGAGGACCTGCTCGACCGTGCCAGGCAGCTAGCGGTCCCGATCGGCGGCTGGCACGTCGCGGTCCGGATCGAGGCCGACGATCTGGAGGAGGCCGGGCGGGACGAGGTCCAGCGGTTCGAGCTGCTGGAATCGGCGGGGCAGCTCGCATTGCAGGCAGTGGCAGCGACCGGTGGGACCTGGTACCTGTCGCGGATCGCGCGCGCGATCCTGCTCATCCGCGTGACGAGCTCCAATCCCGGCCCGCAGGCAGGTGCCAGGGCCGCGCGGTCGGCCGGGCGTGCGCTGCAAGCCATCGGCGCCAGGCTGCCGGCGCTGCGGTTCCGGGCCGGGGTGGGGTCGCCGCACGAGGGGCCGACGGGGCTCCGCGCCTCGGCCGCCGAAGCGCGGGGCGCGCTGCTGGCCGCCCGCGCCGCGCGCAAGCCTGCCGGCGTCGCCGCCCACGACGCGGTGGGGGTTCAGCGGATGCTCATGGAGTGGTACTCGTCCGACACTGCCCGGGCCTCGGTGCGCGACCAGCTCGCGCCGCTGGAGAAACTCGGTCCTGGCCGGGCCGAGACGGCGATCCAGACGCTCGCCGCCTACCTGGATCAGCAGGGTTCGATCGTCAAGACCGCGGAGAAGCTGCACCTGCACCGCAACGCCGTGGCCAACCGGCTGCGCGGCATCACCGACCTGCTCGACATTGATCTCGACGATCCCGATCAGCGGCTGGCGCTTCAGCTCGCCTGCCGGGCGCGGCTGCTGGACTAGCTGCGGCTGCTGGACTAGCTGCAGCCCGGAGCGGCGGTTGCGGTCACGGCCTGTTCCCCGCCGCCCGCATGGCCCGGTAGCCGGGCCGGAAGCGCAGGGTCAGCAGAGTCGCCAGGCAGGCGCATGCGAGCAGGGAATACGGCAGGAAATCCCCGGTCGCCTGGGCAAGGACCCCGCTCGCGGCGGACGCGACGCCCTGCCCGGTCGCCCAGGCAAGATTCGCCAGCCCAAATGCGATCCCCTGGTTGAGCTGGAGGCGGTCGGCGCCGGCGCTCAGCAGGGCCATCGCCGGGGTGTAGAGCGTGCCGAAGGACGGCAGGCCCGCGATCAGCAGCGCCACGAGCCACGGTGCCGGTGCCAGCAGCGGTGCCAGCAGGCTCACAGCCACCGCGACCACCAGGGAGAGCTGGACGGGCATGAGCGGGCCACGGCGGTCCGACAGACGGCCCGCCAGCGGTGAAAGGGACGCCTCGATGGCGGCCGCCGCCAGGAAGGTCCCCCCGATGACGATGGCCGTCGCGCCCAGTGCGGCCAGCCGCAACGGCGCGAGCACGTCGACGACCCCGAAGGCCAGCCCGGCGAGCATGGTGAGCCACATGCCGGTGCTGACCTGGCGGTCGCGCAGGGCGGGCCACGCCGCGCGCAGCCCCTGCGGCACCGAGGCATGCGGGTCCGGTACCAGGAAGGCCAGCATCATCAAGCCCGCTCCGGCGACCGCGGCGCCCGAGAACGTCGGCCCGGTTCCCACCTGGTTGGCGACCACCCCGGCCAGTGGGCCGAGCAGTGCCCCGGCGATCGCCGCGGCCAGCGCGGTGCCCAGCAGTTCACCGCGCCGCTGTTCCGGGGCGGCCGTGGCCAGCCAGGCAAGGCCGGCCGCCCACGTGCATGCGCCGCCCAGGCCCTGGACAAACCGGGCAGCATCCAGCACCGCGGGCGAGGAAGCCCAGCCGAATACCAGGGTCGCCACGCTCATCAACGTGAGCCCCAGCAGCACCACCCGCCGCACTCCCAGGCGCGCGGCGAGAAGCCCGCTCGGCAGCGCGCCGACGAGTGTGCCCAGTGGGTAAGCGGCCACCAGGAGCCCGGCCCCCGACTTCCCCAGTCCGGCCACTCGCGCGTAGTGGGGCAGCAGTGGCGTCAGCGCGGTGAAGAACAGGGTGTTGACCAGTACCAGGGCGCACACGAAGCCGAGGAGTACCCGCACCGGAGTCGTCAGCCTCAACGGGGCCTGCACCATGCCGGCTCCTTACAGACGACCACTCCGCCACCGTCTGCCCAGTGGCGCGGCAACGCTCAAGCTGTGCCGCCACCCTCTCATACCCGCGCATAACGCCTGGCTGGTGGGCGTGGTGGCCGTCGTCGGCCAGGCCAACTTGGCACGGATTGTGACCACGCAAACCGCCATAAACCGGACGTGATCATGGGCGCAAGCCGCGCCATGTCAGTGAGCTGCTGCTGCACCATGCTGCCGACGGTTGTCGCGCTCACCGGGGGCCACCGAGGGTGGGGGGTGGTGGCGCCAGCCACGCCGGGGGGTTGTGCCGCCTTGACTGGCGCACGCGTGGGCTGACAGCGTTGCGCGCGTGGCTGGCCCCTGCGACCTGACCTGCTGAACCACCGGACATGCCGTCCGTCGCGATCGTCATCAACCGCACCCGGGTCCGTGACCTGCACGGTTTCCGCCGGCGTTGCCGCGAGGCAGCGGCGGCGAGCGGCTGGGACCCGGCATTCTTTGAGACGACCCTTGACGATCGTGGCGTGGGACTGGCACGCGCGGCTGTCGCGGCCGGGGCGCGGATGGTCATCGCGGCCGGGGGCGACGGCACGGTCCGGGCCTGCGCACAAGCTCTGGCCGGCACGCGGGTCCCGGTGGCGATCGTGCCCCTGGGCACCGCCAACCTGGCCGCGCGGGCCCTTGGCGTCCCATCCAGGACCGGCGATGCGCTGGCCGCCGGTTTCGGCGGGCAGGAACGGCGGATCGACCTCGCTGTCGCCGAGATCGCTGGCGGCACCAAGATCGCAGACGACGCAGACGACACTGGCGGCGGGGAGGTTACTAGCGGCGCTGAGGCCGCTGGCGGCACCGAGATCGCAGACGACGCTTGCGGAGCTGAGGTTGCTGGCGGCGGGGAGGTTGCTGGCGGCGCTGAGGTTGCTGGCGGCGGGGAGGTTGCTGGGGCGATGACCTTTGCCGCCATGGCGGGGATCGGCCTGGACGCGGAGGTGGTCGGCGCCACCCGGCGCCTGCTCAAGGAGCGGATCGGCTGGCTCGCCTACGGGACGGCCGGGATCGCGCACCTGCCCGGCCGGCGTGCCCGGTTCACCGTACGGCTCGACGACGGGGAGCCGCTGGCCAGGCGGGCCCGGTCAGTGGTGGTCGGCAACGCTGGGCTGCTGCCCGGCGGTTTCGTCCTGCTGCCGCGCGCCCGCCTGGACGACGGCCTGCTGGACGTGGGTATTCTCGCGCCCTCGGGCCCTACCGGCTGGGTCAGGGTGGCGCATCGCGTCATGACCGGGAGCAGCCACGACGACCAGTGGCTAGAAAGGCACCAGGCGCGCCGGATTGAGATAAGCGCCGAAACGGAACTTCCCCGCGAGGTTGACGGCGAGGTGATCGTCCCTGGCCGCTCGCTCACGGTCACGCTGCTCCGGCGCGCGCTCACCGTCCGCGTCCCGCCCATCGGCAACTGACTGCGCGGGACGCGGGGACATGTGAGCCGGGCCGTCCTCTTACCGGGGTCTCATGGCCTGGTTCGTTAGGCTCCGGATAGGAAGAGGGCACCATACTGGGAACCAGACGGCATATCCGGGCAACGGGTGGGTGGCATGCGGCTGCGGGCGGGCGTGGCAATTGATCTCGGCACGGTCAACACGCTTGTCTACGTCGCAGGGCGGGGGCTCGTGGTCGATGAGCCGTCCGCGATCGCCATTGACAGGGCAACCGGCGGGGTGAGCGCCGTCGGACAGGTGGCGGACGCCCTGGCCGGGAAGGAACCCGTCGGCATCGAGGTGCTCCATCCCCTGCGCGACGGGGTGGTCGCCGACCTGGACGGTGCGGTTGCCATGCTGCAGGCGTTCCTGCGCCGGGCTGGCCTGCGCCGCGGGCTGCTCCGGCCCTCGGCCGTTATCTGCGTTCCTGGCGGTGCCACCTGGGTCGAACAGCGATCCCTGGCGGTGGCCGCCGGGGCGGTCAAACCCCGGTGCAACGTGCGGCTCATCGAGGAGCCGGTCGCCGCCGCTGCCGGGGCCGGCGTGGGCCCGGCCGAAGGGTCGGGCGCGTTCATCGTTGATATCGGGGGCGGCACCACCGAGGTCGCGGTGGTGGCGGGCGGCCACCTGGTGCGCGCCCAGTCGCTGCGCCTGGGGGGCAACGCCATGGACGAGGCGATCGTGCACGGCGTCAAGGCCGAGCTCGGCCTGCTCCTGGGCCGCAACGCCGCCCGGAACTTGAAGATGAACCTGGGGCTCGACGATGCCGGGACCGGATGGGTGGAAACGGTCGGGGTCGACGCGGCGAGCCGCACCCCCCGGGTGGAGCATGTACCGGGCCGGCTCGTGGCGGCAGCGCTGGAGAACCTGGTCGCGATGATCGTTTCGTCGGTGAAGGAGATGCTTTCCGACATCCCGCCGAACCTCGCCGAGGACGTCGTGCGGGGGAAGATCCGCCTCGCGGGCGGCGGGGCACTGCTACCCGGCCTGGCCAGCCGGATCGAGGTGGCCACCGGCATTCCCGTCCTGGTCGTCGACGACCCGCTGCGGTGCGTCGTCCGCGGCGCCGCCGAGATCCTGGAGCGCGGCGGCGGGCCCTCAGCCGCCGGGACTTCCTAGCGCGGCGGCTGGCCGGCCCGCCGCGGGCGTTGCCGCCGTCACTGACGCCCGCGGCGCCACTGCGGCTTGCGTTTGCCCAGAAACGCCCGCATGCCTTCCCGTGCGTCGGGCAGCTGGCTGGTCGCCGCCATCACCTCGACGGCATAGGCGTAGGCCTTGGGCTGGTCGAGATCGATCTGGGCGTACAGGGCCTGCTTGCCGATGCCCTTGCTCTCCGCGGACCCCTGCGTGACACGCTCCAGCAGATCCGCCGTGGCGGAATCGAGCTGACCGGCCGGCACCACCCGGTTGACCAGGCCCCAGTCCAGCGCGGTCCGGGCATCGATGGTCTCGCCCGACAGAGCCATCTCGGCGGCCCGCTTCCGGCCGACGTTGCGTGCGATCGCCACCATCGGGGTGTGGCAGAACCAGCCTCCCTTGCCACCCGGAGCGGCGAAGCCGGCGGCCTCGCTGGCCACGGCGAGGTCGGCGCTCGCGACCAGTTGACAGCCGGCCGCCGTGGCCAGCCCGTGCACCCGCGCGACGACGGGCTGGGGCACCTGCTGGATGAGCGTCATCAGCTCGGTGCAGGTCACCAGCAGCGAGCGAACCGCCGACAGATCGCCATCCACGACATCGGCGAAATCGTGCCCGGCACAGAACACCGGGCCGTTGCCCGCCAGCACGATGCCCAGGGCGTCGCTGTCCCCGATCTGGCGCAGCGCAGTGATCAGCTCCTGCATGTGCGCCAGGGACAGGGCGTTTCGCCGCTCGGGCCGGTTCATGGTGACGGTGGCGAAGTCGCCCGACCGCGCGACCAGGATGTGCTCGAATCCCATGGCGGCCTCCTCTGCCCTTCGAGCCTACGCTGGCCGGCAGCGACGGTCAGTGGCTGGCGGGCAGGCGCGTGGGCGGTATCTGGGTCGTGAGGACGGCCAGGGCTGACGCCTCCGCGGTCATGGTCGGCGCCCGGAACGGCCCGGCCCAGCTGATGCCGAACGCCGCGCCTCGTCTGTCGTTGGCCCATACGCTCGCGGCGTTCCTGCGCATGTACCCCCGGTAGGCGGCACCCCCCACGCGGTCGTACAGCAGCTTCAGGTTCTCCATGAAGATGCCCTTGAACATCGGCCCGTCCCGCCCGCAGGACCGTCGGGGGCACGGCTCACGGAGGATGCCATGCGGGCTGAGAACGGCGCTGCCCATGACCGCATGGGCCACCTGGCCGGCCGTGACCAGGAGCGACCGCTGGCCCGTCATCCCGGCCAGGGACACGAGGGCACCGATGAGCGTTCCCTGGTTGTAAGTCCAGGTCGGTGAGCCCAGCTTGGGCCGGCATCCCGTCAGGCCGTCAACGACCAGATGGGAGCCGGTGAGCAGACCGCTGGCCGAGAACCATGCCCACTCCCGGAGCGCCCATCTCGCGTACCTGGTGTCACCCGGGGTCTCCTGGTGCAGCAGGACAGCATCCAGCAGGAACTCCTCGTTGGTGATGGCGTTCTTGTACGGCCGGCGCGCGTGCCACAGGACACCCCCGCCACAGGCCGGCGTCCAGCCCTTGGCCATGGCGGCGAACACGGTCTTGGCCTGGCGGAGGTACGCCCGGTCCCCGGTCAGGTCGTAGGCTTTGATCCAGGTCAGCACCCACCAGCCGTCGTCGTCGTAGTACACGTCGTGGAAGCCGTCGCCGCGATGGTGTGCCCGGTAGGTGGCGCTCAGGTCGCCGAGGTAGGCCCGTGACCCTGTTGCGCGCATGTAGTCGATGGTGGCCGCGAGCGAACTCGCGGCCTGCCACAGGTGCGTCGCGCTGTAGGAATGCCGGGCCCTGCGCTGCAGTTGCGCGGCCGCCACCGCCGCCTCGGCGGCGAACCCGCCGGATGCCGCGTGGCCCCGCGGAACCACCGGCGTGGCGGCCGGGTCCGGGGCGGCCGGGCCGGCGGCGGTGGACCTGGCGTAGCCGACGCCGATGGCCGCGAGCACAGCCACCAGGACGGTCATTCTGGTGGCTCTCGCGACGGCCCGCCAGCGGCCGTGCCGGCCGCCGGCTCCGGTGTTCGTCCAGTCCCACATGGGTTGTTCTTCGCCAGCACCGTCTGCCTGGGAACCCTGCCGGGGAGCGCCGGGAGTACCCACAGAGCCATGGGCCTGCACCGGGCACCCTGCTCCGGACAATATCCGACGCTCCCCGGAGCCGATCCGCGGGATGGGAATCATTTGGGGGTTCGGCTTGTATCCGTGTGCGCCCGTCATGCACTCTTTGCCCTGGACATAGCAGCTGCCGCAGTCATGCCGTCAGGGGATAGATGGTCACCTCGGCCAGGGATCGAAGGACGCCGCGCGCCGTCGGCCCGCTCGCCGCGGCCCTGTGCGCGATGACGCTCGTCTCCTGCGCGGGCTCAGCCGGGCAGTCGCCGGCGGCCCGGCAGTCGCCGGTGTCGCGGCGGGCGGCTGCGCCAGGTACGGCTGGCTCGCCCGCGGCCGGTTCGCACCCGGCTACGCCACCGCCGGCCGCCCTGCCCAGGCTCACGCCTGCGCAGATGGCCGGCCAGCGGGTGATCTACAGCTACCCGGGGCTCGACCCGCCGGCCACCTTGCTGAGCTGGATCCGGCACGGCGAGGTCGGCGGGGTCATCTTCTTCGGCGCCAACATCTCCAGCCTGGCCCAGATCACCGGTGTGATCAGGGAGCTTGACCAGGCCAACGCCAGCCCGCAGAACCCGCTGCACGCCGTTCCGCTGCTGCTGATGACAGACCAGGAGGGCGGCCAGGTCCGCCGCCTGCCCGGGCCGCCGCTGCTGTCAGAGAAGGAGGTCGGCCAGTCGGCCCGTCCCGCGGCCGCGGCGGCCGCCGCTGGCACCGGCGCGGCGCGGAACCTGGCCGGCGTCGGCATGAACGTGAATCTGGCGCCGGTGCTGGACGTTTACCGCTCCGTAGGCGGCTTCGATGACGAGTTCGGCCGCTCCTACAGCGGCGACCCGCACACGGTGTCTGCACTCGGCGCCCGCTTCATCGAGGCCCAGCAGGCCGCCGGCGTCGCGGCGACCGCCAAGCACTTCCCGGGCCTCGGCCCGGCGGCCCGCTCGCAGAACACCGACCAGGGGCCGGTGACGTTGTACCTGTCCCGGCACTCGCTGCGCACGATCGACGAGTACCCCTACCGGGCGGCGATCGCCGCCGGGGTCAAGCTCGTGATGGTGTCCTGGGCCGTGTACCCGGCACTGGCCACGAAAACGCCGGCCGGGCTGTCGTCCGCCATCGTCGGCGGCGAGCTGCGCAAGCGGCTCGGTTTCACCGGGGTCACGATCACTGACGCGCTGGAGGCCGGCGCCCTCCAGCCGTTCGGCACGACCAGGCGCCGGGCCACGCTGGCCGCACGGGCGGGGATGGACCTGATTCTGTGCTCGAGCCAGAAGCCGGGCCAGGGCGAGCAGGCCAGAATCGCCCTGGCGGAGGGGATCAGCGGCGGGACGCTGAGCACCAGCGTCTTCACCGCCGCGCTGGCGCGGATCGTCGCCCTGCGCTCCGGCCTGCACGGCTAGGACAGGCCATGGAGGGCCAGGAAGCGCTCGATCATGGGATTCACCTGGCCGGGCACCTCGAGCTGGTTGAAATGACCGGCCCCCACCGTCTGCCCGGTGGTGATCGCCGGGCACAGGCGGCGCAGCTCGGCGGACGCGTTGGAAGGCACTGCCGAGCCGATCGAGAGCACCGGCGCGGTGGCCCCGCTGAGCGCGCTGGCGCCGTCGAATTCGCCCATGGCCTGCATGAGACTGGCGGCGATCCCCGGTGAGGTTCCCGCCATGCCCTCGATGATGGCAGCCCGCCGGATCACGTCGGTGGGCAGGAACATCCCCGCGGCGAACGTCGCGCGCCACGACCCGTCCTCGTCGGCGGCCACCGCAGCGGCGGACTCACGGAAGAACCTCTTGGCCTTCTCGTTCGTGATCGGGGCCGGGTCGACCATCACCAGCGCGCGTACCGCGCCGGGCCGGGCGGCACACACCAGCCCGATCAGGGCGCCCAGGCTGTGGCCGACCAGCACGGGCGCGCTGAAGCCGGCCGCGGCGGCGACGCCGAGCACATCGTCGGCCAGCACGCCGAGGTCGTAGCCGCCGGGACGGGGCTCTGGGCCGTCGCTGTCGCCGTGCCCGCGCAGGTCCATGGCCGCGACGGCGTGGCCCGCGGCGAAGTGCTCGAATTGGGGTGCGAAGTATGAGCGGTCGCAGCACCAGCCGTGGACGAAGAGCAGGGGCGGCTCGCCGGCGCCGGCGGTGTCGTAGACCAGCCGGACGCCGGCCATGGAAAGGGACTCTGCCATGATCACTCCCTGTCGTCCGGGACCGCGTGCAGGCCCGCTATCTGCCTGGCCGTCTGGCCGATCCTGGCACGCAGCTCCGGCGGCCCGATGACCTCGACGTCAGCCCCGAGGGCGAGCATGTCGAGCGCCGCGGCGTCGAACGAGTCGATCCGCACCCAGGCCTCCACCCAGCCCTCGCGGCCGGCGACGGGCGGGGTGCTCCGGCGGATCCGGACACCGGCCGGCCGGCCCAGCAGCGCCGCGAGCCGGCGGCCGCGCGGGGACAGCCGGACCCGCGCCCGCCGGGCCCTGGCGTCGGCCGCCAGGGCGTGCCGCATCGAGGCGGAAGCCGGCAGGTCGCTCGTGAACCCGTCGATCAGCTCGAAACCACCCTGGCAGCCGCGGACGGCGTAGACCGGGATGCCGGCCGCACCGAGAGCCTCGATGTCGCGCAGGATCGTGCGCTGTGAGACCTCGAGCTCGTCGGCGAGCTGCCTGGCGCTCATCCGGCCGCGGGCCTGAAGCAGGCCCAGCAGCCCGACCAGGCGGCTGGCTCGCACGGGGCCAAGGATAACCGAGAATCATGACAGAAGATGTCATGTATCGGCTGCCATAATCGCTGGATCTGCCGTGAAGGGAGCAGCGCGATGACGGCTCAAGCCGATGGATCCGGGACCGCCAATGATCCGTGGATCCTGACCACCCCACCGGGCAAGTCCGAGTTCGAGGCGTGGCGCGACGAGGATTCCGACCCGCCTGCCCTGGTCGTCCAGGTCGGCACGACCCAGCTGCGCTACCGGCTGCGCTGCGTTGACGACCTGCACGCGATGCTGAAGGAGCAGGGCGACTGGGTGCCGCTGGGCAACGCCGACGAGCAGAAGCCGGCCGCTGAAGGCACGGTCGAGGCCTGGGGCCGCTCGCCGGCCAACCCGGTCGGTGGCTGGTACGGGCTGAAGAAGGGGCTGCGCGGCCGGTTCGGCAACTACGTTCCGCCGGTCCTGGAGGCGCTCGGGCTGGCCGAGGTCGAACACAACCCACGCAACAACCGGATGCGCGCCCGCTGACCGAGAGGCCCCAGAGCCATGATCACGGACGATCACATGCGGTTTTCGCGGGGCAATAGTCCGTGATCATGGTGGCAGCCCAGCGCCGCATCTTGTGCCGCGGCGCTGTCTCGTCCATGGTTGGGGAGGCGCCTCGCGCGGAGCCGCCGCACCGGACGCGGTACGCCCGCGGCTCCAGGAAAGAGCATGGCAAGTCATCAGGGTGGGGGACAGCGGCCAGCGGGTATCCGGGATGTCGCCCGGATGGCTGGCGTATCGGTAGCCTCGGCGAGCTTCGCACTCAACGGCCAGCCGGGCGTCGCGCAAGATACGCGCAAGCGCATCCTGGCGGCCGCCGCCACGCTCGGCTACCGCGCCAACATGCAGGCACGGGCGCTGCGGCGGGGGCAGACCACCACCTACGGCATGGTGGTCCGCAACTTCGCCAACCCGTTCTTCCTCGAAGTGCTGGCGGGGGCCGAGGAGATCGCCGGTGAGTGCGGCGCCACGCTGCTGGTCCTGGATTCGCGTTACTCGCTGGAGCGCGAGCGCAGGCATGTGCGGGAGATGGCCGCCCAGCGCCTGGCCGGCCTGGCGATCGCCTCCGTTGGGAGCGGCGAGTCGATCCGGCTCTGGCAGGAACTGCGGCCCGGTGCGCCGGTCGTGGCCCTGAACACGGCGGTGGACGGCGCCACCGGTGTTTCGCGGGTCTGCCCGGACAACGCCGCCGCGGTCGAGTTGCCGCTGCGCCGCCTCGCCGAGCTTGGGCACGGCCGCGCCGCGTTCCTGTCGGCACCCCGGCACCTGATGGCGGACCCGGACCGGCTCGGTACCTTCCGGCGGCTCGCCCCCGAACTCGGCCTGCGGCCCCGCGTGATGTATTCCCCGCTGAGCCTGGCCGACGTCCGGCAGGCCACGCTGCGGCTGCTGGCGGGCAGGAGCGCCCCGACCGCCATCATCACCAATTCCGACTACACGGCACACGCGGTCTACAAGGCCGCGCGTGAGCTGTCGCTGCGGATCGGGCCTGAGATCTCCATCGTGGGCCACGATGACCTGCCCACGTCCGAGCTGCTCGATCCGCCGCTGGCGACCATCGCGCTGGACGGGCGGGAAATGGGCCGGATACTGATGCTCCGCCTGCTCCAGCGGGAACCCCCCGGCGACTACGTCGCGCCCGTCCAGCTTGTCGAGAGGGCTTCCCTTCAAGCTCCGGGAATCCCCTGTTCACCAGGGATTCACCGGGCCCGGCGGCCACCGGCCGCTGCCGTGCGTCAACTCGATAACGAACCTTGACACCCAGGTCAGGGTGGGTGAGCATACCGAATGCTAAACGTTTAAGACGTTGCGTCCGGTGCTGGGCACCGGGGCGGGCTCCGCCGACCTCCTGACTGGCTCCAGTGCCGTGAGTTACCGGGTGGCCGCAGTCCGCCGGGGGATGGGGAAAGCCGACAGGAGGAAATCGCGTGAGAGCGTCATATCGATTCGCAATGGCAGGGGTGGCTGCCCTGGCATTGCTGGGGGCCGGGTGCTCCTCGGGTTCTTCGTCGAGTTCCAGTGGCGGGACGAACTGGGCCACCGTTACCTCCGCGTCGGGCGGCGGCGGGATGAGCGCGCTCGTCGCCGCGGCCAAGAAGGAGGGCGCGCTGAACGTCATCGCCCTCCCCCCGACCTGGGCGAACTATGGCAACATCATCAAGACCTTCTCGCAGAAATACGGAATCAAGATCAATTCGGCCAACCCGGCCGGCAGCAGCCAGGACGAGATCAACGCCGTCAAGCAGGAGAACGGCACCTCTGCCGCCCCCGACGTCCTTGACGTCGGCATGGCCATCGCCCTGCCGAACACCAGTCTGTTCGCGCCCTACAAGGTCAGCAGCTGGAGTTCCATCCCGGCGGCCCAGAAGGCGGCCAACGGGGTCTGGGTCCAGGACTACGGCGGCTACATGGCGATCGGCTACTCGTCCAAGTTCGGGACGATCACGTCGATGAGCCAGCTGCTCGGCCCGAAGTTCAAGGGCGCGGTCGCGCTGAACGGCAACCCGACGGAGGCCAACGCCGCGTTGAACGGCGTGATGCTGGCGAACCTCGTGCAGGGCGGATCGCCCAGTGACATCTCCAAGGGCGTGAGCTTCTTCCACCAGCTCAAGGCGGCGGGCAACTTCTCCCCCGTGCAGGCCACCGGCGCCACGATCAAGGCGGGCACCACCCCGGTCGTGTTTAACTGGGACTACCTCAACCTCCCGAGCTACGTGGGGGTGTCGAACTGGAAGGTGTTCATTCCCTCGAACGCCGTGCTCGGCGGTTACTACGCGCAGGCCATCAACAAGAACGCGCCGCACCCGGCGGCCGCCCGGCTGTGGGAGGAGTTCCTGTACTCCCAGGCCACCAACGGCGGGCAGAACTTGTGGCTGCAAGGTGGTGCCCGGCCGGTCGAGCAGCTGGCCATGACCAACAACGGCTCCATCGACAAGGCGGCCGCCGCGAAGCTGCCGCCCGTCACCGGCTCGCCGGTCTTCCTGAGCCAGACCCAGGCCACCAATGCCGCCAACTACCTGACGGCGAACTGGGCCAAGGCCGTCGGGTAGTGAGCGGAACATGACGGTCGCTGCGACGACCGAGGCCGGCGCCCCGCCCATCAGGGCAGGGCGCCGGCCTTCGATACCCGCCTGGGTCGGCACTGTGCCGTTCCTGGGCTACGTCGGGGTCTTCCTGCTGCTCCCGACCGGGATCGTGTTGTACAACGCGTTCCGCACCCCGGCCGGCGGGTTCACGCTGGCCGGCCTGAAGGCTCTTGGCAGCTCGGCCGTGCGCACCTACTTCGTCGGCTCGATCGAGCTGAGCGCGATCTCGGCGCTGGCCGGGGCCGTGCTCGGCGCGGTGCTGGCGTACGCGGTGGCATCGGGAAACCCGGACGGCACCGTGCGCAGGATCTACCTGGCCGGCTCCGGCGTGCTCGCCCAGTTCGGGGGGGTCACCCTGGCTTTCGCGTTCCTCGTGCTCATCGGGCCGGTCGGTCTCCTGCTGCACGCCAGCTGGTTCTACGACTTCCCGCAGGGGATCGCGCTGATCTACGTGTACTTCCAGATCCCGCTGATGGTGCTGGTCTTCCTGCCGGCCATCGACGGGCTGAAGCTCCAGTGGCGGGAGGCGTCAGAGAGCCTCGGCGCGTCCGGGTGGCAGTACTGGCGGCATGTCGGGGGCCCGCTGCTCGCGCCCGCGTTCTCCGGCGCGGCGCTGCTGCTGTTCGCCAACGCGCTGTCGGCCTTCGCGACCATCCAGGCCTGGGAGAACCAGATCGCCTATACCGTGCCGCAGCAGATCAGCACGGCGCTGTCCAGTGAGGTCGGGCTCAGCAACGCCAATGAGGCCGACGCGCTCGCGCTGGGCATGGTGATCATGGTGGTCATCGTCATGACGGGATACGCCTTGCTCCAGCGAAGGGCGGCACGATGGCTGCGGTAACCTCGCTGGGCGAGACGCCGCTGACCGCGCCGGCCAGGCAGCAGCGCGGCATGCAATCCCGGCGGCGCAGGCGGCTGAACCTGTTCCGCTATCTGGTCTTCACAGTATTCTCGCTTTTCTTCCTGCTGCCGCTGCTCGCGATGGTCAGGTTCTCCCTGGAAGGGAGCAAGCCCGGCACCTGGTCGGGGTCCGCCTGGAAGGGCATCCTGCACTACCCGGGCCTGCTCAGCGCGGTTGAGATCACCCTGGAGCTGGCGGTCCTCACCTGCGTGGTCGTGCTGGTGCTGCTGGTGCCCACCATGATCTGGATCCGGCTGCGGGTGCAGTGGATCAGCCGGGCCTTTGAGTTCCTCTGCCTGCTGCCCCTCACCATCCCCGCGATCGTGCTGGTGGTCGGCCTCGCCCCGATCTACAACCGGATCAGGCACTACCAGGTATCCGCGCTCATGCTGTTCTGGGTCTACGCGATCCTGGCCCTGCCCTACGCCTACCGGGCGCTCGCCGCGGGGCTGAACGCGATGGACGCCACCACCCTGTCCGAGGCCGCCCGCAGCCTGGGGGCGAACTGGTTCACCGTGATAGTGCGGGTGATCGTGCCGAACATGAGGCAGGCGATCCTGAATGCCTTGCTGCTCAGCTCGGCTCTGGTGCTCGGCGAGTTCACCATTGCCCTGCTGCTGCTGTACACCAACATGCAGACAGCGCTTTATTACATCAGCCGGGAAACGCCGAATGCCGGGGTGATTTTCTCCACCTCGTCTGCCGCGCTGCTTTTCGCATTCGGCCTGCTGCTTATCCTGTCCTTCGCTGGCCGCCGCCGGCGGCGCAGCCGCGGATGAAGGTGGAGATGTGACTTCCCCAGTTACCGAGGCCCATTCCACGCCGGCCCGCGCCGGGGTCGAAGTGCGCCTGGCCAGCCTGCGCCGCCAGTACGGCAGCGTGCTGGCTCTCGACGGCCTCGACCTGACCATCGAGCCAGGGGAGCTTGTGGTCCTGCTCGGACCCTCGGGGTGCGGGAAGACCACCACGCTGCGGCTGCTCGCCGGGCTGGAAGACGCCGACGACGGGACGATCACCGTAGCCGGCAAGGAGATCACCCACGTGCCTGCCAACCGGCGCGACATGGGCATGGTCTTCCAGGCCTACTCCCTGTTCCCGCACATGACAGTCACCCAGAACGTGGCCTTCGGGCTGCGGCTGCGCCGGGTCCACAAGACGGAACGGGAACGGCGGGCGCTGAAAATGCTGGAGCTGGTCGGCCTGACCGAGCAGGCGGACCGGTACGCCCACCAGCTATCCGGCGGGCAGCAGCAGCGGGTCGCCCTGGCCCGCGCGCTGGCGATCGAGCCGCAGGTGCTGCTGCTGGACGAGCCGCTGTCCGCGCTCGATGCCAAGGTCCGGGCGCAGCTGCGCGACGAGATCCGCCGGATCCAGCTTGAGGTGGGCATCACCACGCTGTTCGTCACCCACGACCAGGAGGAGGCGCTGGCGATAGCCGACCGGGTCGGCGTGATGAAGGATGGCCACATCGAGCAGCTCGACTCGCCCACGGAGGTGTACTCGCGCCCCGCGACATCGTTCGTCGCCGAGTTCGTCGGCCTCACCAACCGGCTGGCGGGCACGGTCAGCGGGTCGACCGTGACGGTGCGGGGAACCGACCTGCCGCTGGTGGACCATTCCACGCCACCAGGGCCGACGACGGCGCTGGTCCGGCCCGAGGCGGTGACCCTCGCGTCGAGTTCCGCCGGGGAGGCCGGGCCGCTGACCGGCACGGTGATCGCGGTGACGTTCCTCGGCGCGACCAGCCGGGTCACGGTTGACCTGGGCGATGCGACGATCATGGCGCAGCTGCCCACCTCGGATGCCCACGGCCTGCCGGCGGGCAGCCGGGTCACCCTGGAGATCCGCCCCGATCCGGTGCTGGTGTCCGGCGCCACACCGGCCGTGAGCGAGGAGTGAGCCTGCGGCGGCCGCCGCTGACGACGGAGCGCCGCCTCGGCACCGGTGCCGTCCTGCGGGCAGGATCCACCGCGCCCTACCGGGCGGTCACGATCATCGACGGGGAGCCGCATGTGCTGCGCGACGATTTCGGCGCGCACGGAGGCGGCACGGATGGGGCCGGGCGGGCCGGACTGACCAGGCAGATCCGGCCGGCCGGGGAGGCGGGGCGACCGCTGCTGTGCCTGGTCCACCTGACCGATCTCCAGCTCGCGGACGTCCAGTCGCCGACCCGCTTCGAGTTTCTCAACCGCCATTTCGCCGATCCCAGGTATGCCGCGATCATCCCCGTGCAGCGCCCGCAGGAGGCGCTCACCGTGCACGCCATCGACGCCACCCTGCGCACGGTCAACGCGCTTAACGGCCCTGCCACCGGAGCGCCGTTGCAGCTCGCTGTGACCACCGGGGACGCCATCGACAATGCACAGTGGAACGAGCTGCAGATCTTCCTTGCCCTGCTCGACGGGGGGCTCGTCGCACCGGGCTCCGGCGGCAGCGGCTACGAGGGGGTCCAGTCGCACGACTGGCCGGACGACTTCTTCTGGAAGCCGGGCGGCCATGGCAGCGACGGCCCCGACTTCTTCCGGCGCGAGTTCGGCTTCCCGCACCACCCGGGCCTGCTGGAACGCGCCCTGGCCGAGTTCCGCTCCGGCGGCCTGAGCATCCCCTGGCTCTCCTGCTTCGGCAACCACGAGGCGCTCAATCAGGGTGTCGGGAAGTCGACGGCAGGCATCGCTGACGCGCTCGTCGGCACGAGGAAACCGCTGGCGCTGCCGGAAGCCTTCGACCATGACCAGGCACTGGATCTGTTCACCCACCGTCCCGAGGCCTTCCTGGCGGGCCCGGCCCGCACCATCACCGCGGACCCCGGGCGCCGGCCGGTCACCAGGGAGGAATTCGTCGAGGCCCATTTCCGGCCCGGTGCGCGCCCGGCCGGGCACGGGTTCGGCGCGCAGAACCGGCTGGACGGCACCGCCTACTACGTCTACGACACCCCGGCCGTCCGCCTGATCGCGCTGGACACCAGCTGCCTGGCCGGGGGGTCCGCGGGCTGCCTCGACCGCCAGCAGGCCCGCTGGCTCGAGGACCGGCTGGCCGAGGTGCACTCGGCCTACTACTGGCACGACGGGCACGGTGTCAGCACTGGCCACGAAGACCGTTTGGTGATCGTGTTCTCCCATCATGGGACCGACACCCTGACCAACAACCGGCACCTGGGCCCGGACGGGGAACCCATGCTCGGCGGGGCCGACGTCCTCGCCCTGCTGCACCGGTTCCCCAACGTCGTCCTGTGGCTGAACGGCCACACGCATACCAACGCGGTGCGGGCGCGCCGGGACCCGGACGACCCGGGCCGGGGTTTCTGGGAGATCACCACCTGCGCCATCGTGGACTGGCCGTGCCAGACGCGGCTGGTCGAGCTGGCCGACTCGGGCGATCACCTGGCCATCATCTGCACCATGGTCGACCACGACGCGCCGCTGCGCCCGGCGTCGCTGGAGACCGGCGGGGACTTTGCCGCGCTCCATCGCGAGCTGGCGGCGAACGTCCCGCTCGGGGGCGCCGACTCGGCACTGGCGGGCGCGCACGACGACCGGAACGTGGAACTGTGCCTGCGCCCGCCCTTCCCGCTGCGCCGCCTCGCCGGCGGGTAGCGGTCCGACTGACACCGATCACCCGTAGAGTGGCCGGGTGGTCCCCCCCGGCACCGGTTCGTTGCTGAGCGACGCGTCGGAGACGCTGCGCCGCGTCTTCGGGTACGACTCGTTCCGGGGCCAGCAGCGGGAGATCATCGAGCATGTGACGGCCGGCGGCGACGCGCTCGTGCTGATGCCGACCGGGGCCGGCAAGTCCCTGTGCTACCAGATACCCTCGCTGGTCCGCGCGGGCACGGGTGTGGTCATCTCGCCGCTGATCGCGCTCATGCAGGATCAGGTCGACGCCATGGTGCAGCTTGGCGTCCGGGCGGGATTCCTGAACTCGACGCAGGACCCGGGCCAGCGCCGGCAGGTCGAGGCGGCCTTTCTGGCGGGAGAACTGGACCTGCTCTACCTGGCGCCGGAACGGCTGCGGATGGAACCGACCCTGCGCCTGCTCGACCGCGGTGCCGTCTCCCTGTTCGCCATCGACGAGGCGCACTGCGTCTCCGAGTGGGGGCACGACTTCCGGCCCGACTATCTCGCGCTCTCCGGACTGCACGAGCGCTGGCCCGCCGTGCCCCGCATCGCCCTGACCGCCACCGCCACCCAGGCGACCAAGACCGAGATCGTCGACCGGCTCAACCTGGCCTCGGCACGCCACTTCGTCTCGAGCTTCGACCGCCCGAACATCTGCTACCGCATCGCGCCCAAGAACGAGCCCAAGCGGCAGTTGCTGCAACTGCTGCGCACCGAGCACGACGGCGACGCCGGCATCGTGTACTGCCTGTCCCGGGCCTCCGTCGAGCAGACCGCCGAGTTCCTGGTGGCGAACGGGATCGAGGCGCTGCCCTACCACGCCGGGCTTGACGCACGGACCCGGGCCGCGAACCAGGTCCGTTTCCTGCGCGAGGACGGCATCGCCATCGTCGCCACCATCGCGTTCGGCATGGGCATCGACAAGCCGGACGTGCGTTACGTCGCGCACCTGGACCTGCCCAAGTCTGTTGAGGGGTACTACCAGGAGACCGGCCGGGCCGGGCGCGACGGCCTGCCATCCACCGCCTGGCTCGCCTATGGCCTGTCCGACGTGGTGCAGCAGCGCAAGCTGATCGATACCTCTGAGGGCGGCGAGGCCCACCGCCGGCGCCTGAGCGCCCGGCTCGACGCCATGCTGGCCCTGTGCGAGACGATCGAGTGCCGGCGCGCACAGATCCTGGGCTATTTCGGCGAGCAGAGCACTGCCTGCGGCAACTGCGACACCTGCCTGGTGCCGCCGGAGGCGTGGGACGGCACGGTGGCCGCCCAGAAGTTCCTGTCCGCCGTGTTCCGCCTCCAGCGTGAGCGGCGGCAGAGGTTCGGCGCGGGTCACGTGATCGACATCCTGCTCGGCAAGAAGACGGACAAGGTCATCCAGCACGACCACGCCTCGCTGACGGTGTTCGGCATCGGCACCGAGCTGCGCGATACCCAGTGGCGTGGTGTCGTCCGCCAGTTGCTGGCCCAGGGCCTGCTGGCGGTCGAGGGTGACTACGGCACGCTGGCGCTGACCGATGCCAGTGCCGGGGTCCTGCGCCAGCAGCGCCAGGTCCTGCTCCGGCGCGAGCCGGAGAAGCCGCCGAAGCCGGCGAAGGTGGCCAAGGCGCGCCGGGGCGAGCCCGTGGACCTGTCCGCGGAAGCCGCCGGCCGCTTCGAGCAGCTCCGTGTCTGGCGCGCCGCCACCGCGAAGGAACAGGGCGTGCCCGCCTACGTGATCTTCCACGACGCCACGTTGCGCGAGATCGCGGCGAGGCTGCCGGCAACCCTGGCGGAGCTGGGGACCGTGAGCGGGGTGGGGGAGAGCAAGCTGGCGAAGTACGGCCAGCAAGTGCTGGCCGTACTCCAGCCCGGGCCCGGCGGGGCCAGTGACTCAGTGGCTCACTGGGTCAGCGGCTCAGCACCACCTTGAGCGCGCCGCTGTGGGCGGCGTCGGAGAACACCCCGTAGGCCTCGATGAAGTCCCGCAGCCCGAAGTGGTGGGTCACGAAGCGCGCGGCGTCGATCTGCTGGCTGGTGACCAGGCGCAGCAGCGTCGGCGTGGCGTAGGTGTCCACCAGCCCGGTGGTCACCGTGATGTCCCTGATCCACTGCTCTTCCAGGTGCAGGGTGGCCGGCTCGCCGTGCACGCCGATGTTGGCGACATGCCCGCCCGGCCGGACCAGCTGGACCGCCTGCTCGAAGCTCGCCGGAACCCCGACGGCCTCGATCGTCACGTCGGCACCCAACCCGTCGGTCAGCGACTGGACCGTCTCCAGCGGGTCCTGGCGGCTGCTGTTCACCGTGATGTCCGCGCCGAACTGCTTGGCGGCCTCGAGCCTGCTGTCGGCCAGGTCGATGGCGACGATGTGGCTCGGGCTGAACAGGCGCGCACCCATGATCGCGGACAGGCCGATCGGCCCGGTCCCGACCACCGCGACGACGTCGCCGGGGCTGACATGGCCGTTGAGCACCCCGACCTCGTAGCCGGTCGGCAGGATGTCAGCCAGCATGAGGATCTCCTCGTCGGTGACACCGGCGGGCACCTGGTAGGTGGAGGTGTCGGCGAACGGGACGCGGACGTACTCGGCCTGGGTCCCGTTGATCTTGTGACCGAGGATCCAGCCGCCTCCGCCGAGGCACTGCCCGTACCGGCCGTCGCGGCAGAACCGGCACCGCCCACAGGAGGTGATGCAGGAGACGAGCACCCGGTCGCCGGGCTTGACCGTCTTCACCGCGCTGCCGACCGTCTCGACCGTCCCGACGGCCTCGTGACCGAGAATGCGCCCGTCGGTAACCGCCGGCACGTCACCCTTGAGGATATGAAGATCGGTGCCGCAGATGGTGACCGAGTCCACCCGTACGATCGCGTCGTTGTCGTCGGTGACCTGTGGGTTTGGTACT
Organism: uncultured Actinomycetes bacterium; assembly: GCA_963741615.1. GTDB lineage: Bacteria > Actinomycetota > Actinomycetes > Streptosporangiales > Streptosporangiaceae > UBA9676. Next base: position 59,554 of record CAVUIU010000024.1, read on the forward strand.
TCTTCCCAGGCCTTCTGACCGGGGCCGTGGTAGATGAGTGCACGCATGATCTTCTCCAATGCTCGTTACTCCCCTCTGCCGAGCGTCCGGCCGGCGGCCGGGCAGCGTAAGAGCCTTGTGCCCCCCTGTTACCGGGCCGAACGTCCCCCGCGCGCTGCCGACACCACCCACGAGGTGGCCCGGGCGCAGGACAGTGAAGGCCGGGCTGGGCGCCGGTCAGGTCAGCCGCAGGATGCGGGCCGCGTTCTGGTGCAGCAGCTTGCCGAGCACGTCGTCCGGCAGGCCGAGACCGTCCAGTTCGGCCAGGCACCGCTGCGGGGTCAGGAACGGGAAGTCGCTGCCCCACACGAACTGGCCGGACAGCCGGCCGCGGAGTTCGGAGATCAGCTCGGGCGGAATGCGGCGGGGGGACCAGCCGGAGATGTCGATGTACACGTTGGTCTTGTGCAGGGCCATGGCGACCAGTTCCATCTGCCATGGCCAGCCGAAATGCGCGGCCACCACGGTCAGCCCGGGATGGGCGGCCGCGACGGCGTCGAGCCGGATCGGGCGGGCGTAGTCGAGCCGGATGCCCTGGCCGCCGGGCTGGCGGGCGCCGATCCCGCTGGTCCCGGTGTGGAACAGGGCGAGCAGCCCGTGCTGCTCGCAGGCGGCGAAAACCGGCCAGTAGGACGGGTCGTCCGGGGCGAAGGCCTGCAGCGACGGATGGAACTTGACCCCGCGCAGCCCGAGCGCGGCGATGTTGGCCACCTCGGCCACGGCGGCCTCGCCCTTGTGCGGGTCGACGCTGCCGAGCCCGGTGAACACATCGGGATGATCCCGGCAGGCGGCCGCCACGGTCTCGTTCGGCACCCGCGGGCGGCCGGTCGCGGTCTCGGCGTCCCACGCCAGCAGCACCGCCATCGTCTCCAGGCCGCGGTACTTCGCGGCCAGTTCCGGCAGCGACAGCCGCTCCACCGGCGAGCGGAAGTAGGCCTCGGCCGCCTCGACGTAACCCGCCATGCTCCCGTCGAGCCAGTCGGGGGTCGGCAGATGGACGTGGAAGTCGATGGCTCGCATGTTCACCGGCACCGGCACGCCGCCTTCCCGCTGATCCCGCATCGATGTCAGACCCGGCCCGTACCGTGGGAGCCGATGACACCGGACGGAGGGCAGGCACCATGAACAGTACCCACGCCACAGTGACCGGTGAGCGGGGCGACCTGCTCGCGTCGCTGGCCGAGCGCCGCTACTTCCTGCGCTTCACCGTTCGCGACCTGACCGATGACCAGGCCCGGCAGCGGACCACGGCGAGCGCACTGAGCCTCGGCGGCCTGATCAAGCACGTCGCCGCCACCGAGCGCCAGTGGGTCAGCTTCATACTCGAGGGCCCGTCGGCGATGGGCGCGAACCAGGCCGAGTGGGCCGGCGGATTCGCCATGGCGGAGGGGGAGACGCTGGCCGGGGTGCTGGACTCCTACGAGCAGGTCGCGCGCCGGACCGATGAGCTCGTCGCGGCGCTGCCGGACCTGGATGCCGCTCACCCGCTGCCCGAGGCGCCCTGGTTCGAGCCGGGGGCGCGCTGGTCGGCGCGGCGGGCCCTGCTCCATGTGATCGCGGAGACGGCTCATCACGCCGGTCACGCCGACATCATCCGGGAGTCCCTGGACGGCGCCAAGACCATGGGCTGACGGCTGACGGCTGACGCGGCCGGGGACGGGGTGACGCGGCCGGGGACGGGGTGACGCGGCCGGGGACGCGGGGTGACCCACCCGCCGGGCGGCCCGGCCGATGCGGGATCACCGGCCCCGGTGCGGCGGTAGGTTGACATGACCGCCGTCAGCGAGGAAGAGAGGGCCGATGGGGCCGGCACCCGATGCCGCACGCCAGCCGGCGCTGTGGAACCCGTTCGCGAACATGGCCAGCCTGGCCGGCCAGGCCGTCACGATCGTCCGCGGTGAGGGCGCCTGGGTCTTCGACGCCAGCGGCCGGCCCTACCTGGACGCCCTTGCCAGCCTCTGGTACTGCAATGTGGGGCACGGCCGGGCCGAGCTCGCCGATGCCGCGGCGGAGCAGATGCGCAGGCTCGCCGCCTACCAGGTGTTCGAGCACTACTCCAACCCGCCGGCCGAGGAACTGGCCCAGCGGGTCGCGGAACTGGCGCCGGTGCCGGGCGCGAAGGTCTTCTTCACCCCGGGCGGGGGATCGGACGCGGTGGACACCGCCGCGAAGCTCGCCCGCGCCTACTGGCGCGCGGTGGGCCGTCCCGGCAAGCAGGTCAGCATCGCCCGGTCACACGCCTATCACGGGATGAACGCCTATGGGACCTCGCTGGGCGGCATCCCCGCCAACACCGAGGCTTTCCTCCCGCTGGTCTCCCTCGTCGAGCACGTGGCCTGGGACGATCCGGCGGCGCTGGACAAGACGATCGAGCAGCTGGGCGCCGACCGCGTCGCCGCCTTCTTCTGCGAGCCGGTGATCGGGGCCGGCGGGGTGTACTCCCCGCCGGAGGGCTACCTGGCGAGCGTGCGCGAGATCTGCCGCCGGCATGATGTCCTGTTCATCGCCGACGAGGTGATCACCGGCTTCGGCCGGGTCGGTGCCTGGTTCGCCAGCGGGCGGTTCGCCCTGGATCCTGACATGATCACCACGGCCAAGGGGCTCAGCTCGGGCTACGCCCCGATCGGCGCCGTGATCGTGGGCGCGCGGGTTGCCGAGCCCTTCTGGCGCGAGGGATCCAGTCAGGTCTTCCGGCACGGCTACACCTACTCCGCCCACCCCACCTCATGCGCGGTCGCCGTCGCCAACCTCGGCCTGATCGAGCGGGAGCGGCTGGTCGCGCGGGTCGCCGGGCTCGAACCGGTGCTGGCCCGCGCCGTGGCCCCGCTGGCGGGGCACCCGCTCGTGAGCGAGGTCCGCGCCGGGACCGGCCTGCTCGCGGCCGTCGAGCTCGCCGAGGACGCCCGCGCCGCGGACCCCGGGATCGGTCCCCGGCTGGTGGCCGCCATCAGGGAGCGCGGCGTGATCACCCGCCTGCTCCGGGGGACCGCTTTGCAGATCTCGCCGCCGTTCGTGATCACCGAGGAGGAGATCGGCCGGATCGCCGGGGTCTTCGCTGACGCGTTCGGCGCGGTGACCCGGGGCTGACGCGGTGGTCCAGCTCGCCGCCAGCACGCCGCCGCACACCAGCACCGCCCCGGCCACCTGGGCCGGGCTCGGCCGCTCGCCCAGCACGGCGGCGGCGAGCCCCATGGCGGCCACCGGCTGGAGCAGCAGCAGCAGCGAGGACACGGCCGCGGGCAGTCCGGGCAGCGACGATGTGATGAGCAGCCACCCCACGGTCTGGCTGGTGATCGAAAGCAGCAGCAGCCACCGCAGCGACGGCCACGGCACGTCCAGCCGCAGGCCGCCGAAGACCAGGCCGAGCAGCAGGGACCCGAGTGCGGCGCCGGCGGTCGCCTCGGCGAGCGGCCCGGCGACGTGCGGGGCGCCGGCCGAGGTCTGGCGCAGGATGAGCAGGAACGCCGCGTAGGCCAGCGACGTCCCGGCCCCGTAGATGATCCCCGCGAGCGGGTGGATGTCGCCGGTGCCCGCGCCGGCCAGCCCGGACACCAGGACGACGCCGGCCATCACGACCGGCAGCGCGATCAGGAATCCCCGTTCCGGTCGCTCGCGCAGCAGCACCCAGGCGGCCGCCGCCACGAAGAGCACCTGCAGGTTCCCCAGCACCGTGGCGATCCCGGCCCCGACGTCGGCGATCGCGTGATTCCAGAGCACGAGATCGATGGCAAGGAACCCGCCTGCCGCGACCGCCCCCAGGTGCATGCGAAGGGGCCGCGCGCCGCGCCGGCGCTGCTCGACAGCGGCCAGGGCGATCAGGACCGGCAGGGCGAGGAAGCAGCGGTAGAACGCCGCGGTGGCGGTGCCGGTACCGGCCAGCCTGACCAGGACCGCCGAGGCGGAGATGCAGGCCGCCCCGAGCCCGGCCGCCGCGAGCGCCCGCCCGCCGGTCCGGCGGCCGCCACCGGCCCAGCCGTCACCCCCGGTCGCGCGGTCGCCTCCGCCGGCCCGCTGGAGCCCTTCGCCTGTCATGACCGTTCTTGCATACGGTGCTGACATGACGCCCAGCCTACGAGAGCGCGTGCGGCGCCGGTGACGGCGCTGCCGTCGCCGCGACGCTGAACGCCTCCTCGCCGGGACCGGGGCAGCCGCCACGGGGCATGCGCTAGTCGATGCGGGCGATCACCTCACCCTGGCGGGCCGTCTGGTCCTCGCCGACCAGCAGCCGCACCTGCCCGCCGGTGGGGGCCAGCACCTCCCCGGACACCTTCTCCACCATCACCTCACCGAGCAGCTGCCCGCCCGCCACCTGGTCGCCGTCGCTGACGAACCAGGTGGCGAGCACACCCTCGGCGTCGGGTTCTTTCTCCGACAGCCGGGGGAACACGACCTCGGCCATGCGTCAGGCCTTGACCAGGTCGCGGACGGCCGCCTCGATCCGCTCCGGCGTGGGCAGCACCGCGCGTTCCAGCGATCGCGCATACGGGATCGGCACGTCGGGCACGGCGACCCGGCGCAGCGGGGCCCGGAGCATGCCCGGGTCGGTCTCGGCCACCCGCGCCGCGATCTCCCCGGACAGCCCGAACGACTGGTAGTCCTCATCGACGACGAGCAGCCGCCCGGTCCTGGCCACCGAGGACAGCACCGTGTCGGTGTCCAGCGGCACCAGGCTGCGCAGGTCGATCACCTCCAGGTCCACCCCGTTCTGGGCCGCCATCTTCTCCGCCACGTCGAGCGCGTGATGCACCGACAGGGACAGGGTGACCACGGTGGCGTCCTTGCCCTCCCGGGCCACGGCCGCCTTCCCGATTGGGATCTGGTAGGGCTCCTCCGGCACCGCCGCGATCGACCGGGGGTTCTTCGCCATCCACGGCAGGCCCATGATGCCCTTGTGGAACACGTAGACGACCGGGTTGTCGTCCCGGATGGCGGAGATCATCAGGCCCTTGGCGTCGGCCGGGTTGCTCGGCACCACGACCTTCATCCCGGGCAGGTGCGCGAAGGTTCCCCACAGGCACTGTGAGTGCTGCTCGGCGTCGCTGTAGCCGCCGCCGGCCGCCATCATCAGCACCATCGGGACCTTGACGTTGCCGCCGGACTCGAAGTGGATCTTCGCCATGTGGTTGTAGATCTGGTCCATGCACACGCCGAAGAAGTCGGCGAACATCAGCTCGACGACCGGGCGCATGCCCTCGACCGCGGCACCGATGCCCAGGCCGATGAAGGCGGTCTCCGAGATCGGTGTGTCGAGCACCCGGTCCGGGCCGAACTTCTCCAGCAGGCCCCCGGTGGAGCCGAAGATGCCGCCGTATTTCCCGACATCCTCGCCCAGGACGACGACACCGGGATCGCGCTCCATCTCCTGCGCGATTCCCTCGGCGAGAGCGCGGGCGGTTGTCAGCTTGCGCCCGGCCGCGGCACCCGCCGCTGGGGTGGTGGTCTCAGTGGCGCTCATTCCCCTGCCTCCTTCACGCGAAGACGTAATCGAGCGCCGTCTCCGGCGCGGGAACCGGGCTGGCTTTCGCGAACGCGATCGCCTTCTCCACCCGGGCGGATGCCTCGTCCTTGATGGCCGCCGCCGCGCCGGCGTCGAGGATGCCCGCCTCGGTCAGCCGCTGCTCGTAGGCGGGGATCGGGTCATGGCCGGGTACCTCGGCCAGTTCGGGGCGGTAGGCCTGGGGGTCACCCTCGAAGTGGCCCCACAGCCGCAGCGTGTGGATCTCCAGCAGGGTCGGCCCCTCACCGGCCCGGGCCCGGGCGACCGCGTCACCGGCCGCGGTGTAGATGGCGTCCACGTCGTTGTCCTCGATCCGCTGGCCGGGCATGCCGTAGGCGGCGGCCCGGTCGGCGTTGGACGCGATCGCGGTGGACACATCGCGCGGCACGGAGATCGCCCAGTCGTTGTCCTCGACCACGAAGACCACCGGCAGGCTCCACCGGGCGGCCAGGTTGAGCGACTCGTGGAACGCGCCCTGGTTCGCCGCCCCCTCACCGGTGAACGCGACCGCCACCCGGTCGCCCCCGCCGCGCTGGAACGCGAACGCCTGCCCGAGCGCGGGCGGCAGTCCCTCGGCGATGATGCCCGAGCAGGAGAAGTGGACGTGCGGGTCGAACAGGTGCATGTGCCCGCCCCGGCCGTGTCCCAGGCCGCCCTCGCGCCCGAAGATCTCCGCGGTCATCTTCTCCAGGTCCACGCCGTGCGCGATGGCGACGTGATGCGGCCGGTGGGTCGCGGTGACCGCGTCGCCGGGGCGCAGGTGCGCGCACACGCCGGCGGCAACCGGTTCCTGCCCGGCCGACAGGTGCATCTCGCCGGGCACCAGCCCGGCGCCGATGTCGAACGCGGGTTTCTTGTCCGCGTGGTACTCGCGGAGGATCGCCTCCTCGTAGGTGCGGCTGAGCACCATCACCCGGTACAGGTCAAGACGTGTCTTGTCGTCCACTTTTCCTCCTCGGTCCGTCCCATCAGATGCCATGAGTCCATGCGGTAGCGCTCCGCCAGCAGGCGCCGCTGCCAGCCGGTCTCGCCGTCGTTGGGTGGCCGCCGCCGCAGCGGCCCATGCCGCCGCGCCGCCTCCGCCAGCAGCGCCGCGCGGGCCGCGGCCACGCTGACCTCACACCCCAGCTCACGCAGCGCCGCCACCGGGCTGCGCCGCGAATCGGCGGGATGGGTGTCGCCGGGTGTGGGCGTGAGGAAGGCGCCGACCCGGGCGGCGGGGGTGGTCACCAGCAGGGTGGCATGCGCCAGCGATCCGTCCCGGGTGACCTGGCTGGCCAGGCCGGACACCTTCGCGGCCGCCACGAACACGCCGCGCTCACCGGCCGCCGGCGGCAGGCCCAGCCCGGCGATCACCGCGGCGACCAGGCCGGCCACCTCCGCCGCGAGCCCGGGCGCGCGGCCCGGCACGGCCATGCTGATGTTGAGGTTCCCCAGGTCCTGGTAGACGGTGCCGCCCCCGCTGGCCCGGCGCAGTACCGGCACGCCGCTGGCCGCGCACGCGGCCAGGTTCACCTCCCGCGCGGCCCGCTGGGCGCGGCCGATGACCACGCAGGAATCGTTCTGCCATATCCGCAGGAGGGGGGAGGGGGGCCCGGCGCGGGCCAGCGCTTCTTCCAGCGCGAGGTTGGCGGCCTGGTCACCGGCCGCGCCGTCGTGAACGAGCAGGTCCATCCCCGAGGCCGGCGGGCTCGCGGGTGTCTGGCCTGCCGGGCGTTTGCACCTCCTGTGATACCTTCCCGCCTTTGGATCGCCGCGAAACTGGGCCGTGCCCGGGAAACGGGGCGGATGGTTGCGGTGTGGCCGGGCGGGCCGGGCGGGCCGGGCCGGCGCGGGCACCCCGCCGGCGCCGAGGAGGAACCGATGGGCGAGAACGCGGGCACGGGGGACCCTGACCTCCGGGCGCTGGTGGCCATGATGCCGTTCGCAGCGCAGCTGGGGGTGGTGCTGGACGCCGCCGGGGCGGACGAGGTGCGGGGCCATCTGGCCTGGGCGCCGGAGCGGTGCACGAGTGGCGGGACGCTGCACGGCGGGGCCCTGATGGGGCTCGCCGACAGCCTCGGCGGGCTCTGCGCGTTCCTGAACCTGCCGCCCGGGGCGGGGACGGCCACCGTCAGCTCCGCCACCGTGTTCACGCGCGCGGTGCGCGAGGGTGAGGTGAGCGCGGTGACCCGGCCGCTGCACGTCGGCCGGACCGTGATCGTGGTGCAGACCGACCTGTCCGACCAGGCCGGGCGGCGGGTGGCGCAGGTCACCCAGGTCCAGGCGGTGCTCGGCGGTGCCGGTGGACGCTAGGCACGCGATCTTGTTCGAGCCGGTGCCGATCGGCCCCAAGACGCTGCCGAACCGCTTCTACCAGGTACCGCACGCGACCGGGTTCGGGTCCGGCAGGCCCGCCGCGCAGGCGGCGTTCCGCGCCATCAAGGCCGAGGGCGGGTGGGGCGGGGTGTGCGTGGAGTACGCGCCGGTGTCGGCGGACTCCGACGAGGTCCCGGCGGTCGCCGCGGACATCTGGGACGAGGCAGACGCCCGCGCGCTGGCGCTGGCCGCCGAGGCGATCCACGCGCATGGGTCGCTGGCCGGGCTTGAGCTGTTCCACGGCGGCGCGGCCAGCCCGAACGGGAGTTCACGGGCTGTCCGGCTGGCCCCGAGCCAGTCCGCGTCGCAGCCGCAGTGGGGCGGGCTGGCCAAGGAGATGACGGCCGGCGACATCGCCCGCGTCCAGCGGGACTGGGTGCGTGCCGCCCGGCTGGCCGCTGACGCCGGTTTCGACATCGTGTACGTGTACGGGGCGCACGGCTACCTGATGTCACAGTTCCTGTCGCCGGTGACGAACCGGCGGACGGACGGCTACGGCGGCAGCCTGGCGAACCGGGGCCGGTTCTGGCTGGAGACCCTCGCCGCGGTGCGGGCTGAGGTCGGCGGCCAGTGCGCGGTCGCCACCCGGCTCGCGGTGCACGGGGACTCGGGGGTGCCCGGGGCCGGCGGCCTGCCCGGCATCGAGGTGGACGACGTGCTGGCCCTGGTGGGGATGGCCGGCGACCTGGTCGACCTGTGGGACCTGACGGTGGGCACGTGGCCGGAGGATTCGGGGACCTCCCGCTACTACCCGGAGGGGCACCAGCGGCGCTGGGCCCGCCGGCTGCGGGAGGCGACGGCCAAGCCCGTCGTCGCGGTCGGCCGCTACACCAGCCCGGACCTGATGGCGCAGGTGATCGCCGCCGGCGAGGTGGATCTCATCGGCTGCGCCCGGCAGGCGATCGCCGACCCGTTCCTGCCCCGCAAGGTCGCGGAAGGCCGGCTGGACGAGATCCGTGAGTGCACCGGGTCCAACGTCTGCATCCTGCGCGAGGAGACGTTCCGTCACGTCGGCTGCGTGCAGAACGCGACGGCGGGGGAGGAGTACCGCCGCGGCTGGCACCCCGAGGTGTTCGCGCCCGCGGCGGGCGCGGGGCGGCCGGTGCTCGTCGTCGGCGCCGGGCCAGCCGGGATGGAATGCGCGGTCGTGCTCGCCAAACGCGGGTTCGGGGCGGTCCACCTGGTGGAAGCGGGGCCCGCGATCGGCGGCCGGCTGCGCTGGGCCCGCCGGCTGCCCACCCTCGGGGACTGGGGGCGGATCACCGACTGGCGCGCGGTCCAGCTCGCCCGCCTCCCCGGGGTCGAGGTGATCACCGGGCGCCGGCTGACCGCGGCGGACGTGCTGGGATACGGCGCGGAACTGGTGGTGATCGCCACCGGGTCGTCCTGGCGGGGGGACGGGGTGCAGCCCGGCTACCCCGGGCCGATGCCCGGCGCCGACGCTGCGCTGCCGCATGTGCTCACGCCCGAGCAGGTGTGCGCGGGCAAGCGGCCGCCCGGCCCGCGCGTGGCCGTCTACGACACCGATGGCTACTACGTCGCGCCTGGCATCGCCGAACTGCTGGCCGGGGAGGGATTCGAGGTGACGGTGGTGACCACCTTCGCCGTGCTCTCGCCGGTGAGCGACGAGACCCTGGAGGGAGAGATGCTCCGCGCTCACCTGCACCGGGCCGGCGTGCGGGTCCGGCACGCGACCACCATCACGCGGATCGCGCCCGGGCCCGCGGCTGAGCCAGGTCACGGCGGGGGCAGCGGGGACAGCGGGGGCAGCGTGCGCGGCGGGCCGTGGACGGCGGCGGGCCACGACCGTTACGGCGATCGGTGGTCAGCCGGCTTTGACGGGGTGGTGCTCGTCACCCAGCAGGCCTCCGATGACAGGCTGTACCAGGAGCTGGCCGGTGACCCGGCGGCCCTCGCGGCCGCCGGGATCGGGGCGGTGTACCGGATCGGCGACGCGGTCGCGCCCCGGCTGCTGTCGGAGGCGATCTTCGATGGGCACCGGCTGGCCCGCGAGATCGACTCGCCCGACCCGGCGGTGCCGCTGCCCTACCGCCGCGAGCCCCCCGGCTAGGCGTGCGCCGGGGCGCGGGTGGCCGCCCGCCAGCGGCGGATGGTCAGGCCGGGGGAGGCGGTTCCAGGTGGGCGGTGTCGTTGAAGCCGCGGACGAACCAGCTGTCCCCGCTGACCACGATGCGGGAGATGGACCCGTTGTCCGAAGTGACGAACGCGAACGGCCGGGAGCCGCTGGCCAGCGCGAGCACCTGGCCGATCACCCCCCCGTGGGTGAAGACCGCCACCCGCTGGCCGCCGTGGGCGGCGGCTATCCGCCCGACCGCGTCCCGGACCCGGGCGGCGAACTCGGCCGCGGGTTCGGCGCCGGGGATGACATCGAAACTCTCCTGTGCCCACATCTGGACGGCCGTCGGGTGCTGCTCGGCCACCATCTTGCGGAACAGGCCGCCTTCCCAGTCGCCCAGGCCGACCTCCCGCAGCCCCGCCTCGACCCGGGGCTCCAGGCCGAGCCGGGCAGCCAGCGGTGCCGCCGTCTCCACCGTGCGGCGCAGGGTGGAGACGTAGATCGCGTCCACCTCGGCGGCGGCCAGCCGGCCCGCGACCAGCTCTGCCTGGTCGCGCCCCTCGGGTGCCAGCGCGGGATCGGAACGCCCGTCCACCAGCGGGAACGGGGTGGCCAGCGCGGCGGCTTCCGATTCGCCGTGGCGGACCAGGAGCAGTTCGGCTGCGTCCGGCGGCATACGGAAGCGGTTCTGGCGGTAGCTGGCCGTCTGCCGGTGGCTGGCCGCGGCCTGCGGCGGATCTTCGGGCGCTGTCACAACGTGCGTAGCGTAGCGGCAGATCTGGCCGGTGTCCCCACGCGCCAGCGCCGGCCGCCGCGTCGACCTCGGCATCGTGCTCCCACTATGGTGAAAATCCGCCGCCGGCTGCCCCGCCGGTTGTCCCGGCAACGGTGAGGATCCGCCGCCGGGGCACTGCTGGCGGGTGGTACCGCGGGCAGCCAGCGGGCAGCAGCCGGATGGGAGGGCGCATGACGCGGGCGCGCTATGACTTCGTGATCGTCGGCGGTGGCTCGGCAGGCAGTGCCCTCGCCAGCCGGCTCTCCGCCGACCCGTCCACCAGCGTGCTCGTCCTGGAGGCCGGGCGGCCGGACTACCGGTGGGACGTCTTCATCCACATGCCGGCCGCGCTCACGTTCCCGATCGGCAGCCGGTTCTACGACTGGCAGTACCAGTCGGAGCCCGAACCGCACCTGAACGGGCGCCGCATCTACCACGCCCGGGGAAAGGTGCTCGGCGGTTCCAGCAGCATCAACGGGATGATCTTCCAGCGCGGCAACCCGCTGGACTACCAGCGCTGGGCCGCGGACCCGGGCATGGGCAGCTGGGACTACGCGCACTGCCTGCCCTACTTCAAGCGGATGGAGACCTGCCTGGCCGGCGCGGATGAGTTCCGCGGCGGCGACGGCCCGCTGGTGCTGGAGCGCGGCCCGGCCGCCAGCCCGCTCTTCCAGGCGTTCTTCGAAGCGGTCCAGCAGGCCGGGTACCAGCTCACCGAGGACGTCAACGGCTTCCGCCAGGAAGGCTTCGCCGCCTTTGACCGCAACGTCCACCGGGGCCGGCGGCTCAGTGCGGCCCGCGCCTACCTGCACCCGGTGATGGGCCGGCCAAACCTCGACGTGACCTGCCGGGCCTTCGTCACCAGGATCTTGTTCGAGGGGAACCGGGCCGTGGGTGTGGCGTACCGGCACCGCGGCGGGTCGCCGCGCGAGGTCCGCGCGGGTGAGGTCATCCTGTGCGGCGGGGCGATCAATTCGCCCCAGCTGCTTCAGCTCTCGGGTGTCGGCAACGCCGCTCACCTGGCCGCGCTCGGGGTGGACGTGGTCGCCGACCTGCCCGGGGTGGGGGAGAACCTGCAGGACCATCTCGAGGTGTACGTCCAGTACGGATCCAGGCTCCCGGTCTCCGTCGCCCCGGCACTGAAGTGGCGCAACCGGCCGATGGTCGGCGCCAGGTGGCTCTTCCTGCGCAGCGGGCCGGGCGCGACCAACCACTTCGAGGGCGGGGGATTCGCCCGCAGCAACGACGAGGTGGCCTACCCGAACCTGATGTTCCACTTCCTGCCCATCGCGATCCGCTATGACGGCTCCGCTCCCGCCGGCGGCCACGGCTACCAGGTGCACATCGGTCCCATGTACTCGGACTCACGCGGCTCGGTCACGATCACCTCCACCGACCCCGCCGTCCACCCGGCCCTGCGCTTCAACTACCTGTCAACGCCGAACGACCGGCGGGAGTGGGTGGAGGCGATCGCCATCGCCCGCGAGATCCTGACCCAGCCCGCTTTCGCGCCATTCAACGCCGGGGAGCTGTCACCCGGGCCACAGGTCAGCACCGCCGAACAGGTCCTGGACTGGGTGCGCCGTGACGCGGAGACGGCACTGCACCCGTCGTGCACCTGCAAGATGGGCACCGGCGAGGACTCGGTGGTCGATCCCGCCAGCATGGCCGTCCACGGGCTGGACGGCTTGCGCGTGGTGGACGCCTCGGTGATGCCCTACGTGACCAATGGGAACATCTACGCGCCGGTGATGATGACCGCCGAGAAGTCCGCCGACCTCATCCTCGGCAGCACCCCCCTGCCACCCGAGAACGTCGCGTTCTACCAGCACGGGAGCGACCCGGCGCAGCCCTCGGGCCAGGCGCGCGGCTGACCGGCCGGTGGCCGCGGCAGGGGGGAGCGGGGCGATGACGGCAGGGCCGGCCGGGACGACCGGCGCGACCGGCACGACCGGCGCGGCGGGGACCGCGGACGCCCGCGACCCGCGCGACCCGCGGGGGCTGCGTTCCGGCGCTCCGCTGCTGGATGCCTGGCTGCGGTTCACCGAGCAGGTGCAGGCCGGCGCGCTCACCCCGATGAGCGTCCCCGGTCACAAGCAGCGCCAGGACCTGACCGGTGCGGTGGTGGCCGGGGATGTGCCGCTGTACGGCGGGCTCGACACCATCAAGCACGCGGACACCCTGCTGGCCGACGCGCAGCAGCGGGCGGCGCGGCTGTGGGGCGCGGACTGGTGCAGGTTCTCGGTGGCCGGGTCGACCCACGGCAACCAGGCGCTGGCGCTGGCCGTGGGCGTGCCCGGGCAGGAGGTCATCGTCACCAGGAGCCTGCACCGGTCGCTGCTGCTCGGGCTGGTCCTGGCCGGGCTGCGGCCGGTGTGGGTGCTGCCCGAGCGTGACCCGGCGAGCGGCCTTCCCGCCGCGGTGGCGGTGGACACCGTCCGGGCGGCCCTCGCCAGCCACCCGCAGGCGTGCGCGGTGTTCCTCGGCGACCCCTCCTACGTGGGCACCACCGGCGATCTCGCGGGACACGCGCGGGCCGCGCACGAGGCCGGCGTGCCGCTCATCGTGGATGCCGCCTGGGCGGCGCACCTGGGCTTCCACCCCGATCTGCCGCCGCACGCCATCGCGGCCGGCGCGGACGCGATGGTGACTAGCGCGCACAAGGCACTGCCCGCCTGCACCCAGGGCGCGCTGGTGCTGGCCCGGACGCAGCTGCTGGATCCGGCCCGGCTGGACCGGGCGTTCGAGGCCACCCACACCACCAGCCCGGAAGGCTCGATCGTCGCCAGCATCGACGCCGCACGCGCGCTGCTGGCCCGCGACGGTACCGCGTTGTGCGCGCGCCTGCTGGGCGTGGTCGCCGCCGCCCGGCGGCAGCTGGCGCGGGTTCCCGGGCTCGGCGTGCTCGACGGGCCCGGCGTGGAGCCCACCAAGCTGGTCGTGCTGCTGGCGGGCACGGGCGCGCACGGCCACGCCGTCGAGGCCGACCTGATCGCCGCCGGGATGCCGGTCGAGATGGCGGACCGGGACACGATCGTGCCGATCGTCACCCTCGCCGACGACGAGGCGACGGTGGCCCGGTTCACCGGGACCCTGATGACCGCGATCGAGCGCCATCGCGGCGCCCCCCGCCGGGCGGTTCCCTCGCCCGCCTGGACGGTGACGCCGCGGATGGCGCTGGCCCCGCGTGAGGCATTTTTCGCGCCTAACGAAACGGTCGGGGCGGATGCGGCCATCGGGCGGATCAGCGCCGAACTGGTGGCCCCCTACCCGCCGGGCGTCCCGGTCCTCGCGCCGGGTGAGATCATCACCACCGATGCGCTTGCCGCGCTGCGCGCCGCCCGCGGCGACGGCGGCCGGATCGCGTACGCCGCCGACCCCAGCCTGGCGACGTTCCAGGTGGTGGTGGGCGCTAGCCGGGGCTGACGGGCGGCAGGGCAGCAGCCGCGCCGGGCCCGGGCCGGACACACGCGTTGTAGGCCAGGCATGGCCGGCCCCAGCGGCGCTCCACTCGCAGCTGGTTGGTGAGCACGGCGGGCAGATGCTGGCGCTGTGCCGCCGCGGCGGTCGGATGGTCCACTGCCGCAACCTACCGGCGGTGGTGCGGTGCGAACGCCCCCCGCCCGACATCGGTGTGTTATCCCGCTGGCAGGCTGCGTTCCGCTGCCGCGGCGGAGCGGCTCGCCTGCGAGGCGAGGCGGGCCGCGTGGGCGGGCCGGCCGTCACCGGCCGCCCCGGCGAGGTTGATCCGCACCAGTGCCGCCGCCGCCCGGGCGCCGGCCGCCGCGAGCAGGGCGGCGGCGATGGCGTCACCGCGCACGTTCGGGTTGCCCGCGGCCGCGACGGCGGCCGCGGCCGCGGCCACCTCGGCGCCGATCTCCGCCACCTCCATCGGCACGGCGCAGGCCGCCGCCAGGGCGTCGGCGACCGGTGACCGGCCGGGCTGACCGGGCTGACCGGGCGGGCCCGGAGGGCCGGGGATGGCGGGTGGCGCGCCGGTAGCGCCGGTGGCGCCGGCGGGGGGCGCGGCGGTGCCCGGTGTGCGGAGGGCGGCGAGCACCGCGCGGTAGGCCTCGGCGTCAGCCTGGGCGAGCGGCGCGGCCCGGTCGCGCAGCAGCCGTGCCTGCTCCGCCAGCCGCCCCGCTTCCGGCAGGTGCCGCGCCGACAGGCCCGCCGACATCGCCGCCAGGCCGGCGGCGAGGGCGACGGCCAGGGCCGCGGCGGCACCGCCGCCCGGTTCGGGCGTGGTGGCCGACAGCGCGCCGAGGAACCCGCCGACCGGCAGGTCCAGGTAGGCCGTGGGCGGCGCCGATGCCGCCGGCGGCTGGCCGCTCACGCCAGCCCGACCACCTGGCCGTCGGCGTCCACGTCGATCCGCTCGGCGGCGGCGTGGGAAGCCAGCCCGGGCATGGTCCGCATGTCACCGCAGATCGGGTAGATGAAGCCGGCGCCGACCGACGCCCTCGCCTCCCGCACGGGCAGCCGCCATCCGGTGGGCGCCCCCTTGAGCTTGGGATCGCCGGACAGCGACAGGTGGGTCTTGGCGATGCACACGGGGAAGGAGCCGAAGCCGCGGCGCTCGTAGGCGTCGAGCTGCCGGGCGGCGGCCGGTGAGTAGTCGACGCCGTCCGCCCCGTATACCCGGGTGGCGATGGTCTCGATCTTCTCCCGGATCGTTGCTTGCGCCGGGTACAGGAAGGCGAACTCGCTGGGCTCGGCGGCCGCCTCCGCCACCGCCTCGGCCAGCTCGGCCGCCCCGCGCCCGCCGTCGGCGAAATGCGTGCTGACCGCGCAGCGCACCCCCATCGACGCGGCCAACTCGGCGATGACGGCGTGCTCGGAGGCGAAGTCCTCGGGCATGGCGTTGATCGCGACCACCGGGGTGACCCCGTGGAGGCGCACGTTCTCGATCTGCTTGCGCAGGTTGGCGGCGCCCGCGTGGACGTCGGCGGGGTTCTCGGCCAGCAGGGCGGGCGGGAGCGGCTTCCCGGCGACGACCCGGTGGTGGCCGGAGTGCACCTTGAGCGCGCGCACCGTCGTCACCACCACGGCGGCGTCGGGGGCCAGCCCGGAGGTCCGGCATTTGATGTTGAAGAACCGCTCCGCCCCCATGTCGGCGCCGAACCCGGCCTCGGTGATGAGGAACTCACCGGTGTGGATGCCGATCAGGTCGGCCACCACCGAGGAGTTGCCGTGGGCGATGTTCCCGAACGGTCCCGCGTGCACCAGCACCGGGGTGTTCTCCAGGGTCTGCAGCAGGTTCGGCTTGATCGCGTCGCGCATGATCACGGTCATCGCGCCCGCCGCCTTGAGCTGCTCGGCGGTCACGGGCTCACCGTCGGCCCGGTAGCCGACGACGATCCTGCCCAGCCGGGCGCGCATGTCGGCCAGCGACGACGACAGCGCCAGCACCGCCATCACCTCGGAGGCGGCGGTGATGTCGAACCCGGTCTGCCGGGCCAGCCCGTCCTCGTTGGATCCCAGGCCCGCCACGATGTTTCGCAGCGCCCGGTCGTTCACGTCGAGTACCCGCCGCCAGGTGATGTTGCGCAGGTCGAGCCCCAGTTCGTTGCCGTGGTGCAGGTGGTTGTCCACCATGGCCGAGAGCTGGTTGTGGGCGGCGGTGACCGCGTGCATGTCCCCGGTCAGGTGGAGGTTGAGCCGTTCGAAGGGCACGGCCTGGCTGTAGCCGCCGCCCGCGGCGCCACCCTTGATCCCGAACGTCGGGCCCATCGACGCCTGCCGGATCGCGATGGTGGCGCGCCTGCCGATGACGGCCATGGCCTGGCCGAGGCCGATCGTGGTGGTTGTCTTGCCCTCGCCGAGCGGGGTCGGTGTGACGGCGGTGACCACCACGTACCGTGCCCGCGGCTGGCCCGCGAGCGCCTCGATGGCGCCAAGGTCGATCTTGGCCACGTGCTCGCCGTAGGGCTCGATCAGCCACGGGGGGAGACCGATCCCAGCCGCGATGTCGGTCACGGGCTTGAGTGTGGCCTGCCGGGAGATCTCCAGGGCACTGGGCATGGTCACCGCGTTTTCGCCGCCTTCCGGGGTGGGGGAATGGTGCTGGCCAGGACGGGCGGGATCAGCCGCCCATGGGCGTGGGGGTACTACCCGACAGGCCCTAATCCTGGCGGGTGGAACTGGGGTGCGGGGTGCAGGATGGTCTTCGGCTCGGTGAACGCCTCCATGGCGAAGCGCCCGCCCACCCGCCCGCGCCCGCTCACCGAGCCGGACCGCCCGCCGAACGGCAGGTGGGATTCCCACAGGTTGGTGGAGGCGTTGATGTTCACCCAGCCGGCCCGTGCCTGCTCGGCGAAGGCCAGCCCGCGCTCCAGGTCGCCGGTGAACACCGCCGCCGTCAGGCCGAACGGGGAGGCGTTGGTCAGCTCGAGCGCCTGGGCGGCCGATCCCACCTCGATGACGGGCACCACCGGGCCGAACGTCTCCTCGCGGGCGATCTCCATGTCCAGCGTGACCCCGTCGAGCACCGTCGGCTCGGCGAACAGCGCGGTCGGGAACCCGGCAGCCACGTCGCCACCGCAGCACACCCGGGCCCCGGCCGCCACCGCCCCGCCGACGTGCCGGCCGAACTTGGCGGCGGTCGGCTCGTTGTTCAGCGGCCCCATGGTGGTGGCGGGGTCGAACGGGTCCCCGAGCCGGACCCGGTCCTTGGTCGCCGCGACCACCCGGTCCACGAACTCGGCCCGGACGGCGGCGTGGACGAGGAACCGCTCGCCCGCGGTGCAGCTCTGACCGGCGCACAGGTAGGCGGCTTCCAGTGCGGCGTCGGCGGCCAGGCCGAGGTCCGCGTCGTCCAGCACGACCATCGGCCCGTTGCCGCCCAGTTCCAGCAGCTGGGTCTTGCCCGCCGCCCGGGTGGCGACCGAGGCGCCGGTGGCCACCGACCCGATGAAGCCCACCCCGGCCACGCCGGGATGGCCGGCCAGCGCGTCGCCCACGACCGGGCCGGGGCCGGGCACGAAGTTGAACACCCCGGCCGGGGCGCCTTCCGCCGCGATGACCTCGGCGAGCAGGGCGCAGCAGGCGGTGGTGGTCGGGGCCGGCACCCAGATGACGGCGTTTCCGGCCGCGAGCGCGGGCGCGAACAGCTCCGCGCCCATCGTGTACGGCCAGTTCCAGGGGCTGATCACACCGACGACGCCGAGCGGCACCCGGGTGGCCAGCACCCGCCGGCCCGCCGACACCGACGGCGGGATCTCGCCCGCCAGCCGTTTGGCATCCTCGGCTGCCATCGTGAAGTACCCGGCCAGCTCGCTGACCTCGTCATAAGCCTCGGCCACCAGGGGCTTGCCCTGGTCCTGCGTGAGCGCGCGGGCCAGTTCCTCGGTGCGCGCGCCGATCGCCGCCGCCACCGCCGAGCACCACTGCGCCCGCTCGAAGGCGGACCGGGCCGCCCAGCCCGGCCAGGCCGCCTGCGCCGCGCCGACGGCGGCGTCGACGTCGGCCGGCCCGGCCATGCTCACGGTGGCGAACGGCTCGCCCGAGGAGGGACTGACGGCGGGAACCGTGCCGCCGCCACCGCGGCGCCAGCCGCCGCCGACGTAGAGCAGGTGCTCACGCATGGGATGCGCTCACTTCCTCACTCCCGCCCGCCGATGGTCATCACCCGCTGCCCTCCGTCACGCGCTGGCGCACAGCCGCCCGAGCGAATCCAGCGACTCGGGGAGCATCCGGTACTCGGGGCCGGAGATGGACAGGGCAGCGACGCAGGTGCCGGCCGGGTCGAACACCGGCGCGGCGACGGCGACCAGCCCTTCCTCCAGCTCGGCGACCGCCTTGGCGTAGCCGTCGCGGCGGACTGCGGCGAGCTCGCCGGCCAGCGTGTCGAGGCTGATGATCGTCCGCGGCGTGTAGCGCTCCAGCGCCCTGGGCTGGCCGAGTGCGCCATAGGCCAGCAGGATCTTGCCGTTGGCGACGGCGTGCGGCCTGGTCCTGCGCCCGATCCAGCCACCCGAGCAGGACAGGATGTAGGTGCTGCCGACCTCGGCCACGTTGAGCACATCCTCGCCGTCCGGGACGGCGAGGTTCACCGTCTCCCCGGTGCGCTGCGACAGCTTCTCCATCGCCGGCTGCATGGTGGCCACCAGGTCGAAGCTGCGCAGCGCCAGCGTGCCCAGACGGATGATCTCCACGCCCAGCCGGTAGCGCCGGCCGGCCCGGGTGAGGAAACCGGTCCGTTCCAGCGCGGCGGCGAGCCGGGAGGCGGTCGACTTGTGCACATCGAGCGCCCGGGCGATGTCGGCCACGCCGAGTTCCACCCGGCTGTCGTCGAAGCTCTTGAGCAGTGTCAGCACGCGTTCGGCCGACTGATAGGTTGCGTGCGGCGCAACCTCGTCCGTGCTCATGCAACAAGGATGACGACCTGGCCTGGCGTGCGTCAACTGCCAGGCCCCGGCGTGGCAGTTTCGCCGTGGCATACTCGCTGAGCAGTATTGAGCCGGGGCGCCGGCAGGTCAGCGGGCGCCCGTGAGAAGAAGAGAGCGGGGCTGGGCATGTCCGCACCCGGCGCGGCCGACGCCGCCACCTCCGCGTCCGCGCACGACCCGCTGCCCGAGGCGCTGGCGCTGGCCCGCGGCGCCGCGGCCGCCGGGCTCGGGCTCAAGCTCCTGGGCGGGCTGGCGGTGCGCGTCCTGTGCCCCGACTACCCGCCCCGGCTGCGCCGTGACCAGGACATCGACTTCGCGTGCCTGTCGAAGGAGCGCAAGAAGATCGAGGCCTACCTGGAGCAGAGCGGCTGCGAACCGGATCGGCGGTTCAACAGTCTCAGCGGCCATCAGCAGATGTATTTCACCGCCCCCTCCGGGCGGCCGATCGACGTCATGGTCGACCGGCTGACGATGTGCCACACCCTCGACCTGCGGCCCTCGTTCTCCCGCCAGCCGCTCACCGTGGACGCGATCGACGTGCTGCTGTCGAAGCTCCAGATCGTCGAGCTCAACGAGAAGGACGTGCGCGACATTGTGCACCTGCTCGCGGCCCTGCCGCTGGGCGGGGAGGGCGTCAGCCTGGACACCGACCGCTTCGGCCGGCTGCTGGGCGCGGACTGGGGCTGGTGGCGGACCGTCACCGGCAACCTTGCCAGGCTGCCCGCCCTGATCGCGGAGAAGCCGGACCTGGTCCCGGCCGGCGACACCTTCGACCCCGTCGCGCAGAGCCAGCGGCTGCTGCAGTTCGCGGCCGACGCGCCGAAGACGGTCAAGTGGCGGCTGCGGTCGAATGTCGGTGACCGTGTCCGGTGGTACGAATTGCCCGAGGAAGTCGCGCATTGATCCATCTGCGCACCTTGACGCCGGTTTCGCCGAGTGCTAGACGTTGCACAGAACGCGCGGCCGTTGCGCATGATGCGCTGTCGTGGCTCATGGTGCGTGGGGAAGGCATGGGGTGAGCCGGTGAGAGTCTTCTTCGCCACCGACATTCACGGGTCCGAGGTCTGCTGGCGGAAGTTCCTCAACGCGGCCAGCTTCTACAAGGCCGACGCGGTGGTGCTGGGGGGCGATGTCACCGGCAAGGTGATGGTGCCGATCACCGAGCACAACGGGTACTGGCAGGTGGTGATGGGCGGCGAGACGGTCCGCCTGGACACCAGGGAGGAGCTCGCCGAGGCCGAGCGGCAGATCCGCAACCGGGGCTCGTACCCGGCGGTCATGTCCCCCGACGAGCTGACCGAGCTCAGCAGGGAAGAGGGCGCCGTCGACCGCCGCTTCAGCGTGGAGATGATCTCCTCGCTGGACCGCTGGCTGGACATGGCCGACGGCAAGCTCAAGGGCGGCGCGATCCCGTGCCTGCTGAACGGCGGGAATGACGACATCTGGGAAATCGATGATGTCATCGAGCAGTCGCCATGCGTGACATTCGGCGAGGGAAAGCTGATCGACCTCGGCGGTTTTCACCTGGTCTCGATGGGATGGACGAATCCCACCCCGTGGGACACCTTCCGGGAGGCGCCGGAAGACGAATTGGCAGCCAAGATCGAGGCGGTCGCGAACCTGGTGCCTGACATGGAGCGGGCGATCTTCAACTTCCACGCGCCCCCCTACGGGACCGGCCTGGATGAGGCGCCCGCGCTCGACGCGACGCTCCGTCCCACGCACGGCGGCGCGGTCATGAAGCCGGTCGGCTCGACGGCGGTCCGGGATGCAATCGTTCGCCATCAGCCCATGCTTTCGGTGCACGGACACATCCACGAGAGCAGGGGAATAAAGAAGATGGGGCGGACCCTCGCCATCAATCCGGGCAGCGTCTATGGTGATGGCGTCCTGCAGGGTGCGCTGCTCGAACTCGACCCGAAGAAGGGCAAGGTCTCGAAGTATCTTCTCGTGAACGGTTGAGCATCGGCACTTGGCCGCCCGCCCGGCACAGGCTGAACATGACACTCCCTTGATGAGCCCCATCGGAGGTACGTATGGCCACAGAAGCTCTCGGCGACGAGAGACCGGCACTCTTCCTGCGGAAGGCCACCGGCCTGGTCCGCGGCTGGTCGGTCCGGGATTCGCTGATCTATGCCGTGCTCGCCACCAACTTCGTCACCCTGGGCATGTACGAGTTCACCTTCGCCGGCCCGGCCTTCCCGCAGGGCCAGATGCTGACGTCGGTGGTCATCTCGGGGATCCTGGTGTCGTTCCTGGTCGTCGCGTACACCGGGCTCATCGTTACGATCCCCCGGGCAGGCGGGGACTACGTCTGGCAGACCCGGATCCTGGGCAGCGGGCTCGGCTTCGTCATGGCGGCCACCGGCTGGTGGTTCATCCTCTGGCTCTGGGCGCCCATCTACGGCAACATCCTCGCGGTCCAGTTCTTCGAGCCGCTGTGGGCGACGCTCGGCAGCCCGTCCGGCGCCGCCTGGTTCGGGTCGAAGAACGGCGTCTTCGTCGTCACGCTGATCACCATTGCGCTGGCGGGCATCCTGGTCTCGATCGGGATGGGCGGGTACGCGCGGATCCAGAAGTGGTGCATCTACGGCGGCCTGATCGGCTTCCTGGTCATCGTGCTGCTGCTGCTGTTCAACAGCCACGCCAGCTTCGTGTCCTCCTTCAACTATGAGGCGCACAAGCTCTTCGGCATCAACCATGCCTACGCGGCCACCAACGCCGCCGCCGTCAAGGACGGGTTCAAGGCGCCCTCGATGGGCTTCGGCCCGCTCGGGCCGACCTTGCTGCTGGTGCCGGCCATGATGTTCTTCATCCTGTGGCCGAACTGGGGCGCCACCCTGTACGGCGAGATCCGCGGCGCCAGCGACTTCAAGCGGGTCTTCCGCGGCATGTTCTTCGGGCTGTGGATCACGGTCGCGCTCACGGTGATCTTCTTCCTGCTGGCGGCCAAGACGTTCGGCTGGGCCTTCTACCAGAACGCCAACGCGGCCACCTACAACCTCAACTCTCCCCTCCCGATCTGGCCTTACCCGGTCATGTTCGCGGGCTGGCTGGTGCACAACACCGCCTTCCAGGTGATTCTCATCCTGGTGATGAGCCTGTGGTTCTTCGGCTGGGTGGGGACCCTGTTCCTGTCCTCGACCCGGGTCATCTTCGCCGCGGCGTTCGACCGGGTGCTCCCCGACCGGGCGGCCGAGGTCTCCGAGAAGCGGAAGGTCCCGCTCTACTCGCTGATCCTGATGCTGCTGCCAGCGGTCGGGCTGGCCGCCATCTACTCCTACTCGACGACCTTCCGCACCTACACGCTGGATGCCACCCTGGTGATCGCGGTGACCTACCTGTTCAGCGCGATCGCGGTGGTCGTGCTGCCCTGGCGCAAGCCGGACCTGTGGCGCGCGTCGCCGGCCAGCAAGGTCAAGCTCCTCGGGGTGCCGATCGTCCCGGTCTCCGGGGTGATCACCATCGGGCTGCTCGTCTTCTGCCTGGTCGAGTGGCTCACCAACAGCAACTACTTCGTCAACAACAAGTCCTCGCTCATCTACATGGGCGCGATGTACGTGCTGGCGATCGTGCTGTACGTGGTGGCCCGCGTCGTCCGCAGGCGCCAGGGCATCGACCTGAGCCTCATCAACAAGGAGATCCCGGTCGAGTAGCCTCTAGCTCCATCACAGCGATGGCACCGGCCCCGCCGCCAGTAGTCCCGGTGGCGGGGCCGGTCCACGGCAGGGACGCGCAAACGATTGATTGGCGGTATGCAGCGGTATGAGTGACACCCCGGCCCGGGCAAGCGCCGTCATCATCGGCGCCGGAATCGTCGGCAACAGCCTCGCCCACCACCTGGCGCGGCTGGGCTGGCGGGACCTGGTCCTGGTGGACAAGGGGCCGATGCCCAACCCGGGCGGGTCAACCGGGCACGCCTCCAACTTCATCTTCCCGATCGAGTACTCGAAGATGATGATGAAGCTGACCCGCGACAGCACCGAGCAGTACCAGGAGCTGGGGGTGTTCACCCAGAGCGGGGGGATCGAGGTCGCCCGCACCGACGCGCGCATGTCCGAGCTGCGGCGCAGGTGCACCGCGGCCAAGACCTGGGGCATCCCCGCCCAGCTGCTCTCGCCCGGCGAGGTGCGCAAGCTGGTGCCCTACCTGGACGAGTCGGTGATCCTGGGCGGGGCGAGCTTCCCCACGGTCGGCGTGGTCAACTCGCTGCGGGCCGGCACCTTGATGCGGGAGCAGGCCGAGCAGGCGGGTGCGCTGCGGGTGCTGGCCGGGGCCGAGGTGCTCGGCATCGACACCGCCCCCGGCGGGCCCGTGCCCCGGGTGCGCGCCGTGCGCACCAGTCAGGGGGACATCGAGACGCCGGCCTGCGTGATCTGCTGCGGGGTCTGGAGCCCCCGCATCGCCCGGATGGCCGGCGCGCGGATCCCGCTCACCCCGATCGTGCACCAGATGATCAGCGTCGGCCCGGTGCCGCTGTTCGCGGACACCTCGGGCGAGATCGCCTACCCGATCGTGCGCGATGTGGACACCAACATGTACGAGCGCCAGCACGGCGGCGACATGGAGGTCGGCTCCTACGCCCACCGGCCGATCATCGTCGGCCCGGACGACATCCCTTCCATCGAGGAGTCGGCGCTGTCCCCGACCGAGCTGCCGTTCACCGCCGACGACTTCGATCCCCAGCTCGCGGAGGCGCTGGAGCTCATGCCGGAGCTGCTCGGGGACGAGCGGGTCGGCATCCGGTATGCCATCAACGGCCTGATCTCGATGACCCCGGACGGCCACCCGGTGCTCGGGGAGACGCCGGAGGTGAAGGGACTGTGGTCGGCCGCGGCCAGCTGGATCAAGGAGGGCCCCGGTGTCGGCCGCGCGGTCGCCGAGTGGATGAGCGGCCAGGTGCCGGGGATCGACATCCATGAGGCCGACATCGCCCGCTTCTACCCGTGCCAGCGCACCGTCGCCCATGTCCGGGCCCGGGCCCGGGAGGGCTTCAACAAGATGTACGGGATCGTCCACCCGGCCGAGCAGTGGGAGTCGGGCCGGCCGGTCCGGGTCAGCCCGGTGTACGCCAGGGAGCGGGAGCTGGGCGCGGTCTTCTTCGAGACCGCCGGCTGGGAGCGGCCGCACTGGTACGCCTGCAACGAGGGCCTGCTGGAGCGCTACGCGGGCCGGCTGATGCCCCGGGAGGCCGAGTGGGAGGCCCGGTGGTGGTCGCCGGTCATCAACGCCGAGCATCTCGCCATGCGCGACGCGTGTGGCCTGGCCGACCTGTCGGCCTTCGCGGTCTTCGACATCACCGGTCCGGGCGCGCTCGAGACGGTGCAGTCGCTCGCGGTCGCGCAGCTGGACGTGGCGCCCGGCCGGGTCGTCTACACCTCGCTGCTGGACGAGCGGGGCGGGTTCAAGGCCGACCTGACCATCATGCGGCTGGCCGCCGACCACTTCCGGGTGGTGACCGGCGGCGCCACCGGCATGGCCGAGAAGAAATGGTTCGCCGGGCATCTGCCCGCGGACGGGACCGCGGCCCTGGCCGACCTGACCTCGGCCTGGGCGACGCTGGGCCTGTGGGGCCCGCGGGCCCGGGACGTGGTGCAGGCCGCCAGCGCGGATGACTTCAGTCACCCCGGATTCCCGTTCGGCACCTGCCGTGAGGTGGAGGTCGGCGGCGTCAGCGTCCTCGCGTCGCGTATCTCCTACGTCGGCGAGCTCGGCTGGGAGCTGTACGTGCCGATGGAGCAGGGAGCGGGGCTGTGGGACGCGCTGTGGGAGGCGGGCGGCCCGCACGGGCTGGTGCCGGTCGGCATCGGCGTCTACGGGACCACCGGCCGGCTGGAGAAGGGCTACCGCGCGTTCGGCAACGAGCTGACCCCCGACTACAACCTGGTCGAGGCCGGGATGACCCGCCCGAGGGTGAAGGAGCACGCGTTCATCGGCAAGGACGCCTACCTGGCACAGCGGGAGGTTCCGCCGGTGGCGGTGCTGTGCACCCTGACCGTGGACGACCACCGGTCGGCCAGCGGCCAGCTGCGCTACATGCTCGGCGGCGAGCCCATCCTGTCCGCCGACGGCGAGCTGCTCGTGGATGAGGCGGGCCGTCCCTCGTACGTGACCAGCGCGGGCTCGGGACCTTCCTGCGGCAAGCACCTCCTCATGGCATACCTGCCGGCCGGGCAGGCCCGGCCGGGGGCGCGCCTTTTCACCGAGTACCTGGGTGAGCGCTATCCGGTCACGGTTGCCGTGGCCGGGTCGACGCCGCTGTTCGACCCGGAGAACGAGCGGATCCGGGGTTAGGCCATGTCTCGCAGATCTTCAGCCTGCTGCGCGTTCGCCTGGCGGCGCCTCCCTGCGTTGTCGTCGTCGCCGATAGTTCCACTATCAGCTCCTCCTCCGCCTTGCGATCCATCCGCCAGGACGTCCGCTCGTGACGGCCAAGATCCACGAGACACGGCCTAGGCGATGGAGGTCCTCGTCTGCGTCAAGCGTGTCCCGATGGTCGGCGGCAAGATCGTGGTGACCGCCGACGGGCAGGAAGTGGACACGCGGATGTCGGGATTCGCCATCAGCCCGCACGAGGAGTGCGCGGTGGAGGAGGCGATCCAGATCACCGAGCGGCTCGGCGGCAGCGTGTCCGTGCTCACGCTCGGGCCGGCGGCCGCCGCCGAGCAGCTGCGTGACGCGCTCGCCCTGGGCGCGGGACGGGCGGTGCTGCTGGAGACCGACGGCCGCGAGTGGGGGCCGATGGCCACCGCGGACGCGATCGTGGCCGAGGCCAGCCGCCGGGCCGGGGCCGGCCAGGGCTACGACCTGCTGCTGCTGGGCAACGAGGCCGCCGACACCGGCGACTACCAGGTGGGGGTCCGGGTCGCGCACGCGCTGGGCTGGCCGTGTGTCACCGGCATCAAGGGCATCGAGATCACCGGCGGCACCGTCAGGGCACGGCGGGAGTACCGCGGCAGCGAGGAGGTATTCGAGTTCGGGCTGCCAGCGGTGATCACCGTCAAGGAAGGCATCAACCTGCCGCGCTACCCCTCCCTGCCGGGCAGGCTGCGGGCCAAGCGGGCGGTCATCGAAGAACACCGGCCGCAGTGGCAGGCCGACGGCCTGCGCATGACGGCGCTGCGGGTGCCCGAGACCGAGCGGAAGCAGGCGGCGGTGCTCGGCAGCGGGGTGGACGCGGTGCCCGCCCTGGTCGCCCTGCTGGCGGAGCTGGGGGTGCTGCCGTGAGGGTGCTCTGCCTGGTCGAGCAGGACGGGAGCGGCGTCGCCGACGCCTCACTGCGGGCGCTGTCCTTCGCCCGGGACCTGGCCAGCTCCGGCGGAGACCTGACCAGCTCTGGCGGGGACCTGACTAGCTCTGGCGGGGACCTGGCCAGCTCCGGCGGCGGGCTGGCAGCGGTCCTGTTCGGCGACGCCACTGCCCTGGCCAGCGAGACGCCGGCCGGGCAGGCGCTGGCCGGCTACGGCGTGTCCGATGCCTATGTCGTCGAGCCGGGTCAGCTGGCCGGGTACGCGCCGCTGGCGTGGGCGCGGGTCCTGGCCGGGCTGATCGGCCAGACCGGCGCGGGCGCCGTGGTTGCGGCGGGGACGGACCGCGGCGGCGAGGTGATGGCCCACCTCGGCGCGCTGGCCGGTGCGCCGATGGCGGCCAACTGCGTGTCTGCCGCGCCGCCCGGCACGGGGCCGTCCGGCACGGGTGGGTCCGGCACGGGTGCGTCCGGCACGGGGCCGTCCGGCACGGGCGCGTGGCGGATCGTGCGGCAGCGATGGGCGGGCCTGCTCCTGGAAGACGCCGAGCTTGAGGCCTCGCCCGCACTGCTGACCGTGGCCACCGACGCGGTGGCGGCCACCCCGGCGGCCAGCCCTGCCCAGCTCAGCGTTCACCTCCACCAGCCCGAACTCGCCGATGGCGACCTGGCGGTGCGGGCCACCGAGTCGGCCGAGCGCAGCGGCGGGATCTCCCTGGCCACCGCCCGGGTCGTGGTCGGGGGAGGCCGCGGGGTCGGCGGCCCGGATGGTTTCGCGCCGCTGGAGGAGCTGGCCGGCCTGCTGGGCGGGGTGGTCGGCGTGTCGCGGGTGGTCACCAGCGAGGGCTGGCGCCCGCACCGGCAGCAGGTCGGCCAGACCGGGACCAAGATCACTCCGGAGCTGTACCTCGCCTGCGGTATCAGCGGGGCGATTCAGCACATCGCCGGCTGCGCCAGCGCCAAGCACATCGTCGCGGTCAACTCCGACGCCGCCGCGCCGATCCTCAGCCATGCCGAATACGCGGTGATCGGCGACCTGCATGAGGTGATCCCGGCGCTGGTGGCCGCGATCAAGGCGCGCGGCACGCCCTCCTGACCCCGGCGGAGCGGGGATCGCGGACTCGCGGGACCCTTTTACCGTCCTGGAGGACCATGGTCCCTATCGGGGAGGCCGCGCGTTGGGCATGATCAACTTGCCTGTACTCCGATACCGGGAAAGCGCGGTGTACCGATGTCCTCCCCCCACCCCCACTCGCCCGCCGATCTGGCCCTTGCACCGGTCCTTATCAACATCGAGCGGAACCTGGCCCAGGTGAGGGACAGCGACGACCTGGAGTACGCGCTCGCCCTGGCGCTGAACGACGACAGCGGCTGGTATCACAGCGCGGCCGAACGTGCCGACCGCGTGCAGCAACTGGCCACCCGCGACGTGGACCTGCACGGCTGGCACGTGACCCCGTCGCCTGACCTCCAGGGCCTGGTGATCGAGCACAGCCAGTACCGGGTCTCGCTGATGTTCGGCAAACGGCTCGCCAGCTATGTCGCCCGCGGTATCACGGCGGACGGGCGGGCCCCCAGCGTGGCCCGCTGACGCCAGGCCGGCGTTGTGCGCCGGGCTCACGTCTTCGCGGCGGCCTCGTAGTTCTCCAGCGCGGTCCTGGTCAGCGGATGGTCGGGGCCCAGCACGCGCTCGCAGTCGCTGAACGTGCGCTCGAACACCGCGAGTGCCTCCGTCAGCCGGCCCGCGGTGTGATAAGCGTGGGCGAGATTGCCCCGCGAGGCGAGGGTGTCCGGGTGGTCGGGGCCGAGCACGCGCTCGCAGTCGGCGAGGGTGCGCTCGTAGAGCGGGAGGGCCACGGCCACCTTGCGCGCCGAATGGTAGGCGGAGGCCAGGTTGCCGCGGGCGGTGATGGTGTCCGGGTGGTCGGGGCCGAGTACCCGCTCCCGGTCAGCGAGGGCGCGCTCGTACAGCGGCAGCGCATCCTTGAGCTTGTGCGCCAGGTGGTAGGCGTCGGCGAGGTTGCCGCGGGCGGTGATGGTGTCCGGGTGGTCGGGGCCCTGGACGCGTTCCCGGTCGGTGAGGGTCCGCTTGTAGCCGCCGATGGCGTCCCGCATCCGGTCAGCCGCCCGGTAGGCGGCGGCCAGGCTGCCGCGCGCGGTGAGGGTGTCGGGGTGGTCGCTGCCCTGCACCTTCTCGCGGTCGGCCAGGGTGCGCTCGAACAGCGGGATCGCGTCCTTGAGCCGGCCCGTCGCCCGGTACGCGTGGGCGAGGTTGGCCCGCGCGGTCATGGTGTCCGGATGCGCGGGCCCGAAGACCTGCTCGCTCCCGGCGAGGGTGTGCTCGAAGACGGTGACCGCCTCGCCGCGGAGCCCGGCGCTGAGGTAGGCCTGGGCCAGTTCCGAGCGCGCGGCGAGCGTATCCGGATGCCCGGGTCCCTGGGCACGCTCGGATTCGGCCAGTGTCCGCTCAGCCAGCCGGATCGAATCACCTGGGCGGCCGGCCGCGCGGTAGGCGCGGGCCAGGCTGCTCCTCGCGGCCAGCGTGTCCGGATGGCCCGCGCCCTGGCCGCGCTCCCGGTCGGCGAGCGCGCGTTCGTACACGGCGATGGCGTCCTCCGGCCGCCCCGCGGCCTCGTACGAGGCGGCGAGGCGGTCGCGGGCGAAGACCGTATGCGCGTGGCCGGCGCCCAGTGCCGGGCGGCCGATGTCGATCATCTCCTGCCAGTAGGCCATGGCCGGGCCGGCCAGCCCGGCGTCGTCCAGGCTCTGGCCTGCCCGCAGCAGGAGCGGATGGCACTGCGGGGTCCAGAGCAGCGTGCCCGCGATCTGGCGGAGCCTGGCCGTGCAGTCGCGCAGCGCCTGGTCGAATGTGGCTGGCACCGGCCATTGCGGCCATGCCTGGAGCAACGCGTCGGCGGCGGCCCGGCAGGCCTGGTCGCACTCGGCGACCGAGAGGCTGTCCCGGGCGACCGCCTGGACCTGGGCGTGAACCCGCACCGTGCGTGCGGCACTGGTGGTGTCGACGGTGACCAGGCCCACCCGGGCCAGGTTGTGCACCGCGGTGCGGGTCTGCACATCGTTCGACGGGCGCCGCCCCCCGGGCGCGGGTCAGGAACGCGCAGGCAGCCTGGCTGGTGAGCACCGCCCCGGGGATCCCGTTGGGGTCCAGCACCGAGGTCAGCGCGAGCGCGGGCCTGGCCAGGTCGGCGGGGGGCAGCTGATCGGCGAGCTCAAGCGCTAATGCGCAGGTGGCGGCGAAGATCGAGGAGGCGGCCCCGGCCTGCGTGCTCAGGGCCTGCCGCCGATCGGCGATCCGGGTGCGGTACTCGCGGCAGTCGATTCCGGTGTCGGCCATCAGCGCCCCGGCCTGGGCCAGGGTGATCGGCAGGAAATCGAGTTCGGTGGCGAGGTCGAGCGCGCCGATCCACTGGTCCGGGTCGGCATGCAGCTTCGTCGACAGGTAGTTCAAGCCCTCACGATGGCTGAACGGGCCGACCTCCACCACCCGCGGGCTGTGTGCCCGCACCGCGGTGTCCGGCCGGTTGGTGGTAACCACCACCCGCCCGTGCGGCCCCCACGGCCACAGTCCCTCCAGTGCCGCCGGGTCGGTGAGATCGTCGAGGATGGCCAGCCACGGCCGGTCGGTCTCGGCCAGCCAGGTCAGGAAGTGCGAAGCGGCGGCCTGGGGGCCCTCATGGGGGTCCGGCGCCCCGACGTCGCCCAGCGCCTGCGCGTAGCCGGCCAGGATCGCGTCCTGGCCGGAGGCGGTCACCCAGACCAGCAGGTCCACCGCTCGCCGCTGCCACAGCGTGTGGGCGATGGCGACCGCGAGCTGGGTCTTGCCGGTGCCGCCCAGGGCACCAACGGCGTGGGCGGCGTCGTCGGCGGTCACCAGCACGGCCGTCTCACCGGGTCTCAGGCTGTCGGCCAGCGCGAGCCCGCTCTCGGTCCGCGGGATGAGGGAGTCGGCAAGCGGCGGCATCAGGCCCGATAGCAGCGGCCACACCGGCTGGCCGGACTGATCGCGGATGGTCTCCCCGTGGACCGCCTGACTGCTCATCGTCGTCTGGTCACCAACCCATGTGCGCTCAGCCGGGACTCACTCCCGGCACCGTCGCGTCCGCCTCGCATGCCCTGGCTCCCGCCGGGATCCAAACCCGGCCGTGCCGTCCGGCACGTTCCCGGGGGGCGCACCGGCGGGGATCCCAAAGCTGGTTTATACAGCCTTATCCCACTTCACGGTGCTGTTTGCAACAGAAGGCAGGCCCAAAGACCAATGCATCCGATTGCGGTCGGTGCGAATGCCCGTGCGAGCGCCCATGCGGGGTGCTCGTGCGTTCGGCTTGTGCAGACGTGCTGTGCGGATGATCCGGGCGGATGATCGTGCGGATAGCGCGTGCGAGCGGTCCCGGACGGCCTCGTCGGGCGCCGCCTACCCGGTCAGCCGGGCCAGCAATGCCCGGCGCCATTGCTCGGTCTGCTGGACCTGGTTGAAGGTGAACAGGTGCAGGCCCTCGACCCTGGCGGCGGGCGAGGCGAGGGTGGACCCCACCCGGGACAGGAGCCGTTCCGGGCTGTAGCCGCCCGGGGTGCCCAGGCGCAGGAACCATTCCGTGTGGCCGGCCAGGAACCGCGCGGATTCCGCGGCACCCGCCTTGGCGGCCATCCGGACCAGCCGGGCCCGCTCCACCGGCCCGGCGAGCCCGGCGTACAGCGGCAGCGTGACGCCCCTTTCGCGGACGCGGGTGATCCACCGGCGCAGCGTGACCGGATCGAAGCAGAGGTTGCTGACGATGTAGGAGGCATGGCGGCGCTTGTCCCACATGGCCTGGACGGTGATGTCGTCGCCGATCCGCGGATGGCTCTCCGGGTAGCCGGTGATCCCGGTCCGCCGGAACGGGTCCCCCATCTCCGCGAGCCGTTCCAGCAGGGACAGCGCGCTCTCGAACCGGCCGGCCGGGGGGTCGGCGTCGCCCGCCGGGACGAACACGTCGTCCACGCCGCAGGCGGTCAGCCTCGCCACGATGTCGGCCAGGTGGGCGTCGTCGGCCACCAGCCGGGCCGAGATGTGCGGCACCACCCGGTACCCCCGCCCGGCCAGCAACTCGGTCAGGCCGAGTGTGGCGTCGAGCCCTTTGGCCGGTGATGCGGTCACGGTCACCGTCAGGTCGGCGGGCACCCACTCGGCGACGGCATCCTCGATGCCACCGGCCGGGAACACCTCGAAGCGGGAATTCTCCAGCAGCGGCGCGACACCCGCCAGCCCCCCGCCGAGCAGCCCCGCACCGCGCAGGCCCATCACGGGCCACCTTCGTGCGGCAGCCCGGCGGGGACGTGGCCGGCGACGGCCGTCCTGCCAGCCGCTTGCGCGCCCGGGCCGGGGTGGTCCCCGACGAGCCGGGCCAGCTCCCGCTCCAGCCTGCCCGTGCCCGTCTCGATCACGGTAAGCGGCAGGCCGAACATGGCCGCCACCCGCTCCGCCTGCGCCTCCAGGTCCGGCTCCCGGTCCTGGGCCAGCCAGACCAGCCGGCGGTAGTGCCCGAAGTAGTCGGGCCACAGGTGCGGGTACCGGTCCAGGCCCAGCTCGGCCAGGACAGTCCGCCGGAAACTGCGCACCAGGAAGTCGGTGAGGACGTAGGTGCCTGGTTCGGCGTCGAAAAGGTCCCTCATCCGGCTGGGGCCGGCCAGCACGTCATAGCAGTGCAGTCCCGGCAGCCGCCGCAGCCCGAGCCGCGTGCACAGCTCGTCCAGCGCGCCGTAGGTCCCGCAGTCGGCATAGGCGACGGCGACCCGCTGGCCGCGGGCGAGAGCCGTCCGCGCCAGACGCTGCACATGGGGGGCTATCTGCCCGGGCCGGTCGTGCAGCAGCGCGGGCAGGCTGTGCAGCTCCACCTGCCATCCCCGGCGGGCGATGATCTCGCGCAGGTGGGCGGCGATCGCCCCGCAGGCGATCACCATGACCTCAGTCGGGGAAGGCAAGCTGGCCGACGAAGCGGTCGTTGAAGTCGGCGCGGTCCGACAGCTCGACATATCTCACCTCCTCCAGCAGCGCCAGCCCGGCGGCCCGTTCGCGCAGCGACAGCAGCGCCATCTTCGCCCCCTCGCCGGCCACGTTCCCGGCGCTGACCACCCGCAGCACGCCGAGCTTGGGCACCAGGCCGAGCCGGATCGCGTTCGCGGG
The DNA here is from genome assembly GCA_963741615.1 of uncultured Actinomycetes bacterium. Taxonomy (GTDB): domain Bacteria; phylum Actinomycetota; class Actinomycetes; order Streptosporangiales; family Streptosporangiaceae; genus UBA9676. Next base: position 92,117 of record CAVUIU010000024.1, read on the forward strand.
CGACAGATAGCTGCCGAACGACCCTGCCAGCAGGACCTGCTGGATGTCGCCGGCCGTGAGCCCGGCCTCCTCCAGCAGGATCTGCCAGCCGGTGGCGATCGCCGCCTTGGCGAACTGGAGCTCCCTGATGTCGCGCTGGGACAGGTAGACCGAGTGCACCGCGTCGCCGGGCTCGCCGAGCCAGTGCAGCACGAACACCCGCTCCTCGCCGATCCGGGTCAGCCGGCCCGCGAGCCCGGGGGCGCGCGCGGCGGCTTGGTCCTCGGTGATGAGCCGGCCGGAGGCGTCCAGCAGCCCCACCCGGACCAGCCCGGTCACGGCGTCGACCAGCCCGGAACCGCACAGCCCGGCCGGCTCGGCGTCCCCGATGACCTTCAGCTCCAGCGTCTCCGGCGTCATCGTGACCACCTCGATGGCGCCGTCGGAGGCGCGCATCCCGCACCGGATCGCCGCCCCCTCGAACGCCGGCCCGGCCGGCGCGGCGGTGGCGAGCAGCCAGTCGTCGTTTCCGAGCACGATCTCGCAGTTGGTGCCGATGTCGATGAACAGCCGGGTGCGCGAGTCGCGGTCCATGCCCGAGGCGAGCAGGCCCGCCGTGATGTCGCCGCCGACGTAAGCGCCGAACGCCGGGAAGACCACCGCGCGGGCACGCGGGTGCACGGCGATGCCCAGGTCGGCGGCGAGCACCTCGGGGTACAGCCGGGTGGACATGATGAACGGCGCGACCCCGAGCGGCTCCGGGTCGATGCCGAGCACCAGGTGGGTCATGGTCGCGTTGCCGGCCACGGCCACCTCGTAGACCTCGGCCGGATCGACCCCGCCCTGCTCGCAGACGGTGGCGGCCAGCTCGGCGAGGGTCTGCTTGGCCAGCCCGGTCAGCCGGTCCAGGGCGGCCGGGTCCAGCATGGTGGCGCTGATCCGGGTGATGACGTCGGCGCCGAACGGCTGCTGTGCGTTGAGCACCGAGTCCACCGCGACCGGGGTGCCGGTGGACAGGTCGAGCAGGGTGGCCACGACGGTGGTGGTGCCCAGGTCGTAGGCGATGCCGAACCGCCGGGCCGAGGTGTCCCCGGGTTCCACCGCTATCAGGACGTCGTCCACGATCACCGCGGTGACCTTGTAGTCGGCCGCGCGCAGCACCCGGCCGAGCGACCTGAGCACGGGCAGGTCCACCCGCGGCTCGAGGTCGTCGAGCGCGGCCAGCAGCCGCTCGGCGTCGGTCGCCTGATCGGCCAGCGACGGTTCGGCCAGCTCGGTGTACCGCTTCTGGACCGCGGGCCGCAGGATCACCTGCCGGCCGACCCCGACGGTGGCCGCCTTCGGCCGGGTGACCAGCGGCGGCACCTCGATGCTGGCGTCGGTAGTGGCCAGGGCACGGCAGGCGAGCCGCCAGCCGGCCCGCAGTTCCTCGGGGGAGAAGGCCCGCACGTCCAGCGGGGAGACCGGTGCCGCCCCGTCGGCGACCTTGATCTTGCACTTCTTGCAGGTGCCGTGACCGCCGCAGGTGGAGTCGATGGCGATGCCGTTCCAGCTCGCGGCGTCGAACATGGTGACGCCGTGCGGCACCCGCACGCGGCGCGCACCCGGCTCGAAGACGAGGTCGACCCGGACGGGACCCGTGGGCAGGCCCTCGCCGCCGGATTCCAGCTGGGTGCCCTGCGGGCTGGTCACGTGGCGGCCTGGGCTTGCTGGGCCTGGGCCTGCCCCGCCTGCTGGGCCGGGGCCTGCTGGGACTGGGCCTGCTCGGCCTGCTGGGCACGGTGGGCGGCGATCCAGGCCGCGCCCCAGGCGTCCCGATCGAGCAGGAGGTCGGCGGCCTTGACCGCGCGCACGATCTGCGGCGCCCGGGCGTCCATGATGGCGCTGGTCAGGCCGGCCGAGATCGCCATCGGCAGGAACGCGGCACCGATGGCGTGCCGGTCCGGCATGCCGAACGAGACGTTGGACGCGCCCAGCGTCATGTTCACCCCGAACTCCTCGCGCAGCAGCGAGATCGTCTCCAGCGTCCTGAGCCCGAGGCTGGTGTCCGCCCCGACCGGCATGGCCAGCGGGTCGATGACGATGTCCTCCGGGGCGATGCCGTACCGCCCGGTCGCCACGTTGATGATCTTGCGTGCGAGCTCGACCCGGCGCCGCGGCTCCTCGGGGATCTCCTCCTCGTCGTTGGGGAGGGCGATGATCGCCGCGCCGTACCTGGCGACCAGCGGCAGGATGGCCTCCAGCCGCTCGTCCTCGGCGGTGACCGAGTTGACCAGGGCCTTGCCCTGGTAGGTGGCCAGCCCGGCGTCGAGCACCTCCACGATGGACGAGTCGATGCACAGCGGCAGGTCGGTCAGGCCCTGGACGAGCTTGACCGTGCGGACCATGAGTTCCGCCTCGTCCACCAGCGGCGCGCCCATGTTGACATCCAGCACCATGGCGCCGCCGGCCACCTGCTGCGCCACGTCGACCTCCACCCGGGACAGGTCGCCGTCGCGCAGCTGCTGCTGGAAGATCTTGCGCCCGGTTGGGTTGATCCGCTCCCCGATGATGCAGAACGGCTCGCCGGGGCCGATCACGGCCTCCCGGCTGGCCGACGACAGGACGGTGCGCATCGCGCCGGCCCTACGCCGGAAGGGCGGCGCGCCGCCGCTGCAGCAGTTCCTTGGCCCGCACCACCGCGGCCGACGCGTCGGCCGCGTACCCGTCGGCGCCCACCACGTCGGCGTACTCCTGGGTGACCGGGGCACCGCCGACCATGACGATCACCTGGTCGCGCAGGCCCGACTTGGTCAGCGCGTTGATGTTCGCCTTGAACATCGGCATGGTGGTGGTGAGGAAGGCCGAGAAGCCGACGATGTCGGGCTGATGCTCGCGCACCGCGTCGACGAACTTCTCCGGCGCGACCTGCACGCCGAGGTCGATGACGTGGAACCCGGCGCCCTCGAACATGATGTTGACAAGGTTCTTGCCGATGTCGTGGACGTCACCCTTGACCGTGCCGATGACGATGGTGCCGATCGAGACCGCGCCGGTCTCGGCCAGCAGCGGGCGCAGCACCTCCAGCGCCCCGGCCATGGCCTTGCCCGCGATGAGCATCTCGGGGACGAAGAAGTCGCCGCGCTCGAACCGGGCACCGACCTCCTCCAGCGAAGGGATCAGCGCCTCGTACAGCAGCGTCTCCGGGCCCAGGCCCATCGCCAGGCCGGCGTTGGTCAGCTCGAGCACGGCCGGCGCGTTGCCGGTCAGCGTGTCGTCGTAGAGCTGCCGGAGTAGCTCCTCTGGTGTCAAGCGGCACCTTCTTTCTGTCCTCGTTCACCCCGTGGGAGTTCTGTCGGCGGCCGCGGCGCCTCCTCCGGCCGGTGGCCGAGAACGCCGGACAGCGCGCCGGCCTGTGCCACGCACTGGGCCGCGATGCCCGGCAGCCGGGCCGGGGTGAGCCGGGTGGCGGGGCCGGACACCGACAGCGCGGCGACCACGGTGCCGCCGTCGCGGCAGACGGGGGCGGCCACCGCCACCAGCCCGGGCTCCAGCTCGGAGTCGGTGACGGCGTAGCCGCGTGCGCATACCGTCGCCAGCTCGGCCTGCAGGGCGGCGCGGCCGGTGATGGTCTGCCCGGTCCGGCGCTCCAGCCGGCCGGCCGGCAGCGACGCCGCGCCGTAGGCGAGCAGCACCTTGCCCAGCGCGGTGCAGTGCAGCGGGACCGGGCGCCCCAGCCAGTTCGCGGCGCCGATCACGTACACGCTGTCAACCTGGGCGATCTGCTCGACCATGCCGTCCCGCTCGACACCGAGGTTGATCGTCTCGCCGGTCTGCTCGCCGACGCGCTCCAGGAAGGGGTGCGCCAGTTCGGTGAGCCCCGCTTCGGCGCCGCCACGCCAGGCGAACCTGACGAAGACCTCGCCGGGCCGGAACCGGCCGCGGTCGTCGCGCCGCACCAGCCCGTTGCGTTCCAGCGCCACCAGGAGCCGGGAGGTTGTGCTCTTGGCCAGGCCGGTGGCCGCCGCCAGCTCGGTGAAGGTCACCGAGCGGGGAGCGTGCACGACCTCGGTGAGCAGCCTGGCCGCCCGGTTGACCGCCTGCGTTCCGCTGGGACTGGTCACTGTGCTTCCCCGCTGCTTTCCCGCCTGGCTCCGCGGCTGTGCCCGGCCGCCCTGGCGAACCCTTGCAGTTCCATGTTGCGGAACTATGTTCTACTATGTGATCCTACGGTCGGGTCCAGGGACGGTCAAGCGCGCGTCTGGTGAGCCAGGCCAGAGTGGGGTGGCGATGTTCGTTAACACGATGCCGCGGTACGAGATCCTCTCCGCTGACGCGATCGGGGTCCTGGACCGCGGCTGGCGGCGCATCGTCTCCGAGATCGGGATCCAGTTCGCCAAGCCGGAGGCGGTGGAGCTGTTCCGCAAGGCCGGCCAGCAGGTGGACGGCGACGTGGTGCGGCTCGACCCCGAGTTCGTGCTGGAGCAGGTCGCCAAGGCGCCCCGCGAGTTCGACGTGCAGGCCCGCAACCCCGCGAACAACGTGCATATCGGCGGCGACCACATGGTGTTCAGCGGGGTCTACGGCTGCCCGTTCGTGCGCGAGGGACAGGTGCGCAGGGAGGCCACCCTCGATGACTTCCGGCGGCTGTCCATGCTGGCGCAGTCGTTCCCCGAGCTGGACTCGGCGGGCGGGGTGATCTGCGAGCCCAACGACGCCCCGCTGGACTCCCGTCACCTCGACATGATCTACGCGCTGGCGACCCTGACCGACAAGTTCTACATGGGCAACGTGGTCTCCGGCCCCAATGCCGCCGACACGATCGCGATGACCTCGATCCTGTTCGGCGGCGGCGATGGGAAGGGCAGAGCGAGGATCGAGGAGACGCCGGCCACCATCTCCCTGATCAACTGCAACTCGCCGCTGCGCTGGGACGACCGGATGCTGGACGCCCAGTTCGAGTACAACCGCGCGAACCAGCCGGTCGTGCTCACCCCGTTCCTGCTGATGGGTGCCATGTCGCCGGTGACCATACCGGCGGCGCTCACGCAGCAGCTCGCCGAGGCCCTGTCCGGCATCGCCCTGGCCCAGCTCATCCGGCCGGGCTGCCCGGTCATCTTCGGCTCGTTCCTGTCCAACATCGACATGCAGTCCGGGTCGCCCAGCTTCGGTACCCCGGAGTCGGCCATGGGGCTGCTGTGCACTGGCCAGCTGGCCCGCCACTACGGATTGCCGTTCCGCACCGGCGGCGGCCTGAACTCCAGCCAGACCGCGGACGCGCAGTCCGCGTACGAGGCGCTGATGACGCTGCTGCCTACCTTCCTGGCGGGCACCAACTTCGTCATGCACGCGGCCGGCTGGCTGGAGGGCGGCCTCGTCAGCTGCTACGAGAAGTTCATCATCGACGTGGAGCTGCTGCGGATGCTCCGGGTCGAGTTCACGCCGCTGGAGATCGACGAGGCCTCGCTCGCCTTTGGCGCGCACGAAGAGGTCGGCCACGGCGGTCACTTCCTGGGCGCCGCGCACACCATGGAGCGGTTCCGGGAATGCTTCTACCGCCCGCTGCTGTCCTCGACCGCCAACTACGAGCGCTGGCTGAAGCAGGGCGGCAAGGACACCGCCGCCCGCGCCGCCGAAATCTGCGCCAAGACCCTCGAGGAATACCAGCCGCCTCCCCTCGATGACGCTATCCGCGCCGAACTCGACGACTACGTCACCCGCCGCCGCACCGAACTAGGCGACTGACCCCGCCCGCCCCGGCCTGCCGCCGCCCGTGGGCGCCCAGACCATGATCGTCTCGACTTAGCACGGATGGCGGCCAAGCAAACCGCCATAAACCGGGCATGATCATGGTCGCAAGTCGTGCTAGGTGAGCCGCGGGGCTCCTGCCGGGGCGCCGGGTGGGGAGGACGTGATGGGCAGCGCGGGCAACGGCGCGGATCTGGTGCTCAGGGGCGGGCACGCCTACCTGGTGGACGCCGCCCGCTCCTGGGCGGATGCGGTGGCCGTGGCGGCCGGGCGGATCATTGCGGTGGGCACCAATGCGGAGATCTCGAAGCATATTGGTCGGCGCACGGAGGTCATCGAACTGGCGGGCCGGATGCTGCTGCCCGGATTCATTGACGCCCATGTGCACGCCTCCGCCGGCGGTCTGGAGCGGATCCGCTGCGACCTTTCCGGGGCACACAGTCTCGGCGAGTACCTGGCAGCGGTCCGCCGCTACGCGGAGCGCAACCCGGCCGCCACCTGGATCACCGGCGGTGGCTGGTCGATGGATGTGTTCCCGGGCGGGGTGCCCGGCAAGGAGGACCTCGACCGGGTCGTCCCCGGCCGCCCGGTGTTCCTGGCCAACCGCGACCACCATGCCGCGTGGGTGAACTCACGGGCGCTCGCCCTGGCCGGGGTCGACGCCACCACCCCGGACCCGGTAGACGGCCGGATCGAGCGTGACGCGCACGGCGCGCCTTCGGGCACCCTGCAGGAGGGCGCCATGGACCTGGTGGGGCGGGTCGTGCCCGGCCCGGAACTGGAAGAACAGGTGGCGGGCATCCGCGAAGGCCAGCGCTATCTGCACACGCTGGGTATCACCGGCTGGCAGGAGGCCATTGTCGGGGACTACGCACTGACCCCCGACTGCTTCGACGCCTACCTGGAGGTGGAGCGCCGCGGGCTGCTCACCGCACGGGTGACCGGCGCTCTGTGGTGGCAGCGGGGGACCGGGGCCGGGCAGCTCGACGGGCTCGCGGAGCGCCGGGACCGGGCCGCCCGATCCGGGCAGGGCCGGTTCCGTGCGACCAGCGTGAAGATCATGCAGGACGGGATCTGCGAGAACTTCACCGCGTCGATGCTGACGCCCTACCTGGACGGCCACGGCCACGAGACGGCGGGCCGGGGGACGAGCTTCTTCGGCCCGCAGGAGCTGAAAACGGCCGTCGCCGCCATCGACGCCCGGGGCTTCCAGGTGCACTTCCACGCCATCGGCGATCGCGCGGTCCGGGAGGCGCTCGACGCGGTGGAGGCCGCGCGCTCCGCCAACGGGCCCGGCGGCCGGCGGCACCATATTTCGCATCTGCAGGTAGTTCACCCCGATGACCTGCCCCGGTTCCGGGCGCTTTCGGTGATGGCGAACTGCCAGCCCTTGTGGGCGTGCAACGAGCCCCAGATGACCGAGCTCACGCTGCCCTTCCTCGGCGGGGAGCGCGCCGTCTGGCAGTACCCGTTCGGCAGCCTGTCACGCTCGGGCGCACAGCTGTGCTTCGGCAGTGACTGGCCGGTGTCGAGCCCGAACCCGCTGTGGGAGATCCACACCGCGGTGAACCGGACCATCCCGCCCGGCTATCCCTACGGCGGCGCCGGGGCAGACGAGCCGTTCCTTCCCGCCGAGCGGATCGACCTCGCGACCGCGCTCGCGGCGTTCACCATCGGCTCCGCATACGTCTGCCACGCCGACCGCCTCGCCGGCTCGATCGAGGCCGGGAAGCAGGCCGATCTCGTCGTGCTTGACCGGAACCTGTTCGCGCATCCCGCCGGGGAGATCGCGCTCGCGCAGGTCGACCGCACCATCGTGGACGGTAAAGTGGTGCACGCCCGGCCGGGTACCTGAGCTGCCAGCTGGCCGGGTTGGCGGGGCTGGCGGGCTGGCCGGGCTGGCCGGCTGGCGGCCGGCCGACCATCGTCGGCCCGGCCCGGCGTGCGGATCCGCTCTCACCCGGCAGAGTCCGGTCTCACTGGCGCTCCCCCTTTTCACGAGATAGCTTGGAGAAATAGTGGGCGCCAGGGCGGGCCTGGCATAACCGTGACGGGGCACACCGTGACGGGGCATACCGTGACGACGGTGGCTGGCCAGGATGGAACGGAGGACCTCATGACCTATGTGATCGCGCTTCCCTGCGTGGATGTGCTCGACCGGACCTGCGTTGACGAATGCCCGGTGGACTGCATCTACGAGGGAGAGCGCGCCCTTTACATACATCCGGATGAGTGCGTGGACTGCGGCGCATGTGAGCCGGTCTGCCCGGTCGAGGCGATCTACTACGAAGACGACCTGCCCGACCAGTGGTCCACCTTCCTCGGCGACAACGCGCGGTTCTTCACCGACCCGCTGTCGGGGCGCGCTGAGCCGCTCGGATCGCCGGGCGGCGCGGCCCAGGTCGGGCCGCTCGGCGTGGATACCGGATACGTCGCCAGCCTGCCGCCGCAGGCCGCGGAGTGACGGCTGGCCTGCGCCGCGCTCGCCTGGCCCTGCCGCCGCGGCTCCTGGCGCGTCCCCGCGTGCAGCCCCGGGCGCGGCGCCGGCACCGGTAGCGCCACACCACCGCCGGCCGCAGATGACTAATCGCCTCGTTACTACTAGTGAATTTCGGGTAAATTTGCCTGGTGGGCACGAGTTCATGGATGGACCCCGAGCCCGCGGCACCGCTCGGTGAGAGCCGGGAACGGGTGCTCGCCGTGCTCCGCGCTGCCCAGCGCCCGGTAGATGTGCAGGAGATCGCCGGGCACACCGGGCTCCATCCCAATACCGCCCGGTTCCACCTGGACAGGCTGATGGTGGCGGGGCTCGTCATCCGGGAGGCCGTCAAGCGCGGCAAGCCGGGCCAGCCCGGCCAGCCTGGCCGCCCGCGGGCCGTCTACCATGCGGTCCCCGCTGGGCCGGGGGCAGGCAGGAGCAGTTACCGGCTGCTGGCAGAGATCCTGGCCAGCCTCGTGCGCGCCATGGTGCCCGACCCGGCGCAGGCATCCACCGAGGCCGGCCAGGCGTGGGGCCGCTACCTGGCGCAGCGGCCCGCTCCCCTCGAACGCATCGACGCGGCCGAAGCGTGCCGGCGCCTGACGAGCCTGCTGGCTGACCTCGGTTTCGCCGCCGAGAGCGTGGCCACCGCACCCGGGATACAGATCAGGCTGCGGCACTGCCCGTTCCACGAGTTGGCGGAGAAGAGCCAGGTAGTCGTCTGCTCGCTGCATCTTGGCCTGATGCAGGGCGCACTCGCGGAGATGGGCGCGCCCCTGAGCGCCGACGGGCTCGACCCGTTCGTCGAGCCCAGCCTGTGCCTGGCGCAGCTGCGCCCCGCGCCGGCCGTGGTGCCGCCGCCCGGACACCCCTGACCGGCTCCTCACCCCGCCAGCAGCACGCCGAGGAACAGGGCGGCCAGCGCGCTGATGCCGGTCAGCGCGCCAAACACGGCCACCCACACGGTCTTCTTGGCACGGGCGTGCAGCGCCGCCGTGACCCCGGACACGGCGACCACGATCAGCTTCACGATCAGGGTGGTCTCGTAGCTGCCGGTGATCTGGGACCGGACGGCGGCGATGTTCCAGATTCCGGTGAGCACCAGCACGCCGAACGTGGGCCAGGCAACCTGGTTGAAGCGCCGGGCGGCGGCGCGTGGGATCTCGGTGCCGAGGCGGCGCAGTACCGGCACCAGCGCGGCCAGCGTGATCTGCCCGCCGACCCAGATCGTGGCCGCGAGCACGTGCAGGAACAGCCTGACCGTGTCCCAGCTGACGGAAAGCATCGCCATCCTCGTTCCAGGCGGAAAACCCAGGCGTAGTAAGGTTTATCCAATCAAATTTGAAAAATTGAAGAATACGCCGGCCAGGTCTCGTGGGGCTGGCCGGGCCGCCCGGTGAGGCTGGCCGGCCCGCTCAGTGGAGAATGTGAATCGGCCGCGCCCCGCGGGAAGCACCCGCTCAGGCGGGTTCCGCCCGGACATGCCCGGCAGCCGCCCGCTCTCCTCCCGGAGGTCTCGGATGCGCCTGATCGTCTACGGCGATTTCAACTGCCCCTTCTCCTACCTGGCGAGCCAGCGGGCGGACGCCGTGGTCCGGGCCGGCCGGGCGGAGCTGGAGTGGCGCGCGGTCGAGCACGATCCCCGGTTGCCGCTCACCGGCACGCCGAGCAGCCTCGACCCCGGGCAGTGGCAGCGCGAGCTGGCGGAGGTCGCCGGCCTCGCCGGGCCCGATGAGCTGGCACCGCGCGCCGCCCCAGCAGTGATCAGCAACACCGGGGCGGCGGTCGCCGCCTATGCCGAGGCGGTCACCGACGGTGTGGCCGACGAGCTGCGCCGCAGCCTGTTCTCCGAGATCTGGACGCGGCAGCGGCACCTCAGCAGCCCCTACGAGGTACGCCGGCTTGTCGGCGCGCTCATGCACCCGGCAGGGCCGCGCGGCGAGCATCTGTCCGCGCCCGACCTGCCCGCCCGCGTCCACCACCGGGTCGCACCCGGCATGCTGCCGCGCCTGTCCGGCTGCACGATCGCGCCCGACGGGGGTCCGCTGACCACTGAGGGTTACCGGCGGATCCAGCGGTGGCGGCACGGGTGGCTGTCGGGCTCGGAGGGCGTGGTGCCCGCGCTCGGCCTCCCGGACGGCATGCTGACAGGCGTGGCCGCGCTTGCCCACCTGGCCGACCTGGCCGCCACGGCACCCCGTGGCACAGCGGCCCGGCCCGGCGCCGGCGCGGCCGTAACGCGGCGGTGATCGGCAGGCTGGTGTGGCCGTGCACGGCGATCCCTTCCCGGCAGACCGGCTCGCCGGCCAGCGCCAGCCGGGGAAACCTGGCGAGCAGGGCGGGGAACGCGACCTGTGCTTCCAGCCGGGCGAGCGGTGCGCCCAGGCAGTAATGGACTCCGCCGCCGAACGACAGTGGCGCCTGCTGCGCCCGGTCCAGGATGAGCCGGTCCGGGTCGGAGAAGATCGCGGGATCCCGGTTGGCCGCGCCGAGCATGACGAGCACCCACTGGCCCTCGGACAGGTCGAGCCCGGCGACGGTGAGCTCGTCGGGGGCGCTGCGGCCGAACAGCATCTGCACCGGCGAGTCGTAGCGCAGCAGTTCCTCGACCGCCGGGATCGCCAGGGATGAGCCGGTGCGCAGCAGGTCGGCCTGGTCGGGGTGGGCGAGCAGGGCGAGAAGGCCGTTGGAAAGCAGCCCGGTGGTGGTCTCGAAACCGGCCGCCAGCAGCAGCGCCGCCATCGTCACCAGTTCGTCGGTGGTCAGCTTGTCACCGCCGTGCGTGGCGGTGACCATCGCCGAGATGAGGTCGTCGGCGGGATGCTCCTGCCGTTGCGCGGCCAGGTCGGACAGGTAGTCGCCGATGGCGGCGGCGGCAGCGTCGGCCCGGTCCACGACCTGCGGGCTGAGCACATCGAGCACCGCGGTCCAGTCCCGCGCCAGGCCGGCGAACATCGGCCGGTCGGCGGCGGGGACACCGAGCAGTTCCCCGATGACGCTGACCGGCAGCGGGAACGCGAATCCGGCGACGAAGTCGCTGTCCCCGGCGATCTGGTCGCAGGCGTCGGCGACGATGCGCTCCACGGCCGGGCGGAGCCCCGCCATCCGCAGCGCGGTGAACGAAGCCGAGACCAGGCGGCGCAGCCTGGTGTGGGCAGGGGGGTTGAGCATCAGGATGCTGGTGAACATCAGCCGCAGCGAGGGCCTGTCCTGCCAGTGCGGATATCCGGAGAGGGCCAGCAGCCGCTCGGGCGTCTTGTGCAGCCGGTGGTCGCGCAGCAGCATCGAGCATTCCCGGTAGCCGGTGATGACCAGCGTCCCGTCCGGCCCGGTCGTCGCGGGCCCCTGCTCCCGCAGCCGTTCGTAGAGCGGATACGGGTCGGCCCTGCCTTCCGGCAGGGCGAGGGCGGCGAGCACCTCGCCGACGATGTCCTGCCCGCGCGCCGTCACCGCAGCCCGGTCCCGGAAAGCCACCAGCCCAGCATGCAGGGACATGGCCCTCGCTGGGAAGACATCCGGCCGATACGCCCGGGTCCCCGGTCGTTCACCGGGCCCTTCGGGGTGTGACCGCGGTTCGCGCAGGCCCCAGGACGCTATCCTGACCCCAGTGGTTGCCGCAGCCGCGCCGCCGCCGGGCGCTGAGCCGGCGATGTGCTACGCGTCGGCCTCGGCGCGCAGGATGGCCGCCGCCGCGGTCATCGCGGCCAGCTTGCCCGACGCCGAGTCGCGGGGGAGGTATTTCATCCCGCAGTCCGGCGCGAGCACGATGCGCTCGGCGGGCACGTAGGGCAGCGCGCGCCGCACCCTTTCTGCCACCTGCTCGGCGCTCTCCACGGTGTGGTCGTCGAGGTTGAGCACCCCCAGGATGATCGTCTTGCCGTCCAGTTCACCGAGCACCGAGCAGTCCAGGCCGGACTGGGCCGTCTCGATCGACACCTGATCACAGTCCGCGTCGGCAAGCTCGGGCAGGAACGAGTAGCCCTCCGGGCGCTCGTGGATGATCGCCGCGTAGCCGAAACACACGTGCACGGCGGTGGTGCCGGTCACGCCCGCCAGCGCCCGGTTGACCGCCTTGACGCCGTAGCGGCGCGCCTGGTCGGGGCGTGCCTGCAGGTAGGGCTCGTCAAGCTGGACGATGTCGGCGCCGGCCGCGAACAGATCCCGCACCTCCTCATTGACCGCCTCCGCGTACCCGAGCGCGAGGTCCTCGGTGCTGGCGTAGTAATCGTTCTGCGCCTGCTGGGCCATCGTGAACGGGCCGGGGACCGTGATCTTGACCGTCCGGCGGGTGTTCGCGCGCAGGAATGTCACGTCCCCGACCTCGATCGGGTTGCGCCGCCGGATCGGCCCGGTGACCCGCGGCACCGGGTTCGGGTGCCCGCTGCGGTCGAGCGCGCTGCCGGGATTGTCGATGTCCACCCCCTCCAGCGCGGTGGCGAAGCGATTGGAGTAGCTCTCCCGGCGCATCTCCCCGTCGGTCAGGATGTCCAGGCCGGCCCGCTCCTGCGCCCGGATGGCGAGCAGGGTCGCGTCGTCCTGCGCCTGCGCCAGGTACTCCGGGTCAACCCGCCACAGCTCGCGGGCCCGGATCCGGGGCGGGAACCGGTGCCGGAGGCGTTCCCGGTCGATCAGCCAGTCGGGCTGCGGGTAGCTGCCGACGAGTGAGGTGGGGAAGAGCATGTCGGGTCTCCAGAAGGCTCAGGCAGCGGCACCACGCTGCCCTGGCACCGGCCGTTTCGCTGCGGTTACTGTGTCACGATATGCCTGGGGCAGGGTCACGATATGCCGGGGCCAAGATGGCCGAGGATCTCCGTGCTGACGTGCCGCCGGGTGACGCTCAGCGGGCCGAGCCCGGACAGGGCCGTGGTGACCTGGCCGGCCAGCCCGGGGCTGGCCGAGACCGTTTCCGCCAGCCCGATCGTGCCCACCCCGGCCAGCCAGGACGGCATGATCTGGGCCGCGTCGTCGATGACGTGGGCCTTGGCATGACTGGCGCGGGCGAGCCCGGCCAGCCGCCGGGTGTCCGGCTCGTCCTCGGTGCCGAGCACCAGGACCAGGTCGCTGGCGGCGGCGACAGCGCGGATCGTCTCCTGCCGGTCGGATGCCGCATAGCAGAACCGGCCCGGATCCGGCCCGCGCAGCGCCGGGAACCGGGATCGCAGCGCGGCGCTCACCGGCGCGGTTTCCTCGACCGGGATGCCCGGCTGCAGCACGTAGGACACCCGACGGGGATCGGCGACCCCGACCGTCCCCACCCCGGCCGGGCTCTCGGCCATGACGGTGCGGTCGGGTGCCTGGCCGGCGATCCCGGCCGCCACCGCATGGCCGCGGGGGCCGATGATCACCACATGGTCGCCGCGTTCGGCGAACCGCCGGGTTTCCGCGTGCACGGCCGCCACCAGCGGGCAGGTCGCGTCGACGGTCCGCATGCCGCGCCTGGCCGCCTCGTCCCGCACCTCGGGCGGGACGCCATGCGCGGGGATGACCAGCGTGGACCCGTCCGGGACGTCCGACAGCGAGGAGACGAAGACGGCACCGGACGCCGCCAGTTCGTCGCGTGCCTGCACGCTCGCGGCCAGCCAGCCATAGACGTGGACCGGGCCCCCGGCGGAGATGACCGTCTCCCGTGCCTGCGCCAGCGCCAGGGCGGCCCCCTCACACCAGGGGCTGACGGCGCCGAGCAGGCGATGGGTGCCGACCATGGCCGACCATTCCTCCACGGCGGCGCGGGCGGCGGCCGCCGCGATCCCGTCGACCGCGTTGGCCGCGGCACCGATCCCGGTCGCCTCACCGTCGTCCTGGAGCGCCGAGGTGAGGAACAGCACGGCGCCGTCGTCCAATTGTGACGCTTCGGCGTAATGGGGCACATGCCCGTAACGGACCGGTATGCCGCGGCGCTCCAGCACACCGCCGACCAGCGGTGCCGCGGGGCACGGCAGCAGGCCCCGCGCCGGGTCCCCGATCCCGGTCGCCACCATCACCTCGCCTGGCGCCACGGTGGTGCCCGGCGCCAGGCACTTGCGCGCCAACGGCCGGCTCATGGGCGGTCACCCCCGATCTCGCCTGCTCAGCCTCACGCGTCGGTGCTCAGCATCAACTAAACCACTCTCAGTAATGGAAGCAGGCAGGCCACGCGGGCCGTTACCCTCGTTTTCGCGGCTTCTCGCCCCTTCTCGCCGGTCAGGCGTCGGGGGAGTCGGCGCGGCCCTGCTGCTCGGCAAGGAACCGCTCGAACTGCGCCCCGAGTTCCTCGGCGGTCGGCATGTCCGCCACCTCGTCGGCGAGCAGGCCCTCCCGGTCGGCCGCGTCGACGAAGGCGTCGTACTGCCGCTCCAGCGCCTGGACCAGCTCGGTGATCTCCTCAGACGCCTCCACCTGGCGGCCGATCTCCTCGTCGGTCCGGCTCGCCGCCTCCCGCAGCGCCTCGTCCGGAAGGGACAGCCGGGTCGCCCGGGCTACCGACCCCAGCAGGGTCACCGCCGCCGCCGGGTAGGCCGCCTGCGCGAGGTAGTGGGGGACGTGGACGGCGAAGCCGATGGCCGCCCGGTCCTGCTGGCCGAGGCGGAACTCCAGCAGCGAGGCGGCGCTCCCGGGCACCTGAAGCCGGTCCACGATCGGCCGGGACCCGGCGATCAGCTCGGGCCTGGTCCCGTGGGCGGTCAGGCCGAGCGGGCGGGTGTGCGGGACCCCCATGGGGATGCCGTGGAAGCCCACGGTCAGTTCCGCCCCCAGCTGGGTGGTCACCGACTGGACGGCGCGTGAGAAGCGCTCCCACTCATGGTCGGGCTCGGGCCCGGTCAGCAGCAGGAACTGCGTTCCCGCCGCGTCGCGAACGAGGTGGATGGCCAGGTCCGGAGCCTCGTACTCCTCCCAGTGGTCTTTGTCGAACGTCATCGCGGGGCGGCGGGACCGGTAGTCGATCAGGCGGTCCACGTCGAAGGTCACCACCGCCTCGTGTTCCAGGCTGCCCAGCAGGTGCGCGGTCAGCAGCCGGCCGGCCGCGCCCGCGTCGATGAACCCGTCCAGGTAATGGAGCAGCACCGCCCCGCCCAGGTCCGGCGCGTCCGGGCCCACCTCGTAGAGGTCTCCCGCATCTCGCACCATGGTCACAGCCTCCTACGCCGTCCGCCCCTTCACCTGGTTGTAACCAGCGAATGGCGGCCATCCATCCCCGCCGGGTGCGGGAACTGTGCGCAACGGTACCCGGGCGGGCCCCGCCCATGCGATTCGCGAGGGCGCGGCCCGGGTTACCGGGCGATCGCCGCCCGCACCCGGGCGGACTTGACGGCGGCCGTGAGCGCGGTGATGTCGTAGGCGCCGTAGTGGCGCTGGCCATTGATGAAGAAGGTGGGCGTGCCGGACACGCTGGACAGATCGGCCGAGTCGACGTCCTCGGCGACCCGCCCGCTGCCGGCGTGCTTGCGCAGGTCACGGGCGAACCGTTCCCGGTCGAGACCGATCTGCTCGGCATAACGGATCAGGGCGGCCGGCCGGAGCTCGTCCTGATGGGCGAAGAGCGCGTCGTGCATCTCCCAGAAGGCGTCCTGCGCTGCCGCGGCTTCTGCCGCCTCGGCGGCGAGCTGGGCGTGCGGGTGGACATCGGTGAGCGGGAGGTGACGCCAGACGTAGCGGACGTCGCCGAAGTCGGCCAGGAGCTCACGGACGGCGGGCTCGGCCCTGCCGCAGTACGGGCACTCGAAGTCGCCGTACTCGACGACCGTCACCGGCGCGGCCTGCGGGCCGCGGATGTGGTCGCGGCCGGGGTCCACCGGCACGGCGAGATCGAGGATCACCTCTGAGGTGCCGAGCAGCGCACGGAGCCGGGCCCGCTTCGGGAGCAGCCCGGTTACCTGGAACACGGCGGAGGTGAGGATCGCCGAGCACAGCGCCGCGGTCAGCACCCCGACCTTTGCCTCCGCCAGGTCCGCGCCGGTGAAGGCGAGGGAGGCGATGAGCAGGGAGACGGTGAACCCGATACCGGCGATGGTGCCCGCTCCGATGATCGAGGCCCAGCCGACGGGCGGCCGTAGCCGGCCCTTGCTGAACCTGGTGACCAGGAACGAGGTACCCGTGATGCCCAGCGGCTTGCCTGCCACGTAGCCGGCCAGGATGCCGAGGGTGACCGGCGAGGTGAACGCGCGGGCGAGAAAGGGGCCGCTGATCTGGACGCCCGCGTTGGCCAGCGCGAAGAGCGGCACGATGACATAGCTCGTCCACGGGTGGAAGATGTCCTGCAGCCGCTCGTTCGGCGAGATCGACGCCGACAGGCTGATGCTGGCCTCCCGGGCGAGTTCCGGCGTCGGTTGCTCTCGGAACAGCCGGAACCTCTCCGTGGCGACTTCCAGGTCGCCACGCGCGGCCGGGTACGCCTGCGTGAACAGGCCCATCACCAGGCCGACCACCACGGGATCGACGCCGGAGCGCAGGAACGCCCCCCAGGCCACCAGCCCGAGCACCAGGTACACCGGGCCCCGGCGGACGCCGAGTGCCCGGACGGCGAACACCACGGCGAAGGTGGCCAGCCCGGCCAGCAGGGCTGGCATCGAGATGTGCCGGCTGTAGAAGACCGCGATGATCACGAGCGCGGCCAGGTCGTCGACGACGGCGAAGGTGAGCAGGAAGGTCCGCATCCGGTCCGGGGCCCGCCGTCCGACCAGGGCGAGGATCCCGAGCGCGAACGCGGTGTCGGTGGACATGGCCGTGCCCCAGCCGTGCGCCGACGGCCCGCCCGCGTTCACGGCGAGGTAAATGGCGACCGGCACGATCATCCCGCCCAGGCCCGCCAGCACCGGCATGGCCACCCGGCGGCGCTCGCGCAGCTCGCCCATGTCGAACTCCCGGCGCGCCTCCAGCCCGACCACGAAGAAGAAGAACGCCATCAAGCCGCTGTTCACCCAGGCATGCAGGTCCTGCGACACACCCGTGCCGCCGAGGGTGACCGACAGCGTCGTCTGCCACACCGCCTGGTAGGACGCCGGGGCCACGTTCGCCCACACAAGCGCGGCGATCGTCGCACCGAGCAGGACGGCGGCGCTGCCGGTCTGGGTGCGCAGGAACCGGCGCAGCGGGGTCTGGAGGTTGCGGGCCCAGGCGGTGCGGTCGGGCACGGCGGCGGCCGGGCGGGATTCCGTCACCCGCAGATTCTCGCCTACCGTGCGGCGCCGGGGCCATCCCGCGCCACCATGATGCCCGGCCCTAGTCGTGCCGGGCCTTGTGGGCCTGCCAGCGCTTCAGCAGCGCGGGCAGCTCCTGCTGGAGGAAGACGAAGAAATCATGTGAATCGGCCAGGCGCTGACCGGCCGGTGTCTGCGGGCCGAGAATGTCGATCCCGTCCCTGGCCGCGCTCGCCCAGCGGGTGAGCAGCTGGTCCTGGCGGATGGAGACCTCGTACCAGAGGTCTTCGAGCACCAGGTACACGTCGCGGCGGCTGCCGGGCTCGCGCTCCCTGCTGATCATGCCGACCTGTCCCAGGTAGCGCACGGCGCCGGAGATCGCCGCCGGGCTGGCCCCGAGCAGCTCGGTGAGTTCGGCGGCGGTCAGGCGGCCCGAGTCGGTGACCAGCAGGGCGGAGAAGACCCGGGCCGGCATCGGCGGGATGCCCGACTCCACCAGGACGGAGGCGAACCGCTCGATGAACGGGCCGACTGCCTGCTCATCGCGTTCGGTCTCCTGCTGCGTCACCGTGGGAACACCTTCCTGGCCCCGGCGGCCCGTTCTGGTCCTGGCGGGCCGTTCTGTAGGTTGATTCTGTAACTTCATGCTTTTCTGAATTTAGTGTATCGTCTAAACCATGACGGCGGCAATCGAGGTGGCCGGCCTGGTCAAGAATTTCGGCCAGACGCGCGCGCTGGACGGGCTGGGCCTGACGGTGGCACACGGTGAGGTGCACGGGTTCCTGGGGCCGAACGGCGCCGGCAAGACGACGACCCTGCGGATCCTGCTCGGCCTGCTGCGCGCCGATGCCGGTACCGCACGCCTGCTGGGCGGCGACCCGTGGCGGGAGGCAACCGCCCTGCACCGGCGGGTCGCCTATGTGCCCGGGGACGTCACACTGTGGCCGAACCTGTCGGGGGGCGAGGTGATCGACCTGCTCGGGCGGTTGCGTGGCGGGCTCGACAGCCAGCGCCGGGACCTGCTCCTGAAGCGTTTCGACCTCGACCCGACCCGCAAGAGCCGCGCCTACTCCAAGGGCAACCGGCAGAAGGTGGCCCTGATCGCGGCGCTCGCGTCCGGCGCGGAACTGCTCATCCTGGATGAGCCGACGGCGGGCCTGGACCCGCTGATGGAAGCGGCCTTCCGGGAGGCGGTCGAGGAACTGCGGCACAACGGGACCACGGTGCTGCTGTCCAGCCACATCCTGAGCGAGGTCGAGGCGCTCTGTGACCGGGTGACGATCATCCGGGCGGGGCGGACCGTTGAGAGCGGGGCCCTCGCCGACCTGCGCCATCTGACCCGCACCTCCATCGATGCCGAACTGGCCAGCCCGGCGCCGGGACTGGCGGGACTGGCCGGCGTCCACGATCTCGACGTCACCGGTGACCGGGTCCGCTGCCAGGTGGACGCGGACGCCCTCGGCGGGGTGCTGACCATGCTGACCGCTGCCGGGGTGCGCAGCCTGGTCAGCCAGCCACCCACGCTGGAGGAACTGTTCCTCATGCACTACGGGCCGCAGGAGGGGCAGTCGTGACCGGCCGGGACGGCGCTGGGCCCGCCAGCACGGTGTTGGCCGGCCCGGGCCGGCTGGCGGGCGGCTGGCCGGCACGGGCATCCTGACCCGGCTGGCGCTGCGCCGGGACCGGATCATGATGGTGTGCTGGATCTACGCCCTGACCGCATTCGCGTACGTCAGCGTCGTGAGCACGAAGAAGCTCTATCCCACGGCCGCGTCCAGGCAGGCGTTCGCGTCCGGGGCGGGCGCCGACCGGGTCACCCGCGCGATCTACGGGCCAGCGGTCGACCTGCATACCCTCGGCGGGCTGGCGACCTTGAAGCTGGGTGTCTACGGCGCCGTCGCCGTCGGGGTGATGAGCATGTTCATCGTGGTCAGGCACACCAGGGGGGATGAGGACGCCGGCCGTCTCGAACTGGTGGGTGCGGGCGCGGTCGGCAGGTCGGCGGCGCTGACGGCGGGGTTGCTGACCGCGCTGGTGGCCAATCTGGGCGTGGCGTTGCTCGTGGCTGTCGGCCTGGTGGCGGGCGGCTTGCCCGCGGTTGACTCGCTCGGGTTCGGGCTGGGGCTGGCCGCCACCGGCTGCGTCTTCGCGGCGATCACGGCGCTGGCGGCCCAGCTGGCCGGAAGCTCGCGCCCGGCCATCGGCATGGTGACCAGTGTGCTCGGTGCGGCCTACCTGCTCCGGGCGGTGGGCGACGCGGCGTCGCCTGGCAGCTGGGCCACCAGCCTTTCCTGGCTGTCGCCCATCGGCTGGTTCCTGCACCTGCGGCCGTTCGGCCCGCTCCACTGGTGGGTGCTGGGGATCTCGGTGCTGGCCACGATCGTGGTGATGGCAGCCGCGTATGCCGTCGCCGGGCGCCGTGACCTGGGCACCGGCCTGCTGCCGGCCCGGCCGGGACCTCCGGTGGCCGGTGCGAGCCTGCGCGGCCCGCTCGGACTGGCCTGGCACCTTCAGCGCGGCCCGCTGCTGGCGTGGGCGGCCGGTTTCGCGGTGTATGGCCTGGTCATCGGGGCACTAGCGAGCGGGATCGGGAGCCTGGTCGGCAACAACGCAGCCACCAGGGAGCTGTTCGTCAAGCTGGGCGGCCAGACCGGGCTGGTACACGCCCTGCTGGCCGCCATGATGGGCTTCATGGGGGTGGCCGCGTCCATCTATGCGATCCAGGCGGCACTGTGGCTGCGCGGCGAGGAGTCCGGTCAGCGGGCCGAGCCGGTGCTCGTCGCCGCGGTGGGCCGCATCCGGTGGGCGTGGAGTCATCTGGTGTTCGCAGTGGCCGGGCCGGTCGTGCTGCTGCTGCTGGTCGGCCTGACCACCGGGCTGGTCTACGGGGCGCAGGCCGGGGACATGGGCAAGGCCCTGGGCCAGCTGCTGGGCAGCGCGCTGGTGCAGGTGCCTGCGGTGTGGGTGCTGGCCGGGATCGCGGTCGCGCTGTTCGGGCTGGCGCCGCGGCTGGCCGTGGCGGTCTGGGCAGCCATGGCGGTCTTCCTGGCGCTCACCGAGCTCGGCACGTTCCTCGGGCTGAGCAGGTGGGCCACGGACATTTCCCCGTACACGCAGGTGCCGAAGCTGCCGGGCGGGGTGTTCACGGCAGCGCCGCTCCTGTGGCTGGCCTTCACCGCCGCGGCCCTGACAGCCGTCGGCCTGACCGCATTCCGCCACCGCGACCTGACCTGAGGGTAAGAGCCCCGGATCGAGGTAAGTCGTCTTGGATCAGGCACAGCTGGTCCATGTGGGTGATCCTCAGGAGCCGGCGGGCCTGGCGGGCAGGGGACCGGAGAATGACCGGGCGGCCCGGCGGCAGTGCCCGGCGCGCCCGGGCGATAGGGGTGATGCCGGCACAGTCCATGAACACCACGTTGGCCAGGTCGAGCACGAGCCGCTGCGGGCGTTTGGCTATGAGCTCGGTGAGCTGGGCCCACAGGCCGGGGGCGCTGGCGCAATCGAGTTCTCCGGCGAGCACCACGGTGACATCGCGGTTGACCCAGTGAACCTGCATATCGATGGGGACGGATTCGGCCGGGCCCGGTGGCTGGGGAAGCATCGAATCACCACGGGGACGGGTGGGCTGCTTACGCTGGATGGCCGCGGCCGCGGGTGCGGCCTTGGCCGCTGGGCGCTGATGGTCGGGCCGGCCAGCGGGGACCTGCGGCCCGCTGGCAGTGGCTGCGCCAGCCCGCCGGCCATCCGACCGGCCGGGAGCAACGGTGCGGCTCACGGTCCACCCCCAGGCACGGGCGGCTGGCAGGCTTGCTGCGCCGACCGGAACTGCGACGAGCTGGGACTGATGTCCCCGCCAAGACTCACGACAGTGCCATGATTCATGCCGCCGTCCCTTCGGCCCGGCCGGTGAACCTGCCTGGTACCAGCATCGGCGGCGGTTCTTAGGGCGCCACGGGGATTGTTTGTGAGTTCGGTGTGAATGGGCGCGCCGGCATCACGTGGGCCAGCCCCGGTCGCGATCATCCGGGAAGCCGTCCCACCTTGAGACCGGGACGCCGGCTACCGCGCCACGCTGGTCACACCGGCGGAACCAGCACGAAGAAACGATCGGCGAGCGAACCGTCGCCCTGGACGTCCAGCATGTCCGCCCCGGCCCGCCGCCACAGGAACAGCATGAGGTCGGACGCCGTCCCCGCCAGGCGCACGTCCCACGGGCCACCGCCGGTGCCGAGCCGGACGTCATCGCCGTCGAACCAGGCCGTCCAGTTCCCCGGCCCGTCGGTGCGCGTGAACAGGAACCGCTCGCCCTGCCCGGGTGGGGCCGTCGCCCTGGCCCGCCGCATGGGCACCATCACCTCGAACGTCTGCCCGATCGCGTCGGTCGCGAGATCGGCATCGATGGGCTGGGCAGGCCCGGTGGCGTGCTCGGCGTCCCAGCGGTGGACAGCCGCCTCGATGGCCTGCATCCGCTGCCAGAAACCAGCGCTCTGCTCCCCGGACCAGGTCCACACCCGCTCACCCCCGGGAGTGTCAGACAGCAGATGGACCAGGGTTGCCGCGCCAGCGGCAAACCAGTCCACGAGCCCGGGCGGCAACGGAGCCCCGGCGGGTGCCAGCTGGGGCGGAAGCCAGCTGAGCTGCTCCGGCGGCAGTCCGAGCCAGGACAGGTCGCTGCCGGTGGCAGGCGGTTCCTGAAGCCGCTCCGCGATGATCTTGGCGGCGAACCGGTGGACGGTCCCGAGGTGCAGGACCAGGTCGGTGAGGGTCCAGCCGGGGCAGGAGGGCACGGCTGGCGCGGCCGCGGCACGGACCTGGCAGGCCCGCCGGGCGGCCAGTTCGAAGGCATCGGCCTCCCGGCGCAGGTGCGAGACATAGTCCATGCGCGACGCTCGCTACCGCGGGTTTGGCTCGAACAGTTCGACCGGGTTGCCCGAGGGGTCATCCAGCAGGATCTGGTCCCCGCCGAAGCCGACGACGAGGTCGTTCCGGAAGTGGACCCCCGACTCGCGCAGTGCCTCGATCACCGCGGGCAGCCCGGTGACCTCGAGGGAGATGCGGTTCCAGCCGCCGGGTTCCGGCATGGTGCCATCGGGCATGGCCTGGCCCGCGCCTCCGCGCCCGGACGGCGCGTTGAGCAGCAGACGCAGATCCCCCCGGGACAGCGCGGCGAAGGCCGGGGCCGGGTGCATCTCCTCGCGGAACCCGAGGTGGCGGCAGTAGAAGTCGATCGCGGCGTCCACATCGCTGACGATGTAGCGGACGCTGACGGTGGTCATCGGAGCCTCCTTTCCGGCCCGGCTAGGCGTGACCCATCGGGCGGTGACCCACCCGGCGGTGACCCATCCGGCGGCACGGGGACCGGGTGCCGTGCCGCCGACGTCAGGGATGGATCTTCTTGTGCTCGCTCAGCATCGCCACAAACGCGTCGATGCGCTTCGCCCGGGTCTCCGGCCGTTTGGCGGTGCTGATCCGGTAGAGGATCGCGTACCGGTTGGTGCTGTCGAGGGTGGCGAAGAACGCGCGTGCCTGCTGGTTCGCCGCGAGCGCGCGGGCCAGATCCGCGGGCACGGTCACCCGGGACTGCGACTCATAAGCCCGTTCCCACCGTCCGTCGGCCTGCGCCTGCTCTACCTCCCGGAGCCCGGCCGGCTTCATCCGGCCGGAGGCGATCAGCGCCTCAGCGCGTTCGGTATTGATCTTCGACCAGCTGCTGCGCGGCTTGCGTGGCGTGAACCGCTGCAGCCAGTAGTCCTCATCGTGGCGGCCCTTCTGGCCGTCGATCCAGCCATGGCACAGGGCGACGTCGAGCGCCTCGGAGTAGGAGATGCCCCGGGCGGGCGACCCCTTCTTCGCGATCTTGAGCCAGACCCCGGATGAGCCGGCATGGTGGGTAGTGAGCCATGCGTCCCAGGCGTCCGTGTCCTCGAAGGACACCACCGGAAGCGAGTCGGGTGGCACAAGGGCAGTCAATCACGGTGGGACGCCGCGGCGGGCACGGCTGCGACCTCAGGGGCCCGCTTCCGTCTCGGCCTCGGTGATGGCCTCGGCCAGGTGCTCGGGGCTGTCCTCGTTCAGGGTGGGGTGGCGCTGCGCGCACCAGGTGACGCTGCCGTCCCTGGCGTGCGGAACGTACCAGATGCGCCAGCCGGGGTGACGATCCGCGAGCTTGGCAAGCGCACGGTCGCAGTTGGAGAGCATGCTGGGCGTACCACTTGTCAACGTAGCCTCCTAGCGCGGGTTCTGCGTCAGTATATCTATACGTAAGGCAACGTCCTCCAACGAATGCGTAGGAGCATCGTCGTCGCTGGTCAGCTAGCTTGATCACGTGGACGTGCCCGAGATCTACCTGCGGGGCCCGGAACCGCCGCACCGGCAGATAGCCGCGTGGCTGCGTGGCCGCATCGAGGCGGGCGAGTACCGGCCCGGCCTGGACCCGATCGAGTCGGAGAGCTGGCTTGTCGGTGCGTTCGGGGTGGCCAGGGATACCGTGCGGCGGTCGATCGCGGTCCTGCGCGACGAAGGGCTCGTTTACACCGTCCCGCAGCGCGGGAGCTACGTCGTGCCGCCCGGGCAGAAGGACGCACCGCCACCGGGGTGACGCGGCACCGCCGTTCTGCTGATACCTCGTCGCGGTGCTGCTCCCGCGCACAGCCGCCTCAGCGTCACCGCTACTGCCGCGCCCGGAAATGTCCGGATCGTCCGGCCGAACCTAGCGCGTGGCGCCGTGCGGATACCGCTGCGGAATGGGCAGATGCGCGAAACCCGCAGGTCGTGGGGCCGTGCCAGACGACCCGAAGGTTAGTTGTATTTTCGCAAGTGTCAGAACGGCGTGACCCTTGAGGGAGCTTGTGCCCGAACTCAGCCGTCGGCGGCGACTGCTCATCCTGGCCATCTGCTGCCTGAGCCTGTTCATCGTCGGTGTCAACAACACGATCGTGAACGTCGCACTCCCCTCGATCCAGCGTGAGCTGCACGCGCCCTTGTCCGGCCTGCAGTGGACGGTCGACGCCTACACGGTCGTGATGGCCAGTTTCCTCATCCTGGCGGGATCGACAGCGGACCGGTTCGGGCGGCGCCGGATCTTCCAGATCGGGCTCGCCACCTTCACCCTCGGCTCCTTGCTGTGCAGCCTCGCGCCGGGCCTGCCCTGGCTGGTCGCGTTCCGGATGCTGCAGGCGGTTGGCGGATCGATGATGAACCCGGTCGCCGTGTCCCTCATCGCCAACACCTTCACCGACCCGCGCGAGCGCGCCCGGGCTATCGGCATCTGGGGTGGCGTGTTCGGCCTGTCGATCGCGGCCGGACCCGTGCTCGGAGGTCTGCTGGTCGATTCAGTGGGCTGGCGGGGCATCTTCTGGGTCAACATCCCGGTCGGGGTGGCGGCGATCGTGCTCACGGCGCTGTTCGTGCCGGAATCGCGCGCCGCCCATGCGCGCCGCCCGGACCCGGTCGGCCAGGCCCTGGTCATCACGGGCCTGGCCGCACTCACCTATGCGATCATCGAGGGCCCGCGCGCGGGCTGGGGCTCGCCGGTGATCCTGGGCCTGTTCGTGGTGGCGGCCGCCGCGGTCGCCGGGCTGATCGTCTACGAGCCCCGGCGGCGGGAGCCGCTGCTGGACCTCAGGTTCTTTCGCAGCGCCCCGTTCTCCGGCGCCACGCTGATCGCGGTCAGCGCCTTCGCCGCCATGGGCGGCTTCCTGTTCCTCAACACCTTGTATCTACAGGATGTACGCGGCCTCTCCGCCCTGCACGCCGGGCTGTACACCCTTCCGCTGGCGGTGATGACACTGCTGCTCGCCCCGCTGTCAGGGTGGATCATCAGCCGCCGGGGCCCGCGCCTGCCGCTGCTGGTGGCCGGGGTGGCCATGACCGCCGGCGGCCTGCTGCTGACCGTCCTGACTCCCGATACTTCGGTCGCCTGGCTCATGGCCGCCTATGTGACCTTCGGCATCGGGTCCGGCATGGTGAACGCCCCGATCACCAACACCGCGGTGTCAGGCATGCCCGTTGCCCAGGCGGGGGTGGCGGCGGCGGTGGCTTCCACCAGCCGCCAGGTCGGGCAGTCCCTGGGTGTCGCGGTGGTCGGATCGGCCGTGGCGTCGGCACTGCAAGGCCCGCTGCGGGTGGGCCTCATCCAGGCCAGCCACGCCGGCTGGTGGATCATCACCGGCTGCGGCGTGGCCGTCCTGCTGATCGGCCTGCTCACCAGCGGCCGCTGGGCATTGGCCACCGCGACGCGGACCGCCGAAAGGATCACCTCGGACGACGCGAAGATGCCTGTCGCCGCACCCTGATCCCGTCGGGCCGCATGGTGCCGGTGAGCACGGTGCCGGTGAGCATGGTGCCGGTGAGCATGGTGCCGGTGAGCATGGTGCCGGTGAGCATGGTGCCGGTGAGCCGGGGTGGCTCAGCCGGTGCCCGCCGCCGGCAGGCTCATCAGGGAGAAGGCCGCTCCCTGGTCGTCGTTGACGACAGCCATCCGCCCGTAGGGGCTGTCCCAGGGCGGCCGCGCGACCGCGCCGCCCGCCCCGGTGATCGTGTCCACCGCGGCGTCGGTGTTCTCCACCGCGAAATAGGTCGACCAGTGGGCCGGGGCGTCAGGCGGGAAGGCGCTGCCGAGCTCGCCGATCCCGCCCGCTTCCCTGCCGTCGATCTTGAGTGTCGCGTACCGGAAGTCCGGGGTGGACATGTCGCCGTACTCGTAGCCGAACACGGCGTGATAGAAGGCCTGGTTGCCGTCCATGTCGCGGCTGAAGTTCTCGTTCCAGCACACCGAGCCAGGCTCGTTGGCCAGCCCGAACCCGGTGTGGCTGCGGGCCTGCCAGACGCCGAACATCGCGGCGGCGGGGTCGGCGGCGACCACCATCCGCCCCACATCCATCACGTCCATCGCGGCGACCAGGACCTGCCCGCCCGCCGCCGTGATCTTGCCCGCTGTCGCGTCCGCGTCGTCAGAGGCGAGGTAGACGGTCCAGGTGGACGGAGTCCCCGGCGGGCCTTGCTTCGGCCCGATCCCGGCCACCGCGTGGCCGTCCTTCAGGCACATGGAGTAACCGCCCGCCTCGGGCGGGCCGGCCTGGATGTCCCAGCCAAACAGCCCCGAGTAGAACGTGCTGGCGCGGGCGATGTCGTCCACCCCGAGATCCACCCAGCAGGGTGTCCCGCTGGGCCAGGCGCTGTCGCGCGTGACCATGAATCCCTCCCCGGTCCGATACGGTGCATCCCGCGCCGTACCCATGAGGGACAGCTTACGCAGGGGCAGTTCCCGCGTTCCGGGTCAGGCGAAACCGTGGTTGTGGTCCCCGGTCGGGCACAGCGCGCTCGAGCAGGCCGTCTTGGCGTCGGCCCGCCGCTCTGTCAACCGTCGTCACCACCGCACCAGCCACAGTGCGCTGACGGCGAGCGCGGCCAGGGCGACCATGCCGAACAGGGCGACCCAGAGCCCGGCCGGCACCCCGGTAAGCACGGCGAGCTGGTCGGCGTCCGTGCGGCCCCCGCGCCTGCGCCGCCGGGTGCGCTGCAGTTCCAGCACCGGCCGCACGCCGCCGAGCAGCAGGAACCACGTCAGCACGTAGCCGAAGGCATACTCGCCGAGGGTGGAGCCGCGCCAGAGGACGACAGCGATGGCGGCGCCGGTGACAAGCACGGCAAGCAGGCCGTAGGCGTTCCGGATGGCGACCGCGAGCGCCGCCAGCAGGACCAGGCTGAGGATCAGCATCCCCGCCAGGTGCCCGGTGACCACAAGCGCCGCCGCGCCGATGCCGAGCAGGGGCGGGGCGAGGTAGCCGGCCGCGGCGGTGAGCACGATGCCCACCCCGGCCGGGTTCCCCTCGGACACCGTCACGCCCGCGGTGCTGCGCAGCACCCGCACACCGCTCACCCGCCGTCCGGCCAGCAGGGCCATGAGCGCATGGCCGCCCTCGTGCGCGATGGTCACCACGGTCCGCGCCACCGGCCAGATCCGCGGCGAGGCGACGGCAGCCAGCGCCATCAGCGCGCTGGCCAGCACGAGCACCTGGGAGGGATGATGCCCGGTCCCGGTCAGATATGCGGCGGCGTGGTGCCAGAACCTGTGCCACGTCGCCGCGTCCATGCCGGTCATACTGCCATTCCCGGCCGCCTGCTCCGGCCGGACGACACGAGCGGTGGTGCCGGCCGGGGCGCCTTGCCCGGCTGGGCAAGTGCTGCCAGGATCGGCGGATGCTGAGCGTCCAATTCTTCGTCGTTGGCGTCACCGATATGAGACGGGCCATCGACTTCTGGACCCAGGCACTGGGTTACGTGGTCAGCGAGGGCGGGCCGGGCGCCCGGTGGACCGAGCTGGTGCCTGCCAGCGGTCCCGGCGCCGCGCTTGCGCTCCAGTACAGCGAGACCCCGGCCCAGGACCACCCGCGGGTCCATCTCGACCTGTCCGTGGCCGACGCCGCCGAGCAGGCGGCCGAGGCCGACCGGCTGGTGTCGCTGGGCGCCGGGCGGGTCAACTGGGACCTGTATCCGGCCGACCCCGACTTCGTGGTCCTCGCCGACCCGGATGGCAACCGTTTCTGCGTGGTGGATCTCAGTCACGGTTAACCGGGACGCGGCCGGGCGCTGATGCGGCCGGCACTGGTGCGGCAGGCGCCGAGAGCTGGCGGGCGGTCGCCGCGTATCCTGCGGGGGTCTAAGGAGTCGCAGAAAATTAACACGCTGGTTTGATCTGTGCTGCCGATTCGGTGTCCTCGGCGGCGAGGAAGGCGATCAGGTCGGCTGGTGCGGGGAACCGGGCGGTCGCGGGTGTGATGGCGTGTCCGTGTTCTTCCAGGAGCGGGCGGATTTCGCGGATGGCCTCAGTAATCCTGGTGCGGTCCACGGCGAACAGCTCGCCCAGGACTGCTTGTGTGCAAAGTCTGCGCAGGTAGAGCACGGTGACCAGGATCCGGTCAGCGTTGGTGAGCCTGGGGCGCGGGCCTGCTCCGGCCGTGCGGCGGCGCTCGGTGCCGCGCCGCCGGTGCCGGGCCTGCTCGCGCTGCGCTTCCTGCGGTCCGGCAAGTTCAGCGATCAGATCGTCCAGGTGCCGGCGGGACATGCCCGTCAGCGCCGGATGCGACAGCGTGACGCGGCCGGGGGCTCCTGCGGCATCCCTGCCGGGCTCGGCGGCGCCGGCGGCGGGCGGGGCGGGGCGTGGCTGGATGGTGTAATTCCAGTCGCCGTGGAAGCGGTGCCGGGCCAGCGGGACCGCGGCGATCTGCGCGTCGCTGATCTCGGTCCCGGTCGGGTAGCTGCCCGGGTCGAGTCCGGCGCGCACAGTCAAGCCGGTGCGGGTGGTGGTCGCGGCGATGCTGTTCACGATGACTTGGTGGCTGGTCAGGGGCCTGCCACGCCAGTTCATGGTGATGTGGGAGAACAGCCGGTGCTCGATCTTGTTCCACTTGGAGGTGCCCGGCGGGAAGTGGCACACCGTGATCTTCAGCCCGGTCCCGGCGGCCAGGGCGGCGAGTTCGGTCTTCCACGCGCGGGTGCGGTAGCCGTTGGAGCCACCCGCGTCCGCGGTGATCAGCAGCCGCCGGGCCTGCGGGTAGTCGCCACGGCCGGCCGCGTTCCACCAGCGGCGGATCGACTCCACGGCGAACGTGGCGGTGTCGTGGTCGGTGCCGACGTTCACCCACCCGGCGTCCGCCGCCAGGTCATAGACCCCGTACGGGATCGCCTTGCCCAGCTCCCGGTCAGGGAAGTCGTGGGTGCTGACCTGGGCTGGCTCGCCCTTGGGCCGCCACTCCCGGCCGCCGTTTTTGAACTCGCCGACCAGTTCCTTCTTCTTGGCGTCCACGCTGACCACGGGGTCCATGGCCGCCAGATGCTCGCGGACCTGCTCATTGATGTAACGGAACTGCGCGTCCCGGTCCGGGTGCTGCTTTCCCTCGACGGTCTTGGCATTGCCCTGCAGGCTGAACCCTTCCGCCCGCAGCAGGTCACCCACGGTGTCCGCGGAGACCTTATGGCCCTGGCGGGTCAGTTCGGCCGCCAGCTTGCGGGTCGACATCGTGGTCCAGCGCAGCGGCGACATCGGATCGCCCCGCTCCTGTGGCTCAACCAGGGCCAGCAGCGCCCGCCGCAGCCCCGGATCGGTGTCAGCAGCCCGCTTGCGGCCCCCGCCCGGCCGCCGCGCCCGGCCCAGCGGCTCAGCCCCGGCATCCAGCTCATCGACCCCAAGCGATACCGTCGCCTCACGGATCCCCGCCGCCCGGGCCACCAGCCGGATCCCGCCATGCCCCAGCGCCCGGGCCTCAGCCCCCACCAGCAGCCGCCGCTGCCGCTCATCCAGATGCGGGAAGATCACCCCGAACTTCGCCGCCAGCATCTCCCTGGTTACTGTCATGGTGCACATACCACACCAGCGTGCCCGATTCCAGGAAGCTACGGGTTAATTTTCTGCGACTCCTAACGACTTGGTGCGCGATAGGACGTCCGGGGCGTAGCCGATGATCTTGGCGTGTCGGTCTCGGGAACGTGAACGGCCGCGCGGAACGATCAAGGTGTGAAGTCAAGATGGGCCCGCGCGGCCTTGTCGCATCGTATCTGCACCGGCATCGGCCACCGCAAGCTTGGCCAGCTGATCGAGGAGCTCGCGCCGTGCTGGCTGGCGCAGCAGGAATCGCGGCTGCGTGAACGGCGTGGCGGGCGGGAGCGGGTACGCGCCGCGGGTGCTGGCCCGGGCCGGGAGCTGCCGTTCGCGGACCGGGTGATCGCCACCTTGGTCGTGCTGCGGTTCCAGCTGCCGCACGCCGCGCTGGCGGTGTTCTACGGGGTCCACCGCTCCACCATCACCCGGGCCGTCGGGGAGATCCGGCCCCTGCTCGCCCAGCGCGGGTTCGCCGTTTCCGGCCAGCCCGGGTTGCGGCTGCGCACGTTGGCCGATGTGTTCGCCTACGCCGCCACCGAAGGCGTGAAGCTGCGAATCGATGGCACCGAGGTGCAGGTGCGCCGCCCCAGGGCGGGCCGGCCCGGGCGGCGGGCATTTGTGTCCGGCAAGAAGAAGCAGAACACCGGCAAGGCCACCGCCATCAGCGACGGGGCAGGCCGGCTGCTGTGGCTGGGCGCGTTCCGGCCCGGCCGGATGCATGACGCCACCGCGCTGCGCACCGAGGGCATCGAAGACCTGCTGCGGGCCCATCCCGACGTCACAGCCGAGGTCGATGCCGGCTATCAGGGCCTGGCCCGTGACTTCCCCGCCCAGGTCAGCGCCCCGCCCAAGAAACCGAAAATTAGTGCCCCGCCAGAAGAAACCGGCCGCTGGGAACAGCAACGCCATCAGCAATCCTCGCAGCGGATCTGCGTCGAGCACGCCATCGCCGAACCCAAGCAATGGAGACCACTGCAGCGCTACCTCGGACGCCGCGAGCACTTCCAGGAAACCGCCCTGGCATAAGGGGGTGACTCCGTGGCCGGTGGGACACGCACGGAGCCCGTTCTCATCACCGGCTGCTCGTCCGGGATCGGCCGGGCTGCCGCGGTCAGCCTGCACGACGCCGGGCTCCGCGTGTACGCGACGGCCAGGCAGGTGGACACCCTCGCTGATCTCGTCGGCCGGGGCATCTCCACCCTGGCGCTCGACGTTACCGACGAGACGTCCATGGCCGCCGCCGTTGCCGCCGTGGAAGCGGAGGCGGGCGCGCTCGGCACGCTGATCAACAACGCCGGGTACGGGCTGTACGGCCCGGTCGAGCAGGTGACGATGGCCGAGGTGCGCCGCCAGTTCGAGACCAATTTCTTCGGCCTGGTCCGGCTTACCCAGCTGGTCCTGCCGGGGATGCGCCGCCGCCAGGGTGGCCGCATCCTCAACGTCTCCTCGATGGGCGGGCGGGCGACCCTGCCCGGCGGGGCGTTCTACCACGCGTCCAAGTACGCGGTCGAGGCGTTCAGCGACGCGCTCAGGATCGAGGTCGCCCAGTTCGGCATCGATGTCGTCCTGATCGAGCCGGGGCCGGTGAAGACGCCCTGGACCGATGTCGCCGCCGGCTCACTGGACGACGCCACCACCCCCGGCTCCGGGTCCGACCCCTACGCGCCCTTCAAGGCCGCGGTCGGTGTCTCTTTCGGCATGACCAACAGCGGCTTCGTGTCACGGCTGGGGTCCGATCCGCAGGACATCGCCAAGGTCATCACCCGCGCGGTCACCGCCAGGCGGCCACGTACCCGGTATCTGATCAACCCGGTCGCCAAGAGCCTGGTGACGATGAACCGGGTGCTGCCCGGCCGCGCCTACGACGCGGTCATCCGCCGCCAGTACCGGCTGCCTGGCTGAACGGCCTGCGGCCCGCCGGCTGACCGGGGCCCGGCCGCGGCGTGGTATACCGCGGTGAGGCGTCACGGTCGCCGGACGGCTGCCCCATCGGGCCCCGTTGCCGGGGGCGCCGGGCTGACAGGGACCCCCGGACCTCAGTTGGGGTTGTAGGGCGAGTTCCGCAGATCGGTGGCTGGCGTCGAGGTGAGCTTGCGCAGCATCGAGGTCTCCTTCGCCAGCAGCACGCGCTCGGCCGCCAGCCGGCCCGCGGCGTCCGGTTCGGCGAGCAGGGCCTGCCGGTCGCTCAGGTCCACGATCATCGACGCGGCCACCAGGTAGGAGAGCAGCACCGGCTCGTCTGGCAGGTCGGGCACATTGACCCGGGCCGCTCCCCGCTCGGTGAGCGCGTCGAGATACTCGCGGAACGCCCGCTGCACCGCGTGGACCGCCAGCGTGGCGGCCGCATCATCGCCGGTCTCCTCGGCCAGCAGGTTGATCTTGCCCCGCAGGTAGGGCTGCGAGTGGTCAAGCCCCAGCAGCCGGAACCGCCGGATGCCGACCGTCACCAGGTCAAACCGGCCGTCGTCGTGCTGCTCGACCTGGCGCAGCGTCGCGGTGCAGCCGATCTCGTGGAGCGCCGAGACGCCGTCGATGCCTGTCTCGCGGCCCTTGCGGATCGCGATCACGCCGAAACGCTGCGGCTCAGGCCCGTCCAGGAGGTCGCGGACCATCTGCCGGTACCGATCCTCGAAGATGTGCAGCGGCAGCACGAGTCCCGGGTAGAGCACGGTGCCGAGCGGGAACAGCGGCATCGTCTCGCTCATGCTGCGACAGTATGCCGCCGGTGTTCGCGGCGTCCATGCGTGTCAGTCTGCGCAGGTCAGCAGGGCCGGGAGGCGGAGCGGTGGGACCGCTCCCGTGGCGCTGTGTCCCGGCCCGGACGTAACAGGTGGGGTAGCCTGCTGTTGTCGCTCCGGACCTTGGCGGTGCACGTCCATGCTGAATGCGGCCGTGCGGCAGGGTCAGGAGCTTTCGTGTTGCCCGCGTCCCGGCGCCGTCCGGAGGTGCGGGTGAGGGCTGTGGGGGCACTCTGCCGTCGGTCGCTCAGCGGACGGCCAGCGCCGGGCGCAGTCAGGGAGGTGCCTGGTGGCCGGTCGTGCGACCGCTGTTTTCGTGACCATCACGGCCGCTGATGTTCTTCTCGCTGCGGCGGGGCGTGACCGGCAGCGCTGGCTGACCAAGCCGCTGCTGATGCCTGCGCTGATGGTGGGCCGCGACCGCCCGACGCGACGCGCGCTCGCGCTGAGCGGGGTGGGCGATGTGGCCTTGCTCGGCGGCAGTGACGCCGCTTTCTCGGCGGGGCTGGCGAGCTTCCTCGCCAGCCACATCGCCTGGATCATCGCCTTGCGCGAGCGCCCCGGTGGCGGGCGCCTGCGCGCCAGGCCGATCCTGGCGGCACCGCATCTGGCAGCGTTCGGCGCACTGAACGCCTACCTGTGGAAGCGCACCGGCAAGGACCGCGTTCCGGTCATCGTCTACAGCACCGCGCTGCTCGCGATGTCTTTGGCGGCACTGGATGGTGGATCGGCGAAGACGGCCGCCGGCGGCGCGCTCTTCCTGGTGTCGGACGCACTGCTGGCGCTGGAGAAGTTCGGCGACGTGCACCTGCCCGCGCATGAGGGCCTGGTGATGGCGACCTACGCCAGTGCCCAGGCGCTGCTGGCCGGCTGACAGCCACGCAGGGCCGGCTGGAGCGGGCCGGCTGGCCATGCGGATCACAGCCCACCGGCGCCGGGCCTGGGCATGAGCCGCTTGCAGGCTTGCTGCGCGGACTGGAACTGCGGCGAGCCGGGATCGACGCCGCTGCCGGCCCCGAAGCTGAGGCTGATGCGGTTGTTCGCCACCTCGGGGTCCGGGAAGTTCGTGATCCCGTGCGCGCGCATGCACGCGGCGTACCTCAGGAGCTGGCCGACGGTCTGCTTCTGCTGCGCGGCGGTCATCGCCGGGCCCTGCAGGTGCGCGCAGGCCTTGTTAGCCGTCTGGAACCGGGGGCCGGCGAAGTCGCTGCGGTTGGCCTTCGTCGTGCTGAAGATCCCCTGGCTGTTGGGGTCGGGGAAGCCGGGCAGGCCGTGGGCGCGCATGCACTGCGCGTAGGCAAGCTCCTTCTGGTAGGCCGTCGCCCCCCGGCCGCAGCCCGGCCGCCCCCGCCGCACGCCGCTGCCAGCAGGGCGATCGCCGCCCCGCCGGCGGCCAGGACGCCCGCCCGCGGGAACCGGTCAGCGTGCCAGGCTGTCGACCCTGGCGAGCTCGTCCTGGCTGAGCGAGAAGCGGGTCAGGTCGATGTTGGCCGCGATCCGGTCCGGGTGCGCCGATTTCACCAGCACCGCCACCCCGTGGTCCAGGTGCCAGCGCAGCACCACCTGGGCGGGGGTGGCGCCGTGAGCCTCGGCGATCTCGGCCAGCGCCGGGTCGGCGAGGTTGGTGCTCTTGAGTGGGCTGTATCCCTCGACCGTCACCCCGCGCTCGCGGTGGGCGGCGAGGAGCGCCGCGTTGTACCTGGCCGGGCTCCACGGGATCTGGTTGACGGCGGGCGCCTGCCCGGTGGCCTCGATGAGCCGGTCGATCTGGGCGATGGAGTAGTTGCTCACCCCGACCGCCCGCGCCCGCCCATCGTCGCGCAGCGCCAGGAACTCCCGCCAGACCGGGGCCAGCATCCGCCCGGGCGGCGGCCAGTGCACCAGCCACAGGTTGACGTAACCGGTGCCGAGTGCGCGCAGGCTGGCCGCGAGGGTGGCCCGCTCCCGCCCCGCCCGGCCCGAGGGAAGCTTGGTGGTGAGGAACACCTCGTCCCGTGCCAGGCTGCTGCCGGACAGCGCATGGCCGACATCGGCTTCGTTGCCGTACATGGTCGCGGTGTCGATGTGCCGGTATCCGGCGCCGAGTGCGGCGCGCATCGCCTCGCGCCCTGCCTTGCCGCGAAGCTGCCAGGTGCCGAAACCGATCATCGGCATCGAGACACCGCCGGGCAGGTTCACCGCCGGGACCGCGGCCGCCTGGGTCATGGGACCCAGTCTGCACCCGTCACGGCCGTCACACCACTGCCAGTTCCACCACTGGGTGTCACACCACTGGCGTGCCGGAACGTGCGGTCAGGTCGGCGAACAGGCCGGCGAGCCGGCGGGTCACCGGGCCTGGCGAGCCGTCGCCGATGCTGCGCCCGTCGATCGCGGTGACCGGCGTGAGGCCGCCCATGGTGCCGGTGACGAACACCTCGCCCGCGGCGTAGAACTGGGTCAGGCTGAGGTCACCCATGCCGCAGCCGATCCCCGCGTCCTCCGCCAGGTCCAGCACCGCCGCCCGGGTGATCCCCTCGGGGCAGGCGGTCGTGGCCGGCGTGGCCAGCCGCCCGCCCGCGACCAGGAACAGGTGGGTTGCGTTGGTCTCGGCCACGAAACCCCGCTGGTCGAGCATGACCGCGTCGTCGGCTCCCGCCACGTTCGCCTCGATCTTGGCCAGGATCGATGGCAGCAGGTTGGCGTGGTGGATCTTCGGGTCCAGGCAGTCCGGCGGCGGCCGCCGCACGCTGGCGGTGACCAGCGTGATGCCGGCCGGGTCGTAGACGGGCGGCTTGTGCTCGGCGAGCACGATCAGGGTGGGGCCGCCGGTGTTGAGCCGCGGGTCCATGCCGCTGGTGTACTTGACCCCGCGGGTGAGGGTGAGCCGGATGTGCACGTTGTCGGTCATCGCGTTCGCCAGCAGGGTCGCCCTGATCTGGCTGGTGATCTCCTCGTCGGAGGGGACCGACGCGAACGCGAGCGCCGTGGCCGAGCGCCGCAGCCGGGCCAGGTGCTCGTCCAGCCGGAAGATCCTGCCCTGGTACAGGCGCAGTCCCTCCCAGACCGCGTCGCCGCCCTGCACGGAGGAGTCGAACGGGCTGACCGCGGCCCGGTCGCGGTGCGCGAGCTGGCCGCCCACGCTGACGACGAGGTCACGGTTGCGCTCGTCGAAGGTCTGCCGCATGTGATCTCCAGGTCAGCCGGGTACCGGTCCGGCCCGCTGCTCGCGCGCCCCGCCGCCGGCCGCGGTGAGCCGGCAGGCATGCAGCCGCTCGTAGTAGGGGCGGCACTGCTCGGCCAGGGCGGCCAGGTGCGCGGGCAGCGGCCCGGCCGGGGGCCGGTAGGGGCCGAACCCGGTCGAGGCCCACACGCTCTCGTACCAGTAGCGTCCCCACACCCCGTCGCTCGCGCGCGGGCCCGGCGGCCAGGACAGCATCGCGGGGTCGAATGGCACGTCCAGCGCCGCGCACAGGGCCCGCAGCATCGGCTCCGGGCTGCGCAGCAGGTCCCGCGAGTCGAGCACCGGCCCCCCGAACTCGGCGAAGATCTCCGCCTGGGCGGCGATGCCCAGATCGGCCAGGGTGGGCGCGGACCGCACCTTCGCATA
This sequence comes from uncultured Actinomycetes bacterium, assembly GCA_963741615.1. GTDB lineage: Bacteria > Actinomycetota > Actinomycetes > Streptosporangiales > Streptosporangiaceae > UBA9676. Next base: position 128,118 of record CAVUIU010000024.1, read on the forward strand.
GGAGGCGAGCAGGCTGGCCGGGTCGCGGATGAGGTGGGCATGCCGCAGCGGCGCCAGCGACCGCCGGTCCACCTCCGGCAGCAGGTGGTGGGTCATGAGCTTGGCGTAGAGGATGGTTTTCCCGGGCGGCACCGGCCCGCGGCCGAGCAGGTCGGTCACCACCTGCCATTCGTGAGGCTGGCTGGCCAGCACCTCGGCCCGGCCCGGGTGATCGATTCCGGTGCGGGCCAGGTAGAACGCGTACAGCGGCTCGTCGGCCACCACCGTGTCGCCGCGGTTCTCCCACGCCCGCATGAGCGCGGTGGAGACCGTGCGCGGCCCGGACCACATGGCGATCCTGGCTGCCGGTGCCACTGGCCAGGCCCTCGCTCAGCGCTTCACCACTCAGAGTTTCACCGCTCAGAGTTTCACCACGGAGCGGAGCACCTCACCGCGCTCCATCTTGGCGAAGGCGGACTCCACCTGGTCGAGCGCGATGGTCTCCGACACGAACTTCTCCAGCGGCAGCCGGCCCTGCAGGTACAGGTCGGTGAGCATGGGGAAGTCGCGTTCGGGCAGGCAGTCGCCGTACCAGGAGGACTTGAGCGCACCGCCGCGGCCGAAGAAATCCAGCAGCGGCGCCTCCACCCGCATGTCCGGGGTGGGCACGCCGACCAGCACCACGGTCCCGGCCAGGTCGCGGGCGTAGAACGCCTGCAGGTAGGTCTCCGGGCGGCCGATCGCCTCGATCACCACGTCGGCGCCGTTCCCGCCGGTGAGTTCCCGGATCCGCTCGACCGGGTCGGTCTCCCGGGAGTTGATCACGTGGGTGGCGCCGAACTGCCTGGCCCACTCCAGCTTGCGGGGGTCGACGTCCACGCCGATGATCGTCCGCGCGCCGGCCAGCCGGGCGCCGAGCACCGCCGCGTCGCCGACCCCGCCGCAGCCGATCACGGCGACCGAGTCGCCGCGGGTGACGGGTGCGGTGTTGAGCGCCGCGCCGAGGCCGGCCATCACCCCGCAGCCGAGCAGCCCGGCCACCGCGGGCGGGACGGCCGGGTCGACCTTGGTGCACTGGCCGGCCGCGACCAGGGTCTTGTTGACGAAGGCGCCGATGCCCAGCGCGGGCGACAGCACCGTGCCGTCCTCGAGCGTCATCTTCTGCTCAGCGTTGTGGGTGGCGAAGCAGTACCAGGGGCGGCCGCGGCGGCACGCGCGGCACTGCCCGCACACGGCGCGCCAGTTGAGGATGACGAAGTCGCCGGGGGCGACGCCGGTCACCCCGTCGCCGACCGCCTCGACCACCCCGGCGGCCTCGTGCCCGAGCAGGTAGGGGAAGTCCTCCCCGATGCCGCCCTCGCGATAGTGCAGGTCGGTGTGGCAGACACCGCACGCCTGGACGGCCACCAGCGCCTCGCCGGGCCCCGGGTCGGGCACCAGCACCGTGGTGATCTCGACCGGCTCTCCCTTGCCTCGGGCGATCACGCCCCGTACATGCGATGTCATGCCGGTATCGTCCTTCATTCTCATGCTCAACGGAAGTTACGGGGCAACTCGCCTGCCCCTCGCCAGCCTGCCAGATGGTGGCCCGCCACGCGGCACGGGGCCGGGAAGGCGCCCGGGACGGAGCACGCGCGGTAGAGCATTTTGGATACAGGAGCCGATATACTGGAATCTGGCAGCTGTCACGGGAGATGTCGCTGGCTCTCCGGGACGTCGCCGCCGGGCCGCCCGGGCGGGCCGGCAGAGTGGCCTGGGAGATCAGCATGACCGTGGACACGAGACCTGCCGACGAGGCCGAGCCGATCCGGCCGGTTGACCGGCCGGTGCCCCTCCGGCAGTCGGTCTACGAGGCGCTGGTGGAGCTGGTGGTGGAGGGCAGGCTGCCGCCCGGACAGCATCTGGTGGAGACCGAGCTTGCCCGCCAGCTCGGGGTGAGCCGGCAGCCGGTCCGGGAGGCGCTGCACCGGCTGGAGGCGGAGGGCTGGGTCGACCTGCGGCCCAACCAGGGGGCATTCGTGCACGTGCCCACCGATGAGGAAGTGGACCAGCTGCTCGACGTGCGTGAGCTGCTCGAGGTGGAGACCGCCCGGCTGGCCGCGCTGGTGGCGGCCGCGGATGACCTGGCCAGGTTGCGGGTGATCTGCCACGAGGGCGAGGCGTCGATCGAAGCCGGCGACTTCGGGCGCTTCGTGGCCGCGAACAACGAGTTCCACGCCGAGCTTGCCCGGGTGGCGGGCAACGCGGTCCTGGCCGAGCTGGCCGGGATCGTGGGCAGGCGGGTGCGCTGGTACTACCGGCAGGTGGCCCCCATGCGCGGGCACGAGTCGTGCGCCGAGCACCTGGACATGGTCGAGGCCATCGAGGCCGGTGACGCGGGACGGGCGTGCTCGATCGCCCGCAAGCACACCGAGCGCACCCGGACCGCCTACCACCGGCCGGCCGCGGGCAGCTGAGCGGGCCGGGCCGGGTCCGGCGCCCCGCGAGCCCCGCGACCCGCCGAGCCGTTAATGGAGCTCATGCCCGGGCACGGTCGGCGTCCGGTCACGGCCGGCGCGGTCGGACCAGGTTGTCGGCCAGTCGAGCTCTCCGCGGGTGAACCCCGCGGCATACACCCGCACGACGACATCGTTCTGGTCTGCGTGCGGGTAGGGCATATCCGTCAGGGACAGACCACCGACACCGGCCGCACGGTCAGTAACGGTGATGGCTTGCATGGTCACGGCAGCCGGACGACGCTTACCGGGTCGGCGGCGTAGGGATCGTGGGCGTTGTTGACGAGTTCGATCTCGCCCCGGTCGGACATGATGTGGAAGGTGCCGTCCGAGCGGTACTCGCGGATGACGGTGGTGGTGCCGTCGGCGTGGGTGTAGCGCTCCTCGGCGTAGCGGTCGGTGGCGTGCTTGCTGGCGTCAACGGCAGCCTCGCCGCGCCACTCGAACCGGTACGGCGCCACGGGCAGCCTCAGCTCGTACGGGTACTCCTCGGTCACCGGCCGCTCGCTTCGCTCATGGCTGGGTTGTCGGATGCCGCTTCCTTCCATGATGTGGCAGGCCCCACACGCCGGCGCATGTGGAGCCCACCACGATCATGGGGTGTTGTTAGATCGTCTCGTACTACGCGACCGCCGGCTTGGCCTTGTCTGCCTCCTTCGCCGCCGACGCACGCACGGCCGCCTCCATCTGCTCCACGGTCGGCCGCTTGCACAGGAAGCCGATCGTGAGCGCTGCCAGCGCGCCGATGGCGGCGCCGAAGAAGAAGCCGAACGCCCAGTGGAAGTGTGCCGTCCCGTACAGCGTCCCGGTCATGATCAGCGCCGCGATGCCGCCGGCGAAGCTGCCGCCGAGCGCCTTGAAGGCGTAGATGGAACCGTAGTTGATGGCGTTGTTGGTCTCGCCGTAGTAGTCCGCGACCAGCGCCGCGGTCATCGGGAAGTTGGCGCCGGACAGGCCGCCCGAGATGATCGCGAAGACGACGAACAACGGTGCGTTGTGCGCTATCCCCGCGAAGTAGGTGGCCAGCTGGAAGACAACGTTCCCCGAGTAGGCGTAGACCATCGTCTTCCGGCGGCCGATGAACTCGGAGATATATCCGTAGACCGGCCTGGCGAGGCCGTCGGTGAGGGCGAACCCGGCGAAGCCGGCGACGGCAGCCACCTGCCCGAGGCCCTGCTGTTGCGCGAAGGGATAGTAGTAGGCCACGCCGAACAGGGAACAGCCGATGAACAGGGCGTACTGGATCCCGATCCATTTGGCCTGCGGGGTCCGCCACATCTCGCCGAGGTTGTAGTGCCGCAGCGACGGCGGGTTGTGCTCCAGGTCACGGGTGCTGTGCTTGTGCCAGTTGAGCGGGTCGATCTCCTTCGGCCACCAGTTCTTGGGCGGGTCCTTCATGAAGATGCCGGCGATCCCGATGCCGATCGTCATGATGAGGCCCTGCCACAGGATGTAGTTCTTGATCTGGCTGGGCGTCATGTTGAGCGCGGCTCCGCTGAATCCGCCGATCACGATGATGAAGGGGACCGCGCCGTAGGCCCAGCCACCGTTGACGAACCCGGTCCGCCAGCCCTTCTTCTCCGGGTACCACTTGGCCACGATGTTGATGCAGCTTGAGTAGACCATTCCGGAGCCGATGCCACCGAGGACCGCGTACCCGAGGTAGGCCTGCCAGATGTTGGTCAACGTGGCCAGCAGCCCGTATCCCACGATGCCGCAGACGACGCCGCCGATGATCGTCGCCCAGCGCACGTTGAGGATCCCGCGGTTGCGCAGGAGCCCGGTGAAGATCTGGACGAACGATTCGAAGACGACGAAGAAGGAGAACGCCCAGAACGTCTGGGCGATGCTCCAGTGATGCGCCGCCTGGAGTGAGCCGGCCACCGTGCCCCAGGTGTATTCGAGCAGGCCGGCCAGGCACATGGCGAGCCAGGCGGCCCAGAGGACGACCCCCCGGGAATAACCGAGGACCTGCCGGTCGGTCTCTCCAACGCGGAATACGCGGCCGGTCGCGTTGGTCACTACCTCATAGTTTCCGTGCGCTTCTGTTGTCGCGCTCATTGGTCGCCACCGATACCTTTCGTACGAGACGGTGACTCGTTATCGCAGGCCCGGCGGATGCAGGGCCGGATAGTGAGGGGGGAATTCCACCGGGACGGCTGGAACTTCCGCTGGGTGGTGCACCGTTCCCGGCCGGGCCAGGGGTCGGCCCGGCATCTGGCCGGGGAGCGAAGGGGCGTCCGCGGGCTGCCAGGTGCGCCGGCGAGGCGCCTTTTTCGTCCGCGCGGGGCGGGGGGCCGCGCGGGCCGGGGGCCCGGGTGCTGCGTAACATGGCCAGGCCGCACCCGGTCCGGTCGTGGCGGTCATGCCGCCTGTTCTTCATGTCTGCCTCCCGGCTCCGGGCCGCTGGCCTGCGCCTGCGGCCCTAAGTCTGTAGTCCGAGCGCCTGGAACAGGGCGTTGCGGGCGGGCCCGTCCTCGGCCGCTTCGAAGAGTTCGTCGAGCCCCCAGCCAGCCTCACTGAGCAGGTCACGGGCCTGGTCGAACAGGGGTGAACGGTGCTCGGGCGGCACCGCTTTCAGCACGAGATGGCGGACCACTTCGATGACCGCCTGCCGCATCGCCGCGCGCCGCTCGCCCCGGGGACGGGCCACGCCCGGCATCAGGGGAATGATCGTGCGGTCGTTCGGCGGCACGGCCCCGGCCTGGCCAGGGCCGTCCTGGCCGCCCCGGCCGTTCATGGCGTTCCCCCGGCCAACCGCGAGAGCTCGGCCTGCAGCCGTTCTGTTTCCCCCGGCTGGCCGAGGTCGATCACTTCTGCCAGCGAGAAGGTGCGCCCGCCGGGGGTTCCGTCGGCGAGGGTGACCGGCGCTGACTCCGTGAACACCTCGAACCGCTTGCTGGCAGCCGTGGGCCCGATGGCCAGCACGTAGCGCAGGACGGCCTGCCGGTCAGGCAGGTACCGCTGCTGGCGACCATCGTCGAAGTAGAGCTGCCAGGGTCCGGGCATCACATTCCTTCCGGTGGGGGGCGCAGGCGCGGGGACCGCCGGGAGCGGGGAACCGACGGCCCCCGCGGTCAGGCCCCGACGCCGCGGTTCAGCGGCATCGAGTAGGTCTCCTCCCGGAGCCGCAGGTGCGTGGCCGGGTCCTCGCCCTCGCGGAGCCCGGCGGGCACGTCCATCCCGATGTCCTCCCAGTTGCGGTTGGCCTGGACCTGGATGGACGCGATGTGCTCGGGCAGCATGTGGCCGAACCGGCCCTGCATGGCCAGGTAGTCGGTGACCGGGCGCTGCACCGGCGGGTGGAAGTAGTGGTACTTGCGTTCCTCGGGGTCGTATTCCCACACCGGGAACAGCCCGGCTTCCACGACCCGGCGGCCGATCTCGACCGTCATCGAGGTCTGGTAGACCCAGCCCTTCTGGCACGGCGTGAAGCAGTGCATGAACGCGGCACCGTGGCGGTTGAGGCCTTTGCGGGTCTTGTTCATCAGGTCAACCGGGTAGCCGACCGTGGTGGTGGCCACATAGCAGTGCGGGTGCCCCTCGGCCATCATCTTGGCCAGGTTCTTGGGCGGCAGCGACTTCCCTTCCGGGATCGCCTTGCCGAAGGGCGTGAACGTGGTCATGCTCGCGTACGGGGTGGTGGGCGAGACCTGGATGCCGGTATTGGCGTAGCACTCGTTGTCGTAGCAGATGAACAAGGCGTCGTGGTTGCGGTACAGGGCGCCGGAGATCGAGCCGAGCCCGATGTCGGACGCGCTGCCGTCGCCGGCCATGACGATGATGTTCGGGTACGGGCCGGGGTGACGCCCCTTGCGGATCAGCGCCTCGTACCCGGCCGCGACGCCGGCGGTGAAGGAGCCACCACTGGCGATCGGCGTGTGCGCCCAGGGCACGGTGTAGGGGGTGCACAGGTAGGTCGAGTTCGCCACGTACATGCAGCCGGTCGGCCCGGCCACGACGGTGTCCTGGCCGGCCGCCTTGAGCACCCACCGGTACTCGATCGCGGGCCCGCAGCCAGCGCAGGTGCGGTGCCCGGCCTGATAGGGGTCCTCGTCGGGGAGTTCGGGCAGGTAATGGCGGTCACGGCCGGCTTCGTCGCTGGTCGCCGCGGCGCGGCCTTCCTCCTCCACCAGCGGGAGGTGCTGGCGGATCACTTCCTTAGCCATCAGCGGGCTCCTTGTGCTGTGCCGTGGGAGGGGCAGTCATGCTTCGAATCCGACCCAGTGCGCGGGCTTTTCGACGTGGCCCTGCGCCAGGGCCTGGGTGAGCTTGCCGGCCATCCACTCGAACTCGGCCGCGGGAACGGTCTCGCCGCCGAGCCCGGCCATGAACGAGGTCACCAGCGGGCGGTTTTCCGCGTAGTACAGGGCGCCGGTCACGTCCGGCGCGAGGATGCCGCCGTAGGTCGATCCGCCCAGGCCCAGGTTGGTCTCCACCACGCCGACGGCCCTGACGCCGCGCAGGGCGGCGCGCAGGTCGTCGCTGGGGAACGGGCGGATCCACAGCAGCCGGGCCATCCCGATCTTCACGCCGCGCTCCCGCAGCAGCCTGATCGCGGCCCGGCAGGTGACGGCGTGACCGCCGGAGATGACGATCGCGATGTCGGCGTCCTCCAGCATGTACTCCTCGACGAAATGCGGGTAATGCAGGCCGAACGCGCCGCCGAACTCGTCGGTCTTCTCCCGGATGACCGGGATCGCGTCCTCCATCGCCCGGGCCCGCTCGAGCTGGAGCGGCGGTCCCTGCGAAGGGTGGATCTGCGGGCCGTGCGAGACGGGCCTGCGCGGGTCGAGCGGGAACGGCAGCCGGTACGGCGGCAGGTAGGCGTCCACCTGCGCGGCACTGGGCATCTCCACCTCGCCCGCGATGTGGGAGACGAAGTACCCGTCCTGCACCACCATCTGCGGCAGCAGCACCCGCGGGTCCTCACCGATGGCGTAGGCGATCAGGGTCTTGTCGAAGACCTCCTGCGGGGTCGCGGCCCAGCCCATCAGCCAGCCCATGTCCCGGGTGCACAGCGCGTCGGTGTGCTCGGAGCCGAAGTCGCCCGGCGGGTCCAGGGTGCGGTCGGCGATGGACATGTGAACCGGGATCCGGGCGCCGGAGATGATCGAGTACATCTCGTAGGCGTAGGTCACGCCGACGCCGGAGGATCCGGTGAAGGCCCGCGCGCCGCACGATCCGGCGCCGAACGCCGCCGACAGCTGGGAGTGCTCGCCGTCGGTCACCATGTACTCGGCATCCAGGATCCCGTCGGCGACGAACTGGGACAGGTTCATCATGATCGCGGTATAGGGCCTGATCGGGTACGCGGTGATGACATCGACGTTGGCGTACAGGGCCGCGTACGCCGCCGCGGCGCACCCGTTCAGCCGCTTGCGCGTCCCGGCCAGCTCGGCCAGCTTCTGCTCGCCGTCGGGCGTCCGGCTGCCGGGGCCGTAGCCGGGCTGCCCCGGCCAGCCACCTTCGACATGAACCGTGGTCATGGCCTCACCCCGGGATTTCCGTTTGGCTGTGTGTGCTCTTGCTTGGCTGTGTGGTGCGCTTGCTCGGCTCGGGCGCGGGATTGGCCGGCCGGGTCGCGCGGTGGCCGTCGCCGTCCGGCGCCGTGCGGGCGGCGTCGTACTCGGCGATGGTCTCCTCGATCAGCTGGCGGGTGAACGCCGACTGCTCGGCGTGCGCCCCGTCGTAAGGCGCGAACGCGGTCTCCATCCGGGTGACGTCCGCCGGGTCGTCGAAGTCCATTTCCGGGACCTTCTCCAGGCAGCCGGTGGGGCATTCCTGAACGCAGACCAGGCACCCCTTGCAGTAGGTGGTGCGGATCGTGTAATGCCCGTTCTCACGCGTGTCGCGCATGACGCTCACGTCCGGGCAGACGATATAGCAGTTGTCGCAGCCGTTGCAGACCCCGCAGCTCATGCACCGGTCGGCCTCCGCGACCGCCTGCTCACGGCTGTAGGCCAGGGTGACCTCCACGGTCTGGCTGCGGCGGCGCTGTTCGGCGGGGGTGAGCGGGGCCTCGATCCGCGGGGCGTGCCGGAAGTAGGCCGCGTTCAGGCCCTCGTACGGCATGACCTCGACCTCCGGTTCCGGGCCGAGCGCCTGCGCGGTGAGCACGCGGTCGATGTCGCGTGCCGCCCGCTTGCCGTCGCCGAGCGCGTCGACCACCATCGACGGGCCGCGCATGACGTCGCCGCCGACGAACACGTTGCCCTCGACCCGGCCGTGCTGGTCGGCGGTGATGACGCCGCGGTCGCTGAGGTGACCGGGCAGCCACTCCAGCTGCTGCACCTGCCCGATGGCGATCAGGATGGTGTCGCAGGTGACCTCGCGCTCGGTGCCGGGGACCAGCTCCGGCCGGACGCCGCCGTGGGCGTCCTTGCTGAGCCGGGCCTCGCAGACCACCGCGCCGGTGACCTGGCCGCCGGCCGACAGCACCTTGACCAGGGCGGTGTTCGGCGCGAAGGCGACCCCCTCGTCCTTGGCCTGCGCCAGGTCCTCGGGGACGATGAGCAGCTCGTCCGCGGACTCCAGCGACACGATGAACGCCTCGCCGCCGCCGAGACGGATGGCACTGCGGGCCGCGTCGGACGCGGTGTTCCCGCCGCCGATCGCGAGCACCCGGCGGCCGACCTTGACCGGGCGCCCCAGGCCGGCCTCGCGCAGGAACTCCAGCGCCCCGGTCACCCCGCGTGACTCGATCCCCTCGACCGGCAGGCGCAGGCCGATGTCCTGGCCCAGGGCGAGGAATGTGGCCGGGTAGGAGCGCAGCTCCTCCCAGCTGATGTCGCGCCCGGCCCGCACGCCGCAACGGATCTCGATCCCGCCCAGCGCGGTCAGCTTGGCGATCTCGGCATCCAGCACCTCTTCCGGCAGATGCCAGGCGGGGATGCCGGCCCGCAGCATCCCGCCCGGCTGCTGGAGCGCCTCGAAGATCACGCTTGCATAGCCGCGCCGGCGCAGGTGGTAGGCGCAGGCGAGGCCGGCCGGGCCGGAACCGACGATCGCCACGGTGGTGCCGTTCAGCGGGGGGAGGGTCTTCTTGATCGGGTCTTCCGGCAGGGCGAGGCCGTAGTCGCCGAGGAAGCGCTCCACGCTGCGGATGCCGATCGGCTCGTCGTGCTCGGCCCGGTTGCAGGCCGTCTCACACGGGTGGTAGCACACCCGCCCGGTGACCGACGGCATCGGGTTGTCCTCAAGGATCGTGACGTATCCGTCGAGGTAGCGGTCGTGCTTGACGTAGTCCAGGTACTTCTGGATCTGCTCGCCGGTCGGGCACGCGTTGTTGCAGGGTGGCGTCTTGTCGCGGTAAACGGGCCGGTAGAACCGGAAGTTGCCGGTCGGGAAGAGCCGCTGCCCTTCCTTCTCGGTCGGCGGCGGGGTCACCCCGGCGATCGGCAGCTGCAGATGCGGCGGGATCCGGGTGCCGCGGACGGACATGAGGCCTCCTCGCTGGGTCAGCCGGTGGACGCGGTGTGGGGGGCGGTAACCTGCCCGTCCGGCGGTCCCGACGGCGCGGTGAAGTCCACCACCGCGTGCTGGGCGGCACCGCGCATCATGGCGTCCCGGTCGGCCACCTGGTCGGCGACCGCCTCCAGCGGCAGCTCACCGGTGGCGGCGGTCAGTGCGCCGATCAACGGGGCGGCGATGCCCATCCCGATCGCCAGCCGTTCCTCCGCACCTTCGGTGGACATCCGGTCGAGCGCCAGCTCGGAGAGGCTGCGGACGAACATCCACGGGCTGCGGCCGCTCTGGTCGGCCAGCCCCACCGCGTCCACCACCACGAACTTGGCGATCTTGGACTTCATCTCGTCGGGCAGGAATGTGAGCAGGTAGGCAGGGTCGCGCACGGAATTGACGACGACGACGCCGCCCCGGTCGGGTGTCCCGCGCAGGAAGTTGACCGCCTTGATGATCGTCTCCTCGACCAGGACCACCCAGTCCGGGTGCGGGTTCTCATAGACGAAGCGGTCCACGATCGGCGAGTCGCCGAACCGCGCATACCGGCGGACCAGGCAGTTCGTCCGGTCCGGGTCGTCCACGTAATCACTGACGTTGTCGGCGTGGTAACCAAGTGCCCGGGCTGCCGCCGCGACGCAGGAGGAGACGTCGCGCGCCTCCTTGTCCATGATGATTCCGCGGGACCAGACCGTGAGCTCGTGGTACACGTGGCCACTTCCTCACATTGTATACCGTCGGCAGGATACTGCTCATGCTAGACATGTAGCGGCTCACGTCAAGGGGGATCGGCACCCGGCTACGGCACGTGAGGCTGGTCATCGGCTGGGGCATGTCGCTCGGAATCCCTGGCTGGCGCGCTCACAGGCCGGCCGGGAAGGTGAAGCCCCGCGGGGGAACGACCTTGCCGACATCGAGCTGGATCACCGCGTGCGGGGTGAGCTTGATCGAGCGCGGGTCGCCGGGGAAACGCCTGCCGTTGAGGAACGCCGTCACGTGCCCGGTCAGGTGACCGACCTGGGTGCTGCTCAGCGGCTGCCCCCACACGTCGAAGAACTGCCCGAGGGTGTAGACGCGCTGCGCCGGGGACTCGATGTGGATGACGCCGGTGGTGTCGTGAGTATGCAGCCAGTACAGGCACTTGCCACCCTCGACGAACCCGCTCACCACCTGCTGGGGCCCCGGGATGCCGATGCCGGCCGGGACCACCTGGCGGGCACCCGAGGCATAGATCGTCAGGTGGGCGTGGATGTGGTAAGCGACCTGCTCGCTAGCCTGGCACGCGATACCGTCCACGGTGGCCCCGGTGGGCGCGCCGTGGACACCTTGTGCCGTCGTCCGCCCGCCCGTGAAGGCGACCACGGCCAGCACCACGATCGCGATCGCCGCCAGCGCCGCCGCGCCCCCCAGCGCGCGCAACCTGTTTCGCCGCGTACGCTCCTGCCGCCGCATTTCGGCGAGTTTCTGCTGAGCGCTGCGCGATTGACCGCGACGTTGTGACATCGGGCTCTCTTTCCGGTGCGGCCGGAACGGCCAGCGCAACAGCGCGCCCCGTCCCTCACGCAGAGGTTAGAACATGCCCGGGACCGGTTCGGGCGCGACGGGGCCGGCCCCGGGCCGACCTCGGGCCGACCCCGGGCCGACCTCGGGTCGGCGCGGGCGCGGGTTGACCGGGCACCGTCAACCAGGTAGCGGCGCCTCTCCCGGATGCCGCATGATGTAGTGATTTCGCTCTGCCGGAAGAAGAGGGATCTCGCTCTGCCGGACGAAGAGGGGAAGCATGAGAGACGGAGGATCGCGGGAGCCGGCCGCGCACCGGCGGCACGCATCCTCCGACGACCCGGGCACGGATCCGCGGCGCGACCCGGGAACCGTTCCAGGTCGGGGCGTTCCGGGCCGGGGGGTTGCGGATCGGGGGGCTCCGGGCCGGGGGGTTGCGGCCACCGATCCTCTGACCGATCCCCGGTCGCGCTCGCGCGATCCGCGGGTGGGGCCACGGGATGATCTTCGGGGTGATCCACGGGTGGGGCCGGGTCCTGAGCCGCGGTCACGCTCTGGCGTCCGGCCGGGGACAGATCCGCGGGGTTATCCGCAGCCGGGGCAGCGTGGCGATCCGCGGGGCGATCCACGGGTGGGGCCGGGTCCTGGCCTGCGGTCGCGCCCTGGTGCCCGGCCGGGGACAGATCCGCGGGGTTACCCGCAGTCGGGGCCCCGCAGCGATCCCCGGAGCGATCCACGGGGAGGGCCGCGGTCTGATCCCCAGGGCGATCTGCGGTTCAGGCCACGTACGGATCCACGGGGTTATCCGCAGACAGGGCCGGATACCGGTCCCTGGGGCTACCCGCAGACCGGTCCCCGCAGTGGGCCGCAAACAGGGCCGCCCAGCGGTCCCTGGGGTGATTCCCGGGCGGGGCCAGGGTCTGACTCACGGCCGGGACCCGGGCCGGACCCGCGATCGCGGGCTGGCGCCCGGTCGGGGCCGGATCCGCGGCTGGGCGCGCGGTCAGGCCCGGGGACCGATCCGCGGCTCGCGTCACAGCCCGGTCCCGGAGCCGGCCCGCGGCAGCCGCGGACCCCCGACGCGGCGCCCGGCTCCCCGGCCGGCCCCCAGTTCGGACCGCGGCCATGGTCGGGCCCGCAGCCGGGTCTGGCTGATCCACGGTCACGTCCCGGCGGCGGCCGCCATGCCGATCCGGGCGGCGGCGCGCGCTTGCGCCCCGGACCGGCTCTGGGCCGGGACCCTCGCACGCCCCCCGCTCCCGGTGGCACCCGCAGCGGGCAGCTCTACCAGCGCCCGGGTACCGGTGGCCCGGGTGTCAGCGGCCCTGCAAGCAGTGGTCCGGGCGCCAGCCAGCCCGGAGGCCGAGCGCCCGGAGGCCGAGGACCAGGACACCGAAGGCCGGGCCGGGAGAGCATGGACCTCGAGGGCGGCCGGGACCGGGAGGGTAGCCCGGATCGCGAGGTCGGCCGGGAGCGCCACGCGAGGCACCGGCCCTATCCGGATGAAGCGCCCGACGTGGGAAGCCCACCGGAGACCGTCGGCTACGACCAGCCCGGTCCGGGTCAGCCGTATCGGCGTGGCCCGGCTCCCGGGCCCAGACAGGGCGGCGAGCAGGACACCGCTGGCCGCCTCGGCCGGGCAGGGCGGCCAGGTCCGCAGCTGGCAGCGGCCGGTGGTGGAATGTCACGCTCTCGGGGCACCTCTTCCGGCCGGGGCGGGCTGAGGAGCGGGCGTGGGTCACGGGTCTGGCTGTGGGTGACCGGAGGCGCGCTGGCCGTGGGCGCGGCCGCGGTGACCGTCGCCGCGCTGGTGCTGGGCGGCAGCAAGCCGGTGCATGCCCTCGTGACACCGGCCCGGCTTGGCGCGTTTGTCCGCAGGCCCCAGCTCGAGCAGCAGATGCACGCGAAGGACCTGCAGCAGCAGGTCGTCGCCAGGAGCGCCGGCCAGGCCAGCGATGTGGTCGATGCGGTATATGAGGACAACTCGGGCGTATCCGGGGGCACCGGCCCGCAGGTGATCCTTTTCATCGGTGGCAACCTGTCGGGGGCCTCACCCAGCGGCTACATCGCCAGCTTCACCCGCCAGCTCAAGGGTGTGCAGCACACCAGCGCGGGCAGTCTGGGCGGGCAGGCAGCCTGCGTCAACGCACAGGCCAACGTGGCGGGAAGCGTGGCGCTGTGCACCTGGGCGGACAACGACACGTTCGGCGTCGTGGCCTCACCCACCATGGACGCGGCGCAGCTGGGAGCCCAGATGCGCACGATCCGTCCCCTGGTCGAGCACTCGGCCAGATAGGTCCGTCAGTCGGGGTCCCGGCTGTGCTGGGGCCGCTGCTTGCGAAGCGAGAGCCGGGCAACGGCGATGATGACTGCCGCGGCGAGCACCGCCAGGCCGAGGATCTGGTCGCCGATGAGGCGCGTGTCGAGCGGGAACGACGCCGACACGTCGGTGACCCGGAAGGGAGGCGGTGTGGTGGACGCGTGCGGCTCAGGTGAGACCTTCGGGAAGGCCAGGCCCGGATTCGTCACCGGTGTCGGCAGCAGGGGCAGCGAGCCGGCCGGAGGTGCTTCTGGCAGCAGGGTCCCGGGAGGCAGCGGCGCGCCCACGCCGGGGGTGGGGGTCGGCGACGCGGACGGCGTTGGGACCGCTGTGACCAGGACGCTGCCGGACGCGGACGCGGAAGCTGCCGCCTGCGGTGAGGTCCCGGTGGCTGTGAGGGTGATATGGGTGCCCGCGGCGTTCTGCGGTACGGCGATTGCCGCCTGCAGTTCGACCGGCTGGGCGGTGAGGCCGACCGAGCACGTGTTCTTGCCGGCCGGTGAGCAGACCGTGAAGCTCGGCGCCAGCTTGGCCGGTTTCGCCGTGATGCTGATCTTTGCCTGGCCGCTCGCCTGGCTCGCCAGCGAGACCCAGATTGCATAACGAGCGTGCGCACCCGCCCGTACGTGGGTCGCCAGGGCCTGGACGCTTATGCACAGACGGTCCGTGGGGGAGGGGGACGAGCCGGAGGGACTGGGACTCGGGCTGGGGCTGGTGGTGGTGGGACTCGGGGTGGGGGTCGGAGTCGGGCTGGGCGTGGGGGTGGAGGACGCAGTTGAGGGGGGTGCGGAGGCCGGCGTGGAGGCCGGGATCAGCGGGGTGGTGGCCGGGCTCGGGCTGAGGCTGGGCGTCGCGCTGCTGGTGGCGACCGTGAGCTGAGCCGTGCATGGGTTCACCACCGCCGCGGCGGCGGGCTTGGCGGCGCCGGTGAAGAAGATCCCCGCTAGGCCAGCAGGAACGATCAAAAATCCAGAAATCACGCCAAACGCATTGCTCGCGACGTGCCGTGTACTCATGGATACGCCCTCGCCACCGTGCTCATCCCGTCGGGGTCGCGTTCGTTGCCATGATGGGCCTGTCACCGCGGGGAACCATTCCCCGCTACCCTCATTCGACACCTGGCCGGGTCACGGAGAGGCCAGCCAGGCCTGAAGGCACAGGAAACAGTTGGCAAGGACGGACCGGGCGGGGAGGAGCGATGGAGGCTGCCGCGTGGACACCGCCGGACGACGTTCTCACCCGGCCGGCGCCACCCCCCGACCTTGTGATCAGGTACGGCAACAGCCCCGATCACGTCGCCGACGTCCGGCTGCCGGTGCCGCGGCCTGCGGCCACCTCAGGGCCGGCCCCGCTCGTGATCTTCCTCCACGGCGGCTTCTGGCGGGCGGCTTACGACCGTTCGCACACCGGGCCGATGGCCAGCGCCCTGGCAGCAGCGGGTTACGCCGTGTGTGTGCCGGAGTTCCGGCGAACCGGGCAGCCGGATGGCGGCTGGCCAGGGACGTTCGACGATGTGGCCGCCGCGGTGGACCGGTCGCCCGCGCTGGTCAGCGAAGCGGCGGGCCCCGGCGTGATCGCCGATGGGCCGTCGCTGCTCGCCGGGCATTCCGCTGGCGGCCAGCTGGCCCTGTGGGCGGCGGGCCGGCTCCTGCTGGGGCCGGATTCCAGGTGGCACCTCGCCGCCCCGCGAGCCCCGCGAGCCCGGGGAGTGGTGGTGCTCGCCGGAGTGAGCGGCTTGGCCGACTGCTACCACCAGGGGCTCGGCGATGGCGCGGCGGGCGCCCTCATGGGTGGCGGTCCCGGCCGGCACCCGCAGCGGTACCAAGACGCCGACCCTGCGGTCCTGCTGCCCCTGGGCTGCCCAGTCAGGCTCGTGCACGGCTCCCTGGACGACGTCGTGCCGCTGGCGATGAGCCTCGGCTACGCCGCCATCGGCCGGGCCGCCGGCGACGACACCACGGCGGCGGCGCTGCCAGGCGCGAGCCACGTCGATCTCATCGACCCACTCTCGCCTGCGTGGCCTCAGGTCATGGCCGCGTTCCAAGCCCTCGCCCCCGTCATGCCCGCGTCTGAGTAGGCCGTCCGGGCCTGACCAGGCGGCGCACTGCTGCCCGGGTGATTCGGCACGTCGACAGCGGCCGTGTATGCTCGCCTCGCGCGGATGTGCCAGTCCGGGTGCCAACCCGCAGGGCCGCCTGATCGCACCCGATCGGGCCGGACGAGGTGCAGGCCAGCCGTGTGCCCCCTTAGCTCAGTCGGCAGAGCGTCTCCATGGTAAGGAGAAGGTCTACGGTTCGATTCCGTAAGGGGGCTCCCAGGTTGTGGAGATATTTCGAGATTAGTATCGATCCAATTTGTCGCTTTCGTGGAACGGGTCAAGGAGACGCTCCTACGCTCAGGCTGCCCACAGCTGATAATGCTGATCGCTTTCTGTAATCAAAGTCAGGTCTGCTGTGGTTTCATAGTCGCCTGCCGACTCGGCGCGGGCTGACCTCGCCTCCGCCAGCTGCGCAGCGCCGCACAGATCGGCTGATTCTGGTTGCCGTCGCCGGTGCGGTCGTCGGGCAAGCGTTCGTGGTGATATCGCGTGAGCTGGGCGAGCCAGGTCGCCAGTGATGCTTGTTGCTTGGTCGGCACGTCGGCACATGCGGCGTGTCTCTTGCCGTCCATATGCACGCCAGCCACCCGGCCCGTGGCCGGTAGCCCCTGCCATCCCGCCGCCGACGGGTCACCCGGCGGCCGATCATGGATACGCGAACCAGGCCTGCAGAGGAAGCGGTAAGCGATGTCGAGCCCGCAGTGGATGACCAGAACTCGCCCGCTCCGAGCCGTTAGGCGCGCTTGTCATCGCCTCGAGATGCCGCTGAGCTCACAGTGCGTGGCAGGCATCCTGCTGTCCGGCCTTGCTTGGGATCTTGACGGATGTGTGGCCAGGCACGTTGGCGTTTCCACGGCTGGGGAATGACGCAGGAGGCGCGCCCGGCTCAGTGGTGCTCACCCCGGGGGGTTCTCAGTGACCGGTGCGGCGTCGGCTGTGAGCCGGGTGTCGGCGATTTGGTCGGCATGGCGCTGGGTGGGGGCATGGCCGAGGACGGCGGTCAGGAAGGGCTCGCGCTGGAGCTTGTACACGGACCCGTCGGTGTGGGCGGTCACGGTCGCGGTGCGGGGGATGGCGCGGAGCAGGGCGATCTCGCCTACGCCCTCGCCGCGGCCGCACCGGCGCTGGAGGTGCCCCTCGTGCCGGACATCGAACTCGCCGGCGGCGATCGCATAGTAGGCATCTCCGGGGTCGCCCTGGCGGATCAGCACCGTGCCAGCCGGCACCGCGGCCGGTGTGAGGGCGCCGGCGAGGCCTTCGAGCGCAGGTGCGGGCAGTTCGGCGAACAACGGCAGCGAGCGCAGCAGAGCGATTTGCACGACCGGCACAGGCGCCCCGGCGTCTAGGCGGAAGAGCCGGCGCCCGCCGACCGTGGCGGCTAGCGGGAGCACAGCCGCGACCCCGAGCAGCGCGAGCGGGTCGCCGCCCAGGTGGACCAGCGCGGGCACCAGCAGGGCGCCCACCGCGAGCCCGCCCATCGTGAGACCTT
Organism: uncultured Actinomycetes bacterium; assembly: GCA_963741615.1. Lineage (GTDB taxonomy): Bacteria > Actinomycetota > Actinomycetes > Streptosporangiales > Streptosporangiaceae > UBA9676. The sequence goes on from CAVUIU010000024.1 coordinate 145,460, forward strand.
CCAGGAGCCCGAAGATCCTGCCCAGCGATTGTGCGGGGACCGAGCGCTGCAACAGGGTGCGGCTGGCGACATCCAGCAGGGCTCGGCTGGCGCCGACCACGATCAGCAGGGTCACAGTCCCGGCCAGGCCGAGCCCGAAGGCCAGAACCGCCAGCGCGCCGCTGAGCACAAGGGCCGCGCCCAGGATTGGCAGCCCCAGGCGGCGGCCCACCAGCGTCGCGGTCACCAGGGCGGCCAGCACAGCGCCCACCCCGTAGGCGGTGTTGAGATATCCGGCCCAGGCCTGCGGGCGGTGCAGCACACTGATGGCCAAGATGACAAACAGCAGGTCCAGCGCGCCCACCACGATCGCCTCGGCAGTCAGCAGGGCCAGCAGCAGCCGCAGCCGCGGCTGGCGGGCCGCCAGCCGGATGCTCTGGCCCAGGCCGGCCAGCACCGCCGGGGCCCGCTCCGGCGATGACGTCAGCGGCGGCACCCGCAGCCCGGCGACCAGTGCCATCGCCGCCGCGCCAAGGCCGGCGCACACCGCGAACACGCTGGCCACACCCGCGACCGAGATCAGCGCCCCGGTCATCAGCCCGGCCGCCGCGATCCCGGCGGCCTCCACCCAGCTCACGGCCACGTTGGCCGCCGTCAGTTGGTCCGGGGTCGCTGAAACCGACGGGATCAGCGTGGACTGCGCCGGGCGGGTCGTGGCCACCACCGCGGACGCGACCACCGCGGCGGCATAGGCGGCGAGCGGCACCCCCCCGATGATCGCCACCGCCGTCGCGGCCATCCCCGCCGCCTGCACCAGATAACCCCCGGCCAGCAGAAACACCGGGGATCGCCGGTCCGCTACAGCCACCGCCACCGGTGCCAAGACCGCCGCCGGCACCAGCTGCGCCACCGCCACCAGCCCAGCGATCGCGGCACCGCCCTGGTGGTAGGCGTACACCAGCATCGCCACCCACACCGAGTACTGGGTGAGAGTGAACAGCACATAGCCGCCCAGCACCCGCACCAGCGCCCTGCTACCCGCCAGCGAGCGGAACGCCCCCCAGCCGCGGGCACGAAAACCGCCTCCCACCAGCCCCCCCAGGCTCCCCGGTGGCCGACCGCCACGACCACACCTGCACCAGTCCCGTGGTGCGTGGCTCCGGCAGCACCAGAGAAGCCCCCTGATTGAACCACCAGGAGCAGTACTCGTAAACCCCAGGCCGCGCGCGGTTCACCAGCGCGCAGGTCCCCGCAACCGCAGCCGCGCGCAAGCCGTCGGCTCAGGGCATTAGCCCCGGCCAGCAGGAACGCCCAGCGCAGGGCTTCATGTCTGAGCCCGAGGGCGCCGACGTGGGCCAGGGTGGCACGGGCGCAACGGGACCGCGTCTTCTGGCCCGGCCAGCATGGTCTCGGCGGTGGCGGCGTCGCCACGCAGCGCTGCCACCCAGCCCGTGAAGCCGGCGAGTTGCTCGATATCGGCCAGCCCATCGGGGCCCATTGCCTGACCGAGCTCTGCCGCAGCTGCGTCCCAGTCGCCGAGCAGCTCATGGCGCTGTCTCCATTTATGCGGCCGTTCGGAGGCCGCGGCGAGTGCAGCCATGACCAGCTGCATCGGCCGGGAAACCAGGAACTGCACGCCAGGCCGGTCGCAGGCGGCCAACAGAGTCACACTCCTGGGAAATCCCTGGGCCTGGGCATCGGCGGCTCTCCGTGGCTCTTAGCGCGGTGGCCTTGCCTGCGGGCTCGCAGTCGGCACGGGCCGTGGCTCATGCGGGCGCAGCGGTTATGCGGCTCCAGGTGAGCCCGGCGCCCGCGTGATGGGAGCCACCGCGCCCGTCATCGCGGTGACACCTCTGCACACTTCCGTCTGCGCTTTCGCTGAGGTCGCGCAACGCTTAGCCTTGATGTTGTGGGGGGCTTCGACGACACCCTTGAGAGAGCGCTCGACATTCTCCGTCGACGCGGCGTGGTGTCATACGACGCCCTGCGCCGCCAGTTCGACCTCGCAGAGGATGAACTTACCGCCCTGCGCCGCGAACTCGTAGAGATTCTGGGGGCGGCTGAGGACGACCGGGAGCGCCAAGTGCTCACGTTCGCAGGGCGGTCCTCGCCGGGCCCCGCGATATCGCATCCGCACGCGGAGAGGCGCCAGTTGACCGTGCTCTCATGCGACCTCGTGGGATCGACCGCCCTCTCGATGAGGCTTGACCCCGAAGACCTACGCGAGGTCATGCACGTCTACCAGACCGTGTGCGCGCGGACGATCGAACGGCTCGGCGGCCACGTGCAGACATGGCAAGGCGACGGCGTATTCGTGCTGTTTGGCTATCCGCGCACGGGCGAGGACGATGCGGCGCGGGCCGTCCGCTGTGCATGGGAGATCCTTCAAGCGCTCGCGCCAGCACGCGAGCGCTTCAGACGGGAGCATGGCGTGCGCTTCGCCGTGCGGATCGGCGTCCACACTGGCACAACGGTTGTAGGCGACGAGGGTGTCACCAGCCCCTGGCAGACGCTCGCGTTCGGCGGCACACCGAACATCGCCGCGCGCGTCGGCGCTGCCGCGGAGCCCGATACGGTGGCGGTGAGCGGCGCGACGCGGCGGCTCGCCTCCGGGTATTTCGACTTCGCGCCCCTCGGCAAATTCGACCTGAAGGGCGTGCCGGGCGCGCTGGACCTGTACCGCCTGACAGGCCCTGGGCAGGCCCGGCACCGCTTCGACGTGAGCCTGCGGCGCGGCCTGACCCCGTTCGTTGGCCGCGCGCGTGAGCGGGAGCGGCTCGATGATGCTGTCTCGCAGGTCCTCGGCGGGCGGCTGAAGGCTATGCTGATCACGGGCGAGCCGGGGATCGGCAAGTCGCGACTGGTCCATCTTGTGGCAGAGGAGAATGTCGGCCGACTCCAGGCAGACACGTGCGAGTGCTCGCCCTACCGCCGCGGCACGGCGCTCCACCCGATCATCGAGACGCTGCGGCGCCGCTGGACGATCAAGGGGGCGGCCGGGGCCCAGAGCGATGCCCTGCGCGCGGGGCTCGATAGCCATCCGGCCTTCGCTGACCCGAGGAACCGTGCGCTGCTTTCGGGCCTGTTCGACCTGCCGACACCCCCCGACACCCCCCTGCTCGGGAGCCCGCAACGGCAGCGGGCGGAAACGCTTGAGCTGCTCCTTTCCCTGCTGCGCGATGAGGCGCGACGCAGGCCGCTGCTCTTGGCGATCGAGGACCTTCAATGGGTCGACCCCTCCACGTCCGAGTTCATATCCGGCTTGCTGGCCGGCGAGCAGGGGGTGCCGCTGCTCCTGCTGCTGACCGCCCGCCCCGAGTTCAAGGTTCCCTGGGCCACGGACAGCGGCCTGGAGGTGCTCGCGCTGGACCGGCTGAGCGTGCCCGAGGCGCGAGAGCTGACCCGCGGCGTGGCCTCCGCGGCTCAGCTCTCGCCGAATGTGATCGCGCGGCTCGGCGAGCAAACCGATGGCGTGCCCCTGTTCGTGGAAGAGATGACCCGAGCGGTGCTCGAGGCGGGCGCGGGAGGAGTATCCGGGCTCGAGCACGGCAAGGAAACGATCCCGACGACCCTTTACGGTTGCCTGATGGGGCGCCTGGATCGTGACCCCGGGACGCTCGAGGTAGCCCAGGTGGCCGCGACGATCGGCCGGCGGTTCGACCTCGGGCTCCTACGGCTCGTCTGCGGCGTCGGTGACACGATGCTGGAAGAATGCCTGGCCCGGCTCGCGGACGCGCAGCTTGTCGAGCCGATCGCCGGGGAGCACGGGCGGTACGCATTCCGCCACGCGTTGATCCAAGAGACCGCGCTGTCATCGATGCTGCGCGCCACCCGGCAGGAGCGCCACGCGCGGATCGCCGACACTGTGATCAAGCGCTTCCCGGAGCTCGCCGAGGACCAGCCCGAAGTGCTCGCTCAGCACCTCGAGCACGGCGGACGCATCGCAGAGGCTGTCGTCCAATGGATGCGCGCCGGCCAGCGTGAGGTGCAGCGCTCCTCGAATGCCGAGGCGATCCTGCAGCTCGAGCACGCGCTCGAGCTGCTGGTGCGGCTCCCGGACGACGACGAGCGGGCGCGCCTCGAGCTGCCGCTGCGCGTTCTCGCCGCGGTGCCGCTCACGCTCACGCGCGGCTGGACCGCGCCCGAGGTCGAGGCGCACTACCGGCGCGCGCGGGAGCTCTGCCACCGTGTCGGCGACACACCCGAGCTATTCCCGACGCTTGTCGGGCTCGTGACCTACCTGATCGTCAGCGGGCAGCTCGAGGAGGCGCGCACGATGGGCGAAGCGGACCTCGCTCTCGCCCGGGCCCAGGACAACCCCGAATACGAGCTCGAGGCGGAGCTAGACCTGGGCAACACCCTCTTCTACATGGGCCGCCCCCGCGAGGCGCTCGGCCACCTCCTGCACGTGGACGAGCTGTACGAGCCTGAGCGCTTCCGGGTGCACGCGTTCTCGTATGGCAAGGAGCCGGCGGCCGTCGCCCGCCTTCATCGCGCGCTCGCGCTCTGGACCCTCGGCCAGCCCGACAGCGCGCTCGACTGCATGCGTTCCGCGGAGGCCCTCATACAGGAGTGGCCGCACCCGTTCACCGACGCGTGGATCCACACCGGTGCCGCCGTCCTGCGTATCCTGCGCGGCGAGGTCGCGGCCGCGCGCCGGCATGCCGACACGGCGATCACGATCTCACTGGTCGAGGGCTTCCCGAACTGGCTCGCGCAAGCGAACGTCTATCGCGGCTGGACACTGGTGGCCGATGGTGACGAGGACGGGCTCGCGCAGATGGAGGAGGGCCTGGACCTGTGGAGCGTCACCGGGGCTCAGCTGATGATCGCGTTCCTGCGCTCCATGCTGGCGGATGCACAGGCACGCTGCGGCCGTTACGAGGACGCCCTCGCTACGCTTGACGGCGGGATCAAGCACTCCCGGCGTACCGGCGATTGCTGGTACGAGCCGGAGCTGGTGCGCCTGTCGGCCGAAATAGCGCTGAGAGCAGGCGAGCAGACGCCCGAGCAGGCGGCCGTCCGCCTGCGCAGCGCGGTAACGCTGGCTGCCCGCCGCTCGCAGCGGATGCTCGAGCTCCGCGCGGCCACGAGCCTCGCGCGGATCAGCAGCGACGCCGCCGACCAGGCGGCCTTGCGCGGCTGCTATCTGAGCTTCCAAGAGGGTCACGCGACGGTCGACATGACGGCCGCCCGCTCCCTGATCGATGGCGCGGGGAGCGCCATTATGGCCTCATGATCGACGTCCACCAGCGGATCCGGCTCGCCGAGCTCCTGAGCGAAGCGGCGGAGCTCGAGCACGGGCTGATGTGTCAGTACCTCTACGCGGCCTTCTCGCTCAAGCGGCAGCCGGAAGAGGGCGTCAGCTGGGCGCAGCTCGAGCTCATGCGCCGCTGGGAGGCGAGCATCATGCTCGTAGCACGCCAGGAGATGGAGCACCTTGGGCTTGTCAATAACATGCTCACGGCGATCGGTGAGGCGCCCTACTTCGAACGGCCGAACTTTCCCCTCGGCTCGCGCCACTATCAGATTGACATCCCCTTCAAGCTCGAGCGCCTGACGCCCGGCGCGCTGAGCCGCTTCATCGAGTTCGAAATGCCGCGCCAGCCCGATCATGGGAGCCAGGCGCGCTTGGCGGCCGCCGTGCCGACCGTGGAACCCGGGCGCTTTCAGTCGATCGGGCAGCTGTACGAAGAGGTGCTGGCGCTGTTCGGACAGCTCGACTCGCCCGAACTCTGGATCGGCCCGCCCGGCGCCCAGTTCATCACCACCGAGGCGATCCCGGTCCCGATCCGGGGTGTCTCGCTCGCAGGCAAGGCGATCTACGACGTCAACCTGGTTGCGGTCAACAACTTCGCCTCGGCGAAGCAGGCGATTACCCAGATTCTCGAGGAGGGCGAGGGCATACCCACGCCAACGCCCACGAGCCACTTCGCACGGTTCCTGGCGATCGCCGAGGAGCTCGCCGCCGCGCAGCGCGAGGACCCCGGCTTCGATCCGGCGCGCCCAGTCATCGAGGACCCGCGCGGCCGGATCACGGACCCCGCGACGCGCGCGGTAGCGGATCTGTTTCAGCTGGCCTATGGCACGCTGATGCTGATGCTGATGCGCTACTTCGCCCACGCGGATGAGACGCAAGCAGAGCTCGCCGCCCTCCAGCAGACCGCGTTCTTCCCGTTGATGACCACGACCATCCGGCCGCTCGGCGAGGTGCTCACGCTCTTGCCGGCGCACGTCGGCGAGCCAACGCCCACCGCGGGCGCGAGCTTCGAGTTCACTCGCAACCTCACGCTCCACCCGCACCGCCGCGCCGCGTGGCAGGTGATACTGCTGCAGCTCGAGCAGCTGGCCGCGGACGCGCTACGGTTGTGCTCGCTGCCGGCCTACCCCCACCCGTGCGCGGGCGGCTCGAGCTCGTGTACGAGAACGCCGCCCGGATGGCGCTGAACTTCTCCCGCGCCATGAACCTTCCACCGTCGGCATGAACAGCTCTCCGTCACCGCAGCCGCAGCCGGCCGACCCGACCCAGCTGGTGATCTCGTTCGCGGGATGGGCGCTGCTGCGGCTGCCGACCGACCCCGACCCGAGCGACGAGCCGCGTGGCGTGAGCGGCTACACATTCGCGTTTGCGGGCGAGCCAGATCTCGACCGCATTCTCTACCTGCAGCCGCCGGCGAACTTTACGCCGAGATCGCAGAGCCCATCGCTCGGCGTAAGGGTCACTAACGCAGTGCGTACCGACGGTGAGCAGGTGCCCGCCCTGGCCAGCGCAGCCGTGAACCTGCTCAAGGAGCCGAAGCTCGAGAACCGCAACTGGAACCTCACGCTGCCCGGCTTCGAGCCGATCGTTCCGTTCCATCTCCAGATCGCCGGGAACGGCGTGATGATCGAACGTTACGCCCCGCTTAACCCCGACGACCCGAACCAGGACCTGTGGAAGACCCCGGTGGAGCAGCTCGCCGCCCAGGGCGCGCACGGCATGGAGTACGAGCCGGCCACGATCGGCGAGGCCACCGGCATCTGGGACTCGCTCAAGGTCGTGACCGCGCGCCTGGCCGCACTCGAGCGCGAGCTGGGCCAGCTGAAGCGCCACGGCGGCGAGGAGACGGCAATCGTCGCGCTAGAGGGCCGGATCGCCGAACTCGAGTTCGCTGTCGCGAACCCGACCGACCGGCGCGTGTTGGCGCGCTACTTCGTCGAGCGCTTCGGCTTCCGGATGACCGGCCAGGCGTCAGTCACAATCGACGGGCCAAACCCGCTCGGTGGCACGCTCGACACCACAAACCCATGGGCCGTCAACTTCTGGCTTGGTGCGTGGGATCCGGACCTGCTCTGCCTATTTGTGAAAGGCGCCCTCGAGGTGCCCTACCTGACCACCTCCGGCTGAAGGGCCCGCACATGGCACTCACGGCGGACACCAACAGGCTCATGCGCGAGCAGCGCATCGCGGAGCTGCTGCCGCAGGCGGACGCCGGCGCCCTATCCGGGCTGGGTCTCTCGCCGCGTGAGCTCGAGGAGCTCCAGCGACGCATCCGCGGCAAGGTCGTGGCACCGGGAATGCCGGAGTACGCCAAGGCGCGGATCGGCAATCCGGTTTACCCGCACACGTTCGCGCCCAAGCTCGTCGTGTACTGCGCGGTGCCGAACGACATCGCGGTGTGCCTCGAGGCCGCTCGCCGCCACCAGTGGCGAACGACCTGTCGCTCCGGAGGCCACAGCAGCGCGGGCTTCTCGGTGAACAACGGGCTGGTGATCGACGTGAGCCTGATGAACCACGTGGCGGTCGATCTCCGCAGGCGGCGCGCCAACGTCGGGGCAGGCACCACGCTCGGAGAGCTGAACTCGGTGCTCGACACCTACGGGCTACACGTCCCGGGCGGCACCTGCAACGACGTCGGCGTGGCGGGCCACATGATGGGCGGCGGCTACGGCTTCACCTCGCGCCAGTACGGGCTGAACTGCGACAACGTCGTCGGGGTCAAGGTGATGCTCGCCGACGGCACGATCGTCGAGGGGACACCCAAGTTGAACCCGGATCTGCACTGGGCGGTCCGCGGCGGCACCGGCAATCAGTTCGGCGTGCTGCTCGACGTCACCTACGAGCTCGCAGAGGTCTACGAACTGTGGGGCTTCTGCCTCCGGTGGGACGGCGCCGACGCGGCGCAGGTGCTCGCCGAGCTGCAATCCGGATACATGCGCAACGGCGCCGCCGATGCGCTCGGCTACCTGGCGGTCTTCACCACCTTCTCCGGGAAGCCCGGCCTAGCCGTGGTCGGAACGTATAACGGCCCGGCTAACGAGGGCAGGCAGCAACTCGCAGCGCTGCAGTCGATCGGCTCGGCATCGCTCACAATCGACACGACCGATACGTACGCCAACCTTAACGAGGCACTACTCAAAGTTCTGCCCGGGATTCCGGATCCGCCGCAGGGCCAGGCCGTTTATGAGGCTAAGCAGGCCTCGTATATCGCCCGGCCGCTGGGCGCGGACGGCTGGCAGAGGGTCATCGACTTCTATGGCTCGACGCCGAACCCATACAACATCGTCGTAATAGAGCCGTATGGCGGGGCGATCTCCAGGTACCCGGTCGAGGACTCGGCGTTCGTGCACCGCGCCGTCAACATGGACTTCTTCGTCAACTCGTTCTGGGTTGGGCAGCCGGACGGCCCGGAGCGGAAGCCGGCGGAGGAATGGCTCGCCCAATACCTCGAGGTCGTGCGGCCGTGGTCCAACGGCCATGTCTATCAGGACTACCCGCTGCGCCATCTCGCCGATTACCGCTCCGCGTACTGGGGGGACGCGTTCCCTAGCCTGCTCGCGGTCAAGCAGAAGTACGATTCGGGGAACTTGTTCGACTTCGAGCAGAGCATCACCCCACCGCCCGCTGGCGTAACGGTGTCAAGCGCTCCGGCGCGCTTCGGAGTCAACGAGATCGAACGTGTCGGGCGCGGACGGAAGGCCAGCTCGCGCTAGCTTCACGGCTGGATGTTCGCGCGTACCGTCATCGTTGACCGGCCACGCTCCGCGACTAAGTAGCCACGTAGATGAGTATCCTGCTGGGACCGTCTCGAGCCCGTGCCGCGGGCGCCAACGGATCAACCGGCAGTGGCGGATCTGCTTCCGGTGGACCGACGCTGGGCCCGAGGACGTGGAGATCGCTGACTACCATTAGAAGGGAGGGAGCATGGCTGCCGACACGGTCATGGCACCAGTGCATCCGGGCGAGATCCTGCTGGAGGAGTTCCTCAAGCCGCTCGCGGTGAGCCAGTACAAGCTGGCCAAGGAAATCGGGGTCCCGGCCCGGCGGATCAACGAGATCGTGCATGGCCAGCGCCGCATCAGTGCGGACACGGCGCTGCGGCTGGCCCGCTTCTTCGGCACCTCCGAGCGGTTCTGGATCAACCTGCAGGCCCGGTATGACCTGGAAACCGAGAAAGACCGGCTCGGCGATGCGCTCGACGGGATCCGGCCGCTCAGCGCTGCCAGCTGACCTGGCGATTCACAGGTACTGACCTGGAACCGGGAGGCCGTCCGCCTCGCAAGGGGGACGCGGCCAACCGGTTACTAAGAGTTATGGCTCTACCGGCCGGGCCATGGAACGAGTCGTGGAACGACAGCAGTGAGCGCCGCGTGCAATCGGTGCACTGCGAGCACTGAAGCGGGGCTATCCGTGCAGGCAGAGCGCTTGGGGCGCTAGGCCGTGCTTATGGTAAGGAGAAGGTCTACGGTTCGATTCCGTAAGGGGGCTCGCAGTTAGTGATGCTATTTCGAAATTGATATCGATCCTATTTGTCGCTTTCGTGGAACGAGTCATAGAGACGCTCCGGCGCTCAGACTGCTCAGGCTGACCACTCCTGATAATTATTGATCACCTTCTGTAATCGATGTTGTCCGCATCACGCAAGCAAGTGGTGGTACCAGAAGTGTCCTTAAACCTGGCAGCGTGCCCTCCTCCTCACTGAGCGGAGGAGCTTCAACGCCGCCTCCCTGCCGAGTATGCGCTTGGCGGTTATCAGATCCAGGTATCGCCGGTGGCGCCCATATCAGCCTGATGGAGGATCTACCCAGGCGTTGCGGGTGAGCCGTAGCGTTCGAGGGTCTGGCGGGCTGGCTCGCGATCAGTCTGCCGACTGATTTGGTCTGGCTTGCGAATGAGGTGCCAGCCTGCCGGGTCCTTGCCGTGGCGTGGCTCTCATTAGATAGCGCGCCGCCTCTCGTATCTGTCATCCCCGAAGTCAAACTGCCTGGTGATCGAGTTCGGCCGGCCGAAGGAACCGAGTGCGGCGTCGAAAGGATGGGGGCCTGCTCCTGCGCAGCGGCTGGGTCGCTGGTCATCGGCTCGCGCCCCTCCTAGCGCAGCGGCCAGGCCACCTGAAAGCGGGCATGGCCCAGGCTACGATCCTCCGGCTCGCGAAGTGAAGGCGACCGCGGTAAGCGGACCCGCCCGCAGCCCGGCGCAGCAGGGGGAACGGCGCAGCTTGCCCGTCGGCTCGGGTGGCAGCCCGCCCGGCGTTCGCCTCGATGCGAAGGAGCTGCGTGGTTTCACTGACGCGGGACGGGCCTGGGCAGGTGGGAGGGGCGGGCGGTGGTGAAGCGGGCTGCGCGGCGGAGCAGCCGGTGATAGGGGTTGCGGCTCCGGCTGGCGGGGACCGGGGGTTCGGCGCGGTAGAACCAGCGTTTCCCGATTTCGATGAGGATGAGGTAGCTGGCGACCATCAGGGTGAGGGCGAGGTAGAACAGGCCAGGCAGCGGCTGGAAGCCGAGAGTGTGGGCGAGCGGGGTGGCCGGCAGCAGCGCGCCGACGGTCACTACCCCGAGGGCGGCGAGCAGCAGCGGCAGGCTCGGGTGGCTGCGGAAGAAGGGGATCCTCCGGGTGCGGATGGCGAAGATCACCAGTGTCTGGGTGGCGAGGGATTCCACGAACCAGCCCGTTCGGAAGAGTGCCGGGCCAGCGTGGAAGACCCACAGCATGATGCCGAAGGTGGCGAAGTCGAACAGCGAGCTGATGGGCCCGAAGAACAGCATGAACCGGCGGATCAGCCCTACGTCCCAGCGTGATGGCTGGGCGACTTGTTCGGGATCGACGTTGTCGGTGGGGATGGCGAGCTGGCTGGAGTCATAGAGCAGGTTGTTAAGCAGGATCTGGGAGGGCAGCATCGGCAGGAACGTCAGGAACAGTGAGGCGCCGGCGGCGCTGAACATGTTCCCGAAGTTGCTGGAGGTGCCCATCAGCACGTATTTCATGGTGTTGGTGAAGATCCGCCGCCCCTCCGTCACGCCGTCGGCGAGCACGTCGAGGTCTTTTTCCAGCAGCAGCACGTCGGCGGCGTCTTTGGCGACGTCGGTGGCGGATTCGACCGAGATGCCGACGTCGGCGGCGTGCAGCGCGAGGGCGTCGTTGACCCCGTCGCCGAGGAAGGCAACGTCCACCCCGGTGCGCCGTTGCGCCCGCACGATCTGGGCCTTGTGCTCGGGGCTGACCCGGGCGAACACGCTGGTCTCCGCGAGCAGGGCGCCCAGCCCGGCGTCGTCGGCCGCGTCAATGTCCGCCCCGGTCATCACCTGCCCGGCCGGGAGGCCGAGGTCGGCGCAGACCTTCGCCGCGACCGCCGGGTTGTCCCCGGTGAGGACCTTGACCGTGACACCAAGGCCGGCCAGCCGGTCCAGCGCCCGGCGAGCGGTGGCCTTGGGCGGGTCGAGGAACACCAGCAGGCCGCGGAACCGCAGGTCATGCTCGTCGGCTCCGGTGATCGCCGACTGGCCCGGGGCGGCGCGGGTGGCGACGGCCACGACCCGGTTCCCGGCCGCGAACTCGGCGTCCAGGGCGGCCCGGGCCGTCGCGGGCACGTCAAGGCACCGCTCGAGCACTCCCTCGGGCGCCCCCTTGGTGATGAGCATACGGCTGCCTGTGTCGTCCTCTACCAGGACCGACACCGCGCGGCGGTCGTGGTCGAAAGGCAGCGTGGCAAGCCTGCGGTAACGGGCCAGAGCCGCCTTCTCGCGTGCCCCGGCCGGCGAGTTCCACAAGGCGACATCAAGGGGATTGCCGCCGGCGGCATGGCCGTCCTCGACGACAGCCTCGTTGCACAGCAGCCCCAGCAGCAGCGGCTCGTCATCGAGCCTGCTATCGGGGCCGACCGAGCGCATAAAGCGCAGGCTGCCCTCGGTCAGGGTGCCTGTCTTGTCGGTGAACAGCACTTCGATGTCGCCGAGATCCTCGATGCAAACCAGCCGCTTCACCAGCACCTTGCGGCGCGCCAGCTGACGTGATCCGGCGGCCAGGCTGGTCGACACCACGGCCGGGAGCAGCTGCGGGGAAATACCGACGGCGATGGCGAGCGAGAACAGCAGCGCGTCGATGACCGGCCGGTGCAGGGCCACGTTGATGACGAAGATGGCAGTGGTGAGCACCCCGGCGACCTGGACCAGCAACATAGAGAACTTACGCAACCCGACCTGGAACTCGGTCTCGGGCTGCCGCTCACCGAGCCCGAGCGCGATCCGCCCGAACTCCGCCCGCCCACCGGTGGCGACCACCACGCCAGTGCCGGAACCGGCGTGCACCACCGTGCCCATCAGCGCGCAGCAGCTCAGCTCAGCCAGCGGCGTCCCGGCGGGAACCGGGCCGGTGGACTTGTCAGCGGGCAGCGACTCACCGGTCAGGACCGATTCCTCGCACTCCAGCCCCGCGGTGGCGATCAGCCGCAGATCCGCTGGCACCACCTCGCCCAGCTGCAAGTCGACCACGTCACCGGGCACAAGCTGGGTCACGTCAACCGACCGCGGATGCCCGTCGCGCAGCACAATGCACTGGTGCCGGACCTGTGAGTGCAGCGCCTCGGCGGCCTTCTCCGCCCGGTACTCATTCACGAACCCGAGCCCCACCGACGCCAGCAAGATCACGCCGATGATCACCGCATCGCCGCGCTCCCCGACGAAGAACGACACGAAGGCGGTGACCGCCAGCAAGATAAGCAGCGGCGAGCGCAACTGCCGCCCCAGGACCGGAAGCGCGCGCGCCCGGTGCGAGCGCACCGCATTCGGCCCGAGCACCCGCAACCGCCGCGCGGCCTCCGTCTCCGCGAGGCCCTCCTTGGCGCTGCCCAGCCGGGCCAGCACATCCGCGGCCACCAGCGACCCGGCGGCCGCCATATCCAGCGGCGCCAAGCCAGCCAGCGTGCCCTCCCGGGCGGTAGGGGCAACCGCCACCGGCACCTCATTCCCCTCGATGCTCTCGATGCTTGCCCCGCCGCGCTGCCCCCACTAGGGCCAAAGGTAAGCAAGCCCCGGCCCAGAAAGCGCCGTGAATGGCCCCCCGCACCTCGGCGATACCGCCGACCACGGCACGCATGATCCGGAGACGAATGTGATGACGTCATCATGACGGCGAAGATCGCGCGGGCCCGCCTCAACGAGTTCCCGGACTAGCACACCCGACTTGCGAGGATGGAGGCCGAGGCGGAGGCGAACGGGGCCACGCAGGGCGAGTGAGCGCGCGGACGTCGCGGCCGTCGATCCGCGTATCCTTCGCGCGGCACCGGGGGAGTAGTGTCGCTGTCCCCGGCGGGGAGCTTCAGCGTCCTGGTGGTAACCGCCATGGCGGGCCTCATCGTCTCCTGGCAACGCCGGGAAACCACGCAGACCACGGCCGGAGCTGAGCCGGGCAGAACCCGGCGGCTGACGAGCCGATGAGCGTGTACCTGGTGCACTGGATGGGGACAGGATCGAGGCCCTCGCCTGCCACCTTCTCCCGTCGCTGAGTGAGTTGTCACAGGTACTGGCCGGTCACTGCACTGTCTGTCTTCGACACCCGCACCGATACCACGTTGGCCAGGTTGATGATCACGCCGTTCTCGTCGGGCTGGCGATCATACCTGGCGTGGGTCAAGACCAGACTGCGCCGCTCGTCCAGCGCACGGGCGATCGCATCGAGCGCCTCGCGTTCCCCGGCAAAGTCCTCGCATACCACGGAGACATCTTCGCCGCCCACTGGGTGGAATCGCATGATCAGCACGATGTTGTCAGGCACCGTCGGTCCCCTTCCCGCGAGTACCCGGAAGAATGCCCGCTCAGCGCCAGACGCTGTGCCCAGGAGCGCTCATCCGGCTGGGTCGCTGTGGATCCGGGCACTGTCCAGTGTGCCTCACCTGCGGGCCGGCGAAGGGGATGGGTGCGTGGCGAATGGTGCTGCCAGAACATCGCTCCACGCGTCCAGGCCTGAAACGCCGGGCAGGGGCCGGCCGGAAGCGACAGCCGCCGGAAGGCGAGCCGGGAGACCGGCCATCACCCGCCCGGGGTGGGCTGGAACGAGTCTGGGTAGGGGAAGGGAGCAATGACGGGGTGGACGGCGATGTTCGAGGCCGGCGACATCTGGCAGCGGCGAGCCGGGCTGAACATGTGGCAATCGGAGCTGGCCGCCAAGGTCGGTGTGGACAAGCGCCAGATCCGGCGCTACGAGTCCGGCGAGGCCCAGCCAACACTGCCCATCGCCAAGGCCATCGCCAGCGCGCTCGGCATCACCATCGATGAACTGGCGGGCGAGGACACACACCGGATCAACCTCACCGGGGACTGGTGGGCCTGCTGGCAGCCCGGGAAAGACGGCACCGAGGTCCTCGACTGCCACCGGATCAGCATTCAGCAGCACGGCGACAAGCTATCCATCGCCGCGGCGACCAGGGGAACCCAGGCCTGCGAGGGCGGGTACCTCGGGGAAGGCGGACTGCGCCTGTGGGACAACGAGATCCTGATGGGCTGGTACGTCGCCACCGCGGGTGCCGTCCGCTCCAAAGGCACCATGCAGGTCGTGATCCACCAGCACGGCATGAACATGACCAGCCGCTGGGTCGGCCTCGGCTACGACGGGCCGATCATCACCGGATGGGGAACCATCGCCAAGTCCAACGATGAAGTGCTGGGCCAGATGAACCAGCTAAAGGGCAAAGGAACCGTGGTCACGGCATGAACGAGGACTACTGCGAAGTCATCATCACCGCCGGCAGCGCAGCCTGGCTGGCCGACTTCACCCGAAGCCTCGTTGACGCCCGGCTGGCGGCCTGCGGGCAGAACATCGCTGGCATCTGGTCCATCTACCGGTGGCAAGGCACCATCGAAGACCAAGGCGAAGCCAGGGTTGCCCTGCACACCCGCGCATCCTTGGTACCGGCCATCGTCGAACGCACGAAAACGGACCATCCTGACGAGGTCCCGTGCGTCATCGCCTTGCCGATCCTGGGCGGAAACCCCGACAACCTGGCCTGGATCGAGCAGGAGACCAGGGCGGCCGAGGAACCCCAGCACGACTAACCAGACGCCGAGCCGGCCGGGAGGCTGGCTGCGTGGCTGGTCAGCAGCGAGCGCAGCGAACTGCGCCGCGAGTTGCGCGTGCTCAGCGCCTGTGCCGCTCGAAAATAGGATTCGGCTGGTGACCTGCAGGTCATCCGTGCGTCAGGCGGCGTGCGTGTATTCGTTGATCAGGCCGCCCAGGACGGGTTTTCGGCCGATCTGTTGTCTGTCGATGTTGATCACGGTGGTGGCGTGGGGAGCGTCACGTCCGTCGCCGGGGGACGCGTTGGGCGATGCCCTGGTGCGGCCGGGCAGGCGGGCCGTGAAGAAGTCGCACGCCAGAATCGTCTCGGCCTGAGAACGCAGAAACTGCGACCAGCGGGGCCCGGTCCGCCCAGTTCAGCTTCGGGCGGCGCGGCTGCCGCCGCTGCAGGACCGCGAGCTGGTGGCGCAGGATCAAGATTTCGGCGGTCTGCCACCTCTCCTCACGCCGGGACAGCCGCAGCCACCCGGCTAGAGCGTGTCCCGTAGATCATGGGATGGGATCGCGGAGCCAGATTCTGATCGAGGCCACATCGATGGTGCCGCGCCAGACGTAGTCGCGTTTGTCGTACCTGGTCGCCACGGCGCGGTGCTGGCGTAGCTTGCCGATGGCCCGCTCGACGGTGTTGCGCTTTTTGCAGGCGTCCTGGTCGAAGGCGGGCGGCCGGCCGCCGCGGCTGCCGCGCCGGCGCCGGTTGCGGGCCTGGTCCGCGGGCTCGGCAATGGTGGCCTTGACGGCGCGGCGGCGCAGGTGAGCACGGATCGCAGCGCTGGAGCAGGCCTTGTCACCCAGCATCCGCCCGGGCCGGGTCCGGGGCCGGCCACGGCCCCGCCGCGCGATCTTCAGCCCGGCTCATGAGCGGGGCGAAGGCCAGGGAGTCGTGGCGCTGCCCGGCGCTGGTCACCCGGGCCAGCGGCCGGCACCGGGAGTCGGCGAGCAGGTGAATCTTGCTGGTCAGCCCGCCGCGAGAGCGGCCTAAGGTCTCGCGATCCTTGTCATTCGCCTGAGCCCCCTGTGCGCGCCGGGGCGCTCAGGCGGGCCCGCGCCAGCCGGGCGGGGTCAATATCGGCAGGCGGGCGGTGCCGCGCCCCCGCCGCATGCTGGTGCGCCCGGACGATCGTGGCGTCCACCGCGACCGTCCACGCCTTGCCCTCGGCCTCGTCACCCCCGGCGCGCAGGTGAGCAAGGATCTTCTCCCAGGTCCCGTCCCCTGACCAGCGGCGATGCCGGTTATAGACGGTCTTCCAGTTCCCGTAGCAACCCGGCAGGTCCCGCCACGAGCACCCCGCCCGGGTCCGGAAGAACACCCCGTTGATCACCAGCCGGTGATCATTCCACCGGTGCCCCTGCCGCGGATGTGCAGGCAGCAACGGCTCCAGCCGCGTCCACTCCGCATCACTCAGGTCATGCCGCCTCAGCCGGTCCTCATCCACGAACGGCATCCAAGCGGAAACAACCACCAAGATCTACGGGACACGCCCTAGCCGCGTGATCAGGGGGAACACGAACCGCGGGCACATGATCGGTGATCATCACGGGCGGAGCACAGGCGGGCAACCCTGCTGGCCAGAGCCGTGGATGCGATTCTCGGACAGGTATAGAACACGCTTGCGCGCTCAGCGCGGCATGCGAGGATGCTGTCAGTCACGCACGGCAACGAGGCGGGTGAGCATGTCGGGTGCTCCCTCACTGCCGGTCATGGCTGGCTTTCCGGAGCGTCAGCGCAGGCGCCGCAGCGGATGACTGAAGATCCCCAGCGGACTCCAGCGGGGCACGGCGGCTGCGGGCCGGCCCGGGGCAGTTATCCTCGGTCCACCGGGCCTGGGCACCGAGGATCCCTAGCCCGGCGGCCGCACGTCGCCGTGCCGGATTAACAGCCACGCGGGAGGATCACGATGCTTGCCGCTTTCTCGGTGACGCCGCTCGGAGTAGGCGATGCCGTCGCCGAGTACGTCGCGGACGCGGTACGGGTAGTACGCGACAGCGGCCTGCCGAACCGGACCGACGCCATGTTCACCACGGTCGAAGGCGACTGGGACGAGGTCATGGACGTGGTGAAACGCGCCGTGGAGGCCGTCGCGGCAAAGGCGCCGCGGGTCAGCCTGACGCTCAAGGCCGATGTCCGCCCTGGGGTGACCGGGGCGCTGGAGTCCAAGGTCGAGACCCTGGAGCGCTACCTCGGCACCTGACCTGTCGCCGCGCTGCGGGACGTGCCGAATCCGCTTGCTACCACGCCGGGTAACTATGTGGGCCTTTGATGGACCTCCCGTCAACCTGGCATGGACCTGGCAATCGGGCACCGCTGCTGGCGGTGAGGTCGAACATCGCTGTCACCTGCGCATTGTCGCCATCCCGGGACTCACGGCGCGTGGCCGACCAGCGCATAACTGACGCAGCCGGGCATCATGCCAGCAACCACCTGCCCCGCCCTCGGGGAGCCCACGACGAGCATCCCGGGCCTTGGCAACGGCCCCAGGTATCTCCCGGGCCCAGCACGCCCGAAGCCACCCAGCGCTGCGGGATAGCAGGCGGGGGAGGATCTCCGCTACGCGCGGATCGCCCTTGCGCGGTGCACGGAGCCTGTGCCTCCGCTTCCCCGCGTCCCCAGGGTCCTGATCCTTCCCCGTCACTTATGACAACGCCTGACGAGGCGTCATCATGCCCGGCCGGGCCGCGGTGAACTGCCCGCCCTGACCGCCGGCGTGAAGGTCCGAACGTCTCGCCGCTGGCCAGCTGCCGAAGCCATCGCCAGTCCGGGAGTGGCGTGCGGGCCACGTAGGCGGGTGCGCGCCGTCGGCACGCGGTGCCGCCGTCAGTCCTGCTCACTCTTGGCCTCGGCTTCCTCAACATCGGGTCCGTAGCCGGCACTGCTCAGCATCCGGCGCAGGTTGACAACCGTCTGGGTATCGATGTCCTTATGCGCGGGGACGTCGAAGAATTCGGTCGCAGACCCGACAGTAACGGCAACCATGTCATCGCGGTGCTCCACGACCGAGCCGATCGCCTTCAGCAACGAGACCACGGCATGCCACTCGATGTTGTGGCTCACGGGATGCTGGAAGATCTGGCGCAGCGTGTTGCGGTGATGGTTGTTGAGGTGCACAGGCTCTGGCGTCGATGACATCCGGGTTCCTCTCTGCCCCCGCCACGATAGCCCGGAGCCGGTGGCGCGCCTGCGCCCACTGGGGCCGGACAGGATGCAGCGGGCTCCGCCCGCGGGGTCCGCCCTCGGCGAGCACATCTGGGCCGACAACCGTGACGAACAATTCGCGGCCGGCCTCCGGTTACTAAGCGTTATGGCTTGACCGGCAATGCCCGTGGAACGGGTCGTGGAACAGGAGGCGTGAGCACCGCGTGCACTCAGGGCATTGCGAGCACCGAAGCGGGCTATCCGTGCAGGCAGAGCGGCCGGTGCGGCGAAGCGTGCTTATGGTAAGGAGAAGGTCTACGGTTCGATTCCGTAAGGGGGCTCCATAAACCAGCAGGTCAAGCTCAGGTTTCCGACCTGCCGGGGCGGCCGTCAAGATCGTCTGACCGTCAGTTGACCGTCGTTCTGGACGTGGAGAGTTGGCACTCAGCCTCACGGGCTGACCGCCGATGGCACGTCGCCCGGCATGGCGTTCGCGTTGGTTGAACAGGCGGGGGAGCGCACCTGCGGCTGAAATCGATCCCAGGCTCGGTGCAGGGGCGGGCCCCTCTGGTCAGGAGCTCAGGTTCCGGTCAGCCGGGGGCGGCGGGCATCACCGGGCGGATGAGCCTTGAGGAGATCATCGCCGCGGCCGGCTGGGGTCCAGCGACATGCACCACAAGTCAGCTATAGCGGTCAGTGGCATTCGCGCACGCTCAGCTGCGAGCTGCGAGCCCGACGGTTCGTGTCAACGCGATTCAATTCGGTCCCTGCCGACTGTGAGCGGCTGCCCGGCGTCTCAGGGCCGCGGGTGGGCGCGGGCAGATCAGTTCTGGACGCGACGGTGGCGGCACGCATTCGGGTGGCCGGCATCAGGCGGCGCGCTGGCCCGGGCGTAGCGGTGGGTGAACCCCGGCTACTGGCGGGAGCGCCGCGGGCCGAACTTGATCCAGAGCAGGATGCCTGCGGCCACTAGCAGCAGCCAGGGCGAGAACAGGATGTGCGCGGCGAAGCCGAGGATGGCCAGGGCCACGATGGCGATGAGGATGAGGGCGATGATCGCGAGCATGGCGATCGGTCTCCATTCATGTTGCAGTGGTGGTGCTCATGTCCCAGGCTGCCGCCGCCGGTTGCCCGCGTCGATCGGGATCGGCCCTGATCTGTCCCTGAAGCGCATCCCGGAACGCATCAGGGTCGACCCTGGCTTATGAGATCCCCGAACTCGGCAGCCGGTGCTGGCCAGGGCTGTCCTCCGTCGGTAGATGCGCGACCAGTCGTCCGTCAACTGATCTGCGATACCTCGAGCGCGGAATGCGGCCAGATTCGGGCGTCCGCTTCTTGCCTACGGCGGGAGCGGAGCTCAGCCGCGTGCCGTTGGCCGGCCGTCAGGGTCCGAGGCCAGCTGGACGGGGAATTCGTCCGGGCCGGCCGTGACCGGCGCGTGTGTCAGGGTCGTTTGGCAGCGGCTTCGTACTGCTCAACGACGCTCGCGGGGATGCGCCCGCGCTCGCTGACTGCAATGCCCTGGTCTTTCGCCCATGCCCGGATGTCCGCGCTGCGCTCCCGGCTTGATGCGGTACGCCCGGGCCTGCGGCGCAGCCGGGATCTTTTCAGCGCTCGCAGGCACGCCTAACGCCGATTAGGAATGCCTACTGAAACGATAGGAATATGTGAGCACATGCGCGCAGAACATCCGCTGTGGGATGCGATGCACGCCTACGGAGTTAGCGAATTGGAGCGGCTTTACAGACCGCTCCCAAACCGGCTCTGAACTGGAATATCTCCTCGATATGCGACCAGCCTGGGACCGTCATTGCATGGCGGCAGCGTTGGTCCCGCGCTCGAGCCGTTAGCGGAGCCTTGTGGTGCCTGTCCGCCCCGTGCGTCCGCTTAGTGGTCTCGCCCGTAAGTTCGTCGGGGGTTAGGCCCAGGCTGTGGGGTCGGCCAGGTAGAGCCCGCAGGCGATGTCGAGGGCGTCTTCGCAGGTGCCAACCGGCAGGCCGGTGGGGAAGAAGGATTCGTCGTAGTCCTGGTGGCTGGCGCGGTGGATCGCGAAGCGCCAGTCGTGGGCGGATCCGATGTAACGCAGCCGGCACAGGTGCAGGGTGGTGCCATCGGCCAGGGCGCCGTCGACGTAGCTGAATGTGCCGTGGTGGCGCACGGCGATGCTGGCCAGGTCCGGCCAGCGTTCGCGGGCCCGGGCGGTCAGGCGCTGGGTCAGGGAAGTCTTGGTGGAGTCGGGGTAGTTCGCCACGGGGACCATTTTTGCTGTGACGGCGTGTCGTGTCGCGGTTGCGGCGGGCGGGTGCGGCACAAAGATCAGGTGCCAATGTCCAGCCCGTATGTGATTGTCCTGTCCAAGGCGGAGGAAGCGGTGCTGTCGGCCAGGGCCCGGTCGGGCCGGGTTGCTTACCGCGACCGGCTGCGCGCGCAGATTGTGCTTGCGGCGGCCGCCGGCTGGTCCAACGCGGGGATCGCCGGTGAGCTGGGGGTGTGCATGGACACGGTCCGCAAGTGGCGCCGCCGGTTCGCCGGCGCCCGGCTGGCCGGACTGAAGGACGCCCGGCGCAGTGGGCGGCCACCGGTGTTCACCGGCGCCGCGCGGGCCGAGGCGGTCGCGCTGGCGTGCGCGCTGCCGGCTGAGACCGGGGTGCCGCTGTCGCGGTGGAGCTGCCCGGATCTGGCCCGCGAGCTGGCCGGGCGATGCCAGGTGGCCGCCTCGGCTTCCACGGTGCGCCGGTGGCTGGCCAGCGATGCGCTCAAACCGTGGCAGCACCGCTCGTGGATCTCGGTCCGGGACCCCGATTTTGGGGTCAAGGCCGCCCGCGTCCTGGATCTGTATGCCGGGATCTGGGACGGCGAGCCCTTGGGCGCCAGCGACTTTGTCATCTGCGCGGATGAGAAGACCTCGATCCAGGCCCGCTGCCGCTGCCACCCCACCTTGCCCCCGGGCAAGGCCCGGGCCATGCGAGTCCAGCACGACTACAACCGTGGCGGGGCGCTGGCCTACCTGGCCGCCTGGGACGTCCACCGAGGCCAGGTGACCGGACGGTGCGAGGCCACCACCGGGATCGCGCCGTTCGCCCGGCTGGCCGAGCAGGTGATGACCACCGAGCCCTATGCCAGCGCCGGCCGGGTGTTCTGGATCGTGGACAACGGCTCCTCCCACCGCGGCACCGCCTCCATCAAGCGGATGCACAAAGCATGGCCGAACGCCCACCTGATCCACCTGCCAGTCCACGCCTCCTGGCTGGACCAGGCGGAAATCTACTTCTCCGTAGTCCAGCGCAAAGTCGTCACCCCCAACGACTTCACCGACCTCGGCCAGATCCGCGACCGCCTCGCCGCGTTCCAGACCCACTACAACGCCGTGGCCAAGCCATTCAACTGGAAGTTCACCCGCAGCGACCTCGACACCCTGCTCGACCGCATCGACGCCCACCAGGCACAACGATCCCTGCAACTAGCAGCGTGATCTCTACCCCCGACGAACTTACGGGCGCGACCACTTAGATCCCCATCGCCCGGGTCTGTCAAGTCTTCGGTGTAACTGATCTTGTATGTTCTACTTCCGTCCGGCGGTGAGGCGGCCGTCGAAGACATCCGATGCCCTCTAGTTGTCAAGTAGCTGGCCGAGGTTGTTGTTGTCAGGCGGCGGCGGGTATGGCGGGGTGGGAGGGGAAGGCGGTGGCCTCGTCGTAGTCCTGGCTGGTGGCCAGGCAGTGGTGGAGGCAGCCGAGGAGACGGCCGAAGAGATTGCGCTCGGCCGCGGCGTGCCGGTCGCCGGTGTCGCGGCGGCGGTCATAGTGGGCGCGGGCGCCGGGTGATGCGGTCAGGGCGGAGAACGCCCAGATGTAGCCGGCTGCTGCGAGACGGTTGTTCTTGACGTGCCGGCGGGTGACGGATCTTGACTTGCCGCTCGCGCGGGTGATGGGAGCGGCCCCGGCGTAGGCCTTGAGCCCTTTAGCATCGGTGAAGCGGGACCGGTCATCTCCGATCTCGGCGAGTACCCGGGCGCCGGTAAGCGCGCCGATGCCTGGGAAGCTGGTGATGATCCCGGCGTCCGGGTGCTGGCTAAAAGACTCGATGGCGGCGGCCTCAAGGTCGCTGGCGTTCTGGCAAGCGGCGTCGAGCTGGCGGAGCAGTGCCCGGGCCTGACGGCCCATGGCCTCCTCGACGAGGGGTGGCTGGCGCATCTGCTCCTGGCGGAAGGCCTCGCGCAGCCGGGCGGCCTCGGCGTCGATGCCGCGGCTGCGCCCGGCCTTGCGCAGCATGGCGCGCAGTTGCGCCAGGGTCAGCCTCGCCGCGGTTGCCGGGGTGGGGGCGGCGGCCAGGATCGCGCGGGCCTCGGGGCGCATGATGCCGCCCTTGGCGTCGGCGAAGGCGGCGAGGAAGCCGGGGTAGTACTCGCGCATGTGGGAGCGGAGTTTGTTGTGCGCGGTGACGCGGTCCCAGACGGCGTCCTGCTGGGCACGGGCCAGCACCGCGATGGCCTGCGCGAGCTCGCTATCGGCCGGCAGCGGCCGGTGCGCGTGGATGTCGGTGCGCAGCACGTTCGCCAGGACGGCCGCGTCGCCCTTGTCGGACTTGCGGCCCGCCACCGAGTGCCGGTCCCGGTAGCGTGCCACCGCCATCGGGTTGACCGGGTAGACCGGCCGGCCAGCGCGCAGGCATGCCACTAGCAGGCCGCGTGGGGTCTCGATAGCCACCGGGACCGGGTTCCCGGCACTGTCGCCGTGGTCGGCCAGCAGCCCCAGCAGCCGGGTCAGCCCGGCCGCGTCGTCGCTGATGCGCAGCCGGGCCAGCACCGCGCCGCCGTGGTCTACGAGGGCGACATCGTGGTGGTCTTCCGCCCAGTCGATCCCGCAGAATGCGTCCAACTAGCTCCTCCTCGTCCGTATCCAGCCGCTGTCCGGGCTGGCCAGGGCCGTGCAGGGCACGCGCGCTCCCTAATGGAAGGGCTCAAGGGCACCGCCATCCGATTGGCCGTTCGTGACCCCGGCTGCCCGCAGGCCCCGGTCCTGGCCAGGGCTCGGTGGCTCCCGGCGCTGATGAGGGGTAGCTCCTGCGGGTGGCTCAGGCCACGACCACCCATACCGGCACGAACGACGCGCTCCCAGCACCCGGCCCGGCGTGTCGCCCGCCAGCCAGGCAAGGGTGCGGCCGGCACCGGAACCCGG
The DNA here is from genome assembly GCA_963741615.1 of uncultured Actinomycetes bacterium. Lineage (GTDB taxonomy): Bacteria > Actinomycetota > Actinomycetes > Streptosporangiales > Streptosporangiaceae > UBA9676. Next base: position 169,074 of record CAVUIU010000024.1, read on the forward strand.
ATCTTCGACGAGAGGTCTCGCCCCGGTGATGTCAACGGGTCACCCGGCGCCGACCGCGCCAGCCCGGCCCCGCCAGCCTTGGTCAAGGCGTCAGGCGCCCAGATCGCTATCGGCATCGGCCGGCAGGCAGATCCCGCGGCCTCGAACAAAGGCTCCAGCCTCGGGAAACAAAAGCGGAGATCTGCCATGTGCCCATTAGGTGATGTCGAAGGCGTTGAGGGCGGCCTTCCACCGGTTGGTCCACCGCTGGCGGCCCTTCCCGGTCGGGTCCAGGCTCATGATCGCCAGGTAGAGGCACTTGAGGGCGGGGCGGATTCAACCGGTTAGCGCAACACCGGGTGGGTTCTCGGACTCTGAGAGTAGCTGATCCAGAGCCTCGGCCGGGGTTCGCCAGCCGAGTCGCTTACGAGGCCTGTTGTTTAGTTGGGCAGCGACGAAGCCGAGGTAGTCGCGGTGATAGCCGGATAGGTCGGTGCTCTTCGGAAAGTACTGACGCAGCAGGCCGTTCGTGTTCTCGCTGGTTGCCCGCTGCCACGGCGAGTGGGGGTCGCAGAAGTAGATCGCAAGCTCGGTGGCGCTCGCGATCGCGACGTGGTTTGCCATCTCGATTCCCTGGTCCCATGCGAGGGTCCGGCGCAGGGTGGCGGGCAGATGGCTCATCGCCCCGGCCATCGCCTCCTGCACCGCCTCAGCGCCATGACCGTTCGGCAGGTGCAGCAGCGTCACGTAGCCGGTGGCTCGCTCGACGAGTGTGCCAATCGCGGACTTGTTCTCCGCCCCGGTAATGAGGTCCCCCTCCCAGTGCCCTGGAACCGCACGATCAGCGGCCTCCGCGGGACGCTCGGCGATGTTGACCATGCCAGTGATGCGTCCGCGCCGTTCGGTTGCCCGCCGGGTCTTGCGTAGCGCTCGCCCGGTCCGCAGGCATGTCACCAGCTCTCGGCGCAGGCCACCACGGCCTTGCACGTAGAGGCAGCGATAGATCGTCTCGTGGGAGATGCGCATCGTCTGGTCGTCTGCGTAGTCGATCAGCAGGCGGTAGCTGATCTGCTCGGGGCTGTCCTTGGCATGCAACCGATTCTGCACGTGCTCACGCAGCCTGTCATTGCGCTCGAGCACCCGTGCCTTCGGGCGCCGGGAGCGTTGGTCAGCCAGGGCCTGAGCCACGGTGGCTCGATAGCCGGACTTGCGGCGCACGGTCCCACGGCGCAGCTCCCGGCTGATCGTTGAAGGTGACCGGCCGAGAGCGACCGCGATCGCTCGCACTCCCTCACCGGCCGCGCGACGGCAGGCGATCTCCTCGCGTTCGCCGAGCGAGAGCCGGCGCACGGTGACCGGTTGCGGAGACGACGAGAAATCCGGGGGCATCACCCCGCCAACGTGGCGGAACCACCGCCATGCGACCGTGATCGACACGCCGGCACAAGAGGCCGCTTCCGCGACCACCATCCCCGACCGGATCGCAGCCCAGAACTCACGCTGCACCGCGACCGGAATCGCAGGCCGCCCGCCAACGCTCACACAGCACCTCCGTCATCGAGGTGTTGCGTTGACCCGTTGAGCTCACGCGGCCTGCTCGGTGGGGAAATGACCGCGGGCGTTCACTGCGCGCCGCAGCCGGGCGTTGATTGATTCGATCGCATTTGTGGTGCAGATGACGGTCCTTATTTCCCGGTCGAAGGCCAGGAACGGCACGAATTCCGCCCACGCGTTCTCCCACAGCCGTATGATGGCCGGGTACCGTTTCTCCCACTTGCTGGAGAATTCGGCGAACCGGTCAAGCGCTTCCGCCTCGGACGCCGCGGTGTAGACGGGCTTGAGGTCTTTCGCGATCTGCCCCCCGTCACGCTTGGAGGCGTACTTGAACGAATTCCGCAAAAGATGAACAATGCAGGTTTGCACGATTGTCTTCTCCCACACGGTGCTCACCGCATCAGGCAGGCCTTTCAGCCCGTCGCAGACCAGCATGCACACGTCCCGCACACCGCGGTTCTTGATTTCCGACAAGACCCGCAGCCAGAACTTCGCGCCTTCCCCGTCCCCGTGCTCGCCGGCCCACAGTCCCAGCACGTCACGCTCCCCGTCCACGGTGACGCCCAGCGCCAGGTAGATAGGCCGGTTGGCGACCTGGCCCTCCCGGATCTTCACATTAATGGCGTCGATGAAAAGCACCGCGTAGACCGGATCGAGCGGCCGGTTCTGCCAGTCCGCCAGGCCTTCCATGACCCGGTCGGTTATGGCCGTGATCGTCTGCTTCGAGACGTCTGCGCCGTAGACCTCGGCCAGATGCGCGCAGATCTCCCCATGGGTCAGCCCTTTCGCGGACAGGGAAATCACCATCTCGTTGACCCCGGTCAGCCGCCGCTGCCTTTTGGCGACGATTCTCGGCTCGAAGCTGGAATCACGGTCCCGCGGCACCGAAATCTCCACCGGGCCCGTCTCGGTGAGCACGGTCTTGGCGCGGCGGCCATTGCGGGAATTGCTGCCGTTGCGGCCCTCCGGGTCGTGCTTGCCGTAGCCCAGGTGGTCATCCAGCTCGCCCTCCAGGGCGCCCTCGACCACCATCTTGGTCAGCTTGCCCAGCAGCCCGCCCTCGCCGGTCATCTTCAGCCCGCCGGTGCGGGCCCGCTCGGTAAGCTCCCGCAGCAGCTGCTCATCGGCGGCCGAGAGCTCCGCTCCGTCCTCGTCATGGCTGGTCGTCACGTCCGTCACTGGTGTCTCCTCCGTCTCGGGAGTTACACCGTTGAATTTACATCCCCATCGCCCTGACAGGCTGCCCGCGGTACCGCGCCTGGTGCTGGGCGCCGTGTGATGCTGGGGCTGGCGTCCCTGGCTGGTGCCGAAAGCCCGGCTGCCGGTGGACTTCTGGCTCTGCCTGCGGCAATGCGGTTTGGTGAATCATCGAGAATGTGGCTGTCGTTCGTGTCCGCGATGGGGGGCTGTGGCTGGCCCGGCATAATGCGCTCGTGCTGCTGGCGGTCATCGCATCCGGGCTGGCTGCGGGTGGGGTGCTGTGGCTCGCGGGCGCTGAGGGCGTGGGGGATGCGGCCTGGATAGCTGCCGGGCTGTGCGGGGTTGGGTATTCGCTGTGGTCGATGGCCGACAGCCTTCGCCATGGCCGGTTGGGCGTGGATGTGATCGCGCTGCTGGCTCTTGCTGGCGCGCTGGCTGTCGGGGAGTACCTGGCTGCTGCGGTGATCAGCGTGATGGTGGCCAGCGGGCGGGCGCTGGAAGCGTGGGCTGCCGGGCGTGCCCGCCGCGACTTGCAGGCTCTGCTGGAGCGGGCGCCCAGAATCGCACGCCGTTACCGGGGCGGCGCTTTGGAGTCCGTGCCGCTGGACGCGGTTGTCCCAGGTGACCTGCTGCTGGTGGCACCGGGCGAGGTTATTCCGGTCGACGGCACGGTGGCCGGCGGCGCGGCGGTCCTGGATGAGTCGGCGCTGACCGGCGAGCCGCTTCCCGTCGAGCGGGCGCAGGGTGAGGCGGTGCGCAGCGGCGTGGTGAATGCGGGGGGGCCGCTTGATCTGCTGGCTACGGCCAGGGCCGCCGACAGCACCTACGCCGGGATCGTCCGCCTGGTATCGGAGGCAGAGCAATCGCAAGCCCCGTTCGTCCGGCTGGCCGACCGGTACGCGCTGTGGTTCCTGCTGGTAAGCCTGGCCGCGGCCGGAGCCGCATGGGCAGTCGCCGGGGCTGAGCGGGCAGTGGCGGTCCTGGTCGTGGCCACCCCGTGCCCGCTCATCCTGGCTGCCCCGGTCGCCCTGGTGTCGGGGCTGTCGGTCGCCGCTCGCCGCGGCGTGGTCGTCAAAGGCGGCGGCGTGCTGGAGCGCCTCGCGCAGTGCACGACGCTGCTGCTGGACAAGACCGGGACGCTGACCCGCGGCCGTCCGGCGCTGGCCGCCATCGTCGCGGCTGGCCCGCTGCCCGCTGAGGAGGTTCTGCGCCTGGCCGCGTCCTTGGACCAGGTGTCCCAGCACGTTCTGGCCAGCGCCGTGGTGCACGCGGCCGCGGAACGCAACTGCGAGCTGGTCCTGCCCGGGCAGGTCGACGAGGTCGCTGGGCAGGGCATCCGGGGGGTAGTCGCGGGCCACCAGGTCGCCGTGGGCAAGGCCGGCTGGGCCCAGGTGACCGGCTCGCCCCTGTGGGCGAAGACAGCCCGCCGCCAGGCACGGCTGGACGGGGCGCTGACGGTGTTCGTCGCGGTTGACGGCGAGCCGGCCGGGGTGCTGGTGCTGGACGACCCGGTCCGGCCCGACGCGGCCCGGACCATCCGCTCACTGCGGCGGGGCGGCATCAGCCGGATCGTGATGGTGACCGGGGACCGTGCGGAAGTCGCTGGCACGGTCGGCGCGGCCATCGGCGTGGATGATGTGCTCGCCGACCGCAGCCCCGCGGACAAGCTCGACGCGGTCCGCATGGAGCGCCGCCGCGCGCCCACGATCATGGTCGGGGATGGGATCAACGACGCTCCAGCACTGGCGCTGGCGGACGTGGGGGTGGCCATGGGCGCCCGGGGCGCGACCGCCTCATCCGAAGCCGCTGACGCGGTGCTCACTGTCAACCGGCTCGACCGCGTCGGCGAGGTGGCGGCGCTGGCCCGCCGCACCCGCCGGATCGCGCTGCAGAGCGTTCTTGCCGGGATGGCGATGTCGCTGGCTGCCATGGGCGTGGCCGCTGTGGGCCTGTTGCCAGCGGTATGGGGGGCGCTGCTGCAGGAAGCCATCGATGTGGCAGTGATACTGAACGCCCTGCGCGCGCTGCGGCCGGGTAGCAGCAGCACCCGGCTGGCCGCGGCGGACGTGACGCTCACGCGGCGCTTCCAGGGCGAGCACGAGAGGATCCGGGCCGGCATCAGCCAGCTGCGCGATGCTGCGGACTGTCTGGGCTTCATCCCCGCCGGCGATGCGATGGCCCGGGTCAGGGACGTGTACCGGCTGCTCGTGGAGCAGATCGGGCCGCACGAGCAGGCCGAGGAGGAAGAACTCTACCCGGCGCTTGACCGTCTCCTCGGCGGGAACCAGCCGACAGCCACCATGAGCAGGGCGCACGCCGAGATCACCCACCAGATCAGGCGGCTCGGCCAGCTCCTCGACGACATCGGCAACAACGACCCCGACGACGCCGACATAGCCGACCTGCGCGGCCTGCTCTACGGGCTGCACGCCATCCTCCGGCTGCACACCGCCCAAGAGGACGAAAGCTACCTCTCGCTGGCCGACGATCCCGGTCAGGCGCCGGGCCATCACCACCGGGTACCGGCCGGGGGCCGGGCATGAGCAGGCCCGGTGCCCCGTGCTGTGCTGCCGCAGCAGGCTTCAGCTGGGCCGCAGGCCAGCGCCGGGGGGCGCAAGCGCTGGGGAGCCTGTGGTGAGCGACGTCGGCATCCGGCAATTCCGGGTACCTCACCTCCATGGTGGTCACCATCGGCCTGGGGCTGACGCTAGCCCGACGCTAGCCCCCGCGGTCGGCGCGGTAAGCCGCATCCGCAGGAAGAACTGACACCCGCGGCTGGCCTCGCCAAGGCGAACAGCCCGCGGGCTGGGGACGAACGGCACTGCCTTGCTCCAGCCGGCGCGCTTCAACGTCGGCGTGCTGCGCTGGACGTGGCACGTGCAGTACTACGCCCACGGCGTGCCCGGCACCGACCGCATCCGCCGTCCAGCTTGAAGGAAGTCCATGAGTACCCGGCCCACCGCGCCCGAGTACCCGGAGCGGCTGTCCCGCGGTCTGGTCCTGGTGAAATGGTGGCTGCTTTGCCGTCCCGCAGTACATTATCGCCGGCCTGCTCGCCGGCGACGGTCTCCACGCGGCCGGGTGGCTTGGCAGCGAGAACTTCCCCGGCCGGCGGCGGCCTGATCGGCATCGTGGTGCTGATCGGCGGGTGATCCTCGCCCTCACCGGCGGCTGCCTCGCCCATCTTCGGCTTCGTCCCCCGCATGAACCGCTGGGTGCTGCGGGTCGCCGCAGCTGAGGTCGTGCGGGATGCCGATCGCGCCGATCCGGCTGGCGTGGCTTCTGCAGTAGCCCTTGGTCACGCGGTTAAGGACATGCGACCCTGCGCGATGAACCGACGGCCCGCAATGCTGATAGACGGGTCCTGACCTCGTCAGAACAACAGGTCGCTATGGGCGGAATGATGAGCACGATGGGCGGCTGGATACTTCTGTGGATCCTGCTGGCCCTGGCCGTGGGAGTTACTGGTGGCATCGTGATCGCGCGGGGCGTGCACAGCCGGCGCAGCGCCGCACCGCCCCCGATTTCCCTTGCCGAATTGCCCGCTGTGCGGGAAGCCAAAGATGCCCTGCGGCTGCGGTACGCCAACGGCGAGATCAGCCGGGAGGACTACCTGCAGGGCAGGGTCGAGCTGGAAGACTGACTCACCTAACTGCTGCCATCGCAGGAGCCCATCGGCCCCTTCTGGTCATGGCCTTGCATCGTTTTCCGGGCGGACGGCCAGGATGTAGCGCAGCAGGGGCAGTTCGCCGGAGGACTCGACCCGGTACCCGGCTGTGGCGGCGAGTTCCTCCGGGGGGACGACGGTGGCGGAGGCGCGCCGCATCCGCCGTCCGCCGGGATGCAGCGGGAGCGGCCGCCGGGAGGGGTCGAAGTCCGCGACCAGCAAGCGCCCGCCGAGTTTGGTCACCCGGTACATCTCGCGCAATGCGGCCTCCCGCTTCCGCGCGGGAACATGGTGGAGGGCGAGCGTGCAGGTGACGACGTCAAACGAGGAATCCGGCAGGCCCAGGTCCTGCGCGACGCCAACGGTGAACGTCATGGCCCGCAGTGCGCGGCGCCGCGCGTACGCGATCGCCGCCTCCGACGGGTCCACCCCCGTGACGTGACCGGCCGGCCCCGCGGCGGCGGCCAGCTTCCTGGCGAGGTACCCGCCACTCGACCCCACGTCCAGAACCGAATCCCCCGGCCGCACCCCGCTCAGAGAGACGATCCGCCGGTACACGCGGCTGCGGCGCCCGGCGAACGCGATCTGGCTCACCACCTCGTTCAACCGGAAGTGGTCGATCGTGGTGCCCTTGCCGCGCTGCCCTCTGTGCAAGCGCTGGAGCGTGTCATGCACGGAATCCTCCCTCGCCCTTGTAACTTAGTTGCCACTAAGCTTAGTGATGACTAAGTTTCCGCGCAAGATGAAGACGGACGGCGGACATGGATCGCGACAGAGATGGCAAGGCGCCCAGCAGAACCCGCCTGCCCGCGGCCAAGCGCCGGGAAACGATCCTGCGCGCCGCCACCGAGGTGTTCGCCCAGGCCGGTTACCGCGCCGGGAAGGTCTCCGACGTGGCGGCCCGGGTCGGCGTCACCGAGCCAGTGATCTTCCAGAACTTCGGCTCCAAGGCCGCGCTATTCGCCGCCGTTCTGGAGCGTGCCGCCGCTGAGATCCGGGCATCGCTTGACGACCGGGCCGCAGGCTTCGGCTCAGCGTCCGGGCTGCTGGCCCATGTGCTTACTCCGTTCGCACACGAGCGGCCAGGCCAGACCACGACCGATCCCGCCGCCCGGCACGCAGACACCGAGCATGTAGGCGCGGCCTACGGCGTGCTCTTCGCCGACGCGACCGCGCTGACCACCGAGCCCGAGCTGACCGAGCCCGCCCGCAACGCCTTCCGCGCGATCGCCGCCCACCTGGCCGACCTGATCCAGCGCGCCCAGGCCGACGGGGGTGTCCGCCCCGACGCCGCCCCCGAGGCCGCCGCCTGGCTGCTGCTGTCCGTGCTGTCCGCCCGCCGGATCCGCGCGGCGGCCATGCCCGCCGACCTTGAACCCGCGGTCACTGCCCTCGCGCTCCGAGCGCTCGCGCTACCCGCCGCCGCGGCACGCGGCCACGATCAAACGCCACCGGACACCCCAGGTCCCCAATTCGCGCGTGACGCCGCGGACTCGCAGCGCCGGACAGGGCACAAGTGAAGATTTCGCAGGCCCCGCTGCTGGCGCCGAAGGCAGTGCTCGCAGCCGTTGACGCGGCCCGGGCGACCCGGAACCTCTCACATTCACCACGCCAGAACATCCATTCGGCACCACACCATCAGCCACCAAGGGCACGAGACGAGCGCGCCATAACGGCGGCTACTTGCGCGGTGACGTTGATCAGAGCTAGTCACTGAACGTGATCGATCTCGGACTCAACATGCCTGCCTGGGCCCCGGCCGCCGGTCGTCATGGCCATCCATCTCTCGGCCCTCCTCAGCGGCGTTGTGTGCAGATTATCGCAACCAATCCACTGTTGGCGTTCACCTGGTGACGGCTAGCCAGGGATGCACAGGCAGGGGGGTGTTAGATGCCCTTGGCCGCTTCCAGGCGCCCGGATTTGATGGCCTTCAGGAACTCCTGGTAGTCCTGCTCGTTCTGGTCGGCGTAGCGCTCGCAGAAGCCGGTGATCGACCGGTCGAATTCTTCGCCGCCGCCCAGGTACCCGGCGATGGCGATGGGGTCCCCGGACCGGGCGTGGGCCCTTGCCAGCGTCCACCCGCAGATGCCTGCGTAGAAGGTCAGCGCGGGCGGGGTCATCGCTTCGACCACGGCTGAGCCTTTCATGTCGCGTAGCTGGCGCCAGTAGAAGTGACGGTGCGCATCCAGGCCTTTGGTCCAGCCGAGGTAGATGTCGCTGGCGGCCTGCATCAATCGCTGTCCCTGGACCACGCGCTCGCCGTGCTGCCGGAACCGGCTGTGTGGCAGGTATGCCTCCAGCACGGACGCGGTTGCTTCTTTGACTTGCAGGAACAGGGGGTCGTTCTCGTCGCGGCCCTGGAGCAAGACGATGAATGCCCGGGTGCCGACGCTGCCGACGCCGACGACCTTGCGGGCGGCGTCCACGACCTGGAACCGGTCAAGAAGATGGCGCAGGTCCGCTGGCAGGGTGGCCCGGTAGGCGCGGAACCGGTCGTGGATCGCCGGCATAATGTCGTCGGGGGACAAGCCGAACGTAACGGTCAGGTCACGCAACGGCACGATGATCGGCGGCTGGCTCACGATCCGGTGCTTCCCATCGACCACCTCGCCGAGCTTGGACAGCGCCTGCAGGCTGTCCCGGGTGTGGGCCTTCTCGCGGGATTTCTGCGCCCGCGCCGCCGCCTGCTTGGCCCGCCTGGCGTCCTCCCCGGCTTTCCTGGCCTTCTTGGCCTTCTTCTTCTTGGCTGCCTTCGCCTCTTGCGCGGTCTCGGCCACCGCGCCGCGGACCGCGTTTAGCAACTGGTTCTCGTCCAGGCTGGCGTACCAGATGTCCATCGTCGGCATCTGGGCGAATGTTGCCATCGCCTCCCGGTACGCCCTCACCGACGCGAGCGCCGCCGTGCGGGTGTCTTCCTTCGAGAACCCGTTATTGCGGGCCGCGATGGTGAAGCTGGCCGCCATCCGCTTCACGTCATACTCGAACGGCCCGGGCAGGGTTTCGTCGAAGTCGTTGAGATCGAACAGCAGCCGCCGCTCGGGGGAGGCGAACGCGCCGAAGTTCGACAGGTGGGCATCGCCGCACAGCTGCGCGCCCAGGCCGGCCACCGGGGTGTCCTTCAAGTCCGCGGCCATGATCTTGGCCGCGCCCCGGTAGAAGGTGAACGGCGAGATCATCATCCGGCCGTGCCGCACCGGCACCAGGTCGGGCTCGCGGGTGAGATTCTGCCCTTCCAGCAGCGCCACCGGGTCCGGGCGGTCCGCGGCAGCGCGCCACCCCCCATGATCCGAGACAGGTGTCCGCTGCCGGGATTCCACTCCTCTGGCCTTGCGTTGCTCAACGGTCGGATGCGCGATCCTCGGCACGGCCCTCACCCCCACCTTCGGCTCCGGGCCTGACAACGCGTGACGCTAGGCCGCACGCTCAGGCACTGCGACCTTGTGCTTGTTCACCCACGTTCAGCATTGCTCCATCGTGCGCCGTCGCAGGTGAACGAACAACATCCCACCGGCAAGATCCCACCTGCCCCAAGCCCGACGTCATCACGAAGCCCGGCCACCGGATAGAAGCACACCCGCGGGCGCGTCACACAGCCGTCATGGGCCGCCGAGCGGGGACAGCGCCGGCCGCCGATCGTGCTGCGGTCCTTGCCGTCGCTGGCTTGCAGATGGCTCGGCCGGCCCGGTACCGGCTACAGCCCGGATGGGTGGTCCCAGCCGGGCAGCTGGAGCTTCAGCGTGACCGGCAGTACCAATGATCTGGATCCGCGTGCCCACACTCCGATCCGCGCACCGCCCGTGCCCAAAACGGCACGATCCGCGCCGCGCCCGACCCCGGGCCGATCACCGACGGTGAGGCGAAGCAGCCCACCCTCACCCGATCCGTTGCCGATCTGGCGCTGGCCTGGGTGCCTGCTATCTCTGGCTCTGGCCGGTTCTGGCTGGCGTTAGGTGTCTGGTCACCATCCAGTTCGTGTGCCGGAGGCCAGGGTCGATCGGGCGACCTGCACACTGAGCGACTGTCGCTTCTCCTCACAGAGCGGAATGGTGGGATCGCGGTCTGGTCGTGAGCTGGATCTCGTCGTCCGCATCGGATGCGTGTGTCACGGTGAGCGCGGTGGGCAGAGGCGGCGCCGGGAGGCGGCGCTTGGCCTCCCCATTGCGAGAATGCTCCTGCTTAAGGCACGATCAAGTACCGAAGTGGACGGGGATGCGCCCGTTGATCCGCATCGACCGCACCGAGCTGTACCACGGGGTTTGCTCGTTGTCTCGCTCGTACCGTGGGGTCGCGCCTGCGCTTGCGGCCTGCGCCCAGGGTCTGTTTGGCCGGCGTGCTGACCGCCGGAGTGTGCCGTGGATCAGCGGCTCCGGTGACGGCTCGGCAGGCGGCTCCTCCTCCGCTTCTGCAGCGTTTCGATGTTGATCTCACTTACGGGGGTGACAGCGTGACCGGGTATGCCGGAAGGGCGGTGGAGGGGCCGGTGAGCCTGTGCGGTCTGCTGCGCGCAGGGCTGGATGCCGATCCGGACGGGCTCGCGCTGATCTGTGCGGGTACGCGCTGGACGTGGCGCACGCTCGATGACCTCAGCGATCGGCTGGCTGTCAGTTTGCTCGGTCTGGGGCTGAGTCCCCGGCGATCGGGTCGCTTCGCTGATGCCCAATCGTCCCGCGCTCGTCGTGCACTACCTTGCCTGTTTCAAGGCGGGGCTGGTCGCCACGCCCCTCAATTACCGCTACATGGCACCGGAGATCGATCACGCCCTCGCGGTCAGCGGAGCCCGTGCCCTGCTCGCGCATGCCGAGCGGGAGGAAGATCTCGCCGCAAGCCAGCTCGCCCGGCAGCTGCCTTTGGGCACCATCAGCTACGGCGGCAAGCCAGGAGCGGGCCCGGTTTTCGGCGAGCTGATTGAGCGGGAGGCCTCATCGTCGCCTCCGCCGCCTCCTTCCCCGGCGGCGCCTGCCGTGATCTTCTTTACCTCCGGCAGTACCGGACGCCCGAAGGGGGTCACCCATACGCACCAGACGCTCGGGTGGATGTTCGCGACGGCGGCGGCAGGGCTCGAGCTCAGCCCGGCCGATCTGCTTCTGGCGGGCTCGTCGCTGTCGCACGTTGGCGCGTTCTACGTCTCGTTCGCCGCGCTCAGCGCGGGCGCTGGCGTGATTGTGCCTCGGACAATCGATGGGGACGAGCTGTTGCCGCTGCTTCGCGAAGACCGCCCCACGGTGCTGTCGATGCTTCCGTCGGCGCTGTTCGCGCTGACCCGCGACCACGGCGCCCGGCACGGCGATTTCGCCTCGCTGCGACTGTGCCGCGGGGCGGGCGACACCGTCTCCGCGGAGCTGGAGCGGGAGTTCACCGCGCTGAGCGGGTTCGTGATCGACGAGGCCTACGGCCTGACCGAAGCCGGGCTGGTGACGGTGAGCCCACCATCGGGCCGGATCAAGCTCGGTTCGGTCGGGCAGGTCGTTCCCGCGGTCTCGCTGTCCATCCGCAACGATGACAGCCAGGAGCTGCCGGTGGGCAGCGAAGGCCGCCTGTGGATCAATACTCCCGCGGCCACCGTCGGCTACTGGGACGACCCGGGCGCGACCAAGGCGGCCTTCAGCCACGGGTGGCTCGACTCCGGCGACGTGATGCGCGCCGACGACGAGGGCTACTTCTTTTTCTGCGGGCGCAAGAAGCAGATCATCGTCCACGACAGCTCCAACATCTGCCCCCAGGAGGTCGAAGGCGCCCTGCTCGAGCACCCGGCCGTCGCGAGCGCCGGGGTGATCGGGATCCACGACCTTGTCCACGGCGAGAACGTCCGCGCCTACATCACCCTGACCGAGGGGACCGCGCGCCCGCCCAGCCAAGAGCTGATCCAGTTCGCACGCGCGAGGATCGGCTACAAGGCGCCCGAGGAAATAGTCATCCTCGACCACATGCCGCTCACCGCCACCGGGAAGCTGGACCGGACGCACCTGAAGCGAATGGCCGAGGCGAACCTCACGCGCGGGGCTAACCG